>CAWERW010000001.1:0-164734 GCA_963811595.1 uncultured Solirubrobacteraceae bacterium
TGCCGGGGCGTGAGCGCGGATCCGGGAGGCGACCTCGCCCGCCTGGTCGCGCGGCTGCGGAGCGCGCCGCAGCGCGGTGTCGTCTACGGGCTGCGCGGGCGCCGGCGGCCGGCGACGCTGACCGCGCTCGGGCTCGCGGACCTGATGTTCGACTCCGATTACAACCCGGCGCTGCGCGCGGGCATCCCCGCCGCGGTGCGGGCCGCGCTCGACAACGGCGACCCGGCGCCGCTGCTGCGCCTCGCCGACAGCGCCGCGAGGCTCGCCTCGCTGCCCGAGCCGCGCAGCTTCTCGGCCGCGCGCTACGCGACCGTGTGCGAGGAGACGCCGCTGCCGTGGCCGCGCGGCGCGCCGTTCGGCGAGCGCGTCGCCCGGGCGCGCGCGGAGGCCGACCGGCTCGGCCCCGGCGCGTTCTTCCCGTTCGGCTTCGAGGAGGCGCGCGCCGACGAGATCGACCTCTGCCTGCGCTGGCCCGAGGCGACGCCCGCCCCGGCCACGGGCGGCGCGTACCCGGCGGTGCCGTCGCTGATCCTGCAGGGGGGAGAGGACCTGCGCACGCCGCCGGCGAGCTCTGAGCGGGTCGCGGCGGCGCTGCACGGCGCGCCGCGGGTGGTCGTGCCGGGCGTCGGGCACGCGGTGGTGGGCGGGGACCCGTCGCGCTGCGGCGTGCGCCGGCTCGTCTCGTTCCTGCGCGGGCGGCCCGCGACCCGGCCGTGCCCGCGCGTGGCGACGCTGCGTGCCCGCCGTCGGCGTGCCGCCGACGTCGCTGCGGCAGGTCGCGCCGGTGGCCGGCGTGCCCGGCCGGCGCGGGCGCACGCTCGGCGCGCTCGACGTCACGCTGGACGACCTGACCTTCGCGCTGTCGCCGGCGCTCGCCTCGCCGCTGTCGGGCGCCGGGCTGCGCGGCGGGACGTTCCGCCTGCAGCGGCGGTCGATCGTGCTGCGGCGCCTGCGCGTCGTCCCCGGCGTGCGCGTGAGCGGCGTGCTGCCGCGGCGCGGGAGCGCGCGGCTGCGGATCTCGGGCGGGCCGGCGGCGGCGGGGCGGGTGCGCATCTCGTCGCGCGGCGTGGTCAGCGGGCGGCTCGGCGGCCGCCGCGTGCGCGGGCGGCTGCGGGCCGGGCCGCCGCGGCCGGTGGCGGGCGGAGCTGTGGCGAAGCGGGCGCAATTTCGGCACAGAACGGCCTTTTCTTCCGTCCGGCGCCCCACGTAGCTTGCACCGTCCACCGCCTGTGCCGATCCGGCGGTTCGACTTGCAAGCTTGATGAGGAGCACGCCCACATGAGCAACCACGCCACGGACGCCGCGGGCGCCAAGGCCCGCGACGTCGCCCTGCAGGGCGCGCTGACCCAGATCGAGCGCCAGTTCGGCAAGGGCACGCTGATGCGGATGGGTGACGAGGGCGCGCAGGTGCGCGTCGAGGCGATCCCCTCCGGGGCGCTGTCGCTCGACCTCGCGCTCGGCATCGGCGGCATGCCGCGCGGCCGCATCGTCGAGGTCTACGGGCCGGAGTCATCCGGTAAGACGACGCTCGTCTACCACGTGCTCGCCGAGGCGCAGAAGCTCGGCGGCGTGTGCGCGTTCATCGACGCGGAGCACGCGATGGATCCCCTGTACGCGCAGCAGATCGGGGTCGACATCGACGAGCTGCTGGTCTCGCAGCCCGACTACGGCGAGCAGGCGCTGGAGATCGCCGACATGCTCGTGCGCTCGGGCGCGGTCGACGTGGTGGCGGTCGACTCCGTGGCGGCGCTGACGCCGCGCGCGGAGCTCGAGGGCCAGATGGGCGACCAGACGGTCGGCCTGCAGGCGCGGATGATGTCCCAGGCCATGCGCAAGCTGGCCGGCAACCTCAACCGCACGAAGACGCTGTGCCTCTTCGTCAACCAGATCCGCGAGAAGGTCGGCGTCATGTTCGGCTCGCCGGAGACCCAGCCGGGCGGCCGCGCGCTGAAGTTCTACTCGTCGCAGCGGCTCGACATCCGCCGCATCGAGACGCTGAAGGACGGCACCGAGGCGGTCGGCAACCGGGTGCGCGTGAAGGTCGTCAAGAACAAGGTCGCGGCGCCGTTCCGCCAGGCGGAGTTCGACATCGAGTTCGGCAAGGGCATCTCGACCTCGGGCTGCATCCTCGACCTCGGGATCGAGCACAACATCGTCGCCAAGTCCGGCTCGTTCTTCTCCTACGACTCCGAGCGGCTCGGCCAGGGGCGCAACAACGCCAAGGCGTTCCTCGACGAGCACCAGGAGATCGCGAAGGAGATCGAGGGCAAGGTCTACGAGGCGCTCGGCATCGGCCAGGACCTCGTGAAGCCGATCGACCGCGACGCGGAGGCCGACGTGCCGCCGCCGGTCGCCGCGGCCGAGGCTGTCGAGGCGGCCTAGCCCGCCGCCTGGCATGGACCGCTGGGGGCCGCCGGAGTCCGGCCCGTTCGAGCCGGACGCGTGGAGCGCCCGCGAGGCAGATCCCTACGAGCGGGCCAAGTCGCTCGCCTGGCGCGCGCTCAACAAGCGCGACCGGACGATCGACGAGATCGGCGGGATGCTGCTGGGCAAGCGGGTCGAGCCGGCGATCGCCGACCGGGTGGTCACGGAGCTGATCGAGCTCGGCTACCTCGACGACGCCCGCTACGCCGAGCGCTTCGCCGAGGACCGGCGGCGCCTCGACGGCTGGGGCTCGGAGCGGATCGCGCGGCGGCTGCGCGAGCTCGGGGTCGACCGCGACCACGTCGACGCTGCGCTCGCGGGCCAGGACCCGGAGGAGGAGCTGGAGGCGGCGCTCGAGCTGCTGCGGCGGCGCTGCCGGCAACCGCCTGAGACGCGCGCGGAGCGCGACCGCGCGCTCGGCATCCTCGTCCGCCGCGGCTACTCGCCCGAGCTCGCGTTCGACGCGCTGCGGCGGCACGCGGGCGTCGAGGCCGAGCCCGACTTCTGACATCGGCGAACATGCCGCCCGTGGACGATGACGCCGCCCTGATCGAGCTGGTCGACAGCTACGAGCAGAGCTACGAGGAGGGGCGGTCGCCGCTCGTGCGCGAGATGGTGGCGCGCGGCGGGGTCGAGGCCGCGCCCCGGCTCGCCCGCTCGGCCGACGCCCGCGCGCGGCTGACGGCCGCGCGGCTCATGCACCTGCTCCCCGACGAACGCCACGTCGCGGCCCTCGAGCCCTTGATCGCCGACCCCGACGCCGACGTCGCGGGCCTCGCCTGGCGGGCGCTGCGCAACCAGCGCCGGACCCCCGAGTGGCGCGCGGCCCTCGAGCGGATCGCCTCTGGCGGCCCGCCCGAGCGCCGCGAGGCCGCCCAGGAGTGGCTGGAGGAGCGGTAGCCGAGCGCTCGCGGGCGGATCCGCCCGGACGCCTGCCCACTCGCCCCTGGCGCGGACGCTGGGCGGCCCCATAGGATCGCTCGGATGCCGGTGCATGAGAGCGAGGCGGCCGTCGAGGCCACGACGGACGACGTCGCCGCGGCACCGGCACAGGGCGCCCTCGTCCCGTTCCCGACCCTGAGCGCCCCCGGCCTCCTCGCGCTGCAGCGCAGCATCGGCAACGCCGCGGTCGGCCGCCTGCTGCAGCGCCGCGTCACGATGACCTCCGAGGGCGACGTGCCCGCCGCCCCGGTGGCCGGGATCGGCGCCTGGAGCGAGGACGAGGTCCGCACCATCCAGCGCGAGCTGGCGCGCCTCAACCTCTACAACCTCAACGTCGACGGCGATCCCGGCGCCCGTACCGAGGTCAGCCTCAGCGAGGCGTTCGGCAACGACTCGTGGCGCACGATGACCGCCACCGAGGTCACGGAGGCGCTGCGCGCCGCGGAGAAGCCGTGGGGCGGCAAGGGCCGCACGCTGCGCTACGCCGAGCTGTTCCGCGACGGCGTCCTCGACGTCACGTTCGGCGTCGGCTACTTCGAGTCCGCGGTCAAGGAGAACAACGCCGCCGAGACGCGCATGGTGGCCACGGCCGTCATCGAGGCGATCGAGAAGCGCGGCTACACGGAGGACACGAAGAAGGCCGCCGAGCTGCTCGCCGCGGCCGGACGCCCGCTCGCCGACTCCGCCACCGGCCGCTTCTTCGTCAAGGAGAACGCGTTCACCTACGCGCCGCCGGCCGGCGAGAGTCGCGCCATCCACTCGATCGTCCGCGTCGTGTCCAACGAGGTCGCCGGAGGCGGCGCGGCGGCGGCCGCCGCCTTCCGCGAGGGCATGGCGACGGGTGACGCCGCCTGGTACTCGGGCCACGGCCGCTACGGCACCGGCCCGGACTTCGACCGCAACTTCATCGAGTTCCGGCTCCGCGACGCCGCCGGCACGATCGAGCAGACGCTCGACGACTACGACGCGCTCGAGCATGTGCTCGCCAAGGGCGGCAAGGACCCGTGGAAGGTCTTCCAGCAGCGCGTCGGCGACGGCACGCTCGAGGTCGACCTGTCCAACGCCGGGAACATCCGCATCGCCGACCACGCCCACAGCAGCGAGTTCGGCGCCAAGCTGATCAACTGGGCGCTGGCCAAGACCGGTTCGAAGCTCCAGACCGGCGCCCAGGGCCAGCTCGCGGAGGACGCCGCAAAGGGCTCGCAGCGGTACCGGGTGCTCGCCTTCTACGGGTGCTCGACCAACTCCTACGACAAGGAGCTGCGCGCCACCGAGGGCTTCAACACGAAGCAGGCGGACATCCTGGTCACCAATCGTGTCACCCGCGGCGGAGCGGACGTCGCCGCGTTCATGTCCTTCCTCGACGGGCTCGTGAACCAGAGCTCGGCCGAGAAGATGCTGAGCGGCGTCAACAAGGCGATGCGCGAGAACGAGCACGGCTTCGCCGGCGACCCCTGGCAGTTCACCGGCACCCGCGACAACCCCGGGAAGTGAGCACGCGCGAGCACGCACCGACGGTGGAGGCCGAGGCGACGCCCGAGGCCAAGGTGGAGACCGCGCTCGCGGGCCCCACCGGGATCCTTGCGCTGCAGCGCACGATCGGCAACGCCGCGGTCGGGCGCCTGCTGCAGCGGCGGGTGACCGCGACCACGGAGGGCGCCGCCCCGCCGGCAGGCTCCGACGGCTGGTCGGAGGACGAGATCCGCGCCGTTCAGCGCGAGATCCGGCGGCTGCGCCTCTACGACATCACGGTCGACGGCATCCTGGGCCCGGGCACCGACCAGGGCCTCACCGAGGCGTTCGGCGGGACCCACTGGCGGCAGATGTCGGCCACCGAGGTCCACGAGCGCCTGCGCGCCGCCGAGCGGCCCGGCGCCGGCGGCGGCAAGGCGCTGCGCTCGGCCGAGCTCTTCACCGACGGCGTGCTCGACGTGACGTTCGGCGTCGGCTTCATCGAGCACGAGACCCGCAACCCGATGAGCGAGATCGCCGGGGGCCTGACGACGGCGCTCGAGGGCCGCGGCTACACCGACGACGGCGCCCGTGCCGCCGAGCTGCTCGCCGCCGCCGGCCGCCCGCTCGCCAACCCGGGCGTCGGCCGCTTCTTCGTCAAGGAGAACGCGTTCACCTACGCGCCGCCGGCCGGCGAGAGCCGCCAGATCCACTCGATCGTCCGCGTGGTCTACAACGACGTGGCCGGCGAGGGAGGCGACGTCGCCGAGGCCTTCCGCGAGGGGATGACCGCGGGCGATGCGAGCTACTACGTCGGGCACGGCCGCTATGGCACGGGCCCCGACTTCGATCGCAACTTCGTCGAGTTCCGCCTCTATGACGCCGCCGGCAAGCTCGAGGACACGCTCGACAGCTACACCGCGCTCGAGCACGCGCTGCAGCGAGAGTCGCGCGACCCGTGGCAGGCGTTCCTGGCGCGCGTGAACTCGAACCGCATCCAGGTCGACCTCTCCAACGCCGGCAACCTGCGGATGGAGTCGCACGCGCACAGCAACGAGTTCGGCGCGCGGCTGATCCAGTGGGCGCTCGAGCAGAGCGGCACGCCGGTGCAGACCGGGGAGGGCGGGCAGCTCGCCGAAGGCGCCGCAGCCAACCCGCAGCGCCGCTACCGCGTCGTCGCGTTCTACGGCTGCTCGACCAACTCGTACGACACGGCGCTGCGCAACACCGAGGGCTTCGGCACGCGCGAGGCGGACATCCTGGTCACCAACCGCACGACGTCGATGGGCGCTGAGGTGCCGGCCTTCCTCGCGTTCCTCGACGGCATCGTCGGCCAGGCCTCGGCAGAGCGGATGCTCGGCAGCATGAACAAGACGATGCGCGAGGGCGAGAACCGGTACTCGACCGACCCGTGGCGGTTCACCGGCCTGCGCGACAACCCGCGCCGCTGACAGCGCGCACCCGCGGGTTTGCGCGGCACGCCTCGCAGTACTACGATCCGAGGCAGCGACAGATCCGGCCCACGGGCCGTGAAAACACCAGCAAACAAACGCTTTTCCGCGAGAGATTCAGCAGCTTCAAGTGACGGCCGATCCAACCATGACCCCGGGGCGCTCGCGCCGCGGCTCCTGTTCACCACCAAGACGCACCTAGCCGCCATCTGACGTGGCGGCCTGAGGCCGCCTTCCTGCAGTTCCCCTCGCTCGGTGCCGCGAGCCTGGTCTGGCGCTCCCGAAACGGAGTGGAGAGGAACTCAAAATGGAAATCGTGATCGCGGCCGTGGTGCTGGCGGTGGGGCTCGTGGGAGGGGCCTCGTTGCTGTCGCGCCGCACGCCGGCGCTCGCTGGATCTCACGGCGACAAGGCACCGCGGAGGGCGGCGACGGCCGAGCCCGCCGGTGGCGGCGCCGACGCCGATCTGAAGCACCGGCGCACGGAGATGGTGCGGCTCGAGGAGCGCCTGCTGACCAAGGAGGCGGCGCTCGACCAGCAGCGCGCCGCGCTCGCCACCCGCGAGCAGGAGTTCGCAGAGCAGCAGGCCGAGATCGGATCGATCCGCGAGCGCCACGTGCGCGAGCTCGAGCGCGTCGCGGGGCTCAGCGCCTCGCAGGCCAAGCAGATCCTGCTGCGCGAGCTCGAGGAGCAGGTGCGCCACGACTGCGCCCGCCGCGTGCGCCAGATCGAGGAGGAGACCAAGCGCGACGCCGACCGCCGCGTGCGCAACATCCTCTCCGTCGTCATGCAGCGGATGGCCGCCGGCCACGCCGCGGAGACGACGGTGTCGGTCGTCCAGCTCTCCGCCGACGACATGAAGGGGCGGATCATCGGCCGCGAGGGGCGCAACATCCGCGCCCTGGAGCACCTCACGGGCGTCGACTTCATCATCGACGACACCCCGAACGCGGTCATCCTCTCGGGCTTCGACGGCGTGCGGCGCGAGATCGCCCGCATGACGCTCGAGAAGCTGCTCCAGGACGGCCGCATCCACCCGGCGCGGATCGAGGAGACCTACTACCAGGCCAAGTCCGAGCTCGAGAGCCACATGATGGAGGCGGGGGAGCAGGCCTGCTTCGACGCCAACGTCGGCGGCCTCGACCCCGAGATGGTGCGGCTGCTGGGCCGCCTGAAGTTCCGCACCAGCTACGGCCAGAACGTGCTCGCGCACTCGGTCGAGTGCGCCCACCTGGCGGCGATGATGGCCCACGAGCTCGGCGCCTCGCCCAAGACCGCGCGCCGCGCGGCGCTGCTGCACGACATCGGCAAGGCCGTCTCGCACGAGATCGAGGGCCCGCACGCGCTCGTGGGCGGCGACCTCGCCCGCAAGCACAGCGAGTCCGAGGCCGTCGCGCACGCGATGGAGGCGCACCACAACGAGGTCGAGCCGCAGACGGTCGAGGCCGTCATCGTCCAGGCCGCCGACGCGCTGTCGGGCGCCCGGCCGGGCGCCCGCGGCGAGTCGCTCGAGCAGTACGTCAAGCGCCTGCGCGACCTCGAGCACATCGCCACCCGCCACGAGGGCGTCGACAAGGTCTACGCGATGCAGGCCGGCCGCGAGATCCGCGTGATGGTGCTGCCGGGCTCGCTCGACGACGACGGCGCGGTGCTGCTCTCGCACGAGATCGCGCGCGAGATCGAGCAGGAGCTCGAGTACCCCGGCCAGATCAAGGTGACCGTGATCAGGGAGTCGCGCGCGACAGACTACGCTAGGTAACTCGGGCTTTCTGGTCCGAGCTCGCGAGGACGAGAAAACCGGGCCCATGAAATATTTCGTGACCACCTTCGGGTGCCAGATGAACGAGCACGACTCCGAGCGCATGAAGGGCATGCTCGAGTCGCTCGGCTACGCGGAGGCGCCCGCGCGCGAGGACGCGGACCTGATCCTGTTCAACACCTGCTCGATCCGCGAGAAGGCCGACGACCGCTTCGTGTCGCACCTGCGCGAGGCGGCGGCGCTCAAGCGGCGGGATCCCGAGCGTGTGATCGGCGTCGGCGGCTGCTGGGCGCAGTCGGTCAAGGACCAGGTGTTCCGCCAGTTCCCGTTCGTCGACGTCGCGTTCGGGCCCGGCCAGGTGCACAAGCTCGCCGAGTTCCTGACGGCGGACTCGATCACCGCCCAGGGCTTCTTCGAGTTCGAGGGCTTCACCGGACACCTGCCGGCCAAGCGCGCCCGCGACTTCCAGGGCTGGGTGCAGATCTCCGCCGGCTGCAACATGGTCTGCTCGTACTGCATCGTGCCCTCGACGCGCGGGCGCGAGGTGTCGCGGCCGCTGGAGGAGCTGGTCGAGGAGGTGCGAGGGCTGGCCGCCGACGGCGTGCGCGAGGTGACGCTGCTGGGGCAGAACGTCAACTCGTACGGACGGTCGGCGCGGCCGCGGGCGTCGTTCGCCGAGCTGCTGCACGCCGTCGACGCGATCCCGGGCGTGGACCGGATCCGCTACACGAGCCCGCACCCTTCGCACATGGGGGAGGACGTCGTGCGCGCGCACGCCGAGCTGGCGAGCGTCTGCGAGCACATCCACCTGCCGCTGCAGTCGGGCTCCTCGGCGGTGCTGAAGCGGATGCGGCGGACCTACTCGCGCGAGCGCTTCCTGGACCGGGTGGCGCTGATCCGCGAGCACGTGCCGGACTGCGCGATCACGACGGACGTCATCGTCGGCTTCCCGGGCGAGACCGAGGCGGACTTCGAGGAGACTTTGCGCGTCGCCGAGGAGGTGGGCTTCGACGGCGCCTTCACGTTCATCTACTCGCCGCGGCGGGGGACGGAGGCGGCCGAGTTCGCCGCCGAGTTCCTCCCGCACGAGCTGTGCGTCGAGCGCATGGAGCGGCTCGTCGAGGTGGTCCAGCGGCGCGCCCGCGAGCGCGCGCAGCGCTTCGTGGGGCGGACGCTCGAGGTGCTCGTCGAGGGCACGTCGCGCCACGACCCGTCGCGCCTGCGCGGTCGCACGCGGCACAACAAGGTCGTCAACTTCGAGGGCCTGGCGGCGCCGGGGGACCTGGTCGCCGTCGAGATCACCGCCGCGACGAGCCAGTCGCTGCAGGGCGAGCAGACGTCCGCGCTGGTGGCCTACGCCGCCTCGTAGCGGGCGATCAGCACGCCGGTGGTCGTCGGCTTCGCCTCGGCGAGCCTGAACTTCGCGAGCGCGCCGTCGTCGGGGAAGAGCCGCCGGCCGGAGCCCAGCACGAGCGGGTGGATGGTGAGCACGAACGCATCGATGAGGCCGTGGGGGAGGAGCGCGCGGATCAGCTCGCCGCTGCCGAGGATCACGAGATCCTCCTTGAGGTCGCGCACGGCCTCGACCACGTCGCCGTCGAGGAGGACGGAGTTCTGCCACTCGAGGGATCGGGCCGACCGCGACGCGACGTACTTCGTCGTCCGCTCGAGCACCTGCCGGATCGGGTCGTCCTCCGGCCGCTGCGGCCAGACGTCGGCGAACTTGTCATAGGTCCAGCGCCCGAACAGCAGCGCGCCGCCGCCGCCGCTCATCCGCGCGCCCATGTACTCGCCCTGGACGGCGTCGGCGTAGGGCGGCGCCCAGCCGCCGTGCTCGAAGCCGCCGCGGCGGTCCTCGTCGGGGTGGCCCGGGGCCTGCATGACGCCGTCGAGCGTGACGTGGTTGACGACCTCGATCATGTGGCGATCTGCGTGACGGAGAACGTGGCGCCCTGCGGATCCGCGACCGTCGCCTGGCGCCCGATCGGGAGGTCGTGCGGGCCGTCGAGCACGGTGCCGCCGAGCTCCGGCACGCGGGCGGCGGCCGCGTCCATGTCGCCGACCCAGAAGTCGACGCTCCAGCCGGGCTCCTCGCCGGGGATGCCCGCGGCGACCACGTCGCGCGGCACAGGCTGCGAGGGCTCGCCGCCGACGAAGCCCGGCAAGCGCCACATGACGAAGTCGACGTCGCCCATCGCGAACGTGTCGGCCTGCCAGCCGAAGACGTTGCCGTAGAACGCCTCTGCGGCCTCGCGATCGGGCATCGTCAGCGCGCTCATGGCCCAGGCGCTCGGCTCGTTGACGAGCTGGGCGCCTCGGTGCTCGCCGGGCTGGGCGGCGGCGAATACCGCGCCCGCGGGGTCAGCGAGCACGGCGAGACGGCCGAAGCCGGCGAGGTCGAAGGGCTCGGTGACGATCCTGCCGCCCGCGGCGGCGGCGCGCTCCGCGGCCGCATCGGCGTCGTCGACCCAGATGTGGGTGCGCCACGCGGCGGCGTCGCCCGGGACGAGACCGGCGACGTCGCGGCCGCGCAGGGCGCACGCGACATAGTCGCCGCGGTCGTCGGCCTCCCAGCCGAAGAGCCCGCCGTAGAACTCCGCGGCGCGCTCGGGGTCGGGGTGGGTGCCGGCGATCCAGTACGGAACGCCGTGTGCGAAGCCGTCGCGCGTGCTCATGTCGTCGTCTCCTCGATAGTGATTGGAAAATCCTATCAAGGAGTTGGAGGGACCTACTAGAATCTTTCGACATGGCGACCATGCGGACGTACGGCGACCGCTGCGGCGTGGCGCGCGCGCTCGATGTGATCGGCGAGCGCTGGGCGATGCTGGTGGTGCGCGAGCTCGTGCTCGGGCCGAAGCGGTTCAGCGACCTGCGCGCCGGCCTGCCGCGGGTGGCGCCCGACGTGCTCTCCCAGCGGCTGCGCGAGCTCGAGGATGCCGGCGTGCTCCGGCGAGGGAAGCTTCCGCCGCCGAGCGGCGCCCGCGTCTACGAGCTCACCGAGTGGGGGCAGGAGCTGGAGCCGCTGGTGATCGGCCTCGGGCGGTGGGGGAGCCGGGCGCCGTTCCCGGGCGGCGACGCCGATCTGGGCGTCGACGCGTTCGTGATCGCGCTCAAGACGCTGTTCGAGCCGGGCGGGTTCGCAGGGGTGGTCGACCTGCGGCTGGGCGAGGACCGATTCGCGCTCGAGGTGCGGGGCGGGAGGTTCGCCGCCCGGCGCGGGAGCCCGGAGGACCCGGACCTCACGATCATGGCCGACCCCGGCTCGCTCGCTGCCGCGCTCTGGCACGGCGGGCCGCTCGACGAGATCGAGTTGCTCGGCGACGTGGCGCTGTTCGACCGCTTCCGCGCGCTGTTCCCGGCGCCGGTGGCGGTCTAGGGCCCGGGCTCGCCGACGAGCTCGAGGCTGAGCTCCCACAGGCGCCGGCAGGCCTCGGGGTCGCTCGCCTGCGGGTCGGGGGTCGTCTCCCGCAGCCGGTCGTAGAAGCGGCCGGTGACGCCCTCGAGCGCGGGGTCGACCGCGAGCCGCACCGTGGCCTCGACGCCCGCCTCGAGCGTGTCGACGGCGCTCCCACGCTCCTCCAGCACCATCTTCGTCGGCATGTACGTGCTCGGGTGCAGGCTCGTGACGGTGATCTCGGCGGGGTCGAGCCTCGCCGCGAGCTCGAAGCCGGCCGTGATCTGCGCGAGCTTGCTCTGGCCGTACGCGCGCGTGCCGCTGTAGCCGCGGAGGAGCATCGGGTCGTCGAAGTCCATCGGCGCCTGGCCGAGCGAGGCGACGTGGACGACGCGGGCGGGCTTCGACCGGCGCAGGAGGGGGAGGAGGCGCAGCGTGAGCAGGAAGCCGGCGAGGTGGTTGACCGCCAGCCGCAGCTCGAGCCCGTCCCGGCTCTCCTGGCGCTCGCGGCTGTCGGGGAAGCCGGAGCCGATCCCGGCGTTGTTGACGAGCACGTGCAGCGCGTCGCTGGTCTCCTCGACCTCGGCGGCGAGGGCACGCACGTCGTCAAGCGAGGCGAGGTCGGCTCGATACGTCGGCGCCCCGCCGAGCTCCTCGCTCAGCGCGTCGAGCTTCCCGGGGTCGCGGCCGTGGAGGAGAACGTGCGCGCCGCGGGCATGGAGGTCCTGCGCGACGCCGCGCCCGAGCCCGTCGGTCGCGCCGGTGATGAGCACCACGGTCTCCTCGATCGGCCTCATAGGGCGGCAGCGTAGTCGTCGCGACCGTATGCGAACATATGTTCGTGCGCTGGCAGAGCCAGGAGGTCGAGCGGGAGGGGCAGGGGCGGCTGCCTGGCTACCAAGAGGCGGTCGTGCGCCATTTCGACGCGCCCGAGGCCCTTGACACGAGGTTCTACGAGGTCCACGCCAAGTCGGCGCTGAACCGCGTGCCGGAGCGGTCGCGCGTGCCGTTCCCCTGGACGATCAACCCGTATCGGGGTTGCACGCATGCGTGCTCGTTCTGTGGCTGGGGTGAGACGAAGGTCCTGATGGCCGACGGCCGCACCCGCGAGCTCCGGCACATCCGGCCCGGCAACCGCATCTACGGCACCGCGATGATCGGTTGTTACCGGCGCTACGTCATCACGAAGGTGCTCGACCACTGGATGGTGCGGAAGCCCGCGTACCGCATCACGCTCGAGAACGGCACGGAGCTGATCACGAGCGGCGACCACCGCCTTCTCAGCAGTCGCGGGTGGAAGTACGTGACCGGCGCGGAGCAGGGCTCATTGCGGCGTCCCCATCTGACGGTGAACAACAAACTCGTCGGGACCGGCGCGTTCGCCGATTCGCCACGCGCGACCGTCGACTACAAGCGCGGTTACCTGTGCGGCGTGATTCGCGGGGACGCACATCTGGCGACGCGGGTCTACACGCGACCGAACGGCCGCACCTGGCGACAGAACCAGTTCCGGCTCGCGTTGACCGACCTCGAAGCCCTCACGCGCGCCTATGCCTACCTTCACGATCTCAGCGTCGCGACGACGCCCTTTCTCTTCGCCGCCGGGGACGAGCGTCACCGGGAGGTACGCGCGATCCGCGCGCAGTCGCAGGCCTCCGTCGACGCGATCCGCGAGATCATCGAGTGGCCGGGTCGCGCGCCGCTCGACTGGTACAAGGGCTTTCTCGCCGGCATCTTCGACGCCGAGGGTTCCTTCGGCAGCGGAGTGATCCGCATCTGCAACACCGATCCAGCGATCATCGACTGGACGACGTTCGCGTGCCGAAAGCTCGGTCTTCCGTTCGTCGTCGAGAACACGGGCCCCGGCAAGTGGAATGTCCGGATTCGCGGCGGGCTCGAGCAGCAACTGCGCTTCCACCACCTCACTGACACATCGATCACGCGCAAGCGCTCGATCGAAGGCCGAGCGGTGAAGTCGCAGAGCCGCCTCAAGGTCGTTGCGATCGAGCCGCTCGGAATGGAGCTACCGCTCTACGACATCACCACCGGAACAGGCGACTTCGTCGCTGACGGCGTCGTCCATCACAACTGCTTCGCCCGGCCCACGCATGAGTACCTCGACTTCAATGCGGGGCGCGATTTCGACAAGGAGATCGTGGTCAAGGTCAACGTCCCGGAGGTGCTGCGGGCGGAGCTGGCGCGGCCGTCGTGGAAGGGCGAGCACGTCGCGCTGGGGACGAACACGGACCCGTACCAGTGGGTCGAGGGGCGCTACAAGCTGATGCGCGGGATCTGGGAGGCGATGCGGGACTTCGCGAACCCGTGCTCCGTCCTCACGAAGTCGCCGCTGCTGCTGCGGGACAAGGACCTGCTGCTCGAGATCGCCGCGCGCACGAGCGTGAGCGCGTGCCTGTCGGTGCCGACGCTGGAGGAGAAGGCGTGGCGGGCGACGGAGCCGCACACGCCGCACCCGCGGGCGCGGCTCGAGGCGGTGGCGGAGCTCAACCGGCTCGGCATCCCGACGGGGATCCTGATCGCGCCGCTGATGCCCGGGATCAACGACGGGCCGGGGCAGGTGGAGAAGATCGTCGAGCTCGCCGAGGCGGCGGGAGCGACGTCGATCGGCGGCCAGGCGCTGTTCCTGCGCGGCGCGACGCGGGACGTGTTCTTCGACTGGCTGCGGACGAAGCGCCCGGACCTGGTGGAGCGCTACGAGGCGCTGTACGGCAAGAGCGGATACCTCCCGCGCGCCGAGAACGACGAGCTCGTGGCGCGGCTGCCCGGCCGGCGGCGCAAGGGGCGCCCGGTGGAGCGCCAGCCGCCGGCGCTCGCGCCGCCGAAGCGCCGCGAGCCCGCCCGGCAGACGACGCTGTTCTGACGGCCGCGCGCTGTGACCTGGCTCACACGCGATCTCGGGGATGAAACCCTGTCCGGCGGGCAGTGTTGCCTGAGAGACAGATGATCCGCGCACGCCCCAAACCCCGCTTCGATCCCCGCGCGCCCGCCCACCGGGCGCGCTCGATCACGCTGCAGACGCTCCAGCGCGCCCGCCGCGCGCGGCGTGAGCTGCTGCTCATCGTCCCGCTGACCGCGGCCACGATCGCGGCGTACGTCTGGCGGGAGGAGATCTTCGGCGTCGACACGCCCGCCCGCGTCGCCGCCGCGGTCGTCCTCGTGGTGCTCGGCTGGGCGCTCGCGCGCGACCTCGGCCGCTGGGCCGAGCCGTTCCTGTTCCGCCGCATCGACCACGCGACGGCGGGCACGATCTCGTTCCTCATCCGCCTCTCGTTCCTCGCGATCGCAGGGTTGTCCGCGCTGCGCATCGCCGGGCTCGAGCCGCGCACGCTGGCCGTCGGCGGTGCCATCACCGCGGTCGTCTTCGGTCTCGCGGCCCAGCAGACGCTCGGCAACCTGATCGCGGGCATGGTCCTCATCTCCGCCCGCCCGTTCCGGATCGGCGACCGCGTCCGCCTCCAGGGCGGCGGGCTGGCCGGCCAGGTCGAGGGCACCGTGGCGTCGCTCGGGCTGCTCTACGTCACGTTCGCCCAGGGCGACGACTCGATCATGGTCCCCAACAACGTCGTGCTGACCTCGGCCGTCGTCCCGCTGCGCGAGCCCGCCGCGGTCGACCTGCGCGCGCGCCTGCGCCCCGACGTCAAGCCCTCCGAGGTCCAGCAGCTGCTCGAGTCCGGCGTCCGCATCCCGGTACGCGCAGAGCCGCACATCTCGCTCGAGGAGATCGACTCGGACGAGGTCGTCGTGCGCATCGCGGCGACCCCGGAGTCCGAGGCCGACGGCCCGCGGCTCGCCGACGAAGTGCTGTCCGCGATCTCCTCCGTCACCCGCGAGGGCGACACCGACGAGCGGATGGCCGCGCGCCGGGGCGACGACGAGACGCCCGCGCGCATGGAGGACCGCAAGGACGGCGGCGGTGCCCGCGAGCACATGGCCGCGGAGTAAGGCGCTACGAGGAGAACGGGTGCCTCGCGCCGATTAGACTCGACCGATGGGGCTGCGTGACCGACTCGGTCGTGGCGGCACGACGGGCGTGTCCGGGCGCGCCGTCGTCCTCGTCAACCGCACCGGGGGTCGCGACTCCGGCACGTCGAGTGCCGCGACGCTCCTGCGCGCGCGGCTCACGCGACTGCCCGAGGGGAGCGGACCCGAGGGCGACATCTCCCAGACGCTGCCCAGCAAGCAGGTGCATCTGATCACCGCCGGGATGGAAGTCCCAGCAGTCCTCGACCCCGCCAGCCATCGGCCCGTCGCGATCTCGGAGGAAGGCCTCGACGAGGCGATCGGACGCTATTACCTCGCCCTTGAGCCCGAGCACGGCGACTGGCAGCACGCGCTGAGGGCGAAGCAAGAATCCTTGAGGCAAGACCAGGGGCTGCTGGGGCCGATCAGGGAGCACGTCGGAGACCTCCGCGATGTCGCCGGCGCCGCCAAGGCTGCGCCTCGCGGCCTCCGCGACGCGGCTCGGACCTGGAAGCAGGAGCTGACGAAGCTGGGAGGCGAGAGCCACCCCGCAGGCGACCCGGTCGAGGGCGTCGGCTTCGACGACTGGGTGCGGATCAGGGTCGGCCTCTCGCGGGAGCAGGTACCGGCGAGCGAGACGGTTGCCTACGCGGAGCGCGAGGGCGTGCCGTCCGGCCGCTGGGAGGGGATCAACGCGACCTGGGAGCAGCAGATCCGCTGGAACACGACCGCCAGGTCGATGTACGACAAGGCCATGACCGACGGCGGGTGAGCCGCTCAGTCAGCGCTTGCCCTGCTGCCCGTCCGCCAGCGCCCGCGAGACCTCGTCCGACCCCAGCCGGCGCTGCAGCCGCCCGAGCGGCTCGGGCAGCAGCCCGGCCGCCGCGGCGCCGAGGCGCAGCGCGAGCGGGGCGACGTCGATCTCGGAGCGGTTGCGCTCGATCGCCTTGACGACCGCCGCTGCGACGTGGTCGGGCGTCTTGAGCGCGACGTAGCTCGGCAGCTTCGCCCCCGCGCCGGACTCGTGGAACATGCCCGCGTCGCTGATGAAGCCGGGGAACACGGTCGAGACGCCGACGCCCGCGTCGCGCAGGTCCTCGCGCAGCCCGAGCGCGAACCCCCGCAGCCCGAACTTCGTCGCCGAGTACACCGACCCGCGCGGGCTCGCCGCCTTGCCCGACAGCGACGAGATGAACACGAGGTGGCCGTGGCCGCGGGCGGCCATGCCGGCCGACAGCGCCCTTGCCAGCACGATCGGCGCGCGCAGGTTGACCGCCAGCGCGCGGTCGATCTCCTCGACGCTGAACGACCGCAGCTCGCCGACGCCGGGCAGCGCCGCGTTGGCCACGAGCACGTCGGCGTTCGAGCACTCCGAGAGCAGCCGCTCGACCTCCGAGGCCTCGGCGAGGTCGCATGGCACCGCGCGGCCGCCGAGCTCCGCGGCGAGCGGCTCGAGCACCTCGGCCCGGCGCCCCGTCAGCACGAGCCGCGCGCCCCGCGCGGCGAGCGCGCGCGCGGTCGCCTGGCCGAGGCCACCGGTCGCGCCGGTGAGCAGCACGCTCCGCCCGTCGAGGTTCACGGCGCGAAGACCGCCACCGTGGCCGTGAAGCTGTGCAGGAAGTACTCGCCGCCCACCGGCCCGATCTCGCCGGCGGCGAAGAAGCCGGCCGCCGGCGCGCCGCCGAGCTCGGAGGCGATCGCCTCGGCGTCGTGGGCGGGCCTGCCGAACATGCCCGAGCCGCGCCCGTTGCAGGCGAACACGAGCGCTCCGGCGGGCTGGCGGCCCCCGAGCGCCTCCATGCGCATGCTCAGCGCCGCGTGGAGGTCGCGGTCGGCGCTGCCCGCGTCGCGCGCGTGCAGCCGCACCACCTGGCCCGGCCGCACCTCGGTGCCGACCGCCACCTCGCCGGTCTCCGGGTCGGCGCCCACGAGCCCGCGCACGAGGAAGTCGCCCTGCACGTAGTCGGGCTTGTTGGCGTCGACCACGATGCCCATCAGCAGCCCGCCGTCGACCATCTCGCGGTCGGCGTCCGAGAGCCCCTCGATCGCCTCGCGCAGCTTGGCGAGGGCGGGCTTGCCCGCGAGCTCGCCGATGATGTGCCCGTCGGCCGCCGTGATCGTCAGCTCCGGCCCGATCGGCGCCGCGCCCTGCGACACGCACGGGAGGATCTCGACGCCGTCGAGCCGCACCCCGACCGCGCCGCCGTCGACGACCTCCTCGCCGTAGAACAGCGCCGGCAGGTTGTCCGTCGTGCGGGCGGAGGCGATGCCGCCCAGCAGCGGCAGCAGCGGCGACGCCTCGCTGAGGAAGCGCAGGACCGCGTCGGTCGGGAACGAGAACGGGTCGGCGAGCAGGATCGCGCCCGTAGCGCCGTCGAGGTCGGGGAGGCCGGACAGCGCGCCCGAGCCCTCCTCGATCTCCTCGACCGTGGCGTGGAACGGGAGCACCTCGCCGTCGCCGAACGACGCCGCCCAGACGGAGACGGCCGTGCCGTCCTCGACCTCGCGGGCGTCGGAGATCACGCCGCCCGCCCCGCAGCCGACGAGCGTCATCGGCGAGAGCATCTCGTGCACGGCCGCGAGCGTGGTCTCGGGGGTCGCCAGATGCGTGCCGGACGCGAACAGGACGGCGAGGTCGCAGGCGCGGCCGTCGAGGCCGCGGGCGGCGGCGGAGGCGGCCTCCAGCGCCCCGGCGCGGGCGTCCGGCGTCGTCGACAGGCCGGTGGCGATGTGCACACTCACCCGTCTGACGATACTCCGGGCCGTGCGCGTGACCGCCATCTTCGGGCCGACCGGCGTGGGCAAGACGGAGGTCGCGATCGCGCTCGCGGAGCGCCTGCGCGCGCAAGGCGAGGACCCCGTGGCGATCTCCGCCGACGCGATGCAGGTCTACGACGCGCTGCCGATCCTGTCGGGGGCGGCGACGCCGGAACAACAGACCCGCCTCGAGCATCGCCTGCTCGGCTTCGTGCCTGCCAATGAGCCGTTCAGCGCGGGTGCGTACGCAGAAGCGGCGCACGTGGAGATCGACAACGCCCTGGCCGCCGGGCGGCGGCCGATCGTCGTGGGCGGCACCGGCCTCTACCTGCGCGCGGCGCTCGCCGACCTGGACCTGCGCCCGCCGGTGCCGGAAGGCCGCGCGCGCTGGCAGGCGCGGCTGAAGGAGGAAGGGTCAGCGGCGCTCCATGCCGAGCTGGCGCGCCGCGCGCCGGAGACCGCGGCCGGCATCGCGCCGGCCGACGGCAAGCGGCTCGTGCGCACCCTCGAGCTGCTCGACGCCGGCGAGCAGCCGCCCGCGGGGGAGCAGCTGTGGACGACCGAGACCCGCCACCCGACGCTGCTGGCCGGCCTGACGATGGAGCGCGAGGCCCTGGCCGCGCGGATCGACGCGCGGGTGGACGAGATGGTCGCCGCGGGGGCGGCAGAGGAGGTACGAAGGGCGGCTGATGCCTCCGCCACCGCGCGCAAGGCGCTGGGCTTCGCGGAGCTGCTCGCGGGCGACGTCGAGGCGATGAAGACGCGCACCCGCCGCTACGCCAAGCGCCAGCTCACGTGGATGCGCAAGCTGCCCGACGCACGCCTCATCGATGTCACCGGCCGCGACCCGGCGGACGTGGCGGCCGAGCTGCACGGCATGATCAGCGGCCCATGAGGTTCGAGAAGTGGCAGGCGCTCGGCAACGACTACCTGATCGTGGAGGCGGACGGGGTCGAGCCCGAGCGGGTGCGCGCGCTGTGCGACCGCCATCTCGGCGTCGGCGCCGACGGCGTGCTCGCGCTCGCGCCCGCCGACGAGCCGGGCTTCGTGGCGCGGCTGCGGATCTTCAACCCCGACGGCTCCGAGGCCGAGCTGTCCGGCAACGGCGCGCGCCAGGCGCTGCTCTACCTGCGAGCCCACGGCTGGACGGACGCGAAGACCTACTCGATCCAGACCGTGGCCGGCGAGATCCGCACGACGATCACCGGCGAGCACACCTGCCGCATGGACATGGGGCGCGCGGTCGGCCGCTTCGAGGGCGAGAGCGGCGGCTTCCGCTATCGCCACATCACGATCGGCAACCCGCAGACCGCGATCCGGATCGCCGACCGCGCCGAGCTCGAGGCGCTCGACCTCGCCGCCGTCGGCCCGCCGATCGAGCACGACCCCGCGTTCCCCGACCGCACCAACGTCTCGTTCTGGACCGAGCTCGCCCCCGACCGCATCCGCGCGCGGATCTTCGAGCGCGGGGTGGGGGAGACGACGGCCTCCGGCACCGGCGCGAGCGGCGCGGCCGTGGCGCACGTGCTGCGCGGCGGCGATTCCCCGGTGACGGTGGAGCTCGACGGCGGCGAGCTCGAGGTCGACGTCGACGAGTCGCTGCACGTCGATCTGACCGGCTGGGCGGTCCCGGTGTTCCGCGGTGAGCTAGCGTGACGCGCCGATGACCGAAGCCTGGGGCAGAGGACTGGCGACGATCACCCGCGACGGGCGGGTGCTCGACGTCCTGTACCCGGACCCGCAGCTCGGCGCGGCCGAGGGCTCCCCGGGCACGACCACCGGCGAGGTCCAGCGCGAGGATCCGCGGCGCGGGGTCAGCGAGGTCGAGGTCGTCACCGTCATCGACGACCTCGAGGAAGCGCCCAACGACGCCTACGACGCCTACCTGCGCCTGCATCTCCTCTCGCACCGGCTCGTCAAGCCGCACGGGCTCTCGCTCGAGGGGCTGTTCGGCGTGCTGCCCAACGTCGCCTGGACGAGCCAGGGCGCGGTCGACCCGGCGGCGCTGCCCGAGGTGAGGATGCGCTTCCGCGGCGCCGACGTCCCGCTCGTCGTCCACGGCGTCGACAAGTTCCCGCGCATGACCGACTACGTGGCGCCGTCGGGCGTGCGGATCGCCGACGCGTCGCGCGTGCGGCTCGGCGCCCACCTGGCCGAGGGCACGACCGTCATGCACGAGGGGTTCGTGAACTTCAACGCCGGCACGCTCGGCGCCTCGATGGTCGAGGGCCGCATATCCGCCGGCGTAGTGGTCGGCGACGGGTCGGACATCGGCGGCGGCAGCTCGATCATGGGCACGCTGTCGGGCGGCGGCACCGCGGTGATCTCGATCGGCGAGCGCTGCCTGCTGGGCGCCAACGCGGGGCTCGGGATCTCGCTGGGCGACGACTGCATCGTCGAGGCCGGGCTCTACGTGACCGCCGGCACGCGCGTGACGCTGCCGGACGGCGAGGTCGTCAAGGCGCTCGAGCTGTCCGGCGCCGACGGCCTGCTGTTCCGCCGCAACTCGCAGTCGGGCGCGGTCGAGGCGATGCCGCGCTCAGGCTCCTGGGCGGGCCTGAACGCCGCCCTGCACGCCAACGACTGACGCCAGCAGGCCGGCCGCGCGCTCGCACTCGGCGAGCGTCGGGACCAGCGCGAGCCGCAGGAAGCCCGCGCCCGCGGGCCCGAAGAACGAGCCGGGGGCGACCACGACGCCGTGCTCGAGCAGCGCGGCCGCCAGCGGATCGGCGCGCTCGCCGGCGTCGAGCCAGAGGAAGAACGTCGCGTCGCCACCTGCATGGCGGATGCCGGCAGCCTCGAACACCGGCAGCAGCACCTCGCGCTTGGCGCGGTAGAGCGCGCGCACGTCCTCGACGTGGCGCTCGTCGCTCCAGGCGGCGACCGCGGCGCGCTGGATGAACTCGATCGGGGCGACGCCGACGTTGGGCCTGTAGCGCTTGAGCAGCGCGATCAACTCGGGGTCGCCGGCCACGAAGCCGCTGCGGTAGCCCGGCATCGAGGAGCGCTTGGAGAGCGTGTTGAACGCGATCACGCCGCGGCGGTCGGCGACCTGGAGCGCCGAGGCGGGCGGCTCGTCACCGAAGTAGATCTCCGAGTAGGCCTCGTCGGAGGCGACGAGCACGTCGTGCTCGCGGGCGATCGCCGCCGCCTGCTCGTAGAAGGCGAGCGGCGCGGTGGCAGCAGTGGGGTTGTTCGGGTAGTTCAGCCACAGGATCCCGACGCGCGACCAGTCGACGGCCTCGAGGTCGGGGAGGAAGCCGCGCTCCGCGGCCAGCGGCAGCTCGACGACGCCCTTGCCCGCGAACGCCGCGCCGCGCTCGGGCACGGGGTAGCCGGGGGTCGTGAGCGCGACGACGTCGCCGTCGACCACCTGCGCGAGGTGGAAGATCGCCTCCTTGGAGCCGAGCGTGGGCAGCACCTCGGTGGCTGGGTCGAGGCGCGCCCCGAAGCGCCGCTCGACCCAGCCCGCGATCGCCTCGCGCAGCTCCGGCAGCCCTTCGCTGTTCGGATAGGTCGAGCGCGGCTCGACCGCCGCCACGAGCGCATCGCGGATGAACGGCGGCGTGTCCTCGCGCGGCTCGCCGATGCCGAAGTCGACGACCTCGACGCCGCGGGCGACGAGCTCGCGCTTGGCCTCCGTGAGGCGGACGAACGGGTAGGTCTTGAGGCCTGCGAGCACGGGCGACGGCTTCACAGGGACGCCCCGAACCGCTCGAGCACGCGGTAGGACCGCACCAGCGCGGCGACGGAGACCGACTCGTCGCGCGTATGGGCCTGCGGCGGGTCGCCTGGGCCGAAGTTGACCGCCGCGAGGCCCGCCTGGCCGAACTCGGCCACCGGCGTCCACGCCTGCTTGGGCGCCACCGCCAGGTCGCCGGCGGCGATCAGGGCGTCGACCAGCGGGCCGGTCGCCACCGGACCGGACGGCGCGTTGGCGTCGATCCGCAGCTCGCCGTGGCCGTCGCACAGCTCGTGCAGCCGGGCCTCGGCCTCCTCCGGCGTGCGGCCGGGGGCGTAGCGGAAGTTGACGTGCGCGTGCGCCTCGCCCGGGATCACGTTGCCGGCGATCCCGCCCGCGATCCGCGTGACCGAGGCGACCTCGACGAACTCGAGCCCGCCGAAGTCGTGCGGCTCGGGCGCGTGGGCGGCGAGCGCGGTCACGCCCGCCGCGGCGCGGGTGATCGCGTTGTCGGCCAGCCACGGCCGTGCGGAGTGCCCGGAGACGCCGTGGAACGTCCACGTCGCGTTGACGTTGCCGAGGCAGCCGGCGTGGATCGCGTTGTCGGTCGGCTCCATCATCACGACGAGCTCAGGGGAGAGCGGGTGGCGCTCGAGCAGCGGCGTGAGCGCGCTGTCGGTGACGGGCAGCTCCTCGCGGCCGAAGAACAGCGCGCCGAACGGCGCGCCGTCGCGGACGAGCTCGATCATCACCGCGAGCGCGCCCTTCATGTCGCTGGCGCCCAGCCCGACCACGCGGTCGCCGTCGCGGCGCCCCGGCCGGTTGCCCTGGGCAGGGACGGTGTCGAGGTGGCCGCCGAGCAGCACCCGCGCGCCCTCCGGGCCGGCGAGCACGCCGGTGTCGCCGAGGTTGCGCGCGTCCGGCAGCAGGTCGAGCACGTGGTCCGCGAGCCGCTCCTCGTCCCGGGACTCCGAGGCGATGTCGATCAGCTCGAGCGTACGCGCTGCGACACGCTCGCCCAGATCGCTGTCGCTCTTGGTCATGAGCGAGCAAGATACGCGCATGCGCTTCTGCGGCATCGATGTCTCGGCCAAGCCGGGCAACCAGCAGCTCTGCACGCTGCACGAGCGCAAGGGGACCGAGGGCGTCGAGCTCGTGGCGACGTTCTACGCGCCCGGCACGGTCGAGGAGGTGGCCCGCACGATCCAGGGCTTCGGCCGCGGCGAGGCGGTGGTCGGGATCGACGCGCCATCCGGCCGCCGGCTCGGGCTGCTCGGCGACGGCGCGCCCGCGCGCGCCGCGCTCGGCCTCCCCGACGGCCGCTACGAGCGCATGCGCGTGTGCGACGCGGTGCTCTACCGCCGCGGGCTGCCGCTCTACCCGGTCCCGGCCGAAGGCGAGGCGACGCCGGAGTGGATGACGGTCGGCTTCGAGCTGTTCGAGGCGCTCGCCCCGCTCGGGCGCTACGCGCCCGAGCCCGCCAATGGGGCGCTCGAGGGCGCCGTCGGCAACGCCTCGCTGCGGTCGGGGCGCGTGTTCGAGACCTATCCCGACGCGATCTTCTGCGCGCTGCTCGGCCACCGGCCGCCGCCCAAGCGCACGCCGTGGGGCGGCCAGCAGCGGATCGCGGCGCTCAAGCTCAAGGGCGTCTACGACGACGACGGCGGGCTCTGGCACCGCACGCTCGACGAGATCGACGCGTGCGCCGCCGCCTACGCCGCCTACGCGCTGTGCGTCGGGCTCGGCACCTGGGTCGGCGACCCCGCCGAGGGCGTGATGGTGATTCCCACCGCCCACCTGCTCCCGCGCTACTCGAAGCTGCCGGCGCCCGCGCGGTCAGAGCTGGCGTAGTCGGCCAGCAGCGCGTGCTCCTGGGCGCCGGCGGTGCGCGCCCACGCCACGAGCTCGGGCCCCACCTGCGGGAACGCCGCCCGCAGGTCGGGCCGGGCGAGGTAGAGCTCGTAGAGGTAGCGGGTGACGCCGGCGTCGGCGCCCTCCGGAGCCGGCTCCCGCAGCCAGGCGAGGAAGTCGGGCAATGGCGCGGCGAGGCGCGCGAACAGCGTCAGCAGCAGCGGGTCGAGCGGGCGCCCGTCGGGCAGCGTCGCCTCCGGGGGAGCGAGCGCCGCGGGCAGCTCGGGGTGCGCGCCGGCGTGGGCGCGCGCCCACTCGGCGTAGGCGACCGCGTCGGCTCCGTCGAGGTCGGGGAACTCGGCCTGGAGGTGCGGCGACGCAGCGTGCAGCGCGACGAGATGGCGCGAGAGGCCCGCCCACGCGCCCGGCCCCGCGGGCTCGCGCAGCCAGGCGACGAGCTCGGCCTGGCCGGCAGGCGGGCTGAGCGGCTCGCGCAGGGCGCCGCTCGCCCGGCCCTCGCGGTAGAGCCGGCGCATCAGCGGCGTGCCGAAGGCCGGATCCGGCGGCGCGGGATCGCCGCCGTGGCCGGCGGCGAGCAGCTCGCGCGCGTAGTCGCGCAGGAGACGCGCGAGCGCGCGCTGCGCGGCGAGATCCACGCGGTCCTGGTGCGCGCTCAGCACCTCCGGGCGCTCGGGGTCGAAGCCGCTGAAGTGGAATGTCCGCAACGGGCCGTCGCCGGCGCGGTAGGCGCCGGGCCCGCCGCTCACCGGGCGGTTCGGGAGGTCCCAGTACGCGAGGTTGCAGCCGGCGTCCGCGACGGCGTGGCCCGGGACGAGGCCGGGGGCGAGGTCGAGCCAGCGCTGGTCGGCGAACAGTCCGCGCGCGGTGTCGACCGTGCAGTCCTCGGCGAGCCGCTCCGCCCACCAGGTCAGGAAGCGCTCGGTGTCCGGGTGGCGGCCGGCGGCGAGGAAGCCGGCGTTGAACGCGCCCGCGAGCAGGATCTCCTCCTCCGACGGGCGGCGCCCGTCGCGCGGCAGCGGGCCGTAAAGGTGGCGGGTGAGCACGAGCCCGTGCTGCCGCGCGGCCGCCAGCACGCCGTCGAGCGGCGCGTAGACGCGCGTGTCGGCGTCGAGGTAGAGCACGGCCGGGCTGCGCTCCAGCGCATGGCGCAGCAGCCACGGCTTGAGCGCGCAGGCGAGCTCGAACGGGCGGTAGGCGGCGCGCAGCTCCGCGAGCCCGGGCACGCCGAGCTGCTCGGGCACGAGCACGCCGAACGGCTCGCCCGCCGGGATGTCGCCGATGACGAGGACCTCGAGGCGCGCCTCGGGATGCTGCTCGGCCAGCGAGCGCGCGAGCACCCGGGCGCGGGCGAGGTGGTCGGGCGTGGCGATGCTGCAGACGTGCATCAGGCGCGGTACCTCGCGAGCGTCTCGCGCGCCGCGTCGTCCCACGAGCGCACGCCGGCGCGGCCGGTCTCCCCGAGCCGGCGGCGCAGCTCGGGGTCGGCGGCGAGCCGCGCGACGCGGTCGGCCAGCGCCGCGGGGTCGTTGGGCGGCACCACGAAGCCGTTCGCGCCGTCGCGCACGACCTCGGGCATCCCGCCGACGTCGGTGCAGATCACCGGCGTGCCGGTCGCGAGGCTCTCCTGCAGCACGCCGCCGAGCAGCTCCGGGCGGTCCCAGCGGCCGCCGAACACGTCGTCGTGGACGGAGGGGAGCACGGTGACGAGCGCGCGCCGGTAGTGCTCGGCGACGACCTCGTCGGACGCGTCGTGGACGAAGCGCACGTCCTTGCCGCGGGCGCGCTCGAGCAGCAGCGCGTGGTACTCGTCGTCGTAGACGCGCCCGACGACGTCCAGCCCCGTGCCCGGCGCGAGCGCGTCGATCAGCACGTCGATGCCCTTGTGGCGCATGATCCGCCCGACGTAGAGCACGCGGCCGCCGCAGGGGCGCCGCTCGGGGGCGAGGAACACGTCGGGCACGCCGTCACGGATCACGTGACCGGGGCGCGGCGTGAGCGTCCCGGAGAAGCGCGAGCTGGGGAGGAACTCGGTCACGCAGCGGGCCACGTCGACCTCGCGGTCCACGTGGTGGCCCATGGCGCCGCGGTCGGTCACGAACACGCGCTTGCCGAGCGCCGCGCCGGCGAGGATCGCGAGCTGCGGCGCGGCGAGGAAGTAGTGGTTGCAGTGCACGACGTCGACCCCGGCGAGGTCGCGCACGAACTCGAACGACAGCGGGTCGTAGGCGGCGTCGCCGATCCAGCGCCGCGGCGGGTGGATCTCCACCGCCAGCGGGCCGCGGCGCGTGCTCAACCGCCGCGGGCCGAACGAGATCATCCGCGTCGGCACGAGCCGGGCCATGGCGGCGGCCAGCTCCCACGCGGCGCGCTCGCCGCCGCCCACGATCGAGTCGTCGGCGAAGCGCGCGGGCGAGACGAACGCGACCGAGCGCACGCGGCGGGTGGGCGGCCGCCGGCGGGCTCCGGCGGCCAGGACCCCGGCCAACCGTCGGTACCACCAGAGATCGTCCATGAGGCGGGGGCGAGCCTACAATCAGAGGGGATGTCGCGCACAGACAACGGAGCCATCGCAACCACGGGCCGCGCCCGCCAGCGCGCCTACTGCATCGGCGTGTCGCCCACCGGCGACGATCTCTCCGAGCTCAAGGAGCTGCTGCGCACGGCCGGCGTCGCGGTCGTGGGGGAGGTCGTCCAGCACCGCGAGCGTCCGCACCCGAACCTCTATCTCGGCTCGGGCAAGGTCGATGAGCTCAAGCCGCTGCTGAAGGCGGCGGACGCGAACCTCGTCGCGGTCGACGACGAGCTCACGCCGCGCCAGGAGCGCAACCTCGAGGAGGCGATCGGGATGCCGGTGATCGACCGCACCGCGGTGATCCTCGACATCTTCGCCGGGCACGCCCACACGGCCGACGGCAAGCTCCAGGTCGAGCTCGCGCAGCTCGAATACAACATGGCCCGCATGCGCGGGCTGTGGACGCACCTCGAGCGTCTCGGCGCCGGCCGCGGCGTCGGCGGCATCGGCACCCGGGGCCCTGGCGAGTCGCAGATCGAGACCGACCGCCGGCTCGCGCGCGACCGCATCTCGGCGCTGCGGCGGCGGCTCGAGCACGTGAAGTCCAACCGCGCGGTGATGCGCGCCGAGCGCGAGCGCGCGCACCTGCCCAACGTGGCGCTCGCCGGCTACACGAACGCGGGCAAGTCGACGCTCCTCAACGCACTGACCGGCGCGGAGGTCGGCGTCCGCGACCGCCTCTTCCACACGCTCGACCCGACGACGCGCACCCTGCGCCTCGAGGGCCGCACGTACCTCATGACCGACACCGTCGGCTTCATCCGCAAGCTGCCGCACCAGCTCGTCAACGCGTTCGCCGCGACGCTCGAGGAGACGAAGCTCGCCGACCTGATCCTCCACATCGTCGATGCCCACGCGCCGGAGGAGGACCTCGACGCGATGATGCGCGCGGTCGACGACGTGCTCGAGGAGATCGGCGCCGGCGAGTCGACGCGGATCCTCGTGCTCAACAAGGCCGACCTGCTCGACGACGACCGCCGCCGCGAGCTGTCGATCCGCCACCCGGAGGGCCTGCTCGTCTCCGCCGTCACCGGCGAGGGGCTCGAGGAGCTGGGCGCCGCGATCGCCGACTCGTTCGAGCGCTCGCTGCTCGACGTCGAGCTGCTCGTCCCGTTCTCCGAGGGCCAGACGCTCTCCGAGCTCCACGACGTGGCGGGCGACCTCGAGCGCGAGGACACCGCCGAGGGCGTGCGCGTGAGCGTGCGGCTCCCGGCCGTCGTGGCGGAGCGCTACGACCGCTACGTCAACGGCGACAACGCCGAGGACTAGCGGCCCGAGGAGCCGAAGCCCGCGGTGCCGCGCTCGTCCGCGGAGGCGGGCAGCTCGTCGACGACGCGGGCGAGCGGGGCGATGAACGGCACGAGCAGGAGCTGGGCGATCCGGTCGCCGACCTCGCCCTGGTAGGGCTCGGCGCCGAGGTTGACGAGCACGACGCGGATCTCGCCGCGGTACGTGGGATCGATCAGGCCAGGGCCGTTGACGACGGAGATGCCGAAGCGGGCGGCCAGCCCGGAGCGGGGCACGACCAGCCCGGCGACGCCCTCGGGCAGCGCGACGGCCACGCCGGTGCCGATCACGCGCCGCTCGCCGGGCGCGAGCCCGAACGCCTCGACGCAGCGGAGATCGAACCCGGCGTCGCCCGGCCGCGTGCGCGCGGGCGGTTGCGCGGCGGGGTGGAGGAGCTGGACCTGGAGCTCGTCGGTCGCGATCGTCGCCATGAAACGACGGTAGCGACTAGAGAGGACGGTCCGGCTGCAGGCTCCAGTCCGCGGCCGCGCGCCACAGCCAGACGGGCGGGTCCAGCGGGTCGCCGTGCTCGTCGAACGGGCCGAGCTCGCGCACCGCGGCGAGCACGGCCGCGCGGTCGGTGGCGCCGCCGCGGACGGCGGCGGTGACGAGCTCGGCCGCGCGGCGGGCGGCCGACACCAGGCCGTCGCCGGGAGCGAACGGGAGCGCGAGGCGCAGATCCGGGAGCGGCGTGCCGTCCTGGATCCCGTCGAAGGCGACGACCGGCAGCCCGGCGGCCGCGGCCCGCTCGACCTCCGGCTGGTCGGAGAGGCCGCAGAGCACGACGAGGTCGGCGGCCTCCTCCACGCGCGGCAGCCCGGCCAGCGCGAGCTGGCGCTCGAGCTGATCGCCGTACTCGTGGTCGCCCGCCACCACCAGCGCGCGCTGCCCCGCCGCGCGCACGTCGGCCGCGATCCGCCGCGCCACCTCGGTGTCGCGGGCGACCATGCGGAACACGGTGCCGTCGTGCCGTGCCGGGTCGTCCTCGCAGCCGGGCTCGTCGGACCGTGTGATGCCCGCCCAGGTGGCCACCGGCGCGAGCAGCGGCAGGCCGGCGGGCCGCGTCGCCTCCAGCGCCTCCGCGACCGCGCGCGAGCGGAACGGGCCGATCAGCGCCAGCGCCTCGGCGTCGCCCGCCGCGCTCGGTCGCCCGCCGCCGTGGGCGACGTGCTCGACGCCCGCGAGCGCCGCGTCGACGGCCGCCGTGAGCTCGCCGGGCAGCGCCGAGTGGACCCTCACCCGACGTAGCCGAACTGCCGCAGGTACTCGCGTGCCACCGCGGCCGGCTTCTCCTTGTCGAGGTCGACGCGAGAGTTCAGCTCCTGCATGACCTTGGTCGAGAGATCCTGCTGGATCTGGGCGACGAGCTTCGGCAGGTCGGGACCCGCCGCCTCGGCCGCCTCGTCGCGAACCACGAACGTGACGTTGTAGGGCGGGAAGAGCTTGCGGTCGTCCTCGAGCACGAGCAGGTCGTCCGCCGCGATCTGGCCGTCGGTGGAGAACACGATCGACACGTCGGCCTTGCCGCTCGTCAGCACGCTGTGGCGATCGGGGAGCTCGGTCGGGAGGTAGCGCCCGAAGCGGAGGCCGTAGACCTGCTCGAGGCCGAGCTTGCAGTCGAGCCGGCGGCGGCACTCGCGCGAGCCCGAGAGCGTCAGCCTGCCCGCCTTGCTGCGCAGGTCCGAGATCGTCTGCACGCCGAGCTCGGCGGCCCGGGCCTGCGTCATGCCGACCGCGTTGGAGTTCGTGAACGGCGTCTGCGGCAGCGCGGTCATGCCCGCCTCCGCGAAGCCGTCGCGTGCGGCCTCGAATGCCTCCTGCTCGTCCTTGGGGATCTTGTCGGGCTGGACGCCGAAGAACGTCGTCAGCGCCGTGCCCGTGTACTCCGGGTAGGCGTCGATCTCGTCGTCCTTGAGCCCCTTGAAGGTGACGAGCTCGGACCCGAAGTCGAGCTCCTTGCGCACCTTGTAGCCGCCCGCGCGCAGCGCCTGCGCGTAGATCTCGCCGAGGATGAACTCCTCGGTGAAGTTCTTCGACGCGATCCGCAGCGTCGTCTGGGCGTTCGCCGCGTTGCTGCGGATCAGCTTCGCGCTCGCGGCGGGCGCCGCCGGGGTGCTCGTCCCCGCGGGCTCGTCGCCGCCGCCGCCATTGCCGCCGCAGCCTGCGAACAGCAGGCAGAGCACGACGACGAGTGCGGCGATACGCAGCATCACGCCGATTATCCCGCGCCCGCCAGACGGCGGGCGCGGGATACAGCTCGGTCTACTTGACGAAACCGGCCTGCTGGAGGAAGGCCTTCGCGGCCTCGGCAGGCTCCTGCTTGTCGATGTCCACGCGGGCGTTGAGCTCCTGCATCACCTGGTCGGTGAGCTCCTTCTGGACGTCCTCGATGACCTTCTGGCCGTCGGGCCCGAGCTTCTCGGCCACCTCGTTGCGGACGTTGAACGAGACGTTGTAGGGCGGGAAGAACTTCTTGTCGTCGTCCAGGATCACGTACTCGCCGCTGGCGAGGTCGCCGTCGGTCGTGAAGATGAACGCCACGTCGGCGTCACCGCTCTTGAGCACCTGGTACTTCTGCTCGGAGGTCACGAACTTGCCGAACTTCATGTCGTAGGTCTCCTCGACGCCGAGCAGGCAGTCCTGGCGCTGCTTGCACTCGGGGAAGCCGGTGATCGAGAGGTCGGCGGCCTTGTCCTGGAGGTCGGAGATGACCTTCGGGTTGCCGGCCTTCGCCGCCCCCTCCTTGGTCATGCCGAGGCGGTAGGTGTTCTCGAACGGCGTCGGGGCGTAGGCCGTGATGTCCTCCTCGGCGAAGCCGGCCTTCGTGTCCTCGTAGGCCTGCTGGGCGTCGCGCGGGACGTCGGCGGTCTTGACCTTGAAGAACGACGTGAGCGCGGTGCCGGTGTACTCCGGATAGGCGTCGACCTTGCCGCTCTTGAGCGCCTCGTAGGCGATCAGCTCCGAGCCGAGGTTGAGCTGGCGCTTGACCGTGTAGCCGGCGGCCTCGAGCGTCTGCGAGTAGATCTCGCCGAGCACGAACTGCTCGGTGAAGTTCTTGGAGCCGACGGTGATCGTCGTCCCCTCGGCGCCGTCGACGGGCTGGATCTCCTTGCCGCCCGCGGACTCCGAGCTGCTCGAGCCCGAGCTGGAGGACGGCTCGTCGTCGTCCTCGCCGCAGGCGGCGAACACGAGGCCGAGGGCCAGGGCGACGAGCAGGATCAAAAGGGGGTGGTTGCGTCTCACGTGGTCTCGATGCTCCTCTTGGGGGACGGGATGGAGAAACGGCGGCGGGTCGAAGAGCCGCGGTCGGTTGCGAGCTTGATGCCGCGCGGGGTCACCGCGCGCTGGAGGGCGGCGAAGGCGCCGTCGGCGGCGAACGTCAGGATCGCCACGACGATGCAGGCAGCGAGCTGCCCGGACGTGCCGTACACGTTCGGGCTGATGATCGGCCGCCCGAGCGTGTCGACGTTGGCCAGTGGCGCGATCGTGGCGGTGGCGATCACCGACACGAGCGAGATCCTGATGCCGCTCATGATCGTCGGCAGGCCGAGCGGGAGCTCGACCTGCAGCGCGATCTGGCGCTCGGTCAGCCCGTTGCCGCGCGCCGCGTCGGTCGTCTCCGGGTCGACACCGCGGATCCCGACGTAGGCGTTGGTGATGATCGGCGGGATCGCCAGCAGCACGAGGGCCACGCAGACGTTGGTGAAGCCGACGCCCAGGAAGGCGATGAAGAACACGATCAGGCCGAGCGCCGGGACCGCGCGGCCGATGTTGGAGATGCTGGTGGCGGCGAACTGGTAGCGGCCGATGTGGCCGAGCCAGATGCCGAGCGGCAGCGCGACCAGGCACGCGATCGCGGTCGCGGCCAGCGACAGCTTGACGTGCATCCAGGTCAGCTCCCACATCTCACCGAGGCCGCCCACGCGGACGGTGCCGGCCTGCGACTCGCGCTCCTGGAAGATGAACTGGATCGCGTCCCCGAACGGGCCGAGCGTGGCGAACGTGCTCATCGCGTCGCCCGTTCCCACGGCGTGAACACGCGCTGCACGACGAGCACGAGCAGCTCGAGCACGGCGGCCAGCAGGATCATCAGCACCGACGCCGTCACGACGTTCCCGCGGAACGTCGGGTCGGCGAAGATCTCCTGGCCCAGCCCGCCCGCGCCGGCGAAGAACGCGAAGCCCGCGATGCCGACCGTCGACGACGCCGCGATCCGCAGCCCGGCGAACATCGTCGGCAGCGCCATCGGCAGCTCGACCTTGAAGAGGATCTGGCGGCGCGTGAGGCCCATGCCCTCGGCCGCATCGACCATGTCACGAGGTACCTCCTGGAGCCCCGTGATGACGTTGCGGTAGATCAGCACCAGCGTGTAGGCGGTGAGCACCACGATCGCGGTCGAGAAGCCGCGGCCGGTGATGTTGAGCAGGATCAGGTAGAAGGCGATCGAGGGGATCGTGAACAGCACGCTCACGATGAAGAGGAAGATCGGCCCGAGGAACCCGTAGCGGTGCGCGACCAGCGCGAGCCCGGTGGCGATCACGAAGCCGATCACCAGCGGCACGATGCTCAGCAGCACGTGATCCCACAGCGGCGCGAGGTAGTTGTCGAAGTTGTCGACGATCCAGCCCGGGCACAGCTCGTTGTTGCCGGGGCACTTCTGCGCCGCGCCCTCGCGGTCGCCGAAGAAGTCCTCGCCGAGCTGGGCGAAGAGGATCAAGACGCGGCCTCCTCGGCCGCGAGATCGTGCGCCGCCAGCTCGGAGGCCGTGGGGATGTGCTCGGCCTTCTGGCTCAGCGCGTGCGACAGCACCTCGATGGAGAGCACGCCGGCGACCTTGCCGTCGGCGTCGACCACCGGCCCGTACTGCGTGTCGGACGCCAGCAGGTCCGAGAGCGCGTCGCGCAGGATGTCGTCGAGCTCGACGATCGGGTCGGCCGGCGAGCGCAGCTCCTCGCGCACGCGCTCGCCCTGCAGGCCGCGCTCGGACAGCCAGCCGATGGGGCGGTCGTCCTCGTCGACGAGCAGCGGGATGTCCAGATCGGCGTCCTCGAGCTTCTTGCGGGCGTCGGCGACGGACTCGCCCGCCCGTACGGTGGCGGCCTTCCAGAGGTCGATGTCGCGCACCCGCTGGAGCGCGAGCCGCTTGAGCGCGCGGTCGGCGCCCACGAAGTCCTCCACGAACGGCTCGGCGGGGTACATGAGCAGCTCGGCGGGCGGCGCGAACTGCGCGAGCTTGCCGCCCTCCTTGAGGATCGCGATCTTGTCGCCCATCTTGATCGCCTCGTCGATGTCGTGGGTGACGAAGACGATCGTCTTGCGGATCTCGGCCTGCAGGCGCAGGAACTCGTTCTGCAGCCGCTCGCGGTTGATCGGGTCGATGGCGCCGAACGGCTCGTCCATCAGCATCAGCGGCGGGTCGGCGGCGAGCGCGCGGGCGACGCCGACGCGCTGGCGCTGGCCGCCGGAGAGCTGGGACGGGTAGCGGTCGCGGAAGTCGCCGGTGAGGCCGATCAGCTCGAGCAGCTCCTCGATGCGTGCGCGCGTGCGCTTCTTGTCCCACCCGAGCAGCTCCGGGACGGTCGCGATGTTGTCGCCGATCGTCTTGTGCGGGAACAGGCCGATCTGCTGGATCACGTAGCCGATCTCGCGGCGCAGCTGGGCGGGCGCCTTGCCGCGCACGCTCTCGCCGCCGACGAGGATGTCGCCGTCGGAGATCTCGATCATGCGGTTGACCATCCGCATCGCGGTCGTCTTGCCGCAGCCCGAGGGGCCGACGAGCACGCAGATCTCGCCGGCGGGGACTTCGAGCGAGAGCGCCTCGACGGCGGCGCGCTCGGTGCCGGGATAGCGCTTGGTCGCTTCCCGGAACTCGAGCGAGGCGGCCTCGGCGCTTGGCGACGACCCCTCTTGCTGGGCGGTAGTGGAGTTCATTGAAAAGGAGGCCTCCTGACCCGAGGTCGGCACAACCTACAGCTTCACAATCCGGCTGCTCGACGCGCGCCCGCGTGCGCGGCGTCCTCGAGCGCGTCGTCCAATGGAGGAAGCTCGCTCGCGCCGCGGCCCAGCGCGGTGGCGGTCAGCCAGTCCGCGAACCACGCGTTTTTTGGCAGTAACGGACCGTGGAGATAGGTGCCCACGCACGGTGCCGCGGGCGCCGCCGCGGACGCCCTCGCGCCCGTCCTGGCCGTTGTTGCCGTGGCCCTTGAGCACGCGCCCGAGCGGCGACGCGCCGGATCCGAGATGCGTGCGCCCGCCGTGGTTCTCGAAGCCCGCGAGCACCTGCGGGGGGAGGCGGCGGGTGCGCACGAGGTCGACCTCGATGGCGACGTTGCCGATCAGCCGCGGCCCCGGATCCCGCACCGTCTCGAGGTCCACGAGGCCGACGCCGGGGAGGCGCTCGCCGCCGAGCTCGTAGCTGTGGCCGAGCAGCTGGTAGCCGCCGCAGACGGCGAAGATGACGCGCCCGCGCTCGGCCGCGGCGTGCAACGCGTCGCGCTTCACGGTCGCGAGGTCCTGCGCGCACAGCTGCTGGTCACGGTCCTGACCACCGCCGAGGTAGAACAGGTCGTGCGCGTCGGGATCGACCTCGTCGCCGAGGCCGGCGCCGCGCAGCTCGAACCCGATCCCGCGCCACTCGCAGCGGCGCTCCAGCAGCAGCAGGTTGCCGCGGTCGGCGTAGATGTTCATCAGGTCCGGGTACAGCGCGCAGACCCGCAGGACGCCGTCAGCCACGCAGCAGCACCACCGTGGAGCCGAGGTGGGCGTCGGTCTCGGCGATCTGGAGCGCCGGCTCGGGCGTCAGGCCTGCCGCCCGGGCCTCGATCTCGAGGTCGCGGGCGCTGAGCGTGCACAGCGCGACCGTGTCGTCCTCGCTCGAGCGCGTCCCGTCCGGGGCGATCAGCTCGCGCACCCGCTCCAATACCGCAACACCGTCGCCGCGGGCGCGGATGGCGACCGGGAACGAGCGGTAGCGCCAGCCGTCGCGCTCGCCGGTGTCGGGCGGCAGCGAGTGGGTCAGGTCGAGCTCGAACGGCTCGAGCTCCTCGGCCACGGCCAGCGCCACGAGCCCGCCCGCCGCGAGGTGCTCGCGCGCCGAGTGCAGGAACGCGGTGCGCGCGGCCCGGCCCGGCAGCAGCTGGATCGTCTGCATGGGGACGAGGATGAGCCCGAACGGCGGGCCGCCGAGCTCGAAGCCGGCGGCGTCGGCCTGCTCGGTGCGGACCGCGACGCCGGCCGCCTCCGCGCGGGCGGCGAGCTCGGCCAGCAGCTCGCCGTCGAGGTCGAGCGCGGTCACGTCGTGGCCGTGGCCGGCGAGGTCGAGCGCCACGCGCCCGGCGCCGGCGCCGACGTCGAGCACCGGGCCGGCCTCGGCCTCCGCCAGCTCGCGCCACAGCGGCAGGTCGGCGGCGTAGCCGCCGCACTCGACGTCGTGCCAGACGATCGCGCTCACCTCCAGTACTCCTTGGCCGCGCCGCGCTCGGAGAGCAGGCCGCGCAGCTCGAGCAGCGCGGTGTAGGTGGGGAGGGCGTAGAGCGGGCCTTTGCCGCCCGCGAGCGCGTGGTCGAGCCCGCCCTCCAAGCCCTCGACCACGGTCAGGCGGTCGGTCGGGACGCCGGCGTACTTCATCCGCAGCGCGAGCTCGGCCGCGCGCGTGCCCGAGCAGGTCATGCGCTTGACGTGCGGCGCGAGCGTCTCCCAGTCGGCGTCCCACACCCACGAGACGTCGCGGCCGTCGGCGATGCCGTCGTTGAGGACGCCGAAGAGGTCGAGCTCGCCGCCCTCGAGCGCGAGCGTCCGCAGCACCTCGTTGGCGCCCGCCGGGTTCTTGACGAGCAGGATCGAGGTCGCGCGGCCGTCGAGGTCGAGCGTCTCGGCGCGGCCGAAGGCGGGCTCGACGGCGCCCAGGCCGGCGGCGATCGTCGGCAGCTCGACGCCGAGCGACAGGCACAGGGCGGCGGCGCCGAGCGCGTTGTAGACGTTGTAGAGCCCTGGCAGCGGCAGCTCGACGCGCGTCGAGCCCTGGGGGGCGCGCAGCGTGAAGGCGGCGGAGCGGATGCCGCGCAGCTGGACCGACTCGGCGGCCACCGAGGGCTCGGGGCGGCGGTTGCCGCAGTTGGGGCAGTGGTAGCGGCCGAGGTGGCCCATGTAGGCGGCCTCGTAGACGTAGGCGTGCCCGCAGCGGCGGCAGTGCTTGGAGTCCGAGGCGTGCTGGAGCTCGGCGTGGGCGACGCTGTCGTCCTCGACGCCGAAGTACCACGGCTCGGCGCCTTCCACGCGGCCGAGGTCGGCCACGAGCGGGTCGTCGGCATTGAGCACGAGCTGGGTGGTCGCGGCGCGCTGGGCGGCGACCGCGGCCCAGCGGTCGGCGATCGTGTCGAGCTCGCCGTAGCGGTCGAGCTGATCGCGGAACAGGTTGGCGAGCAGCAGCGCGCGCGGGTTGAGCTCCTCGACCACCGGCCCGAGCCAGAACTCGTCGACCTCGAACAGCCCGAGGTCGCCGTCGAGCTCGCGCCCGCCGCGCCGCGACGCGTCGGCCAGGGCGGAGGCGACGCCGCCCGCCATGTTCGCGCCGGCGCGGTTGTGGACGAGCCGCCGGCCGGTGCGCTCGAGGATCGCGGAGACCATCGCGGCCGTCGTGGTCTTGCCGTTGGTGGCCGAGATGACGAGGCTGCCGTGCTCGAGCCGGCCCGCCAGCAGCCCGATCGCGTGCGGCTCCAGGCGCGTGAGCAGCTTGCCGGGCAGCGACGTGCCGCCGCCGCGGCCGGCGCGGCGGGCGAGCGCTCCCACGGCCTTGGCCGCGGCGACCTTGGGCGCGAGCAGGCTCAGGGGACCATCACCCGCAGCGCCCCGGGCTGCACGCGGACGGTGGCGGGGAGGTCGGCGATCGGGTCCCCGTCGGCCTGCACGTTGAACGGGCGGTCGGCGTGGAACGCGACCTCGCGGGCCTGGGTCACCTCGACGCCCGGCTCGCGGACGTGGGCGCCGGTGAACACCTTCGGCAGCGAGGCGAGGTACTTGCGCTTGGGGATGTCGCCGATCGTCACGACGTCCAGCATGCCGTCGTCGAGCTCGGCGTCGGGCGCGAGGCGCATCCCGCCGCCGAAGATGCCCGAGTTGCAGACGGCGACGGAGTAGCCGGTGAACGACCGCGGCTTGCCGTCGAGCACGAGCTCCCAACGCGCGGGTCGCCACGCGCGCACGGCGCGCAGCGTCGCGTAGAGGTAGACGAGCTGGCCGAGCTTGGCGCGCAGCCGGGTGGCGTTGGCGAGGTCGCCGGCGTCGGAGTCGAGGCCCGAGGAGGCGATGCCGAGGTACGCGCGGCCGTTGATGTCGGCGACGTCGACGCGCTGCTCGCGGCCGCCGGCAAGCACGTCGCAGGCCGCCACGGGGTCGTTGCCGAGCCCGAGCTTGCGGGCGAAGTCGTTGCCGCGGCCGCCCGGCAGCACGGCGAGCACGCCGTCGGTGTTGCGCAGCTCGCCCGCCAGCGCGCCCAGCAGCCCGTCGCCGCCCATCGCGGCGGCGATCTCACCCTCCTCGAGCGTCGAGCGCGCGAGCTCGCGGGCGTGCTCGATCGAGTGCGTCCGCTCGACGCGGAACGCGATCCCGTGCCTGCGCAGCGCGCTCTCGACGGCGGGCAGCAGCTTCGCCGTGCGGCCGCCGCCGGCGCTCGGGTTGGCGATCAGGCAGACGGGCCGGGGCACCGCTTGACGGCTCAGGCGCTGACGACCGTGGTGCCGGCGGCGAGGTCGCCGAGCCGCTGGGCCCGGCGCCCGGTGGCGAGGATCGTGACGAGGCCGACGAGGTAGAGAAACGGGAGCGCGTCGACGAGCCGGAGCACGGTGCGAACTGCGACCTCGCCCGTCGAAGCTGCCGCCCCGTCAGCCCGTCGCACGACGCGGATGCCGAGCGCGCGCTTGCCGAGCGTCTGGCCGCCGCGCGCCTCCAGCACGAAGTAGTAGAGGAGCGTGAGCGCGAGGAACAGGAGGGTGCCCCCGCCGCCCAGTCGTACGCTCGCGGAGCTGCCCGAGCTGGTGCTGTCGCCGATCAGCAGCGCCAGCACGACGAAGAGCACAGCGAGCAGGATGACGTCGAGCAGCCCGGCGCCGATGCGGCGCCCGACAACCTCCGATCCGCCCGAACTCGCCTCCACGTCGCGGCAACCCTAGCCCATAGCCCGGAGCCTCAGGGCGCGAGCCCCTCGGCCCGGATCCAGGCGGCGACGCCCGCCGGGTCGGAGGTGACGATGTACGCGTCGATCACCGCTCCCTCCGTGTTGATCGTGATGGACAGCCCGGACTCGATCTCGCGGAGCTTGGAGATCGGCGCGATCGGACGCCCCGCGCCCATGCGCGGCTTGACGCGGCCGGTGGCCACGCGGTGCACGTCCTCGTGGGAGGCGAGCAGGTCGAGCAGCCGCCGGTAGCCCTTCTTGGAGGAGTGCTTGTGATGCGTCTGATGGCGACGGCGCCTCACGACGTCAGCAGCAGCGCCGCCAGCGAGTCGGCGACGTGGGTGGGGGCCGGCTGCGCGCCGCCGGCCTGGGCGCGGTCGGTGACGCCGGTCAGGACGAGCGCCGTGTCGTGCCCGGCGCGCTTGGCGCCCAGCACGTCGACGTCGAGGCGGTCGCCGAGCGCGAGGACGTTCCCCTCGCCGAGGCGGTCGCGGGCCGCCTCGTACATCGCGGGCTCGGGCTTGCCGACGATCGCGTCCGCCTTGCGCCCGCTGGCGGTCTCGACCGCCGCGAGGAGGGCGCCGGAGCCCGGCCAGGGGCCGTCGGGCATGGGGAACGTGCGGTCGCGGCTGAGGCCGATCAGCTCGGCGCCCCGCAGCACCGCCTGGGTGGCGGTGCGCAGCTCGCGGTAGTCGAAGCGCTCGTGGTCGGCCACCACGACGACGTCGGCGCGGGAGGCGAACTCGGTCTGGTTGACGATGCGCAGCCCGGCCTCGGCCACGTGATCGACGATCGCCTGCGAGCCGATCACGAAGGCGGCGCCGCCGCTCGGCCGCTTGGCGAGCATGAACTGCAGCGCCGCGCCCGCGGTCAGCACCTCGTCGAGCGAGGCTCTGAACCCGAGCCGCCACAGCTTGCGCACGATCTCCTCGGGGCTGGCGCCGACATCGTTGGTGAGGAAGACGATCCCCTTGCTCGCCTCGCGCAGGGCGGCGACGGCCTCCGCGGCGCGGTCGGTGGGGCCGTCGCCGATGTACAGGCAGCCGTCCAGATCCAGCAGGAAATGCCGGTAGCGGCGGGCGATGGCGGAGAGCGGCACGCGGCGGTCATTATCATCGGCGCGCATGTCCGGGCTCCCCAAGCTGGTCGCGCTGCTGCTCGCGTGCGCGCTGTTCCTCGCCGCGTGCGGCGGCGGCGACGAGGAGAGCGCCGCGACGCCCGACCCCACCGAGACGGCCGCGCCGGCGGCTGAGGGCGGCTGCGAGAAGGTCCCGCCGGCCGAGCCGAAGGACGTCAAGGTTGCCAAGCCCAAGGACGAGCTCAAGCCGGGCACGACCTACGTCGCCCGCGTGCTCACGAACTGCGGCGAGTTCGAGATCACGCTCGATCCCAAGCGCGCCCCGCGCACCGGCGGCTCGTTCAAGGCGCTCGTCGACGAGAAGTTCTACGACGGCCTGAGCTTCCACCGCATCGTCGCCGGCTTCGTGATCCAGGGCGGCGACCCCCAGGGCGACGGCCAGGGCGGCCCGGGCTTCTCCGTCACCGAGGCGCCGCCCGAGGACCTGACCTACTCGAAGGGCGTGGTGGCGATGGCCAAGACCGCCACCGACCCCGCGGGCACGTCCGGCAGCCAGTTCTTCGTCGTCACCGGCGAGGACGCCGGCCTGCCGCCCGACTACGCGCTGCTCGGAACGGTCACGAAGGGCCAGGAGGTCGTCGACAAGATCGGCGTCGTCGACGTCGGGCCCGACGAGGCGCCGGTCGACCCGGTCGTCATCCGCCAGATCCGCATCACCGAATCCTGAGCGCGAGCAGCGCGCCGAGGCCGCAGACGCCGCCGGCCGCGAGCACGGCCGCCTCGTAGCCGGGGCCGTCGACCAGCACCCCGCCCAGGGCCGCGCCGGCCGCCGTGCCGGCCACCAGGCCCATGACCATGACGGTGAACGCCTCCGTGACGGTGCCGCGCGGCGCGACGTGGTCGAGCAGGGCGGAGCCGACCACGGTCGCGGGCGCGAGCAGCAGCCCGCCGAGCGCGAGCTGGACGGCGAGCACACCCGGCGAATCGGCGAGCGCGAGCGCTCCCCAGAGGACGGCGAGGCCCGCCAGCAGGACGACGAGGCGCGTGCCCAGCGCGCCCGGCCACGAGCGCGCGCCGTAGACGAGCCCGCCGACGAGGCTGCCGGCCGACAGGGCGGCGAGCAGCAGGCCTCCGGTCTCGGGCGAGCCGCGCTCGGCCATGAAGGCGGGCACGGCGACCTGGAGCACGCCGATTCCGGCCCCGAACGCGCTGAGCGCGGCGACGACGACCCGCATGCCCGCGGACTCGAGCGGCCCGAGCCAGCCCACCTGGTGACGCTCGCCGCGCCAGCGGCGCGAGGCGCCGGTGAGGCTGAACCCGACCGCCGCGCCCGAGCAGACGGCCGCGCCGACGAGCACGGCGACGGCCGGCGACGCGACCGCCACGACGCCCGCGACGATCACCGGCGCGCTGATCACCGACACCTCGAAGACGATCGCGACGAGCGCGTAGGCGGTCTGGCGCGCCTCCTCGTCGGTGACCAGCGATCCCCACAGCGACCGCATCGCGGCGGGGAGCTGGGGCAGGCACGAGCCGGCGACCGCCGCGGTGAGGGCGAGCACGCCGGTCGGCGCGCCGCGCTCCGCCGCGGCGACGAGCGCGACGAGGCCGAGGCCGTGCACGAGCGCCGCGACGCGCAGCACGCGCCCCTGGCCGAGGCGGTCCATGAGCCGGCCCTGGGCAACCGCGCCGAACGCGTTGACCAGCCCGAACGCGCCGACCACGAGGCCGGCACGCGCGAACGAGCCGGTCGTCTCGCGGGCCAGCAGCAGGATCGCGAGCCCGAACATCCCGATCGGCAAGCAGCCCAGGCCGGAGAACACGACGGGCGCGCGCACGCCCGGGAGCGAGAGCAGGGCGCGGTAGCGGCTCAGGCCTTCCAGGTCGCGCCCTCGAGCGAGAGCAGCGCGCGCTTGCGCTCCGGCCCGCCGCCGTAGTTGCCGAGTCGCCGCGTGGAAGGCAGCACGCGGTGGCACGGTACGACGATCGGGACCGGGTTGCCGGCACACGCGGTGCCGACCGCCCGGACAGCCCGCGGGTTGCCCGCCTGGCGGGCGAGCTCGCCGTAGGTGATGACCTCGCCGTGGCGGACCTCGCTGTGCAGCGTCTCGAGCACGGCGCGGCGGAACGGGCCGCCCACCAGGGAGAGGTCGACCGGCAGCTCGAGCGTGCGGTCGTCGCCCTCGAAGTAGTCCGAGAGCGTGTCGCGGGTGGCGGCCAGCTCGCGGTCGGAGTGGACGATGCGCGGGCCCACGCCGGCCGCGACGCCCGCGAGCGTGTCGTCCAGCGGCTCGCCTTCGAACGCGATCCGCAGCACGCCGCGCCGGCCCTGGACGACGAGGAGCGGGCCGATCGGGGTCTTGAGCGTCGTGTAGACCGCGTCGGCGAGGCCCTCCTGCACGGCGGCGGAGGCCAGGCGGTCGAGGAACGACTCGGACAGGGGGCTCATGCGGTGGCTCTCTCTCGCAGGGTTCTGACGGCGGTGGAGACGCGCTGGCGCGCGGCTTCCGGGGAGATCTCGAGCGCCACGGCGATGCGCTCGTAGTCGAGGTCGTCGACGAAGCGCAGCCGCAGCGCGTCGCGCGCGGTCGGCGCGAGCGGCGCGATCAGCGACTCGAACGCGCCGTCGTCGTACTCGGGCTCGACGGCCGGCACGGGCGGGTCGTCGGTGACGACCTCGCGGCGCCGCGAGCGGTGCAGGTCGAGCGCGGTCGTGGTGGTGACGCGGTACAGCCACGCGCGCAGGTGCTCGGCGTGGCGCAGGCGCGGATAGGCGCGCAGCGCCCGCAGCAGCGCGTCCTGCAGGACGTCCTCCGCGCTCTGGTCGTCGGTCATCCGCCGCGCGTGGGCGAGCAGCTCGTCGCCGTGGCGCTCGACGAGCGACCAGAACGGGGGGAGGGCAACCGTCGCGCTCACTGCCCTACAACGTGCCAGGCGGGCACGATGTGAGGGCTCAAGCCATGTAGTAGAGGAGCTCGCCGTCCTCGCCGATGCGCTCCATCCCGGCGCGCTCCATCACCTTCTGCGAGGCGACGTTCGTCTTCGTGGTGTCGGCCATCACGCAGGTCAGCCCGTCCTGCCCGCGCGCCCACTGCAGCAGCGCGCGCAGCGCCTCGGTGGCGTAGCCGTGGCCGCGCGCGGACTCGGCGAGGCCGTAGCCGACGCGGACCGCGCCGGTGTCGTCGGGCGGGCCCTGGAAGCCGGCGGCGCCGATCACGGCGCCGTCCGCGCGGCGGATGATCTCGTAGGTCCCGTAGGCGCCGAGGTCACGGCCGTGCTGGGCGGCCGTCATCACGAAGCCGGCCGCCATCAGCGCGCCGTCGTCGGGGTAGCCGGGCGCCCACGGGCGGTCGGCGCCGCCGCGGCCGTCGACCAGAGCGACGGCTTCCTCCACCCCGAGTTGCACCATCAGAAGCCGGCGCGTGACGATGTGGTTGGCCACCGCCCGACACTACCCACTCCGAGGGCCGGAAATGAAGGGTTTCGACGCGAAGTCAGCGGCGCCCGGAGGTGGCTGCCTGCGCGCGCGCCTCGGCCTGCTTGGCCCGCGCGCGCTTCTGGCGCCGTCGCCCGACGAAGAACAGCACGCCGAGCGCCACGCACACCAGCAGGAAGCCCCAGAAGATCGACACGCCGGCGTCGATGCCGCCGAACGGCAGCGAGACGAGCTGCACGATGCCCCAGCCGAGGGCGAGCAGCACGATGACGAGCAGGATGATGATGAGGATCCCGCGGATCCGCAGCCAGATCGGCGCGCCCGGGGGCGGCGCGATCAGGCCCATGGCGCGCAGCGCCAGCAGCTGGCGGTTGGTCGGCGGCGTCTGGCCGAGCTTCTCGGCCGCGACCTTGAGGTCGCCGGCGCGCCGCTCGGCGAGCGCCAGCGACGCCTCCGCCATCCGCCGCAGCTGCAGCCGCTCCTGCGGGCGGGCGGCCGCGATCGCGGCGCGGAAGTGCTCGCGCGAGCGCTTGGCGTCCATCCGCTCGGCGGCGCGCGCCCCGAGGATCGCCTGCGCGGCCGCGCGGAAGCGCGTCTCGGCCTCGAGCTCCTCGTCCGAGCGCCCCTCGAGCTTCTGCATCGCGGCGAGCGCCGACTTGTTCTCCATCTTGATCTGGCGCTGCTTGGGCGGCATCGTGCGCTCGATTCTATGGCCGCCGGCGCATGCCGGTCGGCTCGGGTCGGGGGTCGAGGGGGCTGGGCTCGAGGTCGCGGAGGAACTCGGCCCAGTCGTACCCGGGCGGCGCGATGTCGTTGACGCCGTCGGGATGGAAGAGCCCGGCGAGGAGCTGGATCTGGCCGCGGCCGACGCCGAGCTCGATCTGGCCGCCCCCGTACATCTCGATCCCGCGGGCGTCGCAGTGGTCGTAGCCGGCGAACAGCCCCTCGACGGAGCCGAAGCGCGACGGCTTGACGTTGACCGTCCTGGGCGGGAACGCGAGCGCCTCGATGTCGGCGACCGAGTGGATCGGGGCGTCCCAGGTGATGCGGTCGCGGTGCGGCTCGAGCGCGGCGGCGGCCTCGGGCACCGTCAGGTCGGGGTCCTCCAGCCACGCCTCGGGGAACGCCTCCGCGATCCGGCGGTAGAACGCCGGGTCGGTGTCGACGTCGACCGCCGTGCCCTTGTAGGCGCCCTTGAAGTCGATCGAGGCGATCGCGCCGGTGGCGACGAGCTGCTCGATCAGCTCGCCGGACCAGTCGGGCGTGCCGTCGAGCTTGAAGCGCAGCCACGGATAGACCTCGAGCCGGTCGGCCACCGGCTTGAAGCTCGGCGGATTCCCGAGCCGCATCGAGACCACGAACGTCACCGGGCGCGCCTCGCGGCCCAGGACCTCGCCGAGCGAGCGGCCGGCCTGGCGCAGCGCGAGGTCGAGCGCGGCGCTCTCGATGCCCCAGCGGCGGTACAGCCGGTAGGCGGGTTGCTGCGGCTCGCCGGCCGGGAAGAGGTCGAGCTCGCCGACGTGGCGGGCGAAGCTGTCGAAGGTCCACTCGCCCGCCAGCGGGAGCGTCGGCCCGCGTTCCTGCTGCTCGCCGTGCTCGTCGGGGTCGTAGGTGACGTCCTCGCCGAGGCCCTCCTCGCCGCGGCCGCGGAGGTGGAACGTCGTGGTGCGGCGCGTGAACCCGGGCCCGACCTCGCGTTCGCGGCCCTCGAGCTCGTGGTCCTCGATGGTCAGGGGGAGCTCGGCGACGCGTTCGTACGTGGACATGACCTGACCCGACATTAGTGTCTGGCGCAAGCGATGACCGCCGCGCTGCGCTTCTTCGTGCTGATCGAGGTACTGGGGCTGGCGGCGACGCCGCTGGCGGCGGTCGTCTTCGCGCGCATCCCCGGGCGCGGGGTGGCGTTCGCCAAGCCGCTCGGGCTGCTGCTGGCGACGTGGCTCGTGTGGATGGTCGGCTCGCTCGGGCTGGTCGCGCAGGGGACGCCGCTGTGGATCGCGGCGGTGCTGGCGGTGGCCGCGGCGGGCGGGCTGGTGTGGTGGCGCCGGCGGCCGGAGATCCCGCGCGGCGTGCTGCTGTGGTCGGAAGGGCTCGCGCTCGCCGCGTTCGCCGGCATGGCGCTGCTCGTCGCCTACTCGCCCGACGTGTGGCAGACCGAGAAGCCGATGGACATGGCGTTCCTCAACGCCGCCGGCGACGCGCGCCACTTCCCGCCCGACGACCCGTGGATGGCGGGCGAGGACCTCAACTACTACTACTTCGGCCACCTGATGGCGGCGGGGCTCGTGCGGCTCTCCGGCGTCGCGCCCGACGTCGGCTACAACCTCTCCGTCGCGGCCTACTTCGCCTACTCGGTGGTGGCGGCGTTCGGGCTCGCCTACGCGCTCGGGGAGCGGCTCGCGACGGGCCTGTGGGGCGTGGCGCTGTGCATCGTGGCCGGCACGGTCGGCTCGGGGCTCGAGCTCGGATCCGGCCCCAACCCACCCGGACCCCTGCGCACCTACGACTGGTTCGGCGCGTCGCGGGTGATCGAGGGCACGATCAACGAGTTCCCGGCGTTCTCGTTCACGCTCGCCGACCTGCACGGGCACGCGATGGCGATCCCGTTCTCGCTGCTCGCGCTCGCGTTCGGGCTGCAGCTCGCGCTCGCCGGGCCGGCCCCGCCGCCGCGCGGGCCGGCCGCGCTCGAGCTCGGGGTGGCCGCGATCGCGATCGGCACGCTGTACGCGATCAACGCCTGGTCGTTCCCGGTCGTCGCCGGGCTCGTGCTGCTCGGCGGCGCGGTGCGGGCGGGGGAGCCGGGGAGCCTGCGCGAGCGCGGGCGCGCGCTGGTGTGGGCGCTGGCGGCGCTGCTGCTCGCGGTGATCGCGGTGCTGCCGTTCCTGATCTCCTACGACGCGGCGGCGGACGGCTTCGCGAGCGTCAAGGAGCGCGCGTCGTTCTCGAGCTGGGCGGGCGACCACTTCAAGCTCTACGGCCTGTTCGCCTACCTCGTCTTCAGCGCCTACCTCGTCAAGCTCGCGCGCTCGCGCCACCCGTGGCGCACGGCGGGCTGGCTCGGGGCGCTCGCGCTGTTCGCGGGCTCGCTGCTGGCCACCGCCGACCTCGCCGCGGTCGCGGGGCTCGCCGTGCTCGGCTGGGTCGCGGCGCACGCGGCGTTCCTGTCACGCTCGCCGGTGGTCGAGCGCTACACCTGGGTGCTGATCGGCGGGGGGCTGCTGTGCCTGCTGATCCCGGAGCTGATCTACGTCCGCGACTCGTTCGACGGCAGCGATCTCTACCGCATGAACACGGTCTTCAAGCTCGGCTTCCAGGCCTGGCTGCTGCTGTCGATCGCGGGCTCGGTGGCGATCGTGTGGAGCTGGGGCTGGCTGGGCCGCCGCGGGCGGATCGTGCAGCTCGCCTGGGGCTTGCCGCTGCTCGCCCTGCTCGCGCTGGCCGCGGTCTATCCGGTGGCGGGGACCTACGCGCGCAAGGACGGGTTCTCGGACTCGCCGCGCCTCGGCGGCCTGCGCTGGCTCGAGGTCTCGGCGCCCGGCGACCCGGGGGCGATCGAGTGGCTGAACGAGAACGCGCCGAGCGGCTCGGTCGTGCTCGAGGCGGTCGGCGACGACTACTCCGCGTTCGGCCACGCGCGGATCTCGACCTTCACCGGGCTCCCGACGCTCATGGGCTGGCCCGGCCACGAGCTGCAGTGGGGCCACGACCCCGGCCAGCGGCGCCGCGAGGTGCAGGAGCTCTACCGGGGGACCGACGCGGCGGCGGCCCGCGAGCTGCTCGACCGCTACGGCGTCCGCTACGTGGTCGTCGGCCCGCTCGAGCGCGCGGACTACGGCGACGCGGGCGCCGCGAAGTGGGACGAGCTGGGCGAGCGCGTGTACGACGAGGCCGGCACGATCATCTGGGAGCTGCGGTGATCGTCCTCGGCGACCCGCCCGAGGCCTGGGAGCGGCTCGGGTTCGCGGTCGAGGACGGGATCGTCGCGCTGGGCCAGGAGCGGGTGCACCTGACGGGCCGGGGCGGCGGCATCCTGGAGGTACGGGCGCCCGGAGTGGGGACGGGCGGCGTGGACGGGCTGGCGCTGCGCGCGGAAGAGCGCGCCGCCGCCGCGGACGCCGAGCACCCCAACGGCGCGACCGTTGTCGATCACGTCGTGGTGCTCACCGGCTCGCTCGACCGCACCGTCGGCGCGCTGCAGGCGGCCGGGCTCGACCTGCGGCGGACGGCCGGGACGATGGCGTTCCTGCGGCTCGGCTCGTACATCCTCGAGGTCGTCGAGCGCGGCGGGGATCCCGCGCGCTTCTGGGGGCTCGTGGTCGCCGTGCCGGACCCCGGCGCCGTCCCGGGCGTAGGGCCCGTCAAGGACGCGGTTCAGCCCGGGCGGCGCATCGCGACCGTCAAGGGCCTCGGCACCGAGCTCGCGTTCATGTCGTTGCGGACGTAGAGGTACTCGGGCATCCCGCCGGTCGCGTTCCACGGTTTGCGCTTGCCGAACCAGCGCAGCCAGTTGCCCACCGACTGCTCGTCGTATTCGCGCACCCACCAGACCCGGAACGGGAAGCGCCGGCCCGTGTAGCCCGTGAGCTGCGGCGACAGCCGCTGCTGGCTGCGCTCGGTCATCACCAGCACGTCGGAGTCCGGCGGCGCCTCGACCGTGTTGAGGTCGAGGAAGCCCGCGTTGAGGTCGCGGAAGTACCACGCCCACGGGAACGTCGCGCCCTCGGCGGAGTCGACCGTGATCGAGAGGTCGGGGTCCTTGCGCGCCATCGCCGCGACCTCGTCGGCGACGCGCTTGACCTCCTCCGAGGACTGCGTCGAGACGAGGAACTCGCGCGGGTCCGCGCGGTGCTCGGCGTTCGCCAGCCACGAGGAGTAGGGCAGGTAGAGCGCGACGATCGCGGCCACGATGAGCCCGATCCGCCCGGGCGCGCTGCGGCGGTTCTCCCACATCCACTGCACCCCGATCCCGGCCAGCAGGAGCAGCGGCAGCAGCGGGTGCAGCACGAGCCAGGCGAACTTCTCGCCCGCCCACGAGTAGATCGCCAGCGACAGCGCGAACGCCCACACCAGGAACGCGCGCAGCACGGTCGGCTGGCGGAACGCGAGCACGGTCCCGACGCCGGCGAGCAGGAGCACCGGCCACTCGTGCGCGAACAGCACGACGACGTAGAAGTAGGGCTTCTCGCCGCCGCGCCCGACCTCGTGTTGGCCGAGCCAGTAGTTGAGGCTCTCGTAGAGCCCGTCCCACAGGCCGGCGGGGTTGGTGAGGAAGACGGTGAACAGCAGCGTGAACGTCGCCGCGAACGCCGCCAGCGCCCACACCCACGCCTCCCAGCCGACCGACTTGAGCTTCGCGGCCGTCTCGCCGCCACGGCCCTCGCGCAGCAGCAGCCCGGCGAAGAACGTGAACGCGACGAAGCCGGTGATGTACATCGTCTCCTTGGTCGCGAAGCCGAGCGCGATCAGCGCGCCGACGGCCGCCGGGTGCCAGCGCCTGGGCTCGTCGAGGAAGCGGAAGACGACGACGAACAGCGCGAGCGAGATCGCCGCGAAGTAGATGTCCTCCCGCGCGAAGCGCGAGAAGTAGAGGTAGGAGGGCCCGAACGCGAGCAGCACCGCCGTCGTGAAGGCCGCCACGCGCCCCAGCTGGCGGCGCAGGAAGTAGGGCATCGCGACCATCGCCGTGCCCATCAGCGCCGGGGCGAGCCGCGCCGTGAAGTCGGAGTCGCCGAACAGCGCGTACATGGTCGCCGTCAGGTAGAAGCGCAGCGGCCCGTGCAGCAGCGGGTTGTAGGCGTAGTCGCCCTTCGTGAAGAGGATCCAGGAGAAGTACGCGTCCTGGCTCTCGTCGTGGTGGAACGGGCGGTCGCCGAGGTCGTAGAGCCGCAGCCCGAGCGCCACCGCGACGAGCGCGGCGTAGGCGATGAGCTCCTTGCTCGGGCGCTTCACGGACGCGCCGCCCGCAGGCGTCCGATGCCCCCGTAGCGCGTGGCCAGCAGCACGAAGCCGACCAGCGTGATCGGGACGAGCAGCGCGAAGCGCAGCATCAGCAGGTAGGAGACGGCGGTCGCCCCGCTGCCCCCGATCGCCTTGATCCCGATCGCCGTCGCCGCATCCTGGGTGCCTGCGTAGCCGGGGCCCGACGGGATCAGCGCGAACACGCTCGCGAGCGCCACGAGGTAGAGCCCCTCGAGGAAGCTCATCGCGAAGCCGACCGAGTAGCCGACCGCGATCCACGCGCACGACTCGATCAGCCAGATCCCGAACGTCATCGCCACCAGCAGCGCGCCGTGGCGGCTCAGCAGCCGCAGCGTGGAGGAGAGCATCGGCGCGACGAAGTCATGGATCCGCTGGTTGCGGCGCACGAGCACGATCGCCACCGCCGCGCCCGCGATCACGACGGCGGTGGTCAGCACGATCCACTCGACCGAGCCGGCCCCGACCTCGCCGAGGATCGCGTAGCCGACGACGAGGAAGAGCACGAGGATGACCGCGACGTCGAGCAGCCGCTCAGCGACGATCGTGCCGAGCACCGTGCGCTTCGACGCCTCCGCGCGCGGCGCCATCAGCACCACGCGAGCGGCGTCGCCGGCGCGCGCGGGCAGCACGTTGTTGACCGCATAGCCGATCGTGGTGAGCGAGTAGGAGTCCACCCGCGCGGGATGCGCGCCGTCGTCGACCAGCAGCCGGTGCCAGCGCTCAGAGCGCACGAGCGTGTTGACGCCGTAGAGCACGATCGCGCCGATCAGCGCGCCGATCTCGCCGGCGGTGTGCGGCAGCGTCGGCGGGTCCTGCCGCAGCGCCCACCAGATCACGCCCGCCAGCGCCGCCGCCGAGATGACGAGGCCCAGCACGGAACCGAGCCCGCGCAGCGGGCGTGTCTCGGATGGCGTCGCCGTCATTCCCCGCTGATTGTGGCGAGGTGCCCGGAGACGTCCCACGTCCACAGCTCGACGACGTGGCCGTCGGGATCCGTGAGGTAGGCGGCGCGGCCGTGGGTCGTGCCGAACGAGATCTCCTCGACCTCCGCGCCGTCCGCGCGCAGCCGCGCCACGACGCCGTCGTAGTCGGCCTCGGCGATGTGCATCGCGAAGTGCACGTGCGCGCCGCCCTGGCCGCCCGCGAGCCCGATCTGCGGCCGCCACAGCCCGATCCGGGTGCGGTCGCCGGCCATCACCCAGATCGCCTCGCGCTCGGGCCAGCGCGCGACGACCGGGAGCCCGAGCAGGCCGGCGTAGAACGCCTCGGACGCCTCGAGGTCCTGGACCTCGAGCACGAGCTCGGAGACACCCGTCACTGGCAGCCGCGGCACGCGATGTAGGTTGACAGCGTGGCCCTGACCGGACCGGAGCCGATCAGCACGAACCCGCTGCGGCGCGTGGCCTTCGAGCTGCAGACGGAGCGCCGCGCCCGCGGCGGCTACCCGCCGGGCGACAACGTGCCGAGCGTCCGCCGGACGCACCGCATGATCGCCGACCCGCTGAGCCTGCTGCTCGAGGCCTACGAGCGCCACGGCCCGGTGTTCTCGCTCCGCATCCTCAACGCGCGCAACGTCTTCATGCTCGGGCCGGAGGCCAACCACTTCATGCTCGTCTCCCACGCCGACCACTTCCGCTGGCGCGACGGCGGCTTCGGCGACCTGATCCCGCTGCTCGGCGACGGCATGCTCACGATCGACGGCGACTTCCACAAGCAGTCGCGGCGGATCATGCTCCCGGCCTTCCACCACGAGCGCGTGGCGGCCGCGCTGACCACGATGGAGGAGGAGATCGAGCGTGCGCTCGAGCCGTGGCACGACGGCCTCGAGCTCGACCTCTACGCATGGGCGCGGGAGCTGGCGCTGCGGGTGGCGATGCGTGCCCTCTTCGGGTTCGACGCCGACTCGCGTGAGCCCGCACGCGAGTTCGAGCGCGCGCTCGGCTTCTACGGCCGCGAGTACTGGCTGCAGGTGCTGCGCGGCCCCGGCACGCCGTGGGCGGCGCTGACCGACGCCCGCCGCAAGCTCGACCGCCTGATCTACGCCGAGATCGCGCAGCGCCGGCGCACGGGCCACCGCGGCGAACGACGTCCTGTCGCTGCTGCTCGACGCGCCGCTGTCAGCGACCGCCAGATGCGCGACCACGTGATGACGCTGCTGTTCGCCGGCCACGACACGACCACCGCCACCGTCGCGTTCCTGTTCTACGAGCTCGCCCGCCATCCGGAGATCGCCGACGCCGCCGCGGGCGACCCCGCGCTGCTCGACCAGGCGCTCGACGAGACGCTGCGCCTCTACCCGCCGGCCTGGATCGGCCCGCGCCGCGCCGCCAGGGACTACGAGTTCGCCGGCCACCGCGTCGCCGAGGGCGCGCCGGTGAACTACTCGTCGTGGGCGTCGCACCGGCTGCCCGACGTGTGGGAGGCGCCGCACGAGTTCCGCCCCGAGCGCTTCGCCCCCGAGGCGCGCAAGCGCATCCCCAAGGGCGCCTACGTGCCGTTCGGCGGCGGCTCGCGGATCTGCCTCGGGATGCGCTTCGGCCAGCTCGAGATCAAGGCGATCGCGAAGGCGGTCAGCGAGCGCTTTCGCGTCGAGTTGCGCCCCGGCTACGAGCTGCGCATCCGCCAGACGCCGACGCTCGGGCCCGCGGGTGGACTTCCGGTGCGAATCCGGGTGTAGGTTTCCTCCCGAGGAGTCGTATCCCGAGGGTGAAGGAGGACCTAGATGGCGAACCGTGTCCCGATAACGGTGACGGTGAACGGGCAGGTTCACGCGGGCGAGGTGGAGCCTCGCCAGTTGCTCGTCCACTTCCTGCGCGACTCGCTCGGTCTCACGGGCACGCACGTCGGGTGCGACACCTCCAACTGCGGGGCGTGCACGGTCCACCTCGACGGTGACGCGGTCAAGAGCTGCACGGTGCTGACGGTCCAGGCCGACGGCTCGGAGATCACGACGATCGAGGGCCTGGCGACCGACGGCGAGCTGCACCCGATGCAGGAGGCGTTCTGGGAGCACCACGGCCTCCAGTGCGGCTACTGCACGCCGGGCATGATCATGGCCGGCGCCGACCTGATCGCCAAGAATCCGAAGCCCAGCGAGGAGGAGGTCCGCGAGGCGCTCGCCGGCAACCTCTGCCGCTGTACGGGCTACCACAACATCGTCAAGGCCGTGCTGTCCGTGTCGGGTCAGGAGCTGAAGCTGTGAGCATCACCGAGGACGCAACCAACGGCAAGTGGGTCGGCCAGGCGCTGCGGCGCAAGGAGGACCCGCGGATGATCACCGGCCGCGGCCGCTACGTCGACGACATGGTGCTGCCCGGAATGCTCTACATGGCGGTCGTCCGCTCGCCCGAGGCGCACGCGAAGATCGTCTCGATCGACGCCGAGGCCGCGCGCTCCTACCCGGGCGTGCACGGCGTCTTCACCGGCAAGGACCTCGACATCGCGTCCGGCCTGCCGATGGCGTGGGTCCCGCCGGGCGTCGAGATCAAGACACCCGAGCACTGGCCGCTCGCCAAGGACGAGGTCAAGTACGTCGGCCAGGGCGTCGCGATCGTGCTCGGCGACGACAAGTACCGCGTCGTCGACGCCGCCGAGCAGGTGCTCGTCGAGTACGACCCGCTCCCGGTCGTCGTCGATCCCGAGAAGGCGATCAACGACACCGAGACGCTCGTCCATCCCGACCTCGGCACCAACCAGGTCCACGAGTGGACCATCGGCGGCGGCGACATGGACGCGGCGTGGGCCGAGTCCGACGTCGTGATCGAGCGGCGGATCGTCAACCACCGCGTGGCCGGCACGCCGATCGAGCCGCGCGTCTGCATCGCCGACTTCCGCGGCGGCCAGCTGACGCTGCACCTGACCAGCCAGAACCCGCACCTGATCCGGCTCTTCATGGCCGGCGAGCTCGAGATCGGCGAGGACAGCATCCGCGTCATCGCGCCCGACGTCGGCGGCGGCTTCGGCGTGAAGATCACCCACTACCCGGAGGAGATCCTCGCGGCCTGGGCGTCGCGGAAGATCGGCCGCGCGATCAAGTGGACCGAGACGCGGTCGGAGCACATGAGCTCCTCGATCCACGGCCGCGACCAGATCGACTTCGTGAAGGTCGGGGCCAAGCGCGACGGCACGATCGTCGGGCTCGAGTGCACGGCGATCGCGGACTTCGGCGCGTTCTTCACGCTGCTGACGCCGTTCATCCCGTCGTTCACGGGCTTCGTGATCAGCGGCTGTTACAAGATCCCGAACCTGAAGTTCACGGCCAAGGGCGTCTTCACGAACAAGATGGCCACCGACGCCACCCGCGGCGCCGGCCGGCCGGAGGCGACCCACCTGATCGAGGTGATGGTCGAGCAGCTCGCGGCCGAGCTGGGGATGGACGCGCTGGAGCTGCGGCGCAAGAACTTCATCCCCAAGGAGGACTTCCCGGCCGAGGTCGCGATCGGGATCGTCTACGACTCCGGCGACTACCACGGCTCGCTCGACAAGCTGCTCGAGCACGTCGACGTCGACGCGTTCCGGCGCGAGCAGGAGGACCTCCGGAGCCAAGGGAAGTACCGCGGCATCGGCTTCTCCACCTGGATGGAGATCTGCGGCCTCGCGCCGTCGCGCGTGGTCGGCCCGAGCGGCGTCGGCCTGCAGGCCGGCTTCTACGAGTCGGCGATCGTGCGCGTGCACGCGTCCGGCTCGGCGACGGTCTACAGCGGCACCGCGCCGCACGGCCAGGGCCTCGACACCGCGTTCGCCCAGATCGTCGCCGACCGGCTGGGCACCACGCCCGACCTCGTCGACGTCGTCCACGGCGACACCGGCACGGGCCCGTTCGGCCTCGGCACCTACGGCTCGCGCTCGCTGGCCGTGGGCGGCGAGTCGATCGCCCGCGCGACCGCGAAGGTGGTGGACAAGGCGAAGCAGATCGTCGCCCACCAGCTCGAGGCGGCGGTCGAGGACATCGAGCTCGCCGAGGGCAAGTTCGCGGTCAAGGGCTCGCCCGACAAGGCGATGACGATCGCCGAGATCGCGGGCGCCGCCTACATCCCGGAGAACCTGCCGGAGGGCATGGAGCCGGGGCTCGAGGAGACGATGTTCTACGACCCGGAGAACTTCGTGTTCCCGTTCGGCGCGCACGCGTGCATCCTCGACGTCGACGCGGAGACGGGGAAGATCGACATCGTCCGCTACGTCTCGGTCGACGACTGCGGCCCGGCCATCAACCCGAAGCTGATCGACGGCCAGATCCACGGCGGCATCACGCACGCGATCGGGCAGGCGCTCTACGAGCGCATCCACTACGACGAGGACGGCCAGCTCGTGACCGGCACGTTCGTCGACTACGCGCTGCCGAGCGCCGCCGACGTCCCGAGCTTCGAGACCGACCGCACGGAGACCCCGTCGCCGGTCAACTCGCTCGGGGTCAAGGGCGTGGGGGAGGCGGGCACGATCGCCGCCAGCCCCGCGATCGTCAACGCGGTGATCGACGCGCTGCGCCCGCTGGGCGTCGACTACATCGACATGCCGCTGAGCCCGCAGAACGTGTGGGCGAAGATCGAGGAGGCGAAGGGCAACGCGGTGCCACCCGACCCGGGCCCGCAGGGCGGCTCCTTCGGCCTCCACGGGGACGGCAGCGCCGGCTCCGGACCGACCGGGCCGGACGAGGGAGGCTCGCTGTGATCCCCGCCGAGTTCGACTACATCGCGCCCGCCACGATCGACGAGGCGCTGAACGCGCTGGCGAGCGGCGGCGAGGACGCCAAGCTGATCGCCGGCGGGCACTCGCTGCTGCCGCTGATGAAGCTGCGGCTCGCGGCCCCGACCCTGCTCGTCGACCTGCGCAAGGTCCCCGGGCTCGACGGGATCACGAACGGCAGCGGCGTGCGGATCGGCGCCATGACGACCCACACCGCGATCGCGAACGCGGACCTCGGCCTGATCTCCGAGGTCTCGAGCACGATCGCCGACCCGCAGGTGCGCAACCGCGGGACGCTCGGGGGCTCGCTCGCGCACGGCGACCCGGCCTCCGACCAGCCCGCGATCCTGCTCGCCTACGAGGGCTCCGTGACGGTCCGCGGCGCCTCCGGGGAGCGCGAGATCGCGGCGGCCGACCTGTTCCAGGACTACCTCACGACCGCGGTCGGCGACGACGAGGTGCTCACGTCGGTGAACTACCCGGCGCTCGACGGCTACGGGTTCGGCTACCAGAAGTTCAACCGCCGCAAGGAGGACTGGGCGATGGTCGCCGTGTCCGCGCTCGTCAGGAAGGCGGGCGACGGGTCGTGCGAGGACGTCCGCATCGGGCTCACGCACATGAGCAACGTGCCGCTGCGGGCGACCGCGGCGGAGGCGGTGCTGCGCGGGCAGCCGCTCGATGCCACCAACATCGCGGCCGCCGCCGAGCAGGCGGCCGAGGGCACGAGCCCCCCGGGCGACCTCAACGCGTCGCCGGACTACAAGCGCCACCTCGCCCGCGTGCTGTGCCGGCGGGCGCTCGAGGAGGCGGCGGCGTAGCCCAGGAGCTCGCCAGCCCGCAAGCCGTCACGCAGTCCCTGGCCGGCGAGGGCTACCTCGCCGACCGGGGCCTCGCGACGGCCGTCTACCTCGCGGCGGAGCTCGAGCAGCCGCTGCTGCTCGAGGGCGAGGCCGGCGTGGGGAAGACCGAGGTGGCGCGCGCGCTGGCCGGCGCGACCGGCGCGCGCCTGATCCGCCTGCAGTGCCACGAGGGCATCGACCTCCACCACGCCGTCTACGACTGGGACTACGGGCGCCAGCTGCTCGCCATCCGGGCCGCCGAGGCGGGCGCCGAGGCGCGCGAGCTGTTCGGGCGCGAGTTCCTGCTGCGGCGGCCGCTGCTCGAGGCGCTGGAGGAAGACGGGCCTTCCGTCCTGCTGATCGACGAGGTCGACCGCAGCGACGACGAGTTCGAGGCGTTCCTGCTCGAGTTCCTGTCCGACTTCGCGATCTCGATCCCGGAGATCGGCACGGTCGTCGCGCAGCGGCGCCCGCTCGTGGTGCTGACCTCGAACCGCACGCGCGAGCTGCACGACGCGCTGAAGCGCCGCTGCCTCTACCACTGGATCGACTACCCGGACCCCGAGCGCGAGGCGGAGATCGTGCGCGCGCGGCTGCCCGGCGTGCCCGACGGCGTCGCGCTGCGGGTGTGCGACGCGGTCGCGCGCCTGCGCGGCGAGGAGCTCTACAAGCTGCCCGGGGTGGGGGAGACGATCACGTGGGCGCGGGCGCTGCTGGCGCTCGGCCCGGACGAGCCGCTCGACGAGACGCTGGGCGTTGCGCTGAAGGTCCGCGAGGACATCGACCGCGTGCGCGCCGCGGGGGTCCTGCGCGGTGCCTGAGCTGTCGACGCACCCTGCGCTGGCACGGCTCGGCGCGATGATGCGGGCGGGCGGCGTGCCCGTCGGCGTCGGGGACCTGCTCGCCGCCCACCGCGCGCTCGCCGCCGTCGACGCGGCGTCGCGCGAAGAGGCGTTCTATGCGCTGCGGGCGGCCCTGTGCGCGTCGCACGCCGACATGGCGGTGTTCGCGGAGGCGTTCGCGCTCGCGTTCGCGGCGCCCGAGGAGGAGCGAGAGGACCCGCTCAGCCAGCTCGGCGAGATCGAGCGCGCGGCGATGCCGCGGCTCGGCATCCCCGCCGGGCGGGAGACGGACGCCGAGGCCGGCGCGACCCCCGCGCCCGCGGCGTGGAGCGAGGAGGAGCTGCTGCACGAACGCGACTTCGCGCTCTACAGCGACGCCGAGCGTGCGGTCGCGCGGCGGCTGCTGGGACGGCTCGCCCGCCGCGCCCCGCAGCGCATCTCGCGCCGCACGCGCCCGACGCGGCGGCGCCGCGACGTCCACGACCTGCGCGCCACCGTCCGGCTCTCGCTGCGCCACGGCGGCGAGTTCGTCGAGCGCCGCTACCGCACGCCCGCGCGGCGGCCGCGCCGGCTCGTGCTCGTCTGCGACGTGTCGGGCTCGATGGCGCCCTACGCGCGGATGCTCCTGATGTACCTGCAGGCCTCGGTGGCGGCCCGCGCGCGCGTCGAGGCGTTCGTGTTCGGCACCCGGCTGACGCGCGTGACCCGCGAGCTTGCCGGCCGCGATCCCGACCGCGCGCTGCAGCGCGCCGCCGACGCTGTCCAGGACTGGTCGGGCGGCACCCGCATCGGCGACGCGCTCTCCGAGCTCAACCGCGTGCACGGGCGGCGGATCGGGCGCGGCGCGCTCGTCGTGATCCTCTCCGACGGCTGGGACCGCGGCGACCCCGAGCTGCTGGCGGCCGAGATGGCGCGCCTGCGCCGCTGCGCGTACCGCGTCGTGTGGCTCAACCCGCTCGCCGCCGACCCCCGCTACGAGCCGCTCACGCGCGGCATGCAGGCCGCGCTCCCGCACGTCGACCACCTCATCCCGGGCAACTCGCTCGCATCCCTGGAAGCATTGGCCGCGCTGATGGAGGAAGGTGTGCCGGCATGACGCGCCCACCGCTCGCCGCCGAGACGGAGCCGGAGATCGGCGGCGTCGTGCTGGCCGCGGGGGAGGGCAAGCGCTTCGGCGGCCCCAAGCAGGTCGCGCAGCTCGACGGGCGCCCGCTGCTCGAGCACGCGGTGCGCGCGATGCTCGCCGTGCCCTCGATCTCCCCGGTCGTCGTCGTGCTCGGCGCCCACGCCCGCGAGGTCCAGGACGCGGTCGACCTCAGCGGTGTCGACGTCGTCGTGTGCGAGGACTGGGCCGACGGCCAATCGGCGTCCCTGCGCGCCGGCGTGACCGCGCTGGGCGAGGTCGAGGCCGCGGTCATCACGCTCGGCGACCAGCCCTTCATCACGCCTGAGGTGATCGCGGGCGTGCTCGACCACCGCGGGCGGCACCTCGCGGTGCGCGCGACGTACGACGGCAACCCCGGCCATCCCGTGCTGATGGAGCGGCGGCTCCTCGACCACGTCGCCGAGCTCGAGGGCGACGTCGGCGCGCGCGAGCTGCTCGAGGGCGACCACGTGTACACCTGGGAGGTCGGCCGGCTCAGCGACCCGACCGACATCGACACACCCGAGCGACTCCAGGAGGTCCAGTCATGAAGCTCGAGCAGTCCTTCGAGGTGGCCGCGCCGATCGACACGGTGTGGGCCGCCCTGACCGATCTCGAGCGCGTGGCGCCGTGCCTGCCGGGAGCCGCCATCACCGAGCACGACGAGGACGGGACCTATCACGGGACCTTCCAGGTCAAGCTCGGGCCGACGACGGCCGCCTACCGCGGCACGATCAAGATCGAGAGCGCCGACGAGGGCACCCACACGGCGACGCTGAAGGCGCGCGGCACCGACAAGCGCGGCCAGGGCGGCGCGAGCGCCACGATCGTCAACACGCTGTCCGAGCACGACGGCGGCACGACGGTCGAGGCCGTCACCGACTTCACGATCACCGGCCGGCTCGCGCGCTTCGGCCGCGGCGGCATGATGGAGGACATCTCGAACCGCCTGATGCGCGACTTCGCGACCTGCCTGTCGTCGCGCCTGGCCGACGCCCCGGCGGCGCCGAGCGGCGCGGAGGTCACGGCCGGCGATGCCCCGCCGGAGGCCGTGGCCGCCGCCGACCCGCAGGAGGGGGCGGACTCGGAGAGTGCGAGCGCGCCGCCGCCGCCCACCCCGCCGCGGCCGGCTCAGCCGCCTCAGGCGGCCAAGCCGGTGGGTGGGATCGGTCTGTTCTTCTCGGTGCTGTGGGAGCGGATCAGGCGCCGCTTCGGGCGGTCGTAGCCTCGCCCGCCGCAGCCCGGCCGTCGCCGTCCGCGGAGGCGCCGGCGCCCGTCGCGGCCGGAGGCTCCTCGGCCCGGCCGTAGAGGTACCAGTAGCTCAGCGCCACGAAGATCGCGGCGCCCACCAGGTTCCCGAGGAACGCGAAGATCCAGTTGTGCACGGCGTCGCCCCAGCCGATGCCGTCCACCCCGGCGAAGATCGCCGCCGGGATGAAGAACATGTTCGCCACGACGTGGTCGAAGCCCATCGCGACGAAGGCCATGATCGGGAAGAAGATCGCGAGCACCTTGCCCGCGATGTCGTCGGCCGCCATCGCCATCCAGACGGCCAGGCAGACGAGCCAGTTGCAGCCCACGGCGCGCAGGAAGATCTGCCACTCGGTCTCCTCGACCGCCTTCGTGGTGGCGATGTCGCCGAGCCGCGCCAGCGGCAGCTCGTCGGTCACCACGCCGCTCTGGACGGCGAGGAAGTAGGCGACGAACAAGGACCCGATCAGGTTGCCGATCAGCACCCAGCCGAAGTTCTCGGCCAGCGCGCGGAGCGTCGTCTTGCCCTTGAAGGCGGCGAGCGGGACGAGCGCCATGTTGCCGGTCAGCAGCTCGGCGCCCGCGATCACGACGAGCACCAGGCCGAGCGCGAACACGGAGCCCGCGAACAGCGTCGGCAGCGTGCCCCACGTGTCCGGGTTGAGGCCCGATGACACGCTGATCGCCACGAGCGCGCCGAACGCGATGTACGCGCCCGCGAGGAAGCCGGAGACCAGCGCCTTGTCCCACGACAGCTTGACCTTCTTGACGCCGGTCTCGACTCCGGCCTCGGTGATCGACTTCGGGTCCTTGAACCCCATCGTCAGGCGCGGCTCCGGGCGGTCGACCGGTCCTCGCTGACCGCCTCGTCCTCCTTGCGCTTGAAGCGCCCGGAGGACTCGCTGCTGTCGCCCGCGGGCGGCCGCACGATCAGCGGGATGATGCACGAGACCACCAGCATGCCCGCGATGATGTAGAGCGCGGTGTCGTAGGTCCCGCTCGAGTCGCGGATCTTCGAGATGAGCAGCGGGCCGACGATGCCGCCCGCGCTCCACGCGGTCAGCATCAGGCCGTAGATGCGCCCGACGTTCTTGGAGCCGAAGTAGTCCGCCGCGAACGCCGGCATGGTGCCGAAGCCGCCGCCGTAGCAGAACAGGATCACGCAGGCCAGGACGGCGAAGAACGCGAACGAGCTCGCGTTGGGCAGCAGGAAGAACACCACCGCCTGGATCACGAACATCGCCAGGAAGACCCAGCGGCGCCCGATGACGTCGGAGAACGCCGCCCATGCGAAGCGCCCGGCGCCGTTGAAGATCGCGATCAGCGACACGAGGCTCGCCGCGGCGGTCGCGCTCGCGCCGGCGATCTCCTCGGTCATCGGGGCGGCCTCGGAGATGACGGCGATGCCCGCGGTGACGTTGAGGAACAGCAGCGCCCACAGGGCGAACCACTGCCAGGTCTTGATCGCGTCGCCGAACTCGTAGTCGCGGCCGGAGCGGTCGCTGCGCTCGGTGGTGTCCGGCTCCCAACCCTCCGGCTTGAAGCCCTCGGGCGGGTTCTTGATGAAGAGCGACGCGCCCACCACCATGACCGCGTAGATCACGCCGAGGACCGCGAACGTCTCGAACACGCCCATCGAGGAGACGAGGCTCTTGGCGATCGGGGCGGTCAGGACGGCGCCGGCGCCGAAGCCCGCCACCGCGATGCCGGTGATCACGCCGCGCTTGTCCGGGAACCACTTGATCAGCGTCGCGATCGGGACGATGTAGCCGAGGCCGATGCCGATGCCGGCGATCACGCCGTAGGTCAGGTAGAGCAGCGCGATGCTGCTGGAGGCGAGGCTGGCGAGGATGATGCCCGCGCCGTAGAGCAGGCCGGCGGTCATGGCCACCTTGCGCGGGCCCACCTTGCCCATCCACAGCCCGCCGAAGTACGCGGAAATACCGAGGAACACGATCGTCAGCGTGAACGCGACGTTGACCGACGAGACGGAGGCGTCGTACTCCTCCGAGAGTGGCTTGCGGAACACGCTCCACGCGTACACGGCGCCCAGCGCCACCTGCATGACGACGCCCGCCGCGGCGATCAGCCAACGATTGGTGACCTTCTCCGGCATGATCTGACCCCTCCCTGCGCTCAGTGGCAATTGTGCAGGGGATACCCGCTCAGAAATGGAGCAACGCTTATCCCTGGTAACCCTCGGCGTCGCTGACGTCCCGGCGGCGCGCGCCTTCTACGAGGCGCTGGGGTGGGAATGCAACACCGACCCGACGCTCGACGTCGCGTTCTTCCAGCTCGGGGGCATCGCGCTCGCGGTCTGGGATCGCAAACAGCTCGCCGAGGACTCGACGGTCACCGACCGCGGCGGCTTCGGCGGTGTGACGCTCGCCTACAACGTGCGCTCGCCCGGGGAGGTCGACGCCGCGCTGGCCGAGGCCGAGGCGGCGGGCGCCACGATCGGCCGCCCGGGCGCGACGACGTTCTGGGGCGGCTACTCGGGCGTCTTCGTCGACCCCGACGGCCACCCGTGGGAGGTCGCCCACAATCCGCACTGGACGATCGAGGACGACGGGTCGGTGCGGATCTAGCTCAGCGTTCGCGAGCGGCGATGCGCGCCGCGCCGGCGCACGCGATGAGCGGGACGAGGGCGAGCGTGGCGAACAGCCAGCTGTCTTCCGATATCCGCTCGATGCAGATCGCGGCCCAGCCCAGCGCCGCGACTGCGAAGAGCCTTGTCCGCGCCGTCGCGCTCACGGTGAGGGGCAGACCCGCTCCGCCGGACTAGCCGATCGGCGGCGACAGCTCAACCCAGGTCAGGTAGACCAGGCTGAAGCCGAACGAGACCGCGGTGAGGATGAGCGCGCGGCGGCGCCGGCCGCCGAGCATGTAGAGGAACCCGGCCAGCGCGACGATGAACGCGACGGCCATCAGCGCGTTCTGCGCGTCCCACTGCCACGAGTCGGTGTAGTTCGTCCACGCGTGACCCGGCTCGTAGGTGCGATAGGTGCCGTAGCAATCCTGGTCGCAGCGGATGCCGTCGCGGCGCTGGGCGTTGAGCAGGAGCAGCAGCGTCAGGAGGGTGAACACCCCGATGCCTCGGTTGATCCAGCGCCGGCGGTCGGGCCGCTCGGGCTCGCGGAAGTCGGACTCGTGCCAACTAGTCAACCCGCACCGCGTCGACGATCGCGCCGGCCTCGAGCGGGCCGCTGTCGTGCGGCGCGACGACGAAGCCGTCGCTCTCGCCCAGCGCGCCGGTCATGTGCGAGCCCTGGCGCTGGGTCGGGGTCGCCTCGAGCAGCCCGTCCGGGCCGGGGGCGAGCCGTGAGGTGAGGAACGTGGTGCGGCCGTCGGAAGGGCCGGCGGGGACGGTGAGACGCGCGGGCACGGTGCGCATGACCGGCTCGGGCTCGCCGTGCATGCGCCGCAGCGCGAGGTCGATCAGCGCCACGAAGCCGACGATGCACGAGAGCGGGTTGCCGGGCAGCCCGAACACCAGCGTGTCGCCACGGCGGCCGAAGAACAGCGGCTTGCCCGGCTTCACGCGCACGCGCCAGAACACCTCCTCGACCCCGCACGCCTCGAACGCCGGCCGCACGTAATCGTGCTCGCCCATCGAGACGCCGCCGGAGACGAGCAGCACGTCGCCCTCCAGCCCGGCGCGCACCGCCTCGACCGTGGCGTCGTAGTCGTCGGCGACGACGCCGCGGTCGGTGACGTCGGCCCCGGCGCGCTCCGCGAACAGCCGCACCATCAGGCCGTTCGACTCGTGGATCTTGCCCGGCTCGGGCGGCGCGCCCAGCGGCAGCAGCTCGGAGCCGGAGATCAGCACGTGCACGCGTGCGCGCCGGTGCACGGTGACCTCGCCGACCCCGGCGGCGGCGAGCGAGGACACGCGCGGCAGCGTCAGCGGCTCGCCGGCGGCGGCGAGCACGTCGCCGGCGTGGACGTCCTCACCGCGGTAGCGGACGTGGAGGCCGTGCGGGACCGGGGCGTCGGCGCGCACGGAGCCGTTGTCGACCTGGGCGCGCTCGACCTGCAGCACGGCGTCGGCGCCCGGCGGCAGCGGCGCGCCGGTCATGATCGCCAGCGCGGTCCCCGGCTCGAGCGGCGCGTCCGCCGTGTCGCCGGCGGCGAGCTCGCCGGCCACGCGCATCGGCCCGCCGGTGTCATCGGAGCGGACCGCGTAGCCGTCCATCGCCGAGCGGTCGAACGGCGGCAGGTCGACGACGCTGCGCGCGTCGCGCGCGAGCACGCGGCCGGCGGCGTCAGCGAGCGGCACGTTCTCCTCCGCGAGCGGCGCGGCCGCTTCGAGGACGAGCCGCTGGGCGTCGGGGAGGTCCTTCACCCGCCGATGCGCGACATCGAGCGCGCCGGCTGGACGAAGCCCTCGTCCCCGATGTGGTGCTTGAGCTCCTTGCGCCAGACGGCGTCGCGGATGATCTGCTCGAGCTCAGCGTCGTTCGCGCCGGAGCGCATCGGCGCGCGCAGATCGGTCTCGTTGAGCGAGAACAGGCAGGTGCGCAGCATCCCCTCGGCGGTCAGGCGGATGCGGTTGCAGTCGCCGCAGAACGGCTCGGAGACGGGGGAGATGAAGCCGATCTCGCCCTGCCCGTCGGCGAAGCGCCAGCGCCGCGAGGTGCCGTGGCGCTCGCGGCCGACCGGCTCGAGCGGGTGGACCTCGTGGATCAGGCGCCGGATCTCCTCGTTCGGCAGCACCTTGTCGGCGCTCCACGAGCGGTCGGCGTCGAGCGGCATGAACTCGATGAAGCGCACGACGTAGGGCGTGCGGCGGGCGAAGTCGGCGAAGCGCACGACCTCGTCCTCCGTGAAGTCCTTGAGCGCGACGACGTTGACCTTGATCGGGCGCAGCTCCGGGTGGGCCTCGGCGGCCTCGAGCCCTTCGAGCACCTGGGCGAGCGAGTCGCGCCGCGTGAGCTGGAAGAAGCGGTCGGGGGCGAGCGAGTCGAGCGAGACGTTGATGCGCTTGAGCCCGGCGCGCACGAGATCGTCGACCTGGCGCGCGAGCAGGTAGCCGTTGGTGGTCAGCGACAGGTCGTGGACGTCATCGAGCCCCGACAGCATCTCGACCAGTCGCCACAGCTCCTTGCGGACGAGCGGCTCGCCGCCGGTCAGGCGCACGTCGTGGACGCCCATGGCGCCGAGCAGCGCCACCAGCCGCGCGACCTCCTCGTAGGAGAGCAGCGACTCGCGGTTGAGCCACGGCAGCCCCTCGGCCGGCATGCAGTACTGGCAGCGGAAGTTGCAGCGGTCGGTGACCGAGATCCGCACGTCCCCGATCGGTCGCCCGTGGCCGTCGATGAGCGGCTTCATCGGTGGAAGTCCGCCTTCCCGCCGGTCTTGTCGAGCAGCTCGACGCGCTCGACGACGACGCCCGGCTCGATGCCCTTGACCATGTCGTAGACGGTCAACGCGCCGACCGAGCAGGCCACCATCGCCTCCATCTCGACCCCGGTGCGGTCGGTCGTCCGCGTCTCCACGACGATCGTGACCGTGCCGGTCCCGGCGTCGATGGCGATCTGCGGGTCGACGTGGGAGAGCGGCAGCTGGTGGCAGAGCGGGATCAGCTCGTCGGTCCGCTTGGCGGCCTGGATGGCGGCGATGCGCGCGACGGCGACCACGTCGCCCTTCGGGTTGTCGCCCGCCGCGACGCGGGCGGCGGCCTCGGGGGACATGCGGACGACCGCGCGGGCGCGCGCCCAGCGCTGCGTCGGCTGCTTGGCGCCGACGTCGACCATGGTTGCCTGGCCGGCGTCGTCCAGGTGCGTCAGGGCGGGTCCCTCCATCGCCTCTGAGTCTAGGGTGTCCGCATGGTCGTGACCGTCCGTCTCTTCGCGGGTCTGCGCGAGCGCGCCGGCTCCGATCGCGTCGAGGTCGAGCTGCCCGAGGGGGCGGTCGTCGCCGACCTGCTGGCGGCGATGGAGGTCGCGCCGCGCTCGTGCGTGGTGGCGATCAACCGCGAGTACGCGAGCGAGGGCGAGCCGGTCCGCGAGGGCGACGAGGTCGCGCTCGTGCCGCCGGTCAGCGGCGGGGCCGACGTGGTGCGCGGCGTGCGCGTGACCGGGGAGCCGCTCGACGTCGCCGCGGTGGCGGCGCTCGTGCGCGATCCCGCGGCCGGCGCGGTGGTGGTGTTCGAGGGCGTGACGCGCGAGGTGCCCGAGCTCGACTACGAGGCCTACGCCGAGATGGCGGAGTCGAAGCTGCAGGCGATCGGCGAGGAGGTGGCCGCGGCCTACGGGTGCAGCGCGGTGGCGCTCGAGCACCGGATCGGCACCGTCCCGCTCTCCGAGCCCAGCGTGATCGTGGCCGCTTCGGCGCCGCACCGGGCGGAGGCGTTCAACGCCGCCCGCGCGCTGATCGACCGCGTGAAGGCCGAGGCGCCGATCTGGAAGGTCGAGGTCCGCGAGGGCGGGGAGCGCCGGCGAGTCGAGGGGACCCTGCCGGGCTCCTAGGCGCTCGCGCGCTCCACTGCTGCCAGCGCGGCGTCGATCCGGTGGCGGTCGCGCTCGGTCAGGAATCCGCTCCGCGCCTGCTCCGCAACGGCGGCGGCCAGCTCGCGCACGACGGGCAGTCGCTCGGTCGCCCCGGACCGCCGGGCGGCGAGAGCACAGGCACGCAGCGCGTCGAGCAGCTCGCTTGCCACCCACGCGTCCCCAGCCACGTGACGGCTGATCTCGACGAACGCCTCCAGCTGCTCCTCGAAGCCGCGCCGGTTCAGGATCACGGTCAGCTCGTGCTCGCGGAAGCGGCGGACGGTGGCGGGCTCGGCTCGCGCCGCGAGCCGGGAGAGGATCGAGCGCAGGTAGCCGATACAGGTGACCGCGGTCATCGGGTCGTTGATCCCGGGCGAGAGGGCCCGGAGCGCCGTGTCGGTGAGCTGGCGGATCCCGAACCCCACGTCCTGATCGAGATCGCGCTCGGAGGCGATGGTGACGGCGCCGAGCAGGTCCGAGCGGCAAGCCTCGGCGGCGTCGGCCGGCCACGCCTCGACCACGGGGGTCTCGCCGTCGGCGAAGTCGCCGGGGGCCACCAGGATCGCCACGCGCTCGAGGCGGCCGGCGACGCTGCGCGCGAGCTCGTCGACCCCGACCCGCTGCACGTATCCCGGGCGGGCCGGCACCAGCTCCGACGGCGGCTCTTCGCGCCAGGCCGCGAGCAGCTCGTCGCCCCGCTCGACCTCGACCGGCTCGGCCCAGGCCTCGGGATAGAGGACGTCGGTGCGCGACAGCGTGTCGTGGGCGATACCCGCGGTCACGTGCGAGACCTGGACCAGCCGCGAGACGTGATGGAGGAAGACGATCAACAGCACCACGGCGGCGATGCCGAGCAGCGACGCGAGCGTGACGCTGAGCCGGGGCACGAAGCCGGTGTCGCCGAACGAGCCGACCGCACGGAGCACGAGGATCGAGTACACGAACGTGCCGACGTAGATGCCGATGGTCAGCTGCGTCAGGCGATCCCCGAAGAAGCTCCGGAGGATCCGAGGGCTGAACTGGCTCGAGGCCAGCTGCAGCACGACCATCGTGATCGAGAACGTCAGGCCCGCGACGGTGATCAGCGACCCCGCGATGACCGACAGCACGGTTCGCGCGGCCGAGCCGTCGCCCTTGAAGACGACCTCCACCCCGGTGAGGTCGATCGCCGCGTCGACCTCGACGAGCACGATTCCCAGCACCGCGAACGCGGCGACGATCAGCCCGGGGAGGAAGACCAGGCTGCGAGACAGCTCCAGCCAGAAGCCTCGGGCGCGGTTGAGCATCACCCCATGATGCACCGAGGCGCGACTCGGCTTCCGCCGACCGGGGTAGGCACACCCCATGCCCAAGACCGAGCACTTCGGCCACGCGGGACTGACCGGCTGGCGCGAGACCGTCGCCGACAAGGTCGCGCCTCCGGCCGCCAACCGCATCTCCGCCAGCGAGGACCAGGTGCGCGCCGTCGTCGGCGCGACGTTCTTCCTGCTCTCGCTCTACTACGTGGCGACCACGATCGCCCGGATGGTCAAGGCCGCGCGCGACTAGCGTGGCTGCTCTCCTCGGCGTCTTCCCGGTCCCGCTCGCCGAGCGGCAGGACGCGGTCGTCGAGCAGGTCCTCCTCGCCGACCGCCTCGGCCTCGACCTCGTCGGGATCCAGGACCACCCGTACCAGCGCCGCCACCTCGACGCCTGGACGCTGATCTCCTACCTCGCGGGGCGCACCGAGCGCGTGCGCTTCTTCCCCGACGTCGCGAACCTGCCGCTGCGCCACCCGGGCGTGCTCGCGAAGTCGGCGGCGACGCTCGACCGGCTCACCGGCGGGCGGGTCGAGCTCGGGCTCGGCGCCGGCGCGTTCTGGGAGGGGATCGGCGCATGGGGCGGGCCGGTGCGCTCGGGCCCGGAGTCCGTGGACGCGCTCGAGGAGGCGATCCCGATCATCCGCAGCGTGTGGGCCGCGGACCGCGGGATCGACGCCGAGGGCGAGCACTACCGGATGAAGGGGGCGCACGGCGGGCCCGAGCCGGCGCACGCCATGGGCATCTGGCTCGGCGCCTACGGGCCGCGGATGATGCGCGTCGTCGGGCGGCTGGCCGACGGCTGGATCCCGAGCCTGCCGCGCATGCCGCTCGAGGAGGTCCCGCGGCGCCAGGCGATGATCGACGAGGCGGCGGAGAAGGCTGGGCGCGACCCCGCGAGCATCCGTCGCGTGGCCAACCTCAACGGCGTGATCGGCGAGGGCGACGGCTGGCTGCGCGGCCCGGCGGACCACTGGGTCGAGGAGCTCGTGAAGCTCGCGCGCGACCTGCGCTTCGACGGCTTCGTGGCGTGGTTCGACGACGAGGACCAGCTCGGGCAGACCGAGCGGTTCGCGACCGAGGTCGCGCCGCAGGTGCGCGAGGCGCTGGGCCAACGGGGCTAGTCCGCGGGCAGCCGGACGTGGAGGTGGTCGTCGTGGTTGGGCCACGGCTTGACCACGCCGGCCGGTCCCTCCAGCCCGGTGCGCGGGCCGACGAGCACGACTGAGGCGCCGGCCTTCACGAAGCGGTCGACCAGCTCCTGCGAACGCCTGCGGGCGACCTGGGCCACCCGCCGCGGCGCTCGCTCGCGGCCGTCGCGGCGGGGCAGGTAGACGTCGGCGTCGAGCCCGTTCTGGTGCGTGCTGTGGCCGATCCCGCCGTAGCGGACGCCGAAGTCGCCGCCGCGCGGCCGGCTGAGGTCGCCGACGACGAGCCGCGCCGCGCGCGGATGCGCGCTCGCGTAGCCGGACGCGACCCGCAGCACCATGCGCACGAGCCGGTCCGTGCCGTGGCGGCGCCACGGCCGGTTGGGCGAGCGGCGGCCGGATCGGATCCCAGCTGACGAAGTGCGCGCCGCTCGCCGGGAGGCGGACGCCCCGCAGCGAGGCGCCCGCGGTAGGGCAGCCCGAGCGCGCGCGACTTCCGCCACGCGATGCGGGCGCGGCGGCGCCGGCGTCGGCGCGACGGTCGGCAGCGCGGCGGCCAGGGGCGGCGGCCGGCTGGTGGCGGCCGGCGTCGGCGCGGAGCGCGGCTCGCCGGTGACGAGCGGCACGTGCGCCTCGCCGGCGACGATCGCGGCGGTCGCGGCGGCGGCCAAAAGCAACGCGGTCAGGGCGAGCACCCGCATGGGCCAAGTGTGGCGATCGGCCATCGCCGACCACTACGGCGCGCGATCGGCACCAGGTCCCTCCGACGGTCGTCCAGTTTGTGGGGCATGAGGCCGCCCACCCGGCGCAGCAGCCGAAGAAGGGTCCATGGCAAGGATGCTCTCCACCGGTCGGCTGACCCTCGGCGCACTCGCGGCGACCCTCCTCCTCTCCACCTCGGCGGCCGCGACGTCGCCGGCGTGCACCGTGCGCGGCAGCGACCGCAGCGAGACCCTCACCGGCACCGCCGGCCGCGACGTCATCTGCGGCAAGGGCGGCAACGACACCCTGCGCGGCCTCGGCGGCGACGACGTCCTGCTCGGCGGCGACGGCCACGACCGCCTCGAGGGCGGCAGCGGCAACGACAAGCTCGAGGGCGAGAAGGGCGACGACAAGCTGGCCGGCGGGTCCGGCAACGACGAACTTCGCTCGGATCGGGGCGACGACCACCTCGACGGCGGCGCGGACACGGATGTCCTCGCTGCCGGCGAGGGGCACGACCGCGCCGACGGCGGCGACGGCAACGACGTCGTCTCAGGCGGCGACGGGCACGACACGCTGCGCGGCGGCCTCGGCGACGACGACCTCTCCGGCGATGGCGGGGAGGACGTGTTCGTGGCCGAGAGCGGCGCCGACGGCGCGGACCGCATGAAGGGCGGCTCCGGCTACGACGCCGTCACCTACGCGGCGCGCAAGACGGGCGTCACGGTCACGCTGGCCGGCGGCGCCGACGACGGCGCAGCGGGCGAGCGGGACGACGTGAGCAGCGTCCAGGCGGCGACCGGAGGCGCCGGGCCGGATCAGCTCACCGGCGGCGGAGGCGACGACGCGCTCGTCGGCCTCGGCGGCCGCGACGTGCTCGACGGCGGCGCGGGGGCGGACGCGTTCCTCGCCGGCGCCGACGACGACGTCGTCCGCGCCCGCGACGGCAAGCGCGACGCGCTCGTCAGCTGCGGCAGCGGCCGCGACACGGCGACCACCGACGCGAAGGACCCGCGCAGCCGCGACTGCGAGGGCTCCGGCGAGCCCGCCCCGCCGCGGGCGGACCTGTCCGTGACGCTGACCGACGACCCCGATCCGGTCGACGAGGGCGAGGCGGTCGAGTACCGGTTCCGCGTGGACAACGCGGGGCCGGACACCGCCCGCGGCGTCACGGTCGCCACCACGCTGCCGGCGGACGCGACCGCCGACGCCGCGAGCGGCTGCAGCACGGCCGGCGCGGTCGTCACCTGCGAGCTCGGCGACGTGCCGTCGGGCGGCTCGGCCACGGGCGCGCTGGTGGTGCGCCACGGCTCGCCGGGCGTGAAGGCGGTCACCAGCCGCGTCGACTCGCCGACCGACGACCCGAACGCGGCCAACGACGCCGACAGCGAGGAGACCACGGTCGAGGCGGAGCCCGCCCCGGCCGGCGCCGATCTCTCGGTCGCCGTCTCCGACACGCCGGATCCGGTCGACGTCCTCACGGACGTGACCTACACGGCGACCGTGAGCAACGCGGGCCCGGAGACGGCCGAGGGCGTCTCGGTCATGTTCGACGTCGACGAGTCGTGGAACGTGATCACCCGCCCCGGCTGCACCATGAGCATGTTCCCGAGCACCGTCGTGACCTGCCCGGTCGGCACGGTCGCGCCGGGCGCGAGCGTGACGCGGGAGATCCGCGTCAGCTGGAGCGAGGCGGGCGACCAGACCGTGCGGGCGCGCGTCAGCTCGACCGGGCCCGTCGACCCGGTCGCGACCAACAACTCCGAGACCGAGACGACGACCGTCAACTGAGTCGCAGCGCCGCGGCGCCTTCGAGCTCGCCGTCGCGCAGGTGGAGGTCGGTGCGGCAGACGCCGCACGCCTCGACGCGCAGCGGCCGCCCCGGCTGGTCGAGGAGCGCCGCCCTCACGTGAAGAGCGTCAGCACCCCGGCGAGCACGAACGCGCCCGCCCACACCGCGTCGAGGTTGATCCACGCCTTCTTGAGCACCGCCACCCCGAACCTGTCGTAGACGAGCAGCGCGACCCCGCCCATGACCGCGAGCATCGCCGTCACGTGCAGCGTGATCGCCAGGACGCTGCCCGGAAGCCCGAGCCCACCCGACTCCGCCATCGCCAGCGCGTGGTTCGAGGACGCCGAGGCGTCGGTCGCCGCGCCCGCGCCGATCAGCACCGGCGCCACCATCAGCCCGGCGCCGTGGGCCGTCGACATCAGGAACGACCACCACGTCAGCTCGCGCCGGTTGACCGTCGAGCGCACCCAGCGGAAGTGCGCGCGCGGCTTGACGAAGCGGAACACGCCGAACGCGATCAGCGCCACGCCCGCGCCGAGGTGCAGCGCCGACGGGTCTGTGAGCAGCCCCAGCCCGAGCACGAGCACCGCGACCACCAGGATCGACGCCTCGTGCCCGATGGCGATCGGCGGCAGCGCCCGCAGCACCGCCCGGCGGTCGCGCTCCTGCATGCCGAGCGCGACCGCGAACAGCCAGCCCATGGCCGGATTGAGCCCGTGATAGGCGCCCAGCAGCGCCATCAGGATCCAGGGCCAGAGCTGGTCCATCTCAGTCGGGGAAGCAGTACGAGTCGCTCGACGCGTCGCCGCCGCCCAGGCGCACCTGGTGCGGGCGCTCCCCGCTGTACTCGACGAACACGCCGGGGTCGAGCGTCAGCGAGCCGTCGTCGCCCGCGTCGAGCTTGACCAGCCAGCCGTCGATCCCCTCGGGGTAGAACTGGGCGTCCCACGCCGCGTAGAGCGAGTTCGTGAGGTAGACGCGCTTGCCGTCGCGCGACAGCTCGACCATCTGCGGCCCGCCGTTGAGCGGCCCGGCGGCCGGGTGCGGCGCGCGCTGGACGATCCCGCCGAGGCGCACCGAGCCGGTCTCGCGCGGGTTGTGCGGGTCGCTCACGTCGTAGCGCTTGAGCTCGCCGGTGCCCCAGCAGGACACGACCAGCGACTGGTCGTCGACGGACAGCGCGATGTCGGTGACCAGCGGCGGCACGGCGCCGAACGGCTGCAGCGCGGGCGGGAGCTGCTCGGTCTCGGCCGGCTCCGGCGGGATCGTGATCACCTTCTCGGCCTTGAACGTGCCGTCGGCGTTGCGCTCCCAGAGCCAGATCGAGGCGGTCAGGTCGGCGGTCGAGGCGACCACGCCGACGAACCCGTAGGCCTTGCGCGGGTCGTGCGCGGGCCGCAGCTCGAGCACCATCTGATGCTCGGCGCCGAGGTCGATCTCCTGCACGTGCTTGCGCTTCTCGAGGTCCCAGATGTGCAGCTTGTGGCCGTACTGGTTGCTCAGCAGCAGGTCGGGCTGGAGCCCGTTCTCGACCATGTTCGGCGTGCCCCACTCGGAGGTGATGACCGTGCCCTGGTTGAGGTGCCACCAGAAGTCGTAGGCGAGCTCCTGCGGCCCGCGGTCCTGCTCCCACGCGCCCTTCACGCTGAAGTTCTCGTGGTCGAGCAGGAAGATGCCGCCGGGCCCGTCGCCCTCGGGGTTGCCGAGCGCCGAGACGTAGATCCCGTCAGGGCCGCAGTGGATCGTGTGCGGCCGCGAGTAGCCGGTCTTGCTCGCGATCTCCTCGGCCTCGATGACCTTCGCGAGCGTCGGGTTGTGCGGGTCGTCCTTGACGTCGACGATGTGGATGCGCGAGGAGCGCAGGCCGGGGACGAGCAGGTAGCGGCGCTCGATGTGCGGGTGCGCCGCCCACGGGCAGAGCGCCGACGAGCAGGCGTTCCAGCCGAAGTGGTGCAGCTCGTCGCCGACGTTCGGCATGTCGAGCCGGCCGACGATCTGGCCGTAGGTGGGGGAGCCGTCCTCGAGGTCGAGGACCGTCAGCGCGTCGGGGGCGCTGTCGCCGTTCGTGCCCGTGTTGAGCGTGACGACGTATGCGTGCGTCTCGGCGGGGGCGCTGGCAGCGTCCGACGGCGAGGCGTAGAAGGTGGGATCTGGGGTGAGACGGGCCATTCGGGAAACCTCCCAATCCTGGTCGGGTTCGTCAACTTTTGATGCGGCGAAGCACGCGGAAGGCCAGCCGGACCGGCCTCGCGGTGGTGTTGCCGGCGGCGTCGGTCGCCGTGATCGAGAAGCGGTAGCGCCCGGCACGCAGCGCGCGGCTGCGGACCCGCACCTGCGCCCGGCCCGCGGGCAGGCTGCGCGTCAGCAGCGTGGCTCGCTTCCAGCGCACGCAGCGAGGGCGACGCAGGCGGCGGGCGGTGGGGGCCAGGCAGCGCCGGCCGACGCGGCGGCCGCGAAGTCGCCGCTCGACGGCGATCCGCACCCGGGCCGCTTCGGACAGCGAGAAGCGGAGCCCCGTTCCGGCGCCCACCCTGAACGTGCGGCGCGTCAGCGACGCGCGGCTGATGACGGGCTCGAGCGTGTCGGCGAGCACCACGGGGCCGGGTGGTGGTGCAACGACCGGCGGGGGGACGGGCGGCGGCGGGCAGGCGCTCTCGTACGCGCCCTGGTCGCGGCGCGCACCACAGCCCCCCACGCGCGGCGCGCGAGCGAGGTCGAGGGCCGACTCATCCGGCTCCAGCGCCCGCTCCGCGCCGCGGTCCAGCGCCGGCGAGCCGGGCGCGAGCCGGTAATCGCGGCCAGGGCTGTCCACGAACAGCGCGCCGGCCGGGGAGGCGAAGTTGCCCGACGCGGCGGAGTGCCCGCAGGCCACGGGGCCCGTGCCGGCGGTCGCGTCGGCCGGTTGCTCCTGGCCCGGGACGTTGCTGAAGCTGCAGCGCACCTCGCCGCCGTAGGAGATCGACCGCTCGAGCGCGATCGACGAGTCGAGCCGCACGTCGACGTCGTCGTACTGCAGGGCGATGGCGTAGGTGCCCGAGGGCTCGTCGCCCCTGGTGACGGGATCCGCCACCCCCGGCTCCCCGGCGTCGATCGTCACGCCCCGCAGGTCGGCGTCGCGGTCGGGATCGGCGGCGTCGCCGCCGAAGTACAGGAGGCCGATCGCCCCGCCGCTCATCACGGACGAGTCCGCGGTCATCGTCCCCTGGGTGCGCAGCGCGTACTCCGCGGTGGGCGCCGCGGTCACCCGGGAACGCACGAGCTGGAGGTCCCCGTCGCTGCGCACCTCGAGGCCGCCGCCGAGGCCCCCCTCGATCGTGGAGTCGCGTACGAGGAGATCGTCGCCGTCGGCGTAGATGCCGGAGGCCCGCGTGACGCCGGGCCCGCCGATGGCGCGGGCGGTCACGCGGTCGAGCCGCGCGCCGTCGTGGCGCACGTGGATCACGGGATCGCTGGCCGGTGCGGACACCGTGGCGTAGACGTCCTCGAGCACGGAGTCCGCGGCGTTGAGGATCACGGCGGATCCCCGCTCCTCGAACGTGGTGTTCACGACCCGGAGGTTGCGAGCGGTCATCTCCGTCTCAGGGCCGCTCGGCGCGCCGAGCACCAGCACGAGATAGGTCGCCGCGCCGCCGTCCTGGAGGATCGTGTCCCTGGCGGGGTCGCTGCCGCTGCCGCTGCCCTCGATCGTGATGCCGCTGTCCTTCGGGTCCATCAGCTCGACCCGCTCGGCATAGACGCCGGGAGCGATCCTGATCGTGTCGACCTCGTCGTTGGCCCGCGAGGCCGTGACGGCCTCGTTCACGGTGGGACACGGGGAGACAGCGCTGCAGTCGCCGGACGCCGCCCGCTGGTCGACGTGGAGGGTCGCGGCGCCGGCCGCCGGGGGCGCCAGCGCGAGGAGTGTGGTGACGATCAGCGCGGCGCGAAGGGGATGCACCGCCCAACACTAACTGGACGTCGTCCGCACCCGCCGCCGCTCCGGCGCGGCGGTGCGCCCGCGGGCGGGCGGCGTGGCCGGCCGCAGGTCGCCGCGATGGTCACGCCGGCGCTGCGGCCACGGATCCGCGTCCGGGAGGGGAGGGCCGCCGTCCTGCGGTCCCTTGCCGGGCCCGCCGCCGCCACCGCCCTCGTCGTCCTCGTCGTCGCGCAGCTTGAAGAACCAGACCAGCCAGACGACGAGCGCGCCGATGTCGAACACGCGCAGCCCGACCATGAAGATCCACCCGGTCGTGGACACGTCGCTGCCGAGACTACCGCTGCGGCGACACTCGCAGGGTTTGAGTTGAGACCCCGACGCGCCCGCGCTCGTCGGACAGCACGCTCGTGGCCAGGCCGGCACCCGTCGGGCCCAGCCGTGTGGTCGCGTCCATCGCCATCCACTCGCCCTCCGGCGGGCGCTCGAGGTGGATGCCGAGCTCGACGTTGATGAACACCCAGCGCGTCCAGTCGAGCACGTGCGAGATGCCGCTGGCGGCGTCCGCCATCACGAGCAGGCGCTCCAGCGGCGTCGCCGCCTCGCCCGCCACGAGCGGCACGCGCAGCCGCGTCCAGCACGCCGCCGGCCCGGGCTCGTCGAACACGCCGTGGATGAAGCGCCACTCGAGCGCGGCGTGGTAGGCGATCTCCTCTGTCCAGAACTTCGGCAGCTTGATCTCGCCGGTGGCGGGGAGGGGAGGGGGCGGGTCGGGCACGCCGAGCCCGTCCGGCAGCTCAACCTCCTCGAGCCGCAGCCGCCACGCGTTGACGCGCATCAGCGCGTCGCCGCTCGCCGCGTCGGAGAGCGTGGCCTCGATCTGCTCCACGTTGCGGCCGGGCCGCAGCACGCGCGTGCTGACGCGGTGGGGCGCGAGCGGGACGGGGCGGAGGATGTCGTAGGCCAGGCGCCCCACCTGCCCGGGGTCGACTCCCGCCGCAGCCTCGACGGCGTGCGCGAGCAGCGCGGCCGGCGGCCCGGCGTGCTGGAAGCCGCGGTCCCACGGCCCGCGCGTGAGTCCGGTGGGGACGAAGCGGTCGCCGTCGGGCTCGTAGAGACACGCGGGGAGGTCGCTCATGCATCCAGAGGCTATGGCTACTCGCCTGTCCATCGGGGTACGGAGGACGGCGTGCCGGTGAATGTGACCCATTACTCAGATCCGGGCTGCCCCTGGGCCTACTCGGCGTGGCCGGCCCACGCGGTGCTGCAGTGGCGCTACGGCGACGGCCTGGCGTGGCGCCTGGTCGTGATCGGGCTCACCGAGCAGGCCGAGCAGTACGTGCGCCGCGGCTACACGCCCGGCAGCTCGGCGCGCGGCTACCTGCACTTCCGCGCCCGCGGCATGCCGTTCGCGACCCAGCCGCGCGCCCGCGTCGCAGGGACGGGGCTGGCGTGCCGAGCGATCGTGGCGGCGCGCCTGCTCTCGCCCGAGTGCGAGATCCCGGCGCTCCGGGCGCTCCAGTTCGGGTGGTTTACGACGCCGCTGGTGCTCGACGACCTCGACGACCTCGCCGCCGCGCTCGTGCGCGTCGACGGGCTCGACGTCTCCGCGGTCCTCGGCGCGCTCGACAGCCCCGAGGTGGAGGCGGCCTACCAGGCCGATCGCGCCGAGGCGCGCTCCGCCGCCTGCTCGCCGGCCGAGGCGCAGGGCAAGACCGCGCAGACCGACGGCCAGGTGCGCTACACGGCGCCGTCGCTGGTCTTCGAGCGCGACGGCCGCCGCCTCGAGGCCGGCGGCTTCCAGCCCGTCGAGGCCTATGACGTCCTGATCGCGAACCTCGACCCGACGCTCGAGCGCCGGCCGCCGCCCGAGGATCCGCTCGACGCGCTGGCCGCCTTCCCGTTCGGGCTCACGACCTACGAGCTGGCGGCGATCATGACCCCCAACAACGGCACGCCCGACCCGGTCGCGGTCGAGGCTGCGCTGATCGACCACGTCGCCGCCGGCGAGGTCATCCGGGAGCCGCTGGGGGATGGGGCGCGCTGGGCGGCGGGCCCGCACGCTGCGTGCCGTCGAACCGGTCAGGATCGAACGGCGTCAGATCCAGCGCCGGCGCCTCACCGCTGAGCGCCGCCGCCAGCAACTCGCCGCTGATCGGGCCGAGGCCGATGCCGGCGCCCTCGTGGCCGGTCGCCAGCCATACGCCCGTCCGCGAGCGGCCGAGCGCGGGCAGCCCGTCGGGCAGCCACGGGCGTAGGCCCGCCCACGCCGCCTCGGGGCGGAGGGCGGCGACGCCGGGGACCACGCCGGCGGCCGCCTCGAGCAGGCGGGCGGTCACCGCCGCGTCGACGCTCGTGTCGAAGCCGCGCCGCTCGCGGCTCGAGCCGACGAGCACGGCGCCGTCGTACGTCGTCTCGACCACGGTCGAGACCTGCAGCCCGGCGGCGGGCGCCGCGACGGCCGCGAGGTAGCTCCCGTCGACCACCTTGTGGCGGACGTCGAGCCGCCCGGCGAGCCGCACGAGCTGCCCCTTGCGCGGCTCGAGCGGGAGGTCGAGCCCGGCGCTGCGCGCGAGCGCGGCGCTCCACGGCCCGGCGGCGAGGACGACGTGGTCGGCGCGGAGCGCTCCGAGATCATCCACCCGCGTGTGGGAGCGCACCCGCACGCCGGGCTCCTCCGCCATCGCCCGCGCGATCGCCCGCGGGTCGCACTGGAGGTCGCCGGGCACCCACGTCGCGCCGAGAATGTCTGGCGCCAGCGCGGGCTCGAGCGCGCGCGCCTGGGCCGGCTCGAGCAGCTCGCACTCGACGCCCGCGGCGCGCAGGCGCTCGATCCGCGCCGGCTCGGCCGCGAGGCCCGCCTCGCTGCGGTGCACCACGAGCGCGCCCTTGCGGCGGATCCGCGCGCGCTCGCCGTAGGTGGCCTCGAGCTCGTCGTAGGCGGCGCGACCGAGCACCGCCAGCTCCAGCTCCGGGCCCGCGTCCTTGTCCGAGCACAGCACGTTGCCCTCGCCGAGCCCGGTCGTCCCGCCGGACACCTCGCCCGCGTCGAGCAGCTCGACCTCGGCGCCGCGGCGCGCGAGCGCGCGGGCGGTCGCCGCCCCGACGATGCCGGCGCCCACGACGGCGACTTTCACGCTAGGACTCCTCCATGAGCACGGGCATCATCGCGCTGCGGGCGCGCGACGTGGCGGTCGTGCTCGACGCGCGCGGGCCCGGGCTGCCGCGCGTGCTGCACTGGGGCGCCGACCCGGGGGAGGGGGAGCTCGCCGAGGCGCTGGCGCCGCCGCTGGCGCGCTCCGCGCTCGACGTGCCGGTGCCGCTGTCGCTCGTGCCCGAGCGCGCCGCCGGGCACCGGGGGCGGCCGGGGCTGACGGGCTCGGTCTTCTCGCCGCGGTTCCGGTTGGCGGCAGTCGAGGGGACGGCGTTCACCGCGCGCGACGAGGACGCGGGCCTGGCGCTGCGCAGCGAGCTCGAACTGGGGGAGACGGGCGTCCTGCGACTGCGCCACACGCTGCGCAACGAGGGCCCTGAGCCCTTCCGGCTCGACGAGCTGGGCTGCGTGCTGCCGCTGCCGCCGGTCGCGACCGAGCTGCTCGACCTGACCGGCCGCTGGTGCCGCGAGCGGGCGCCGCAGCGGCGGGAGGTCGGCCTCGGCACGTGGCTGCGCGAGACGCGGCACGGGCGCACGGGCCACGACGCGCCGCTGCTGACGGTCGCGGGGACGCCGGGCTTCGGCTTCCGCTCCGGCGAGGTGTGGGGCATCCACCTGGGCTGGAGCGGCGACGCCGCGGTGTGGGCGGAGCGGCTCCCCGCCGGGCCCGGGGTGCTGGGCGCCGCGGAGCTGCTCGGGCCCGGCGAGGTCGTGCTGGGGACGGGGGAGGAGTACGCGACGCCGTGGCTCTACGCGGTCTGGTCGGACCGCGGGCTCGACGGGCTGAGCGCCGCGCTGCACGCCTGGCAGCGGGCGCGGCCGGGACATCCCGTGAGTCCGCGGCCGGTGGTGCTGAACACGTGGGAGGCCGTCTACTTCGACCACGGGCTGGAGCGCCTGACCGGGCTGGCCGACACCGCGGCGGAGCTCGGCGTCGAGCGCTTCGTGCTCGACGACGGCTGGTTCCGCGGGCGCCGCGACGACAGCGCCGGGCTCGGCGACTGGTACGTCGACGAGGAGGTGTGGCCGGACGGGCTGGCGCCGCTGATCGAGCACGTGCGCGGGCGCGGGATGGAGTTCGGGCTGTGGGTGGAGCCCGAGATGGTCAACGCCGACTCCGACCTCTTCCGCGCCCATCCCGACTGGGCGCTCGGCGTGCCCGGCCGGCTGCCGCCGGAGTGGCGGCGCCAGCAGGTGCTCGACCTCGCCAACCCGGACTGCTTCGCCTACCTGCTCGAGCGCCTCGACGCGCTGCTGGGCGAGCACGACATCGCGTTCCTCAAGTGGGATCACAACCGCGACCTCGTCGAGGCGCGGGTCCACGCCCAGACGCTCGCCGTCTACCGGCTCCTCGACGAGCTCCGCGCGCGCCACCCGGGCGTCGAGATCGAGAGCTGCGCGTCGGGCGGCGGGCGGGTCGACCTCGGCATCCTCGAGCGCACCGATCGCGTGTGGGCGAGCGACAGCAACGACGCGCTCGAGCGCCAGGCGATCCAGCGCTGGACCGGGCTGCTGCTGGCGCCGGAGCTGGTGGGCGCCCACGTCGGCCCGCCGCGCGCCCATACGACAGGGCGCACGCACGACCTCTCGTTCCGCGTGGCGACGGCGCTGTTCGGCCACTTCGGGTTCGAGTGGGACCTCAGCGCCGCGTCGGTGGAGGAGCAGGCGGGGATCGCGGAGGCGATCGCGTTCTACAAGCGGGTGCGGGAGCTGCTGCACCGCGGCGAGGTGGTGCGCGCCGACCACCGCGACCCGGCGGCGTGGGTGCACGGCGTGGTGGCTCCTGAGGGCGCGGTGTTCGCCTACGTCCAGCTCACGTCGGGCGCGACCGAGGTGCCCGGCCCGGCGCGCCTGCCCGGGCTGGACCCGGAGCGGACGTACCGCGTCGAGCCCGTGCTCCTGGCGGGCGGGCCGCTGATGCTGCACGCGACGCCGCCACCGTGGCTGGAGGCCGGCGGGATCACGCTGAGCGGGCGGGCGCTGGCGACGGCCGGCCTGCAGATGCCGGTGCTGGCGCCGGAACAGGCGCTGCTGCTCGAGCTCAGAGGCTGAAGCCGGCGGGGAACGGGTCGCTCGGGTCGAGCAGGTACTGGCCCATCCCGGTGATCCACGCGCGGCCCGTGATCTCGGGGACGACGGCGGGGCGACCGCCGACCTCGGTCTCGGCGACGAGCCGCCCCGTGAAGCGGGTGCCGATCACCGACTCGTGCACGAAGTCCGTGTCCAGCGCGAGCTCGCCGCGAGCGTGGAGCTGGGCCATCCGCGCGCTCGTGCCGGTGCCGCACGGCGAGCGGTCGAGCCAGCCTGGGTGGATGGAGACCGCGGCGCGCGCGTCGGCGCCGTCGCGGCCGGGCGCGCTGAAGATCACGTGGCGCAGGCCGGCGATGCGCTCGTCGGCGGGGTGCACGGGGCGGTCCTGGTCCTCGATCGCCGCCATCACCCGCGCGCCCGCCTCGATCAGCTCCGGCGCGCGCTCCGGGTCGACCTCGACCCCTGCCGTCGCCGCGTCGACGATCGCGTAGAAGTTGCCGCCGAACGCGAGGTCGTAGACGAGCGGGCCCTCGGGCAGCTCGACGATCGCGTCGCGGCGCTCGAGGAACGCGGGGACGTTGCGCAGCGTGACCGCGGTCGCCGCGCCCTCGCTGACCGCCACGCGCACCTCGACGAGCCCGGCCGGCGTGTCGAGCCGGATCGTCGTGACCGGCTCGGTGACCGCGACCATCCCGGTCTCCACCAGCACCGTGGCGACCCCGATCGTCCCGTGCCCGCACATCGGCAGGCAGCCCGACACCTCGATGAACAGCACGCCCCAGTCGGCGTCGTCGCGGGTCGGCGGCTGGAGGATCGCGCCCGACATCGCGCCGTGGCCGCGCGGCTCGCGCATCAGCAGCCGCCGCAGGTCGTCCAGCTCGGCCTCGAAGTGCGTCTTGCGCTCGAGCATCGTCGCGCCCGGGAGCGGGCCGACGCCGCCCGTGACGACGCGGGTCGGCATGCCCTCCGTGTGCGAGTCGACGGCGGCGAAGACGCGCGCCGCCCTCAAGCGGCGACCTCCTGGCCGCGGAGCGCGCCGAGCGCCGCGTCGAGGAGCTGGTGCTCCTCGGGCGTCAGCTCCATCCGCGGCGGCCGGCACGGGCCGCCGACGCGCCCGACCGCATCCTGCGCGGCCTTGAAGTACTGGACGAGCTTCGGCGTCATGTCGAGCCGGCCGAGCGGGAGCAGGCGCGCGTTGAGCTCGCGCGCCGCGTCGAGCTCGCCGTCGGCGACGTGGCGCTGCAGCGCGACGCACGCCTCGGGCGCGACGTTCGCGACGCCGGAGACCCAGCCCGTGGCGCCGGCCGCGAAGCCCTCGAGCGCCCAGTCGTCGCCGCCGACGAGGACCTCCAGGTCGCTCTTCGACGAGCGCGGCGATGCGCCGCGCGTCGCCCGAGCACTCCTTGACCGCGACGACGGCGTCGATCTCCTGCGAGAGCCGGATCAGGAAGCTCGGGAGCAGGTCGGTCCCGCCACTGGCGACCGGGTTGTTGTAGGCCATGATCGGCAGCTCGGTGGCGGCGGCGACGGACGCGTAGAACGCGAGGATCTCGCGCTCGTCGCCGCCGTAGAGCAGCGGCGGCAGCAGCATCAGGGCGCCGGCGCCGGCGGCGGCGGACTCGCGGGCGTGCAGGATCGCGGCCTCTGGCGTGTGCGCGGAGACGCCGGCGGTGACGATCGCGCGGTCGCCGGCGGCGTCGACGAGCGCCTCGATGACGCTGCGGCGCTCGGCCTCGCTCAGGCTGCCCGACTCGCCCATGGTGCCGTTGCCGACCAGGCCCGTGAGGCCGGCGTCCAGGAGCGAGCGCGCGTTGCCGGTGAGTGCCTCGAGATCGACCTCTCCGCGGGCGTCGAACGGGCATGTGATGGCGGGGATGACTCCGGAGAATCGCATGGCACCCAGTATCGCGCGCTTGAATGTCCGGCGTGACCCTCGCGCTCGTCACGGGAGCCAATCGCGGAATCGGCCTCGAGGTCGCGCGCGAGCTGGCGCGTGACGGCCACCGGGTGCTGGCGGGCACGCGCTCCGGCGCGATGGGGGACGTGGGAGGACTTGACATAACGACGGTGGATCTCGACGTCGCCGACCCGGAGTCGGTGGCGCGGCTCCCGGGCGTGATCGCCGCCGAGGGCGGCGACCTCGCCGTGCTCGTCAACAACGCCGGCGTCTACCCGGCGGGCCGCGCCTCGGCGATCGACTTCGACGTCGTGGAGGAGACGTGGCGGATCAACGCGCTGGGGGCGTGGCGGATCGCGGTGGCCGCGCTCCCGTACATGGGCACGGGCTCGCGGATCGTCAACGTGTCGTCGGGTGCGGGATCGTTCGCGGACATGGACGGCAGCTATCCGGCCTACAACGTCTCCAAGGCGGCGATGAACGCGATCACGGTCGTGCTGGCGGCCGATCTGCGCTCCGAGGGCATCCTCGTGAACTCCGTCTGCCCGGGCTGGGTGCGCACCGACATGGGCGGCGCAGGGGCGTCGCGCTCCGTGGAGGAGGGGGCGGCGAGCGTGCTGTGGGCGGCGCGGCTGGGGCCCGACGGCCCGACCGGCGGCTTCTTCCGCGACGGGAGGCCGATCCCGTGGTGATGGACGATCCCTACGAGGTGCTCGGCGTCAAGCCGGGCGCGCGGCCCGACGAGCTCGCCGCCGCCTACCGCTCGCAGGCCAAGCGCTGGCACCCGGACCGCAACGGCGACGCCGAGTCCGAGCGCCGGATGGCCCAGGTCAACGCCTCCTACGACCTGCTGCGGGCGGGCGAGCCGCTCGCGCCGACAGGGCGGCCGGCGGCGGAGGAGCCGGCGGCGCGCGGCCCGGGCGCCTGGCTGCCGGCCGCGGTCCGGCGGGCGCTGGGACGGGAGCTGCTGGAGGCGCTCGAGCCGGGCGAGGAGGTCCGCCACGTCACGCCGACCGCAACGTGGGCGAGCGCGCGGGCGGTGCTCGTCGTGACCGACCGGCGGCTCCTGTGGCTGCTCGACGACGCGGTCACGCGGCGCGTGCAGTGGCTGCGCCTGGGGAGGGTCGCATCGATTCGCGCGCAGTTGCGGCGCCCGCGGCGGCGCGTGGCGATCCTGCGCGTGGAGACCGACGAGGGGCGGCGACTGGCGTTCGCCGAGCTGCGACCGCCGACGGCGGAGGCGATCGTGCGCCAGGTGACAGCGGCGGCGGCGTGATGGACGACGCACGCGACCGGCGCGGGCTCGCGGTGCTCGCCACCGGGCACCTGTGGGCGGACTTCCTGCAGGGCGCGATCCCGGCGCTGCTGCCGTTCCTGATCGCCGAGCGCGGCTACTCCTACGCGGCGGCGGGCGCGCTGGTGCTGGCCTCGAGCGTCGGCTCGTCGCTGACCCAGCCGCTGTTCGGGATCGCCTCGGACCGGCTGGCGCTGCCGTGGCTGATGCCGGCCGGGCTCGCACTGGGCGGCGTCGGCCTCGCGCTCGTCGGCCTGGCGGAGAGCTACCCGGCGACGGTCGCGGCGGTGGCCGTCAGCGGGCTCGGCGTCGCCGCGTTCCATCCCGAGGGCGCGCGCTACGCGAACTACGTCTCGCGCGCGCAGCGCGGGCGCGGGATGAGCATCTTCTCGCTGGGGGGCAACGCGGGCTTCGCGCTCGGGCCGATCCTGATGACCCCGGCGATCCTGGTCTTCGGGCTGCAGGGGACGCTGCTCGCGCTGATCCCGCTGTGGGCCGGCGCCGCGCTGCTGGCCATCGAGCTGCGCCGGCTGAAGGGATTCGCGCCCGCGGTCGGCGCGGCGGCGGCGAAGGCAAACGGCGGAGCGGCGCGCGACCAGGTCGGGCCGTTCGCGCGCCTGGCCGGTGTCGTGGGAATGCGCTCGATCATCTTCTTCGGCCTGCAGGCGTTCATCCCGGTCTACTTCGTGCGCGAGCTCGACGTCAGCGAGGCGGCGGGCAACGCCGCCCTGAGCGTGATGCTCGTGGCCGGCGCGGTGGGGACCTACGTCGGTGGGCGGCTCGTCGACCGGCTCGGGCGGCGCGTGATCGTGGTCGGCTCGATGGCCGCGCTCGGCCCGCTGCTCGTGCTGTTCCTGCTCGTGGGACGGTGGCCGGCGACGGCGCTGCTGGTCGGCGTCGGCTTTCTCGTCATCGCGAACTTCTCCATCACCGTCGTGATGGGTCAGGAGTACCTGCCGAACCGGCTCGGGCTCGCGTCGGGGATCACGATGGGCGCCGCCATCGGCTTCGGCGGCCTCGCGGCGGCAGGGCTCGGCGCGCTCGCCGACGCGACGAGCCTCGAGACGACGATGTGGACGATCGCGCTCGTGCCGCTGCCGGCGCTGCTGCTGGCGTGGACGCTGCCGCCGACCGACCACGACCGGCGCCTGGCGGCCGCGAAGCACGAAAGCCCCGCCACCGCGAGGCCCTCCGTGCCGGCCATGGATCGCCACTGACGCCGGCCCTGCCGGGCGACGCGTTGCTACGACTGGAGCCTCTGTGCGGGGCTCCTTAGGCCGAGGGGGCGATCCGCCGTGCGATCAAGCACGTCAATGCCCTCTAACGTATCTTACGTCAACCTGACAGATCGAATTCCGCCGCTCCGAAAGGTACGATTTGCAGGTGGATCGTGCAATTTCGGAAGCCGAAGGCCATTTCATTGCCGGCTTCATCGAGGGCGAAGCGCACCTTGGGATCGTCGAGGCGAACGGAGGCCAGTCGTTCCGGTGCCTGATGTCGCTCCGCGTCCGTGATGACGACGCGCCACTGCTGACGTGGCTGCGGATGCGAACGGGCGTCGGCAGGCTCCACGCGGTTCCCGCCCGGCGTACTTCGAAGCCGCAGGCCCAGTGGCTCGTCCAGACCCAGGCCGGCTGCACGACGCTCGTCGAACTGTTGACGCGGTTCCCGTTGCGGGGTCGCAAGACGCGCGAGTTCGAAATCTGGAGGCGCGCCGTCGAGCTCTGGCTTTCGGGCGCACCTGAGCGTGCCGAGACCGCACGGCGGCATCGCCACGAGCTGCTCGAGTCCCGGCGCTTTCGCCCGCCGAAGCCAGGCAGGGTCGCCGAGGCTCCGGACTCGCCGGAGGCGCTGGACGGCTATCTGCACGGCCTGCTGTGCGCCGAGGGCTCATTCGCTCTCGACCGCTCGCGCACGGCCGTGACAGTCCACCTCCGGCAGGACGATCGCCCGCTCCTGTCGATGCTGGCGCAGTCGGTCGGAGTCGGCGTTATCCGCGACCACCCGCCACGCCGACGCAGGCGACCGTGTATCGCCTCTTCCCTGGCGGGTGGCCTGCAGTGCTCGCGGCTTATGAAACCTGGGGCGGCCAGCCGAGCCGCGCCTGAGTCGCCTTCGGGAGCTTCTCGACGACGAGGTCGTAGGAGTCCTCGAGCATGTCGATGACCATCTGGTCCGGGAGCGAGCCGTCGCACAGGACGGTGTTCCAGTGGCGCTTGTTGAGGTGGTAGCCCGGGCGGATCGTGTCCGGGTGGTCGCGGCGGAGCTGCTCGGCCAGCGGCGGCTCGCACTTCAGGGAGAGCTGGAGCGGCGTGCGATCCAGCGCGCTCAGCGCGAACACCTTGCCGCAGACCTTGAACACGGTCGTGATCGGCCCGAACGGCATCTCCTCGGTCACGCCCGGCCGCGCCAGGCACCACGCGCGCAACGCCGCCGCGTCGATCACGCGAGCCAGCGGTCGATCAGGCGGCGCGCGATCGCCAGCTGCGGCGGCAACCGCAGCGAGCCGCGCTCGGCGGCCGCGTCGAGCAGCTCCGCGCGCGTGAACCAGCGCGCGTCGTCGAGCTCGCCGTCGGCCGCAACCACCTCGCCGCCCACGTACGAAGCCTCGAACCCGAGCATCAGCGAGCTCGGGAACGGCCACGGCTGCGAGGACACATAACGCGCGCCCGTCACCTCCACTCCCGACTCCTCCGCGACCTCGCGCGCCACCGCGTCCTCGAGCGACTCGCCCGGCTCGACGAACCCCGCCAGCGCCGAGTAGCGCCCCGGCGGCCACGAGGGCTGGCGCCCCAGCAGCACGCGGTCGCGCTCCTCGTCGACCACGAGCATGATCACGACGGGATCCGTGCGCGGATGGTGCTCGGCGCCGCACGCCGGGCACACGCGCAGCAGGCCCGCCTCGCGGATCTCGCTCGCCGCCCCGCAGACGCTGCAGAACCCGTGCCGCCGGTGCCAGTTCAGCAGCGACGCCGCGTAGGCGATCAATCCGCCCTCGTCCTGCGCGAGCTGCGCCGCGATCTCGCGCACCGACGTCAGATCGTCGCGCCCCTCGCCGTCGGCGGCGAACAGCGCGCGCCCGTCCTGCACGCCCAGCAGCAGCGGCTCCGGCAGCCCGTCCAGCGGCACCAGAGCCAAAGCGTCACCGTCCACCAGGACGCCGGAAGCGGACGCCACGACCGCCCGGCTCGAGGGATCAGCCAGCCGCTCCGCCACCCACGCCGGATCCCGCCGCCGCGCCGTCACGCGATCCAGCCGGGCTCCCTCGAACGTGTTGGGTGCGGCCATGGCCCAGCACGGTAGCCAGTGGGCCTTCCCGCAACATTCCACTCGAAATCGGCGCCCGCCGATCACCGCCATGCGGCGTCCTCGACCACTCGAAATACCAGGGGTATTCCTTCGGGTCTGCGTCCTTGCCTGGCGGCGCCGGCGGCCGGTCTTTCGAGTGCAACGTCACGAGAAGACCCACTACGCTCCCGCCGCATGCCGAACTGGGCTCCTGAGCCGCCGCTCCAGCTACCGACCGGCACCGTCGTCCACGTGCCCGGCCGCGGCGAGATGTTCGTCCGCGACACCGGCGGCGACGGGCCGCCCGTGCTGCTCCTGCACGGCTGGATGTTCTCCGCCGACCTCAACTGGTATTGCACCTACGACGCGCTGGAGGAGGCCGGCTACCGCGTGCTCGCCGTGGACCACCGGGGCCACGGGCGCGGGATCCGCAGCGCGGAGCCGTTCACGCTCAAGGCCTGCGCCGACGACGCCGCGGCGCTGCTCGCCCACATGAAGGTCCAGCCCGTGATGGCGGTCGGCTACTCGATGGGCGGCCCGATCGCGTCGCTGCTCGCGCGCGACCATCCGCGGCTCGTGGCAGGACTCGTGCTCAGCGCCACCGCGATGGACTGGAGCGGCCGGCGCATGAAGGCGTTCTGGCGCACGATGGCGCTCCTGCGGCTTGCGCTCGGGCTCGCGCCCGAGAAGCTCTGGCAGCGCGGCCTGAAGGCCGGCGGCTTCCCGGACTCCCCGATCACCACGTGGGTCGCGGCGGAGCTCTCGCGCGGCAACTCGGTCGACCTCGCCGAGGCCGGCCGCGAGCTCGGACGCTACGACTCGACGAGCTGGATCGCCGGGGTCGACGCCCCCGCCGCGGTCATCGTCACCACCGAGGACACCGCGGTCCCGCCCGCCAAGCAGCGCGCGCTCGCGGCCGCGATGAGCGCGCCCACCTTCGAGGTCCGCGGCGACCACGGCGCGGTGATCGTGCGCGAGCGCGAGTTCAACGCCCGGCTGCTCGAGGCGCTCGACAGCGTCCGCGACCCCCGCACGCTCGCGGCCCGCTAGCGATGTCGGAGCTCGTGCGCGGCGACGACGGGGTCGTGCGCTGCGCCTGGGGCGCCTCCACCCCCGACTACCGCGAGTACCACGACGACGAGTGGGGCCGCCCGGTGACCGACGACCGGCGCCTGTTCGAGAAGCTCTGCCTCGAGGGCTTCCAGTCCGGGCTCTCGTGGCTGACGATCCTGCGCAAGCGCGACAACTTCCGCGCCGCGTTCGCCGGCTTCGACTTCGAGAAGGTCGCCGCGTTCAACGACCGCGACGTCGAGCGGCTGCTCCAGGACGCCGGCATCATCCGCCACCGCGGCAAGATCGAGGCGACGATCAACAACGCCCGCCGCGCCGTCGAGCTCGTCGAAGCCGAGGGCTCGCTCTCCGATTTCGTCTGGCGTCATGACGACCCGAAGCTCCTCGCCAAGGAGCTCAAGCGCCGCGGCTGGCGCTTCGTCGGCCCGACCACCGCCTACGCGTTCATGCAGGCGATGGGCCTGGTCAACGACCACGAGCCGGGCTGTGACGCCCGCGAGCGCTGCGAGCGGGAGCGCGCGGCGCTCAGTCGATGACGGTCGCGACGCGGAGGTTGTTCACGCGGCCCTTCGAGTCGATCCGGAACTCCGTGATCGGCTTCGACGGCGTGAACGACCCGAGCCAGCAGATGCGGATGCGCTTCGGCCGCCGGTAGGTGCGGCACTTCTCGCCGCGCAGCTTGGCCCGCAGCTCCTTGCGCGTCGAGCCCTTGCCGATGCCCTCCTTCGTCCGCTCCTCGGCCTTCGTGGTCCGGATCGAGCTCAGCACGAGGCACTGGCCGGGCCCGCGCCGGAAGTCGAGCTTGAGGCCGCGCGCGTTGTAGCGATAGGTCGACACGAAGCCGAACACGTCCTCCTTGCCGAACGTGGTGTCCGGCGGCCCGAGGACCTCGATCGCCTTCTCCTGGCAGTCGCCGAGCTCGACGCCCGCCATCCCCTTGCCGGGGACGACGACGGCGCTCGCGGGCGCTGCGAGCGCGAGCACGAGCAAGGTGATGAGGAGAAGCAGACGAGTCGGCATGGCGGAAGCTTAGGCCGCCGGAGCGACGATCAGCTCGGGCCCTTCGACGCCGGCCTTGTTGACCGCCGGGTTGGCCGGAGCCACCGACGTGCGCTCGGACGCGATCGGCCGCAGCAGCTCGAGGTCGCCGCCCTCCATCCACGCCGCCTCCTCGTCCGGCCCGGCGAGCACGACCGGCATGCGGTCGTGCACGGGCGCCGAGATCGCGTTGGCGGTGGTGGTGAGGATCGTGGCCGAGGGGACCCACTCGCCGTCGATCTTCGCGACGTCGCACAGCCCGGCGAACGCGAACAGCTCCCCGCCGTCGATCGTGTAGCGGAACGGCACGCGCGGCTCGCCCTTCTTCTCGGACTTCAGCCACTCGTACCAGCCGTCGGCGATCACGAGGCAGCGCCGCTCCGGCCGCTCGAGCAGCCGCGCGAAGACCTTCTTGCTCGCCACGCTCTCGGCGCGCGCGTTGATCATCAGCGGCCCGTCGCCGACCGACTTCGAGTACGAGGGCACGAGCCCCCAGCGGACCGCGCGCGGGCCCTTGTGGGTGACGACGAGGATGTCCTCGGTCGGGCAGACGTTGAAGCGCCCGAGCGTCGCGGGCTCGAGCTCGGGCTCCCCCAGCTCGAAGCGCTCCCCGATCAGCCGCGGCCCGGTCTGCGTGAGTGTGTAGCGCCCGCACATGGCGCTACTCAGCCTAGGACGACGGCAGGCGGCTGGCGACCGGCGGGATCGGGTCCTCGGGGATGAGGCGCCCGTCGGCGATAGTGAAGCGCACGCGCACGTTGCCGCCGGTGGGCTTCGACGGCTTGTCGCCCGGCGAGAACAGCGTGTAGTTGAGCGTCACGACCTCGTCGCGCTGGCGCAGCACGCGCACGCGCAGGCTCGGGTCGGCGGCGTCGGTCCCGAGGTACTCCTCGCGCACGAAGAAGAACGCGCGCCGGCCGCGCACGCCGGTCGTCGCCTTCGGGCGGCCGATCAGGACCCGCAGGCTCTGGCGCGGCTTGTAGTCGGCGAGCGCGACGGGCTCGAAGCCCTGGCTGCGCAGCTGTGCCACCGCGGCGTTGCGCGAGGCGCGCTGGGCGTTCGTGAGCCGCGGCCCGGGCGGGCGCCGCTCGGGCTTCTTGGCCGCCGGCGTCGGCGTGGCGACCGGCGCCGCGAACGTCTCCTGCGGCTCGGTGCCGCCGTCCCTGGTCACCATGAGGACGACGGCGACACCGACGGCGAGGAGCGCCCCGGTGGCGGCGAGCCCGACCAGCCGCACGACCTGGGTCATCACCCGGCCGCGCGACGGCTTGCGCGGCCGCTGCGTGGCGACGTAGGACGGGCGCCGAGGCGGGGGATTGTGCCCCGGCCGGCGGGTGCGGCCGTTCTCGTGCGCGCGCGTCTCGTCGCGTTGTCTCGTCGCCATGGCCGCCGATGCTCTCCGACCGGCGGGAGCGGCGTCAAGCTAGATGAACGTCTCCCACAGCAGGAAGCCGTTCAGTCCGATGATCAGCGCGGCCACGATCGACGCGATGACCGTCGTGTGCGTGCGGTTCACGAGCTTGCCCATCAGGTCCGCGCGCCGCGTCAGCAGGATCATCGGCACGAGCGCGAACGGGATGCCGAAGCTCAGCACGACCTGCGAGATCACGAGCGTCGAGGTCGCGTCGAGCCCGAGCGCGAGCACGACCAGCGCCGGCGCCATCGTGATCGCGCGGCGCAGGAACAGCTTGATCCGGAAGTTGATGAAGCCCTGCATCACGACCTGGCCGGCGTAGGTGCCCACGCTCGAGCTCGAGAGCCCCGACGCGAGCAGGGCGACCGCGAACGCGAGCGCCGCGCCGCCGCCGAGCAGCGACTCGAAGCCGGCGTGGGCGCCCTCGATCGTGTCCACCCCCGTGCGCCCGGAGTCGTGGAAGAGCTCCGCCGCGACCACGAGCATCGTCAGGTTGATCACGCCCGCGAGGCCCATGGCGATCATCACGTCGACGCGCTGGAAGCGCATCAGCTCGCGCCGCTCGCCGTCGTTCTCGGCCTTGACGCGGCTCTGGGTCAGCGCCGAGTGCAGGTAGACGACGTGCGGCATCACGGTCGCGCCGAGGATCCCGACCGCGATCAGGATCGAGTCCGTGCCCTGGAAGTTCGGGACGACGCCGCCCAGGAACTCGCCGCCGTCGACGCCGACCTGGGAGAGGTCGTAGGCGAAGCCGAGCAGGACGATCCCCAGCAGGGCGGCGATCGCGAGCTCGAAGCGCCGGTAGCCGCGCGTCTGCAGCGCCAGGATCCCGAACGCGACCGCCGCGGTCATGAGGCCGGCGGTGAAGGGCGGGACGCCGAACAGCAGGTTGAGCGCGATCGCGGCGCCCACGAACTCGGCGAGGTCGGTGGCGATCGCGATGATCTCGGCCTGCACCCACAGCCCCCAGGTGACGGGGCGCGGGAACGCGTCGCGGCACAGCTCCGGCAGGCTGCGGCCGGTCGCGACGCCGACCTTGGCCGACAGGTACTGCACCAGCATCGCCATCAGGTTCGCGGCGATGATCACCCAGACGAGCAGGTAGCCGTACTTCGAGCCGCCCGCGATATTGGTGGCGAAGTTGCCCGGGTCGATGTAGGCGACGGCCGCCACGAACGCCGGGCCGAGCAGCGCGAGCCGCCCGCGGATCGGACCCTTGGCGCGGAGGCGCCGCAGCTCGCTGACGTGCTTCGGCGGCGCGACGGGCGGCGACGGGGGCGCGACGGAGGGGGCGATGGTTGCGGCCACAACAGGGATTATGGCATGGCTAAATCTTAAGTTGCTAGCCGTGCCAAAATTGGCGCCGCAACCGCACACAAGGCGACGCTCGCGCCCGCGGCGAGCTCCGCGTAATAGGACAGCGCCAGCCCTCCGGCCCCCGCGGCGGCCGCCAGCGCGGCGGCGAGCACGAGCGCGGGCCCGAGCCGCCGCGTGACCCGCAGCGCCGCGGCGGCCGGCGCGATCACGAGCGCGACGAGCAGCAGGCTCCCCAGCCCCGGCGCGGCCGCCACCGTGGCGACGCCGAGCAGCACGAGCAGCGCGGTCTCCCAGCGCGCCGGGCGCGCGCCCAGCGACGGCGCGGCGTCGCGGTCGAAGGCGGCGAGCGCGAGTGGCCGGTGCGCGGCCGCGAGCGCCGCGGCCACGGCGAGCGCGAGCGCCGCCGCCGCGAGCAGGTCGGCGCCCGAGATGCCCAGGAGGTCGCCGAACAGCAGCTCCTCGAGCCGCGGCGGCGCCTCGGGCGCGAGCGCCAGCAGCGCGCCGGCGCCGAACAGCGTCGAGACCGCGACGGCGACGCCGAGGTCGGAGCCGATCCGCTCGTCGCGCGACGCGAGCGCGATCGCCCCGGCGGCGAGCAGCGCGCCGCCGGCCGCGCCGACCACCAGCGGCGCGCCGGCGAGCGCGGCCAGGACCAGCCCCGGCAGGAGCCCGTGGCTCATCGACTCGGCGGCGTAGGCCTGGCGGTGCAGCAGCACCCAGACGCCGAGCGGGCCGAGGGCGAGCGCGAGGACCAGCACCTCGACGAGCGCGCGGCGGGTGATCGGGTCGGCGAGCATCAGTGCGTGTGGTGGTCGACGCTGATCGCGGTCGAGCCGTCGTCGAGCACGACGAGCTCGGCGCCGTAGGTCGCCCGCAGGATCTCCGGGCTCAGGCACGCGGGCGGGCCGAACGCGATCTGGCGGCCGTGCAGGCACAGCACGCGCTGCCACGCGCGCGCCTGGCGCACGTCGTGGGTGGCGACGAGCAGGGCCCTGCCCTCGCTGCGCAGCTCCTCGAACAGCGCCTCGATCGCCGCGGCGCTCGGCGCGTCGACGCCCGACAGCGGCTCGTCGAGCAGCAGCACGGGCGCGTCCTGCACGAGCGCGCGGGCGATCAGCACGCGCTGGCGCTGGCCGCCCGAGAGCGCGCCGAAGCGCTCGCCGGCAACGCCCTCGAGCCCGACCCGCGCCAGCGCCTCGCGGCCGGGGCCGCGGTCGATGCGGCGGTAGAAGGCCGTGCGCGAGTACGCGCCCATCAGCGCGACGTCGAGCGCCGAGACCGGGAAGTCGAGCCGCGCGCGCTCGGTCTGGGGCACGTAGGCGGGGCGGCCGGCGAGCTCGACTTCGCCGCGGCGCTGGGGCAGCTCGCCCAGCAATGCGCGGAACAGCGTGCTCTTCCCGCCGCCGTTGGGGCCGAGCACCGCGACGACCTCGCCGGGCTCGACGGCGAACGTGACGCCGCTGATGGCGTCGGTCCCGGGCCGGTAGCCGCCTGCGAGCTCCTCGGTGCGGACCAGCGTCATCGGCTCACCAGCGCCACGAGCGCGAACACCGCGCCGCCGATCACCGCCATCGCCGGGCCGGGCGAGACGTTGACGGAGTCGGCCAGCCACAGCGCCGCCACACCCTCGGCCGCCGCGAGCGCGCCGGTCCCGAGCTGGAGCGCGCGCAGGTCGCGCGCGACCAGGCGCACGGTCGCGGCCGGCACGACGAGCACGACGGAGACGAGCAGCGCGCCGACCGCGGCCAGCGCCACGATCACCGCCGCCGCGACGGCGGCGAGCAGGATCCGCTCCGGCCACGCCACCGCGACGCCGAGCGCGCGCACCCCGTCAGGGTCGAACGCGCGAGCGAGCCAGGCGCGGCGCAGCGCGAAGTGGGCCGCCAGCGCCGCCGCCGCGGCGAGCGCGGTCAGCGCCAGGTCGCGGTCGCTGAGGCCGATCAGGGTGCCGAACAGCAGCCGGTCGACGCCCGCGCCCGACTCGTAGACGTCCGACGCCAGCAGCGCGCCCAGCGCGAGCGCGCCGACGAGCAGGATGCCGGTGGCGGCGTCCTCGTCCCCGTCGCGCGCGAGCCGCTCGCGCGCGCCGGCGAAGCCGAGCGCCGAGGCCAGCGCCGCGAGCTGGGGCGCGATCCCCCACGGGCCGGCGACGACGAGCCCGGGGAACGCGGCGGTGCCGACCGAGTGGGTGAAGAACGCGAGCCGCCGCAGCACGATCCAGGCGCCGAGCACGCCCGCGAGCACCGCGAGCAGCGCGATCTCGATCAGCGCGCGCTGCATGTAGGGCGCGAGGCTCATGGGCAGCGCCCGCCCAGCGCCTCGGCGATCGTGCGGGTGTTGAACTCGATCGATTCCAGGTAGGTCGCGCCCGGCGATCCCTTCGGGCCGAGCGAGTCGGCGTAGAGCGCGGGCGCGACGCGGGCGCCGGCCTCGCGCGCGATCGCCTGCTCGACGTCGGAGCGCACCGAGCTCTCGGCGAAGATCGCCGGCACGCGCTCGCGCTCGATCGTTCGCACGAGCTCGGCCGTCTCCCCGGCCGAGGCCTGCCCGCGCGTGGAGCGCGACGGGATCACGGTGGCGATCACCTCGAGCCCGTAGCGGGCCGCGTAGGCGCCGAGCGCGTCGTGGGTGGTGACGAGCTTGCGCCGCGCCTCGGGGATGGTCTGGATGCACCGCATCGTCTCGCGGTCGAGGGCCACCAGCCGGTCGCGGTAGCGCCGCGCGTTGGCCTCGTACGTCGCCCGGCCGTCGGGGTCGACCTCGATCAGGCCGTCCTTGAGCTTCTCCACCGCCTCGATCGCCGCCTGCGGGTCCTGCCACCAGTGCGGCTCCTCGCGCGTGTTCTCCCCCAGCGTCACCACGCGGGCGTCCGAGCCGGCGCTGGCCTGCGCCTCCTCGAGCCACTCGTCGGGCTCGCCGCCCGAGCGCAGCACGAGCTTGGCGCCCGCGAGCCGCTTGACATCGCGGGCGCGCGGCTCGTAGCCGTGCGGATCGGCGTTGGGCGTGAGGATCCCGGCGACCGCGATCCGGTCGCCGGCCACGTTGCGCGCGAGGTCCGCGACCTGGGTCGTGGTCGCCACCACGCCGCCGCTGTCGTCGTCGCCGGCGCAGCCGGCCAGCAGCAGGACGGCGATCAGGAGGGGGAGCACTCGGGTCATCGCGGCGCTCACCTTACTGAAACTGATTCTCGTTTTCATGCGCGCTACCCTGTGGGCCGATGGCCCGGACCGAATGGCAGGCCCATGCCCACCGCGAGCTGACCCGCTCGGGGCACCGCGCGGGCGGTGCGCGCGAGGAGGTCCTGACGCTGCTCGCCGGCCAGGAGTGCTGCCTGAGCGCGCAGGCGATCCACGACCGGCTGCGCGACACGGACCGCGGCGTCGGGCTCGCGAGCGTCTACCGCGCGGTCGACGTGCTCGCCCGCCTGGGCCTCGTGCGCCGCGTCGACGTCGACGGCACCGCCTGCTACGAGCCCGCCGACCCCAGCGGCGAGCACCACCACCACGCGATCTGCGACCGCTGCGGGCGCCTCGACGCGTTCGAGGACCCTCAGCTCGAGCAGCTCATCGACGGGCTCGCGGAGCGCCTCGGCTATGCCGTCGAAGCCCATGACGTCGTGCTTCGCGGCGCCTGCCCCGACTGCGCGCCGAGGGCCGCCTGACGAACGTCCAGAGTGCAGGATCGCGTTCGTCCCAGGACGAAGTGGTCCTTTCCGGGCACTCCCGTGTTCTGATTGATCGTGCACCGCCGCCGCCTCAACCGCAGAGAAGCGCTCGGCCTCGGCGCCGCTGCCGTGGCCGGCACCGCGCTGCGGCCCCGCTCCGCGTTCGCCGCCGGCACGTCCCTGTTCGAGCTCGCGCTGGACGAGGGCGGCGCCCACGTCGCGGGCGGCTGGCGCACCACGAAGGTGCTGCAGGCGCCGCGGCGCTTCGACCTCGTCGGCCTGCGCTGGAAGCGCGGCGGCCACCTCGACGCCCAGGTGCGGGCGCGCCGCCGCGGCGGCTCGTGGTCGCCCTGGCTGCCGCTCCACACCGCCGCCGACCACGCGCCTGACGGCGCCCGCGCCCCGACCGGCACCGAGCCCGCCTACACCGGCGCGGCCGACGTCTTCCAGCTGCGGCTGCGCGGCTCCGCCGGCGCCGTCCGGGCGCGCTTCGTCCGCGCCCAGCCGACCGCGCGCGCGGCGCGCCACGTCACCGGCCGCCTGCGGCGCCGCTCGCGCAGCAAGCGCGTGCGGGCGCGCGCCTCCCAGTCCGCCCAGCCCGCGATCATCTCGCGCACCGAGTGGGGCGGCGACTCCGTCCCGCCGCGCTCGGCGCCCGAGTACGGCGAGGTGCAGGCCGCGTTCGTCCACCACACGGTGAGCACGAACGACTACGGACCCGACGAGTCGGCCGGGATCGTGCTGGGGATCGCGCGCTACCACCGCGACTCCAACGGCTGGAACGACATCGGCTACAACTTCCTCGTCGACCAGTACGGCCAGGTGTTCGAGGGCCGCGCGGGCGGGATCGACCAGGCCGTGGTCGGCGCCCAGGCGCAGGGCTACAACTCCGTCTCGACGGGTGTAGCGACGATCGGGACGTTCAGCTCCGTCCTCCTCCCGGAGCCGGGGATGGACGCGCTGGCGCGCCTGATCGGCTGGAAGCTCTCGCTCCACGGCGTCCCGACCGAGGGCCAGGTCGTGGTCACCTCGCGCGGCGGCTCGGCCAACCGCTATCCGAGCGGCACGCCGGTCACGCTCGAGCGCATCTGCGGCCACCGCGACGGCGACTCGACCTCGTGCCCCGGCGAGTCGCTCTACGCCCAGCTCCCCGACCTGCGCTCGCGCGCCACGCGCTACGCCGGGCCGCTCGCGGGCATCACGGTGCGTGCCGCGAGCCGCCGCATCCGCACGCGGCCCGTCCAGCTCTCGGGCTCCCTGCGCTTCCCGGACGGCTCCTCGCCCGCGGGCGCGCCGCTCCAGATCCAGTTCGCGGTGCCCGGCGCGGCGTTCGGCCACATCGCCGACACCGTCTGCGGCGCCGACGGCACGTGGCGCGCGGACGTCCCGCTCGCCCAGAGCGGCTCGATCCGCGCGGCGTTCCTCGGCGACGGCGCCCGCCCGCCCCTGGCGTCCTCCCCCATCACGATCCGCGTCCTCCCGCTGCTGCGCATGGCGCTCTCGTCGCGCCGGCTGCGCCGCGGCCGCAACGTCGCGGTCTCCGGCACCGTGTCGCCCAGGCCGGCGTCCGGCCGCGTCGAGGTCCGCATCGAGCGCCGCGTCGGCCGCCGCTGGCGGCGCGTGCAGCGCAAGCGCATCAACGTCCGCCGCGGCCGTTACCTCACGAAGATCCGCATGCGCTCGTCCGGGCTCTACCGCGTGTCGGTGCTGACGCCGGGCGCGACCTCGCGCCGGCTCCTGCGCGTCCGCTAGCGGTCGCGCAACCTGATCACGAGCCGCAGGCCCGACCAGGTCGCGTCGATCGCGCAGACCTTGTTGTCGACGAGCGTGTTCGCCAGCGCGAGCTCGCGCACGACGTCCTCGGTGAGGTCGGTCTCGACCTTGGACGCGCGCTTCGGCCACGCGATCCACAGCCCGGCCGCGGGCTGCATGCGCTCGCGCAGCGCCGGCAGCTCACGCGCCAGCTCGTCCCGGCGGGTGAAGAACGCGAGGATCACGTCCGCCTCCCCGCTCGCAGGCGTCACCCCGTCGGGGAGATCCTCCAGCGCGAAGCCGTCGGGCTCACCGGACAGCAGCAGCCGGTGCCCGGGCTTGATGCCGAGCTTGCGGACCAGCTCGTGTCCCGAGTAGCCGGCCACGATGCGGGAGGCTACGCGGCATGCACGCCGACGTCATCGAGCTCACCTCCCGCCTCGTCGAGATCGACTCCGTCAACCCCGCGCTCGTCCCCGGCGGCGCCGGTGAGGGCGAGATCGCGCGCCTCGTGGCGTCGTGGGCGGAGGAGCAGGGCCTGGCTGCGCAGTGGCTCGAGGGGACGCCCGGGCGCCCGAGCGTCGTCGTCCGCCATCGCGAGCCGGGCCGCGGCAGGACGCTGATGCTGTGCGCCCACCTCGACACCGTCGGGGTCGAGGGGATGACCGATCCGCACACGCCGCGCGTCGAGGGCGGTCGCCTGTACGGCCGCGGCGCCTACGACATGAAGTCCGGGCTCGCCTCGGCGCTGATCGCATGCCGGGACGCGCCCGGCGACGTCGTGGTCGCCGCCGTCGCCGACGAGGAGCACGCGAGCCTCGGCGTCCAGGAGGTGCTCGAGCACGTGGCCGCCGACGCCGCGATCGTCACCGAGCCCACCGAGCTCGAGCTGATCGTCGCCCACAAGGGCTTCGTATGGATCGAGATCGAGGTCGAGGGCCGCGCCGCCCATGGCTCTCGCCACGAGGAGGGCGTCGACGCGATCGCCAAGGCCGGGCCGATCCTGACCGGGATCGCCGAGCTCGACGACACGCTGAAGGCCCGGACGCACCCGCGGGTCGGTCGGGGCTCCGTCCACGCCTCGCTGATCAGCGGCGGCGCCGAGATGTCGAGCTACCCCGCGCGCTGCACGATCGGCATCGAGCGCCGCACGCTGCCGGGAGAGACCGCCGCCGAGGTCGAGGCGGAGGTCCAGCACCTCCTCGAAGGCCGGGCGACCCAGCGCACCACGCTCGTCCGCGAGCCGTTCTCCATCCCCGAGGACCACGACCTCGTTTCGGCCGTGCAGGCGGTCACGGGCGCGGCCCTCGCCGGCGCTCCCTACTGGGCCGACGCCGCCTTCATCGCCGCCGCCGGCATCCCCACCGTGATGTACGGCGCGAGCGGCGCCGGCGCCCACGCGGCCGAGGAGTGGGTCAGCATCGAGGACTCGGTCACCGTCACGCGGACCCTGGTCGCGGTCGCCCAGCGGTTGTGCTCATAACCCGCACGGGGTACAACCATGCGGAGGAGGCGTCGAGCCAGATTACAGAGCATCGCCACACCGGTGAGCAATCCCACTACGCTCCGACAGTGAGTCCGGATGATGCGCACCCCAGCCCGGAGACCGGGAGGACCCTTGCGCGCCTCGGACTCTCCGACCTGCGCCCGGTCTACCAGCCCGTGGTCGACCTGCGCGACGGCCACGTCGTCGGCTACGAGGCGCTCGTCCGCGGCGGGCCGCAGAGCGCGCTCGAGTCGCCCGCCGAGCTGTTCGCCGCCGCCCGCACCGAGGATCTCGTCGCCGAGTTCGACACCGCCTGCCGCGAGGCGGCGGTGCGCGGGTTCGACATCAACGGCTCGGGTCCGTTCGCGCTCTTCCTGAACGCCGACGCGGATTCGCTCGGCGAGGCCGCCGAGCAGATCCCCGCCGCCCGCCAGACCGTCGTGATCGAGATCACCGAGCAGGCGCTCGTCGCCAACCCCGACACGCTGCTGCGCGCGCTGACGCGCTTCCGCACCCACGGCTGGGGCGTCGCGATCGACGACGTCGGCGCCGACTCGCGCTCGCTCGCCCTGATGCCGCTGCTCTATCCCGACGTCATCAAGCTCGACCTGCGCCGCCTGCAGGAGCGCCGCCCGGAGGACATCGCGCGCATCGTCGGCGCCGTCGGGGCCGAGAGCGAGCACCGCCAGGCGCTCGTGCTCGCCGAGGGCATCGACTCCGAGGAGCAGATGGCGGCCGCCCGCGCGTTCGGCGCGCAGCTCGGCCAGGGCTTCCTGCTCGGCGAGCCCGCCCCCCTCCCCACCGCGCTGCCCGAGCCCGGGCGCAAGCTGCGCCTCACCGCCTCGGGCGGCGACGTCGCCGGCGACCCGCCGTTCAACCGCGTGACGAACTGGAAGCGCCCGACGATCGGCAGCCGCGAGCTGGCCGAGCGCACCGCCCAGCTGATCATGCGCCAGGCGCTCGCGCTCGGCGAGACCGCGGTCGTGCTCGCCGCCTACCCGCACGAGCGCCACGTCGGGGAGGAGCAGGCCGCCGAGCTGCGGCAGCTGGCGGGCTCGCTCGCGTTCGTGGGCGCGCTCGGCGCGCCCGCCGAGCTGGGCGAGGCGGGCGTCCGCACCGGCCCGCTGCAGCCCTACGACCCGCTGCGGGGCACGTGGACCGTCGTCGCGCTCGGCCCCGGCCTCGCCGCCTGCTTCGTCGCCCGCGAGACCGACGACGGCGACTACGAGCTCGCCACCTCCTACGACCGCGACCTGGTCGTGGAGTCGGCGCTGCTGATCATGGGCCGCCTGCGCCCGCTCGCTTCGCCAGCTCGCTGATCACCTTCGAGAGCTGCCCGCCCTGCCAGGCCAGCGGCGAGCTGCCGGGCTCCTCGGACACCAGCTCGGCGCCGGGGATCCGCTCCGCGTAGGCCTCGCCGACCGCGTAGGGGTGCCCGGGGTCGGCCTCGTCGCGGCTCGCGACGATCACCACCGGGACGTCGATCGCGCCGAGCTCGTCCCACGACTCGAACGGCCGCGAGCGCGGCACCGCGCGCAGCGCGTCGGCCACCGCCTCGGGGTGCTCGTGCGCCGCGATCCGCTGCCGCAGGACCCTGTCGATCGTGTCCTTCCACTGCTCCGGCACGCCGGGGTCGCCGTAGGCCTCGACGAAGCCGTCCACGCCGCCGGTGCGCAGGCCCTCCGACAGCGCGTCCCAGCGCTTGAGGCCCGCCTCGCGGTCCTCCTCAGGGTCGAACGCGGGCGTGGCGACGACGAGCCCGGCCACGCGCTCCGGGGCGTCGAGCGCGATCCGCACCGCGGTGTGCGCGCCCATCGAGGCGCCCGCCAGCACGGCGCGGTCGATGTCGCGGTCGTCGAGCACGGCGCGCAGGTCCTCGACGAGGTCGTCGTAGTCGTAGGCGTCGGGGTCCGGCGCCGGCGTCGAGGCGCCGTGGCCGCGCGCGTCGTAGGCGATCACGCGGTGGCCCGAGCGCTCGAGCGAGCGCGAGCCCATGACGACGTAGCGGCGCGTCGCGGTCAGCCCATGGAGGAGGACGACAGGGGTCCCCTCCCCCGCCTCTTCGCCCGCCAGCGTGACGCCGTTCGACTCGATGCTCAACTCGGCCACCCGGGAGTTCTACCCTGGAGGCATGATCCGCGACGTCACAGAGGCCACCTTCGAGCGCGACGTCATCGACCGCTCGCACGAAGTTCCCGTCGTCGTGGACTTCTGGGCCGAGTGGTGCGGCCCTTGCCGCCAGCTCACGCCCGTGCTCGAGGCCGAGGTCAAGGCGCGCGAGCCGAACGTCGACCTCGCCAAGCTCGACACCGACGCCGACCAGCGGCTCGCCTCCGCGTTCCGCATCCAGGGCATCCCCGCCGTCAAGGCGTTCAAGGACGGCAAGATCGTGGCCGAGTTCGTCGGCGCGCAGCCGCGGCCGGAGGTCAAGCGCTTCCTCGACGCGCTGCTGCCGTCCGAGGCCGACGGGCTGATCGAGGCCGGCGACGAGCCGTCGCTGCGGCGCGCGCTCGAGCTCGAGCCCACCCGCTCCGAGGCCGCCGTCGCCCTGGCGCGGCTGCTGAACGAGCGCGGGGATCGCGAGGACGCCCTCGCGGTCCTCGCCAACGCGAACGGCTCGTTCGCCGCCGAGGGGCTCGCCGCGCGCTTCCGGCTGGAGGACGATCCTGAGCTCGCCGACGCGTTCGCCGCGCTCGACGCGGGCGAGCAGGAGCGCGGGCTCGACGCGCTGATCGCCGCGATCGCGCAGAGCACCGACTCCGACCGCCGCGACGACCTGCGCCGCGCGATCGTCGGCGTGCTCGACGAGCTCGGCGCGGAGCACCCGCTGGCGCGCGAGTCGCGCCGCAAGCTGGCGGCGGCCCTCTACTAGTGGGTCCTCTCGTGACGTTGCACTCGAAAGACCGGCCGCCGGCGCCGCCAGGCAAGGACGCAGATCCGAAGGAATACCTCTGGTATTTCGAGGGTCGAGGACGCCGCCTGGCGGTGATCGGCGGGTGCCGATTTCGGGTGGAACGTTGCGGGAGGGCCCACTAGCCGGTGGAGGACCGCCCGTCACGGCCCTGGCTGCTGGCGCTGGTCCTCGTGCTGATCACCGGCGGCGTCACCGTCGCGCTGCTGACGAGCCAGAGCTCCGGCACCGACGCGGCCAACGTCGGCGACAGCGGCCGCGGCGAGCCGCCGCCCCCGGTCGAGGAGGCCGCGCCCATCAAGGAGGGCGAGCCGCGCCGCTGCAAGCCCACGCGCAGCAACCCGGGCGGGACCAACAATTACATCCCGGACGCGCCCGCGGCGGAGTCGCTCGGCGACGGCTTCATCATCACCGGTCGCGTGCGCGCCGCCGCCGGCTGCAAGCCGCTCGAGGACGTCCGCATCCAGGTCTGGCTCGCCACCGAGACCGGCGGCGAGCAGGACAACCGCGCCAGCGTGCACACGAACGCCAAGGGCGTCTACCGGATCGAGACCGACCCGACCATCGCCCAGTTCGGGGAGCCCAACATCCACGTCGGCTACGACGACGGCGACTACGACGAGGTGTTCATCCGGCGCGTCGTCGACCTCGACGACAAGCGCGCGGTCGTCGACCTGACGCTGAAGCGGTGAAGCTGCTCCTCGTGGCCGCGCTGCTGGCGCTGCCGCTGCTCGTCGCGCTCACCGACGACCACCTCGACGGCCAGTCGGCGGCGCTGATCATCTCCACGACGACGGCCGCGCTCGCGGTCTCCGCGCTCACGCTGCAGCCGCTGCTGGCCGGCACCGGGCGGCTGCGCCCGCACCGTGTGCTCGGCGGCGTGGCGCTCGCGCTGGTGCTGATCCACCTCGGCGCCCTGTACCTCGAGAGCCCCGAGGACACGCGGTTCGCGCTCTCGCTCGACGGGCCGACGCGCGGGCGCATGGCGGCGCTGGCGACCGCCGCGCTGATCGCGGTCGTGGCGCTCGGCCTGCTGCGCGCGCGGCTGCCGATGGCGGGAGCGACGTGGCGGATCCTGCACGGCTTCCTCGCCGCGCTGGTGATCTTCCTCGGCTTCGGCCACGCCGTCCTCACCGACGGCGCGCTCGACGGCGCCGGGACGCCGCTGCTGCTGGCCTTCGGCGCGGTCGCGCTCGTCGGGGTGGGCAGCGCCTACGCGGCTAGGCGACGGCGCGCTCGTAGTTGAGGCGCAGCAGCGCGATCACGTCGCGGACGTCGTCCTCGTTCTCGATCCGGCGGGAGGCCCAGCCCTTCTTGTCCGGGAATACCGGGTGGTAGTCGATGCGCCCGGCGTCGTAGAGCTCCTGCCACACGGCCTTGGGGAAGCCGCAGTGCATCGTGTAGTCGCCGTGCAAGTGGCCGATCTGCTTGCGACCGACCGTGAAGCCGAACTCGCCGCGGCTGCCGATGCCGGCCTCGACGCCCGGCCACGAGGTGACCTCGTCGGTGATGATCTGGCTGGCGGTGCGCGTGTCGGTGGTCATGCCACCATCGTGCACCCGCGGGCGCCGCGCCACCAGGGGCAATTGGTCCTAGGCCTCCAGCGCCAGCGTCATCTGCGACGCGTCGACCGCGGCCTCCTCCTCGAACGCCGCCACGCGCACGCCGAGCAGCCGCACCGGGCGCGGCGGCGCGTACTCGTCGAGCAACGCGCAGGCGACGTCGGCCACCACCGCCGGGGCGTTGGTGGCCACGGGCAGCGTGCGCGCGCGGGTCACGGTCGTGAAGTCGTCGAGCCGCACCTTGATGGCGATCGTGCGCCCGCGCCGCTCGTTCTTGGCCAGGCCCTCGCACAGCCGCGCCGACAGCTGCCGCAGCACCGCGGTCTGCTCGTCGCGGCCCGCGATGTCCTCGTTGAACGTCGTCTCGCGCGACTCCGAGACCGCGATCCGCTCGCTCGAGACCGGCGTCTCGTCCTCGAAGTTCGCGCGCGCCACGAGGTACGGCCCGAGGCGGCCGCCGAAGCGCTCGGCCAGCGTCTCGGGCGGCGTCGCCGCGAGCCGCCCGATCGTGGCGATTCCCAGCTCCTCCAGGCGCTCGGCGGTCTTGGCGCCGATCCCGGGGAGCAGCCGCGGGGGATCGCCGGCGAAGCGCGCGCACGCCTGCTCGCGCGTCAGCACGACGAAGCCCTGCGGCTTCTCGGCGTCGGACGCGACCTTGGCGACGAGCCGGTTCGGCCCGATCCCGACGGAGCCGTGCAGGCCGGTGTCGGCCCTGATCTCCGACACCAGGCGGCGCATCGCGGCGTGCGGCGAGTGGAGCCCGGTGAGCTCGAGGTAGGCCTCGTCGAGGCCGATCACCTCGACGGTCTCGACGTGGGCGCGCACGCGCTCCATGACGCGCGCGGACATCGCGCGGTAGGCCTCGAAGTCGGGCGTGATGAACGTCGCCTCCGGGCACAGGCGCCGCGCGCGGGCGGCGGGGATGGCGGAGAACACGCCGTAACGGCGCGCCTCGTAGGAGGCGGTGGTGACCACCGCGCGCGGGCCGGAGCCCGCGACCACGACGGGCCTGCCCCGCAGCTCGGGGCGGCGCATCAGCTCCACGGACACGTAGAACGCGTCCATATCGAGATGCGCCACGCACCGCTGCATGCGAGGCAGGCTACGCCGAGGCTCGGTCGCTACTTCGTGCTCTGAACCGCGCCGTGGCCCTCGAACTTCAGGCGCCGGGCGGTCGCCTCGGTGAGGTCGTACTCGCGGCCGCCGACATAGGGGCCACGGTCGATCACGCGCACGCGGGCGATGCGGCCGCGGTGACGCAGGGTCACCTTCGTACCGCACGGCAGCGACTTGTGCGCGACGCCGAGATCACCCGGGTCGAGCCGTCCGCCGCAGCTCAGCGAGTTGCCGTACAGGCCAGGCCCGTACCACGACGCGTAGGCCGAGCGGAACACGTTCAGCCTCCCGACGCGGCGAGAGCCGACGGGGCCGCGCACGACCTTCACGCGGGCGCGGGCGCTCAGCGGGCGGCGCTGACGATCGCGCAGCACGTAAGCGCCGCGCGCGTCGGTGCGATCCCGGTCGAGCGTCGCCCAGCGGTCGCCGCGGCGGATCTGCAGCGCGACCGTCGAGCCCGCGGGCTGGATGACACCGCGCACGAGGGCACGCCGGCCGGCCCGCACGTTCATGCGGCGCTCGGACACGGCGACCTTCGAGGCCGTGGCGGTGGGTGTGGTGCCCTGGGTTTCTTGTGCTGCCGCGGGGCCGGGCAAGGCCGTCGCGCAGGCATATGCGAGACAGAGCGCGCCGCCGGACATGGCAGCACGCCAATCGAGCTTGGGCCTCAAAGCGAGGTCCTCCTTCGGTTGTATTGCTACGTCCGACCAGGCGCCTGTGGGTGACGGCTCGCAGCTCTCCGGCTGCGGCTCACTCGGTCATCCACCCAGCAGGGCATCGTGCCCCGCCGGCTCGGCGGTCGAACGGTTGTTCGATTCTAGCGGACCCGCCTCACGCAGCTTCATGCGCGAATGCAGGACATTCCTGGCGCAGTCGAGCGAGCCCGAGTCGGATCCGGCTCTTCGCGGTGCCCAGCGGGACCTGCTCGCGCTCGGCGATCTCCGCCGCCGTGAGCCCGGCCCAGTGGGCGAGGACGAGCGCCTCGCGCTGCGGCTCGGGCAGCGTGCGCAGGGCCTCCTTCACGTCCTCGCGCGTGGCCGCGCGCTCCGCGGCGGCGTCGGGCAGCTCCTCGACGCGCGGCGCGTCGGAGCCCGCCACGACCTTGAGGCGATCGGTGGCCCGGCCGGCGGCCTGGCCCTCGCGCCACAGGTCGAGCGCGCGCGAGCGCGCCATCAGCCGCAGGTAGGAGCCGAGCTCGCCGCGCGAGGCGTCGAATCCCGCGGGGCGGCGCCAGATGCGCAGGAACACGTCCTGCACGACGTCCTGCGCCTGTGCGGGGTCGCTGAGGATCCGCATCGCGGCGTGGTGCACGCCGCGCTCGTGCGTCTCGAACACCTGCCGGAAGGTCTGTGGATCGCTGAGGTTCATGCCATCAACTATACACAACTTGTTGAAGGTTGAAGCCCAATGCTGTTGAAGGGTCGGATAGGAGACAATCCGGCGTCGCGATGGCCAACCCCGAACGGCTCACCGGACTCGACGCCTCGTTCCTCGCGCTCGAGGACGCGGGCGCCCACATGCACGTCGGCTCGTGCCTGCTTTTCGAGGGCGAGGCGCCGGACTACGTCGACTTCGTCGCCCAGCTCGGCACCCGGCTCCACCTCGTGCCCCGCTACCGCCAGAAGCTCGCGTTCCCGGCCGGCGTGCAGGCGCGGCCGGTGTGGATCGACGACCCGCACTTCAACCCCGGCTACCACGTGCGCCACACCGCGCTGCCCGAGCCCGCGAGCCTCGAGCAGCTGCGCAACCTCGCCGGGCGCGTGCTCGCGCAGCGGCTCGACCGTCACAAGCCGCTGTGGGAGATCTGGCTCGTGCAGCACGTCGAGGGCGGGCGCTTCGCGATGATCACGAAGACGCACCACTGCCTCGTCGACGGCGTCTCGGGCGTGGACATCGCGACGGTGCTCTTCGACCTCTCGGCCGACCCGGACCCGCCGCCGGAGCCGCCTCCAGCCTGGTACCCGCGGCCGGAGCCGAGCGCCGCCACGCTCGTCGCCGACGCGATGGCCGAGCGCGCGAGCGCCCCGCTCGACGCCGCCCGCCTCGTGGCCGACGTGCTCGCGCACCCCGACAAGGCCGCCGGCCGGCTCGGGCGGGCCGCGGTGGGCCTCGGCGCGGTGCTGCGCGCCGGCCTGCAGGGCGCGCCGCCGAGCCCCTACAACGTCCCGATCGGCCCGCACCGCCGCTTCGCGTGGGCGGACGGCGACCTCGCCCTGTTCAAGTCGATCAAGACGGCGCTGGGCGGCACGGTCAACGACGTGGTGCTGACCGTCGTGACGGGCGCGCTGCGCGCCCACATGGAGGCCAACGGCCACGAGGTCGACGGCGTCGAGCTGAAGGCGATGGTGCCGGTGTCGGTGCGCGCCGAGGCCGAGAAGGGCGCGCTCGGCAACCGCGTGACGTCGATGTTCGCGCCGCTGCCGGTCTACGTCGACGACCCGGTGGAGCGCTTCCGGGTCGTCCACGAGGCGATGCAGGGGCTCAAGGAGTCCGGCCAGGCCGTCGGCGCCGAGCTCCTGACCCAGCTCGCCGGCTTCGCCCCGCCCACCGTGCTCTCCCAGGCCTCGCGCGTGCAGTCCCAGCAGCGCGCGTTCAACGTCGTGGTGACGAACGTGCCCGGCCCGCAGTTCCCGCTCTACATGCTCGGGCGCAAGCTGCTGCGCATCTACCCGCAGGTCCCGCTGGTGCGCAACACGGCGCTGGGGATCGCGATCATGTCCTACGACGGGACGCTCAACTTCGGCCTGCTCGGCGACTACGACGCGCTCCCCGACCTCGACGACCTCGCCACGGCGCTGCGCGACGCGATCGCGGAGCTCGCCGCCGCCGCGGGGGTCGCGCGCAAGCCGCGCCGCTCGCGGGTCGCCCGCACGTGAGGCGGCTGCTCGGCGGCCTGGCGATCCTCGCGGTCGCGCTCGCGGCCGTGGTCGGGGCGGTCGTGCTGCTGCAGTCGCGCGACGACGCCGAGGTCGGCGGCAGTGGCGGCGGGCCGGGCGAGCGGGTCGAGCCTCGCTGCCCCGAGCGCCGCGAGGGCATCGCGCGCGACGCGCGGCCGCTGAGCGAGCACCAGATCGCGGGAGCTCTGGCGGCGGGGAACGTCGTGCTGCGCTACCCCGGCACCCGGCCGCCGGCCGCCCTGCGCGAGCTCCAGGAGGAGCTCAGCGGACCGTACGACGCCGAGCTCGCCCTCGCCGGCGAGTCGGTGATCCTCGCGGGCGGCGGCGAGGGCGTGGAGGCGCTGGCCTGGGGCCGCCAACTCGAGGCGAGCTCGCCCGAGGACCCGCAGCTGCGGGCGTTCGCCGAGGCGTGGCTGGGCGAGCGCCCGTCGAAGCCCTGTGGCTAGCTCTTGCGCGCCTTCGCGCGGTTGCTGACGGACTTGCCGGCCTGGACGGCCGCCTTCCCGCCTGCCTTGGCGGCGGTCACGAGCGCCTCGACGGCCTCGCCCGCGGCCTTCTTCGCCTCGCTGGCGCTGTCCTGCGCCGCGTTCTGCTGGCGCGTCGCGGCCGCCTTCTGCCCCGAAGCCTGCCGCTCCGCCTTCGTCTGCTGGGCCATTGCTGAGCCTCCCTCGTTCGCTTGGGGCGGTGTTACCCGGCGGGCGCCTCTCGAACCGCGACCGTCATGCGGACCAGCGCGCACACGCGGCCCTCGTCGTCGGTGATGTCGACCTCCCAGACCCACGTCGTGCGGCCCTTGTGGCGACGGCGCGCGGTGGCGTGGATCGTGCCGCCGACGATCGGCCGCAGGAAGCTCGTCTGATTGGAGAGGCCCTGCGCCGACCTGCCCTCGCGGCTGACCGCCTGCCAGGTGGCGAACGAGGTCAGGCTCTCGGCTATGGAGGCGAACACGCCGCCGTGGACGAGCCCCGCGGGCTGCAGGATGTCGTCGCGGACCTTGACCCGCGCGGTCGCCTCCTCGTCGCCGAGCGACAGGATCTCGAGGCCGTAGAGCGCGTCGAAGCCCGTGATCTGCAGGGGGAACTGCGTCTTAGACAAGAGCGGCACACTACCCTCACATGCCCTCGATGCCGCTCGACGCCCTCGCACCGGACCAGCGCGCCGTGGTCCAGCTCGTGCTCCAACGGGGGCGCTCCTACGAGCAGATCGCGGAGCTCCTCAAGATCTCCGAGGACGCGGTGCGGGCGCGCGCCCACGCCGGCCTCACCGCGCTGGCGCCGGACACCGAGCTGCCGGCCGACAAGGTCGCCCAGATCTCCGACTTCCTGCTCGGGCAGCAGAACGGCAAGCCGCGCCAGGCCACGCGCCGGATGCTGCGGGGCAACGCCGCCGCCCGCGAATGGGCCGAGACCGTGCGCGCGGGGCTGGAGGAGCTCGGCGGCGCGCTCCCGGACCTGCCGGCGCCGGCGAAGCCCGCGGCGGAGGCGGCGCCCGCCGAAGCAGAGGAAGCCCCGCCGGCGGCGGACGACGACGCTGCCCCCTCCCCCGCGCCCCGCCCGCGGCCGCTGCGCGAGTCGCGCAAGCAACCCGCTGCCGCCAAGCCCGACGGCGCGTCGTCCTCCCGCCTCGGCGGCGCGATCCTGATCGGCGGCCTCGTGCTCGCAGTCGTGGCGGTCGTGCTCGCCCTGTTCGTCTTCGGCGGCGACGACGGCGACGACGATCCGAGCTCCGCCGCGGCCACCGCGACGCCGTCGGCGAGCGCGACACCGCAGCCGGTGGGCGAGATCGCGCTGAAGGGCGTCAACGGCTCGAAGGGCCAGGGCGTGATGACGCTCTACGCCTCTCAGGGCCAGATCGCGTTCACGCTCGAGGGCACCGGCGTGCCGCGGAACGCCCGCAACGAGGCCTACGCCGTCTGGTTCACCACCCCCGGCGGCGGCTCTCAGCGCCTCGGCTTCGCCCAGCCCGTGGGCGAGAACGGGCAGCTCGGCACCACCGGCCCGCGCACCGAGGACCTCGACAAGTTCCCGCGCTGGCTCGCCCGCTACAAGCAGGTCGTCGTCTCGCGCGAGAAGACCGGCAACGCGAAGTCGCCCGGCCCGATCGTGCTGCGCGGGACGTTGCCGAGTTCCTGACCGGCGTGTAGCGTCGCCCCGTGGAGCACGTCCCCCAAGAGGCTGTCGCCCCGCAGCCAGATACGCCCGCGCGCAGCGCCGCCGAGCCCGCCCTCGCGCTGACGCCCGCCGGCGTCACCGCCCTGCAGCGCCGCGCCGGCAACGCCGCCGTCGTGGCGATGCTCCAGCGCGAGCCGACCGCCGAGCAGCGCGAGGCCGCGAGCAAGCAGTGGCAGCGCCGCAACGAGGCCGCCGGGCTCATCCGCAAGCACAACTTCCTCGGCATCCCCGCCTGGCTGAGCGAGGACGGGCTCGCGACCGAGCTGCTCGGCCGCCTCCCCGCCGACTGGGAGCTCGCGATCGAGACGATCGCCCAGCTCGTCCAGGGCCACCAGGACAACGACCTCGCCGTCGCGCTGTGCAAGAACGCCAGCGACGAGAAGCTGAAGGCGATCGCCGCCGACCCCGGCGGCGCCAAGCTGATGTTCCGCATCGTCAGCGCGATGCAGGGCGTGACCACCAGCGAGGCGGAGAAGACCCAGCTCTACCGGGCGATGAGCGCGATCACCCGCTCGCGCGGCGCGGTGCCGATCGGCGTCGAGGTCATCACGTTCCGCAGCGGCGTCGCCCCGCTGGACGCCGCCGGCGAGTGGTGGTTCGGCAAGGGCGCCAAGGGCCACACCGCGGTCATCGTCGCCGACCTCGTCTACAGCTTCGACGAGCGGGGCTGGGTGATGGAGGGCAGCAAGGCCGAGTACATGGGCCGCAACACGCATCGCGACGCCATCGGTCAGGTCTTGAAGGTGCCGCCCGAGGACGCGCTGGCGATCCAGGACGGGCTCAACAAGTCGATCGGCCGCGGCGTCTACTTCTTCTCCGGCCAGGTGTGCACCGACGCCACCGCCCAGTCGCTCGTGAAGGTGCTCGGCCAGATCGACGCCAAGAGCAACCCGCAGAAGTTCGCCGACATGCTCGCCGGCAGCGGGCACGTCGAGTCGACGAACAACTACGCGAAGAAGCCCTAGAGCAGCTTCCCCGGGTTCATGATCCCGGCGGGGTCGCAGCGCTCCTTGAGCATGCGCAGGACGTCGTGGCCGAGCCGCCCCGTCTCCGCCTCCAGCCACGGCGCATGGTCGGCGCCGACCGCGTGGTGGTGGGAGATCGTGCCGCCCGCCGCGACGATCGCGTCCATCGCCGCCGCCTTGGCGCGCCGCCACTGGCCCGCCGGGTCCGCCCGGTCCTGGGCGGCGAACGCGGTGAAGTAGAGCGAGGCGCCCGTGGCGTAGACGTGCGAGGCGTGGCAGAGCACGAGCGGCGCCGCCAGCGCGCCCTCGAGCGCGCTCGTCACGCCGGCGCGCAGCGTCGCGAGGTTCGACCACGTGGTGGCGGTCTCGAGCGTCTCGACCATCACGCCGCGGTCGAGCAGGTCGTCGCGCAGGTGCGGCCCCGTGTAGCGCGTGGCGGCCCAGGCCTCGCCGGGGGCCTGGCCGAGCGGCCACGCGCGCCCGGCCCGCAGGGCGCGCGCCACGAGCTTGCGGCGCACCGCGACCGACTCCTCGCTCCCCTCCCAGCCGCACACGAGCACGCTGCGCCCCTTCAGCGCCATGCCCATCGCGCGCCCCTTGGCGCTGTTGCCGGCCAGCGCCAGCGACATCCGCGTCTCCGCCTCGTCGGAGAGCCGCGCCACGTCCGGCGCCAGCTCGTCCTGCGCGAGCGCCCGCAGCGCCTCGAGGCCCTCCTCGAAGCCGCGGAACGCCCAGCCCTCGAGCCGCCGCGCCGCCGGCACCGGGAACACGCGCAGCCCGACGCTCGTGATCGCCCCCAGCACGCCCTCCGAGCCGATCACCAGCTCGCGCAGCGACGGCCCCGCCGCCGTCGACGGCACCGCGAGCGTCGCAAGCTCGCCCGCCGGGGTGGCGCAGCGGAGCGCGATCACGTTCTCCTCGATCCGCCCGTGCCCGGTCGAGGACTGCCCGGCCGAGCGCGTCGCGACGCAGCCCCCGACCGTCGCCCACTCGTAGCTCTGCGGCGTGTGGCCGAGCATGAAGCCGTGCCGGCCGAGCGCCTGGTCGGCCTCGGGCAGCCGCGTCCCGCCCCGGACCCACGCCAGCGAGGAGCGCTCGTCGACCGACTCGAGGCCCTCCAGCCGCCCGAGGTCGAGCGACACCAGCGCGTCGAAGCGCCCGCGCAGCGGCTCGAGCCCGCCGACCACGCTCGTCCCGCCCCCGAACGGCACGACCGCCACGCCCTCCTCGCTGCACGCGTACAGCACGGCCTGGACCTGCTCCGCGCTCGCCGGCTCCACCACGGCGTCGGGCGCGTCCTCGCACTCGCCCGCGCGCTGGCGCAGCAGGTCGAGGTAGGACTTGCCGCGGCAGCGCCCGACCCGCGCCGCGGCGTCGTCGCGCACGTGCTCCTCCCCCACGATCCCCGCGAGCCGCTCGCGCGCCGCCGCGGGCAGCGCCGGCTCGCTCAGCCGCACCTCCGACAGCGCCACCGGCCGCGAGACCACCGCGCCCTCGACGCCCAGCGCGGAGCGAAGGAAGCCCGCGGCATGGTCGGGCAGCGACGGCCCCGCGCCCGGCTCGCCCCAGCCCCAGAACACCTGCTCGCGGCGCGCCATCAGCGCTCCACCAGCCCCGCCAGCCCGGCGAGCGCCTCGTCGCAGTTGCGCCGCGCGGCCTTGCGCAGCATCAGCCCGCCGAAGCGCGCCCAGCCGCGCGGCTTCTGGCGCATCTCGATCCCCACGTCGGTCCCGGCGTCGGCCGGCGCGAGCGCGACCTCGCACACGACCTCGCTGAACAGCTTCTCGAACGGCGTCCCCGCGAGCTCCTGCGCCCAGCGCCGCCGCTCGCCGCCCTTCGACAGCTCGACCCGGTAGTCGGCGCGCACCGAGCGCCCGCCCTCGGTCACGAGCACCGACGTCCAGCCGCCCGAGTTCACGCCCTCGACCCGCTGCACGCGCGGCCACCAGCGCGGCAGGTGGTAGGGGTCGCGGACGATCTGCCAGACGTCGTCGACCGGCGCGGCGACCGTGCGCGAGCGGCGGACGACCATCTACTCGTCGTAGGAGATCAGCGCGTGGACGTCGTAGCCGTCGAGCCGCCGCCGGCCCTCGAGGAACTCCAGCTCGACCAGGAACGCGAAGCCGACCACGCTCGCGCCCAGCTCCTCGACGAGCTCGGCGAGCGCCTTCGCCGTCCCGCCCGTCGCCAGCAGGTCGTCGTGGATCAGCACCCGCGCGCCGTGGGCGAGCGCGTCCGCGTGCATCTCCAGCGCGTCGACGCCGTACTCGAGGATGTACTCCGCCGAGACCGTCTCCGACGGCAGCTTGCCGGGCTTGCGGGCGGGTACGAAGCCGGCGTCGAGCGCCAGCGCGAGCGGCGCGCCGAGGATGAAGCCGCGCGCCTCGGCGGCGACCACGAAGTCGACGTCGCGCGGCTGCGCCCACTCCGCGAGCTGGCCGACGGCCTGCCGCACCGCGACGTGGTCGAGCAGCAGCGGCGTGATGTCCTTGAACAGGATCCCCGCGCTCGGGAAGTCCGGGATGTCGCGGATCAGCGCCCGCAGGTCGGGCGCGGTCACTTGGCGATGCGGCGCAGGTCGCGCACGAGCAGCAGGTGCTTGAGGTGCGACGCGACCGCCGCGAGGTTCTCGAGCGCCTCGACGGCCTCCTTGCGCCGCTCGGGATTGCGCGAGCGCAGCGACGGGGCGAGGATCTGCTGCAACAGGCCGGACTCGCGCTCGGCCGAGGTCTTGAACACGCGCAGGTTGCGGCCCGCGACGCCGTAGCGCGACAGCTCCGTCACGGCGCGGATGATCTCGCGCTCGGTCTCGTCGTAGTAGCGCACGTTGCCGCGCAGCTCGCCGGCCACGATCCCGTAGTCCTCGAGCTCGGCGACGAGCCGCCGCTCCGCGCCCGTCTCCTCGACCACGTCCTCGAGCGAATAGAGCGCGCCCTTGTCGCGCAGGGAGAACGTCAGGCGGCGCAGCGCCGCGCCCGGCCGCGCGTCCGACCCCGCCTGCGGCGAGGCGACCGGCTGCTCGCCCTCCGAGCGCCCGGCCGCGAGCTCCTGGCGGATCACCCGCAGCGGCAGGAACTCGTCGCGCTGCAGCCGCAGGATCGTGCGCAGGCGCGAGACGTCGGACTGCGAGTAGAGCCGGTAGCCGCCGGGCGTGCGGCGCGGCGTCAGCAGCTTCTGGTCCTCGAGGTAGCGGATCTTCGAGATCGAGATGTCCGGGAACTCCTGCGAGAGCGCCTTGCAGACGGCTCCGATGGTGAGGGACTTCTGGCGCTGGACGGGCTCCGGCTGGGCTTCCGCGCCGTCGGCCGAGACCGCATCGGTCATGGTGATCTCCTGCTCGCTCATCGCGCGAAGAACGTGAGCTTGAACTTGCCGATCTGCAGCTCGTCGCCGTCCTCGAGGCGGTGCGAATCGACCCGCTGGCGGTTGACGTAGGTGCCGTTGAGCGAGCCGGAGTCGTCGAGGTACCAGTCGCCGCCGCGACGGACGAGCGTGGCGTGCTCGCGCGAGACCGTCACGTCGTCGAGGAAGACGTCGGTCTCCGGCGAGCGTCCGATCGTCATCTTCTCGCCCGACATCGGGAACGACTGGCCGACGCGCCCGCCGCCCGAGCGGACGACCAGCGCGCCGCTCTGCGCGGCGACGTCGCCGACGTCGACGGGCTTGAGCTCGCCCGTCTGGTCGTCGATGACGTACGTCGCCGTCGTGACGTCCTCCTGCTGGGGCTCGGTGGCCCCCTGGAACGCCCCGCACTTCGGGCAGTAGTTCGCCCCTTCCGCGACGACGAAGCCGCACTCAGGGCAATGTCGTGCCACGCCTCGGCCTCCCCCCGCGGGGCCGCTTAGACGTCGTCGTCGCTGGCAGCCCGTCCGGCCAGGATGTCCGTCAGGCGCTGAACGTCGGCGCCCGAGATGACCTCCTCGCCGCCTTCGTGCTTCTTGCGCAGGCGGTTCACCAGCTCGGCCCGCAGGATGTCGATCTTTCCATGCAGGATGCGGCGCCGGTAGGACACCTCCTGCTCCTCGTCCGTGAGCTGCTGGATCAGGTCCTTCAGTTCCTGGTCCGAGAGCGACCCCAGATCGGGGAAGGTGTCCATCATCAGAGCGTTCCTCTCCTCGCTTCGGCTACCACGCGCCTCACTCTAGCGGTTCAAGCTGAGCTTGAGGGTCCCTGTTCGCGGCTCAGCCGGATCGCCTCCCGGAGGTACAGGACGGTCGCCCCCAGCACGAGCACGAGACCGAGGTAGAGGCACGCGTCGGCGACCCAGCCGACACCCGCCATGGCCAGGAAGAGCGCGGTCATGACCGGCCACACGCCGGCGCGGCCCCACCAGTTGACCTTGACGTCCAAGCCGCGATTCAGGCCCCAGCGGACGAGCCCCATGACGAACAGCTCCCGCGCCACGAGCACCGCGAGCGCCCAGCGCGGCAGCAGGTCGAACTTCCAGCACACGATCACGCCGGAGATCACCAGCAGGCGGTCGACGAGCGGGTCCAGCAGCGCGCCGAAGCGCGAGTACTGGCCGGTCAGCCGCGCGGCGATGCCGTCGAGGTAGTCCGTCCACCCGATCACCGCGAAGATGATCAGCGGCACGAGGTCGGTGCCGTCCTCGGAGGTCAGCGCGAGCACCAGGAACACCGGGAGCAGCGCGAGCCGGAAGAAGCCGATCGCGTTCGGGATCGTCCACACCCGCCACGGCTGGCCCGCGAGCGTCTCGGGCGGTGGCGGGCCCGAGCGGTCGAGCCCGGACAGGCGCCGGAACGTCAGCCGCGCCTTCTCGGCGGCGTCCTGCATCTGCTCGCGGGCGCGATCCGCGCCGCTCTGGTTCACGCCAGGGTCCGCCACAGCTCCGCCGCCGCGGCCGCGGCGCCCTCCAGCGGCAGCGCGCGCGACTCCTGGCCGCGGCGCACCTGGGCCTCGAGCTCGCCGGAGGCGAGGGAGCGCTTGCCCGCGGTCAGGCGCAGCGGGCACCCGAGCAGCTCCGCGTCGGCGAACTTGCCGCCCGTGCCGACGTCGTCGCGGTCGTCGTAGAGCACGTCGAGGCCGGCCTCGCCCAGCTCCGCGTAGAGCGTCTCGGCCAGCGCGCGCTCCTCCGTGCCCTGCTTGCCGAGGGCGACCAGGTGGACGTCGAACGGCGCGATCGCGCGCGGCCACGAGATCCCCTGCTCGTCGGCGAACTGCTCGACCGCGGCGGCGCAGATGCGCGCCGGGCCGATGCCGTAGGAGCCCATCCAGATCAGCTGCTCGGCGCCGTTCTCGTCGAGGTAGGTGCCGCCCAGCGGCTCGGAGAAGCGCGTGCCGAGCTTGAAGATGTTGCCGACCTCGATCGCCGGCTCGATGCGGATCGGGTGCCCGCCGACGGTGTCGCCCTCGACCACCTTGCGCACGTCGGCGCGCTTGAACGGGAAGTCGCGGCCGGGCTCGACGCCCTGGAGGTGGAAGCCGTCGCGGTTGGCGCCGGCCACGTACGGACCGGGAGCGACCGCGTCGTCGAGCAGCACGGGCACGTCGGCGCCGACCGGGCCCATCGACCCGGCGGGCCCGACGCGCTGCGTGAACTCGTCCTCGCGGGCGGCGCGGAACGGCGCGCCCAGCGCGTTCGCGAGCTTGACGTCGTTGACCTGGTGGTCGCCGCGCAGCACCACGAGCACGAGCCCGCGGTCCTCGACCATCACGGGGTAGGACTTCAGCAGCGCGCCCTCGGGCAGGTGCAGCGAGCCGGCGACCTCGGCGATCGTGGTCAGGCCCGGTGTCGGGACCTCCTCGGGCGCGTCGCGCGGCGCGGGCAGCTCGACCGGCGCCGGGTCGGCGCTCGCGACCTCCACGTTGGCCGCGTAGCCGGAGGCGAGCGCGACGTCGTTCTCGCCCGCCGGGCACGGCGCCATGTACTCGTGGGCGCCGAAGCCGCCCATCATCCCGACGTCCGACTCGACCCGGTACCACTCGAGCCCGACCCGGTCGAAGACGCGGTCGTACGCCCCGCGGAAGCGCTCGTAGTGCTCGTCGAGGCCCGCCCGGTCGCGGTCGAACGTATAGGCGTCCTTCATGATGAACTCGCGCGTGCGCAGGATCCCGGCGCGCGGCCGCGCCTCGTCCCGCCCCTTGGTCTGGAAGTGGTAGGCCGAGAACGGCAGCTGGCGGTAGGAGCGCACGATCGAGGAGATGTGGAAGGTGATGACCTCCTCGTGGGTGAGCGCCAGCACCATGTCCGCGCCCCTGCGGTCCTTGAGCTTGAACACCTCATCGATGGAATAACGCCCCGAGCGCTGCCACAGATCAGCCGGGTTGAGCACCGGCATCAACATCTCCTGGCAGTCGATCGCGTCCATCTCCTCGCGGACGATCTGGACGACCTTCGCGTGCGCCCGCCAGCCGGCGGGCAGGAACGTCCACAGGCCGGTGCCGAGCTGGCGCACGAGCCCGGCGCGGACCATCAGCTTGTGGGAGAGGGCCTCGGCGTCGGCCGGGGCCTGCTTCTCGGTGGGGAGCAAGTAGCGGGAGAGGCGGGTCACTGTCCCGGGAAAGCTATCTTGCAGGCCCGTCCTGAATGCGAAGGAGGAGCTCCCAATGGCCTACGAGGTCCCAGCGCTGCCATACGACTACGACGCTCTCGAGCCGCATATCGACGAGGCGACGATGAAGGTCCACCATGACAAGCACCACCAGGCTTACGTGGACAAGGCGAACGCCGCCCTCGAAGGCACGGAGTGGGACGGCAAGCCGATCGAGGAGGTCCTGCAGAACCTCGACTCGCTGCCTTCCGACAAGCAGGGCCCGGTCCGCAACAACGGCGGCGGCCACTACAACCACGCGCTCTTCTGGGAGTCGATGAGCCCCGACGGCGGCGGCGAGCCCTCCGGCTCGCTCGGCGACGCCATCAACTCGGCGTTCGGCTCCTTCGACGACTTCAAGACCAAGCTCAAGGAGACCGGCGTCGGCCAGTTCGGCTCCGGCTGGGCGTGGCTCGTGCACGACGGCTCCGGGCTGGCGATCGTCGGCACGCCGAACCAGGACACGCCGCTCTCGGACGGCAAGACGCCGCTCGTGGGCGTCGACGTGTGGGAGCACGCCTACTACCTCAAGTACCAGAACAAGCGCCCGGACTACATCGAGGCGTGGTTCAACACGATCGACTGGGACAAGGTCTCCGAGCGCTACGACGCGGTGGCCTAGCGCGCTGCTCCGGCTCGCGCTGATCACGGTTGCGGTCTGCCTGGCCGCCGCGGCTCCCGCGGCGGCCTCGCGCAGCCAGGAATCGATCTTCGAGGACGAGCACCAGCTGCTGGAGCTGGGCTCCGCGCGCGCGAACGCGACGCTCGACGACATCGACTCCCTGGGCGCCGACAGCGTGCGCTCGCTCGTGCTGTGGTCGCGCCTGGCGCCGCGCCGCAAGCCGCGCGGCTTCAAGGCGGCCGACCCGCGCGCCTACACGCCGGCGCTGTGGGACCCGTACGACGACCTCGTGCGCGGGACCGGCGTCCGCGGGCTGGGCCTGATCCTGTCGCCCTCGACGCCGATGCCGGCGTGGGCGTCGCGCTGCAAGCGCGGCAAGAAGGCGACGTGCAAGCCGCGGCCGTCGGACTACCGGGCGTTCGTGACCGCATTGGGCCGGCGCTACTCGGGCTCGTATGCGGACGAGAACCAGGGCGGCGGCGTGCTCCCGCGGGTCACGCGCTGGTCGCTGGGCAACGAGCCCAACCAGCCGGGCTGGCTGACGCCGCAGTACGAGCGGCGCGGCGGGCGCCTCGTGGCGACCGCGGCGGTCGTCTACCGGCAGCTCGCGCTGGCGGGCGTGGCCGGCGCTGCGGGCCAGCGGCCACGGGCGCGACCAGATCCTGCTCGGCGAGACGGCGCCGATCGGCCGCACGAGCGGCTCGCTGGCGCGGCGTCCGATCCCGCCCGTCGAGTTCCTGCGCAAGCTGTTCTGCCTGACGCCCGGCGGCGGGCGGCTCGGCGGCGCCGACGGGCGGCGCCACTCCTGCCGGCGTGTGAAGCGCCTCGCGGTCAGCGGGTTCGCGCACCATCCCTACCAGCGCGGCGGCTCGCGGCCGCCGGCGGAGCCGCCCCAGGCGGCGGGCGAGATCACGATCTCGTCGCCCTCGCGGCTGCGGCGCGTGCTCGACCAGGCGGCGCGGCGCGGGCGGGTCCGGCGCGGGCTGCCGGTCTTCTACACCGAGTTCGGCTTCCAGACCAACCCGCCCGACCGCATCTTCGGCGTGCGCGCGACGCTGCAACCGGCCTACATCAACCAGTCGGACTGGATGGCCTACCGCGACCCGCGGGTGCGCGCGGTGGCGCAGTACAAGCTGATCGACGAGGCGTCGCTCGCGAGCTTCCAGTCCGGGCTGCGGTTCATCGACGGGCGGGCGAAGCCGGCCTACGAGGCATACCGGCTGCCGATCTGGGTGTCGGGGCGCGGCTCGCGGCTGCGGGTCTACGGGCAGGTCCGGCCCGCGCCCGACTCCACGCCCCAGGCCGTGCTGATCCAGGTCCGCCCGCCGCGCGGCGGCGCGTTCCAGACCGTGCGGTCCGTCACCGTGCGCTCGCGCTACGGGCAGTTCCTCGTGCGCGTGCCGGCGCGGCCGGGCGTGTGGCGGCTGGCCTGGGGCTCGCTGACCTCGCGCGAGGCGCGGGTCGCGCCACGATGATCGGGCGGGCGGTTCTCGCGACCGCCGCGCTGCTCCTGACGGCCGCGCCCGCCCACGCCGCCTCGAACCTCGAGGTCGGCATGGAGGACGAGCGGCTGCTGCTCTCCGAGCCCGTGCACGCCGAGACCGCGATCGCCGGGATGGCGGCGGCGGGCGTCGACGTGGTGCGCATCCACGCGCGCTGGATCGAGGTCTCGCCGGGGCGCGACGCGCGGCGGCGCCCGCGCGGCTTCGACCTCGCCGACCACCGCTCGCCGCGCTACGACTGGCAGACGCTCGACCGCGCGGTCGACCTCACGCGGGCCGCCGGGATGCGCGTGATGCTGAGCGTGACCGGGCCCGGGCCGCTGTGGACCTCGCTCGCCCCGGCGCGCGGCAACCCCCGCTACAAGCCGTCGCCGCGGCTGTTCGCCCAGTTCGCGCGCGCGGTCGCGACGCGCTACCGCGACCGGGTCGACCGCTACCTGATCTGGAACGAGCCGAACGTCGCGGGCTGGCTCGAGCCGCAGCAGACGTGCGTGGCGCGGCGCGTCTGCTTCCCGGCCTCGCCGCACATCTACCGCGGACTCGTGCGCGCGGCGCGACCGGCGATCGAGCGCGCCGATCCGGGCGCGCAGGTCCTGCTCGGAGAGCTCGCACCGCGCGGGCACCGGGCGATCTCGACGCGCTCGCCCGTGTCCCCGCTCCCGTTCCTGCGCGAGCTGGCGTGCGTCGACCGGCGCTACAAGCGGATGCGGCGCGGGCAGTGCCGCGGCTTCCGGCCTGCGCGGGCCGACGCGTTCGGCTACCACCCGCACGGGGTCGAGTTCGGGCCCGAGGACCCGAATCCCGACCGCGACCAGGCGCAGATCGGCGACCTCCCGCGGCTGTTCTCGGTCCTCGACCGGCTCACGCGGATGGGCCGCATCGGGGCGCCGCGCGGCCGCTTCGACGTCTACCTGACCGAGTTCGGCTACCAGACGTCGCCCCCCGACCACGACGTCGGGATCTCGCTCTCGCGCCACGCCCGCTACCTCCAGCAGGCGGCGTACCTGGCGTGGCGGCTGCCGCGGGTCCGCAACATCACGCAGTACCAGTGGCGCGACGAGCCGGTCATCGCCCGCGGCCGCGGCGTCAAGGCGTACTCGGGCTGGCAGGCGGGGCTGCGCTACGTCAACGACCGCCCGAAGCCGGCGATGCAGGCGTTCACGGAGCCGTTCGTGGTCGACCTCGGGCCGCGCGGCCGGGTGGCGCGCTTCTGGGGCCAGATCCGGCCGGGGACCGGCGTGCGCACGGTGACCGTGCTGCGGCTCCGCCCGGGGCAGAACGTGTTCCGCCGCGTCGCGTCGGTGCGCACCGACGCGCGCGGCTACTGGACCCGCCGCCTGCCCATCCAGCGGCGCGCGAAGTACCGCTTCTCGTGGGAGGAGGCCGGCGCCACCGCGGGCGCGTCGCCGACACGCCGGCTGTCGGGCGTCGTCGACCTCGCCACCGACCCCGCGCGCCGCTGGCACGCGTCGCGGCCGTGAGCGACGAGTTCCGCGACTTCTACACCGAGGGCTACTCGCTCTCCGATCGCGACGAGGCCGAGCAGATGGGCCGCTGGCGCGCGCTCGGCGCGCGCTCGAAGGCCGACCACGCGGTCGTCCTGTGTGCGCGCGCCGGGCTGCGCCCGCAGACGCTCGTGGAGATCGGCTGCGGCGACGGCGCGCTGCTGGCCGAGCTCGGGGAGCGCGGGCTCGCGCCGGTGCTCGACGGCTTCGAGCTCTCGCCGCCCGCGGCCGAGCTCGCGCGGGAGCGCGCGATCCCGGGCGCGCGGCGGATCGAGGCGTTCGACGGCGCCGACGTGCCGGCCGAGGACGGCGCGTATGACCTCGCGGTGCTCTCGCACGTGCTCGAGCACGTCCCCGAGCCGATGTCGCTGCTGCGCGAGGCCGCGCGGGTGGCGCCGGCGGTGCTCGTCGAGGTGCCGCTCGAGGACAACCGCTCGGCCCGGCGCGAGGAGAAGCGCGCGGAGGCCGCGCGCATCGGGCACGTCCAGTTCTTCGACCGCGCGGCGGTGCACGCGCTCATCCGCGTGGCGGGGCTGCGGGTGGCCGCCGAGCTCTCCGACCCCCTCCCCTACGCCCACCACGCGTTCTTCGCCGGGACGCGCGGGGAGCGGGCGCGCGCGGCGCTCAAGAGCGGCGTGCGCCGGGCGGTGTGGCGCGCGGCGCCCAAGCTGGCGGAACGGTTCTTCACCGTGCACTATGCGTGCCTGGCATGTCGGTGACCGTCCGCGAGCTCGGCCCCGGAGAGACCGCCCTCGCGGCGCGCACGCTGCTGCAGCTGCGCCCGGGCCTCGGGAGCCCCGAGGCGCTCGCCCGGCACGTCGACGAGCGCCTGCGGGCCGGGGGCTACCGGCTGATCGGCGCGTTCGAGGAGGGCGCCGAGGAGGCGACCGCCGTCGCAGGCTTCCGCGTCAACGAATTCCTCGCGTGGGGCCGCCACCTCTACGTCGACGACCTCGTCACCGCCGAGTCGAGCCGCGGCCGTGGCCTCGCCGACCGCCTGTTCGCGTGGCTGGAGGACGAGGCGCAGCGCAGCGGCTGCACCCAGTTCCACCTCGACTCAGGCGTCGGCGAGGACCGTCAGGACGCGCATCGGTTCTACTTCCGGCACGGGCTGCGGATCGGCGCGTACCACTTCCAGCGCGAGCTAGCGCGGAAACGGCACGGCCGCCGAGGGCGGCCGACGGCATCCGCTCTAGGCCGGGACCGGCACCGGCTCGCCGGGACGACGCCGGCCTCCGAGCGCGGCTTGCCCGGCACGAGCAGCGCCGCGACCGCGCCGACCGCCAGCACCACCGCGCCGACCCACAGCGCCGGGGCGAGGCCGTCGACGAACGCCTGGCCCGACTCGTAGCCGCCGGTCGCGCTGAACACCGCCGCCAGGACCGCGACGCCGAGGACGCCGCCGAGCTCGCGGATCGCGTTGTTCGCGCCCGACGCCTGGCCGGCCTCCTGCGGCTTGACGGCGCCGAGGATCGCGTTGGCGACCGGCGAGAAGACCAGCGCCATGCCGGTGCCGCCGAGCACGAAGGCCGGGACGAGGGCGCTGTAGGCGACATCGGTCTCGGTGACCAGCGCGAGCCACGCGATCGCGATCGCCTGGAACGCGAGCCCCGCCGCCATCAGCGGCCGCGAGCCGATGCGGTCCGACAGCGCGCCCGCGATCGGGGCGACGATCATCGGCATGCCGGTCCACGGCAGCGTGCGCAGCCCGGCCTCGAGCGGGCCGTAGCCCCAGACGGTCTGGAAGAACTGGGCGAGCAGGAAGATCGAGCCGAAGATCCCGAACGACATCGCCAGCGACACGACGGAGGTGGCGCTGAAGGCGCGCGAGCGGAAGAAGCGCAGCGGCAGCATCGGCGCCGGGCTGCGGGCCTCCCAGAGACCGAACGCGACGAGCAGCGCCGCGCCCGCGAGGTAGGAGCCGACGACCGTCGCGCTCCCCCACCCGAGCGAGTTGCCCTCGACCGTGGCGTAGACGATGCCGAGCAGGCCGGCGGTGGCGAGGCCGACGCCCGGCAGGTCGAGGCGTCCGGCGGGGCCATGGCTCTCGGCGAGCCCGCGGCGCGCCAGCGGCAGCAGGGCGAGGCCGACGGGGACGTTGACCCAGAAGATCCACTGCCACGAGATGCTCTCGATGATCGCGCCGCCCACGAGCGGGCCGCTCGCGACGGCGAGGCCGCCGATGCCCGACCAGATGCCGAGCGCCAGCCCGCGCTTCTCAGCCGCGAACGCCTCGCTCAGCAGCGTCAGCGTCAGGGGGGCGACGATCGCGCCGCCGAGGCCCTGGATCGCCCGTGCGGCGATCAGCGCGTCGGTCGAGGGCGCCAGTGCCGCGGCCGCCGACGCGGCCGTGAAGATCCCGATCCCGACGAGGAACATCCGCCGCCGCCCGAAGCGATCGCCCAGCGCCGCCCCGGTCAACAGGAAGACCGCGAACGCGAGCGTGTAGGCGTTGACCGTCCACTCCAGGTCCTCGAGCGAGGCGCCGAGATCGGCGCGGATGCTCGGGAGGGCCGTCGTCACGACGAGGTTGTCGAGCGTGACCATGAAGATGGCGACCGAGGCGATCGCGAGGGTGATGAGACTGCGTCGTGGCATCAGGGCTCCAGGTTGTGAGTGACCACTAACTTAGGTGGTATGTAAGCAGTCACTCACAACCGGGTCAAGTACGGCTAGCCCCCGGGTCGCGCCAGCATCCCCCAGCTCGGCGGCGCGCCCGGCATGACGCGGGCCTGCTCGGTCACGGTGAAGCCGAAGCGCTCGTACCACGCCACGTTGCGCTCGGAGTCCGTGTCGAGGTGCACCGGCACGCCGTCCGCCGCCGCCCGCCGGAGGCCGTGCTCGACGAGCGCCGCGCCCAGGCCCTGCCCCCACAGCGCCGGGTCGCTGCCGAGCAGGGAGAGGAACCAGTGCGGCTCGGCCGGATGCAACGCGTCGAGCGCCGGCGGCGCCCGCACCAGGCGCGGCACCGCCCGCGGGTGCAGCAACGCCGCAGCGCCCCATGCCGGGAACATCCGCGCCATCCGCCGCCACGGCACCGGGTGGGCGCCAGGAGCCAGCCAGATCGCCACGGCGCCGAGCCGGCCGTCGACCCGCACCGCCTCGACGCACCCGGCATCCAGGGCATCCCTCGCCTCCGCCCGGAAGATCAGCGCCCGCTCCCTCCCCCGCCCCGGCCCGAGCAGGAAGCTCATCAGCGGCTGATCCGTGAACGCTCGGGCGAGCACCGCCGAGGCGGCGCCGAGCTCCTCGCGGGCGACCCGCGAGACCTCCACGCTAGGCGCGGGTGAAGCGGCGGCCCGTCGTCGGCGAGTCCGACTCGTCGAGGCGCTGGAGCAGCGCCTCTTCCATCGCGTCGTCGTCGGCGCGCTGCTTCTCGGCCTCGAGCTTCGCGAGGCGCTCGGGCGTCAGCTCGCCGGCGTTCTCCTCCTCGATCCGCTGCAGCCACTCGGCGCCCGCGGCCTGGGCCTCTGCGTCGACCTCGATCTTCTTGGTCGTCGTGTACTTGTCGATCTCCTTGAACAGCTCGTCGACGAGCTGGTCCTGCGGCACCTTCTTCAAGGCCTTGCCGCGCGAGAAGATCAGGCCCTCGTTCTTGGCGCCCGTGATGCCGAAGTCGGCGTGCGACGCCTCGCCGATCCCGTTGACCGCGCAGCCGAGCACGGCCACCTCGACCGGGTCGGCGTACGCCTCGAGGCGGCGCTCGATGTCGGCCACCACCGTGTCCATGTCGAACTGCAGGCGGCCGCAGGTCGGGCAGGCGATCAGCACCGGGCCGCGCTCGCGCAGCTTCAGCGCCTTCAGGATCTCCCAGGCGACCTTGACCTCCTCCTCGGCGTGGAAGGTCGAGAGCGAGATGCGGATCGTGTCGCCGATCCCGTCGGCCAGCAGCGTGCCCAGGCCGACCGCGGACTTCAGCGAGCCCGACCACTTCGTCCCCGCCTCGGTGATGCCGAGGTGCAGCGGGTACGGGATGCGCTCGCTCAGCAGCCGGTTGGCGGCGATCGTGTTCGGCACGTTGGTCGACTTGATCGAGACCTTGAAGTCGGTGAAGTCGAGCCGCTCCATCAGCGCCACGAACTCCGTGCCGGCGCTCACGAGCGCCTCGACCGGGTTCTCGCGCTCGAGCGCGTGCAGGTGCTTCGGCAGCGAGCCGGAGTTGACCCCGATCCGCATCGGCGTGCCGGCGGCGCGCGCCCGGTCGGCGACCTCGGCGACCTTGTCGGGCCCGCCGATGTTGCCGGGGTTGAGGCGGATGCAATGCGCGCCGGCGTCGATCGCCTTCAGCGCCAGCGTGTGGTTGAAGTGGATGTCGGCGATGATCGGGATCGGGGAGTCGACCACGATCGTCTTCAGCGCCTCGATGTCCTTGTCGCGCGGCACGGCGACGCGCACGATGTCCGCGCCCGCCTCGGCGACCTTGTGGATCTGGTCCATCGTCGCGGTGAGGTTCGCCGTCTCCGTCTTCGTCATCGTCTGGACGACGACCGGGGCGCCCCCGCCGATCTGAACCCCGCCCACGTTGACGTGTCGCTGGGAAGCCATGCGGCCTCCCAGTCTAGAAGCGGCGGACCGTGAACCTCGCCTTGGCGGCGAGCTTCCCGTCCGCGTAGAGGCGCAGGCGATAGCGCCCAGGCGCCAGGCGCCCGATCGCCATCCGCGCCGCGCCGGCCCGCACGCGGCGCGCCTTGAGGCGCCGGAGGCCCACGCGCCGCCCGTTCCGCCGCCGCTCGAGCCGCCCCGACAGCCTCACCGGCGCGTTCACGCGCAGCTGCACGCGGTAGCGCCCGCGCCGCCGCACGACGCGCACGCGCGAGAGCCGCACGGCCTGCTTGACGACCGGCGGCGGAGCGCCCTTGGGCGGCCCCCCGGTCACCCGCACCGTCGCGGGCGAGGAGGTCAGGCCGCGCGCGTCGGTCGCGGTGTAGGTGAAGGAGTCCTCGCCCGTGAAGCCCGCGGCCGGCGTGTAGGTCGCCGCCGCGTGCAGGCCGTCCGCGCCCGGCGCGAGCGCCACGGCCCCGTGCGCCGGCTCGCGCACGACGCGGAACGTCAGCGGCCCCGCCGCCGACGCCCAGACGTAGCACGACTTGGAGTTGCGCCCCGGCACGCAGTCGCCGCTGCGGCGCGCGGGCACGCCCGGCGCCACGACCGTGCCCGACAGCGTCAGCACGCCGGGCGCGCCCGTCACGGCGGCGGCGCGCACGCCCGGGATCTCGCGCGCCGCGCTCGTCGTGTTGTTCGACTCGTCGGTCTCGAGCACGCAGTGCAGCGGGTTCGCCTGCCCGCGCACCGTCGCGGGCCCCGGCTCGAGCCCGGAGATGTCGACCCACTGCATCTCGCGCTGGGCGCTGTAGCGATCGGCGCCGCCCGGCGACAGGCCCATGCGCACGGTCGCCTGGTCCGGGTCATTGAACGCACACCACGTCTCGTTTCCCGGCCCCTGCACCTCGTAGCGGAAGTAGGCGTCCGGAGCCGGCGAGTCGGAGTCGAACATGCAGAACCCGACCTTGTCGGAGACCCGCGCCGCCCCGCCGGCCGGCTGCAGCTCGTAGCGCGCGGCCGAGGAGATGTGGAAGTGCTCGTGGGTCTTCTCGTAGGCGTACTCGAACCCGACGCCGAACCCCGACCGGTCGCGCACGTCCCCCGTCGGGTTCACGTGCGGCATCGGCGCCACGGCCGGCCGCCCGGTGTCGTACACCGCCTGCATCACCTTGCCGTCCGCTCCCCGGAACAGGTCGAGCGTCCCGCCCTGGTTCGCGATCACCGCGTCGAAGCGGTACAGCAGCTTCCCCGGCTCCTCGAACGCGTCGACGAACACGGGCGCCACGAGCGCGCTCGTGGGCTCGCCGGGCAGCTCGATCACGAGATCGGGCTCACCGGCCGCGCGGGCGGGTCCCGCGCTCGCGGCCAGCGCCGCGAGCGCGAGGAGAATGCCCGCCCCCCGTTTCACTACACCTTCGGCGGCCCGTCGCCCGGCAGCCTGGGGATGCAGGTGTGGTAGCGGCGGACGCCGGTGATGCGCTTTCCGTTCGCGAGCCGCACCGTGATGCGGACCGAGAAGCGGCCCTTCGGCAGCCCGCGCAGGCGGACGGCCGCGCGCAGGCGCTTGCCGCGGACCACCTTCACCTTCTTCCCGTTGACACGCACGACCGCCGATACCGCCTTCTTACCCTTCGGCACGCGGATCCGGATCCGGAACACGCGCCGCGAGACGCACGAGCGCTCCTTGGCGCCCGCCACGCCGCCTGCCGCCGGGGCGGCCGGCTGCTGGGGCGCTGCGGGCGTCACGGGCGTCACCGGAGCCGGCTTGTACTCGTCGGCGCCCATGTCGACCACGAGGGCCTGCACTCGCGCATCGCCGGCGTAGTCCTCGTCGAGGTCCCCGTCGACGAGCGAGGTGTTGCCGGCGTCGCGCGTCGGGCTCGTCCGCCGTCTGGTCGACGTTGCCGTCGCCCACCGGACCTACGAGCGCCGGGGTTCGCGCAGATGTTGCCGGTGCCGTCGTGCGCCGCGCCGTCGACGCACACGTCAGACGACTGCACCTCGCGGTCGAAGAAGCCCGCGATCTCGCCGTCGAAGGGGATCCCGGCGACGTCGGCAGCGCCCTCGTTGTGGAACACGATCGAGTTCTCCAGCGCGAGCCTGTCGCCCTGGAACTCCCCGCGGAGCCCTGCCTGCTGGAAGCGACCGCCGATGCCCGAGCCCACCGCGGCGAGGTTGCCCTCGATCGTGGAGTCCTCGATCCGGAACAGGGAATCCCGGCCGGCCAGCCACAGGCCGCCGCCGACGGACTCCGGGATCGGCGCGCCGCGCAGCGGGGCCGCCTCCTCCGCGGGCGCCGGGTCGACGATGTTGCCGGCGGCAACGAGGTTGCGCGCCGTGAACGGCGCCGAGCCGAAGCCCTCGTAGGCCAGCCCGCCGCCGTCGCCGGAATTCTGGGTCGTGATCTCGTTGCCGACGAACGTGTCGTTGGTCGACACGGTCGCGAGGCCGTCGATGTACTCGCCGCCGCCCCGCCCCGAGCTGTCTTCGCCGCTGATCGAGTTGCCCTGGAAGAGGTTGTCGCTCTGCGTGACCCGCACGCCGTCGGCGCCGCGCGTGAGGCTGTCGAAGCATCCGGCCTCGACGACGGCCAGCCCGCCGCCCTCGAGCCCGGCGTCGACGTCGTCGACCTCGTTGTTGATGAACGTCGTTGCCGGCGATCTCCGCCGTGGAGCAGACGTCCAGCTTGGCGCCGCCGCCGTCGGCCCCGCTCTCGTTGTCCCGGAAGACGTTGTCCAGGAGCACGATCTCCTGCCCGCTGCGGACGTACAGGCCGCCCCCGTCGTCGTCGGACTCGCTCTCGTAGAACGCGTTGCCCTCGTGCACCACGACCGGGCGGAACGGGTCGTTGATGTAGACGGCGCCGCCCTCGTCGTCGGCGTCGTTGCCGTCGGAGGTGTCGAGCTCACCGCCCTCCTCCTCGACCGCGCCGAACGTGTTGCCGCTGAGGATGATCGGGCTCGCGTCGCCGCGCGTCAGGTCCTGGTTCTCGGTCGGGGGCCCGTCCTCGGAGTCGATGGAGACCGCGCCGCCGTCCGCATCCGCGTCGTTGCGGAGGAAGGTGTTGTTCCGCGAGCGTCACCGCGCTGTCGCCGGTGAGGCGGATCGCGCCGCCGTCGCCCCGGTCCGCGAGGCCGTCGATGAACGTCAGGCCCTCGATGATCGTCCCGGCAGTGTCGTGGCCGGACAGGATCTGCGTCCGGTCCCCGTCGCCGAGGTCGCCGCTCAGCGTCGCGAGGCCCTCCCCGCCCTTGAAGGTGATCGACTCGCCTTCGGGCAGGTTGAAGTGCCCGACGCAGGGCTCGTCGTCGACGAGGATCACCACGTCACCGGTGGTGGCGTTGTTCAGAGAAGATGAGAGACCGTCGCAGGAGGTGGAGGTCTCTTCGGCCAGGGCCGTGGTGGGGGCGGCGAGTGCCGCGATCGTCGCCGCAGCCGCGACGAGGGTGGTGCGCATCCGTGCCATGCGGCCGACCCTAACCCGGCGTCAGTCAGAAAAGCAAGAACCGCTAATTGCGGTACATCGCTTCGATCACTTCGGTGTACTTCTCCGCGATCGGCTTGCGCTTGAGCTTCATCGTCGGGGTGATCTCGTCGCCGCCCGGCAGCCAGTCGCCGCGCACGATCGTGAACTTCTTGATCCCCTCCACGCGGGCGAGCCTGGCGTTGGCCGCGTCGACGCCCTCCTGCACCGCCGCGCGCATCCGCTCGTCCTCCGCCAGCGCCTCGAGCGAAGCGTCCTCGATGCCCTGCTTGGCCGCCCACGCGGGCGCGAAGTCGGCGTCGAGCACGATCAGCGCGGTGTTGTAGGGACGCCCGTCGCCGATCGTGCAGGCCTGGCCGATCAGCGGCGACGCCCCCTTGAGCGTCGACTCGATGTTGGCCGGCGACATGTTCTTGCCGGCCGCGGAGATGATCAGCTCCTTCTTGCGGTCGACGATGCGCAGGTAGCCCTCCTCGTCGAACTCGCCGATGTCGCCGGTGTGCAGCCAGCCGTCGGCGTCGAGCGCCTCCGCGGTCTTGTCGGGGAGGTTGCGGTAGCCGGTCATCACGACGGCGGAGCGCATCAGCACCTCGCCGTCCTCCGCGAGCTTGATCTCGACGCCCGGCGCGGGCGGGCCGACGGTCCCGATGCGGACCTTCCCGGGCGGGTTGCAGCAGCCGGAGCCGCAGGTCTCGGACATCCCCCACAGCTCCGCGAGCTCGATCCCGATCGCGTGGAAGAACACGAGCACCTCGCGCGGGGTCGGCGCGGCGCCGACGTTGACGGCCTCGACCTCGTCGAGCCCCAGCATCGCGCGCAGGCCGGCGAACATCTTCGCGTCGGCCTCGGCGACGGCGGCGGCCAGCTCCTCGGGCACGGGCTCGCCCGCCTGCTCGAGCTCGACCTTCTTGATCGCGGCCGCGAGCGCCTTCTGGGCCGGCTCGCGCTGCTCGTCGGGCTGGCCGGCGACCATCGCCTCGAGGCCCGACTTGAGCTTCTCCCAGATCCGCGGCACCGCGAAGAACCACGTCGGCTTGACGAGCGGCAGGTAGGAGACGACCTCGCGCGGGTTGTCGCAGGACGTGATCGTCATCGCGTAGACGATCGGCAGGTAGTGGTGGGCGGCGCGCTCGGCGATGTGCGCCGACGGCAGCCACGAGATCACCTTCGCGCCGTCGGGGAACTGGATCATCGACTCGATGCTCTCGACCGCGGCCAGCAGGTTGCGGTGCACGAGCTGGACGCCCTTGGGCGGCCCCGTCGTGCCCGACGTGTAGATCAGCGTCAGCAGGTCCTCGGGCTCGACCGCGCGCCACGCGGCCTCGACGTCGAAGTCGCTCTCGGCGCCCTCGACGTCCGCCCACGCCACGGTGCCCTCGCGCGCCTCGCCGAGCACGACGACGGTCTCGAGCGGCGGCAGCATGTCGATGAACGCGTCCTCGACGATCGCCACCGACGAGCCCGCGTCCTCGACGACGTAGGCGATCTGCTCCGGCGCGGAGGTCAGGTAGATCGAGTACGGCACGGCGCCGAGGCTCATCACCGCGAGGTCGGCGAGGTGGAACTCCGGGCGGTTGGAGAGCATCAGCGCGACCGTGTCGCCGCGCTTGACCCCGAGGCCGGCGAGCCCGGCGGCGAACGCGTCGACGCGCTCGCGCAGCTCGCCCCAGGTGATCGAGACCGAGTCGTCCTTGGTGCGCACCGCGACGCGGTCCGGGAAGTCCTCGGCGGTGATGCGGAACGCTTCGGCGATCGAGCGCGCCTCGAGCGCGCGGCGGGAGACCGGGGCTGCGGTGGTGGCCATGCGGCCGACCCTACCGGACGTCGAAGCCCTCGCCCGTCAGTCTCCCGATGTCGTTCGTGAAGCCGATGAAGAACAGCATGATCACGAGCGCGAAGCCCACGAATCCCGCCCGCTCCATGACGCTGAAGGGGATCGGCCGCCCGCGCACCTTCTCGGCCAGCGCCCAGAAGATGTGCCCGCCGTCGAGCGGCAGGAACGGGAACAGGTTGATGATGCCGAGCGACAGCGAGATCACCGCGAGCAGGAAGAACGCCTCGCGCGGCCCGAGCTCGATGCTCTGGCGCGTGACCTCGTAGGAGCCGACCACGCCGGAGATCTCCTTGCGCTTCTCGGTCTTGAAGATCTGGGCGATCGTGGTGACCGTCCCGCTCGTGAACAGCCACATCCGGTCGAGGCTCACCCCCGCCGCCGCCACCGGGCCGATCGGCGGTCGCGTGACGTCGAACTGGAAGCCGAGCAGCGGCCGCTTGTCGCGCGCCGAGTAGACCGGCTCGGCGCGCACGGTAGTGGTCTCGCCGCCGCGCTGGATCAGCAGCACGGCGGGCTCGGCGGCGCGGCAGCCGTCGGTCTGGGCGCCCGCGCACTTGTGCGAGGCGATCTGGCGGCGCAGCGTCGTCGGGTCGCCGCGGCGGCCGTCGACGGCGAGGATGCGGTCGCCCTCGCGCAGCACGGCGTCGGCCGGCGAGTTGGGCGTCGTCTCGGCGATCCGGTTCGTCGCCTGCGCGCTGGTCGGGGTCGCCGCTCGACCAGAACAGGCAGAGCAGGATCAGGAACGCGAGCACGATGTTGACCAGCGGCCCGGCGAGGATCACGACGATCCGCTTCCACACCGGCTGGCGGTAGTAGGCGCGGTGGGAGACCTCCTCGGGGATCTCCTCCTGCGGGTTCATGCCGGTGATCTTCACGAAGCCGCCGAGCGGCAACCAGCCGACGCCGTACTCCGTCTCGCCGCGCTGCCAGCGCAGCGGGGTGCGGCCGAAGAACAGCGAGAAGCGCTCGACGCGCATGCCGACCGCCTTGGCGGCGGCGAAGTGCCCCAGCTCGTGGAGGATGATCAGCGCCGCGAAGCCCGCGAAGGCGAGGAGCCAGCTCACCGCGCCACCGCCTGCTGGGCCACGAGCTCGCCCGCGATCCGGCGCGCCTCGGCGTCGGCGTCGTAGAGCGAGTCGAACGAGTGCACCGTGCGCGCGGGCAGGCGCTCGAGCGTGCCCTCGATGACGGCGGGGATGCCCATGAAGCCGAGCCGCTCGGCGAGGAAGGCGTGGACCGCGACCTCGTTCGCCGCGTTGAGCACGCAGGGCGCGGTGCCGCCGGCGCGCGCGGCCGCGAACGCGAGCGCGAGCGCCGGGAACGCGTCGAGGTCGGGCTCCTCGAAGGTCAGCGAGCCCAGCTGTGCGAGGTCGAGCCGCGGCACGGGCACGTCGACGCGCTCGGGGTGGTGCAGCGCGTAGGCGATCGGGACGCGCATGTCGGGGTGGCCGAGGTGCGCGAGCGAGGCGCCGTCGCAGAGCTGCACGAGGCCGTGGACGATCGACTGCGGGTGAACGACGACGTCGATCTGGTCATAGGGCGTGCCGAACAGGTGGTGCGCCTCGATGACCTCGAGCCCCTTGTTCATGAGCGTCGCGGAGTCGATCGTGATCTTGCCGCCCATCGCCCACGTCGGGTGGTTGAGCGCGTCGGCGACGGACACGTCCGCGAGGTCTTCGCGCGAGCGGCCGCGGAACGGCCCGCCGCTCGCGGTGATCACGAGCCGGTCGACGGCGCCGGCGGGCTCGCCGGCGATCAGCTGGTGCAGCGCGGAATGCTCGGAGTCGACGGGGATGAGCTGCGCGCCGGTCGCCTCCGCGAGCGGCATCACGAGGTCGCCGCCGACGACGAGCGACTCCTTGTTGGCGAGCGCGACGTCGATGCCCTCGGTGAGCGCCACCACGGTCGGGCCGAGCCCGGCGGAGCCGACGATCGCGTTGAGCACCAGGTCGGCGCCCGACTCGGCCACGAGCCGCACCAGGCCTTCGGGCCCGGCCAGCACCTCGCCCTCCGTCCACGCCTCGGCGGCGCGCGCGGCGGCGTCGGCGTCGCCGAGTGCGATCCGGTCGACGCCGTGCTCGGCGGCGAGCGCGACGAGCTGCTCGTGCGAGCGCTCCGCGGACAGGCCGACGAGCTCGAACTCGTCGCCCGCGCGGGTGACGACGTCGAGCGCCTGGACGCCGATCGAGCCGGTCGCGCCGAGGATCAGCAGCCGTTTCATCAGCGATCCATGATGGCAGCGTGGGTAACCCGCGGCTAAGCCCGCGGCACTATGGGGAGATGGACGCCGAGCTCGTCATCGCCGCCCGCGCGGGCGACCGCGCCGCCTTCGCGGCGCTCGTGCAGCGCCACCGCCCCGCGCTGCTGCGCGCCTGCCGCGGCTCGGCGGACGCGGCCCAGGAGGCCGTCCTCGTCGCGCTCACGAGCCTGCCGGCGCTGCGCGACGAGGACGCCTTCGGCCCGTGGCTGTGCGCGATCGGGCGCAACCTGCGGCGGCGCGAGCGCCGCGCGCCCGTCCTCCCGCCGGCCGAGGAAGCCGTGTGGGAGGCGCCCGATCCGATCCTCAGGAGCCGCGTGCTCGCCGCGATCGCCGCCCTGCCGCCCGGGCAGCGCGAGGCGGTCGCGCTCTTCTACCTCGCCGACCTCTCGCACGCCCAGATCGCGGCGCGCCTCGGGATCTCCGTGGGCGCCGTCAAGACCCGCCTGCACAAAGCCCGTGCCGCGCTGCAGGCCCGCCTCGCCGATCTCCGAAGGGAGCCCTCCCCCATGCCCGCCACCGTCCCGATGCGCGTCGCCGACGTCCGCGACAGCGGAGACCTGCACGTGGTCCTGCTCGAGGAGCGCGACGGCGCCCGTCGCCTGCCGATCTGGATCGGCGCGCCCGAGGCGACAACGCTCGCCGCGCGCCTGCACGACGTCGAGGCACCGCGACCGGGGACCTACCGCTTCGCCGCCGACCTGCTCGCCGCGGCCGGCTCGGGCCTCGAGGAGGTCCGCATCGTCCGGCTCGCCGACACCGTCTTCTACGCCGAGGCGCGGCTCCGCGGCGGCAGCGTCGTCGACGCGCGGCCCAGCGACGCCCTCAACCTCGCGCTCGTGGCGGGGGCGCCGATCCTCGTCGACGAGGGCGTGCTCGCCCAGGCGGCCGAGGGCGAGCGCGAGATCGCCGAGGAGCTCGCACGGGCGCTCGAGTCCGACCGCGACTCGCGCGCCATCGCCGCCGACGAGCGCGAGCGCATCGCCGCGCTGCCGCCGGCGCGGTAGCTCGCTCAGCCGGCCATCGCGACCCATACGTGGTACCCCGCCATCAGGGAGAACAGCGCCGCGTCGAGGCGGTCCAGCGCGCCGCCGTGGACGCCGAACAGGCCGCCCGTGTCCTTGGTACCCACGTCGCGCTTGATCAGCGACTCGAACAGGTCGCCGACCGGCGCGGCGAACGCCACCGCGACGCCGAGCAGCAGGCCCTCGGTGCCCGTGATCCAGTTGCCCTCGTACGTGCGGCTCGCGTACCAGACCGAGCCCACGCACACGAGGACGCCGATCGCCAGGCCCTCCCACGTCTTGTTCGGCGACACCCGCGGCGCCAGCCGCCGCGTCCCGAACATGCGCCCGCCGAGGTAGGCGCCGGTGTCGCCCAGGAACGTGCCGAGCAGCACCATGAACACGAGCGCGCCGCCGTGCTCGAGCTCGCGCAGCAGCACGGCGTGGGCGATCCCGAGGCCGATCCAGTAGACGCCGAGCGTCGTCGCCGCGAGGCTGAGCGTGATCCGCTCGCGGACCGGGCTCGCCAGCGTGAGCGCGAACAGCACCGGCAGGAACGCCACGAGCGCGAGCAGCACGTCGTTGGCGTCGCCGAGCGCCGCGGCGGCCACGAGCCCCGAGACGCCGAGGAAGCCCGCCAGCCGCACGGGCCGCATCCGCTCGAGCATGGTGAAGAGCTCGCTGACGCAGACGAGCCCGAGCGCGAGCACCCCGAGCGCGAACGTCGCGCCACCGAAGTAGATGATCGTGATCCCGAACGCGATGGCGGGGATCGCCACGAGGATGCGGGCGCCGAGGTCGGACGTCCCGCGCCGGCGGGCCGGCGGGCGGCGGTCGGGCGGGCGCCGGCGTGCCGCCATCAGCGGCCCCCGAAGCGGCGCTTGCGGGCGTCGAACTCGGCGAGCGCGAACTCGAGGTCGGCGCGCGAGAAGTCCGGCCACAGCACCTCGGTGAAGTGCAGCTCGGAGTAGGCCGACTGCCACATCAGGTAGTTCGAGAGCCGCTGCTCGCCACTCGTGCGGATGATCAGGTCCGGGTCGTGCATCTCGGGCGCGTAGAGGTGGGCGCGGAACTCCTCCTCGGTCGTGCCGCTGAACGCCCGCGCGGCGTCGATGATCTCGGCCCGGCCGCCGTAGTTGAACGCCACGTAGAGCGTGATCGTGTCGTTGGCGGCGGTCTTCTCCTCCGCCCAGCGCATCTGCTCGAGCAGCGGGGCGCCCACGCCCTCGCGGCGGCCGAGGAAGCGCATCCGCACGCCCTCCTCGTCGAGCTCGGGCGTCTCCCCCAGGATCCGCTCGGAGAACATCGCCATCAGCGCCCCGACCTCCTCGTCCGAGCGCGACCAGTTCTCGGTCGAGAACGAGTAGACGGTCAGCTCGCGGATGCCGAGGTCGACGGCGTCGCGGAGCCGCGCCTTGACCGTGTCGGCGCCCGCCCGGTGCCCGTCTGCGACGTTGAGCCCGCGCTGGCTCGCCCAGCGCCCGTTCCCGTCGGTGATGATCGCGACGTAGGACGCGCCCCGGGGTGTCACACCTCGAGGATCTCTTCTTCCTTGGCCTTGAGGACCGCCTCGAGCTCGTTGACCTTCTGGTCGGTGAGCTTCTGGAGCGCATCCTCGGCGCGATGCTCGTCGTCGGAGCCGGCCTCGCCGGCCTCCTTCAGCTCCCGCAGGTCGTGCATGACGTCGCGGCGGATGTTGCGGATCGCCACGCGGCCCTCCTCGGCGATGCCGCGGACGACCTTGACGAGCTGCTTGCGCCGCTCCTCGGTCAGCTCCGGCACCTGCAGCCGGATCATCTGCCCGTCGTTGTTGGGCGTGAGACCGATGTCGGACTCGAGGATCGCCCGCTCGATCGCCTTGATCGAGCTCTTGTCGTAGGGCTGCACGGTGAGCAGCCGCGCCTCGGGCGCGCTCAGCGTCGCGAGCTGCTTGAGCGGCGTCTGCGCCCCGTAGTAGTCGACGTTGATGCGGTCGAGCAGCGCGGTGCTGGCGCGGCCGGTGCGGATGGAGCCGAACTTGCCGCGCGTCGCATCCACGGACTTCGCCATGTGCTCGCCCGCGTCCTGGAGCAGCTCGTCGATCAAGCTCATGTCTTCACCAGGGTGCCCACGCTCTCGCCGGAAATTATCCGATCGATGTTGCCCTCGGTGTTCATGTCGAAGACGCGGATCGGCATGTGGTTGTCCATGCACAGCGAGAGCGCGGTCGAGTCCATGACCTTGAGCCCGCGCTCGAGCGCCTCGCGATGTGTGATCTCGGGCAGGAACTCGGCGCCGTCGTCCTGGTTGGGATCGGCGCTGTAGACGCCCTCGACGCCGTTCTTGGCCATCAGGATGATCTCGGCGTCGATCTCGTGGGCGCGCAGCGCGGCCGCGGTGTCGGTGGTGAAGAACGGGTTGCCGGTGCCGGCGGCGAAGATCACGATCCGGTTCTTCTCGAGGTGCCGCATGGCGCGGCGGCGGATGTAGGGCTCGGCGACCTCGGAGACGGTGATCGCCGACTGCACGCGCGTGTGGACGCCCTCGTGCTCGAGCGCGTCCTGCAGGGTCAGCGCGTTGAGCACGGTCGCGAGCATGCCCATGTAGTCGGCGGTGGCGCGCTCCATGCCCGCCGCCGCGCCTTCCAGGCCGCGGTAGATGTTGCCCGCGCCGACCACGATGGCGATCTCGACGCCGCGGTCGTGGACCTCGCGGATCTCGCGCGCGATCGCCTGCACGCGATCGGGGTCGGTGCCGTAGGGGAGGTCGCCCATCAGCGCCTCCCCCGACAGCTTGAGCAGGATTCGCCCGAAGGCGGGCTGGGTCACGCCCCGACCTGGAAGCGCGCGAAGCGCCGGATCACGACGTTCTCGCCGGTCGTCCCCGACAGCTCGGCGCGCAGCTGCTCGATCGTCTTGTTGTCGTGCTTGTCGACGTTGACGTGCGGCTGGTGCAGGAGGACGGTCTCCTCCATCCACTTGCGCAGCTTGCCCTCGGCGATCTTGGCCCGGACGTTCTCGGGCTTGTCGGCGGCCTGCTGCTCGAACACGCGCAGCTCGGCGTCCTTGTCGGCCTGCGGGATCTCGTCCTCGTGGACGTAGCGCACCCCGGGCGTGCCGGCGATGTGGAGGGCGACGTCGCGCGCGAACGCGACGAAGTCGTCGTTGCGGGCGACGAAGTCGGTGTTGCAGTCGACCTCGACGAGCACGCCGGTCTTGCCGTTCGAGTGGATGTAGGACTGCACGGTGCCCTCGGTGGCCTCGCGGCCGCCCATCTTGAGGGCCTTGTCGCCGAGGCGGACGCGCAGCAGCTCGACCGCAGCGTCGATGTCGCCGCCGGTCTCGGTCAGCGCCGCCTTGCAATCCATCATCCCGGCGCCCGTCCTGTCGCGCAGCTCCTTGACCTGCGACGCGGTGATCGTGGGGGTGCTCATGCCTTCTCTGTCTCCTGGGTCTTCGTCTCGTCGGCGGCCTTGGCGGCCTTCTTGGCGCGCGGCTTGCGCGCGGGCTTCTTGGGCTTCTCCGTCGCCTCGGCGGGCGGCGGGGTGGCCTCCGCCTGCGCGGACGCGGCGGGCGCGGCCGGCTCGTCGGCGGCCTGCGCGGCCGCGGCGGCCTCGGCGTCGGCGGTGCCCTCGGCCTTCGGGGCCTCGGCCTCGACGGCCGCGGCGACCTCGGCCTCTGCGGCGCCCTTGTCGCCGCCGCCCTTGGCGGTCGTGGCCTTCGCCGGAGCGGGCTCCGCGGGTGCGGCGGCCTCGGCCGGGGCAGCCGGCGCGGCCGGCGCGGCCGGCGCGGCCGGCGCGGCCGCAGGCGCGGCCTCGGCGGCGGCGGGCGCGGCGCCCTCCGCGGCGGCAGCCGCGTCACGCTCGGCCTGGCGCGCGGCGGCCTCCTCGGCCTCCTTGCGCTGGCGCTCCTCCTCCTCGCGGGCGGCGCGCGCCTCGGCCTCCTTGCGGGCCTGCTCCTCGGCCTCCTTGCGGGCGGCCTCCTCCTGGGCGCGGAACGTCGAGAAGCCCTCGGAGACGACGTCGCCGATCGCCTGCGTGATGATCGCGCAGGACTTGATCGCGTCGTCGTTGCCCGGGATCACGTAGTCGATCCCGTCCGGGTCGCAGTTCGTGTCGACGAGCCCGATGATCGGGATCCGCAGGCGCTTGGCCTCCTGGACCGCGATGACCTCGGTCTTGAGGTCGACGACGAACATCGCGTCGGGCGGCCGCTGCATGTTCTTGACGCCGCCGAGGTTGGCCTGCAGCTTCGCCAGGTCCGCCTGGGCGGCCATGCGCTCGCGCGTCGGCAGCAGCTCGAGCTGGCCCTCGGTCTGGTAGCGCTCGAGGTCGTGCAGGCGCTTGATGCGCAGCGAGATCGTCTGGAAGTTCGTGAGCAGGCCGCCGAGCCAGCGGTGGTTGACGTACGGCATGCCGGCGTTCTCCGCGACCTCCTTGATGGAGTCGCGAGCCTGCTTCTTGGTGCCGACGAACAGCACGGTGCCGCCGCGGTGGGCGACCTCGGAGCTGAACTGGCGTGCCTGCTCGAGCAGCGCCTGCGTCTTGAGCAGGTCGATGATGTAGATGCCGCCACGCTCACCGTGGATGAAGCGGCGCATCTTCGGGTTCCAGCGGCGCGTCTGATGTCCGAAGTGAACCCCGGACTCCAGCAGCTCCCTGATGCCGACGTCGGCCATAGGAGTCTCCCTTGAAGTGGATTTTGGAACTGCGCCGGGCGGTGTCGGGGTGTGGGCGGACCCGGCGTGGTCGCCGGGCAGGGTCGCCGTCCCCGAGCTCCACGTCTGGTGGATCGCCCGGGTTGAAGGTCGGAAAATGGACTCGACAGTTTACGCAAGTTCGCTCAGGCCCCCTCGTTTGGGCTGATGCGGACCGGCCCTCCCTTCCCCTACCTCCGGTGGACCGGTCCGTGCATTCCCGCGGTTGGGGCGGCCAGGATGAGCCGCCCCGCCGCGTTAAAGGACCCTTTCGAGGTCCGCGGGGAGCGGTGAGCGGACGTCGATCCGCTCGCCCGTGACGGGATGGTCGAAGGCGAGCCGCTCGGCGTGCAGGAACTGCCGCTCCAGCCCCAGCGCGCCCGCCCGCCCGTACTCCGGATCGCCCGCCACCGGGTGCCCGATCGCCTTCATGTGCGCGCGGATCTGGTGGGTGCGGCCGGTCTCGAGCCGCACCCGCAGCAGCGTCTAGCCCTCGAGCACGCGCTCGGTCTCGAAGTGGGTGACCGCGGCGCGCCCGTCGGCGGTGTCGGTCGAGATGCGCGTGCGCACCCGCCGGTCGCGGCCGAGCGGCGCCTCGATCGTGCCCGTGCGGGCGTCCGGGCGCCCCTCGACGAGCGCGAGGTACTCGCGCAGGATGCGGCGCGCCTTGAGCTCGGCCTGGAGCGCGGCGTGGACGTCCTCCGTGCGCGAGACGACGAGCAGCCCGGAGGTGTCGCGGTCGAGCCGGTGCACGATCCCGGAGCGCCCCGCGGGCCCGCCGGCGACGCCGCGGCGCTCGAGCGCCTGCGCGAGCGTGCCGGACTCGTGGCCGCGCGCCGGGTGCACGACGACGCCGGCCGGCTTGTCGACGACGAGCAGGTGCTCGTCCTCCCAGGCCACGGAGTACTCGGCCTCCGGGACCTCGACGGCGGGCGCCGCGACCGCCTCGGCGACCTCGACGACCTCGCCCCCGCGCAGCGCGTGGCGCTTCGTCCGCTCCTCCCCGTCGACGGTCACGCGGCCCTCGTCGATCAGCCGCTGCGCCGCCGCCCGCGAGCCGGCGTGCTCGGCCAGGAAGACGTCGAGCCGCTCGCCCGCGGCCTCCGGCGGGACCTCAACCCTCGGCACGGCGCGGCGGCCCCTCCAGGACGTAGAGCAGGCTCAGCACCCCGACGGTGATGCAGACGTCGGCGAGGTTGAAGGCCGGCCACGCCGGGATGTCGAGGAAGTCGGTCACGTAGCCGCGCTGCAGGCGGTCGATCAGGTTGCCCGCGGCGCCGCCCAGCAGCAGCCCGGTCGGGAGCCACACGAGCGGGCGCCGGCTGTGGGTGGCGAAGAAGATCAGCAGCGCGGCGACCGACACGGCGGCGATGACCACGAGCACCCAGCCGCCGCCGGCGAACAGGCCGAACGCGACGCCGCGGTTGCGCACGTGCACGAGCTCCAGCCCGGGGAACACCCCGTCGCGGCTGCCGAACACGACGTTCTCGCGCACGAGCGCCTTCGTCGCCTGGTCGGCCGCCAGCACGGCGACGGCGACCGCCGCGGCCCGCAGCGCGGACCTCCCGGAGATCAAGACCCTGCGATGAGGCCGACGATGATGCCGCCGCCGATCTGGAGCACGATGATCGCCACCATCGGCGTCAGGTCGAGCGGGCCGACCCGGAGCGGCAGCTTGCGGAAGATGCGCAGGAAGGGCTCCGAGACGTCGCGCAGGAAGTCCATCGTGCCCATGACGACGCGGTTGTAGGGCATGCGCACGCCGAGCGAGAAGATCAGCGACAGCACGACCCAGCCCACGATGCAGATCGTGTAGACGAGGATCAGGGCGGCGACGAAGTCCGCGATGTCGTCTCTCACGCGGACCCCAGCACGTCGTCCATGGCGGCGGCGAGCGCCGCGCGCACACCGCCCCGCTCGAGCGCGGCCAGCCCGCGCGCGGTCGTGCCGCCGGGCGAGGTGACCTCGCGGCGCAGGCGCAGCGTGTCGTGCTCGCGCGCCCGCAGCAGCTCCGCGCTGCCGGCCATCGTCTCGGTGACCAGCCGCTGCGCGATCGGCCCGGGGATGCCGCGGCGGATCGCCGCCTCGACCCATCCCTCGGCGATCAGCGCCCAGTAGGCCGGGCCGACCCCGGAGCAGGCCGCGCAGGCGTCGATGATGCCCTCCGGCACGCGCACGACCGCGCCGACGCGGCCGAACAGCTCCTCGACCTGGCCGGCCAGCGGCTCCTCGGCCGGCTCGGCGAGCAGGGTCACGCCGCGGCCGACCTCGGCCGGCGTGTTCGGCTGCACGCGCACGACCGGGACGTCGGGATAGGCCGCGCGCAGCTGCTCGAGCGTGGTGCGCGCCAGCAGCGACACGACCGCGCGCGCCGCCGGGGCGGCCTCGCGGGCGACGATCTCGAGCTGGGCCGGCTTGTGGGCGAGCACGACGACGTCGCAGTTGACCGCCAGCTCGTAGTTGGAGGTGACCGCCTCGCCGCCCAGCTCCTCCGCCAGCGCGGCCGCCTTGCCGGAGCCGGAGTCGGAGGCGAGCACGGGCTCGCCCCACCCGCGGGCGAGCGCCGCGGCCATGTTCCCGGCGCCGATGAGGCCGACTTTCATGGCCTGCAATCTACGACCCCGGCGATTCGGGGTACCCACAGAGCGATGCGACTCGCCATCGCGCTGCTCGCCGCCACCCTGCTCGGCTTCGCCATCAACTTCGTCTCGGAGACGGGTGGCCGCTGCCCCGGCGGTGGCTGCAGCGACCTTCCCGAATGGCTGTACCTCGTGTCGGGCTGGGCGGTCGTGGCCTCGCTCGGCGCGATGGTCGTCCTGCTCGGCTTCGCACTCACCCGCCGCTAGCCCGGCAGGTCCTGCACCGCCCGGTAGCCCTCGTTGATGGCGCTGTGGGTGTAGGCGAACGCGGCCGAGTCGCTGTTGGCGATCGACACGTTGCGCAGCGGCCGCCGGCCGCGGACCTGCGGCTGGTTCGCCCACGGGCCGTAGAGCGACGGGTCCCACACCGACGTCAGCTCGTGCGCGTAGCCGTAGTTCCAGCGGTTGATCATGATCGAGTGGATGTCGCGCTTGGGCTCGAAGTTCCCGCCCGACTTGTTCACGCTGCGCTCGAGCACGTCGACCAGCGCGCCCTCGAGCTCGCGGAAGCTCATCTCCAGCAGCTTCTTGCGCCCGCCCTCGTAGGCCGCGAGCTGCGGCGTCGCGTCGTGATCCGTCGGCACGACGGTGAAGTTGAGCACCGCCGGCTGGTCGGGCGTGGCGGGCGTCGGCCCGTAGGCCGAGCCGAACCGGTGGCCCGCCTGCAGGCTCGTCGAGTCCCAGAACAGGCTGTTGCCGCGCGGCTGGACGCTGCCGATGTTCGCGTCCTTGAACGCCTGCCAGTTGGTGAGCGCCGCCCGGCCGTAGATCAGCGGCGTCTTGCGGGCGTAGCAGAGGTCCTTGATCTGGCTGCGCGGCAGATCCTCGAGGATGTGCGCGGTCACGCGGTTCCAGCACGCCATCACGACGTGCGTGGAGCGCACGCGCCGGCCGTGGCGCTCACCGTCGATCAGGTAGTCGACCTCGGCGAGGCGCTTGCGGCGGTCGCCGTGGCGATGCCTGCTCTCCCCCGGCTTGACGCGGAAGACGAGGCTCTTGAGGCGGATCCGCACGTCGTTGCCGCGGCGGTCGAGCTTGGAGTAGTCGGTGATCGCGTTGACGACGTTCTCCTGGTCGAGCGCGGCGCCGCCGGGACGGGAGACCGAGCCGGGGATCAGCCGCTCCACGAGCAGCCGCAGCAGCGACGAGTTGCCGTCGGGCCAGGTCGGTGACTCGCCGGTCTCGGTCAGGCCGAACTGCGGCGTCCGGCCGATGCCGGGGAACGCGTCGCCGTTGAGGCCCAGGCCCGCGAAGCCGGGGATGCTGCCGAGCGCCCACATGTCGCCGGCCGAGACCGCCTGTGCGCCCGCGCCGAGCAGGCCGTGCCCCACGCGCTGGTGCCAGACGGTCGCCTGCTCGGGCGCGTCGAGGTAGCGCATGTAGTACTGCTTCTGCGTGATCCGGGAGAGGAGCGCCTTCTTCTCCTGATCGCCGGTCGGTCCGCCCTTGAGCGCGATCCAGTCCTTCGTCTCGTCGTCCTCCATGATGCGCACGAGCGCGGCCTGTGCCGCGGGCGACAGCGGCGTCTGGGCGAGGTACTGCGTCCAGGTGAGCGATCCGCGGGGCGGCAGCAGCGTCTCGGTCCCCCAGTCCCTCGCCGGGAACAGCTGCATCGTGCGCAACCCGAGCGAGGCGCTGCCCCCGGCGGGGAAGGTGTCGGGCTCGACGCCGAGGTAGGCGAGCAGGTCGACCGAAGGCTGGCCGTAGGAGCCTGGGATGTCCATCAGGCCGCCGGTCGGCTGGTTCCAGGTCGCGACGCTGTCGAGGTTGACCGTGCCGCCGTTCTTGAGGAACGTCGTCGGCCCGACGTGGAACTCGTTGCGGGTCGAGTGCCCGCCGTAGTCGGGCAGCGGGTCGAGCAGCAGGATCTTCGAGTCCTCGCCGAAGCGGTCGCGGTAGTACTTGGCGGCGGCGAGGCCGCTGGCCCCGGCGCCGACGATCACGCAGTCGTAGGTCTCGTCGGAGTCGACCACGCGGCGGACGTGGATGCCCGGGCCGCCCTTCGTCGAGTGGACGTCGCGCTGGTTGGGCGGGCCGTCGATCCGCATGATGTCGCGGACGAGCTCGTCGCTCTGGCCCTTGAGGCCGGTGCGCGTCGGCGGGTAGTAGCCGCGCGGCAATGGCGACGGCGAGTGCCCGCGCGAGGAGGCGAGCGCCTCGGCTCCGGTGAGGTGCGGCGCGGCCGCCGCGGCGGCGAGGCCGGCGGCGGTGATGGCGACGCCGTCGAGAAAGTCGCGACGGGTGATCCCGTCGTCCTTGTCGCCGAACTCGGTCATGTGGCCCCTTCCCCGGAGTGATTGCCGTCAGGGCAACCCTCTCCGGGAATCGACGCCGCGTCAAGACTGGTTGAAGAAGCCCTTCTCGATCAGCCGCGCGCGCTCCTCGGCCGACACCTCGACGTTGCGCGGCGTGAGCAGGAAGACCTTCTCGGCGATCTGCTGCATGCCGCCGTCGAGCGCGTAGGTCAGGCCGGAGGCGAAGTCGACAAGACGCTTTGACAGCTCGCGGTCGATGCCCTGGAGGTTGACGATCACCGGGATCGAGTCCTTGAACTTGTCCGCGATGTCCTGGGCGTCGTTGAACGACTTCGGGATCACGAGGTGGACGCGCGAGCTCTCGCGCCGGCCCCCGTTGGCGACGGCCTCCTCGCCCACGGGGCGCAGCCGCGTGGTCCGGCGCTCGGCGGGCGAGTCGTCGGCGAAGATGTCGTCGATCTCGTCGCGGCGGCGGCGGGTCGACAGGCGGCGGACGTTGGGCCGCTCGCGGTAGCGCTCCTCGAGGTCGCGCTCGGGCTCGCGGGGGTCGACTTCCTCTTCCTCGTACGCGTCGCGGTCCTCGGCGAGGCCGAAGTAGACGAGCATGTTGTGCATTGAGTCGCGCAGCGCCATAGCGTCGATCCGTTTCGCGCTTCCGCGCGATTCCCCTGCATTATGCCCCGTAGAGGCGGGTCCCCACGCGTACGAGCGTCGCGCCCTCCTCGACGGCGACCGCGAAGTCCTGCGACGTGCCCATCGACAGGCGCGTCAGGCCGTGGGCGTCGGCGAGCTCTTTCAGCGCCGCGAAATGGCGCCGGCTGTCCTCCGGATCCTCCGAGAACGGCGGCATCGTCATGAGCCCCGAGACGCGCACCGGCGCGCGCTCCAGGAAGGCGGGGAGCTCGGCGGGCGCGATGCCGGCCTTGCCCTCGTCGCCCGCCACGTTGACCTCCACGAGCACCTCGGTCTCGGGCGTGCCGTGCGTCTCGAGCTGGCGCAGCGCGGAGTCGGAGGCCACGGAGTGGATGAGCTCGGCGTACGGGAGGATCTGCTTGACCTTGCGGCTCTGGAGCTGGCCGATGAAGTGCCAGCGGAAGTCGGGGAAGGCCTCCGCCTTGGCCTCGAGCTCCTGCGCGCGGTTCTCGCCCAGGATGGTCAGGCCGGCCTCGGCGAGCGTGCCGAGGTCCTCGAGCGGGATGTACTTGACCGCGGCGAGCAGCTCGACGTCGCCGGGGTCGCGGCCCGCCTTGCGCGCCGCCTCGGCGATCTCCTCGAGCACGCGCTCGCGCCCCGCCCGCACCGTCTCGAGCTCGACGCCGCTGATCAGGCCCGCCATACGACCCCCGCCTGGCGCCCCGTGACGCCGTTGTCGCGGCGGTGCGAGAAGAACAGCGCCGGGTCGGCGCACATCGTGCACAGCCCCACGTCGCGGACGTCGCCGACGCCCGCGGCCGCGAGCTGCTGCCGCGCGACCTTCGCGAGGTCGAGGTTGCGCTCGCCCACGCGCGCGTCGTGGCCCTCGAAGGCCGCGTGGACCTCATCGCCGACCTCGTAGCAGCAGCCGCGCGCCGACGGGCCGAGCGCGGCGCCGATCTCGCCCGCGGCCCCCAGCTCGCGCAGCGCCGTGACGCCCTCCTCCACGATCCCCGCCGCGAGCCCGCGCCAGCCGCCGTGCAGCGCCGCCACGGCACCGTCGGCGACGAGCATCACCGGCAGGCAGTCGGCCACGAACACGAGCGCCGGGGCGTCCTCGAGCGCGGTCGCCTGGCCGTCCTCGGGCGCGTGCGGCCGCTGCGGGCCGGGCGGCTCGGTGGCGCGGCGCACCGTGGCCTCGTGGACCTGCCGGCCGTAGAGGAAGCGCTCGCGCGGGGCGCCGACGGCCGCGGCGAGCCGCTCGCGGTTGACGTCGACGTTCTCGCCCGGGTCGTCGGTCAGGCGGCCGAGGTTGAGCGAGGCGAACGGGCCCTCCGAGACGCCGCCGCGGCGGGTGGAGAACAGCACCTCGCCGCCGGGCAGCGAGGCGCCGATGTGCTCGTCGCGCCAGGTGAACGGGGCGGGCAGGTCCATCGCCCCATTGTGGCGACCGTCAATGACAGTGGCCGCCGTCGGGCGGCGCCTCGGGCTCGCGCGCGGCAAGCGCCGCCGCCAGCTGGCGCTCGCGGTCCGGCGCCTCGCCGTCGAGCATCGCCGCGGTCGCCGCCTCGAGCGCGCGGCCGACGGCCGGGCCCTCGAGCCCTTCGGCGAGCAGGTCGTCGCCGCCGATCGCGAGCTTCGCGTGGCGCAGCTTCTCGAGCCACATCCGCGCGGCCTCCGGCGCGCCGAGCGCGCCCGCCAGCGCCACCGTCTCGGGCGCCTCGCGCCGCAGCAGCGTCCAGATCGCCGACGGCTCGTCCGTGCCGCCCAGCACCGGGGCGAGCGCCCGCGCGCGGGTCGCGGCCGCCACGGTGACGTCGCGGTCGCGGGCCGGGAACTCGAAGCTGTCGAGCCGCGCGGCGAGCGCGGGCGCCGAGGCGTCGAGCAGGCACGAGGCCAGCACGACGAGCTCGGGGGCGGCGTCGTGCGGCGTGAGCCGCTGCGCGCGCTCGGCGAGGTCGGGATCGACGGCGAAGCCGGGCAGCAGCTGCGGCCCGATCCCGAGCGCCTCGAGCCCGCAGATCGCGGCCGGCTCCGGCTCGCCCAGCAGCAGCCGCAGCTCGGCGCCGAGCCGCGGCGGCGTGACGGTGTCGAGCGCGCCCCCCTCGACCGCCGCGAACGCCCACTCCCGCGTGGTCTCCTCGATCGGGAAGCGGAGGCGCGAGACGTAGCGGATCAGCCGCAGCAGCCGCGTGGGATCGTCGAGGAAGGAGCGCTCGTGCAGGGCGCGCAGGCGGTGCTGCGAGAGGTCCTCGAGCCCACCGGGGACGGCCTCGAGCTCGCCGTCGGCCAGCCGGACGGCGATCGCGTTGACGCTGAAGTCGCGGCGCGCGAGGTCCTCGGCGATCGACGCGCCGAGCTCGACGTCGGGCAGCGCACCCGGATGCGCGTAGGTCTCGCGCCGCGCCGCGGCGACGTTGACGCACGAGGTCGCGTTCGCGGTCCCGAAGCGCTCGTGGACGACCGCGCCGTCGCCGAGCCGCTGCGCGGCGGCCGCCGCGTCGCCCTCCACCACGAGATCGAGGTCGCGCGGGTCGCGCCCGAGCAGCGTGTCGCGGACCGCTCCGCCCACCACCCAGACGCCCGGCAGGTCCGCCAGGGCGTCGAACACGGGCGCCGCACCGGGCACCTCCCGCAGCCGCTCGAGCAGATCCGTCGTCATGTCCCAGCTACCATCGCAGCCCATGTCGTCGCCGGATAGTCCCCGGTCACGGCGGCGGATCGTCATCTGGGTCGGGCTCGTGGCCGTGCTGCTGCTGGCCGCCGGCGCGGGCGCCTATGTCCTGCTCTCCGGCGGCGACGTGTCCAACCCCGACGTCGAGTTCCGCGCCGAGCCGACCGAGACGCCCGCCCCCGAGCCCGCGAAGACGGACGAGGACGACTTCACCTGGCCGATCTACGGCCGCACGCCGACCCGCCGCCACTACCTGCCGGCCTCGAAGTCGCTGCGCCCGCCGTTCCGCCGCCGCTGGTCGTGGGACGCGAACTCGCTGCTCGAGTTCACGCCCGTGCTGGCCGAGCGCAAGCTCTTCATCATCAAGAACAACGCCGCCGTCTACGCGCTCGACAAGCGCAACGGCAAGGTCCGCTGGCGGCGCAACCTGGGCAGGCTCGCCGCCTCCACCCCCGCCTACGCGGACGGCCGCATCTACGTCACGATCCTGGTCCGCGACGGCTCCAAGAACGGGCTCGTGGCCGCGCTGCGGGCCAAGGACGGCGCACGCCTGTGGACCAAGCCGCTGCCGAGCCGCACCGAGTCCTCGCCGCTGTTCGCCAACGGGCGGATCTACTTCGGCTCCGAGGACGGCACCGTCTACGCGCTGCGCGCGAAGGACGGGAGCGTCGCCTGGCGCTACAAGGCCTCCGGCGCGGTCAAGGGCGCCCCGGCGCTCGCCGACGGCAAGCTCTACTTCGGCGACTACGGCGGGCGCGTGCACGCGATCCGCGAGCGCGACGGCAAGCGCGTCTGGTCCTCGTCCACCAGCGGGGCACGCTTCGGCACGAGCTCCGGCCAGTTCTACGCCTCCCCCGCCGTCGCCTTCGGCCGGGTCTACATCGGCAACACGGACTCCAACGTCTACTCGTTCTCCGCGAGCAGCGGCAAGCTGGCCTGGCGGACGGGTACGGGCGGCTACGTCTACGCCTCGGCGGCGGTCGCACAGGTGCCGGGCGGCAAGCCGACCGTCTACGTCGGCTCCTACGACGCCCGCTTCTACGCTCTCGACGCGCAGTCGGGCAAGGTGCGCTGGAAGCACAAGGCGCCGGGCCGCATCTCGGGCGCCGCCACCGTGGTCGGCGACATCGTCTACTTCGGCGACCTCAAGTCGCGTACCACCACCGGCCTCGGCGCGCGCACCGGTCGCAAGGTGTTCCGCTTCGGCCGCGGCGGCTTCAACCCCGTCATCGCCGACGGGCGCGACCTCTACCTGGTCGGCTACGCCTCGCTCTCGCGGCTCAGGCCGCGATCGGCCGCACGCTGACGCCGGCGTCGGCCAGGTGGCGCTTGAGCTCGGCCACCGAGTACTGCCCGTAGTGGACGATCGAGGCGATCAGCGTGGCGTCGGCGCCCGCCTCGAAGGCGTCGACGAGGTGCTCAGGCGCGCCCGCGCCGCCTGACGCGATGACGGGGACGTCGACGGCCGAGGAGATGGCCGCGACGAGCTCGGTGTCGTAGCCGTCCTTGGTGCCGTCGCGGTCCATCGAGGTGAGCAGGATCTCCCCCGCCCCGCGCGCGACGCCCTCGCACGCCCACGACACCGCGTCGATCCCGGTCGGCGTGCGGCCGCCCGCGACGTGGACCTCCCAGCCCTCCGCGGCCCGCTTGGCGTCGATGGCGAGCACCACGCACTGGGCGCCGAACACGTTGGCGAGCTCGTCGATCAGCTCCGGGCGCTGCACGGCGGCCGAGTTGACCGACACCTTGTCGGCGCCGGCGTCGAGCACGCCCTGGGCGTCGCCCGCCGAGCGGATCCCGCCCCCGATCGTGAACGGCACGAACACCTCGTCGGCCGCCCGGCGCGCGAGCTCGACGACCGTGTCGCGTTTGTCCGAGGTCGCCGTGATGTCGAGGAAGATCAGCTCGTCGGCGCCGGCGCCGTCGTAGAACGCGGCGAGCTCGACGGGGTCTCCGGCGTCGCGGATGTCGAGGAACTTCGTCCCCTTGACGACGCGGCCGGCGTCGATGTCCATGCAGGGGATGACGCGCTTGTAGTGCACGCCTCCGAGGGTATTCCGCGCGCCCGCACGGCGCCGATCCACAGCAGCACGAGCCCGACGGCGAGGCAGAAGTCCGCGGGTGACCACACGGCGCCCCGCCACGGCACCCCGAGCGGGACGAAGTCGGTGACGCGGCCGAAGATCACGAGCTCGACGAGGTTCCCCAGCCCGCCGCCGATCGTCACGCCGGCGCCGAAGGCCAGGAGCGGCGTGCGGGCGGCGGCGATCAGGCCGAGCGCGAGCACGCCGCAGATGACGATGGCCTGCCAGGGGCGGTCGGTGTTGAAGACGACCGGCACCGCGCCGAGCGCCCACGCCTTCAGCGCCCAGTCGACCGCCAGCACGGTGAACGCGACCGCTCCGATGCGGAGCAGGCGGGGGGCGAGCGGGAGCGGCATTGGCTGGCAGCATCCGCGCCGCACGCCGCGCGGTCAACCGGCTATCGGTCCACTCCGCTCCAGCACCACGCGGCCGCGGCGCTTCACCGGGTCCTCGACGATCTCCCCCACGCGCCAGCGCTCGTCGCCGATCGCGACCTCGTCGCCCTCGACCACCTCGACCGGCCGGTCCTCGTCCACCACGATCTGCGCGCGCAGCGCCGGCGGCCCGCCGGGATCGTCGATCGACGCCCGCTCCCAGATGTTGGCGGCGACGACCGCATGTCCGTGGTGGAACGCCTGGCCGGTCTCCGGCAGCTCGAGGCGCTCCATCAGCGGAAGGACTGCTCCGACATCACGTAGTAGTCGAAGAAGCGCTTGAGGCGGACGAGCGGGAAGCCCATGAGGTGGTTGTTGCCGTGTGGGTTGCGGATGTCGATCGTCTGCCACTCCTCGTTGACCGCCGCGATGTTGTAGGCGTGCTCGGCGAAGATCGTGTACTCGATGTCGCGCGCCTCGGCGAGCTCGTCGGCGGTGAACTCCTGCTTGGTCTGGATCGTCACCGGCTTGCCGTCGCGCACGCAGCCGGCGATGTCGCTCCAGATGCGGGCGTCGCTGCGGCCGGCGATCGACTCCCAGTCCGTGTCGATGCCCGTGACCGCCGTCATGCCGTCGGCCATCAGCCCGGAGTGCGCCTCGTCGTAGCCGCCGAGCATCCCCGCGTACGCCTTCTCGAGCAAGAGCACCCAGATCTCGCCGCCCGTCGAGCCCGCCGCGACGTCGCCGGGCTGGGCGTAGCGCGAGTCGCCGCTCGCCGTGGAGACGAAGCGGTCGGTGACGCGAAAGGTGCGCTTCGACGGGTTGCCGACCCAGTGGCCCTCGTAGAGGTCGACCTCGTAGATGCGCGAGCCGCCGGGCTGCGTGTCGACCGGCCCGCGGACCAACCGCCGGATCTTCGCCGGGTTGATGCGCGCGGCGGCGGCCAGCGGCGAGAGGAAGTAGCAGTCCCCGAGCAGGCCCTGCTGGATGTCGTCCGCGTCGACGCCCGAGGAGTGCTCGCCGCGGTCGCGCACGAACGCGTGGCCCTCGAAGCGCCGGTACTCGAGCCCGGTGTCGTCCTGCTCCGTCGCGCTCGTGCGCGCCTGCGGGCTGACGAGCCGCTGGAGCAGCCGCGCGGTGGCGGCGTTGCCGACGCTGCGCTGGAGGCCCAGCGCGAGCGCCTGCGGAGTCGCCGGCGCCGCGGCGCGCACGGGCGCGGCGGCCGTGGCGCCATCCGTGGCCTGCGCTTCCGCGTGCTCGTGCACCCGGCGATCGTACGGGCGCGCCGCGCGCGCGGGCAAGGGTCGTTCGGGTAGCTACACGGCCAGACCGGCGAGGAACGCCACGACGCGCCAGTCCCACAGGCGCGCCGGGTCCGTGACCAGCACCCACAGGAAGCCGGCCGCGCCCGCGAGGAAGCTGAAGACGAGGTGGGCGACGAACATCGCCGCGAACCCGATGACCACCAGCGGGACGACGTCCGGCGGCGTCGTGAGCGGCTCGCGGCGACGGAACCACCGTCGCGGCCCCATCAGCGCCGGTGGTGGGGGGTCCGCGCGCGGCTGTAGCCGTCGCCCGTGCGGGCGGAGTCGAGCGCGGCCTGGCCCTCCGCGACCGTGAAGCGCCCCTCGTAGAGCGCCTTGCCCACGATCACGCCGGCGAGGTTGACCTGGCGCAGGCCGGCGAGGCCGCGCAGGTGCTCGAGGTCGCCGATCCCGCCCGAGTAGAGGAAGCGCCCGCGCACCGCCTCCGCGACCGCGCGCACATCGTCGAGGTCCGGGCCCTCGAGCTTGCCGTCGCGGTCGACGTCGGTGAACACGAACGAGGACACGCCGCGGTCGCCGAGGCGGCGGATCGCGTCGACGGCCGGCATCTGCGTCGTCTGCGTCCAGCCCGCCGTCGAGATGAGCCCGCCACGGACGTCGACGGAGACGAGCACACGCGGGCCGTAGGAGTCGATCACCGTGTCCAGGAAGTCGATGTCGCGGAACGCCGCGGTGCCGATGATCACCCGCTCCGCCCCCGCCCGCAGCGCCTCGCGGACGGCCGGCAGCGAGCGCAGCCCGCCGCCGTACTGGACCGGCACGCCGGTCTCGCTCGCGATCCGCCGCAGGTGCTCGATCGAGCGCGGCTCGCCGGAGCGGGCGCCGTCGAGATCGACGACGTGGAGGAAGCGCGCGCCCGCCTCGACCCACGACTGCGCGGCCGCGAGCGGGTCGTCGTGGTAGACGGTCCTGTCCTCGAAGCGGCCCTCGACGAGGCGCACCGCCTTGCCGTCGAGGATGTCGATGGCGGGATAGAGGATCACGGCACGAAGTTCCCAAGCAGCGCGAGTCCGTCGCGCGAGGACTTCTCGGGGTGGAACTGCACGCCGGCCACGTTCTCGCGCTCGACGATCGAGGCGAAGCGCTCGCCGTACTCGCCCTCGCCCACCACGTCGCCGGACTCGGCGGCCCGGCAGACGAACGAGTGCACGTGGTAGAAGGCCGCGCGCTCGCCGAGCCCGCGCGTCAACCGCGAGCCGTTGCGGAACGTCACCTCGTTCCAGCCGATGTGCGGCAGCTTCGGCGCCCGCAGCGGCGTGACCTCCCCCGGCAGCAGGCCGAGCCCCTGCGCGCCCTCGTGCTCGGCCGAGGCGTCGAACAGCAGCTGCATGCCGAGGCAGATGCCGAGCACCGGCGCCCCGCTCTCCGCGCGCTCGCGGATGACCTCGTCCAGGCCCTCCGCCCGCAACCGCCGCATCGCCTCGGGGAACGCGCCGACCCCCGGGACCACGACCGCGTCGGCCGCGCGGATGGCGTCGTGGTCGGCGGTCCGCCGCACGTCCGCCCCGACGTGCTCGAGGGCCTTCTCGACGGAGCGGCGATTGCCCATCCCGTAGTCGACGAGCGCGACGACGCTCACGTGAGCGTGCCCTTGGTCGACGGGATCCCGGGCTCCGTGGGATCGACCGCGACCGCGACCCGCAGCGCGCGGGCGAACGCCTTGAAGCACGCCTCGATCATGTGGTGGGCGTTCGTGCCCGCCTGGAGCTCGAGGTGCAGCGTGAGCCGGGCGGCGCTCGCGACGGCGCGGAAGAACTCCTCGGCCGCCTCGTGCTCGAAGCCGGCGATGTCGCCGGGCGGGAGCGTCAGCCCGCCGTAGGAGCAGTACGGGCGGCCGGAGACGTCGATCGCGCACGCCGCGCGCGCCTCGTCCATCGGCACGACGGCGTGCCCGTAGCGGGCGATGCCGGCGCGGTCGCCGAGCGCGCGGTCGAGCGCCTGGCCGAAGACGATCCCGGTGTCCTCGACCGTGTGGTGGGAGCCGGTCTGGAGGTCGCCGGCGACGTTCACGGTCAGGTCGAGGCGCCCGTGGCGGGCGAGCAGGTCGAGCATGTGGTCGAGGAAGCCGACGCCGGTGCTGCGCGCGCCGGCGCCGCTGCCGTCGAGCGACAGCGTCAGCGAGACGTCGGTCTCGCCCGTCTTCCGGCTCACTTCCGCGGAGCGCGTCATCGCGCGGGATTCTCCCTTCTCGCCTCCATCGACGCGGCGTGGGCCTCGAATCCCTCGGCGCGCGCGATCGCGGCGCCGGGGGCGGCGAGCGCGGCCGCGGCGGCCGGCGGGATCCGGACCTCGGCCATGCGGCGGCGGAAGTGGCGGACGTTGAGGCCGGAGCCGAAGCGCGCCGCGCCCTCGGTCGGCAGCGTGTGGTTGGAGCCCGCGACGTAGTCGCCGAACGCGGTGCCGGCGTGCGCGCCCACGAACAGGCAGCCCGCGGAGCGCACGCGCGGCGCGAGCGCCTCGGCCGCCGCCCCCATCAGCTGCAGGTGCTCGGGGGCCAGCGCCTCGGCGAAGGCGAGCGCGGCGTCCATCGAGTCGGCCTGCACGCCGATCGCATCCGTCCGGCAGCAGCGCGGGGTCCTCCGCGACGGCGACGACGAGCGAGTCCGGGCCGTGCTCGGCCTGCGCCCGCAGGTCCGCGGCGGCCCACTCGGAGGGCTCGCTCACGATCACGCAGAGGTCGCTCGGGCCCGCGAAGCCGTCGATCCCGACGATCCCGCTGAGCTGCCGCTTGGCCTCCTGCACGTAGAGGTTGCCGGGGCCGACGATGACGTCGACGCGCGGCACGCTCTCGCACCCGTGCGCGAGCGCGGCGATCGCCTGCGCGCCGCCCATCGCGTAGACCTCGTCGGCCTCGCACAGCGCGGCCGCGGCGAGGATCACGGGGTGGGCCGGCGCGGCGACGACGACCTCGTCGACCCCGGCCGCGCGCGCGGTGATGGCGCCCATCAGCACCGACGACGGGTACGGAGCCCGCCCGCCGGGCGCGTAGACGGCCGCCCGCCGCACTGGCACGTCGCGCAGCCGCACGGTCTGGCCCTGGTCGAGCGTGACCTCCGCCTCGGCGTCGAGGCCGGCCGCCGCCACCGCGGAGATGTTGGCGGCGGCGAGCTTCAGCGCCTGGCGCACGTCCGGGTCGAGCGCGTCGAGCGCGGCCGCGAGCCGCGCGGCGGGCACCCTCCCCCACTGGCCGTCGCCGAACCGGTACTCGTACTCGGCCACGGCGGCGTTGCCGCGCCGGCGGACGTCCTCGACGATCGCGGCCACCTCGGCGGCCACCGACTCCGCGGCGGGGACCGTCGCGCGCACCTCCGCCGCGATCGCGGCGGCGTCCGCGACCGTGCAGCTACGCCGCATCGCGGATCCGGGCGAGCAGCCCGTCGATCTCGGCGGCCTTCAGCTTGTGCGCGACGGGGTTGGCGATCAGGCGCGCGGTCGAGGCCCAGATCTCCTCGCGGATCACGAGCCCGTTCTCGCGCAGCGTCGTCCCGGTCGCGGTGAGGTCGACGATTCCCTCGACGAGCCCGGTCAGCGGCGCCAGCTCGACCGAGCCCTTGACCTCGACGATCTCGGCCTGGCGGCCGGTGCGCTCGAAGTAGCGCGCGGCGATCCGCGGGTACTTCGTCGCGACGCGCATGACCCCGAGCCGCCGCAGCGCCTCGGCCGCAGGATCGTCGCCGGCCACGGTCGCGAACACCATCACGCAGCGCCCGTAGCCGAGGTCGGCCAGCTCGTAGACCTCGCGCTCGACCTGCTCGGCGAGCACGTCCTTGCCGGTGATCCCGAGGTCGGCCGCGCCCGCCTCGACGTAGGTCGGCACGTCGGAGGGCCGCATCGTGACGATCCCGGCCTCGCCGAACAGCAGCCGCCGGTCGTTGGCGCGCACCTCGGCGGTATCGAAGCCGACCGTGTCGAGGAGGTCGAGCGTGTCGCGCATGAGCGCGCCGCGCGGGACGGCGATCGTCAGGCCCATCGCTCGCCCGCTGTCTCGCCTGGCGGCTCGCCACCGGGTCGGCCAACGCGGCCGGAACGAGATACGCCTTCCCCTCGGCTCTCCCCCACGAGGGCGATGTGGAGCCGCTCCACGTTCAGCGCCCAGCCCGCCGCCGGCAGCTCGCGCCCGAACCGCCCCAGCAGGTCGTCGTAGCGCCCGCCGCCGCCCAGCGGCACCCCGACCGCGCTGTCGTAGACCTCGAAGATCGCGCCCGTGTAATAGCCCAGCGAGCGCGACAGCCCGAGGTCGAAGATCACGCGCTCCGCCGCCCGCGGCGTCAGCCGCTCGTGCAGCGCCCGCAGCCGCCCCACGACCTCCCCCGCCGGCCCTCCGACGTCGAGCACCGACGCATCTCCGCGCAGCTGCGGCGTGCGCAGCAGCGCCGCCGACGCCTCCTCCCCCAGCCGCAGCGCCTCGACCTCGCGCTCGAGGCCGACGAAGTCGCGCGTGACGAGCTCGTGCAACAGCGCCGCCCGCGCGCCCTCCGGCACGCCGACGGCGTCGAGCAGCGCCGGGTAGAGCGACGCGTCGCCCAGCCCCACGCGGTAGTTGTCGAGCCCGACGGCGTCGAGCACCTCGCACAGCAGCTCCAGCGCCTCGACCGTCCCCTCCGGCCCGGGCGCGCCCACGAGCTCGATGCCCGCCTGCAGCATCTCCCGCGCCTGCCCGCGCGACGGCCGCACGCTCCGGTAGGCGTGGGCGAAGTAGCAGAAGCGCAGGGGTGGCGAGGAGCTCGCGTACCGCGTCGCCACCACGCGGGCGATCGGGATCGTCATGTCCGAGCGCAGCACGAGCACGTTGCCCTGCTCGTCGAACAGCCGGTAGGCGGGCTCGGCCGCCGCGGCGTCGCCGCGTGCGAGCGTCGACTCGTACTCCAGCGCCGGCGTCGCCACCTCCCCGTAACCGCGCGCGTCGAACACCGCGCGCACCTTCTCGGTGATCGCGCGCAGCTCGCGCATCTCGTCCGGCAGGACGTCGCGGGTCCCCGAGGGGATCGGGTCGATCATGGCGCCAGAGGCTAGATCGCGACGCGCTCGATGCGCGCGCCGAGGTCCCGCAGCCGCTCGTCGATCCGCTCGTAGCCGCGGTCGATCTCGCGCACGTTGTGGATCTCGCTCTGCCCGTCGGCGCACAGCGCGGCGATCAGGATCGCCATGCCGGCGCGGATGTCGGGCGAGGACAGGCGCGCGCCGCGCAGCCGCCGCGGGCCGATCACGATCGCCCGGTGCGGGTCGCAGATCGTGATCTCGGCGCCCATCGAGATCAGCTTGTCCACGAAGAACAGGCGGTTCTCGAACATCTTCTCGAAGATCAGCACCGAGCCCTCGGACTGGGTCGCGAGCGCGACCGCGATCGAGGTGAGGTCGGCCGGGAACGCCGGCCACGGCCCGTCCTCGACCTTGGACTGGTAGTCGCCGGCGTCGCGCGCCACGACGAGCTTCTGCCCGCCCGGCACGACGATGTCGGAGCCGTCCCAGTGCGACTGCAGGCCGAGCCGCCCGAACACCAGGCAGATCATCCGCATGTCCTCGGGCACGCAGCCCTCGATCCGCAGCTCGCCGCCGGTCACGCCGGCCAGCGCCATGAACGAGGCGATCTCGATGTGGTCCGGCGAGACGGAGTGCTCGCAGCCGCCGAGCGTGTCCATCCCGTGGACGTACATGACGTTCGAGCCGATGCCCTCGATCGCGGCGCCCATCTTGTTGAGCATCCGCGCCAGGTCCTGCACGTGCGGCTCGGACGCGGCGTTGCGGATCACGGTCGTGCCCGGGGTGAGCGCGGCGGCCATCAGCGCGTTCTCGGTGCCCATGACGGACGGCTCGTCCATGAAGAAGTCGGTGGAGCGCAGGCCGCCGTTGGGCGCGCGCATGCGGATGGTGCGGTCGTGCTCGACCTCCGCGCCGAGCGCGCGGAACGCGTCGAGGTGCGGATCGAGCCGGCGGCGGCCGATCACGTCGCCGCCCGGCGGCGGCATGACGGCGGAGCCGAAGCGGGCGAGCAGCGGCCCGGCGACCAGGAAGGAGGCCCGGATGCGCTCGGCGAGGTCGGGGTCGACGTCGGTGCCGTCGACGTCCGCGGCCTGCAGCGCCACGGTGTTGTCAGCGAGCCACTCGACGGACACGCCGAGGTCGGCCAGCAGCGCGAGCATCGCCTCGGTGTCGCGGATGCGCGGGATGTTGGCGATCTCGACGCGCTCCTCGGTGAGGAGGCTGGCGGCGAGCAGCGGCAGGGCCGCGTTCTTGTTTCCGGCGGCCACGATGGTGCCCGACAGGGGCACGCCGCCCTCGATGACGAGCTTTTCCATGGTCGAGCGGCGGGCTAGGGTAACAGCCATGTCGCAGCCTCTTTCGCGCGATCAGGCGTGGTCCCTTTTCTGCGAGTGGACCGAGTCCGCGTCGCTCCGCAAGCACGTCCTGGCCGTCGAGGCGGCCATGCGCGCCTACGCTCCCCGCTTCGGCGGCGACGAGGAGGAATGGGGCCTCGTCGGGATGCTCCACGACCTCGATTACGAGCGCCATCCGAACCTCGAGGACGGCCACCCGCGCTACGCATTGGCGGAGCTCGAGCGCCAGGGGTTCACGCCGGAGTTCGTGCGCGCGGTCGCCTCGCACGCCGACTTCCTCGAGGTCTCGCGCGACTCCGACATGGAGAAGGCGCTCTACGCCGTCGACGAGCTGTCCGGCTTCGTGATGGCCTGCGCCTACGTCCGGCCCACCGGGATCCACGGCCTGACGCCGAAGTCGGTCAAGAAGAAGATGAAGACGCCCGCCTTCGCGGCGGCCGTCGACCGCGAGGAGCTGCGCGCCGGCGCGGAGGCGCTCGGCGTGGACTTCGACGAGCACCTGACGATCGTGATCGCGGCGCTCGAGGAGCGCGCGGACGAGCTCGAGCTGAACGGCGCCGAAGCCGCGTGATCCTCTACGAGCACCCCTCCTCGGGCAACTGCCTGAAGGCGCGCGTGATGCTGGACCAGGTCGGCGCGGACTACGAGCGCGTCGAGCTCGACCTGTTCGCGGGCGAGACACGGACGCCCGAGCATTTCGCCCGCAACCCGGACGGCCGCATCCCGGTGCTCGAGCTCGACGACGGCACCTACCTCGCCGAGTCCGGCGCGATCCTCCTCTACCTCGCCGAGGGCACCGAGTACCTCCCGTCCGACCCGGTCGCGCGGGCGCACGTGCACGCGTGGATGTTCTTCGAGCAGAACCAGGTCGAGGCGAACATCGGCGTGGCGCGCTTCCTGGCGCTGAGCGGGCGCGCCGAGACCGATCCGTGGGTGTTCACCGACCGCCAGCGGCGGGGGCGCGACGCGCTGTCGACGCTCGAGCGGGGCCTCGCGGGCCGCGACTTCGTGCTCGGCGAGCGCTACTCGGTGGCCGATCTCGCGCTCTACGGCTACGTCCACGTCGCCGACGACGCGGGCGTCGCGCTCGACGAGCATCCCGACGTGGCGGCCTGGGTCGAGCGCGTGGCGGCGCTCCCGGGCTTCGAGGAGCCGCTCGCGCCGATGCCCCCGCACGCGCGCGACCGGACCCTCTAGGCTGCGCCGCCCATGGCCGACGACCTGAAGATCATCGTCCTCGAGGGCGACGAGACCGGCCAGGAGCTGCTCGAGCAGGCGATCCGGGTGCTCGACCCGGAGGTAACCGGCCTGCAGGCCGAGCTCGTCGCACTACGACCTCTCGCTGCAGAACCGCCGGGACACCGACAACGCCGTCGTCACCGAGGCGGCCGAGGCGATGCGCGAGGCCGGCTTCGGGCTCAAGGCCGCCACCGTCACGCCCGAGGGCAAGGACGACGTCGGGTCCCCCAACCGGATCCTGCGCGAGGCGGTCGACGGCAAGGTGATCATCCGCACCGGGCGGCGCATCCCGGGCGTCGTCGGGCCGGTGTCCGGCGTCCACTTCCCGATCTCCGTCGTGCGCATGGCGGTCGAGGACGCCTACGGCGCCGAGCAGTGGCGCGAGGGCGAGGAGGGCGCCGACGACGAGATCGCCTACCGCACCGAGAAGATCACGCGCTCGACCTGCCGCGCGGTCGCCGAGTACGCGTTCCGCACCGCCGAGCGGACCCAGGCCGTCGTCTACGGCGGGCCGAAGTGGACGGTCTCGCCCGTCTACGAGGGGATGCTCAAGGAGGAGCTCGACGCCGCCGCCGAGCGCCACCCGGGCGTCGAGTACCAGCCCGTGCTGATCGATGCGACCTACGCCGGGCTGATCTCCGGCGCCGCCGAGACGCCGCTCGTCATCCCGGCGCTGAACCGCGACGGCGACTGCCTGTCCGACCTCGTGCTGCCGATGTTCGGCTCGATCGCGGGCGCCGAGTCGGTGCTGCTCGCGTTCGACGACGACCACGAGGTCGACGTCGCGATGGCCGAGGCGCCGCATGGCACCGCACCCTCGCTGCTCGGCAAGGACCTCGCCAACCCGATGGCGATGATCCTCGCCTGCGCGGCGCTGCTGAGCTACGCGCACGCCCGCGGGATCCGCGGTTCAGAGCGGGCCTCGCGCGCGATCTACGAGAGCGTGCTGGAGACGATCGCCGGCGGGCTCAAGACCATCGACCTCGGCGGCCACGCGACCACGACCGAGTTCACCGACGCGGTCGTCGAGAAGGTCCGCACCAAGGTCGACATCTGGGCGTCGCTGGGCTCCTAGCCCAGCGCGGTCCGGAGCCGGTCCGGGATCGGCGTCTTCGTGTAGGTGTCGGTGTCCACGAACACGTGCGCGAGCTCGCCCTCCACGAGCAGCTCGCCGGCGCGTCTGACGGTGATCGCGGTGACCATGCTCGTGGTCCCGAGGCGCGTGACCTCGATCGTGAGGTCGAGCTCGTCGTCGAAGCGCGCGGGAGCCTTGTAGCGGGCGGTCGCCTCGACGACCTGGAGGTCGATCCCGTCGTCCATCATCCCGGCGTAGCCGCCCGCCGCCTCGCGCCAGAGCTCGGTCAGGGCGATGTCGAAGTAGGCGAAGTAGTGGGCGTTGAAGACCACGCCCTGGGGGTCGCACTCGCCGTAGCGGACGCGCAACCGGTGCGTGTGGGAGCGGCCCATCGGCGGCGACCCTAGCGCCTCCCGCACTCCGGTTTCCGGTCGGCCCAGGCCACGCGCGGGCTCCCGCTCGGTTGCTGCAACAACCCTTGCAAACGAGCCCTTTCCGTCCGACCCGCTCCGTAGCTTCACGAACACATGTTCCCCCCGACGATCGACAGTCGACAGCCCAAGCGCTCGCTTCGCGAGCTGGTGCGGGGCGCCGTTGATTCGGCGCTCGAGTTCGCCACGCTGGGTGAGGCAACAGCGCCCCGGCCGCTCACGCGGCCGGTGGCTGCCGCCCCCACGTCCGAGCACCCGCACCGCCGGCACGTCGATCGTCACCAGCGCGCGCGCCGACCGGGGACGGTCCGCCCGCGCGCACAGGTCTGCCACTCGCCGCTCCCCCGGCACCGGCGGACCTGACGATCCGCCCCCCGGTGCCCGGTCTGGGAGGACGGGCGCGCCGGGAGGGCGGCTACTTGAGAGCTCCATGCATGCGGGCCGCCTCCGGGCGGCCCGCGCGCTTGGGGCGCCCGCGGAGAGCCCGGTTAACGACGACGAGCCGCCCTCTCGGACGGCTCGTGGTGCTTAGAAGAACCGGCGGCGACCTACTCTCCCGGGCCCGCGAAGGCCAAGTACCATCGGCGCTGTGGGGCTTAACTGCTCTGTTCGGAATGGGAAGAGGTGTTTCCCCCACGCCAAAGCCACCGGAAATTTTGCGAGACCGGTCTCCCCGGACCCTCAAAACCGCACAGCATGCCAACACCACGGGTATCAAAAATATCCGTCAAGCCCTCGACCCATTAGTACCGGTCTCCTACACGTGTTGCCACGTTTCCAGATCCGGCCTATCAACCTGGTGGTCTACCAGGGGTCTTACTCCCTCAAGGGGATGGGAGAACTCATCTCGAGGCCGGCTTCCCGCTTAGATGCCTTCAGCGGTTATCCGATCCGCACGTAGCTAACCTGCGGTGCCCTTGGCAGGACAACAGATACACCAGAGGTGCGTTCGTCCCGGTCCTCTCGTACTAGGGACGAATCCTCTCAATTCTCCAACGCCCACGGAAGATAGGGACCGAACTGTCTCACGACGTTCTGAACCCAGCTCGCGTGCCGCTTTAATGGGCGAACAGCCCAACCCTTGGGACCTACTTCAGCCCCAGGATGCGACGAGCCGACATCGAGGTGCCAAACCGAGTCGTCGATGTGGACTCTTGGACTCGATAAGCCTGTTATCCCCGGAGTACCTTTTATCCGTTGAGCGACGGCACTTCCACTTGCTACCGCCGGATCACTAAGACCTGCTTTCGCACCTGCTCGAACCGTCGTTCTCGCAGTCAAGCTCCCTTACTGCCTTTACACTCTACGCACGATTTCCAACCGTGCTGAGGGAACCTTTGTGCGCCTCCGTTACATTTTGGGAGGCGACCGCCCCAGTCAAACTACCCGCCTGGCACTGTTCACCGCCCCGATTCAGGGAACGGTGTTAGAAGCCCAATACGTCAAGGGTGGTATCTCAAGGTTGGCTCCACAGCAGCCGCAGCCACTGCTTCCTAGCCTCCCACCTATCCTGAGCGAAACGCACCGAACTCCAATACCAGGTTGTAGTAAAGGTTCACGGGGTCTTTCCGTCTTTCCGCGGGTACTCGGCATCTTCACCGAGACTGCAATTTCACCGAGCCCATCGTTGAGACAGCGTTCAACTCGTTACGCCATTCGTGCAGGTCGGAACTTACCCGACAAGGAATTTCGCTACCTTAGGACGGTTATAGTTACCGCCGCCGTTTACCGGGGCTTAGTTTCAATGCTTTGGGTCAAGCCCTAACATCTCCACGTAACCTTCCGGCACCGGGCAGGCGTCAGCCCCTATACGTCGTCTTGCGACTTAGCAGAGACCTGTGTTTTTGGTAAACAGTCGGTTGAACCTATTCACTGCGGCCCTCTCGGGCTCCACCGGCAAGCGGTTTCACCCTACTGGGGCGCTCCTTATCCCGAAGTTACGGAGCGATTTTGCCGAGTTCCTTAACGATGGTTATCTCGATCACCTTAGTATTCTCTACTTGCCCACCTGTGTCGGTTTTGGTACGGGCACGCGCAGTCTCCCTAGAGGCTTTTCTCGGAGGCTTGGCGTCAGGAACTCGCCGGCTTATAGCCAGCTGGCATCGCACCTCAGGTTATGCGGCTTCGGATTTTCCAGAAGCCACCCCTACATGCTTACCCCAGGACGACCATCGCCTGGGCTTCCCTAGCCTTCCTCGTCCCCCCATCGGTCAATTGACTGCGACGTGGTACAGGAATATCAACCTGTTGGCCATCGACTACGCCTTTCGGCCTCGCCTTAGGTCCCGACTAACCCTGAGCAGACGAACTTTACTCAGGAATCCTTGGGCAATCGGCGGAGGGGATTCTCACCCCTCTTTCGTTACTCATGCCGGCATTCTCACTTCCCAGGCCTCCACGGCTGGCTTCCGCCGCCGCTTCACTGCCCTGGGAACGCTCTCCTACCGCGTAGATCCGTGAAGATCCACACCCGCAGCTTCGGTGACTAGCTTGAGCCCCGTTACATTATCCGCGCCCGAACACTTGACCAGTGAGCTGTTACGCACTCTTTCAAGGATGGCTGCCTCTAAGCCAACCTCCTGGTTGTCTGTGCACTCGGACATCGTTTGCCACTTAGCTAGTACTTAGGGACCTTAGCTGGCGGTCTGGGCTGTTTCCCTTTCGACGCTGAAGTTTATCCCCCAGCAACTGACTCCCGGAGTAACCGGAACGGTCTTCGGAGTTTGCCTGAAGTCGGTAACCTGGTAGGGCCCCTAGTCCAAACAGTGCTCTACGGCCGCAACGGAATTTATCCGAGGCTATACCTAAATATATTTCGGAGAGAACCAGATATCTCTGAGCTTGATTAGCCTTTCACTCCGACCCACAGGTCATCCGCCCAGTTTTCAACCTAGGTCGGTTCGGTCCTCCACGGGGTCTTACCCCCGCTTCAACCTGCCCATGGGTAGCTCGCTCAGTTTCGGGTCTACCGCCTACGACTAAATCGCCCATTTCGGACTCGCTTTCGCTACGGCTCCGCTCATCGCTTAACCTTGCCGCAGACGAGTAACTCGCCGGCTCGTTATGCAAAAAGCACGCGGTCACATCACGAAGATGCTCCCACCGCTTGTAGGCACGCGGTTTCAGGTACTATTTCACTCCCCTTCAGGGGTACTTTTCACCTTTCCCTCACGGTACTAGTCCGCTATCGGTCACCAGGGAGTACTTAGCCTTGGAGGGTGGTCCCCCCAGATTCAGTCCACGTTTCACGGGTGTGGACCTACTCAGGAACGCCATCGGGAGATCATGGGATTTCGTCTACGGGACGGTTGCCCTCTGTGGTGCGCGGTTCCACGCGCTTCGACTATCTCATGACTTTGTAACTCCCGCCGGGACAGCTACATCCCGGGCAAGCGCCCTACAACCCCTCGTGCGCAACGCGTAGCCGCTTACACGCACGTGGTTTGGGCTGGATCCCCTTTCGCTCGCCACTACTCGGGGAGTCTCGGTTGATTTCCTTTCCTCCGGGTACTGAGATGTTTCAGTTCCCCGGCTTGTCTCCGTCATGCCTATGTATTCAGCATGCGGTAACGCCGCATTACCAGCGCTGGGTTTCCCCATTCGGGCATCCGCGGATCACAGGCTATTCAGCGCCTCCCCGCGGCTTATCGCAGCCGTTCACGCCCTTCTTCGACTCCTGGTGCCTAGGCATCCACCGTGTGCCCTTCCTATCTTGACGGTGATCAGGCCGCCAATGGCGGCCCGGTGATACCCGTTATCTCCCGTCCGCGGAGATCCGAAGACCCCTAGAGACGGGAGCGGCGCCCATGCGGTGAGCATGGACGCTGATGTTGGCATTGCTGTGCAGTTTTCAAGGTCCGCGGAGAAGGCGCCGGCCGGACTGGCCGCCGGTCTCTCAAAACTCAACAGCATGCGGACGCACCGCAAGCGGCGCGCCTGTCCAGATCCGGTCGACATGCTAGGAGCCGGCGCCGCCTCGAGATCCGCGGAATGCAGACCTGGGCGAACCGGCCGCTCCAATCCTGGAGCTCCCTAGAAAGGAGGTGATCCAGCCGCACCTTCCGGTACGGCTACCTTGTTACGACTTCACCCCAGTCACGAGCCCCACCTTCGACTGCTCCCTCCCTTGCGGGTTAGGCCACAGGCTTCGGGTGTTGCTTGCTTCCGTGGTGTGACGGGCGGTGTGTACAAGACCCGGGAACGTATTCACCGCGGCAATGCTGATCCGCGATTACTAGCAACTCCACCTTCATGCAGGCGGGTTTCAGCCTGCAATCCGAACCGAGACGCACTTTGAGGGATTCGCTCCACCTCGCGGTATCGCAGCCCTCTGTATGCGCCAATGTAGCACGTGTGTAGCCCTGGACATAAGGGGCATGATGACTTGACGTCATCCCCACCTTCCTCCGGTTTGTCACCGGCAGTCTCACATGAGTCCCCAACTAAATGCTGGCAACATGCGACGGGGGTTGCGCTCGTTGCGGGACTTAACCCAACATCTCACGACACGAGCTGACGACAGCCATGCACCACCTGTGATCCTGCCCCGAAGGGAAGCCGTGTTTCCACGGCGGTCAGGAACATGTCAAGCCCAGGTAAGGTTCTTCGCGTTGCGTCGAATTAAACCACATGCTCCGCTGCTTGTGCGGGTCCCCGTCAATTCCTTTGAGTTTTAGCCTTGCGGCCGTACTCCCCAGGCGGGGCACTTAATGCGTTAGCTTCGGCACGGAGGGAGTCGACACCCCCCACACCTAGTGCCCATCGTTTACAGCGTGGACTACCAGGGTATCTAATCCTGTTTGCTCCCCACGCTTTCGCGTCTCAGCGTCAGTAACGTCCCAGCGAGCTGCCTTCGCAATAGGTGTTCCTCCTGATATCTGCGCATTTCACCGCTACACCAGGAATTCCACTCGCCTCTTCCGCACTCTAGCCCGACAGTATCCACCGGCATTCGAGGGTTGAGCCCCCGACTTTCACAGCGGACTTACCGGACCGCCTACACGCTCTTTACGCCCAATGATTCCGGACAACGCTAGCCCCCTACGTATTACCGCGGCTGCTGGCACGTAGTTAGCCGGGGCTTCTTCTGAAGGTACCGTCACTCCATCAGGCTATTAACCCGCTGAGCTTCGTCCCAACTGAAAGGAGTTTACAATCCGAAGACCGTCTTCCTCCACGCGGCGTTGCTGCGTCACGCTTTCGCGCATTGCGCAAGATTCCCCACTGCTGCCTCCCGTAGGAGTCTGGGCCGTGTCTCAGTCCCAGTGTGGCTGATCGTCCTCTCAGACCAGCTACCCATCGCAGCCTTGGTGAGCCGTTACCTCACCAACAAGCTAATGGGCCGCGGGCCCGTCCCGATGCGAAGGCCGAAGCTATCTTTACTCGTAGACCTCATGGTCTACGAGCACATTTGGTATTAGCCCGAGTTTCCCCGGGTTGTCCCAATCATCGGGGTGGGTTACCCACGTGTTACTCACCCGTTCGCGGCTCTGCCCCGGGGCAAGCCCCGGTTCGTCGCTCCACTTGCATGTGTTAAGCACGCCGCCAGCGTTCGTCCTGAGCCAGGATCAAACTCTCCGTGAAGAAGCTTCTCACTTCGAGCTGTCGATGCGCCACACAAGGGGCCGCTCGTACACATGGAGCTAAGCCCGGGCGCATAGACGGGGTACTGCTGTACTTCTGATTCTCAGGCCGCCGCCCGCGACCGAAGCCGGCGGCGGATCGAACCTGGACGTACACAGACGATCGGCCGAAGCCGGCCGTCAGGTGCGCATGCTGTTGAGTTTTCAAAGACCGTCGCGCCTTGCGGTGGGAGGGGATCTCCTCTCTCGAAGCGCTTGCCGGGCAGCTTTTCGGCTCCCGGGCGGGCAGCGGAGTATAGCGCGCCATCGCCAGGTCCCGGAAGGGTCCCGCGGGACGGCTGAGCTTCCGCAGCAGCGCGGAATGTAGCAGCCTCAGGCGCTGATCTGGATGTGGACCGACCGGTCGCGCGGCCGGTCGTCGAAGTCGATCAGCACGACCTGCTGCCACGTGCCCAGCACGAGGCTCCCGCGCACGAGCGGGATCGACAGCGACGGGCCGAGCAGCGAGGCGCGCAGGTGGGCGTGCGCGTTGTCGTCGTGGTTGCGCGTGTTGTGGGCGTAGTCGCCGCCCTCGGGCCGGCGCGCGCGGGACGCAGCCGCTCGATCGCCTCCTGGAGGTCCTGGACCCCGCCGGGCTCGTACTCCATCGTCGTGATCGCGGCCGTCGAGCCGGTCACGAACACGCGTCACGACGCCGTCGGAGACCCCGGCCGAGCGCAGCGCGCCGTCGAGCCCCGGCGAGAGGTCGATGATCTGGCCCTCGCCCTCGGTCTGGAGGCGCAGCAGCGCGGTGTGGACCGCCATCAGCCCGCGACGAGCCGCACGAAGCGGCGCTTGCCGATCTGCAGCACGCGCCCGTCGAGGTCGGCGGCCGGCAGGTCGAGCTCGGTGACGGGCTCGCCGTCGAGGCGCACGCCGCCCTGGGCGATCGTGCGCCGGGCCTCCGAGCGCGAGATGCCGAACTGCGCGGCGAGCAGCTCGGGCAGGTGGACGACGCCGCCGTCGAGCGTCGCGGTCGGCATGTCGTCGGGCACCTCGCGCGCGACGTGCACGCGGTCGAAGTGCGCCTCCGCCTCCGCCGCGGCCTCCGCGCCGTGGTAGCGGGCCACGAGCGCCCGCGCGAGCGCGCGCTTGGCGTCGCGCGGCGAGAGCCCTCCGGGCCGGCGCCGCCGAGCAGCAGGTCGTACCAGCTCGGCATCGCGGCGTCGGGGATCGAGAGCGTCTTGCCGTACATCTCCTCCGGCGGCTCGGTGACCCCGATGTGGTTGCCGAGCGACTTCGACATCTTCTCCACGCCGTCGGTGCCCACCAGCAGCGGCACGGTCAGGACGACCTGCTGCGGCTTGCCGTAGGCGGACTGGATCGCCCGGCCCATCAGCAGGTTGAAGGTCTGGTCGGTGCCGCCGAGCTCGACGTCGGCGTCGATCGCCACCGAGTCGTAGCCCTGCAGCACCGGATAGAGCAGCTCGAGCACCGAGATCGGCTGGTGGGCGGCGAAGCGCTTGGCGAAGTCGTCGCGCTCGAGCAGCTGCGCGACCGTCGCGTGGCGGACCAGCCGGAACAGGTCCTCCATGCTCATGTCGAGCCACTCGGAGTTGTGGCGGATCTCGAGCCGCTCGTCGGTGAGCAGCACCTCCCGGCCTGCTCCACGTACGTGCGCGCGTTGGCGTCGATCTCCTCGCCGGAGAGCACCGGCCGCGTGGCCGAGCGGCCGCTCGGGTCGCCCACGCGCGCCGTGTAGTCGCCGAT
>CAWERW010000002.1:0-518443 GCA_963811595.1 uncultured Solirubrobacteraceae bacterium
CGCCGTCGAGCACCACGATCGTGTCTGCACCCAGCACGAGTGTCTCGGGGGCGGCCACCGCGCGGGCCTTGCGGCGCGCGTTCTCCGCCGCCACCGCGCGCGGGTCGCCGTGCGTCTCCTCCTCCACGCCGGGAACGAGCACCTCGAACGGGATGCCCGCCTGCTCGAGGATCGCCCGCCGCTGCGGCGAGGCGGACGCGAGGATCAGAGGTCGGGGAAGAACAGCTTCGCCTCGCGCTCGGCGGACTCGGGGGAGTCGGAGCCGTGGACCATGTTCTGGCCGACCGCGACGGCGAAGTCGCCGCGGATCGAGCCGGTGGTGGCCTCGAGCGGGTTGGTGGCGCCGATCACCTGGCGCGCGGCCTTCACGGCCTCGTCGCCCTCGAGCACCATCGCCACGAGCGGGCCGGAGGTGATGAAGGAGACGAGCTCGCCGAAGAACGGCTTGCCCTCGTGCTCGGCGTAGTGCTGCTCGGCGAGCTGGGCGTCCATCGTCATGTGCTTGAGCGCTGCGATGCGCAGGCCCTTGCGCTCGAAGCGGGCGATGATCTCGCCGGTCAGGTTGCGCGCGAACGCGTCCGGCTTGACCAGGATGAGGGTCCGGTCCATTGGGGTCCTTTTCGATTAAGAGTTTCGTGCTCCGATGGCCGCAGGCGGCCACCTCCGCACGACGTTACTAGCGAGGCGGCGAGCTGGGTGGCGGCTCCGCCACCGCCTGCTCCGACGAGGTGCCTCCGCGGCGCCTCCGGCGCGCGGAGGGCGGCGGGACGGCGCCCGTCTCGGCCTCGCAGAACGGGCACAGCTTCCACGCCGGGTCGATCGGCTTGCCGCACGAGTAGCAGCGCTCCTTGAGCCGCCGCATACAGCTCGGGCAGCGCAGGTAGTCGCTCTTGACCTCGTAGTCGCAGTACGGGCACAGCTGGTAGTCGAACGACGTCAGCCGCGCCTCGGCCGCCTGCATCTCGAGCTCGCGCAGGCGGATGTCGTCGAGGAACTCGGGCGGGCGGACGATCGTGTAGACGATCGTGCCCACGAACGGGAACAGCGACGCCGCCGTGGCGCAGGCCACGAGCATGGGGTCGTCGATGCGCCGCCGGGCGTCCGCGAAGGTCCAGAAGATCAGCGCGGCCCACACGACCACGAGCACGAGGATGAGGACATTGACGGCCGTGTTGAGGCTGTCGTTGTCGATGCCGAAGACGCCGAAGGTCAGCATGCGCAAGCCAACACAGTACCCGGGCCGCTACAGGAACATCCGGCCGAAGAGGTAGCCGAGCGCGAAGAACACGAGGATCACGAGCGCCACCACGACGGCCACGAGGGCCACCATCTGCAGGACGCTCGGCCCTCTGGGGTTCACAGCGCGGAGGCCCTCCGGCGCCCGGGCTCGGACAGGAGGTCGGCGACCAGGTAGATCGAGCCGGTGGCCACCACGGCCCCCTTTTCGCCCGCGAGCGCGCGAGCCCTCTCGACCGCGGCGCGCGGGTCGGCCTCGATGTCGGACGCCGGACCGCCGAGCTGGCCCCACAGCGACGCGAGCGTGGCCGGCGAGAGCGCGCGCGGGTTGCGGCTGGCGGTGAAGACGGCGCCGGCGGCGAGCGGGACCAGCGCGCGCAGCATCCCAGCCGCGTCCTTGTCGTCGAGCACCGAGATGACGGGGACGAGCGGGCGGTCGCCGACGGCGTCGCGCAACGCGGCGGCGAGCGCAGCGACGCCGCTCGGGTTGTGCGCGCCGTCGTAGATCGTCAGCGGGTCCTCGGCGACGACCTGGAAGCGGCCGGGGACGGTCAGCGTCGAAGCGGCGCGCAGGACCGCCGCGTCGTCGAGCGGCCCGTGCAGCGCCTCCGCCGCGGCCTTCGCGGCCGCGAAATTGGCGCGCTGAAATCCGGTAAATGGCGCTCCGTCCGCAGCATCCGCGTGGATGACGCGCGCGTCGACCTTCGCCACCTCGGCCTCCGCCTCCGGGTCGAGCTCGCCGACGACGAGCGTGGCGCCGGGCGCGACGACGGCCAGCTTCTCGCGCGCGATGTCGGCGATCGTCGGGCCGAGCCAGCGCGTGTGCTCGAGGCCGACGTTGGTGAGGACGGCGACCGGCGCGGCGAGCACGTTGGTGGCGTCATGGCGCCCGCCCAGGCCCGCCTCGACGACCGCGACCTCGACGCCGCGCTCGGCGAGCTCGGAGAACGCCGCCGCGGTCAGCAGCTCGAACTGGGTGACGCGCTCGCCGCCGGTCAGCGTGCGGTCGACCTTGGCGGCCGCGGCGGCGGCGCGCTCCACGGCCGCGCCGAAGCGGTCGGGCTCGAGGTCGGCGTCGCCGATCCGGATCCGCTCGGCGAACGTGGAGAGATGCGGCGACAAGTACGACCCGGTACGGACGCCGTGCGCGTCGAGGATCGCCGCCGCCATCCGGACCGTCGAGCTCTTGCCGTTCGTCCCGACCACGTGGATCGGGCGGTACGCGCGCTGCGGGCTGCCGAGCGCGGTCAGCAGCCGGCGCATCCGCTCGAGCCCGAACTTCATCCCGAACAGCTCGAGCGAGAGGAGGTGCTCCTCGGCCTGCTCCAGGTTCATCCGAGCGCCTCGAGCTCGGCCTGCAGCCGCGCGAGCTTCTCGCGCTCGGCGTCGACCACCGGCGGCGGCGCCTTCGCCACGAAGCCCTGGTTCGCGAGCTTGCCCTCGGCGCGCTTGATCTCGCCCTCGAGCCGCGCGCGCTCAGCGGCCGCGCGGCGCGCCTCGGCCTCGGTGTCGACCGCGTCCGCGGCCGTGATCGCGACGTTGCCCCCGGGCACGGGCACGGTGGCCACCGGCGCGGCGCCGTTCTCCGCCCACTCGACGCGCGCGAGCCGGGCGACGGCGTCGGCGGTGCGGTCGTAGCCCTCGGCGTCGAGCCGCGCCGCGAGCGCCTTGCCGGGCGCGGCGCCGACGCGGTCGCGCCACGCGCGCAGCTCCTGCACGGCCGCGATCGCGCGCCCGAGCTCGGCCTCGGCGGCCTCGTCGACGAGCGCGTCGTCGGGCTCCGGGAACGGGGCGGCCATCAGCAGCCCGTCCCGGCCGGGCAGGTAGGACCAGATCTCCTCGGTCACGAACGGGATCACGGGATGCGCGAGCGCGAGCGTCTCCTCCAGCACGCTCAGCGCGAACGCCGACACCTCGGCGTTGTCGTCCGCGTAGAGCCGCGGCTTGATCAGCTCGAGGTACCAGTCGCAGAGGTCGCCGTAGACGAAGTCGTAGAGCCCGAGCGCCGCGCGGTGGAACTCGGAGTCGGCGAACGCCTTCGCGGTGGCGGCCTTCGCGCGCTGCAGGCGCGAGAGGATCCACGCGTCCTCGACCGTCACCGGCCGCGGCTCCGGCAGCTCGTCCGGCAGCCGCAGGAGCAGCAGCCGCGACGCGTTGAACAGCTTGTTCGCGAGCTGCCGGCCCTGGGCGACCTTGTCCTCGTTGAAGCGGACGTCCTGCGAGGAGGACATCGCGAGCAGCCCGAAGCGCACGGCGTCGGCGCCGTAGGCGGGGAAGTCGCCGCCCTGCGTAAACACGGGCGGGCGCGGACCGCCGTCGATCAGGTCGAGCGGGTCGATGCCGGTGCCGAGCGACTTCGACATCCGCCGGCCGTCGGGCGCCTGGATGATCGGGTGGACGTAGACGTCGGTGAACGGGATGTCGTCCGCGAACTCGAGCCCGAACATGATCATGCGGGCGACCCAGAGGAAGATGATGTCGCGCGCCGTGAGCAGGAAGTCCGTCGGGTAGAACGCGCGCAGCTCCGGCGTGTCGTCGGGCCAGCCGAGCGTCGCGAACGGCCACAGGCCCGAGGAGAACCAGGTGTCGAGGACGTCGGGGTCCTGCTCCCAGCCGTCTCCCTCGGGCGGCTCGATGCCGCAGTAGACCTCGTCGCCGCGGTACCAGACGGGGATCCGGTGTCCCCACCAGAGCTGACGCGAGATGCACCAGGGGCGGATGTTCTCCATCCACTCGAAGTAGCGCCGGCGCTGGCCGTCGGGCGTGATGCGGACGCGGCCATCGCGGACGACCTCGATCGCCGGCGCCGCCAGCTCGTCCATGCGGCAGAACCACTGGAGCGAGATCAGCGGCTCGATGCGCTCGCCCGAGCGGTGCGAGAAGGGGACGTTGTGGACGTAGGGCTCGGTGCGCGAGATCCGGCCCTCCTCGCGCAGCGCGGCGACGACCGCCTCGCGCGCCTCGAGCGCGGTCAGGCCCGCGAAGCGCTCGCCCGCCGCCGCGGTCATGCGCCCGTCCTCGCCGATCGCCGAGATCTCCTCGAGCCCGTGGGCGCGGCCGATCTCGAAGTCGTTGGGGTCGTGGCCGGGGGTGATCTTCAGCACGCCGGTGCCGAACTCGGGCTTCACGTACGGGTCGGCGATGATCTTCAGGCGGCGCCCGACGAGCGGCAGGGTCGCCGTCTCGCCCACCAGCCGCGTGTAGCGGTCGTCGTCCGGGTGGACCGCGAGGGCGGTGTCGGCGAGCATCGTCTCGGGGCGGACGGTGGCGACCGTGACGGTGCCGTTGCAGCCCTCGAGCGGGTAGTCGACCCAGTACAGGGTGTCGCTGACCTCGCGCTCCTCGACCTCGAGGTCGGAGATCGCCGAGCGCGAGCCCGGGTCCCAGTTGACCATGTAGTTGTCGCGGTAGATCAGGCCCTTCTCGTAGAGCGAGACGAAGACCTTGAGGACCGCGCGGACGTAGCGCTCGTCGAGCGTGAAGCGCTCGTCCTCGTAGTCGACGGAGGCGCCCAGGCGGCGGTACTGGGAGATGATCGTGCCGCCGTACTGGTGGCGCCACTCCCACATGCGCTCGAGGAACGCCTCGCGCCCCAGGTCCTCCTTGGTGGTGCCCTCCGCCTTCAGCGCGCGCTCGACCTGGGTCTGCGTGGCGATGCCGGCGTGGTCGGTGCCGAGGATCCACTTCGCGTTGCGGCCCTGCATGCGCGCGTGGCGGACGAGCGCGTCCTGGATCGAGCCGTTGAGCGCGTGGCCCATGTGGAGCGCGCCGGTGACGTTGGGCGGCGGGATCGCGATCGAGAAGTTCTCCTCCGGCGTGCCGGTCGGCTCGGGGTGGAAGAGCCCCGACGCCTCCCAGCGCTCGAACACGCGCGGCTCGGCCTCGGAGGGCTCGTAGCGGGTGCGGTTCTCCAGGTCGCTCATGGGGAGCGCTGAGGATAGGCGGCCCGGAGTGGGTAGGACGCGCGGCATGGCCGCTGCTCCCCCGGTCCTCGAGGCGCTGCTCGGGCGCTTCGATCCCTCAGCCTTCGACGCCCCCAGCGGGCGCGCGCGGCTGCGCCTCGCCGTCGACGACGACCCGTGGGACTTCGTCGTGAGCCGCAATCGCGCACGGCTCGAGCCGGCCGACCGCAACACGCGGGCCGACGCGCGCCTCGGCGCCGATCGCGCCACCTGGGCGCGCGTGGGGCGCGACCTGCGCGGCGGCATGAACGCGTTCCGCGGCGGCCGGCTGCAGATCCGCGACAACCTCCACCTCGGCGTCGGCTTCCTCGCCGCCACCAGCGGGAACAGCGAGCCCGGGCGCCTGGAGCTCGCGCGGGTGCGGACCTCGATGGGCAACATCGCGGTCGCGCGCGCCGGCCCGCCGGACGCGCCACCGGTCGTGCTGCTGCACGGGCTCGGCGGCACGAAGGCGTCCTTCCTCCCGACCGTCGCCGCGCTGGCCGGCGAGTACCGCCTCCACGCGATCGACCTGCCGGGCTTCGGCGACTCGGTCAAGCCGCTGCGCGCCGCCTACGACCCGCACTTCTTCGCGCGCGCGGTCTGCGGCTTCATGGACGCCTGCGGGATCGAGAGCGCGCACCTGATCGGCAACTCGATGGGCGGGCGGGTCGCGTTCGAGGTCGGCTTCCGCAACGCCGACCGCGTGAACCGGATCGTCGGGCTCACACCGTCACTGGCGTGGCTGCGCGACCGGCCCTGGACCCCGCTGGTCAAGGCGCTGCGGCCGGAGCTCGGGCTGCTGCAGATCACGCCGCGGCCGGTGATCGAGCAGGCCGTCCGCCGCTTCGTGCCCGGCGGCCGCGACGGCTGGTCGGCGGTCGGCGTCGACGAGTTCCTGCGCGCGTACATGCAGCCGCGCGGCCGCGCGGCGTTCTATGCGGCGTTGCGCAACATCTACCTCGATGAGCCTGAGGGTGACAGTGGCTTCTGGACCCGCCTGCGCGCCCTGCAGCACGAGTCGCTGTTCGTGTGGGGCCGGCAGGACCGGCTCGTCCCGATCGCGTTCGCGCGGCATGTGCGCGAGGCGCTGCCGGGGGCGCAGCATCGCGAGCTCGATTGCGGGCATGTGCCGCAGCTCGAGGCGCCGCGGGAGACGCACGCGGCTGTGCGGCGGTTTCTGCGGGCCGGTTGAACGGCCAACTGCGCATTGAGGGAAGGGTTCAGGTGGGGGTGGCGGTTAGCGCGGTGACCCGATTCCTCCCCATTCGCCGCCGTTCTAGTGGAGAAGCGGGAGAAACTCGGGCTCGGGCGGACCGCCGCTCCCTCCCATCGACCCCCTCAATGCGCAGTTCAACGAGCCCGGCGAACACGCTTGCTGCGCACCACCCGCCGCCCATCCACCAACAAGATCCGCGCCCGCAGCCGCGTCCGCCGCGGCCCCACGCGCACCACACGCCGGAACGGCCGCCGCCGATCACGCGCGAGCCGCCGCTTGCCGCGCACGAAGTCGACGCGCCGCACGAGCCGCGTGCCGCCGCCCATCACCCGCACCCGCACGCGGCTGCGCCCGAGCCTGCGCACGTGCAGCCGCAATCGCCGCAGCCCCTTACGGCCGCCGGTCCCACCCGACGGCGCAACAGCGCCCGGCGGCGGCACGCGGTCCCGCAGCGCCACGAGCCCGCCCAGCAGGCCCACGTACGCGGTTCCGTCCGGGCCGAGCGTGATCGGCGCGTAGTTGTTGTTGTAGCCCAGGCCCTCGCCGGCCAGGCGCTTGTAGAGCGTGCGGCCGGTGCCGAAGTCGAGCGCGGTCAGGTACCAGGAGTCGACGCTCGGATCGGCGTCCTTCGTGTACGTGTAGACGATCCCGTTGCGGGCCGACAGCTTCGGCACCACCGACGGCGCGCGCTCGGCCGAGCGCCAGACCGAGTGGCAGCCGCCGCCCGGGTCGAGGTCGACGCGCTCGAGGCCGGGCGAGGTCGTGCGCCCGCCCTGGGTCGCGGCCGGGCCGGAGTAGCCGTGGTTGTTCTCGACCACCAGCGACGTGCGGGTGCCGATGAGCGATTGATCGGTGGCGCTGGCGCCCTTCTCGAACACGGGCTGGCGGCAGATGCGCCCACCGCCGGCGCGGCGGTGGACGAGCACGTTCATCGGGTCCGCGTTGTCGGTGATCGCCACGAGCCCGTCGCCCATCAGCGTCGGCGTCGTGCCCGAGCCGGCGCTCGCCTGGCCTGGCTTCTGCACGCCCGAGTTCTCGTACGGCGCGCGCCAGACCGGCTGCGGGATGCCGTCGGCGCCCGCCTCGAGCCGGTACAGCGCGGCGTCGGTGACGACGTAGACCGCGCCGGTGTCCTCGACCGCGAACGAGTTCGCGATCTTCTCCCCCAGCGGCCGCGACCGCACCGCCCCGCTCTCCGAGACGGTGCCCACGACGCCGTTGGTGGAGGCGAACCACAGCCGCCCGGCCCAGTCCGGCAGCGCCGAGATGATCTTGTCGCCCGGCAGCACCGCGCTCGACAGGTCGTGATCGCGCTCGAGCTCGAAGCCCGTGCCGCCGCCGGTCTGACGGACGACGTAGACATGCCGGCTCGTGGTCGGGATCACCGCGCGGTCGCGGTGGTCGAGGTAGAAGTAGCCGCCGCCGGCGAAGTCGGTGAAGAGGTTGCCGCCGCCCGGGACCCGCGGCGGCAGCGGCATCGCGGCGAGCGTCTCGAGCGTCCGCGGCTCGAGCAGCAGCAGCTTCGGCCCCTCGACGCCGACGCACACGGTCTCGATCCGCCCGCGCGAGTCGAACGTGACCGACGCGCACACGCCCTCGAGGAACGTCGAGCGCCGCTCCATCTCGCGCCCCAGCGGCCCTGGCCCCTGGTGGACGTCGGACTGGTAGGCGTCGACGTGCAGGTTCGAGCGCCCGTTGGGCGCCATGAACGGGTGCCGCGGCGGGTCCGGCACCGCGACCGGCCGCTGTGTCGCGGGCTGCCCGGAGAACACTGGGAGCGAGCCGGCGTCCGGCCCTTCGGGGATCGGCTGCGGCGGCACGGCGCGGGCGGGCGCGGCCAGCAGCAGAGCGAGGAGGACGCCGAGGGCGACGCGCATGTTTCTGGACGGTACCCCGACCGGCGCAGGCTATGCGCTAGTGCACGGCGCGCATGCCCTGCGTGCCGCGGCGCTCCGCGCGCAGCCCGCCGGCGGGGCGGACCGCGTGGTCGCACAGCAGGCGCAGGACGCCGTCGGCGAGCGAGAGGTCGGCCGAGGCCGTGTCGCCGTAGATCTCGAGCAGCCACGCGCCGCGGCCGTCGGTCGCCGCCGCGAGCAGGACGTCGGTCATCTTGAGCTCGTGGAGGAGCGCGCGCTCGGCCGGGTCCGCGTCTTCGTCCCCCGCGTACAGGTGCAGCGAGCCGCCGCCCACGAGCAGCGCCTCGGTCGAGGGGTAGTCGGCGAGCGCGTAGCGCGCGCCGTCGATGCCCTGGCGGACGCTGGTCGAGTGGCCGGAGCGGAGGTCGAGCCGGAACAGCGTCTCGATGTCGCTGCCGCCGTGCGCGCACAGTGAGACGGCGGCGGCCGCGGCGCGCAGCGACGAGCCGAACGCGGTCGCGAGCCCCTCCAGACGCTCGAGCGGCGCTGCGGCGCGCAGCGGCCCGTCGAGCAGCCCGAGACCCTGGGTGATCAGCGCGGCGGCGTCGACCTGGAGGCCGTCGCGGCGCGCGCGGCGCGCCCCGCGGCGGCCGGTGCTGTGCCCGCCGGGCGGCTCGGCCGCGCCGACGACGATGCGGCCGCGGCCGCGGCGCTTGGCGGCGTAGAGGGCGGTGTCGGCGGCGCGCAAGAGCTCCGAGGGCAGGCGCGGCCCCATCGCCGTCGAGGCGATGCCGCACGACAGCCGCACGGGCGGGCGGTGGCCGGCCAGGTGGTCGATCGCGGCCTCGACGGCCACGCGCAGCGTCTCCGCGTCGACGTCCGGTGCGAGGACGGCGAACTCGTCGCCGCTCACCCGGGCGGCGATCGCGTCGGGCAGGTCGTCGGAGGCGGCGCGCAGCGCGGTCGCGACCGCCTTCAGCGCCCAGTCGCCGCCGTGGTGGCCGCGCACGTCGTTGAGCGCCTTGAGGTCGTCGACGTCGCACAGCATCAGCGTCGCCTCCTTCCCCGCGTCGAGCGCGAGCTCGAGCCGCTCCATCAGCGCGTTGCGGTTCGCGAGCCCGGTGAGCCCGTCGCGGAAGGCGAGCTCGGTCACGCGGCCGTAGAGCTCGGCGCGCGCGATGCCCGCCGCCGCCTGGCCGGCGATCGCGGTCAGCAGCCGCAGGTCCCGCTCGGTGAAGTCGGCATGGCCGGGGTCGCGGGTGGCCCACAGCTCGCCCCACGCGGCGTCGTGCAGCATGATCGGCACGGCCGCGGACGAGCCCGCGCCGGTGCGCTCGAGCAGCGAGCGCTCGAGCGGATGCAGATGCGGATCGGCGACGGCCGCGACGTACGGCTGACCTTCGAGCAGCAGCCGCTTCAGCGGGTCGTCGCCGGACAGGCGGTAGATCTCCCCGACCGGGTGGCGCGTCTCCTGCGGCCCCAGCCGGCCGGCGTTGACGAGCGTGCGCAGGACCTCGGCCTGCGACTCCCAGCGCGAGACCGAGACGGAAGCCGCGCCGAGCGCCTCGACCGCGGTGTCGGCGGCCACGTCGAGCAGCGCCGACAGCGAGTTGCTGGCGGCCACCGCCGACGAGACGGTCAGCAGCACGCGCAGCTCGCCCTCGCTCAGCGCCTCGACGTCACCGCCGAGGCCGCGCGCGACAGCGGACGCCTCGCGGCGAAGGTCTTCCAGACGGCGGACTCCGGAGCTCACACCCCGTACATCGGCTCGGAAGCCTCCGAGCCCAACCTCCGGCGCGACTCAGGCGGACTTGGCGTCCGCGGCGTCGTCGCCCTTCTCGTCCTCCGGGGCGACGGTGACGAGCGTCGGCTTGACGCCGCGCTCGATCGTGTCCTTGGTCACGACGCACTTCTTGACGTCGCGGCGCGAGGGCAGCTCGAACTGGACCTCGAGCAGCGTCTCCTCGATGATCGAGCGCAGGCCGCGGGCGCCGGTCTCGCGCTCGAGCGCCTTGTTGGCGACCGCCTTGAGCGCGTCGGTGGCGAACACGAGCTCGATCCCGTCGAAGCCGAAGAAGCGCTGGAACTGCTTGACGATCGCGTTGCGCGGCTCGGTCAGGATCGTGATCAGGTCATCGCGGGAGAGCTGGTGGACGGCCGAGGTGACCGGCAGGCGGCCGATGAACTCGGGGATCAGGCCGTACTGCATGAGGTCCTCGGGCAGGCACTGCTCGAAGACCTCGCCGGTGTCCTTGTTGGACTTCGACTGGATCGCCGCGCCGAACCCAACGCCCTTGTGGCCGATCCGCCGCTCGATGACCTTGTCGAGGTTGGCGAACGCGCCGCCGCAGACGAACAGGATGTTCGTCGTGTCGATGGTGAGGAACTCCTGGTGCGGGTGCTTGCGCCCGCCCTGCGGCGGCACCGAGGCGGTGGTGCCCTCGAGGATCTTCAGGAGCGCCTGCTGGACCCCCTCGCCGGAGACGTCGCGCGTGATCGACGGGTTGTCGGCCTTGCGGGCGATCTTGTCGACCTCGTCGATGTAGATGATCCCGGTCTCGGCCTTCTTGACGTCGTAGTCGGCGGCCTGGATCAGCTTGAGCAGGATGTTCTCGACGTCCTCGCCCACGTAGCCGGCCTCGGTGAGGGCGGTCGCGTCGGCGATCGCGAACGGGACGTTGAGGATCCGCGCGAGCGTCTGCGCGAGCAGCGTCTTGCCGCAGCCGGTCGGCCCGAGCAGCAGGATGTTCGACTTCTGCAGCTCGATGTCGGCGTCGTCCTGCTGCATCATCTGGACGCGCTTGTAGTGGTTGTAGACGGCGACGGAGAGCGTGCGCTTGGCCTGCTCCTGGCCGACGACGTACTCCTGCAGGACGTCGTAGATCTCGCGCGGCTTGGGGAGGTTCTCGACGTCGAAGGTCGGGGGTGCGGTGAGCTCCTCGTCGATGATCTCGTTGCAGAGATCGATGCACTCGTCGCAGATGTAGACGCCCGGCCCGGCGATCAGCTTCTTGACCTGCCGCTGCGATTTCCCGCAGAAGGAACAGAGGAGCTGTTCATTGGAGTCAGTCGGGCGTGCCACTGGTTTCCCTCTCCCCTTTCGGCCGACGCGCGCTCCGAGCTTAGTGCTCGGAGATCACCCGGTCGATGATCCCGTACTCCTTGGCCTCTTCCGAGCTCATGAAGTAGTCGCGCTCGGTATCCGACCTGACCTTGTCGATCTCCTGCCCCGAGTGCTCCGCGATGATCTCGTCCAGGCGCCGGCGCAGCTCGATGACCTCGCGGGCGTGGATCTCGATGTCGGTCGCCTGGCCCTGGAAGCCCGAGGAGACCTGGTGGATGAGGATCTTCGCGTTCGGGAGCGCCATCCGCTTGCCCTTCGCGCCGCCGCCCAGGAGAAGTGCGCCCATGGACATGGCTATACCCACGCAGATCGTTTGGACATCGGGCTTGATGAACTGCATCGTGTCGTAGATCGCGAGGCCCGCGTACACGGAGCCGCCCGGCGAGTTGATGTAGATCGAGATGTCCTTGTCCGGATCCTCGGACTCGAGGTGCAGCAGCTGGGCCACGATCAGGTTCGCGATCTGATCGTCCACGGGCGTGCCGAGGAAGATGATCCGCTCGTTGAGCAGGCGGGAGTAGATGTCGAACGCACGCTCACCGCGTGACGTTTGCTCGACAACCATCGGGACGAGTGGGCTCACGATCCTCGCTTCGTTTCGCTTCGGCGCGGCAGTTCCTGCACAGCGGCCGACTCTAGCAACGGGGCGCCGCCTTCAAACCCCGTCACCCGGCTAGCTTCCGGGTGTCCAGATGCCGCTCGCTGCGGCCCTTTCGGCCGTGCCGACCTCGATCTTCGTCGGCTTGGCCGACTCGGCGATGAGGTCGATCGCCTTGCGCTGGGCGAGCTCGGCCTTCAGCGAGTCGAGCCGGCCGGAGGAGCGCAGGCGCTCCAGCAGCTTCTTGGGCGAGCCGCCCTCGACGGCCGCGGTGCGCTCGAGCTGCTCCATCACGTCGTCGTCGCTCGCCTCGATGCCCTCGGCCTCGACGACGGCGGCGAGCACGGCCTCGCGGCGCAGGTCGCGCCCGGCGGGCTCATGGTTGTCGGCGACGATCTCTTCCTCGGTCTTCTGCGCCATCTGCAGGTACATCTCACGCGGGATGCCCTGGTGGGAGAGCGTGTGCGACATCTGGTCCCACAGCTCGCGCGCGCGGGCCTCGACGAGCGCGTCGGGCACCTCGATCGTGGCCTGGGCGACGGCGGCGTCGACCGCGGCCTCGCGGAACTCGGCCTCGATCTCGCGCTCCTGCGCCTCGCCGAGGCGCTCGCGGATGTCGTCGCGCAGCTCGTCGAGCGTGTCAAAGCCGGCCTCGGCCGCGAAGTCCTCGTCGAGCTCGGGCAGCTCCTTGGCCTTGACCTCCTTGACCGTGACGGCGAACTGCGCCTCCTTGCCGGCCAGGTCCTCGGCGCCGTAGTCCTCGGGGAACTCGATCGTGACCGTGCGGTCGTCGCCGGCCGAGGCGCCCTCGAGCTGCTCCTCGAAGCCGGGCACGAGCCGGCCGGAGCCGAGCTCGACCATCTGGTCGCGGCCCTCGCCGCCGCCGAACGGCTCGCCGCCGAGCGTGCCGACGAAGTCCATGACCACGAAGTCGCCGGTGGCGGCGGGGCGCTCGACGGTCTCGAGCTTCGCCATCCGGTCGCGGATCTGCTCGATCTCCTTGTCGACCGTCTCGTCCTCGACCTCGGGATCGCGGCGGCCGACCTCGAGCCCCTGGTAGTCGCCGAGCTCGGCGGTCGGGCGGACGCCGATCTCGATCGAGAAGCGCAGCGGCTCGCCCTCGCCGGGCAGGTCGTCGAGGTCGAGGCTCGGCTCGCCGACGGGGACCACGTTGGCGGCGTCGATGGCGGCCGTGTACCAGCCGGCGATCGACTCGCGGACGGCCTCGTCGAGCACCGCCTCGCGCCCGACGCGCTGGATGATCACGGGCGGCGGGACCTTGCCCTTGCGGAAGCCCGGGACGCGCAGGTTCTGACCGAGCGCTCGGGCGGCGACGGCGACGCGCTTCTCGACCTCGGCGGCGGGCACCTCGGCCTGCACGCGGACGCGCGACTCGGGCAGCTCGGTGACGGTGGTGGTGACGGGTGCGGCCATGAGCGGCGTACGACGATACCGTGGCGCCTCGTGCGTGCTCGTTTCGCAGGCTGGCTCGTGTGCGGGCCGCTCGGCCACCTCGCGGCCGGGGTGACGGACTGGGCGATCCTGATCGTCCGCTGGCGCCTTGCCGAGCGTCAGGCGAGGAGGCGCGAGATCAGCCCGAGGTAGTCGAGCAGGCTGCGCGCGCCGAGGAAGTCGTCGCGCACGCGGGCCTGCGCCGCCTCGCCCATGCGCGCCGCGCGCTCGGGATCCTCGAGCAGGCTGCGGACGGCGTCGCCGTAGGCGTCGAGGTCGCGCGCGTCGCGCAGCAGCACGCCGCTCTCGCCGTCGACGATCTGGTCCTGGATGCCGCCGACGGCGGTCGCCACCACCGGCCGCGCCTTCCACATCGCCTCGGCCACGGTCAGGCCGAAGCCCTCGGCGATGCTCTTCTGCACGACGACCGACGCGGTGCGCTGGAGCGCGTTGACGATCACCGCGTTCTCCTCCGGGTCGTCCATCGGCAGGCACACGAGATGGATGCTGCGCCGCGCGTCCTCCGGCAGCGACTCGCGCAGCGCGATCGCCTCCTCGAGCACCTCCTTGCCCTCCGGGTCGTCGGAGACGGCCTCGACCGCCGGGCCCGCGTAGACGAGGTGGGCGCCGGTGCGATGCGCCTCGGCGTGCTCGGCGAAGCCGCGGATGACGCCCTCGGGGTCCTTCAGGCGGTCCCAGCGCGAGACCTGGAGCACCACCGGGTCGTCGGGCGTCAGGCGCGTGTCCTCGTACAGCTGAGCCCGGTGCTCGATGCGCGCCTCGCTGCCGTCGCCGCGCGCATAGACCGGCTCGCCGCCCACGTCGGAGTCGACGATCCCGGCGGCGACGAGGATGGCGGCCGTCTGCTCCGGCTCGAGCTCCTGGTTCTTCGGCGTGAAGGCGTCGATCGACGGAGCGATGACCGCGACCCGGGCGGGGTCGAGCCCTTCCCATACGAAGGCGTCGCGCGAGAACACGTAGGCGTCGGCATGCTCGACGTCGACGCGGAGGAAGTCCCACGCGCGGCGCGCGATGTCGTTCGGCTCGTCGACCCCGATGTGGCAGCGCCAGATCACGCGCGCGCCGGTGCGCTTGAGCGGGCCGACGAGCCCGGCGGTCTGCGGGTCGTGCAGGATCACGACGTCGTCGTCGTCCATCAGCTGGGCGAGCGCGCCGGCGTTCTCCTCGAGCGTGCGCTCGTAGACCTCGCGCTCGGCCTCGCCGAGGTCGCCGCCGTCGCCCTCGAAGCCGTGCAGGTGGTTGTGGAGGCGCTTGGTGACCTCGAAGAACTCCGGGTTGCCGTCGATCACCGCCCAGCGGGCGTCGACGCCGGCGCCCTGCGCGTAGCCGAGCAGCGGGAACAGCAGCTCCACCACGCCGCCGCCGCTCGAGGTCGAGTTGACGTTCCAGATCGTGCGCGAGCCGAGCAGCTCGCGGGCGGTGCGGATGCCGTCGGCGAGCTTCTCGAACGGCTCCGGCTCCAGGACCGACTTGAAGCGCTCCGGCGGGTGGGCGGGAACGTCGACCATGGACGGCATGGCGAGCAGGATGCCCGCCCGAGGGTAGGGGCAACCCCCCTTGGCGCGGCTTGGCGGCACCGGTACCGTTGTCCGCGTACGCCTGTGCTGACAACGCTCTCACACCACCGCTCCGCCGACTCGGTCGTCTGACCGGGTGCGCCCCCGCGCGCGCTCGGTCCTCCACCGTCCGAGTCCTCGAAGCCAAGGAGCACCTCCGTTGTCCACAAGCAGCGCGCGCGTCGCCGCCGTCCATCGCGGCGGCCTCGAGCTCATCACCGACGCCGGCCCGCTGGCCGGCTTCGTCACCGGCCGCCTGCGCCACGCCGCGGCCTCCGCCGTCGACCTGCCCGCGGTCGGCGACTACGTCCTGCACGACCCCGAGTCGGGCGCGGTGCACGCCGTGCTCGAGCGCTCGAGCGCGCTCGTGCGCGCGGCCCGCGACGGCCGGGACGGGCAGATCCTCGCCGCCAACATCGACCTCGTGGTCGTCGTCGCCTCGCTCACGCGCGAGTTCTCGATCGGCCGCATCCAGCGCATGCTCACGCTGGCCGCCGACGCGCCGGCCGAGGCGCTCGTCGTCCTCTCGAAGGCCGACCTCGACCCCGACCCCGCCGCGCGCGTGGCCGAGGTCCGGGAGGCGACCGGCGGCGTCGCTCCGGTGCTGCCGGTCTCGACCGTCGACGGCACGGGCGTCGACGCCGTGGCGGCGCTGCTCGGCCCCGGGGTGACCGGCGTGTTCCTCGGCGCCTCCGGCGTCGGCAAGACCACGCTGCTGAACCGGCTGACGGGCGGCGAGCGGGCGACCGCGCCGATCCGCGGCGCCGACGACCGCGGTCGCCACACGACCACGCATCGCGAGCTCGTGCCGCTGACGAGCGGCGGTGTGGTGATCGACACGCCCGGGCTCAAGCTGCCGCGGATCTGGGAGCAGGCGAGCGGCCTCGCGAGCGTGTTCGCCGACGTCGAGGCGCTCGCGGGCGACTGCCGCTTCGCCGACTGCCGGCACGCCGGCGAGCCCGGCTGCGCGGTGGCGGCGGCGCTCGCCGACGGCAGCCTCGCGCCCGAGCGCCTCGCCGCGCACGAGCAGCTCGGCCGCGAGCAGGCGTGGGCGGAGTCGCGCCGCGACGAGCGCGCCGCGCGCGAGCGCAAGCTGCTGGCCCGGCGCCGCCAGATCGAGTATCGGCGAGCGAAAGGGCGGCGCTAGGCGGCGGGCACGCGCGCGGGTGCCTTGCGCGGCTCGAGCAGCCGCGCCAGCTCACGCCGCGCGCCGCCGAGCCCGAGCGCGTGGACGAGCAGGAGGCCCGAGAGCACCATCCCGACCGCGGTCAGCGTGCCGGTCATGCCGAGGTAGAACGCGGTCACCTGGCCGGCGCCGGCGCCGGTCACGCCCGGCAGCGCGGCGACGAGCAGCGCCAGGCTCGCGCCCGCGCCCGCCGGGCCGAACGGCACGAGCCGGCCGCCGCTGTGGGCGACCATCACGACGAGCACGGCGGTCAGCGAGACCGCGAGGCCGAACGCCGCCAGGAAGCAGGCCAGCGACGTCAGGCGCAGCGCGCGGCTGAGCATGCCCCACGGCACGACGCGGCGGGCGTACGCGCCCGGGCTGCCGAGCAGCGCGAGCCCCTGCTTGGCGTGCGCGCCCGCGCGGGCGAGCGCCGGGAAGCGGCGGGCCGCGAAGCGCAACACGAGCCACAGCGCCGCGACGCCGGCCACGATCGCGGCGCCGGTGGCGAGGCCGGGCAGGTGCAGGCCGGGCACGAGGCCGGCGCTCAGCGCCCACACGGTGAGCGCGGCGCCGAGCACGGTCTCGGCGACCGTCTCGGCGGCCAGCGTGCCGACGAGCGTCGGGCAGGTCGTCCGCATCCGCCGCTTCATCAGCAGGACGCGCAGCGCGTCACCGCCGCGCGCCGACAGCACGCCGGACGCGCCGGCGCCCGCCACCCACGTGGCGAGCACGTCGCGGCGGCGCGGACGGTCCTCGGGCGGATGCGCGGCGCAGAGCACGGAGAACCACCCGCGCCCACGGGCGAGCTGCGAGCAGAGGTGCAGCACCACGCCCGCGACCAGCCACAGGAGGTCGACGTGCCCGAAGGACAAGCACGATGACTGTACCCGCGCCCGCAACCACGCAGGCGCGAATGTGTGCAGTGCTAGGCGGGGAGCGGGGCCTTGCCGACGCCGAGCTCGGGCCGGCGCCAGGGGCGGGCCCGGCCGGCGAACTTGCGGTCGACGGCGTTGCCGGCGACGTAGCCCGCGACGGTGACGACGAGGCCGGCGGCGATGTCGAACACGAAGTGGTTGCCGGTGGCCACCACGGCGAGGCCGACGATCGGGGCCCACGTGAGCGCCAGCGCCTTCGCCCAGCGCGGGCGGAACGCGGCGAACAGCGCGATCCCGACGGCGAGCGCGAAGCCCGCGTGCAGGCTCGGCACGGCGGCGAGCTCGTTGTAGAAGGACTTCGTGAGCTCGGAGTCGAGCCGGACGCCGCCGCCCGCGGTGATCGTGTCGACGAGGCCGACGCCGGCGAGCCGCGGCGGCGCGACGGGGAAGAGCGCGTAGATCGGGATCGCGATCAGCCACGTCGCCAGGACCGTGTTGCGCAGCTTGACGTAGACCTCGTGGTTGCGGCGGTAGAGCCAGATCAGCGTGCCGGGCACGACGATGATCTGCGCGGCCAGGTACAGGTTGTTGAGCAGCCACATGACCCAGCCGCCGTCGAGCGCCTCCTGCACCGAGGTCTCGATGTTCACGCCGACGCTCTGCTGCAGGCTCACGATCCACTCGGCGTGGCCGGTGGCGGTCGAGAGGTCGCCGACGGAGACGTAGCGCGAGGCGGAGTAGACGAGGTAGGCCCCCAGGAAGAGGAAGAGCTCGCGACGGCCGAGGAGTGTGAGGGGGCGCGTGATCATCGTCAGTCGATGATCCCGGGCGGCCCGCGCCCGCCCAACGTGGCGGCCTCTACTCGTGGGGTGTGGAAACCCGTACGCGCCCGGGGGCCTCCTCACCGGTGATCAGGCGCGCGCCGCGCCCGCGGGTGAGGAACGAGAAGCTCCAGCGCATCAGCACCAGCATCCGGTTCTGGAAGCCGATCAGATAGAAGATGTGGATCCCGAGCCACAGCAGCCACGCGAGCGCGCCGCCGAAGTGCACGCCCTTGATGTCGGCCACGGCCCGGGCCCGCCCGATCGTCGCGAGGTTGCCCTTGTCGATGTACTTGAACGGCTTGACCGGCTTGTCGGCGATCCGGCGCTTCACCACGTCCGCCGCGTAGCGCCCCTGCTGCATCGCCACGGGCGCGACGCCCGGCAGGTCCTGGATCGAGCCGTCCGCGGCGCTGCGGACGCGCGCCATGTCGCCGAGCGCGAGCACCTCCGGGTGACCGGGAAGCGTGAGGTCGGGCTCGACGGTGATGCGCCCGGCGCGGTCGATCTCCGCGCCCGCGGCCTCGGCCAGCCGGCCCGAGAGGCTCGCGGCGGCGACGCCCGCCGCCCACACGACGGTGCGCGCCGGCACGCGCCGGCGCTCGCCGCCGGGCGACTCGAGCTCGACGCCCTCGTCGTCGATCCCGACCACCAGCGAGTCGACGAGCGTCGTCACCCCGAGGTGATCGAGCTGGCGCTCGGCGCTCGCGGACAGGTCGGGCGGGAAGCCCATGAGGATCCGCGGCCCGCCCTCGACGAGCAGGATCTGCCCGCCGGAAGTGTCGACGGCGCGGAAGTCGCGGGGGAGCGCGTCGCGCGCCAGCTCGGCGATCTGGCCGGCCATCTCGGCGCCGGTCGGCCCGGCCCCGACGACCGCGAACGTGAGCCAGCTCGCCCGGCGCTCGGGGTCCTCCTCGAGCTCGGCGGCCTCGAACGCCTCCAGCACCCGCCGGCGGACGTCGAGCGCACTCTCGAGCGACTTGACCTCGGGCGCGTGCTCGACCCACTCGTCGTGGCCGAAGTAGGAGTACTTCGAGCCGGCGGCCACGATCAGCGTGTCGTAGGGCACCTCGTGCGGCGGCATGTCCTCGATCGGCGGCTGCACCTGCAGGGCGCGGCGCTCGAGGTCGATCTTCCCCACCTCGCCGAGCAGCACCCGGACGTTGCGGGAGCGCTTGAAGATCGACCGCAGCGGCGCCGCGATCTCGCCGGGCGAGAGCGCGCCGGTGGCGACCTGGTAGACGAGCGGCTGGAAGAGGTGGAAGTTGCGGCGGTCGATCAGCGTCACCTCGACCGGCAGCTTGCGCAGCTTGTTGACCGCCTGGAGGCCGCCGAAGCCGCCGCCGACGACCACGATCCGCGTGCCCGCGGGCACGCTCGGCGTGTAGTCCGGCGGCCGCTTGGGCCGCCGGATCAGCAGCAGCCCGGCGACGAGCAGCAGGGCCGCGACGCCGACGCCGATCAGGGGTGCGAGGTAGCCGCTCATCCGCCCAGCGCGGCCCGGACGATCTCCTGCGCCTCCTCGACGATCCGGTCGAGGTGCTCCTCGCCGCGGAACGACTCGGCGTAGACCTTGTAGACGTCCTCGGTGCCCGACGGGCGCGCCGCGAACCAGCCGCCCTCGGAGGTGACCTTGAGCCCGCCGATCGCCGCGCCGTTGCCGGGCGCCTCGGTGAGCACGTCGCGGACCGGCTCGCCGGCGAGCTCGTCGGAGCTGACCTGGTCGGGCGAGAGCTCCTTGAGGATCGCCTTCTCCTCCGCGTCGGCGGCGACGTCGGTGCGCTTGTAGTGCGCCTCGCCGAAGCGCTCGGTCAGCCCGCGGTAGCGCTCGCCGGGGTCGCGACCGTCGCGCGCGGTCATCTCCGCCGCGAGCAGGCACGGGATCAGCCCGTCCTTGTCCGTCGACCACGGGCTGCCGTCACGGCGCAGGAACGACGCGCCCGCGCTCTCCTCGCCGCCGAAGCCGAGCGAGCCGTCGAGCAGCCCCTCGACGAACCACTTGAACCCGACGGGCACCTCGACGAGCCGCCGGCCCAGGTCCTCCGCGACGCGGTCGATCATGCCCGACGAGACGAGCGTCTTGCCGATCCCCGCGTCGCCCCAGTCGCGGCCGCCGCCGAACAGGTACTCGATGCAGACGGCAAGGTGGTGGTTGGGGTTCAGCAGCCCCGCGGAGGGCGTGACGATGCCGTGCCGGTCGGCGTCGGGGTCGTTGGCGAACGCGACGTCGAAGCGGTCGGCGATGTCGCGCAGGCGCGCCATCGCGTGCGGTGACGAGCAGTCCATGCGGATCTTGCCGTCCCAGTCGAGCGGCACGAAGCGGAACGTCGGGTCGAGCTCGGCGTTGACGATCTCGAGCTCGATGCCGCTCGACTCGGCGATCCGCTCCCAGTAGCGCAGGCTCGCGCCGCCCAGCGGGTCGACGCCGAGCCGCAGCCCCGCGCCGCGGATCGCGTCGAGGTCGATGACCGCGCCGAGGTCGTCGACGTACGCGGAGACGTAGTCGCGCCGCTGGACCTCCGCCTGCTCGTAGGCCACCCGCTTCACCCCGTCCAGACCCGCCTCGAGCAGCTCGTTGGCGGCCCGCTCGATCGCGCCGGTGACGTCGGTGTCGGCCGGCCCGCCGTGCGGCGGGTTGTACTTGAAGCCGCCGTCGCCGGGCGGGTTGTGCGACGGGGTCACGACGATGCCGTCCGCCGTGCCGCGGCCGCCCCCGCGGTTGTGGGCGAGGATCGCGTGCGAGATCACGGGCGTCGGCGTGGCGCCGCCGTCGGCGTCGACCACGACGTCGACGCCGTGGGCGGCGAGCACCTCGACGATCGTGCGCTCGGCCGGCTCGGACAGCGCGTGCGTGTCGCGGCCGAGGAACAGCGGCCCGTCGATCCCCTCCGCCTCGCGGTGGCGGCAGACCGCCTCGGAGATGGCCAGCACGTGCGCCTCGTTGAAGCTGCGGCTGGTCGCGCTGCCGCGGTGGCCGGAGGTGCCGAAGCTCACCCGCTGCCCCTCCTCGGAGGGGTCGGGGCGCTCGTCGTGGTACGCCGCGACGAGCGCGTCGGGATCGATCAGGTCGGCGGGCTCGGGCAGCTGCCCGGCACGGGGGTCGTCGCTCATCAGGGCGGGACGCTACCCGCCCGCCGCCTCATGCCGCCGCGCGCTCGAGCTCGCCGACCGCGCGGCGCAGCAGCCGCGAGATGTGCATCTGCGAGTAGCCCAGGCGCTCGCCGATCTGCGCCTGCGTCAGCTCCTCGCGGAAGTACAGCTCCACGATCGCCCGGTCGCGGTCCTCGAGCCCGCCCAGCAGCGTGTCGAGCGCGGTCCGGTCGAGCGCCTCCGCGTAGTGGTCGTCGGTGGCGCCGAGCGTGTCGACCACGCGGATCTCGTCCGCCTCGCCGTCGTGGGCGCTCATGTCGAGCGAGCTCGCGTGCAGTGCCGAATACGCCTCGCGCGCCTCGAGGACGGCCTCCGCGCTCAGCCCGGCCTCGCGCGCCAGCTCGTGGACGGTCGGCGGCTCCCCCTCGCTCGCCTGCAGCCGGGTCTCCAGCTGGTGCACGTTCATCGCGCGCTCCTGCAGCTCGCGCGGCACGCGCACGGCCCAGCCGTAGTCGCGGAAGTGGCGCTTGATGGCGCCCGCGATGCACGGCACGGCGTAGGACGAGAACGCGGCCCCGCGATCGGGGTCGTACGCGTCGACGGCCTTGACGAGCGCGAGCGCCGCCACCTGCTCGAGGTCGTCGAGCGGCTCGGCGCCGGTGTGGAAGCGCCGCGCGAGGCTGCGCGCGAGCGGCAGGAAGCGGGTGACGATCGCCTCCCGCAACCGCGGGTCGCGCGTCGCCCGGTAGTCCCTCATGAGTGCCTGTGGATCGGTCCGGCCCATGCGGCCTCCTTCTCGAGATGAAGGCCGTCCGCGGCGCCCGCGCACAACGGGTGAGCGTCTGACTCAGACTGGACGTCGACCGCATCCCGGTGCACGGGGTCGGTCGCCGTGGGCCCAGGGTAGCTCGCGATGAGCGCCTCGACGCGCCACGTCAGCTGGCTGACTAGCCCGGCTGGGTAGTGCAACTTCGCGACCCCCAACGCCGCCGAGCAGCTGAAGCAGCTCGACGTCGGCTCGATGCCGATCTGCGGCGACGACGACCGGCTCAAGGGCATGCTGACCGACCGCGACATCGTCGTGAAGGTGCTGGCCGAGGGCAAGGACCCGGCCTCGGTCAAGGCCGGCAAGCGCGGCGTCGGCGACGGCAAGACCGTGACCATCGGCGCCGACGACTCGATCGACGAGGCGCTGCGCACGATGACCGAGCACAAGGTCCGCCGGCTGCCGGTGATCGACGACCGCAAGCTCGTCGGCATCATCAGCCAGGCCGACATCGCCACCAACATCGACGAGGAGAAGGTGGGCGACCTGGTGGAGGCGATCTCGGCCGCGCCGTAGGCCGCGACCGGCCACACTCCCGGGCGTGGCCGCGCCCTTCACCGAGCTCCTCGAGCGCTTCGAGCCGATCGGGCTCGAGGCGCTCGGCGCCCGGGCCGCGCTGCAGCGGCGGGTGGACCAGAAGTACCTGATCCCGCCCGGCGCGCTGGCGCCGCTGCTCGAGCGCCTGCGGCCGGCGTTCCTCGCGCTCGAGATCGAGGGCCGCCGCGAGTCGCATTACGAGAGCGTCTACTTCGACACCCCGGGCCTGCGCTGCTATCGCGACCACGTCGAGGGGCAGGCGCCGCGCATCAAGGTGCGCACGCGGCTCTACGTCGACACGCGGGTGTGCGCGCTGGAGGCGAAGCTCAAGCGCGCCGACGGGGAGACGGCGAAGGCGTCGTGCGGCCTCGAACCGTCGGACCACGGGCGCCTCACCGCCGAGGGTCTGCGCTTCCTCGAAGAGGAGATCGGCGCCGAGGTCCCGCACCTCTCGCTCCTCGAGCTGGGACCGGCGCTCACCACCGGCTACCGGCGGGCCACCCTGGCCGGCCGCGACGATCCGCTGCGCGTCACCTTCGACACCGACGTGTGGGCGAGCGTCCCGGGCGGGGCGCGCGCCGAGCTCGCGCCCGGCCACGTGATCGTCGAGACCAAGAGCGAGGACGGCGACAGCGATGCCGACGCGCTCCTGCGCGAGGACGGCCACGAGCCGGTCTCGCTGAGCAAGTACCGGCGCGGGATCGAGGAGCTCGTCTAGTGGGTCTTCTCGTGACGTTGCACTCGAAAGACCGGACGCCGGCGCCGCCAGGCAAGGACGCAGACCCGAAGGAATACCCCTGGTATTTCGAGGGTCGAGGACGCCGCCTGGCGGTGATCGGCGGCCGCCGATTTCGGGTGGAACGTTGCGGGAAGGCCCACTAGCGCGGGGCGGGGCGCGGCTGCGGATTGCGCGGCCGGCGCGCGGCATCGGCCGCCCACACGCGGGCGAGGCTCGCGGCGATGTGGTTGGCGAGCACGCGCGCGCGGTCGACCTGGGTCTTCGTCCACGCTTGCGGCGCGCGCCGGTAGATCTCGAGCAGCGCGATCGTGGCGCCGCCCGACACGAGCGGCATCAGCAGCACGGCGCACATCCCCGCCTCCTCGAGCACCCGCAGCTCGGCCGGGTCGCTCGCCGCGTCGCCGGCGATCACCTGGCCGATCGCCTGGTTCGCGATCGCGTGCTGGGTCGTCGGGTAGTCCTCGAGCCGCCAGCGCTCGCCCTCCTCCGACCACTCGTGGTCGCTGACGGTGATGAGGACGCCGGCGGCGGCGTCGAGGCGCGAGATCGCGGCCTCCTCGGCCCCGAGCTGGCGGATGACGCCGTCGAGCGCGGCCTTGAGCTCCTCGACGGTGCGCACGCGGGCGAGCACGTCGGTGAGCTCGCCGAGCGACGCCTCGGCGCCGGCCTCGGCGACGCCGGCGAGGCGCATGCCGTGCTCGTCGGCGGCGGCCGTCTCGGCGGCCACGGCGGCCGGGATGACCGGCCACGGCGCCGCCGGGCGCGCGAGCGCGTACCCCTGCGCGTAGGTGACGTCGATGCTCGCCAGCGCGCGCAGCTCGCTGATCTCCTCGACGCCCTCCGCGCAGACCGCGGCGCCGGTGGTGCTGGCGAAGCCCGCCAGCGCCTGCAGGAGCGCGAGCTTGGAGGGCTCGGTGTGGATCCGGGCGACCAGCGAGCGGTCGACCTTGACGATGTCGGGGCGCAGCCGGATCAGCTGCTGGAGCCCGGCGTAGCCCGCGCCCGCGTCGTCGAGCGCGATCCGCGCGCCGCGCTCGCGCAGCGCCGCCAGTTCGAGCTCGAGCGCGCCGTCCTCGTCGAACGCGTCGTGCTCGGTGAGCTCGATCGTGATCCCGTTGAGGTCGAACGGCAGCGCGCGCTTGACCTCGGGCGAGAGCAGCGCGGCGGGCGACACGTTGACGGCCAGGAACGTGCCGGCCGGGCGGCCGGGGACGGCCAGCGCGGCGCGGATCGCGGCCGCCTCGAGCGCGGGCCCGAGGCCGGCGCGGTGCGCCTGGGCGAACCACAGGTGCGGCGGGCGCGCGTGCGGGGGCGCGAAGCGGGCGAGCGCCTCGTAGCCCGCGACGCGGCCGGTCGCGACCTCCATCACGGGCTGGAAGACCGGCGTGACCGGCGCCGCGCTCGCGAGCAGCTGCTCGACCTCGCGGCGCTGCTCGTGGAGCGAGAGCGCGACGACGTGGCGCGGGTCGAAGACGCGCACGCGGTTCCGGCCCGAGCGCTTGGCCCAGTAGAGCGCGCCGTCGGCGGCGTGCAGCAGCTGCCCGACGGCCGTGGCGTGGGCGGGGAAGGCGGCGACGCCCGCGGAGCAGGCGAGCGCCGGGCCGGACGCGGCGAGCGCGGCCAGCGCCTCCCGGCAGCGCTCGGCGATCGCGGCCGCCGTCTCCGCGCTCGCGCCCGGGAGCAGGATGCCGAACTCCTCGCCGCCGACGCGCGCGACGAACCCGTCCTCCCCGACCGTGCGCGCCAGCGTCGTCGCGGTCGTCTGCAGCACGCGGTCGCCCTCCGCGTGGCCGAACGTGTCGTTGAGCGCCTTGAAGTGGTCGAGGTCGAGCATCACGATCGCGACCGCGGCGTCGTGGCCGCCGGCCGGCGCGACCGAGCGCGCGAGCCGCTCCTGGAAGGCGCGGTAGTTGCCGAGCCCGGTCAGCGGGTCCGAGGCGGCGAGCTCCTCGAGGTCGGCGCGCTGGCGCGAGAGCCACCACAGCGTCAGGCCGAGGCGCAGGACGACGGCGAACAGCGTCAGGCGGATGAGCGCGACGGCGAACCCGTGGAGGTCGGCGAACGCCTCGTATGAGACGAGCGCGAACGACGCCACGGTGAACGCGATCGGCAGCGCCACGCGCAGGTTCGGGGCGCCCTCGCGGCTGCGGTCGCGCGGCCAGTGCGCGGCGGCTGCGAACAGCGCGGCGCCGGCCGAGTAGCCGACGTCGACGATCCCGCCCGGCGTCCAGCCCTCGCCGGTCTGCGCCGCGATGTAGACGACGTCGCACACCGCGATCAGCGCGAACGCCGACGCGAGCGCGAACCAGGCGTCGAGCCGCCAGCGCCCCGCGCCCCACAGCGCGACCGCGAAGCCCATGAGCAGGAGGTCGAACAGCGGATAGGCGAGCTGAGCGGCGCCCTCCCAGCCCTGGCCGGCCGACATCTCGACGATCGGGTCGAGCAGGAAGACCGCGGACAGCGCGGCCACGACGGTGCCGCCGATCAGCGCGTCGAGCCACAGGCTGGCGCTGACCTGCACGTGGCGCGCGCGCACGAGCGCGACCATGCCGGCGGCGCTCAGGGGATACAGCGAGAGCCACAGCGCGTCGGCGGGCGACGGGAAGGCCGCGGCGCCGTCGGCGAGCAGCAGGTTGTAGACCGTGCTGCCGGTGGCGTAGAGCAGCAGCCCGGCCGCGAAGCAGGTCCAGGCGACGCGCTCGGGCCGCGTGCGGACGGCGCGCAGCGCGCACGCGAGCCCGCCGGCGACATAGGCCGCCGCCAGTCCCCAGCTCCCGACCAGGCTCTCGAACCACTCCATTTCCCCTGTCTGATCGACAGGCGCGTGGTGCGGCTTGAAGCGACTACGCGCTGCGGAGCGGCGCGGGGTCGACGAACAGGTCGGCGATCAGCTCGCCGTCGCCGGGCGCAGCGCGGTAGGGCTCGAGGTCGGTGACGCCCTCGGCGGCGAGCACCTCGTCGTCGATCAGCGTCTGCCCGGTGTACTCGCGCGCCGGCTTCGTGAGGACCGCGTAGGCCGAGTCGGCGTAGATCTGCGGGGAGCGCGCGCGGCTCATCGCCTCGTCGCCGCCGAGCAGGTTCTGCACCGCCGCGGTGGCGATGATCGTGCGCGGCCACAGGCAGTTCGCCGCCACGCCGGCCTCGCGCAGCTCCTGGGCGGCGGCCAGCGTGAGCAGGCTCATCCCGTACTTCGACAGCGTGTAGGCGCCGTGGGCGCCGAGCCACGCGGGGTCGAGGTTGATCGGCGGCGAGAGCGTGAGGATGTGGCCGTTCTCGGAGCGCTTCAGGTGCGGCATGCAGGCGCGGATGGCCAGGAACGTCCCGCGGGTGTTGATCGACTGCATCAGGTCGTAGCGCTTGGGCTCGGTCTGCTCGATCGGTGCCAGGTTGATCGCGCTCGCGTTGTTGACGAGCATGTCGACGCCGCCGAAGCGCTCGGCCGTCTGCTCGACCGCCTGCTGCACGGCCTCGGGCTCGCGGACGTCGCCGACGATCGGGAGCGCCGTGCCGCCCGCCGCCTCGATCTCCTCGGCGGCGGTGTAGATGGTGCCCGGCAGCTTCGGGTGCGGCTCCGCGGTCTTGGCGAACAGCGCGACGTTGGCGCCGTCGCGCGCGGCCCTGACGGCGATCGCGAGGCCGATCCCGCGGCTGCCGCCGGTGATGAACATGGTCCTGCCTTCGAGCCCCATGGGGCGGCGAGCCTACTCGGTGCGCTGGTAGAGGGCGGGCTCGGGCGGGAGCAGCTCGTGGGCGCGGTGGATCATCAGCGGGCTCGACCAGCGGAGGACCTCGACGAAGCGCGGGCCGGCGCGGTAGAGACGGGCGCCGAGGTAGCCGCGGCGGCCCGCGAGGGCCGAGCGGGCGGCGTCCCAGTCGGCGAGGAAGGCGTCCGCCTCGGCATCCGCCACGTCGAACGAGTCGATCACGAAGACGCCGTCCCCGTGCGGCTCGCCCGCCTCACGCACGACCTCCAGTCCGTCGACGACGACGGCCTGCGGCTCCACGTCGGCGCGGATGGCGCGGTACATCAAAGAGAGGTGAGCGACGGGACTCGAACCCGCGACCGCCTGGACCACAACCAGGAGCTCTACCAACTGAGCTACGCCCACCAGGGCGGATCACATGGTACGCGGCGTTTGGCGGGCGCGGGGGCGCGGTACGCGTTGGGGATGACTCACGACGACAAGCAGGACGACACGGTCCGCGACGAGCAGGGCCTTCCCGAGGACGGCCCCGGCTCCAAGATCACGCCACCCTCGAACCCCGAGTCCGAGGCCGGCGAGACCGACAAGGGCAAGGAGAAGCTCGACAAGATCGTCAACTGGTAGGCGGGTCCGTTCCGCCTACCAGTCCGACGGGAAGCGCCGCCGCTCGGCTTCCAGCGCGGCGGCACGCGCGGCCGCGCTGTGCTCGTTGTCGCGCTCGAGGCGCATCTGGCGCTCGGCCGCGCGCTCGGATTGCGCGGCGCGGCGCTCGGCGCGGGGCAGGCGTAGCTCGCTGACGCGCGTGAGCAGCGCGCGCCCTCGTCTGGCGGTACGGCTGGTGCGGAACATGCCGACCTCCTCTCGCGCCGAGCCTACGCCTGTCCGCGCCGCGTTTCCAGGCGGCTAGAAGGTCACGCGACGGCGACCGGCCACGACGGCCGCGCCGCTGCCCGCGAGCAGGACTGCGCCCGCGAGGCCGAGGCCGAGCGTCGTCCACGGGAAGTCGTTGCCGTCGGTGGCGACGACGGGCGCGGAGGAGGCGGGGCTCGACGCGGGTGCGGGCGCCGCGCGGAAGTCGGCGTTCCCGGCCTGGCCGAGCGGGTGTGAGCGCTGCCCGTGCTGCGTGCGCTCCTGTGCCAGCGCGGTGGCGACCGAGGCACGCATGTCGGTCTGCTCGGCGGGGCGGGCCTGCGCGGCCGGGGCGGCGAGCGCGGCGATGATGACGGCGACGGCGATGGTGTTGCGCATGGTGCGGCTCCTCGTGACGGGAGTGGACGGGTTGGAGCCGCCACGCTCCCGGGGGCCGCTTGCAGCGGGCGTGCGGCGCGGTAACGCGGGCGCTGTTACCGGATTGCAAGCGGGCAACCACCGGCCGGGATAGGGTCGGCGCCGGCGCCCCGATGCAGTTCTCGATCCTCGGTCCCCTGCATGTGACCGCCGACGGGCACGAGGTGCCGCTCGGCGGCGTCCGGCCGCGCGCGCTGCTGGCGATGCTGATCCTGCACGCCAACGAGCCGGTGAGCGCCGAGCGGCTGGCGGTCGCGCTGTGGGGCGACGACGCGCCGGCGGGCTCGACCAAGACCGTCCAGGTCAACGTGTCGCGCCTGCGCAAGGCGCTCGGGGACCCTGAGGTCCTCACCACCCGACTCCGTCTCGCGCATCGACCCGCGCACGAATACGGTCACCAAGGCGATCACCGTCGACGACGGGCCGACCGCCGTCGCCGCCGGGCCCGACGCGATGTGGGTGAGCACCGCGGAGGGCACCGTCCAGCGCATCGACCCGCAGCGGGCGCGGTGGCGGCCACGATCCGGACCGGCCACCTGCCGAGCGGGCTGGCGCTGACCGAGGGGCGGCTCTGGGTCACCGTCCGCCGGCAGCCCTGAGGCTAACCCGCCTCTGTGCTGAGGCCACCTCCCGTCTTCGTTGAATCGGCGGCTGGGCGCGGCTACCGTCGGCCGCATGCCGTCCGCCACCGAGGAGCTGCGCGCCGCCGCCGAGACCCGCCGCGAGCTCGGCCCGCACTACGACGAGGCGGTGCTGCTCTCGCTCGCGGAGCGCCTCGAGCGCAAGCGCGGCCGCTCGAACGCGCTGCGCGAGGTCACCACCGTCACGATCGCCCTCGGCTCGATCGGCTTCGGGATCCTGGTCGCGACCTCGACCGGCGGTCTCGGCGAGCTCGGCGCGACGGTCGCGACGATCGTGGCCTGGATCTGCATCGCGGTCATCAACGTGGTCCACGCGCGGGCGCGCTGAGCTCGATCGGCGGCGCCGCGCGAGCAGCTCACGCGCCGCGCGCGCTGATCTGCTGCACCGCCCAGCGGTTGCCGTCGGGATCGCTGAAGAACACGAAGCCGACGTTGTCGAGCGGGTCGGGCTGCGGGCGCGGGTTCTTGCCGAGGACCTGGACGTCGCTGACCTCGACGCCGCGCGCGGTGAGCTGCGCGTGCGCGGCCCGGATGTCCGCGACGACGAGCTGCAGGCCCTTGAGGGAGCCCGGCTCCATGTCGGAGACGATCCCCTCCCCCACGACGATCGAGCAGCCGGAGCCGGGAGGCGTGAGCTGGACGATCCGGTTCCCCTCGCTGACCTTCGTGTCGTGGTCCACGTTGAAGCCGAGCTGTCCGGCGTAGAAGTCCTTCGCCCGATCCACGTCCGCGACGGGGACCACGATCACTTCGAGCGTCCAGTTCACTATGTCTCCTTCTGTCGCGGCTGGAACCGGCAGACTTGCAGCATGAGCACAACCATCGTCACCGGCGTCGACTTCGTCTCGATCCCCACGCAGGACCTCGAACGGGCGGTGGGCTTCTACCGCGACGCGCTCGGCCTCGACCTGTCGGTCCACCGGCCGGAGAACAACTTCGCCGAGTTCGAGAACGGCACCGTCACGTTCAACGTCCACGACCCGGAGAAGATGGGCATCGGACAGTTCCAGGCCACGACGGCCCACATCGCGCTCCACGTCGACGACGTCCAAGCGGCGAAGCAGACGCTCGAGCAGCGCGGCGTGGGCTTCCAGGGCGACATCTTCGACACCGGCGTGTGCCACATGGCCCTGTTCCACGACCCTGACGGCAACGCGCTGATGCTCCACCACCGCTACGCGCCGAAGAGCTGAACGGCTCTCCGGCGCGTGCACCATACGCTGGTCCCTAGGCGGTCTTCGCCTCCTCGGGCACCTCGATCTCGCGCTTGAGGATCTTGCCGGTCGGGCCCTTCGGGAGCTCGTCGACGAACCAGATCTTGCGCGGGTACTTGTAGTTCGCGACCTGCTCCTTGACGTATGCCTTCAGGTCGTCTGCCGAGACGTCCTTGCCCTCCTTGAGCACGACGGCGGCGCCGACCTCCTCGCCCATCGAGTCGTCCTCGACGCCGATGACCGCGGCCTCGAGCACGTCCTCGTGCTCGTAGAGGACCTCCTCGATCTCGCGCGGGTAGACGTTGTAGCCGCCGCGGATGATCAGCTCCTTCTTGCGGTCGACGATGAAGAAGTAGCCGTCGTCGTCGATCTTGGCCATGTCGCCGCTGTGGAACCAGCCGTCGACGATCGCTTCCTCGGTGGCCTCCTCGCGGTTCCAGTAGCCCTTCATGACGTTGTGGCCCTTGATGACGATCTCGCCGACCTCGCCCTGCTCGACGTCGTTGCCGTCGTCGTCGACCAGCTTCATCTCGACGCCCGCGATCGGGGTACCGATCGAGCCGACCTTGCGCTCCTTGTCGGGGTGGTTGAAGGAGGCGACCGGTGACGTCTCGCTGAGGCCGTAGCCCTCGAGGATCTTGCAGTCGAACGCCTTCTCGAAGCCGCGCATCAGCTCGCCCGGCATCGCCGAGCCGCCGGAGCAGCAGAGCCTCAGCGACGAGTGATCGTGCTGCTCGCGCGCGTCGCAGTTGAGCATCGCGTTGTACATCGTCGGCACGCCGGCGAACAGCGTCACCTTGTCGCGCTCGATGATCTCCAGGGCCTTGGCGGGGTCGAAGCGCGGGATGAACGTCAGCGTCGCGCCCGCGATCGCACACGCGTTCATGCAGCACGTCTGGCCGAAGGAATGGAACAGCGGCAGCGCGCCGAGCACGATGTCGTCGTCGTCGAAGCCGAACAGGTCGCGTGACGCCTGGGCGTTCTGGAGCATGTTGTCGTGGGTCAGCTCGGCGCCCTTGGGCTGGCCGGTGGTGCCCGATGTGTAGAGGATCACCGCGGTGTCGGAGCCGTCGCGGTCGGCGACGTCGTGCTCGGCCTCGGCCTCGCCGAGCAGCTGCTCGAACTCACCCGGCTTGACGGGGATGACCTCGGCGCCGGCCTCGTCGGCGCCCTTCTCGGCCGCCTCGGCGAAGTCGTGCCAGGCGAAGACCCACTTCGCCTCCGGATCCTTCAGGTAGAACGCCGCCTCGCGGCCCTTGAGCAGCACGTTCATCGGCACCACGGTGCCGCCCGCGCGCAGCACGCCGTAGTAGGCGATCGGGAAGTACGGGACGTTCGGGAGCATGATCCCGACGCGGTCGCCGGGCTCGAGCCCCTTGCTCTTGAGCAGGCCGGCGACTCGCGCGCTGCCCTCGTTCACCACAGCCCAGTTGACCTCGGTGTCGTCGAGCTTGTAGGCGATCTCGTCCGGGATCCGTTCTGCGGTCTCGGTCGCGATCGTGGCCAGGTTCGTCATTGACTCCTCCTCGTGGGACTTGTGTGGGACCGTACCCGCCATGGCCTCACTACTGCGCAAGCCGTTCAGCGCGCTCAGCAAGCTGGTCCAGCCGCCGCCCCCCGGCTCGCTCGCGTTCAAGGCCTGGAACCGCTTCACGGGGCTGAACAGCGTCGTCTACCGGCTCAGCGGCGGGCGCATCCTTGGGTCCTACGACGGGAACCCCGTGCTGCTGCTGCACCACGTCGGCCGCCGCTCGGGCGAGCCGCGCGTGACGCCGCTGCTCTACCTCCCCGACGGCGACGAGCTCGTGATCGTCGCCTCGATGGGCGGCACGCCGAAGCACCCGGCCTGGTTCCACAACCTCAAGGCCGCGCCCGACACCGAGGTCGACGTCGGCCGCGAGCGCCGCACCGTCCGCGCCCGCGTCGCCGGCGCGGAGGAGCGCGCCCGCCTGTGGCCGCGGCTCGTCGAGCACTATCCCGGGTTCGGCACCTACCAGGGGCGGGCCGAGCGCGAGATTCCCGTCGTGATCCTCGCTCCGCGGGGGTGAGGTTCTCCCCAGCAGGCCGTGCGGCCCACCGGATGGCGACCGTGCCACCCCGGCCCTAGAGTCGCCTGCAGATGCCGAACGTCTGGCGCAGCAACCTCTACCTCTTCGCGTCGTTCCCGATCGGGATCCTGACGTTCGTCTGGGTCGTGACGGCGCTGTCGCTCGGGCTCGGCACGCTGATCATCTGGATCGGCGTGCCGATCCTGATCGCGTTCTTCGAGGCCAACCGCGGGTTCGCCACGCTCGAGCGCCGCCGCGTGGGCTGGCTGCTGAGCGAGCCGATCCCCTCCGCCTACCTGCCGCAGCAGCGGCGCGGCATGTTCGGCTACCTGCGCACCAAGCTCGGCGACGCGGCGGTCTGGAAGGACCTGGTGTGGCTCGCGATCATCCTCCCGATCTTCGGGCTCGCGGGCTTCATCCTCGCGGTCACGTTCTGGAGCGCGATGTTCGGCACGCTGCTCCTGCCCGTCTGGTACTGGTCGATCCCCGACGGCCTCGACTACGGGGTCATCACCATCGACACGCTCGAGGAGTCGTGGATCGGCGTCCCCATCGGGCTCGTGCTGCTCGCGATCACCGTGCCGCTGACCCGCGCCATGGGCTACGGCCTCGGCGCGTTCGGACGCGGCCTGCTCGCGCCGAGCGAGCGCCGCCGCGTGATGGAGCTCGAGCGCACCCGGGCCGGCGCCGTCGACGCCCAGGCCGCGGAGCTGCAGCGCATCGAGCGCGACCTCCACGACGGCGCCCAGGCGCGGCTCGTCGCGCTGGCGATGGACCTCGGCATGGCGCAGGAGAAGTTCGAGACCGACCCGGAGGCGGCGCAGGAGCTCATCAGCGGCGCCCACAGCGAGGCCAAGCGCGCGCTCGTCGAGCTGCGCGACCTCTCGCGCGGGATCTACCCCGCGATCCTCACCGACCGCGGGCTCGGCCCTGCGCTGTCGTCGATCGCCGCCCGCAACCCGGTGCCGGTGGCGCTCGACGTCAAGGTCAAGGAGCGGCTCCCGGCCGCCACCGAGGCGGCCGCGTACTTCGTCACGGTGGAGGCGCTGACCAACGTCGCCAAGCACTCCGGCGCCGAGCACGCGCGCGTGTCGATCGCGCGCCGCGGCGAGACGCTGCAGGTCGAGGTCGCCGACGACGGAGAGGGCGGCGCCGATCCCGGCGGCGCGGGCCTGACCGGCTTGCGCCAGCGCGTGGAGGCGCTCGACGGCAGGCTCGCCGTGCAGTCGGGCGAGCGGGGAACCACCATCCGAGCGGAGCTGCCATGCGCATCGTCATCGTCGAGGACCTGACGCTTCTCCGCGAGGGGCTGATGCGGCTCCTGCGCGACCGCGGCTGGGAGATCGTCGCCGCCGTCGACAACGGCCCGGCGCTCGTCGAGGCCGTCGTCGAGCACCGGCCCGATCTCGCGCTCGTCGACGTCCGCCTGCCGCCCAGCTTCACCGACGAGGGCGTGCGCGCCGCGATCGAGGCGCGCGAGCGCGTCCCGGGCACGCCGGTGCTGATCCTCTCCCAGTACGTCGAGGAGAGCTACGCCGGCGACCTGCTCGCGAGCGACGAGGGCGGCGTCGGCTACCTGCTCAAGGACCGCGTCGCCGACGTGCGCCAGTTCGCCGAGTCGCTCGAGCGCGTCGCCAACGGCGGCACCGCGATGGACCCGGAGGTCGTCGCCCAGCTGCTCGGCCGGCGCGACAACCGCGGCCCGCTCGCCGAGCTGACCCCGCGCGAGCGCGAGGTGCTCACGCTGATGGCCGAGGGCCGCTCCAACACCGGCATCGGCGCCGACCTCGGGATCTCCGCGAGCGCGATCGAGAAGCACGTCAAGCAGGTGTTCATGAAGCTCGACCTGCCGCCGTCCGACAGCGACCACCGGCGCGTCCTCGCCGTCCTCAAGTTCCTGGGGAGCTAGCCCTAGAACGCGGTGCTCAGGGCCAGCGGGTAGACCGCCTCGGCGCCCTTGCCGCGCAGCCGGCCGGCGACCATCGCGAGCGTCCAGCCGCTGAAGCGGATGTCGTCGACGAGCAGGCCGGCGCCCGGCGGCGGCGCCCCGGTGACCGCGAACGCGTGGCGCACGTTGGCGACCTGCTGGTGCGAGTTGGCCATCTCGCGCTGCGGCGGGCGGGTGGGGGCGGATTCAGCGGGCTCGAGGATCGGCGCGAACTCGATGCCCAGCCGCTCGGCGAGCGCGCGGGCGAAGCCGGGGACGAGCTCGCCGGTGCGCTGCGAGGGGATCGCGGCGACCCAGCGCGGCGCGATGCCCCAGGCCTTGACCACCTCCGCCGCCGCGGCGACGAGCTCGTCGTCGAAGCGCCCCGCCTTGCGGCCCGCCTGCACGAGCGGATCCCAGCCGCCGTCGCCGAGCCGCGCGAGCGCGCGGCCCTCCTCGGCGCGCACGGTCTCGGGGATCTTGCGCATCGCGCCCTCGGGGTCGGGCGCCATCTTCTTGACCTCGAGCACGAGCGGCCGCGAGCGCAGGTGCAGCGACGCCTCGCGCACGAGCCCGGGGTCGAGCGGTCCGTCGTAGCGCGGGCCCGCGCACACCGAGCAGCGGCCGCAGTCCTGCGGCGCGGGGTCGTCGAGCTCCTCCTGCAGCGCGCGCATCAGGCAGCGGCCGTCGGCCCCGAGCTGCGCCATCGCGGCCTGCTCGCGGCGGCGCAGGGCGGTGATGCGCTCATAGCGCTCGGCGTCGTAGTGCCACTCGCTGTCCGGCCGGGCGAGCCAGCGCGTCCCGTCCCGCGCGACCGCGCCCTCGACGTCGAGCACCTTGAGCATCGCCTCGACGCGGCCCTTGCCGAGGTTGACCTCGGCCATCAGCTCCTGCGTCGTGGCGCCGTCGCCGGCGACCCGGTCGAGCACGCGGTCGACGTGCTCGCGGCGCGGGAACGCCTGCTCGATGAAGAAGTCCTGGATCCGGCGGTCCTCGCGGCCGCGCAGGAGCACGACCTCGGCGTGCTCGATCGCGCGGCCCGCGCGGCCGACCTGCTGGTAGTAGGCGATCACGGAGCCGGGCGCCTGGTAGTGGACGACGAAGCCGAGGTCGGGCTTGTCGTAGCCCATCCCGAGCGCGCTCGTGGCGACCACGGCCTTGAGGTCGTTGCGCAGGAGCCGCTCCTCGACCGCGACGCGGTCGTCGGTCGCGGAGTCGCCGCTGTAGGCCTCGGCGGCGATGCCGTGGCCGCTCAGCCACTCGGCGACCATGTCGGCGTCGCGCTTGGTGAGCGTGTAGACGATCCCCGAGCCCGGGAGCTGCGGGAGGTTGCTCGCGAGCCACGCCAGGCGGTCCGCCTGGCCGGGGAGGTCGACCACCTCGAAGCGCAGGCTCGTGCGCCCGAGCGGCCCGCGGTAGGTGCGCAGCCCGGACGCGCGGCCGATGCTCAGCTGCTCCTCGACGTCGGCCACCACGCGGTCGTTGGCGGTCGCCGTGGTGCAGAGCACGGGGACGCCCTCGGGCAGCCGCTCGAGCATCTCGGCGATGCGGCGGTAATCGGGGCGGAAGTCGTGGCCCCAGTCGGAGATGCAGTGCGCCTCGTCGACGACGAGCAGCCCGACGCGCTCCGCGAACAGCGGCAGCATCCCCGAGCGGAACTGCGGGTTGTTGAGGCGCTCCGGGCTGATGAGGAGCACGTCGACCGCGTCGGCCTCGAGCAGCGAGCGCACCTCGGCCCAGGCGTCGCGGTTCGTCGAGTTGACGGTGTGTGCGCGGATCCCGAGCCGCTCGGCGGCCTGGATCTGGTTGCGCATGAGCGCCAGCAGCGGCGAGACGATCAGCGTCGGGCCGGCGCCCGCCTCGCGCCCGAGCGCGGTGGCGAGGAAGTAGACGGCCGACTTGCCCCAGCCGGTGCGCTGCACGCACAGCACGCGCTGCCGGTCGGCCACGAGGTCGCGCACCGCCTCGAGCTGGTGCTCGCGGAACGTGGCGTCGGGCCCGGCGAGCTCGCGCAGGAGCTCGGCGGCGCGGTCGTCGAGGGCGGTGGCGGCGGTCGTCATGTGGCCTCTGACCGTAGGCCATGGGCCGGTCCGGTTCGCCCCCTACGCTCCGCGGCGGTGGCGTTCGTCTACCTCCTGCGCTGCGCCGACGGCTCGCTCTACTGCGGCTGGACGACCGACGTCGAGCGCCGCGTGGCCGCGCACAACGGCGGCCGCGCGAGCCGCTACACGTCGCGGCGCCTGCCGGTCGAGGTCGCCGCGTCGTGGGAGCTCGAGAGCGAGCGCGCGGCGCGCAGCCTCGAGTGGCGCATCAAGCAGCTCACGCGCCCGCAGAAGCTCGCGCTGCTGGCGGGCGGGCCGCTGCCGTGACGAGCGCGACGACCGCCGGCGCCGGCTCGACGCCCTGTGCGCGCAGCGCGTCCCACGTCCCGAGGTCGAGCAGCGCGCGCACGAGCCGGCGCTCCTCGTCGCCGGCGCCGAGCGGGGCGAGCGCGGCCTCGACCAGCGCGCCGAGCGAGGCCTCGAGCGCGTCCGCCGTCTGCCGCACCGCCGGATGGGCGTCGGGCTCGCGCCGCACCGCCCGCAGCGCGGGCGCGCCGCGCTCGTAGATCTCGAACGCCTCGTCGACGAGACGCGCGATCCGCGCGTCGCTCTCCAGGTCCGCGAACACGGCCTCGGCGTCCCCGGGCGCCGGCAGCGCGAGGATCGACCCGACGACCTGCCCGCACGCGGGGATCAGCTCGTCGAGCGAGGGGAAGTGGCGATAGACCGTCCCCACCCCCACACCGGCGCGCGCGGCGATGTCCTCGTAGCTGGTGGCGGAGATGCCCTGCTCGGCGTGGAGGGCGCGCGTGGCGTCGACGATCCGGCCGCGCGTCTCGGCGGCGGCGGCGGCTCGCTTTCCCATGTCGTATTTTCGCGGAGACATTTTGTTGACGAATTTCTTCCGTCAATGTACCATAGTGCCCATGTCCATTACCTCCTCCCCCTCCCCCCTCCCCGCCGCCCAGCGCAGCCCGCGCTGGTTCTTCGGCATGCTCGCCACCCCCCGCGCGACGGCCGCCGACACCGGCGGCCAGTACTCGCTGATGGAGATCCTCGCCCCGCCCGGCCTCGGCACCCCGCTGCACGTCCACTACAACGAGGACGAGGGCTTCTACGTCCTCGAGGGCTCGGTCACGATCACGGTCGGCGACGAGCTCGTCGAGCTCGGGCCCGGCCAGCACGCGTTCGGCCCGCGCAACATCCCGCACCGCTTCGACGTCGGCCCCGACGGCGCCCGCATGCTGTGGGTCCTCACCCCCGGCGGCTTCGAGGACTTCGTCGAGGAGGCCAGCGTGCCCGCCGAGACGCTGACCGTGCCGCCGGCCGACCTCGCGCCGCCGGACGGCGTCGAGGAGATCGTGCGCAAGTACGGGAACGAGCTGCTCTAGGCGGTCTTGAGGCTGCGCGTCTCTGCGAGGACGCGCAGCCGCTCGCCCTCGACGGCGAGCTCGAGGCCCATCAGGGCGGCGGCCGTGCGCACCGCGGCGGCGGTGCCCTCGCCGCCGACGTGGAGCGGCAGCGCGGCGGTCAGGTTGCCGTAGGCGTCGAAGCGCGCGTCGTCCGCGCGGGTCCAGAACACGTAGGCGCCGAGCCCGTGCGGGTGGCGCAGGCGGAGGTCCGCGGCGACGGCGGCGTGGGCCTCGGTCGCGTGCTCGCCGTAGGCGTCGCGCGTCGCGATGCCGTAGGAGGCGAGGTTGGCGAACGCGAGCAGCAGCCGATCGCGGTCGGAGAGGAAGGACGGGGTCATGCCGTCGATGCTCCCGGCCCGCGGCCGGCGCCGCGACCGAGCCAGCTCCCCGCGGTGTGTGCGGGCAGCCACACGTGTCCGGCCCGCCCGGCGCTAGCGTGGCCGTATGACGCTCCCGAAGGCGGAGCACACCGCCCGGCCCTGGCGCATCCACGAGATCGCGCCCGACTTCCACGTCGAGGACGTGTGGGCACTGCCCACCCCCGGCGGCCCCGACGACTTCCCGCGGCTGATCCGTCAGCTGTCGACGTTCGACCCGGGCGAGGGCTCCTCCCGCCCGGTGCGGCTGCTGTTCGCGATCCGCTGGAAGCTGGGCGCGCTGCTCGGCTGGGACGACGAGCCGGCGGACGACCAGCCGACGCTGCGCGACCGGCTCCCGGCCGACCTGCGCGCCGCCGCGCCCACCGCGCCGCCCGCCACCCTCCCGTTCACCCCGCTCTACCAGCTCGACGACGAGTGGGCGGCGGAGGTCGTCAACCGCACCGTCCACGGCGTCCTCCACCTCGGGTGGGTCGAGGACGGCCGCGGCGGCCACCGCGGCCAGATGGCGGTGCTCGTCAAGCGCAACGGTCTCCTGGGCACCGCGTACATGGCCGCGATCACCCCGTTCCGGCACCTGATCGTCTACCCGCGGATGCTGCGCGAGATCGAGCGCGAATGGCAGCGGCCCCGGCAGGACTCGAACCTGCGACCCGCTGCTTAGAAGGCAGCCGCTCTGTCCAGCTGAGCTACGGGGCCTCGCGGACGAAGCTTAGGGCGCGGCCGGGCGGCGGCGGTAGAGCTTGCCGGGGCGCCCGACGCCCTCCGAGCGCCGCTCACCCGTCTCCTCGAGCAGGCCGGTGGCGAGCGCGTCGCGGCGGAAGTTGGCGGCGTCGACCGGCTCGCCGCGCAGCGCCTCGTACAGCCGCTGCGCCTGGCCGAGCGTGAACGGCTCGTGCAGCAGCCCGCCGGCGACGCGCACGAACCACGCCTTGTCGGCCAGCCGCGCCTTCAGCCGCCACAGCGCGTCGTCGAGGATCGTCGCGTGGTCGAGCGCGAGCTCGGGCAGGGCGTCGACGCGGTGCCAGCTCGCGTCGCGGTCGGCCGGGCCCTCCTCCGGCAGCGTCTCGGGCGGCACGAGCGCGAGGTAGGCGATCGAGGGCAGCCAGCCGCGCGGGTCGCGGTCGGGCCGCGCGTAGGTCCGCAGCTGCTCGAGGTGGACCGAGCCGACGCCGGTCTTCTCTCGCAGCTTGCGCTCGGCGGTCTGCTGCGGGGACTCCTCGGCGCCGACGAACCCGCCCGGCAGCGCGAACACGCCGCGCTGCGGCTGCTCGAGGCGTCGCGCGAGCAGGACGGCCAGCTCGCCGTCCACCAGCGAGAGCACGACCGGGTCGGCGGCGAGGCCGACCGGCGCCTCGTAGCCGGCGGAGTTGCGCGCGCTCATGCGATCCACGGCGCTCATCATGCCCGCCCGCGTCCAATAATCGTCCAGATCCTCTCGCCGGAACTCGTGTCGGCACCGATGCCCTCCGTGGCGGCCGCAGGAGGCGACCGCGTCTCGATCAAGGAGGATCAGTGCCCCGCAAGCTGAGCCGCATCCAACGGCTCCTCACGTCCGCCGGACTCGCCGTCGCCGCCGCGGCCGCGCTGCCGGGCAGCGCGCTCGCGGCGGACTGCCCCGTCAGCCCGACCAAGCAGGCGTTCGCCGCGTATGGCGATGCCAACCAGTACTTCCTCGCCCCCGGTGGCGCCTTCGAGTCGTTCGAGCACTGGTCGCGGCGCGGCTCGGCGTGGCTCGTCCCGGGCGTCGACCTGCTCGGGCTGTCGCCCGGTACTCGCTCCGCGGACCTGGACTACGACGAGGGCGTCACCAGCGTCTCGTTGTGCGTCGACTCGACGATGCCGCACCTGCGCTTCAACGCCCGCTCCATCCGCGGCGGCCAGCTGGACGTGACGGTCCAGACGGTGCACGGCGGCAATACGAGCACCAACGCCGGCAGCATCGCGCCCGACGACCACCGGTCGTGGGCACCGAGCCGCTACGTCGGGCTCGGGACCGCCGGCATCCCCGCGGGCCAGAGCGGCACGGCGACGGTGTCGTTCCGCAGCCAGGGCGAGTGGCAGATCGACGACGTTTACCTCGACCCCTACCGGCGCTAGCACCGGCATGGACCAGCAGCCCGAGACGCCGGCCGGCAGCGACGAGCTGCTCGAGGCGTCGTGGGACGATCGCGGCCGCGCGGTGCGCGGCCGCGAGCTCGGGCTCGAGCTGCTGATGACGGCGGGCTTCGCCGCGGGCGTCGCGCTGCTGCTCGCGCTCGGCCCCGCGGCCGCGGCCCCGCAGCCGGTCGTGTGGGCGCTCGTCGTCGCGTACGCGATCGCCGCGCGCGCCGACTTCCCGGTCGGGTCGGGGCACGTGGTGCCGACCCAGCTCTTCCTCGTGCCGATGTTCGCGGTCGCGCCCGCCCCGCTGGTGCCCGCGCTCGTGTTCGCCGGGCTCGCGCTCGGGCTGCTCGGCGAGGTGGCGCTCCGCCGCACGCGCGCCGACCGGCTCGTCTACTGCGGCGGCGACGCGATGCACGCGCTCGGCCCCGCGCTCGTGATCACGCTCTTCGCCGGCGGTGACGCGCTCGAGGCGAGCGCCCTGGTGATCGTGCTCGCCTTCCTCGCCCAGCTCGCGTTCGACTTCGTCTCCTCCAGCCTCCACGACCGGCTCGTGTTCGGCACGCGGCCGGAGCTGCACGCCAAGGTCGTGCTGCAGGTGTGGGGCTTCGACGCGGCGCTCGCCCCGATCGGCCTGCTCGCCGCGGAGGCGTCGATGCTCGTGCCGATCGCGGTGCTCGCCCCGCTGCCGCTGGTGGCGCTGCTCAGCACCGTGGCGCGCGACCGCTCGCGCCGGATCGAGTACGCGCACGACCGCCTCGAGGCGCTCAAGATCGAGCGCCGCCGTCGCGAGGCCGCGGTCCAGCGCCTCGGCGACGCGTTCGCCACCAACCTCGACCTCGAGTCGCTGCTCGACCTCGTCGGGCGCTCGGCGACCGAGGCGCTCGACGGCGCCGCCGGGCGCGCCACCGAGCTGCGCGGGCCCGACGGCGCGCTCGGGCGCGCGACCACGATCGGCCACCTGCCCGCCGTCGGCGCCGCGCTGCTGACCGAGGTGGAGCAGCGGGCGCTGGGCAACGCCGGCACGGGCGCGGCCGAGGCCGACGGCGTGCACGCGATCGCCGGCGTGATCGGCGAGGCGCCCGACCGCGTGGGCGTCGTCTCGGTCCTGCGCGCGGCGCCGTTCTCGGCCGAGGAGCGCTCGCTCGTCGTCTACCTGTGCGGCCAGGCCGCGGTGTCGGCGGCCAACATGGTCCACCACGAGCTGCTGCGCGACGCCGAGGCCAAGCTGCGCCACCAGGCCTTCCACGACGGGCTCACGCAGCTCGCCAACCGCGCGCTGTTCGCCGACCGCGTCTCGCACGCGCTCGAGCGCCACGCGCGGGACCCGCAGCACCTCGCCGTCCTCTTCCTCGACCTCGACGGCTTCAAGCTCGTCAACGACACGCTCGGCCACGACGCCGGCGACGAGCTGCTGGTGACGATCGCCCAGCGGATCCGCGGCTGCCTGCGGCCCGGCGACACCGCGGCGCGGCTCGGCGGCGACGAGTTCGCCGTCCTGCTCGAGGACCTCGACGGGCAGGCCCACGCGGATGCGATCGCCGAGCGGCTGCGCGTGATGCTGTCCGAGCCGATCCTCGTGCGCGACCGCGAGTTCGTCGTGCGCGCCAGCATCGGCGTCGCCCAGCCGGTCGCGGCCTCGGACCCCGAGAGCCTGCTGCGCCAGGCCGACCTCGCGATGTACGCGGGCAAGAGCCGCGGCGGCGATCGCGTCGAGCGCTTCGAGCCCGAGATGCTCATGAACGCCGACACGCGCACGGAGCTCGTCAACGACCTCCGCCTCGCGGTCCCGCGCGGCGAGCTCGAGCTGCGCTTCCAGCCGATCATCGACCTCGCCGACGGCCGCCCGCGCGCGGTCGAGGCGCTGGCCCGCTGGCGCCACCCGCGCCGCGGCCTGCTCGGGCCGTGCGCGTTCATCGGGCTGGCCGAGCAGAGCGGGCTGATCAACGAGCTCGGCCGCTGGATCATCGACGAGGCGTGCCGCGAGGCGGCGACCTGGCCCGGCGGCGCCTCCGCGCCGAAGGTCACGGTCAACGTCTCCTCCGCGCAGCTTCGGGTCGACTCGCTCGCGGTCCACGTCGCCGGCGCGCTCGAGCGCCACGACCTGCCGGCGTCGCGGCTCGTGCTCGAGGTGACCGAGTCGGTCGCCATGGCCTCCGACGCCGAGACGCAGGAGACGCTCGCGGCGCTGCGCCGGCTCGGCGTCGGCCTCGCGCTCGACGACTTCGGCACCGGCTACTCGTCGCTCAGCTACCTCGCCCGCACCAAGGTCGACCTGCTCAAGCTCGACCGCGCGTTCCTCGCCGGCGTGGACGAGGACCCCGTGCAGGCCCGCCTCGTCGGCGGCGTGATCCAGCTCGCGGCGTCGCTCGGCGTCACCGTCGTCGCCGAGGGGATCGAGCGCCCGGCCCAGCTCGAGCGGCTGATCGAGCTCGGCGGCCACTTCGGCCAGGGCTTCCTGCTCGGCGAGCCCAGCGAGGCCTGGGTGCTGCTCGAGCTGCTGCAGCGCGACGCGGCACCCGCCCGCCGCGGACCGCGGCTCGCGCACGTCGGCGTGTAGCGGCCGGCCAGATCGGGGTGGCCGGATTCGAACCGGCGACTTCTGCCCCCCAAAGGCAGCGCTCTAGCCAGGCTGAGCTACACCCCGATCGAACAGAAGGCTAGCGGCGCGCCCAGACCCTCAAGTCTGGTGCTCCATAACCGATAAATCACTCAGGTTCGCCTCCCGAAAGGGCAAACCGTCCGCGAGGACGGGACGCAAAGCCACGGAGCTCGCATACGAGCCAGCCGGGTTGCCGAAGGAACGCTCATGGGGCTTCGGGTCCGTCGAACCGATCCGAGTCCAAGACGTTCCGGAGGCATTCCGTGTTTCGTTCAACCATCGTTCGCAAGGGTCCAGGGCTTGCGATCGTGCTCGCGCTCGCGGCGCTGTTCGCGCCCGCGGCCGCCCACGCGCGGCCGGCCACCGTCGCCGGTGCCTGCTCCGACACCGCGCTGAAGCCGACGCGCGGCAACCTCGACGCCGTGCGCGACGCCGTGCTGTGCCTCCACAACAAGGAGCGCGCGCGCCACGGGATGCCGCTGCTGCGCGAGAACCCGCGCCTGCGCCGCGCCGCCGCCGGCCACTCCGAGCACATGGTGAGCCGCCGCTTCTTCGACCACACCTCGCCGGGCGGCGCGACGATGGTCGACCGCATCCGCCGCACGGGCTACACCTCGGGCGCCCGCGCCTGGTCGCTGGGCGAGAACATCGCCTGGGGCTCCGGCAGCCTCGCGACCGCCGCCCAGATCCACCGCAGCTGGATGCGGTCCTCCGGCCATCGCGCCAACATCCTCCAGCGCTCGTTCCGCGAGATCGGCATCGGCATCGAGACCGGCCTCCCCGTGCGCCTGTCGGCCGCGCAGTCCGGCGCCACCTACACCACAGACTTCGGCTACCGCCGATAGAGCAGGGCCTGTTCGGGAACGCACCGCCCCCGCCCGTCAGGGCGGGGGCGTTGTTAGCCTCCGCCGCCCCGTGGCGGACGTCCAGCCCCTCAACGCGCTCCACTACGCGCTCGACCGCGTCGGCGGCCTGCCGCCGGTCGTGGCGCCGCCCTACGACGTGATCGACGCCGAGCTGCGCGCCGACCTGGCGTCGCGCTCGCCCTACAACGTCGTCGAGATCGACCTCCCGCAGGCCGACGGCGACCTCGACCCCTACGCGCACGCCGCCACGCTGTTCAACGAGTGGCAGGCCGACGAGATCCTCGTCCGCGACCCCGAGCCCGCCTTCTGGGCGCTCGCGCAGGACTACACCGGCCCCGACGGTACGGCCTACACCCGCAAGGGCCTCTTCGCCCGCGTCCGGGTCGAGGACTACGGCCCCGGCCGCATCCGCCCCCACGAGCGCACCCACCCCGGCCCGAAGGAGGACCGGCTGCGGCTCACGCGCGCGACGCGCGCGAACCTCTCCCCCATCTTCTCGCTCTACGACGATCCGGAGGGCGCGGCGTGGGCCGCGCTCTCGCCGCACACGGAGACCGTGCCGTGGGGCGAGGTCACCGACGACGACGGCACCCAGCACCGCCTCTGGCGCGTCCACGACGCGGGCGCCCTGGAGGCCGTCGCCGCGACGCTCGCCGACACCGAGCTGCTGATCGCCGACGGCCACCACCGCTACGAGACCGCGCGCGTGTACGCCGACGAGGTCGGCGGCGAGGGTGACCATCGCTACGTGCTGATGTGCCTCGTCGCGCTCCAGGACCCGGGCCTGACCGTGTTCCCCACCCACCGCCTGCTGACCGCATTGCCCGACGACAAGCGCCAGGCGCTGCGCGAGGCCATCACCCGCGACTGGGAGATGGCGGAGGTCGCCGCGGAGGACCTCGAGCCCGCCGCGGCCGCCGACGGGCGCATCCGCATCGGCTACCTCGACGCCCACCACCGGCGCCCGCTGATGCTCACGCTCAAGGACCCGGCGATCGCCGAGGCCGCGCTGCCGGGGATGCCCGAGCCCTACCGCCGCCTCGACACCGCCGTGCTCGAGGCGCTGCTCCTCAAGGCCGCGCTGGGCATGACCGAGGACGACATCTCGCACCTGCACGGCCTCGACTACGCGCGCGACTTCGAGCAGGCGCGCGAGCGCGTCGAGCACGGGGACGCCGAGGCCGCGTTCTTCATGAGCCCGACCCCGGTCGAGCACGTGCGCGACGTCGCCGCGGCGGGCGTGAACATGCCGCCGAAGTCGACCTACTTCTTCCCGAAGGTGCTGACGGGCAAGCTGTTCAACCCGCTCGCCTAGGATCCCCGGCATGAGAGCCGTCGCGCGGCAGCGCGAGAAGTTCACGCATGACCTCAAGGTGCGCCACCACCGCCTGACCGCGGACGAGCCGGAGTCCTCCGGCGGCGACGACCAGGGCCCGAGCCCGCAGGAGCTGCTCGCCGCCGCACTCGCCTCGTGCACGGCGATCACGATCGAGATGTACGCCAAGCGCAAGGGCTGGAAGATCGACGGCCTCGAGGTCGACTGCGACTACACGCCCGCCGAGCGCGGCAACGCGACGAACTTCAAGCTCGTCATCCGCGCGCCCGCCCACCTGTCCGAGGAGCAGGTCGAGCGCCTGCAGGTGGTCGCGGCCAAGTGCCCCGTCCACCGGACGCTCGAGGGCGAGGTCCTGTTCGACGAGCGGGTCGAGCTCGCCTGAGGACCCGGGCCGCACTCGCGGAGGAGCTGCGGAGCGCGCTGCTCGCGCCCGAGGCCGCGCTCGCCATCGACGTCCACGGCGGCACCGAGGCGGCCGTCCTCGCGCCGCTGTACCTCGACGAGGCCGGCGAGCTGCACGCCGTCTTCACCAAGCGCCGCGACGACCTCAAGCGCCACGCGGGCGAGATCTCGTTCCCCGGCGGGCGCCGCGACCCGGAGGACGCGGACCTGACCGCCACCGCGCTGCGCGAGACCCAGGAGGAGATCGGGCTGCCGCCCGACGCGGTCGAGATCGTCGGCGCGCTGCCCCCGACGCCGACGTTCGTGACCAACTACGCCGTCTATCCGTTCGTCGGGCTGATCGAGCCCGGCTTCGCCTGGGAGCTGGCCGACGCCGAGGTCGCCTACATCCTCGAGCTGCCGCTCGAGGCGGTCCGGGCCGCCCACGCGACCCAGCGGCTCGTCCGGCGCGGCGTCCCGTTCCGCACCGACACGTACCAGGTCGGCGACCACCTCATCTGGGGCGCGACCGCGCGGATGGTCAAGGACCTGCTGGCGCGGCTCAGGCCCGCCGCAGGGTGAGCAGGGCGAAGCCGAGCGTCGTCTTACCCTCCGGGTGCTCCCAGCGCGCCCGCGCGCCCTCGACCCACGCGCGCAGCTCCGGGTCGTCGCCCTGTGCGAGCTCGGCCTCTCCGTTGCCGATCAGCGTCTCCTCGTAGCGCGCCCAGTCCTCGTCCGCGGCGACCGCGGCCGCGAGGACGTCCCAGCCCGCGGCGCGCGCGCCCGCCTCGAGGCCCGCGAGCCCGTCGGGCAGCTCGTCCGCGGTCGCGCCGCCGAGCGCCGCGAGGTAGCCGGCGCTCGGCGCCTGACGCCAGAAGCCCTCGCCGACCAGCGCGAGCCCGCCGTCGGGGCGGGCGAGCCCGGCGAGACCGTTCAAGGAGGGCTCCCAGCCCCCCATCGCGTGCGAGGAGGCGAGGCAGCAGACGAGGTCGTAGCCGCCGAGCTCCAGCGTCACGTCGGAGTACGCGGCCTCGTGCACGATGTCGACCCGGTCGCGTGCCGCCAGCGCCCAGCTGCGCGCGGGCTCGATGCCCTCCGTGCGCACCCCGTGGCGCGCCTTGATGCGCGCGAGCAGCTCGCCCTCGCCGCAGCCGACGTCGAGCACGCGGGCGTCGGCCGCCAGCGGCAGCGCGGCGACCGCGTCCTCGATCGCCGCCTCGGACAGCGGATTGGCGAAGGCGACGCCGCGATGCGTGATCGCGGAGATCGCTGCGCGGTCCAGTGGAGACATCACGCCAATAGTGCCGCGACCGCGGCCGCCGCGTCGCGCGTCCACTCCTCGCACGCCGCCGGGTCGGTCGCGAGCAGCTCGACGGGGATGTTCCACGTCGCCTCCGCGCGCCGCACGACCTCGGCCCCGCCGGCGAGGACGTCGCCGCCCAGCGTCCCCGCGGCCTCGTAGACCAGCCCGCGCACGGGCGTGTCGACGAGCTTCTCGCACAGCATCCGCAGGCGCCCGGCGTGCAGCTCGGCCGCGCCCTCCCCGGTCGCGCTCCCGAGCAGCCACACGACCACCGTCACCCCGGCGATGGCCTCCATCAGCGTCGCGATGCGATCCGGGTCGCCGACGTAGGGCTCCGCCCCGGCCGCGGCGATCGCCTCCGTCCGCTCCCGCGCGCGCGTCGTCCCGCGCACCGCGTGCCCGGCGGCGACGAGCTCGCGCGCGAGCGCCTGCCCGCGCCCGCCGCAGCCGATGATCAGGATCCGGGCGATTCCTCGCCCTCGCGCTGCCGGAACGCCGCGGCGCGCTCCTTGAGCTCGGCGTGGTCGCGGCGGACCTCCTCCGCGACCTCCTCCTCGGTGCGGTCCGGGAGCCCGCGGCGGCGGCGGCGCTCGTTCTGCGCCTCGAGCATCTGGGCCACGTCGTCGATCTCGTTCTCGGCCTCGACCTGGGGCGAGCGCGTGGGCTTCCAGTCGAGCTGCTCGGCGCCCGAGCCGGGGTAGAACTGGCCGAGCGCCAGCACGGCGAGCACCATCAGGACGAGGCCGACGATCACGATCACGGTGAAGGTGTCGATCCCGGCAGCGTAGTGTGCCCGCCTCATGCGCATCTCCGCTCGAGCCGACTACGCGCTGCGCGCCGCCGCCGAGCTCGCCGCCGCCGGCGGCGGGCCCGTCAAGGGCGACGCGCTCGCGACGGCCCAGAAGATCCCGCACAAGTTCCTCGAGAACATCCTCGCCGACCTCCGCCATGCGCGGCTCGTGCGCTCGCAGCGCGGCGCCGACGGCGGCTACTGGCTCGCCCAGCCGGCGGAGGACATCTCGCTCGCCGACGTCATCCGCGCCGTCGAGGGCCCGCTGGCCAGCGTCCGCGGCGAGGCGCCGGAGGACGTCGAGTACCCCGGCGCCGCCGAGCACCTGCAGGAGATCTGGATCGCCGTGCGCGCGAGCGTGCGCGGCGTGGTCGAGCACGTCACGCTCGCCGAGCTCGCAGCCGGCGAGCTGCCGGAGGCGATCAAGCGGCTCGCCGACGACCCGGAGGCGTGGGTCCGGCGCTGAGCCACACGATCGAGCCCGCCGCGGGCTCGATCGCGTCGGCCTCGGCGCGCGTGAGCTGCACGGAGACCTCCTCGCCGTCCTGGCGGACGACCTCGACGCGCACCTCGAAGCCGAGGTGCAGGACGCGCTGGACCATCGCCTCCTCCCAGCCGTCCTCCGGCCGGTCGGAGAGCGCGACGTCGTGCGGGCGCACGAGCTCGCCGCGGACCTTCGAGACCGGGCCGAGGAAGCCCATCACGAACGGGTCGGCCGGGTTGTCGTAGAGCTCGCGCGGCGCGCCGGCCTGGGCGATCTTGCCGTCCTTGAGCAGCACGATCAGGTCGGCGAGCTCCATCGCCTCCTCCTGGTCGTGGGTGACGAGCACGGTCGTGACCGGCACCTGCTCGTGCAGGCGCCGCAGCCACGCGCGCAGGTCGGCGCGGACGTTGGCGTCGAGCGCGCCGAACGGCTCGTCGAGCAGCAGCACGCTCGGCTCGACGGCCAGCGCGCGGGCGAGCGCCATGCGCTGGCGCTGGCCGCCGGAGAGCTGGCTCGGGTAGCGGTCGTGGAAGCCGTCGAGACCGACGAGGTGCAGCAGCTCGTCGACCTTGGCCTTGATCTCGGGCTTCGGCTTCTTGCGGATCTTGAGCCCGAACGCCACGTTGTCGCGCAGCGTCATGTGCTTGAACGCGGCGTAGTGCTGGAAGACGAAGCCGATCCCGCGCTTCTGCGGCGGCAGCCGCGTGGCGTCGTTGCCGCTGACCACGATCGTGCCCGAGTCCGGCACCTCCAGCCCGGCGATGACGCGCAGCAGCGTCGACTTGCCCGAGCCGCTCGGGCCGAGCAGGGCGGTCAGCTTGCCGTCGGGCGCCTCGAACGAGATGTCGTCGAGGGCGGCGAAGTCGCCGAAGCGCTTGGAGACGGATTCGACGGCGATCAGGATTCGGCCCTCCGGGACCCGATCACGGACATGAACACGAGGGTGGCGAGGGCGATCGCGGCCAGCAGCGCGGAGGCGGCGTACGCGCCCGCGAGGTCGAAGTTCTGGAAGCGCTTCTCGACCAGCAGCGTCAGCGTCTCGGTCTCGCCGGCGATCTTGCCCGAGACGACGCTGACCGCGCCGAACTCGCCGATCGCCCGCGCGGTCGACAGCACGACGCCGTAGGCAAGGCCCCAGCGGATCGCGGGCAGGGTGACGCGCCAGAACGTCTGCCACCCGCTGGCGCCGAGCGTGGCCGCGGCCTGCTCCTGCTCGTCGCCGATCTCCTGGAGCACGGGCGCGACCTCGCGCACCACGAACGGCATCGAGACGAAGATCGTGGCGAGCACGATCCCGGGGACCGAGAAGATGATCTGGATCCCGGCCTCGGCCAGCGCCGGCCCGAACCAGCCCGTGCGCCCGTAGACCAGCAGCAGCGACAGGCCGACCACCACCGGCGAGATCGCGAACGGCAGGTCGATCAGCCCGTCGAGCAGGCGCTTGCCGGGGAAGCGCCCGCGCACGAGCGCCATCGCCGCCAGGACGCCGAAGACCGCGTTGAGCGGCACGGTGATGAGGGCCACCTCGAGCGTGAGGAACAGCGCGTGGACCGCGGCCGGGGTCGTGATCGACTCGAAGAACGCGCCGATCCCCCGCTCGAACGTGCGGTAGAAGACGAGCGCGACCGGCACGAACAGCAGCACGGCGAGGTAGCCGAGCGCGACCACGCGCAGCCCGACGCGGCTCTTGCGGTCAACGCTCATGTCGACTGCCCCACGCTCCGAGCCAGCGGATGCCGACGAGGACGAGCAGCGACACCAGCAGCAGCACGACCGACACCGCCGCGGCGCCGCCGATGTTGTCGGACTCGATCTGCTTGTACACGAAGACCGACGAGACCTGGGTGTCGAACGGCACGTTGCCCGAGATCAGCACGACCGAGCCGAACTCGCCGACCGCGCGCGCGAACGCGAGCGCCGCGCCCGAGAAGATCGCCGGCACCAGCGACGGCAGGATCACGCGCGCGAAGATCACCGCCGGGCGGGCGCCGAGCGACGCGGCGGCCTCCTCCATCTCGCGGTCGAGCTCGAGCAGCACCGGCTGCACCGATCGGATCACGAAGGGCAGCGTCACGAACAGCAGGGCCAGCAGCACCGCCGGCTTGGTCAGCGCGACGTTGACGCCGATCGGGCTGTTCGGCCCGTAGAGCGCCAGCAGCGTCAGGCCGGCGACGATCGTCGGCAGCGCGAACGGCAGGTCGATCACCGCGTTGACCACGGCCTTGCCGCGGAAGCGGTCGCGCACGAGCACCCAGGCGATCAGCGTGCCGAAGCCCGCGTTGATCGCCGCCGTCCCCAGCGAGACGAGCAGCGTGAAGCGCAGGGCGCTGACCGCCTGCCGCGACGTCACCGAGTCCCAGAACTCGCCGAGGCCGTCGTCGAACGAGTGCACGACGACGGCCGCGAGCGGCAGCAGGACGATGATGCTGAGCCACAGCACCGACAGTCCCATGGCCAGGCCCCCGCTCGGGAGGCCGGCGCCGGAGCGCCGGCGCGCCATAGGGAGCGCGACGCTCATGAGGCCGTCGACACCCCGGCCTCCTCCTCGATCTTGGCGATCGAGCCCTTTTCGACGTCGAACAGCTCGTCGTTGACCTTCGACCAGCCGCCGAGGTCATCGATCGTGAAGAGACCCGACGGCTCGGGGAACTTCGACTTGTTCGCGGCGAGGACGTCCTCGTTGACCGGGCGGTAGCCCCAGTCGACGAACTTCTCCTGGCCCGGCTTGGAGAGCACGTAGTCGAGGAACTTCTGCGCGGCGGGGTCGGCGTCCTCGGTCGTCGCGATGTCGATGTCGATCTTGATCGTGTCGTCCGGGATCACGTAGTCGAGCTCCTCGCCCTTCTTGCGGGCGGTCGTCGCCTCGTACTCGTAGGAGAGCAGCACGTCGCCGGTGCCCGAGGTGAACGTCTGCAGCGCCTCGCGGCCCGACTTGTCCTGGACCTTGACGTTCTCGGTGATCAGCGTCCGGACGTAGTCGAGGTCCTTCGCGCCGTACGCGGCGAGCAGGTTCCACTTGGCGGCGCCCGACGTGAACGGGTTCGGGGTCAGGACCTCCACGCCCGGCTTGATCAGGTCGTCCCAGGTCTTGATGTTCTTCGGGTTGCCCTTGCGGACGATGAAGGAGACGACGGAGGTCGTGACGAGACCCTTGTTCGGCGTGGCGTTCCAGTCCTCCGCCACGAGGCCGGCGTCGACGAGCCGCGTCATGTCGGGCTCGATCGAGAACGACACGACGTCGGCCTTGAGCCCGGCCTCGACGGCGCGGCTCTGCTCGCCGGAGGCGCCGAACGAGGACTTGAAGCCCACGCCCTCGCCGTCGCCGGTCTTCTGGAACGCGGGGATGATCTCGTCGTAGACGACCTGCGGGGTCGAGTAGGCGACCAGCGAGAGCTGCTTCGAGCCCTTGGATGAATCGGAGCCGCCGCTGGAGTCGGACGCGCCGCCGCAGGCGGTCGCGGTCAGCAGGATGGCGAGGAGCAGGCCGGAGAGCGCACGAGTTCTGGTCATGCGCCCTACCCTACCAAGTCAGTTGACAAGACTGGGAAACTTGGGTTAGTCGCGCAACAGCAGGCAGGCCGCCTCGTGGGCGGGCTCACCGGCCGGGAAAAGCGGTGGATCCTCGGCGTCGCACGGCTCGAAGCGCTTCGGGCAGCGCGGGTGGAAGCGGCAGCCGCTCGGCACCGCCGCGGCGTCGGGCAGCTCGCCGGCGAGCGCGTGGCGCTGCTTGCGCGGCGGCACCGCGTCGACGAGCGCCTGCGTGTAGGGGTGCCCGGGCCGCTCGATCACGTCGCGCGCGTCGCCCATCTCGACCACCCGCCCGAGGTACATCACCGCGATCCGGTCGCACAGCTGCCAGGCGAGGCTGAGGTCGTGGGTGATGAACAGCAGCGCCAGCTCGCGCGCCCGCTGCAGCTCGAGCAGGACCTGGAGGATCTGCGAGCGCACGGAGACGTCGAGCATCGAGACCGGCTCGTCGCAGATGATCCCGGCGGGCTCGAGCACGAGCGTGGCCGCGATCGAGACGCGCTGGCGCTGGCCGCCGGAGAGCTCGTGCGGGTAGCGCTCGAGAAAGCGCCCCGGCGCCAGCCCGACGTCCTCGAGCGACTGCCGTACGCGCGCGTCGTGCTCACCGCGGCCCACGCCGGTGACCACGAGCGGCTCGGCCACGATCTCGCGCACGCGCCGGCGCGGGTTCAGCGTCTGGTACGGGTCCTGGAAGATCATCTGGACCGTGCGCCGCAGCGCCCGCAGCTCGGCCTTGCCGGCCACCTCCGCCCCGTCGGCCAGCACGCTGCCGTCGTCCGCCGGCACCAGCCCCAGCAGCGCGCGCGCCAGCGTCGACTTGCCGCAGCCCGACTCGCCCACCACGCCGAGGATCTCCCCGCGCCGCCATTCGAGCGAGACGCCGTCGAGCGCGCGCGCCGCGCCGTAGCGGACCGCGAGGTCGCGCGCCTCCATGAGCGGGGTCATCCGGGCTCCTCCGCCACGGCGACGGGCTCGGGCCAGCGCTCCCACGGCGCGAAGTGGCAGGCCGCCGACTGCCCCGGCGCGACCTCGCGCAGCGGCGGCGCCTGCTCGCAGACCTCGGCGGCGTAGGGGCAGCGCGGGCGGAACGCGCAGCCCGAGGGCGCCTCGGCCGGGTCGGGCGGGCCGCCGGGGATCGGGGTCGCGAGCTCGCGGCTGCCGCCGATCACGGGCAGCGACTCGAGCAGGCGCTTCGTGTACGGGTGCTGGGGCGCCGAGAACACCTGATCGACCGGCCCTGTCTCGACGATCCGCCCGGCGTACATGACCGCGATCCGGTCGCACGTCTCGGCCAGCACCGACAGGTCGTGGCTGATCAGGATCAGCGCGAGGCCGAGCTCCGCCCGCAGGCCCTCGAGCAGCTCGAGGATCTGGGCCTGCATGACCACGTCGAGCGCGGTCGTCGGCTCGTCGGCGATCACCAGCGACGGCCGGCAGGCGAGCGCGAGCGCGATCATCACGCGCTGGCGCTGGCCGCCGGAGAGCTGGTGCGCGTAGGCGCGCCCGGCGCGCTCGGGCAGGCCGACGGTCGCCAGCAGCTCCTTCACGCGCGCCTTCAGCCCGGCGGGCTTCGCGTCCCGCTCGTGCAGGCGGATCGCGGAGACGATCTGGCGCTCGACGCGCTGGACGGGGTCGAGCGCGTTCATCGCGCCCTGGAAGACGAGCGAGACGTGGCGCCAGCGCACGAGCTGCATGCCGCGCTCGGTCCGGCGGTCGATGTTGATCGGCTCCTCGGCGCCCGGCGGGCGCAGCGCGATCGCCCCCTCCTGCTTGAGCGCGGGCGGGAGCAGCTTCATCAGCGACAGCGCGGTCGTGCTCTTGCCGCAGCCCGACTCGCCCGCCAGCCCGAGCGCCTCGCCCGGCGCCAGCGTCAGGTCGACGGCGTCGACGATCACGTCGCCGCGATGCCGGACGGTGAGCCCGGTGACCTCGAGCAGCGCGCTCATCGCTGGTCTCGCAGCCGCGGGTTGACGACCTCTTCGAACTGGTAGCCCAGCAGCGCCACCGCGAACACGAGCGTCGTGATGCAGAGCCCGGGCGGCACCATGTACCACCACGCGCCCGCGCTCGGCGCGCCGGACTCGAAGCCCGCCTCGAGCATCGTGCCCCACGAGATCGAGTTCGGGTCGCCGAGCCCGAGGAAGGCGAGCCCCGCCTCGGCGAGGATCGCGACCGCCACGATCAGCACCGTGTTGGCGAAGATCAGCGGCAGCGTGTTGGGGAGGATGTGGGTGCGGATGATGTAGGCGTCCGTCGCGCCCAGCGCCCGCGCCCGCTCGACGAAGGCACGCTCCTTCAGCGTCAGCACCTGCGCGCGCACGATCCGCCCCGTGCCGGCCCAGCTCGTCAGCCCGATCACGAGGATCAGCACCGTCAGCGACGGGTCGAGCAGGCGCGCGAGCACGACCATCAGCGGCAGCGTCGGGATGACGAGGAACCAGTTCTCGAAGGCGTCGAAGATGCGGTCGGTCCAGCCGCCGAAGTAGCCGCCGATCAGCCCCACCGCCGCGCCGAGCACGGCCGAGATGACGGCCGCGGCGAAGCCGACGACCATCGACACGCGCGCGCCGACCATCAGCTGGGAGAGCACGTCCGAGCCCGCCTCGGTGGTGCCGAGCGGGTGCGCCGCCGACGGCCCCTCGAGCACGTCGGTGCTCGACGCCAGCGGATCCTCCGGCGCGAGGACCGAGCCGAAGACGGCGAGGAACACGAACAGCCCGAGCACGGCGACGCCGAACAGCCCGCGCTTGGTGCCGAACAGCAGCTGTCGCGCCTCGGCATTCATGCCGATTTCACTCTCGGATCGAGCACGAAGTAGAGGGCGTCGGCGATCAGGTTCGCCACGATCACCGCGACCGAGAAGACCAGGAACGTGCCCTGCAGGACCGGGAAGTCCTTGTCGTTGATGGCGTTGTAGGTGAGCTCGCCCAGCCCCGGCCAGGAGAAGATCGTCTCGATCGTGATCACCCCGCCGGCGACCGCGCCGAACTGCAGCGCCGCCAGCGTGACCAGCGGCAGCAGCGCGTTCGGCACGGCGTGCTTGCGCACGACGCGGTTCCACGGCATCCCGGTCGCCCGCTTGACGGTCACGAAGTCCTCGGTGAGGACGTCGACCATCGACGAGCGCATGATCACGAAGTACTGCCCGAGCAGCATCAGCGTGAGCGCGGTCACCGGCAGCACCATGTGCTCGGCCACGTCCGCCGCCTCGGCGAAGAACGAGTCGAACTCCGCTCCCGGCGTCACCTGCTGCCCGGCCGGGAAGATCGGGATGGCGACGGCGAACAGCAGGATCAGGAGGATCCCGATCCAGTACTCGGGCGCGGCGTAGGTGAACAGGCTGAAGCCGAGCAGCCCGTCGTCGGCGGCAGTGCCGCGCCGCGTGGCGGCGATCACCCCCAGCCACGTGCCGAGCACGGTGGCGATCAGCGTCCCGGTCCCGACCAGCAGCACCGTCCACGGGATCGCCTCGCGGAGCTCGTCGGCGACGTCCCGGCGCGAGCGCTGGCTGACGCCCAGGTCGAGCTTCACCGTGTCCTGCGCGTAGTCGGCGAACTGCCCGAGGATCGGCTTGTCGAGCCCGTAGTAGGCGCGCAGCTTCTGGATCTCCTCCGCGTCGGCCCGCGGCAGCCGCGCGAGCTGGGCGGTCGGATCGCCCATGATCCGGAACAGGAAGAAGTTGAACACCAGCACGAAGGCCAGCGTCAACAAGGCGGCAAGCGCCTTCCCCCCGATCCAGCGCATGCGCACGGCGGCCGCCTACTGCTCGAGCTCGACGGCCTCCTGGCCGGCGCGCCGCCGCCGCAGGAGCATCACCACGACGCCGATCACGAGCGCCGCGCCGAGCCCGATCAGCACGTAGACGAGGCCGCTCGTGCCGCCGTCGTCACCGCCGCCGGCGCCTGCCGCGGCGCTCGCGGGCTTCAGCTCGAGGAACGAGCCGTAGCCGACCTGGTCGCACGTGATGTCCCCGTCGGACGCCGGGCAGACGCGCTTCGGCTTGGCGAGCTTGTCCGTGCGGTAGGCCTGCAGGGCGGAGTCGACGGTCAGCACGATGTAGGGCAGGTCGCGCTGGCTGATGTCGATCATCTGCTTGACGATCGCCTTGCGCTTCTCCACGTCGAACTCGCCCGACTGCTGGTCGTAGAGGCGGTCGTACTCGGGGTTGGAGTAGAACGCGTCCGAGGACCCGCCGATCGCCTTCGTGGTGATGAGGTTGAGCAGCAGCCCCGGGTCGTAGGGATCGCCGCCCCAGCCCCAGATGAAGGTGTCGAAGTCCGGGGCCATCTTCTCGTCGACCTCGCGCGTCGTGATCTCCGTGAGCTTGTCCACGGAGACGACCTGGACCTTGAAGTCGACGCCGATCGGCTGCGTCATCTCACGCACGAGCCGGGCGGCCTGGATGTTGGACTGCGACTCGGAGCGCACGAACAGGTCGAACGACAGCCGCTGACCGCCCTTCTCGCGCACGCCGCCGTCGTCGGAGCGCTGCCAGCCGGCCTCGTCGAGCATCTGGTTGGCGCGGTCGACGTCGAGCGGGTAGTCCTCGGCCGGCTGCTCGTAGAACGCCTTGTAGTAGTCGGGCAGCAGCCCGTGGCCCTCGAACGCGGTGCCGCGCGACGCGATCTCGTTGACGCGCTTGCGGTCGATCGCGTAGGCGATCGCCTGACGCACGGCGCGGTCCTGGACGGCCGGGTTGAACTTCGCGTCCGGGCAGTTCTCCTCGTTGCAGAGGTTGAACGTGAGCTGGGTGAACGAGGGCGAGGTGGACTGGACGGCCTCGACGTCCTTCGCCTTGGCGAGGCGCGCGAACGTCGCCTGCTGCACCTCGGGCACGAGGTCGATCTCGCCGAGCGTGAGCGCGCGCTCGACCGCGTCGGTGTTGCCGTACTTGATCCAGTGCAGCTCGTCGAACGCCGGCTTCTCGCCGCGGAAGTTCGGGTTGCGCGTCATGCGGATGAGGCGGCCGCGCTGCACCTCGCTGACGATCCACGGCCCGCTGCCGACCATCGGCGGCGTCGGCTTGAACGTGGTCGTGAGCTTCTTGACCGACTGCTTGCCCCACACGTGCTCGGGGAGGATGTAGGCGAACAGGCCGCCGACGATCCGCGCGTCCGGCTGCTTGGTCTTGATGATCACCGTCAGGTCGTCGGGCGTCTCGACCGAGGTGACGTTCTCGACGTAGCTCGGGAACAGCAGGCTGTTGGGCGCGAACGTCTCGAGGCTGTACTTGACGTCCTTCGAGGTGATCGGCTGCCCGTCGGACCACTTGTGGCCCTCGAAGAGCTTGAAGGTGACGGTCTTCTTGTCGGAGGAGACCTCCCAGCTCTCGGCGATGCCCGGCACCGGGCCGAGGTCCTCGGGGCCGAAGTTGATGAGCAGGTCGTAGTTGATCGACCAGATCCGGAAGTCCTCCTCGTCCTGGTCGACGAACGGGCTGAGGGTCTGCGGCTCCTGGGCCCAGCCCAGGCGCAGGATCTTCTTGCCCTCCTGTGCGGAGGCCGGCGCCGCGGCGACGAACGTGAACGCGATCGCCAGCGCGACGAGTGCCCTAACCCTCATGGTGATCCTCTCCAGGTAGCCGTCGTCGCCGCGCCATCTCGGCGATGAACGCACCTATCTCATCTACGGCGGCAGAGAGCAAGGCCTCGCCCTTCTCCCGAGTGGCCACAGTTGCGTCGCCCACCACGCCGCTCCGGCTAAGGCCCGACCAGTGGGGCCAGACCGAGAGCGGGCCGTCGGACCAGTCGAGCCACACGTGCTCGGAGTCCCACTCGGGGATCTCGCGCACCGCCTTGTCCATCTGCACGAGCTCCGGCTCGAGCGCCAGGTAGAGGCTCGTCTCGAGCTCGCAGGCGTGCGCCATGCCGCCCGGGACCTCGGAGTCGCGGACCTCGGCGATCACCTGCTTGCCGCGCTCGGACTGGAGGTAGAAGCACGATCCGCAGACCGCGTCGCGGTGCTCGAGTCCGATCAGGCGCGCCGCGATGTCGACCAGCGGCTGGTTCGAGCCGTGGCCGTTGACGATCAGGATGCGGTCGAAGCCGTGGTGGCAGAGCGAGCGGCCCTGGTCGAGCAGCGCCTCGACGAACACGTTCCAGCGCAGCGTGACGCTGCCGGGGAAGTCGAGGTGGTGCGGCGTGTAGCCGTGGACCTGGGTCGGGAACAGCAGCGCCCGGCCGCCGCTCGCCGCCACCGCGCGCTCGCAGATCGCGCTCACGAGCCGCGCGTCGGTGTCGATCGGCAGGTGGTAGCCGTGGTCCTCGAGCGTCGCCGTGGGGATGACGACGACGAGGTCGTCGCGCTTGGCGAGCTCGCGCAGCTCGGGCCAGGTGTGCTCCTCGTAGCGCAGCCTCACGCCGCCGCCAGCTCCTCGACGGTGTCGTGGGCCATGTGCATGAAGCGCCGCAGGCCGTCGACCTCGCACCACTCATCGGGGCCGTGGGCGCCCGCCGAGCGGCCGAGCCCGCCGCTCGCGAACGGCGCGCCGTAGAGGAAGTAGGGGCCCCACCACGGCGCCTGGGCGGCGACCGCCGGCCGCGTGCCGAGCCGCTCCATGACACGCGCCATCGCCTGCACGGGCGGCGCGTCGAGCGGCGACGTGGAGGCGGGGTAGACGCCCTTGACGATCAGCTCGACGCCGGGCGGGATCAGCGCGCGCACGCGCTCCAGCAGCTCGTCGCCGCCGTCGTCGAAGCGCAGGTCGATGCCGGCCCGGGCGCTGCCGGGGACGACCGTCCTGCTGGTGTCCTCGGGCGTGCCCGCGACCATCCACGTGACGTTCGCGGCCGGGATCGCGTCCTGGAGCGCGATCAGCGCGCGCATGAGGTCCGAGGCGGGCGCGGGGACCGAGCCGATCAGCGACGAGTGCACGTCGACGCCGTCGCCCGCGCGCAGCTCGAGCTCGTGCAGGCCCTTGCAGCCCGCCACCACCGGCGCCGAGCCGTCCTCGCCCTCGTGCATGTCGAAGTCGAGCGCCCAGTCGGCGCGCAGCTCGTCGCGGTGCTCGGCGCAGAAGCGCGCGAGCCGCGGGCTGCCGAGCTCCTCCTCCCCGTCCATCAGCAGCACCTGGCGGCACGGGCTGTCCGCGCCGGCGAACGCGAGCAGGGAGCCCGCCAGCGCCGCCTTGGAGTTCGCGGCGCCGCGCGCGTAGATGCGCCCGCCGTCGATCGCGGCCGCGAACGGCTCGCGCGTCCAGCCCGCGCCGGGCGGCTGCACGTCGTACATGCCGTAGCGCAGGACGGTCGGGCCGGGGCCGTCGATGACGCCGATCACGGTCGGGCGCTTCTCCTCCGGCTCGGCGATCGTCGCGGTGCCGCCGGCCGCCTCGATCAGCTCGCAGACCGCGGCCGCGGTCGAGCGCAGGTCGCCGTCGTAGGCCGACACGGACGGGATGCGGAGGAACTCGCGGACGCGCTCGAGGTGGTCGCCGAAGTCGCGGTCGATGGCCGCGTTCACGTCACGGCCGCCTCGACGATGTCGAACGTCTTGGCGTCCGCGTCGAGCCGGGCCGTGACGCCGAACGGGATCGTCGCCATGTGCTTGCCGTGGCCGACCGGCACGTTGGCGATCGCGGGAATGCCGAGCGGCGCGATCAGCTCGTCGAGGATCTCCTCGATCGACAGGCTCGAGCCGACGTACTCGGGGATCGTGTTCTCCTTGAGGTCGACGTCGGTGCCGAACACGAAGCCCTTGACGTTCTCGAACTTGCCGGCGCGGATCAGGTGGTGCAGGCCGGCGTCGACCATGTAGGGCTCCTCGTCGAGGTCCTCGATCATGAGGATGCAGCCGTCGGTCTCGAGCTCGTAGGGCGTGCCGATGCTGTGGCAGAGCAGCGTCATGCAGCCGCCGACGACCGGCGCCTCGGCGCTGCCGCCGCCGATCGTCAGCACGTACGGGTTCTCGGGGTCCTCGAACACGCGGCCGAGCGGCGCGGGCGCGAAGGCGCGGTGGAACCACTCCTTGGTCTCGTCGGTCAGCTCGTCCTTGCGGCGCGTGAAGCGCGTGAAGTTGGGGCCGTAGAACGTCGTCCACGGCCCGTGCTTGGCGAGCGCCAGGTGGATCGCGGTGATGTCGGAGAAGCCGCAGACGATGCGCGGGTCGCCGAGCGCGTCCCAGTCGATCAGCGGGTACAGCCGCGCCGCGCCGTAGCCGCCGCCGAGCATGTGGACCATGTCGATGCCGGGCTCGCTGAGCGCCCACTGCAGGTCCTCCGCCCGGTGCGCGTCGACGCCCGCGAGGTAGCCGTGGACCTCGCGGTGGTGCGGGCCGAACACGACGTTGAGCCCGCGCCGCGTGAAGTAGTCCGTCGCCTGCTCGATCTCCGAGCGCGTCTGCGGTGGGCTCGAGGGCGCGACGACCGCCACGGTGCCACCGTCGGGGAGCGCCGGTGGCTTGAGCCGCTGCATCGGGCGACCATATAGCGTGGCCGACATGGACTTCGACCTCTCAGACGAGCAGCAGCTGATCCGCGAGACGGCTCGCGACTTCACCGACAAGGAGATCGTTCCTCGCGCGCGCGAGAACGACCGCAACAACCACTTCGACACCGAGCTCGTGCAGAAGATCGCCGACCAGGGCTACCTCGGCGCGATCGTCCCGCGCGAGTACGGCGGGGCCGGCCTCGACTACCTGACCTACGCGATCGTGGTCGAGGAGGTCGGGCGCGGCTGCTCGGCGATGCGGACCGTGATCTCGGTGCAGACGTCGCTCGTGTGCTCGTCGATCGTGCGCTGGGGCACGGAGGAGCAGAAGCAGCGCTGGCTGCCGAAGCTGTGCTCGGGCGAGGCGCTCGGCTGCTTCGGGCTGACCGAGCCCGACACCGGCTCCGACGCCGCCAACCAGAAGACGCGCGCGAAGAAGGTCGACGGCGGCTGGGAGATCACCGGCAACAAGATGTGGATCTCGCTCGGCAACTACGCCGAGGTCGCGCTGATCTTCGCCCAGACCGATCCGGAGAAGGCGCACCGCGGGCTCGCGGCGTTCCTCGTCCCGACCGCGTCCGAGGGCTTCTCGACCCAGGAGATCCACGGGAAGATGGGCCTGCACGGCTCCGACACCGCGGCGCTCAACCTCGACTCCGTGCGCGTGGACGACGACGCGCTGATGGGCGAGGTCGGCGAGGGCTTCAAGATCGCGATGAGCGCGCTCGACTCCGGCCGCTACTCGGTCGCCGCCGGCTGCGTCGGGATCTGCCAGGGCTCGCTCGACGCGTCGGTGGCGTACGCGAAGGAGCGCGAGCAGTTCGGGCGCCCGATCGCGTCGTTCCAGCTCGTGCAGGCGATGATCGCCGACATGCGCGTGCAGACCGACGCGGCGCGCATGCTCGTCTTCCGCGCGGGCTTCCTCAAGGACCAGCAGCGACCGTCGACGACGGAGACGTCGATCGCGAAGCTGTACGCGACGGAGGCGGCGCAGAACTGCTCGCACCTCGCGATCCAGGTCCACGGCGGGTCGGGCTACGTCGACGACCACCCGGTCGAGCGCTACTTCCGCGACGTCCGGGTGACCACGCTCTACGAGGGCACCTCGCAGATCCAGAAGCTGATCATCGGGCGCGCGGAGACCGGGATCAACGCGCTGATCCCCTCGTAGTGCTCGTCGTCGGGGTCCTCGGCGCCGGCACGATGGGCGCGGGCATCGCGCAGCTCGCCGCCGCGTCCGGCGCGCGCACGCTCGTGCACGACCCCGACCCGGAGGCGCTCGAGCGCGGGATCGCGCGGGCGCGCAAGCGGCTCGAGGACGGCGCCGTGCTCGAACCGGCGCCCGAGCTCGCCGCGCTCGCGGACGCCGGCGTCGTCATCGAGGCGGCGCCCGAGTCGCTCGAGCTCAAGCGGCAGCTGTTCGGCGGCGTCGCCGAGGTGGTGGGCGACGACTGCGTGCTCGCCACCAACACGTCCTCGCTGTCGGTGACCGAGATCGCCGCCGGCGTGCCGGGGCGCGAGCGCGTCGTCGGCATGCACTTCTTCAACCCGGCGCCGGTGATGAAGCTCGTCGAGATCGTCGCGGGCGAGCACTCGGGCGAGCCGGCGCTCGCGCGCGTGCGCGAGCTGGGCCGGGCGATGGGCCGGCACGTGATCGACGCCGCCGACGGCCCCGGCTTCCTCGTCAACCGCTGCAACCGCCCGTTCGGGCTCGAGGCGCTGCGCCTCGTGCAGGAAGGGCTCGCGACGCACGAGCAGGTCGACCGCGTCTGCCGGCTCGGCGGCGGCTTCCGCATGGGCCCGTTCGAGCTCATGGACCTGGTCGGGATCGACGTCGGGTTCGAGGTCTCGAAGTCGTTCTACGCGCAGTCGTTCGGCGAGCCGCGCTGGCGCCCGTCGACGCTCGCCGCGCGCAAGGTGGCCGCCGGCGACCTCGGGCGCAAGACCGGGCGCGGCTGGTACGAGTACCCCGAGGGCGGCGAGCACCGACCGGACGACCCGCCGCCGCCCGAGCCCGGCGGCGACGGCCTCGTCGTCATCGCCGGCCACTCGGCGCTGGCCGAGGAGCTCCGCGACGCGGCCGAGGCCGCCGGCTGGGACGTGGATGCCGCGGCCGGCGGTGAGGTGCCCGCGCTCGTGGTCGACTGCGGCGGGGCGGACGAGGAGGAGCCTCCGCTCCAGGGCGGTCCTCAGGTGATCCTGTGCGACCAGGCGCCGCTCGCCGAGCTCGACCCGGAGGGTCCCGCCGCCGGCTTCTTCGCGCTGGCGCCGCTCGGCGGGCTCGTCGAGCTGACGCGCAGCCCGACCACGTCCGCCGCGGCGGCCCGCGCCGCCGAGGGCTTCTTCCGCTCGCTCGGCCGCCACGTCGAATGGGTCGGCGACGCCCCCGGGCTCGTGCTGGGGCGGATCGTCTGCCAGCTCGTCAACGAGGCGTGCTTCGCGCTCGGCGACGGCGTCGGCGCGCCCGCGGACATCGACGCCGGCATGGTGCTCGGCCTCAACCATCCGCGCGGGCCGCTCGAGTGGGGCGACGCGATCGGCCCGGGCGAGGTGCTCGGCGTGCTGGGCGGCCTGTGCGAGGAGTACCGCGAGGAGCGCTACCGCGCCGCGCCCGCGCTGCTGCGGGCGGTCCGCGGCGGCGAGCTGCTCCGGTCTTGAACGGTCGAGCGCCCTACAGTGGAGCGATGCGCCGCCTCGCCCTCGTCGTCTTCGCGGTGCTCGCTTCCGCCGCCCCCGCCCACGCGGCCCCGCCGCAGCCGCCGATGGTCCTGCCGGCCGCGGCCAACGCCTCCGCGTCGCCTGACACCTGGATCGTCGGCGCCGAGCCGGGCCGGGCGGCCGCGGCGATCGCCGCGCGCCACGGCGGGCGCGCGATCGGCACCGGCGCCTACGTCGTCGCGCGCGGCCGCGCGCGGGAGCTCGCGGGCGCCCTGCGCGCTCGCGGCCTCCTGCTCTACGCCGAGCCCGACCGCGCCGCCAAGGTCTCCCAGTCGCCGCCGCCCGACCCGCTCGACTCGGCCGCCGCGTGGCGCGCCGCGATCGTCGATCCCAGCCTCGTGCCGCCGCCGGTCACGCCGCAGAGCCCGCTGCTCGCGCTGGTCGACTCGACCGCCGACGTCAACCACCCCGAGTTCGCCGGGGGCAACATCTCGACGCTCGGTGGCTTCCCGCTCGAGAGCGCCCACGGGACCGAGACCGCCGCCGTCGCCGCCGCGCCCAAGAACGACCGCGGGATCCTCGGCGTCTGGCCCGGCATGCGCGCGCTCAACGTCGCGCTCCCGAACGAGATCCGCTGCGCGAACTCGGTCGCGGGCATCGCGCGGTCGATCGAGGCCGGCGCCGCGGTCATCAACATGAGCTACGGCGCGACGGCACCCTGCTTCGCCGAGTACGTCCAGCTCCAGGTCGCGACGGCCAAGGGCATCACGCTCGTCGCCGCCGCCGGCAACGAGCTCGCGCAGGGCAACCCGCTGCTGTTCCCCGCCTCGCTCCCCCACGTGATCACCGTCGCCGCGGTCGGCAACGACCTCAAGGCGCCGTTCTTCTCGAGCGCGAGCGCCGCGATCGACCTGTCCGCGCCCGGCGTCGGCATCCTCACCGCGACCCCGGCGCAGTTCGACGGCGACGGCCAGGCCGACGGCTACGAGGCCGTCACCGGCACGAGCTTCGCCGCCCCGATGGTGGCCGCCGCCGCCGCGTGGGTGCGCGCGGCCAAGCCCGGCTACCGCGCCGACCAGGTCGCCAACGTCCTGCGCGCGTCCGCCCGCGACCTCGACCGCAAGGGCTGGGACCCGTCGACGGGCTACGGGATGCTGAACCTGCTCGCGGCGCTCTCGAGCCGCCCGCCCGCGATCGACCCGCGCGAGCCCAACGAGGACATCGGGTGGATCAACGGCCGCGCGACCGGCCGCGTCGACCCGCCGATCTGGCGCCGCGGCGGCCCGCGCAAGCTGCGCGCGCTCGTCGACAAGTACGAGGACCCCGCCGACGTCTACCGCCTCGTCCTCCCCCCGCGGGCGCGCGTGCGCGTGACCCTGCGGCCGCGCTTCGGCAACCCCGACCTCGCCGCCTTCACGCGCGCCGCCGCCACGATCGAGGACGACGAGCAGCTGATCGGGCAGTCGCGCCGCCGCGGCAAGCGCCGCGACACGCTGACGCTGCGCAACCCGTCGCGCCGCAGCCGCTCGGCCTACCTGGTCGTCTTCATCCACCGGCGCACGCGCACGCTCGACTCGCGCTACGAGCTGCGCGTCCAGCGAGCGCGCCGCTGAGCCCACCGTGAGCACCGAGCTCGGCGCGGGGGCCTGGTCGTACTTCGGGGACCCGCGCGCGATCTCGCACGACGGCCACACGTTCACCGGCTGGATCTCGACGACCGGAAACGTCTGGGTCGCCCACCTCCGCCCCGACGGGCGCTTCACCAAGCGGGTGATCTACAAGGGGCTGGGGGTCGACGACCACAACAACCCGTCGCTCGTCTTCCGCCCCGACGGGCGCATCGCGGTGTTCTTCAGCCCCCACTCGGGGCGGATCCTGCCGCCGCCGAGCCTGCGGCCGAGCCGGATGCGCTACCGGGTCTCGAAGAAGCCGTACTCGGTCGACGGGTTCGAGCGCGTGCGGCTCGTCAACACGAACGTGCCCGGCGGGCTCGGCTTCACCTATCCCAACCCGATCCAGCAGCGCGGGAAGCTGTGGCTGTTCTGGCGCGGCGGCGGGTGGAATCCGACGTTCTCCTACACCCGCAACGGCAAGGACTGGGTGCCGGCCCGTGAGCTGCTGCGCTCCCGCAGCGACGAGCGGCCCTACTCGAAGTACTGCGGCGACGGCAAGACGCGGATCCACGGCGTCTTCACCGAGGGTCACGCCAACCACTTCAACAACAGCCTCTATTACATGGTCTACGAGAACATGAAGATCCTGGGGGCCAACGGGCGGCGGCTCGGGAGCCTGCGCAACGTGCCGCTGCCGATCTCGAAGCTCGAGCGGATCTACAAGTTCACCAAGGCCAAGGGCAGCGCGTGGCCGCACGACATCGCGCTCACCTCACGCGGGCGGCCGCGGATCGTCTACACCCGCCGGGTCGGCAACCGCGACACGTTCTTCTACGCCTACAACAACGGCGAGCGCTGGATCAGCCGCAGGATCGTCGAGGCCGGCCCGGGCTTCCCCTCCTTCACGAGCGGCGGCGCGACGCTCGACCACGAGGACCCGCGGATCGTCTACCTGTCGCGCCGCACCGGCGACTTCCACCAGGTCGAAGCGTGGTTCACGCCCGACGACGGCCGCAGCTGGCGCCACATCCGGCTCACCGCGGAGCCGAGCCACTACTGCATCCGCCCCGTCACCCCGCGCGGGCTGCGCGGAGCCAGCCTCGTCCTGTTCTCGCGCGGCGACCGCTCGACGGTCGGCTACACCGACTTCAAGACGCGGATCCACGCGCTGGGAGGGTTCAGCCCGCCCGTCTAACTCTTATGGTGGACCTCCTGGAGGCCGTAGACCGGGGTGTCGATGCCCTCGGCGCGGGCCTTGAGCTGGAGCGCCAGGTAGAGCGAGTAGTGGCGCGACTGGTGCAGGTTGCCGCCGTGGAACCACAGCGCCTCCTGCTGCGTCGGCTTCCACATGTTGCGCTGCTCGCCCTCCCACGGGCCCGGGTCCTTCTTGGTGTCGGAGCCGAGCCCCCACACCTTGCCGACCTTGTCCGCCACCTCCTGGGAGATCAGGTCGGCCGCCCAGCCGTTCATCGAGCCGTAGCCGGTCGCGTAGACGACGAGGTCGGCGGGCAGCTCGGCGCCATCGGCCAACACCACGGCGTCCTCGGTCAGGCGCTCCACCGTCCCGTTGACGAGCTTGACGTCGCCGTTGGCGACGAGCTCCGAGGCGCCGACGTCGATGTAGTAGCCCGAGCCCCGACGCAGGTACTTCATGAACAGCCCCGAGCCGTCCTCGCCGAAGTCGAGGTCGAAGCCGGCGGCCTCGAGCCGCTCGTAGAAGTCCTTGTCGCGCTCGCGCATCTCGTCGTAGAGCGGGATCTGGAACTCGTGCATGATCCGGTAGGGCAGCGAGGCGAAGATCATGTCGGCCTTCTCCGTCGTGATCCCGGACGCGAGCGCCTCCTCGGAGTAGAGCGCCCCGAGGCCGACGTCCATCAGCGTGTCCGAGCGCACGATGTGGGTCGAGGAGCGCTGGACCATCGTCACGTCGGCGCCCTGCTCCCACAGCGCGGCGCAGATGTCGTGGGCCGAGTTGTTGGAGCCGATCACCACGCAGCGCTTGCCCGCGTAGCGATCCGGCCCGGGGTGCTGGGACGAGTGGTGCTGGTCGCCCTTGAAGACGTCCATCCCCGGGATCTCGGGGACGTTGGCCTTGCCCGACATCCCGGTGGCGAGCACGAGCTGCTTCGGGCGCAGCGTCACGTCGGCGCCCTCGCGCTCGACGACGACGGTCCACTCGCCGGCCTCCTCGTCGTACTTCGCGCTCTTGGCCTCGGTCGAGCTCCAGTAGTTGAGCTCCATCACCCGCGTGTACATCTCGAGCCAGTCGCCGATCTTGTCCTTCGGCGAGAACACCGGCCAGTTCTCGGGGAACTTGATGTAGGGCAGGTGGTCGTACCAGACCGGGTCGTGCAGGCACAGCGACTTGTAGCGCTTGCGCCAGGAGTCGCCCGGGCGCTCGTTGCGCTCGACGATGATCGTGGGGACGCCGAGCTGACGGAGCCGCGCGCCGAGCGCGATCCCGCCCTGGCCGCCGCCCACGATGACGACCTCGGGCTGGCGCTCGTAGCCGAGCTCCTCGGCCTCGCGGCGGCGCTTCTCGAGCCACGTCTCGCGCTCGCGGTACGCACCGTGCGCCACGCCCTTGCGCCGCTCCGCGCCCTTGGCCTCCTCGTGGCCCTTGAGCTCGTAGAGCGCGGTCAGCAGCGTCCACGCCCTGCCGTCCTTGAGCCGCAGCAGCCCGTTGCCCCGGCCGGCCGCGGTCTCGAACTCGAGCCACGCGGTGACGACGCCCTCCTCCTCGGTCGGCGGCTCCGCCGCGCGCCAGCGGCCCGGCTGCGTGCGCGCGAGCGTCTCCTCGAGCAGGTCCTCGACGCCGTCCCGGCCCTCGACCGTCTTGAGGTTCCAGGTGAAGGCGACGAGGTCGCGCCAGTAGCTGTCCTCGAGGAACAGCTCGGCCGCCGCCGCGGGATCACCCGCGGTCAGCGCCTCGTCGAAGCTCGTGAGCCACTGGTCGACCGCGGCGGCGGGAGAGACGGCGGTGTCGGTCATGGCCGCATGATGCTCCTCTCCCCCGCCGCGCGCGGTCAGCTCAGAACTGCAGCTCGGAATCCGAGGAGCCGGAGCTCCCCGACGAGCCTTCCTTCTCCGGGCAGTCCTCGCGCTGCGGCCGGTCCGGAGCCTGCTCCTGCTGCTGGACCGGCTGCGTCACGGCGCCGCCCTGGCTCGAGGCGGCGGGGGCGCCGCTGTCGGCCCGCGCGATGCCGATGGCGAACGCGAATGCGCACGCGGCCAGCACGGCGGCGACGACGATCGCCTTCATGGGTCACCTCCTGGTGGTTGGACACCAACGAGGCTCCCGTCCGGGCTTGTGACGGCGCTAAGCCTTGCCTGGGAGGACCCTAGGAGCGCCCGGCGGGCGTCGCCCACTGGGCCTCGGCGAGGTCGCCGGTGCCCTCGAGCGCCGCGGGCGTCGGCACCTGCGGGTTGTCCCGCAGGTACCACTCGGCGTCGAGCGCCGCCTGACACCCGGAGCCGGCGGCGGTGACCGCCTGGCGGTAGGTGTGGTCGACGAGGTCGCCGGCGGCGAACATGCCCGGGACCTTCGTGCGCGTCGACTTGCCCTCGGTGATCACGTAGCCGTTCTCGTCGGCCTCGACGATCCCCTGGACGATCCCGGACTGCGGCTCGTGGCCGATCGCGATGAACGCGCCCGAGATCTCGAGGTCGCGCGCCTCGCCGGTCTCGGAGTGGCGCAGCTTGGCGATGCCGAGCGCACCGGTCTCGTCGGCCGCGAACTCCTCGACGACGTACGGCGTGAGGAACTCGATGTTCTCAGTCTCGCGGGCGCGCTCGAGCATGATCTTCGAGGCGCGGAACTCGTCGCGGCGGTGGACGATCGTGACGTGCGAGGAGAACTTGGCGAGGAAGATCGCCTCCTCCATCGCGGAGTCGCCGCCGCCCACGATGACGGTCGTCTTGTCCTTGAAGAACGCGGCGTCGCAGGTCGCGCAGTACGACACGCCGCGGCCGCCGAGCTCTTCCTCGCCGGGGACGGCGAGCTTCTTGTGCTCGGCGCCCATGGCGAGGATGACCGTGCGGGCCTTGTACTCGTCCTCGTCGACCCAGACCGTGTGCGGCTCGCCGTTCTCGCCGGGCTCGATCTTCGTGACGTTGTCGGTCACGAAGCGGGTGCCGAAGCGCTCCGCCTGGTCGCGGAACTGCTGCATCATCTCCGGCCCCATGATCCCCTGGGGGTAGCCGGGGTAGTTCTCGACGTCGGTCGTCTGCTGGAGCAGGCCGCCCCACAGGAAGCCCTCGATCACGAGCGGGTTCAGGTTCGCGCGCGCGGTGTAGAGGGCTGCCGTGTAGCCGGCAGGACCGCTGCCGACGATGATGACCTGCTCGACGTTCGCCATGAGGTGGGTGCTCTCCCCTTCCCGAGGACTCTTTACTTCAGTTTGTATAGTGTAGCGCGGCACGGCCGACCCGCCACCGTTCGACGGTCTTGCGGAGCTGCAGATATGCGATCACGCCCGGGATCGTCGGCAGCCAGAACGTGAAGGCACGGTAGGCCAGCACGGCCACCACCGCGAGGCCCGTGTCGACGTTGAACGCGGCGAACGCGCCGATCATCCCGCCGTCGACGCCGCCGATCCCGCCCGGCAGCGGCAGCAGGTTGCCGAGCATGCCGATGAAGAACCCGAGCACGAGCACGGCCAGCGGCGGCGACTCCCCGAACGCCTCGAAGCACGCCCACAGCACGGCGATCTGGCAGGCCCAGTAGACGATCGCGCCGAGCAGCGCGGGGTCGCGCGAGCGCAGGTGCGCGAGCGCGTCGCGGATGCCGCTCGAGGCGGTGGCGGGCAGCGTCGCGAGACGCTGCGCGAGCCGGCCGGTGCGCCCGTGGCGCAGCGCCAGCGTCTGCAGCCGGCGCTCGAAGTCGGTCGGCACGAACGCGATCGAGAGCCCGAGCACGGTCGCGATCAGCGCCAGCACGGCCGGGATCACGGTCATCGTGAACGGGTCGGGGCCGGGGAAGACGCCGTAGCGCAGCCCGAAGCCGAACACGATCAGCGAGACCGTGTAGACGAGGTAGGTGAGGACGAGGAACGAGATCGTCTTGTCCGCCACCACGCGCCGGCTCAGCCCGGCGCCCCGCATCGCCCAGGCGGTCAGCACGATGCCGCCGGCGCCGCCGGCCGAGAACAGCCGCGTCGCCGCGAGCCCGGCCATGCAGACCTGGTAGCTCTCGCGCAACGTGAGGCGGCCGGCGGCCTCACGCGCGAAGACGCCGTGGAACAGCATCACGTAGCCGCCGAACATCCCGATCGCGAACAGCAGCGCGAGCCCGAGCCACACCGGGCTGCCGTCCTCGAGCCGGTGCCAGGTCTCCTCGAGGCCGGCGATCTGCGGGAGCAGGAAGTAGAGCGCCACGATCGCGAGGACGACGAAGAACGCGAACCCCACGAGGTTGCGCGCGGAGATGTCGAGCCGAGGGGGGTGATCCTCGTGGTCCTCGTGCTCGGGCGCGCGGGGGTTGGGTGCCGTCGTTGTGTTCACGCGCGCGCGCCCGCCTCGAGCCACTGCACCCCCGAGGCCACGCGCCGGAACAGCGGCGCCACCCGCGGCGCGCCCTTACGCACCGCCTGGGTCAGCGCGAGGCCGGCGGCGAGGTCGACCACGTAGTGCTCGCCGAGGTAGACGAGCGCCACGCCCAGGGTGCCCGTGTAGATCCAGCCCAGCGTCCCGGCGACGGTGCCGGTCTCGGAGAGCAGGTGAGCGGCTTGAACGGACGTGGCGAAGTGCAGGGATGGCATCGCTGCGAGCGGATTCCCGCCCAGGAAACCATAGAGCGGGCCCCAGTTCGACTTCCAGAATCGCTCGCCGTACTCGAACATCATCCGGCGCAGCGCCGGGGTCCGGCCGTCCTCCATCCGCCCGCGCGCTGCCGCGTACCACGGGGGCGCCGTGGGCAACGCCCAGTAGCCGATCAGGCCGATGTCGAACGTGCCGTAGAGCAGGCACGCACCGCGCGGGAAGCGCTCGCGATGGCGCAGCAGCAGGAACGCGGCGGTGCCGTGCGGGACGAGGAACCAGATCCAGTGCGACCAGATCAGCGTCCGCTCGGCGGCGTTGATCCGCCCCGGCCGCCCGAACGCCCGCTGCAGCCGCAGCGTGGGCGTGACACCGCCGCCGAGCACGCGGTCGATGGTCACCGGGTAGTCGATGTGGACCCGCCGCTCGAGCTCGCTCGGGTCGTCGTTGGGCATCTGGTACGTCGCGATGTAGGCCCACATCTGCAGGCAGATCACGGCCACGTCGCGCTTGCGCGAGCGCGGCACGAGCACGCACAGCGCGAACGGGGCGCTCGCCGCCGTGACGGTGACGACGGGTGGCGCGAGGTTCAGACGGCGGCGTACGAGCGGCGCCGCGAGACCAGCGGCGAGCGCCGTGCACGCCACCAGGCGGATGGCGGTCGACCGGCGCACAGCGCGGCGAGGATAACCGTGTAGGCGGCGGAGAGCTGCGCGGGAGCGCTACGCGCCGCCGTCCCGTGCCGGCGCGGCCTCCGCCACCAGCGCCTTGATCAGCGGCGACGCCGGATCCGCCTCGGGATGCCACTGGACGCCGAGCGCGAAGCGGCGCTCCGGGTCCTCGATCGCCTCGGGCAGCTCGTCCAGCACGGACCAGCCGCTCTCGACCAGTCCCTCGCCGAGCGCCTCGATCCCCTGGTGGTGGTGGGACTTCGTCGCGTGGTCGACCTCGCCGGCGACGCGCGAGGCGAGCGAGCCCTCGGCCAGCCGCACGTCGTGGTCGGCGCCGTCGAACGAGCCCGGCACGCGGCGGTGGTCCTCGTGCCCGTAGTCGTCGGGGAGGTGCTGCTTGAGCGTGCCGCCGCGCGCGACGTTCATGAGCTGCATGCCGCGGCAGATCCCGAGCAGCGGGATGTCGCGCTCGAGCGCGCGGCGCGCCAGCGCGACCTCGAAGTTGTCGCGCTCCGGCCACGTGCCCTTGGTCATCGGGTGCGTGTCGGCGCCGTAGGCCGCCGGGTCGATGTCGGCCCCGCCGGCCAGGATCAGGCCGTCGAGGACGTCGAGGATCTCGTCCGCGTCGGCCCCCGGATCCGGCGGGATCATCAGCGCGAGCCCGCCCGCCGCCTGGATCGCGTCGATGTAGGAGCGGTTGAGCAGGAACGCCTCGGCGTCCCAGACCGTCCAGCTCGCGCGCTCGATCGCGGTGCAGATGCCGATGCGGGGTCGCCGGGCCACGGGTCCAGGCTATCCGTAGCATGCCGCGCCATGGCCGAGACCGTGACCACGCGCCGCGGCGCCTCCAACGGGGCCGAGCTGCGCATCGAGCTCAACCGCCCCGACTCCATGAACGCCTGGGACAAGCAGCTCGGGCTCGACCTCCTCGCCGCCGTGCAGGAGGCCGCCGAGGACGACGGCGTCCGCTCGGTGACCATCACCGGCGCGGGCCGCGGCTTCTCCTCCGGCGCCGACCTCAAGGCCGGCTTCGACCCCACGCCCGAGGGCCGTCCGGACGTCGGGACCGCCCTGCGCGAGCGCTACCACCCGATCATCACGACGATCCGGACCATGCCGAAGCCGGTGCTGGCCGCCGTCAACGGCCCGGCCGTCGGGATCGGCTGCTCGCTCGCGCTCGCCTGCGACCTCGTCGTGGCCCGCGAGTCCGCCTACTTCCTGCTCGCGTTCGTCAACATCGGCCTCGTCCCCGACGGCGGCTCGTCGCTCTTCGTCCCCGCGCGCGTGGGGCACGCGCGCGCGGCCGAGATGGCGATGCTGGGCGAGCGGATCCCGGCGCTGCAGGCGCTCGAGTGGGGCCTGATCAACCGCGTCGCCGCCGACGAGGCCTTCGAGGCCGAGGTCGACGCGCTCGCCGAGCAGCTCGCGACCGGCCCCACGCGCTCCTACGCCGGCGCCAAGGCGCAACTCAACGCCTGGATGTACGCCGGGATGGACGAGCAGCTCGAGCTCGAGGCGAGCCTGCAGCAGGAGATGGCCGGCTCGGGCGACTTCATCGAGGGCGTGCAGGCCTTCCTCGGGAAGCGCAAGCCGGAGTTCAAGGGGAGCTAGCCACCGGGCGCTGAAGCGCCCTGGCCCGTCTATACACTGCCTGCGCCTTGACCCCAGTCGTCGACATCCTCGCCGGCATCGTGCTGCCCGACGACGGCGCGTCGCCCAACGCGGACGACATCGCCCAGCTCTACCTGCTGATCTTCGCGATGGGGCTCGTGGTGTTCATCGGCGTCGAGGCGCTGCTGATCTGGTTCCTCGTCAAGTACCGCGCCAAGAAGGGCCGGGTCGCGGCCCAGATCCACGGCAACACGCGGCTCGAGATCGGCTGGACCGTGGGCGCCGCGGTGATCCTCGTGTTCATCACCGCCGTCACGTTCATCAAGCTGCCCGACATCAAGAACCCGGCGGCCTCCGACATCGACGCCGAGGGCAACCCGGTCGCCTCCAACGTCGTCTACGCCTCGACCGACCAGCCCGACCCGCCCAAGGGCGCCACGCTCAACATCGTCGTCGACGGCCAGCAGTACAACTGGCGCTACCAGTACCCGCGCCAGGACGACAAGCAGGTCTTCGCCTACGAGGAGATGGTCGTGCCGGTGGGCATGACGGTGACGCTCGACATCACCTCCGACGACGTCGCCCACTCGTGGTGGATCCCCGCGCTCGGCGGCAAGATGGACGCGATCCCCGGCTACACGAACAAGACCTGGTTCAAGGCCACGCGCGCCGGCACGTTCCGGGGCCAGTGCGCCGAGCTGTGCGGGCGCAACCACGCGAACATGACCGCGCGCGTGCGGGCGGTGCCGTTTGACGAGTACCAGGCCTGGTTCGACCGCACGGCGGAGGACATCACGACGGCCCGCGAAGAGGCGGCCAAGCAGCGCGACGAGCTGATCCGCCAGCAGCGCGAGGCGGCCGAGCAGTCCGAGGGCGAGTAGGAAAGACTCCCGAGACCCATGGCGATCACCTCCGAGCCCTCCAGCGAGACGACGACCGCGCGCCGCGCGATCGCGCGGCCGCAGATCCTCACCCACGCGGTGCGGCCCGAGGCCAAGGGCTGGACGTCGTGGATCACCACGACGGACCACAAGAAGATCGGGATCCTCTACCTCTACACGACCCTGGTCTTCTTCCTGCTGGGCGGCGTCGAGGCGCTGCTGATGCGGATCCAGCTCGGCGCGCCGGACAACACGTTCCTGACGCCCGAGAAGTACAACCAGGTCTTCACCATGCACGGGACGACGATGGTCTTCCTCGTCGTCGTGCCGGTGTGGGCGGGCTTCGCGAACTACCTGCTGCCGCTGATGATCGGGGCGCGCGACGTCGCCTTCCCGCGCATCAACGCGTGGTCGTACTGGATGTTCCTGTTCGGCGGCATCGCGCTCTACGCGTCGGTGTTCTTCACGCCGCCGGAGGCCGGGTGGTTCTCCTATGTGCCGCTGTCGGCGAAGGAGTACTCGCCGTCCGGCGGCCAGGAAGCGTGGATCTACATGGTCCACCTCACCGGGCTGGCGTCGATGCTCGGCGCCGTCAACTTCATAGCCACCATCCACAACATGCGCGCCCCCGGCATGGGCTGGGGGCGGATCCCGCTGTTCGTGTGGACGATCCTGATCTACGCCTACCTCGTCGTGATCGCCCTGTCCTCGCTGGCGGCGTCGGTGACGATGCTGCTGCTGGACCGCAACTTCGGGACGAGCTTCTTCGATCCCACCGAGGGCGGCTCGGCGCTGCTGTGGCAGCACCTGTTCTGGTTCTTCGGGCACCCCGAGGTCTACATCATGGTCCTGCCCGCCTTCGGGGTGTTCTCGGAGGTCCTGCCGGTGTTCGCGCGCAAGCCGATCTTCGGCTACAAGGCGATCGCGGCGGCCACGGCGGGCATCGCCTTCCTCGGCCTGCTCGTGTGGGCGCACCACATGTTCGCGACGCCGATGTCGACCGTCGTGCTCGCGTTCTTCATGCTCTCGAGCTTCCTGATCGCGGTCCCGACGGGCGTGAAGATCTTCAACTGGATCGCGACGCTGTGGCGCGGCTCGATCGAGTACCGGACGCCGCTGCTGTTCGCGGTCGGCGGCATCGGCACGTTCGTGGTCGGCGGCATCAGCGGCATCTTCCTCGCCGTCTTCCCCGTCGACTGGGCGCTCACCGACTCCTACTTCGTCGTCGCCCACTTCCACTACACGGCGTTCGGCGGCGCGGCCTTCGGCATGGTCGCCGCGCTCTACTACTGGTTCCCGAAGATGAGCGGCCGGATGATGTCGGAGAGCCTGGGCAAGGTCTCCTTCTGGCTGTTCTTCCTCGGCTTCAACCTGACGTTCCTGGTCCAGCACTCGGCGGGCCTGTCGGGGATGCCGCGCCGCGTCTTCGAGTACTCGGACGAGAACAACCTCCCGATCTACAACATGATCTCCTCGATCGGCTCGGGCGTGCTGGCGATCGGCGTGCTGCTGACCGTGATCAACCTCGTCAACTCCGTGAAGCGCGGCCCGAAGGCCGGCCCGGACCCGTGGAAGGCCAACACGCTCGAGTGGTTCATGCCCTCCCCGCCGCCGGAGAACAACTTCGACACGATCCCGCGCGTGCGCTCCGTCGAGCCCATGCGCGACATCCGCCGCCAGGTGGAGCAGGAGACGGGCGTCGAGCAACGACACCAGGCCGGGCGGCCGCACACGGGGGTCTGAGATGGAGGCGTCCCGCGTCGGGAGACAGCACGCATGGCCCTTGGCGGGCGTCCGCCAGGTGATCTCCGACTACGTCGAGCTGACCAAGCCGCGCGTCCAGTCGCTGCTGCTGCTGACCACCATCACCACGATGTACGTGGCAGGCGACCCGTCGCTCGGCCTCGTCGCGCTGACCTGCCTCGGCGGGTCGCTGTCGGCGGGCGGCGCCGGCGCGGTGAACCACTGGTTCGACCGCGACATCGACGCGCAGATGGCCCGCACCGCCAACCGGCCCGTTCCGGCCGGGCGGATCTCGCCGAACGCCGCCCTGATCTTCGGGATCGTCCTCGCCGGGCTGTCCTACGTGCTGCTGGCGACGACCGTCAACGTGCTGAGCGCGTCGCTGGCGCTCGCCGGCTTCCTCGGCTACGTGCTCGTCTACACGGTCTGGCTCAAGCGCACGACGCCGCAGAACATCGTGATCGGCGGCGCCGCCGGCGCCGTGCCGCCGCTCGTGGGCTGGGCCGCCGTGACGGGCCACGTCGACCCCACCGCGCTGTACCTGTTCGCGATCGTCTTCTACTGGACGCCGCCGCACTTCTGGGCGCTGTCGCTGCTGATGAAGGACGAGTACGCCCGCGTCGGCGTGCCGATGATGCCGGTGGTCCACGGCGAGGACGAGACGCGGCGCCAGATCCTGCTCTACACCGGCCTGCTCGTCGTGCTGACGCTGCTGCCGGTGGTGTTCGGCTTCTTCGGGGCGCTGTACGCCGCGGTCGCGCTCGCGCTCGGCGGCGCCTTCCTCTTCCACGCCGTGCGCCTGCAGCGCTCCGCCGACCGCCGCAGCGCGCTGCGCACCTACCTGTTCTCCCTGCTCTACCTCGCGTTGCTCTTCCTCGCGATGGTGGCCGACGCCCGCCTGTAGAATCGCCGCCGATGGACCGCAAGCTCGCACGACGCAACCTCCGGACCGGCCTGATCGCCTCGACGATCATGCTGCTCTGCTTCGGGCTGACGTTCGTCGCGGCCGCCATCTACACCGCCTGATGCCCGCGCTCGAGACAGAGGCCCCGCCGGTCGGTGAAGAGGTCCACATGCCGGAGCCGAGCCTCCTCCCGATCCTCAACGCGGTCGGGGTGACGTTCGCCATCGTCGGCGTCACGCTCTCGCTCTGGCTCACCATCGTCGGGGGCCTGCTGTTCCTCGTGACGCTCGTGCAGTGGATCCGCGCCGCGGCGCACGAGATGTCCGAGCTCCCGCTCGATCACCACGCCTCGCACTGACGACGGCCCGGCAATAGGCTTCGCCTTCGTGGGGGTCGAGCAGCCAGACGTTTCGTCGCCCGAGGGCGCGGAGCTGGGCGAGCGTTACGCCGCCGCGTTCGCGGCGCACCTCGGCGAGGGCGGCGAGAGGGGCCTCGGCGAGGCCTACGCGCTCGGCCGCGAGGCGGTCGCGGCGCAGTACAGCGTGCTCGACTTCGCCGACGCCCATCACGAGGCGCTGACCGTCGCGCTGGCGTCCGCGTCAGGCGACCGCCAGGGCGAGATGATCCGCGCCGCAGCGGGCTTCCTGCGCGAGAGCCTGTCGGCGTTCGAGATCGCCGCGCGCGGCTACCACGAGGTCCAGGAGATCGCGCGCATCGAGCTGGAGCACATCGAGCAGCTGCGCACGCTCGCCGACGCCTCGCTGGAGATCAACGCCTCGCTGGGCGTCGAGGAGATCCTCCAGCTGACCGCCGACGCGGCGCGCTCGGTCGTCGGCGCGGAGCGCGCCTCGATCGCGATCCTCCCCGCCGAGCCGCGCCGTCCGCCGATGGGCGCGACCTCGCCGCCCGACTACGAGGTCTCCGTGACGACACCTTCGCGGACGACCGTCGACCTGCGCGCGCAGGGCCGCGAGCTCGGCTCGCTCGAGGTCGTCGACCAGCCCGAGCGCGAGTTCACGCCGCGCGACGACGCGATCCTCACCCAGCTCGGCCAGCTCGCGGCGGGCGCGATCGCCAACGCCCGCCTGTACGGCCGCGAGCGCACGATCGCGCGCACGCTCCAGCGCTCGCTGCGGCCGGGCGCGCTGCCGCACGTCCCCGGGCTGTCCGCGGCCGTGCGCTTCAACGCCGCCGGCGAGGGCGTCGAGCTCGGCGGCGATTTCTACGACGTCTTCCGCGCCCGCGACGGCGGCTGGGCGGCCCTGATCGGCGACATCCAGGGCAAGGGCCCTGAGGCCGCGGCGGTGACCGCGCTCGCCCGCCACACGCTGCGCGCGGCCGCCGCCTACGAGCACCGCCCGAGCGGCGTGCTGACGCTGCTGCACCGCGAGCTGCGCGAGCAGGTCTCCGACGGGCGCTTCTGCACCGTCGCCTACGCGTACATGCAGGTCGTCCCCGGCCACGTGCGGCTCGAGCTCGCCTGCGGCGGGCACCCGCTGCCGCTGATCGTGCACCCCGACGGCTCGGTCGAGGAGGTCGGCCGGCTCGGCACGTTGCTCGGTTCGGACGCCGACCCGCTGCTCGCGGACGTGACCGCGGAGCTGGACACGGGCGACGTGCTCGTCCTGTACACCGACGGCGTGACCGAGGTGCGCCGCCAGCGCCGCGAGGTGTTCGGCACCGATCAGCTCGTCGAGCTGCTGCGCGGATGCGGCGGCCTCAGCCCGGACGAGGTGGCCGAGCGCGTCGAGCGCGCGGTGATGCACGCCTCGATGGGCCGGTTGCGCGACGATATGGCCGTGCTGGCGCTCGGGCCGGATCCCGAGACGGCGCCCGAGACCGAGCCGCTGGCCCGTGCCGCGGCCGATCCCACCCCAAAGGAGAGCGATGGCTGACACACCCGACGCGACCTCGACCGACGGACACGGCGAGGCGACCGAGGGCCTCCTCCGCGAGCTCGTCTCCCACCTGCGCGCCAACCGCACGCAGCTGCGCGAGGAGTGGGCGCGGCGGATCTCCGACTCACGGCTCCTGACCGCGCTGACCCAGGAGGAGATCTTCTCCGAGGCGACCTCGATCTACGACTCCTACGTCGGGGTGCTCGAGACGGGCTCGGTCGAGGCGCTGCAGGACTACGCGCGCAACCTGTCCGAGCGCATCATCCCGCGAGGGGTCGAGGTCGACGAGGTCGTCAGCATCGTGCTGCTCCTGCGCGACGTGCTCGCCCGCTCGCTGTTCGAGAAGTACCAGTCGGACTTCGGCCTCCTCAACCGCGTGCTCGACGCCTACGAGCCCGCCGCGAACCGGATCGCCAACACGGTGGCCGGCAACTTCGTCGGCGAGCGCGAGCGCGTCATCCGCCAGCAGCAGGAGGCGATCCGCGAGCTCTCGACGCCGGTCCTCCAGGTCCGCGAGCGGCTGCTGATCCTGCCGATCATCGGCGTGCTCGACGGGCAGCGCGCCCGCCAGCTCACCGAGCAGCTCCTGCGCGGCATCCGCGCGAACCGCGCCAAGGTGGTCGTGATCGACATCACCGGCGTCCCGACGATCGACTCGACGGTGGCCAACCACCTCGTGCAGACCGTCGAGGCCTCGCGCCTCATGGGCGCCAGCGTCATCATCACCGGCCTCTCCTCGGACATCGCCCAGACGCTCGTGACGCTCGGCGTCGACCTCTCCAAGGTCAACGCCGTCGGCGACCTCCAGGGCGGCATCGAGGAGGCCGAGCGGCTCCTCGGCTACGAGGTCACGCAAGGCGATTACCTCGCGCCCGAGGCACGTTAGTTGGCCGTCCCGATCCTCAAGCAGGGCCCGGTCCTGATCGCGTCGATCCAGACGGCGCTCACGGACACGGACGTCCTGCAGCTGCGCGAGGACGTGATGGGGCAGGTCACGCGCCACCGCTCGCGCGGCATCATCGTGGACGTCACGGCGCTCGACGTGATGGACTCGTTCGTCTCGCGCTCCCTGCGCGGGATCGCGCACATGACGCGCCTGCGCGGCGCCGAGACCGTGATCGTGGGCATCCAGCCCGAGGTCGCGTTCGCGATGGTCCAGCTGGGGATGCAGTTCGAGGACGTGCAGACCGCGCTGGACCTCGAGGAGGGGCTGGCACTGCTGCAGAACCAGCTCAAGGAGCCGCTCGCCGGTGGAGGCTGAGAGCCGGATCGCGATCGAGTCCGACGCCGACGTCGTGACCGCACGCCAGCAGGCGCGCGAGCTCGCCGCCGAGCTCGAGCTGAGCTCCACGGACCAGACGCTGCTGGCCACCGCGATCTCGGAGGTGGCGCGCAACATCACGCACTACGCCACCCGCGGCGAGGTCACGCTGCGGATCGTGCGCGACGGCGACGGGCGCTCGGGGATCGAGGTCCTGGCGGTCGACAACGGGCCGGGGATCGAGGACATCGAGCGCGCGCTGCAGGACGGCTACACGACAGGCGGGGGTCTCGGGCTCGGGCTGCCGGGGGCACGGCGGCTCGTCGACGAGTTCGACATCCAGAGCACGCCCAGCGAGGGCACCACGGTGCGGCTCGTCAAGTGGGCGCGCGCCGCGGAGAGAGGCGTGCGTGTGTGACGACGCCGACTGGCCCGCCATCCTCGAGCGAGGGGAGGCGGGTGAGCCGCTGGCGGGCGAGGAGCGCTCGGGTGACCTCGCGGTGTTCGCCCCCTTCGAGGGCGGAGCGCTCGTCGCGGCGGTCGACGGGCTCGGGCACGGCGGCGCTGCCGCGGACGCGGCGGACGCGGCCGCGGAGCAGTTCCGCCGCCACCGCAGCGAGCCGCCCGAGCTGATGCTCAAGCACTGCCACGACGCGCTGCGCTCCACCCGCGGCGTCGTGGCGACGCTGGCCTGGTTCGACCTCGCCGGCGGCCTGACGTGGACCGGGATCGGCAACGTCGAGGGGCGGCTCGTGCGCGCCGACCGCGCCCAGGGCGACGCCACCGACTCCCCCACGCTGTTCGGCGGCGTGCTCGGCTGGTCGCTGCCCTCGGTCCGGCTCGTGCGCACGAAGCTCGCGCCCGGGGACTGCGTGGTGATGGCGACCGACGGGATCGCCGCGGACTTCGGGTCCTCGCTGGTGCCCGGCGCGACCGCTTCGGAGCAGGCGCGGCGCGTGCTCGCGTCCCACTCGCGCGGGTCGGACGACGCGCTGGTGGTGGCGGTCCGCTACTGCCCTGAGGCCTAGGCCACCGCCGGCGACTGCGGGACCTCGCAGCTGGCGCCGTCGTCGGTCCAGCAGCGCACGATGTCGCGCACCGACAGGACGCCGGAGGCCTCGCCCTCCTCGATCACGACCAGGTGGCGGAAGCCGCCGCGGACCATCGCCGCGGCGCCCTGCTCGAGCGACCAGTCGGGCGCCGCGAACACGAGCTCCGAGGTGAGGTGGTCGGACACGAGCTCGGTGTCCGGATCCTGTCCCTCGCCGATCGACAGCAGGATGTCGCGCTCCGTGAGGATGCCGACGCCCGGCGCCTCGGGGTCGAGCACGACGGCGGCGCCCACGCGACGGCGGGCCATGGCGGTCGCGGCCTGGCGCAACGTGTGGCCGGGCCCCACCGTCAGGACCATCCGGCTCATGCCGTCCCTCACCTGCACTCCAGACACCTCCCCGCGCCGCTTGCAACGATTGACGCAATGTTACAGAGCGTCGGGGGTCTTACCTCGTGAGTGGCAACGTGCCAAATCGGACCGCGGTCATCCACCTGGCGCGATAGGACGTATCCCAGACGTGCCCCAACAGCGACCCTCCACCGTCCGGCTGCGCACCAGCCTGTTCGACGACGCCGTAGCGATCGTCGAGCAGGAGTACGCGTCCGACCTCTCCCTCGACGACATCGCCCGCCGCGTGGCGTCGTCCCGGCGCCAGCTCCAGCGCGCCTACGCCGAGATCGGCCACACGACGTTCCGCGAGCACCTCACGCGCGTGCGGATGCAGCGGGCGGCCGAGCTGCTCGCGCACCGGCGCCTGACCGTGCGCGAGGTCGCCCGCCGCGTCGGCTACCGCCAGCCGGCCCAGTTCGCCAAGGCGTTCCGCCGCCACCAAGGGCTCGCGCCCTCCGCGTACCGCTCCCGGCAGGGCGCGTCGCGCCCGTCCGGAGACCAGTTCGCGCACGCGGCGTAGGGGCGTCCCCTCCGCCGCCCGGGTTGCATAGGATGCCGCCCTCATGGGCGAGGAGGAGAAGCAGGAGAAGACGCACCTCGCGCAGCTGTTCGCGATCGGCGCCGTCGCGTCTGTCACGGGGGTCGCCCTCGGCCTCCTGATCGACTGGTTCCCGGTCCGGGCGTCCGAGGAGGGCAAGCCGATCGACACGCTGTGGGACGTCCTGCTGATCGTCTCCGTGCCGATCTTCGTGCTCGTCCAGACGGTCGTCCTCTACTGCGTGTGGCGCTACCGCATGCGCCCGGGCGAGGAGCTCAAGGACGGCCCGCCGATCCACGGCAACACGAAGCTCGAGGTGATCTGGACCGCGATCCCCGCGATCATCCTCGTGGCGCTGTGCTCCTACGCCTACGTCGTCCTGCGCGACATCGAGACCGCCGAGGCCAACCAGCTCAAGGTCCGCGTCGTCGGCGAGCAGTTCACGTGGACGTTCTTCTACCGCGGCGACGACGGCAAGGAGGTCGCCTCCAACCAGCTCTACGTGCCGAAGGGCCGGCAGGTCAACTTCGACGTCCAGTCCAAAGACGTCCTGCACGACTTCTGGGTGCCCGCGTTCCGCCAGAAGATCGACGCGGTGCCCGGCATCACCACGCACTTCACCGTCGAGCCGACGCGGACCGGCATCTACCCCGTCGTGTGCGCCGAGCTGTGCGGGCTCGGGCACTCCGTGATGCGCCAGAGCGCGCACGTGGTCTCGCCGGAGGACTTCGACAAGTGGCTCTCCGACAAGCAGCAACAGGCGGCCGAGGGCGGCGGCGGAGGCGGCGAGGAAGAGGCCGAGGGCGGCGGCGGTGGCGCCGCGCCGGACGGCAAGGCGATCTTCACCAACGCCGAGCCGGCGTGCGGCTCCTGCCACACGCTGTCGGACGCGGGCACCGACGCCACGATCGGCCCCGACCTCGACGACGCGCTGCAGGGCAAGGACGCCGCCTCCATCCAGGAGTCGATCGAGAACCCCGGAGCCGACGTCACCCAGGGCTTCCAGGACGGGATCATGCCGACGAACTACGGCGACACGCTCCAGCCCGAGGAGATAAAGGCGCTGACCGATTACCTTGTGGAGGTCGCGACCAAGTGAGACGAGGAGGCTGATGGCGGCGAGGCTGCGAGGACCGGGGCTCACCCGGGCGGGTTGGTTCACGCTGCTGGGCGTGCTGTTCTCGGCCGTGCTCATCACGGTCGTGCGCGCCGCCTACGGCTTCTCGAACCCGTTCGAGGGCGCCGACGGCTGGAACGCGGCCTTCCAGAACGCCGTCCTCACCGTCTCGCTGATCGCCGCGCCGCTGTTCTTCCTCGTCGGCCTCGGGGCCTTCGACTACTGGTTCTACTGGGCGGCCGGCAAGCCGACGCGGCCCGAGGACCACTCGTCGCACGGCGCCCACTCGTGGAAGGACTACTTCCGCGTCAACACCGATCACAAGGTGATCGGCATCCAGTACGTCGTCACCTCGTTCTTCTTCATGCTCGTCGGCGGCCTGCTCGCGATGCTGGTGCGGGCCGAGCTGGCGGCGCCGGGCTCTCAGTTCGTCGACGCCAACGCCTACAACGGGCTCTTCAGCGTCCACGCGTCGCTGATGATCTTCCTGTTCGTCATCCCGGTGTTCGCCGGGCTGGCGAACTTCGTGCTGCCGCTGATGATCGGGGCGCCGGACATGGCGTTCCCGCGGCTCAACGCGCTGTCGTTCTGGATGCTGCCGCTGGGCGGCCTGATGATGACCGCGTCGTTCCTCGCCCCCGGCGGCTCGTTCGCGACCGGCTGGACCGCCTACGCGCCGCTCTCCACGGAGGTGCCCATAGGGCAGCTGTTCTTCACGATCGGCGTGCAGTTCGCGGGCGCGTCCTCGATCGCGACGGCGCTGAACTTCCTCGTGACGATCATCACCATGCGTGCGCCCGGCATGAGCTTCTGGCGCATGCCGCTGCTCGTGTGGGCCAACTTCTCGACCTCGCTGCTGGTCGTGATCGCCACGCCGTTCGTGGCCGCGTCGCAGTTCTTCGTCCTGCTCGACTACGCGCTGCGCTTCAACTTCTTCGAGTCCGACCGCGCCGGCGACGTGCTGATGTACCAGCACGTCTTCTGGTTCTACTCCCACCCGGCCGTCTACATCATGATGCTGCCGGGCTTCGGGATCGTCTCGGAGGTCCTGTCGGTGAAGGCGCGCAAGCCGATCTTCGGCTACCGCATGATGGCCTTCTCGCTGCTGGCGATCGTGCTGCTCGGCTTCACGGTGTGGGCGCACCACATGTTCGTCTCGGGCATGCAGAGCTGGATCCGCGTCCCGATGATGGTCACGACCGCGATCATCGCCGTGCCGACCGGGATCAAGATCTTCTCCTGGCTGGCGACGCTGTGGCGCGGCGTGCTGCACCTCGACACGCCGATGCTGTTCGTCCTCGGGTTCCTGACGATGTTCACGCTCGGCGGCATCTCGGGCGTGATGCTCGCGATGGTGCCGCTGACGATCCACGTCTCGGACACCTACTTCATCGTCGCCCACATCCACTACGTGCTGTTCGGCGGCTCGCTGTTCACGATCTACGCCGGCGTCTACTTCTGGTTCCCGAAGATGACGGGCCGGATGTACGACGAGACGCTCGGCAAGCTGCACTTCTGGCTGACGTTCGTGGGCTTCAACCTCACCTTCGGGCCGATGCACCTGATCGGCGTGCAGGGGATGCCGCGGCGGGTGGCCGACTACCCGGAGCAGTTCGCGGGCTGGAACCTGTTCATCTCGCTGGCCAGCTTCATGGTCGGCCTGTCGACGCTGATCTTCGTCTACAACATGGTCGCCTCGTGGCGCGGCGGCGCGCGCGCCGAGGCCAACCCGTGGCGCTCGCTGACGATCGAGTGGCAGGTCTCCTCGCCACCGCCGATCTTCAACTTCGACCGCGTGCCGACCGTGGTCGGCGGGCCGTACGAGTACGGCGTGCCCGGCGCCGTGCACGCCATCTTCCAGGCCGCCGAGGAGGAGCGACCAGCCGAGCCGCAAGCGGTGCCGGCCGGTGAGTCCGAGTCCGAGGCCGGCGGCAGGAGCGACGAGTGATGGCAAACGTCCTCGTTCTCGCCAACGAGACGATCGGCGGCGGCGGGCTGCTCGACGCCGTGCGCGAGCGCCACGCCGAGGGCGACGCGCGCTTCTACGTCGTCGTCCCCCAGAGCCGCCCGCGCCACGGCAACGTGATCTACGACGAGGCGGTGCGCGACTCCGCGCAGGTGCGCGTCGACCTCGCGCTCGCGTTCATGCGCGACGAGGGGATCGAGGGCACCGGCGAGGTCGGCGACGCCGACCCGTTCAACGCCGCCACCGACGCGATCGGCGCCCACGGGATCGACGAGATCATCATCTCGACGCTCCCCGCCACCGTCTCGGGCTGGCTGCGGCGCGACCTGCCGGAGCGGCTCGAGGCCGAGACGGAACTGCCGGTCAAGCACGTCGTGGTCGACGTCGACTCCGAGGGCCTGCCGTTCGACGTCACGCTCGTGCTGGCCAACCAGACCGTCGCGGGCGGCGCGCTCGTCAAGCACCTCCAGAACCTCGCCGACGAGGGTCCGCGCCGCTTCATCGTCGTCGTGCCGCAGGGCTCCGGCGACGGCCGGGAGGTCAGGGCCGCGCGCGAGCGCCTCGGCAAGCTGCTGGAGTCGCTGGAGGCCGACAAGATCGTCGCGGCCGGCATGATCGGCGACCCCGACCCCTACACGGCGGCGCTGAACGCCCTGCAGTACTTCCACATCTCCGAGGTCGTGGTCTCGACGCTGCCCTCCAACCGCTCCGACTGGGTCTCCAAGGGCCTCATCGGCAAGCTCGAGGAGGCCAGCGGCAAGCCGGTCCAGCACATCGAGGCCAAGGAAGAGGAGGCGGCGGCCTGATGGAAGCCGCCTCGATCAGCCAGCCCAGCCACGGCGCCCACGGCAGCCACGCCGGCGTCCACGACGAGGAGCACCACGGGCCGCCCGAGGCCAACCGCTCCTCGCGCGTCGAGCCACAGCTGCTCGGCATGCTGCTTTTCATCATCTCCGAGGTGATGGTCTTCGGGGCCTTCTTCACCGCCTACTTCTTCATCCGCGTCGTGGGCGGCGCCGAGTGGCCGGCGGAGGGCAACGAGCTGCCGAAGCTGATCGCCGGCGTCAACACGGCGATCCTGCTCTCCTCCTCGGTGAGCATGCACTGGGCGCTGGAGTCGGCCAAGGCCGACAACCGCTTCGGCCTGCAGGCGGGCATCCTCACCACGCTGCTGCTCGGCGCGACGTTCCTCTTCATCCAGATCAACGAGTACGTGCACGTCGGCTTCGCGCCCCAGGACTCCGCGCAGGCGTCGGTCTTCTACGGGCTCACCGGCCTCCACGGCGCACACGTGTTCGTCGGCCTCACGCTGCTCACGTTCACGACGATCCGGGCGTTCCGCGGCCACTTCACGCCGGAGGAGCACCGCGGGGTCGAGGTGCCGGGCATCTACTGGCACTTCGTCGACGTGATGTGGGTGGTCGTGTACCTGACGATCTACATCATCTGAGGGCATGATCAACCCGCTCCGCTCAGAGGCGGAGGCGTTCCGCTTCCTGATCTACGTCGTGGTGGTCGCGGTTGTGCTCGCCGGGCTCGTGCTGCTCGGCCGCGCCGTGTTCTGAGCCACACTTAGTCCCATGGGGATCGTCGTCTGGCTCGTCGTGCTCGAGGCGCTCTACGTGCGCGCGCTGCGGGTGCTGCGCGGGCGCGGCGTCGCCGTCCCCGCATGGCAGGTGGCCTCGTGGCACGCGGCGATGGTCCTGTGGGCCGTGGGCCTGCTCAGCCCGATCGACTCGCTGGGCGAGGACGGGCTGTCGATGCACATGCTCCAGCACCTGCTGATCGCCGACCTGGCGGCGCCGCTGATGCTCGTGGGGCTGCGCAACCCCGTGCTGGCGTTCTTCCTGCCGCGCGAGCTGCTCGTGCCGCTCGCCCGCACGCGCTGGCTGCGCGAGTCGTTCCGCTTCCTGCGGCGCCCGCTGGTGGCGCTGCCGCTGTACGCGGTCGTGCTCTACGGCTGGCACTTCTCGATCTTCTTCGAGGCGGCGGTCCGCTCCCCGGCCGTCCACGCGCTCCAGCACGCGTCGTTCATCGCCGCCGGGGTGCTCGTCTGGTGGTCGGCGCTCGAGCCCAAGCGGCGCCGCCTGCGCGGGGAGCTGTGGAAGATCGGCCACATCCTCAGCGCGCGCTTCCTCGGGATGTTCCTGGGGATGAGCTTCGTGCTGATCCGCCAGCCCGTCTACACGGGCGTCTACGGCGACGGGGAGCGGGCGCTGGGGCTCAGCCCGCTGCACGACCAGCAGCTCGCGGGCGGCATGATGGTCGTGCTCGACATCCTCATCATGGTCTTCGCGCTCGGGTTCTTCTTCCTGCGCGCGGGCCAGCAGTACGACTCCGACGAGCAGCGCGCGGTCACGCGCGACCGCCCGGCGGTCACTTGACGGTGAGCTTGCCCTCCATGCCGCCCTGTCGGTGGCCCGGGACGGAGCAGAAGAACGTGTACTCGCCGGGCTGGACGTCGGCGTTGACCGTCGAGACGCCGCCGTTCTTGACCACCGGGCCCGTCTCGTTGACGCCGCTGCCCTCGAGCGCGATGTTGTGGTCGACCGACGACTCGTTCTCCGAGTCGATCTGGAGCGCGCCGGCGGGCGCCTCCGCGGAGCCGAACGTGTAGGCCAGGCCGCCCGAGGGGTCGGCCGGGATCTCGAGCTTGCCGCCCTCGGCCTTGGCGACCTCGTTGGAGCGCTTGACGCCGACGGTGCCGAGCTGGCCGGGGTCCTCCCCGCCCTTGGCGACGGCGCTGGCGACGTAGGCCGCGACGTCCTGCGCGTCCTCGCCCGTGAAGATGTTCGCCGGCATCGCCACGGTCGGCTTGCCGGTCTTCGGGTCGGTCTGCGTGGTGCGCGCGGGCTGGAGGATCTGGCGGTGGACGATGCCCTTGAACGTGCTCTCGCCGAAGCCGTCGCGGCGGGCGCGCTGGAAGGCCTCGTCGAGGTTCGGCCCGCTCACGCCGGTGGTGCCGGCGCGCTTGAGGACGTGACAGGAGCCGCACTTCGCGACGAAGTTCTGCTTGCCCGCCACCAGGTTGTCGCCGTCGTCCTTGAGCTCGCAGCCCGAGGCGCCGACGAGCAGCGCGGCGGCCGCGGCAGCGGCGAGTCCTCTCCGTCTCGTCATCGGGGCGGGATCGTACCGGTTCAGGGGGCGGGCAGACCCTCCAGGCGCCCCTGCGCGGCGGCCGTCAGGGTGCGCGCGACGCCGTCCCACGAGTAGCGCTCGCGCGTGATCCCGACCATCGCCTCGCGGGTGGCGGCGCGCAGCGGCTCCGGCGCCTCGAGCCAGGCGGCGAGCGCCTCGGCGAGCTCGGTCACCGCGGACGGCCCGCGCTCGAAGGCCAGGAACGGCCGGGCGGCCTCGGGGACGGCCTCCGCCAGCGTCTCCGCGACCTCGCCGAGCCCGGAATGGCGCGCCACCACCGGCAGCGAGCCGCAGGCGGCCGCCTCCGCCGCGACCATGCCGAACGCCTCGGGGAACGTGCTCGGCACCACCATCGCCTCGCTGGCGGGCAGCAGGTCGGCGAGCTCGGCGTGGTCGAGCCGGCCCGTCCAGACGACGCGGTCGGCGCTCGCGGGGTAGCCGCCGGGCGCGCCGTCGAGGAACGCGCGCAGGTACTTCAGCTCCAGCCCGTTCTCGCCCCGCAGCTCCCGGCCCGCGAAGAGGTCCGACGCCAGCTCCTCCAGCGCCTCGCGGAACGCGCCGAAGCCGACGATCACGAGCTTCGCCTCGGGCACGCGCTCGAGCACGAGCGGCCAGGCGGCGAGCAGCAGGTCGACGCCCTTGGAGGCGATCAGCTTGCCGACGAAGACCACGAGCCGGTCCTCGGGCGCCAGCGTGGCCAGCGCCGCGGCGGCGGCGGCCGGGTCGCGGGCGAAGGAGCTCTCGGTGTCGCCGGCGGGAGCCTCCCGGAGCCGCGCGACGAGCGCCTCCAGCCCGCGCCGGGCCGCCTCGGGCTCGCGCGGGCCGAACTCCTCGATGTCGACGCCGGGCGGGCCGAGCTTCGTGCGCGCCTCGAGCTCCGGGTCGTCCATCGCGGCCCACAGGCTCTCCGCCGTGTGGCGCGAGCCGACGAGCACCGCGCGCGCGGGCGCGATCCCCTCGCGGGCGTAGGGCAGGAAGCGCTCCGGGTGGGGCTTGACCGTGTACTCCAGCGCCGAGCCGTGGACCTTGACCGCGTACGGGACGCCCTCGAGCGCCCGGGCGAGCACGGCCGGGCCCATCACGAGGTGGTTGGCGAGCGCGATGTCCGGCCGGGCGCGCTGCGCGACCTCGCGCACGGCGGCGACGTTGCGCTCCAGGTAGCGGTCGAGCTCGGCGTCGGTCAGGTCCGGGAACGGCTTCGCCTCGATCCCCTCGTAGCGATCGGCCACGTAGAGCGGGAGCAGGCCCTCGATGCCGGGCCGGTAGACGGTCGCCCGCACGGGCTCGCGGCGCGTCTCGATCGCCAGCTCCCCGCCGTCCCAGTCGCCGGCCGCGTCGACCCACTCCTGCTCGAACGGCGCCCGCTCCTGGCACAGCAGGTGCACCTCGTGCCCCGCCCGCACGAGCGCGGCCGCCAGGCGGGCGTTGTAGACGTTCGAGCCGGTACCGCCCAGCAGGTAGCCGTGGAAGATCAGGATCCGCACGGTGCGGGACCCTAGCCGGACCAGCGGGGGCGATTGCTAAGGTCCCCGCCGATGGGCCAGAAGTACCGCCTTCGCACGCCGTCGTCCGGTCGCGAGATCCTGCTCGAGGCCGAGCCGGGGCGTACCTACCTCGACCGTGAGACGGGCGAGCCGCTCGAGGTCGTCGGCAAGGTGCTGCCGCTGGCGCCCTCGGAGTCCGCGCTCCCGTGGGCGATCGAGAACCTGCGCTTCTGCAACTGGTGCGACCAGCTGGCCCAGAAGGACCTCAACGACTGCCCCACCTGCGGCCGCCGCATGGCCGCGCTCCCGCGCTGACGCGCCCCTGTGGGTCTTCTCGTGACGTTGCACTCGAAAGACCGGGCGCCGGCGCCGCCAGGCGAGGACGCAGACCCGCAGGAATCCCCCTGGGATTTCAAGTGGTCGAGGACGAAGCATGGCGGTGATCGGCGACCGCCGATTTCGGGTGGAACGTTGCGAGAAGGCCCACTAGCCCTCGTGCGCTCCCTCCGCTCCGCCCTCGCTCTTCCTGTGATCGCGCTCGCGCTCGCCGGTGCCGGCTGCGGCTCGGGCGAGGACGAGGTCGAGGAGGTGCCCGGCTCGCCCGTCGAGCTGACCGTGCCGCACCAGAAGGGCGCCGCCGACCTCTCCGAGGACGGCGAGGCGACCCCGACGCCCACGCCGGAGGACGGCGAGGCGACCCCGGAGGCGGGCGCCGAGGACCCGGCCACCACCGGCAGCACGGGCGAGACCGGCACCGCCGACACCGGCGCGGCCGCCACGCCCGCCCCGGCCCCGCAGGACTCCCCGGCCACCGACACCGCGCCGCCGGAGGGCTCCGCCCCCGAGCAGTTCGAGCAGTTCTGCGAGGAGAACGCCGGCGCCTGCTGAGCGGTTGAGCGGTCAAGGCCCGCTACGCGGGGGCCGATGCTGCTGTAGGTCTGCTGTGCCGCCGTCTCCCGTCCGATCCCCGCTCGATGCCGTGCATCGCCTCTCCGAGGCGGTCGTTGCCGCGCGCACGCCCTCCGACGTCACCGAGGCGCTCGTCGCGATGCTCCACGAAGGGCTCGCCCTCGACGAGGTCCACCTCTCCGAGGTCGGCCAGAGCGGCGAGGTCACACGCGCCACGATCGGCGCCGAGACCGGAGCGGCGCTGTCGGGCTACACCCAGGTCCTCGACGACCGGCCCTCGGGCGTCGGCCACGTGCTCGCCACCGGGACGACGCTGGTCGTGCCGGACGCCCCCAACTCCCCCGTCGTGCGCGCGGACCTCGTCGATCGCTTCCATGTCGCCTCCTCCGCCTACGTGCCGTTGCGCTTCGGCGGCGAGATCCGCTTCGTCGCGGTGCTGATCAGCCACACGCCGCGCGCGCTGGGCGCCGACGAGATCGCGCTGGCCGAGACGCTCGCCAACCAGGCCGCGGCCGCCCTTGCGCTGCTCGAGTCCGAGCGCCGCCGCGCCGCGCGCGCCGAGCGCGACGCCGCGCTGACCCGGGCGGCCGCGGCGCTGGGCGCCTCGCTCGAGCTCGTGGACGTGCTGGAGACGCTCGCGCGCGAGGCCGACCTCGCGCTGGGCGGCCACCTCGCCGGCGTCTACCTGGCCGACGGCTCGGGCGGCGGCGTCGCCACCGCCGGCCACAACACGCCCGAGGACTGGACCGGCATCGTCCTCAGCCGCGGCGAGGGCGTCGCCGGCCGCATCCTGACGACCGGGGAGGCGTTCGTCACCAACGCGTACCGGACCGAGATCGAGACCGCGCACAAGGCGCTGGGCGAGATCCAGACCGCCGCCGGCGTCCCGATGGTGTGGGACGGCGAGCTCAAGGGCGCGCTGTCCGTCGGCTTCACCGACATGCGCCGCGTCACCGAGGAGGACCTGCGGACGCTCGAGGCGATCGCCGCGTTCGCCGTCATCGCCTGCCGCAACGCGGAGGCCTACGAGGTGGCCCGCTTCGAAGCCGTCACGGACTCGCTCACCGGCCTCATCAACCACGGCGCGCTGCACCTGCGCATGCGCGAGGAGATCTCGCGCGCGCGCCGCCAGGGGACCCCCCTGGCGTGCCTGCTGATCGACCTCGACGACTTCAAGGCCGTCAACGACGAGCAGGGCCACCAGGCCGGAGACGAGCAGCTGCGCGGCGTGGCCGCCGCCCTGCGCGCCGAGCTCCGCGACCACGACGTCATCGGCCGCTACGGCGGCGACGAGTTCGTGGTGCTGCTCCCCGACGCCGACGCCGCCGGCGGCCGCGCCGTCGCCGACCGGATCGCCGCCGCCGCGCCGATGCCGTGCTCGATCGGCGTCTCCCAGTGGGGCGAGCCGCTGTCGGCCGACGAGCTGCTGCACCGCGCCGACCGCGCGCTGCTGCTGGCGAAGCGCACGGGCAAGCAGCGCGTGGTGTTCGCCGGCGCCGAGCTCGAGCAGGAGCTCGAGCTGGCCGAGGCCCGCGCGGGCTCTCCGGAGGCGATCATGCGCGAGTTCTGGGAGATGGTGGCGTCGTCCGAGTCGAGCCGCGCGACGCTGCTGTCGCTCCCCGCCTTCCTGCGCCGCACGCTCTGCGCCGCCGAGGTCGCGGTGTTCGAGCTCGCGGGCGACTCCGCGCTCGTGCGCGCCTCCGTCGCGCACGACCCCGACGCCGACGAGCACGCGTTCGAGGTCGACCGGGTGCCCGCCACCTCGGCGCTGCGCGAGCGGCTCGCGCTCGGCGCGATCTCACGGCCGACGCTGGACGGCATCCTCGCCGCGATCGGCGCCGAGGACCTGCCCGAGGCGCACGACGCGCCGGCCGGCGCGTACGCCGTCGTGCCGCTGCTGTGGGCGGGGCGCCCGCACGGGCTGATCGCGGTGCGCACGTGGCGCGAGCTGTCCACCGAGCGGCTGCGCCTCGTCGAGCTGCTCTCCCGCCAGACGATGGCGGTGCTGAGGGCGCAGCCCGCGGACGGCGGCCCGGCCGCGGTCCAGGCGCTGGCAGCCGCCATCGAGGCGCGCGACAACTACACGCACGAGCACTCCGAGCAGGTCGTCTCGCTCGCGACCGACGTCGCCCGCCTGCTCGGGCTCTCCCCCGACGACCTCGACGCCGTCCGCCACGGCGCGCTGCTGCACGACGTCGGCAAGCTCGCGATCCCCAACGAGATCCTGCACAAGCCCGGCCCGCTCACCGACGCCGAGTGGCGCGTGATGGCCGAGCACCCCGCGATCGGCGAGCGCATCCTGCGCCGCACCCCCCAGCTCGCCCACCTCGCCCCGATCGTGCGCCACGAGCACGAGCGCTGGGACGGCGGCGGCTACCCCGACGGCCTCGCCGGGACCGCGATCCCGGTCGCCTCGCGGATCATCCTCGCCTGCGACGCCTACAACGCGATGATCACGACGCGGCCCTACCGCGCGGCGATGTCGCAGAGCGACGCGGTCGCCGAGCTGCGCGACAAGTCCGGCACCCAATTCGACCCCGACGTCGTCGCGGCGCTGCTGCAGCGCCTCGGCGTGCCGCGCGTCAGCTCTTCGGTGGCTTCGGCGTCGTGATCAGCGTCGCGCTGTAGGTCAGGCGCGCCGTGCGGTACAGGCAGCGGTACTGGGCGAGGTCCTTGAGGTCGAGCTGCGCGGACTGCACGCCCGGCTCCGCGCACGCGCCGCGCGCGCGGCTCGCCCGCCATGACGTGTCGTTGCCCATCCCGAGCGCCAGCGCGGGCGCCCAGCTCGGGACCGTCAGGCCGATCACGTAGCCCTTCTTGACGTTCAGCGCCCGGCCGAGCGGGAACTGCACGGTCGTCCCGAAGTACGGCTGCAGGCTCTGCAGCGGGCTTTGGCCGGTCACGCGGTGGAACAGCTTCGTCCCCGGCTTGAGCACCGAGATGCCGGCCTGCGGAGCGCCGCCGTAGTTCTCGTTGAAGAACTGGATCTGGCGCCGGCCCGGCTTGCCGAGCGTGATCGTCCAGGCGACGATCTTGCCGTCGGCCGGCGCGGCCATCAGCCCGCGCTGGGTGCCGACCTTGGCCTGGTAGCCCGTCGTGCGCGAGACCGCCTGGCAGGGGTTGGTCGGGCACGACGGGGCGTTCGGCGCCGCCAGCTGGCCGATCTCGATGATCCGGGCCACGGCCGGGGTAGGCAGGAGCGCCGCGAGCCCGACGGCCGCGAGCGCAAGAACGGGTCCCTTCCGGGTCACGCGCATCCCGGCATTCAACACGAAGGCCCGGCCGGGGTTGCGGGCGGTGCTCAGAGCTTGGCTACGTTGACCGCCTTGGGCCCCTTGTCGCCCTGCTCCTCGTCGTAGGAGACCTTGGTGCCCTCTGCGAGGGAGCGGTAGCCGTCTCCGGTGATGCCGCTGAAGTGGACGAACAGGTCCCGACCGCCCTCATCGGGCGTGATGAAGCCGAAGCCCTTGTCGTCGCTGAACCACTTGACCGTCCCGGTGCCCATACGTGCTGAGACCTCACTGGCTGGTCCGCGACCGATCCCCATGACCAGTCCTGACGCGCCAACGCTAACCGGAGGGAGGAGTGCCGCGCAAGGTCAGATTTCCCGTCAGCGGCGCGTCGGGTCCGAGGTCGCGGCAGCCGAGGGGCCTCGGGCAGCGGCGCGCGCGCGTCACGGCTTCCGCCGCGAAGCGGATCGAGGCGGGCCGATCGACGGCCGACTGCGCGAAGCGGAGGTAGACCGTGCGGGGCGTCGGGCGCGTGACGGTCGCCACCCCGACCAGGCGCGGGAGGCCGTTGGCGCGGTCGCGCAGCACCCGCCCGCGGAGCGCGTCGTCGCCCGCCGGCGCGGGGGTCGCGCACACGAGGTAGTCGGGCGGGTCCTCGCCCGGGACGCGCGCGGTGTAGAGCTGCAGGCAGACCGATCCCGACTGGCCGCCGCCCTCGCGCAGGTCGGCCGTCGTCCACGGCTTCTCCATCGTCACCTCGCCGCGCAGGCGGCCGTCGGTGCCGCGCCCGAGCGCGGTGCGGACGATGTCGAGCTTGCCGCGGCCGTCGGTGGCCGGATCCTTGAAGAACGCCGGGCTCGGCGTCTGGGCGGCGGCCGGCGCCGCGAGGGCGCCCGCGAGCACGAGCAGCGCGACGAGCCGGCGCATGTCAGCCCGTGAGGTCGGCGGCCGCGGCCGCGATCTCGTCGCGGTCGCCCGGGGCGGGATGCCAGGGGAGCCGCAGCGGGTCGGTGTCGTAGCGCGGGATCACGTGCAGGTGGAAGTGGAACACGGTCTGCCAGGCCGAGCGCCCGCACGAGTTGAGGAGGTTGACGCCGTCGGCGCCAAGCTTCTCCTCCATCGAGCGCGCCAGCTCCTGGCCCGCCGCCATCACCGCGTTCAGGTCGTCGGCGCCGATGTCGCGCACGTCGGTGGCGTGCTCGCGCGGGATCACGAGCAGGTGCCCGCGCGTCGCCGGGTTGATGTCCATGAAGGCGATCGTCCGCTCGTCCTCGCGCACGCGCGTCGACGGCACCTCCCCGGCGACGATCTTGCAGAACAGGCAATCCGGGTCCGCGGCCATCGCCGCCGCAGCGTACTAGCCTCCGGCGGCCATGCCCGTCGATCCCGCTCGCCTGCGCGCCACCGTCGAGCACCTCGCGTCATTCGAGCGCCCCTCGGCGTCCGACGGCGAGCGGCGGGCGGCCGAGTGGATCAGCGGCGAACTGGCCGCGCTCGGCGTCGCAGCGCGGGTCGAGGAGGAGCGCGCGGTCGGCTCGATGGCCATCCCGCTCGGGCTCCTGTCGGCCGCGGGCGTCCTGGCGGCGCTCGGCGGGCGGCGGACCGCCGCGCTCGGGCTGCTCGCCGCCGCCGGGATCGTCGACGACGTCTCCGGCGGCCCTCACCTCTTCCGCCGCCTGCTCCCACACCGCTCGACCTGGAACGTCGTCGGCGAGGCCGGCGACCCGGACGCGGAGGAGACCCTCGTCTTCGTCGCCCACCACGACGCGGCGAACGGCGGCCTGATCTTCCGCCCCGAGCTGTCGCGGGTCGTCGCCGACGCGTTCCCCGGCTGGTACGAGCGGCAGCACACGTCGCCGCAACTGATGCGGCTCGTCGCCGCCGGCCCCGCGCTGGCCGCCCTGGGACCGTTGCGCAAGCTCGGGCTGGCGCTGTCGGCGGGGAGTGCGCTCGCGTTCTTCGACATCGCCACCCGCACCGTGGTGCCGGGCGCCAACGACAACCTGACCGCGGTGGCGGTGCTGCTCGAGCTCGCGCGGCTGCTGCGCGAGGAGCCGGTGAGCGGCGTGCGCGTGCTGCTCGTCTCGACCGGCTCGGAGGAGTCGTTCATGGAGGGCATGCGCGGCTGGGTGCGCCGGCACGGGCGCTCGCTCGATCCGGAGCGCACCCGGGTCGTCGTGCTCGAGACGCTCGGCTCGCCGGAGCTGATCCTGCTCGAGGGCGAGGGCATGATCTGGATGACCGACTACGACGCGGAGCTGCGCGATTTTCTGGCCGCGAGCGCGGCCGGCGCGGGCGTGCCGCTGCGGCGCGGCCTGCGGCTCGGCTTCGCCAGCGACGCGCTGAGCGCGTTGCGCGGCGGGCTGAAGACGGCGGTCCTCGCCTCGTGCGACGAGTACAAGCTGCCCTCGAACTACCACTCGCAGCGCGACGTGCCGCGCAACGTCGACTTCGAGACGGTCGCGGCCGCCACGCGCGTCGCCGAGACGGCGATCAGGCGAGCAGCGAGCGCGCCAGGCTGAGCGCGTCGTCGCGGGTCCGGATCTCGCCCGCGTACTGCGCCTCCTCCAGCTCTGCGAGCAGCCGGCCGATCCGCGGGCCCCGCACGCCCAGCTCCGCGGCCAGCTCGTCCCCGCGCACGAGCGGCTCGGGCTTCGGCGCCCTGCGGCCCGCCAGCGCCGGCCCGAGCACCTGGCGCGCGAGCTCGAGGTGGGCCGTGATCGCGGGCTCGGCGTTGCGGCCGCGGGTGGCGAGGCGGTCGGCGACGGTGAACACGGTGACGTCGGCGCTGTAGGGCCTTGTCGCCTGCAGATAGCGCCAGACCGCGCGGCGCGGGAGCGGGCGCTCGTGGACCAGGAACCCGAGCCGCAGGTGGTGCAGCGTGAGCGCGGCGACGTAGTCGGCGAGCCGCTGCGAGCCGCGCAACCGCCGGATGACGCGCTTGGCGAGCTCGGCGCCTTCCGCGTCGTGGCCGATGAACGTCACCCGGCCGTCCGGGCGCATGCCGCGCGTGGCGGGCTTGGCGGCGTCGTGCAGCAGCGCCGCGAAGCGCATGGCGCCGCCGCGGGTCAGCTCGTCGGCGAGCGGCTCCGCCAGCAGCTCGCGCACCGCGCCGGCGTGCTCGCCCAGATCGTCTGCGCCCGCCTCGAGCCGCGCGACCTCCGCGAGCACCTCGAGGGTGTGGCCGTGGACGTCGCGGTGGTGGAAGACGTTCTGCTCGACGCCCCGCAGGGCCCCGAGCTCCGGCAGCACGGCGGCGGTGAGGCCGAGCTCGTCGAGCAGCTCCATGCCGGCGACCGGCCGCTCACCGGCCACGATCCGCTTGAGCTCCTGGAACACGCGCTCGGCCGCCACGCCTGCCAGCTCGGGCGCGCGGCGGCGGACCTCGTCCGCGGTCTCCGGGTCGACCGCGAGCTCGAGCTCGGTGGCGAGCCGCCCCGCGCGCAGCGTGCGCAGCGGGTCCTCGGCCAGGCCCTGGGCGGAGACCATCCGCAGGCGCCTGGCCTCGAGGTCGGCGCGGCCGCCGTGCGGGTCGACGAGCTCGCCACCCTCGAGCGGCTCGGCCATCGCGTTGACGGTGAAGTCGCGCGCCGCGAGGTCGGCCGAGAGGTCGCCTTCGCGCAGCCGCACGATGTCGACGTGCCACGCGTGGCCGCGCCCGACCACGCGCCACGCGCCGAACGCGCCCGACAGCTCGAACGCGGTCCCGCGCGCCGCGCGGGCGACCGCGCGCGCCGCGGCCTCCGGATCGCCCGGCAGCGCGATGTCGAGGTCGGTGGTCGCACGGTCGAGCAGGCGGTCGCGGACGGCGCCGCCGACGAGCCACGCCGGCTCGCCGCGGAGGCCTTCGCGCGCGGCCTCGAGGGGGTTCATCGCCCGTAGACCCGCGGCACCCGCGCCGTGATCCCGCAGGTCACCTCGTAGTTGATGGTGTCCAGACGCCGCGCGACCTCCTCGGCGAGGATCCGCTCGCCGCCCTGGCGCCCGATCAGGACGGCCTCGTCGCCCACCTGCGCGCCGCCGTCGCCGAGGTCGACGGTCACGTTGTCCATCGAGACCGTGCCGATCAGCGGCACGCGGCGGCCGCCCACGAGCACGTCGGCGTTGTTGGTCAGGCCGCGGCGCACCCCGTCGGCATAGCCGATCGGCAGCGTGCCGACGCGGGTCGGCCGCTCGGCCACGAAGCGCCGCCCGTAGCCCGCGCTCTGCCCCGGCGCGGCCATCTTCGCCTCGGCCACGTAGGAGACGAGCGAGAGCGCCGGCTCGAGCCCGTGCGCGGCCGGGTCCTCGTGGAACGGGTCCATGCCGTAGAGCGCGATCCCGCAGCGCACGAGGTCGAAGCGGGCGGCGGGCTCGCGCAGCGTGGCGGCCGAGTTGGCGGCATGGACGAGCAACTCGGGGTGCGCGGCCTTGAGCGCCTCCGCCCACGGGGTGAAGGCGGCGAGCTGCTCGGCCATGAAGTCCGGGTCGTCGTCGGCGGTCGCGAAGTGCGTCATCGCGCCGGCGAGCCGCAGGTCGCCGCGCGCGGCCACCGCCTCGGCCACGCGGGTGGCCTCGCCGGCGTCACGCGTCCCGAGCCGGCCCATCCCGGTGTCGAGCTTGACGTGCACGCGGGCGCCGGGCGCCAGCTGCTCGACGAAGGCCTCGCGCCACGCGACGACGTCGGCCTCGGCCGCCAGCGCGACCTCGAGCTCCTCGGGGGACAGCGCGCCCATCACGAGCACGGGCCCGTCGAGGCCGCCCGCGCGCAGCCCGCGCGCCTCGTCGGCCGTCGCGACCGCCAGCCACGCCGCGCCGCCGGCGCGCGCCGCCCGCGCCGCCTCGACCATCCCGTGGCCGTAGCCGTCGCCCTTGACGACCGCGCACAGCGCCGCCGGGGCCGCCGCCGCGGCGAGCCGCGCCGCGTTGCGCTCGATCGCGCCCAGGTCCACCCGCGCCAGCGCGCGCGTTGGCACGGCTACTCCCGCGTGAGCGCCTCGAGCACGTCGAGGCGGGTCACCACGCCGACCAGGCGGCCGTGCTCGATCACCGGGAGCCGGTTGTGCTTGCGCTCCGCGATCAGGCGGGCGGCCTGCGACACGGGCGCGTCGGGCTCGATGGTGATCGGATCGGGGGTCATCAGGTCGCCGGCGGTCGCGGCGACCGCCTTGCGCAGGCGCTCCTCGAAGTGGCTGAAGCGCTCGACGAACACGAAGCCGCCGAAGAGCTGGAAGTAGTGCGGCAGATGCAGGTCCTCGTTCTCGCCCGAGAGGACGAGGTCCTCCTCGGTGATGATCCCGACGCAGCGGTCGCCCTCGTTGATCACCGGCACGCCCGGCAGCTCGTTCTCGCGCAGCACCTCGAGCACGCGCTCGACCGAGTCGGACGGGTAGACGGCCGGCACGTCGGTCTCCATCACGTCGCGCACCGTCAGCGCCATGCCTCAGCCTCCCAGGGCGGCCGGCAACGCGCGGATCACGTCGGAGGCGATGACGCCGTCGGGCCCGTCGGGCGCCGCGGCGATCTGGCCCGCGCGCAGGTGCGCGTAGACGCCGGCGCTGGTCGCGTGGGCGGGCGCGAGACCCTTGGCCAGCATCGCCCCGATCACGCCGGAGAGCACGTCGCCGGTGCCGGCCGTGGCGAGCGCCGGGGCGAAGCCGCGCGACACGGCCACGCGCCCGTTGGGCGTCGCCACCAGCGTGTCGTCGCCCTTGAGCACGATGATCGCGCGCGCCTTGGCTGACGCCTCGCGTGCGTACCTGAGGCGGTGGGCACCGATCTCCTTCGAGTCGACGCCGAGCATCCGGCCGAGCTCGCCCGCGTGCGGCGTCAGGACCGTCGGCCACGGGCGGATCCGCACGATCTCCTCCATCGCGCCGTCGGCGAGCGCGTTGAGCCCGTCGGCGTCGATCACGAGCGGGACGTCGATGCGCTCGATCAGCTCGCGGGCGAGCTCTTGGGCGCCCGGCTGCTTGCCGATGCCCGGCCCCAGCACCACGGCGTCGGCGCGGCCGATCGCCTCGAGCGCGGGCTGCAGCGCGGTCGGCGTCAGCGAGCCGTCGCGCTCGGGCAGCCCGACCATCATCGCCTCCAGCAGCCTCACCGTGAACGAGAGCTCGAGGCTCTGGGGCGCGCCGACCGTCACGTAGCCCGCGCCGGCGCGCATGGCGGCCAGCGCGGCCATCGACGGCGCGCCGGTCAGCCCGTGGGAGCCGCCGATGATGAAGACGTTGCCGGAGGAGAACTTCGTCGAGTCCGACGTGCGGCGCGGCATCTCGAACAGCACGCCGCCGCCGATCAGCCCGACCTCCGCGTCCCCGGGCGCCCCCGTCGGGATCCCGATGTCGACGACCTCGACGACGCCCGCGTGCGCCTTGCCCGGCGCGATCCACAGCCCCGGCTTGGCCTGGTGGAACGTCGCGGTCGCGATCGCGCGGACGGCGGAGCCCTCGACCTCGCCGGTCGAGGCGTTGACGCCGCTCGGCACGTCGGCCGCGATGACGCGCGCGCGTGCGGAGTTGATGGCCAGGATCACCGCGTCGGCCGGATCGCGCGGCGCGCCCTCGAAGCCGGTGCCGAGCACGGCGTCGACGATCGCGTGCGCGTTCTCGAGCCGGTCGGGGTGGAACGGGGCCGGCGCCGGTCCGGGCAGCACCTTCACCTGCGCCTGGGCGTCCTCTCCCATCCACTCGGGCGGCCACACCGCGAGCACGTCGACCTCGCGCCCCGCCTGGCGCAGCAGCCGCGCGGCCACGAGCCCGTCGCCGCCGTTGTTGCCCTTGCCGCAGACGATCGCGATCCGCCCCGCGGGCGCGTGCTTGCCGACCGCGCGCGCCAGTCCCTCCCCCGCGCGCTCCATGAGCTGGCGCGCGGGCACCTCCTTGCGCTCGATCGCCCACGTGTCGGTCGCCCGCATCAGCGTGGCGTCCGGCAGCGGCTCGAGCCAGCGCGGCGACGTCACGGGCCGACCACGGCGACCGCGCCCGCCATGGCGCGCGTGTGGGTGAGCGAGATCTCGACCGTGCCGCCGAGCTCGGACGCGCGCGCCGCGGCGTGTCCGGAGAGCCGGACGCTGGGCGCGCCCTCTCCCTCGCGCACGATCTCGACGTCGTGCGGGTTCCAGACCTCGAGCGCGAGCGCCTTGACGACCGCCTCCTTGGCGCAGAAGCGCGCGGCGAGATGCATCGCGGGACGCGCCTGCTCGCTCGGCGTACGCGAGCTCCTTGTCAGTGAACAGACGCGCGGCAAGGCGCGGCCGGCGGGCCAGCGCCCGCTCCAGTCGCTCGATCTCGAGAAGGTCGATGCCGACGCTGCCCATTCGGGCGGCGACTCTATCCGTCCAGTTGCCCATTCCGCTACTTGCGTCGAATCGTTGCGCTGGGGTACGGTGGACCCGCCGGAGGCCAGGCTCGAACACACGGACGGAAAGAGAACGGATGGCCCCCAAGGAATCCCCGAGCGGCATGGGCGTATGGCCGCGAGGGTGACCGAAGCAGTCAAAACGGCGATGGCGGCGTTTCCCCAGCACCACGGTGCGGGACCGCGGGCCGTGCCCGGCAACCGGCCGGACGCGATCCCGAGAACGCACCACGACCACGCGCGCGAGTCGTTCTTCGCGTCGCACTCGCGCGAGCTGCGCTGCTCGCTCGACGACGAGGGGCGGTTCCTGCACGTCGACGGCGCGTGGCACCCGGTGCTCGGGTGGAACCCCCGCGAGCTGCACGGATGGCACCTCGAGGAGATCGTCCACCCGGCCGACCGCGCGCGGGTCGCCAAGGTGCTCGCGCGCCTGCGGGCCACGCGGGGATGCGAGCGCCAGCTCGAGATGCGGCTCGCCGTGCCCTCGGGCGGCCACCGCCTCGTGACATGGACCTGGATCTCCGGCGCCGGGCCCGAGTGCTTCATCGGCCTCGGCCACGACCGCACCGTCGCGGAGACGGACACGACACGCGCGCGCAAGGCCGTCGGCCGGCTCGAGCGGCGCAACGAGGAGCTCAGCGCGCGCGTCGACGAGCTCGAGGTGCGGTACCAGGCGGTCGAGCGCTTCGCGGGCACCGCGGCCCACCAGCTGGCCGAGCCGCTGGTCATCGCCGAGAGCTCGGCGATCCTCGTCGCCGAGGAGCTCGGCCCCGATCTCGATCCGCTGCTGCGGGACCGGCTCGACGCGATCGGCCGCGGCGCGGCGCGGGCGCGTCGGCTGATGGACACCCTGCTCGCCGACGCCCGGACGGCCGGCCGGCCGCTCGAGCTGCGTGGCGTCGAGATGAGCGCCGTGCTCGAAGAGACGCTGGCTACGCTCTCCGCCGCCATCGACGAGTACCACGCCGAGGTGATCACAGGTCCGATGCCGCGCGTACGCGGCGAGGCGAGTCTCCTGTCCGTGATCCTCGAGAACCTGATCTCGAACGCGCTCAAGTACGGGCCGCGCACCGGCGGCCAGGTGCACGTCGCCGCGGAGCGGCGGCCCGAGGGCTGGCGCCTGTCGGTCGCCAGCGAGGGCACGCCGATCGCGCCATCGGAAGCGAAGCGGATCTTCCAGCCGTTCCAGCGCGCGCAGAGCGAGCGCCGGGTGCCGGGCGTCGGCCTCGGCCTGAGCATCTGCGCGCGGCTGATCGACCGCCTGGACGGCGAGATCGGCGTCGAGCCGGGCGACGAGTCCGGCAACGCCTTCTGGATCCTGCTGCCGGCCGAGGACTAGGTTCGGCCGCGCGCGGCGGCGGCGGCGGCGCTCAGCCGTCGCTGTCGGAGGCCGACGTGCGCATGCGGTCGGCGGCCGCTAGCGCCTCCTCGCGCGACCGGACGTCGAGCTTGCGCAGGACGTTCTTGATGTGCGAGCGCACGGTCTCGATCGAGAGCACGAGGTCATCGGCGATCGCCTCGGTCGAGCGCCCGTCGCGCAGCAGGTCGATGACCTCCCACTCCCGGGCGGTCAGCGGGCTGCGGACCGGGCGCATGCCCCCGAGGTTCTCCGGCGTCTTGCGTACGTGCTCGATCAGGCGCTTGGTCATGCGCCGCGAAATCACCGCCTCGCCCGTGCGCGCGCCCTCGAGCGCGCGCGGGAGCGCGTCGATGTCGAGATCCTTCGAGAGATAGCCCGTCGCGCCGGCGCGCAGCGCTTGCAGGCCGATCTCGTCCTCGTCGCTCGCGCCCGTCAGGATCACCACGATCTGGTCAGGTAGTTCCTTGACTATCCGACGGGTCGCGACGATGCCGTCCAGCTCGGGCATGACCACATCCATGACCACGACGTCCGGCCGGTAGTACAGGACCAGCTCGACAGCCTGGCGGCCGTTGCGGGCCTCGGCGATGACGACGATGCCCGCCGCCTGGAGCGCGTCCTTGATGACTCGCCGCGCGAACGGGTCGTCATCGGCCACGATGGCACGTAGCGCGCCACCTGCTGCGCCGGCATCCGATCCGGTTGTATTCCGAGCTTCCACGTCCTTGAGCCCTATCAGCGCCGACCGTACCGCACGAGCGCACGCGCGGAAAGGTGGACACTCGTCCGGTCCCCCGGTGGGGGAGAAATCTCCCCCACGAGCCTGCCCCGCGATCCCTCGCGGGGGATCCCAGACCGACCCACGCTCACGTCCCCCTCTGCCCCGCCGTCGGGGTCGAAAGCTGCTCTCCTCCCGGCTGCAAGTTCACCTTCACTAGCCCCGTCCGTCCGGGGAGGGTGCACCCCGTGGCAAGCACACCCCGGGAGACGATCACAGCGCGGCGGCTCGAACAGCTCCGCCGCGCCCACCCTGCCGACGCGACGCTGCAGAACCTGTTCGCAGTGCTCGGGTCGAAGCTCGAGCTGTCCGCGCGCCTGCCCGTCTTCGAGTACGAGGCGGCAAGCGAGGGCCACGACGACTGCGCGGCCACCTTCGAGGCCCTCGGCACCGCCGAGCGCGCCCACGTCAACGAGCTCCTCAAGGTCCTGCGCGTGCACATCGACCGCGCCCTAGAGCGCACGAACGCGTCCTCCTGAAAAGCCGATCAAGGAAGAAAGATGGTCTACCAGCTGCCCAAGAAGGTCGAGGAAATGACCCCGGTGCGCCATGAGTGCCAGGTCATCCCGCTGCGCCCGCTGACCGGCCAGGCCGCGGTGCTCGCCCGTCGTCGTGCGCGCCGGCGTCGCAACCTGCGACGACTCGGCTGGGATATCGGGGGGAAGGCCGCATGAGCCATCAGGAGACCAAGACCGTCGGGATCGTCGGACTCGGCTACGTGGGCCTTCCGCTCGCGGTCGAGTTCGCCGAGGCCGGCCAGCGCGTCATCTGCGTCGACGTCAACGTCGGGCGGGTCGCCCAGATCCGGCGCGGCGAGTCCTACATCGAGGACGTGCCGAGCGAGCGCCTGCAGGCGGTCGGAGCTCGGATCGAGGCCACCACGCGCGTCTCGCGCCTCGCGCTCGCCGACGCGATCATCGTCTGCGTCCCCACCCCGCTCACGGCCAATCGCGAGCCCGACCTCGGGCCGCTGACCGCCGCCGCCGGCGCGCTGTCGGACGTCGTGCAGGCCGGTCAGCTGATCGTGCTCGAGTCGACGACGTACCCGGGGACCACGCGCGAGCGCGTGATGCCGCTGCTCGAGGAGACCGGTCTGATCGCCGGCCGCGACTTCCACGTCGCGTTCTCACCCGAGCGGGTCGATCCCGGCCGCACGGACCACACGCTGCGCACGACCCCGAAGATCATCGGCGGCCTCACGCCGGCCTGCCGCGCTCGCGCGGAGGAGCTGTACGGGCTCGTCTGCGATCAGCTCGTGCCGGTCTCCACCCTCGAGGTGGCGGAGATGTCGAAGCTGCTCGAGAACATCTTCCGCTCGGTGAACATCGCCCTGGTCAACGAGCTGGGGATGCTCGCCGACCGCATGGCGATCGACATCTGGGAGGTCGTCGACGCCGCGTCGACCAAGCCGTTCGGCTTCATGCGCTTCGAGCCCGGGCCGGGCATGGGCGGGCACTGCCTGCCCGTCGATCCCTTCTACCTGAGCTGGAAGGCGCGCGAGCTGGACTTCGCCACCGAGTTCATCGAGCTCGCGGGCAAGGTCAACCAGCAGATGCCGCACTACTGCGTGCAGAAGGTGGAGCGCGCGCTCAACGACATGGGCAGGCCGACGCGCGGCTCGAAGGTCGCCGTGCTGGGCGTCTCGTACAAGCCGGGCGTCGGCGACATCCGCGAGTCGCCCGCGCTGAAGATCGTCTCGCGCCTGCAGGAGCTGGGCGCCGACGTCGTCTACCACGACCCGCACGTGCCGGACCTGCCGTCCCACGGCCTGTCCAGCGTCGCGCTCGAGACGGCGACGGCCAACGCGGACATCGCCGTGATCGTCACCGCCCATCCCGAGGTCGACCACATGGCGGTCGCCCAGTCGCGTTCAGGTCGTCGACCTGCGCGGCGTGACGCGGCCGCCCCGCGTCGGCCGGCAGCGGGAGGTCACGCGCTTCGATCGCGCGGCCGTCCCCGCCCCGGCCTCCATCTTCGACCGCAAGGCCGCGTAGGAGATCCCATGCAGCGACTACTGATCATCGCCGACCACTCGTTCGTGGTCCAGTCGATCCGGCTGGCCCTCCGCCAGACCGCCGGCTTCCAGGTCGTCGGGTTCGTGGACGGGCGCGTGTCGGCCAGCACCCTGCTGGCCGAGCAGGCGCCCGACGTGGTGCTCGTCGACGACATGCAGGATCCGCACAACGCGCTCGCCCGCCTGCGCGAGGTGAACGCCGAGCTGCCGAACGCGCGCTGCCTGCTGCTCACGCTCCGGATGGACCCGGAGTGGCTGGAGGACGCGTTCGAGGCCGGCGCCGAGTCGGTGATCTCGAAGACGGTGCACCCGGTCGCGCTCGGCACGCTCCTGCGCGAGATCACCCACGGCAACGTCGTCCACCGCTTCCGCGCCAAGCGGGCTGAGATGCGGGCCGAGGACTGCCCGCTGACCGCTCGCGAGCTGGAGATCCTGCGGCTCGTCGCCGAGGGCCAGACCAACGGCAGCATCGCGCGGGAGCTGTGGGTGACCGAGCAGACGGTGAAGTTCCACCTCTCCAACACGTACCGCAAGCTCGGCGTGGCGAACCGCACCGAGGCGACCCGCTACGCCTACACGCACGACCTGGTGATCCCCAGTGAGCGCATCGCGGCCTGAGCCCGCGCTGAGCACGACCGTCGCGGCGCCGCCGCTGCGTCTCGCGCCACCGCCGGCTGCCGACGGCGCGCCCGCGCAGAAGCGCGGGCGGCTCCGGCGCGGCCGCGTGCGCGCGCTGCTCGCGGCGGACACGCTCGCGATCGGCGTCTCGCTGCTCGCGACGTACCTGTGCGCCGAGCAGATCGGCCCGCCGGCCGTCATCGCGCCGGGCTGGCTGATCGCGCTGCTCGTGCCGCTCGCCGCGCTGGGGTGGCTCGCGATCTTCGCCGTCTACCGCCTCTACGAGGGCGAGAGCCGCGCGATCGCCCCGAACTCGTTCGACGAGGTCGGGCCACTGCTGAGCGCGCTGCTCGCCGGCTCGCTGATCTACCTGATCGCGGGCCAGGGCGTCGAGAAGGTCAGCGAGTGGATGGTGTACTCGCCGCTCGAGGCGGCCATGTTCCTCTGCTTCGCGGTCGTGCTCGTCCCGTCGCTCCGCGGCGTCGTCCGCACCTGGCTGCTGCCCGCGGTCATGCGGCCGCGGCGCACGCTGATCGTCGGCGCCGGCTCGGTCGGCCGGCTGCTGCGCCGCAAGATCGAGGCGCATCCCGAGTACGGCCTCGAGCTCGTCGGCTTCGTCGACGACGGCAGCGAGCCCGGTGAGGAGCTGCTCGGCCACACCGACGACCTCACCCGGATCGTCGACCAGCTCGAGATCGACTGGGTCGTGATCGCCGCCACCGGCTCCGCCTACGAGCAGACGCTGGACCGCGTGCGCGCCGTCCGCCGCCCGGACGTCCACCTCTCGATCGTCCCCAACTACTTCGAGCTGTTCGCGTCCAACGCGACGATCGAGGACCTCGAGGGCATGCCGGTCGTGAGCCTCCCGCCGATGCGCTTCTCCCGCAGCGTGCGCGCGGTCAAGCGCACCGTTGACATCACCGCGTCGGCCGCCGGCCTCATCGTGCTGGCGCCGCTGCTGGCCGCGGTCGCCGCGCTGATCAAGCTCGACTCGCGCGGGCCCGTGTTCTTCCGCCAGCCCCGCGAGGGCCGCGGCGGGCGCCAGTTCCGACATCGTCAAGTTCCGCACCATGGTCGACGGGGCCGAGGCGCGCCGCTTCGAGCTCGCCCAGCTCAACGACATGGAGGACGGCGGGCCGCTCTTCAAGATCAAGGAGGACCCGCGCGTGACCCGCGTCGGGCGCTTCCTGCGCAAGTCGAGCATCGACGAGCTTCCGCAGCTGTGGAACGTGCTGCGCGGCGAGATGAGCCTCGTCGGGCCGCGCCCGTTCGTCGTGCACGAGTCCGAGCAGATCACCGGCTGGGCCGGCCGCCGGCTCGAGACAACCCCGGGCATCACGGGGCTGTGGCAGGTGCTCGGGCGCAACGACATCCCGTTCGACGAGATGGTGAAGCTCGACTACATCTACGTCACGAACTGGTCGCTCTGGTGGGACGTCAAGATCCTCGTCCAGACGCTGCCGGTCGTGTTCGCGAGGAGGGGGTACTGATGGGCGTCAACCTCTTCGTCGTCCCGGCCTACAACGAGGAGGCCAACGTCCCGCGGCTGCTCAGCGACCTCGAGTCGCGGCCCGAGCTGTGGCGCGACGGCGGCCGGCTCCTGCTGGTGGACGACGGCTCCGCGGACGCGACGGCCGACGTCGCCGAGGCCCACGCCGGCGAGCTGCCGGTCGAGGTCCTGCGCCAGGTCCCCAACCAGGGTCCCGGGCGCGCGTTCGACCGCGGCTTCCGCCGTGCGCTCGAGCTCGCCGGCGAGGACGACCTGATCGTCACGCTCGAGGCCGACACGACGAGCGACCTCGACGCGCTCGACGCGATGGTCGCCCGCGCCCGCTCCGGCGCGGACGTCGTGCTCGCGTCAGTGCACTCGGGCGGCGAGCTGATCAACGTCGGCCGCCGGCGCCGCTTCCTCTCTCACGCCGCCGCGTACGCGATCCGCCAGAGCGTCGGGCCTCGACGCGCGCACCGTCTCGTCGTTCTTTCGCGTCTATCGCGCGGAGTCGCTGCGCGCCGCCTACCGCCGGCACGGCGACGGTCTGATCCGCGAGCCGGGCTTCGCCTGCAAGGCCGAGATCCTAATGAAGCTGACCGGCCTCTCCGCGCGGGTCGAGGAGGTGCCCGTCAACCTCGACGCGTCGCGCCGCCTCGGCGAGAGCAAGCTACGCGTCCTTCCCACCGTCGCCGGCTACACGCGGCTGATGTCGCGCCAGGTCGCCCGAGGGCGGCTGGCAAGCGCGCCGCGGCATGAGCGTCGGCATCATCGGCGGCGGCCTGCTGGGGCTGACCACGGCGTACCGCCTGGTCCAGGCCGGCGTGCCCGTGACGATCTACGAGTCCTCGGGCGAGCTCGGCGGCCTCGCCGGCTCGGTCGAGTTCGACGGCCACCGCATCGACCGCTACTACCACGTGGTGCTGCCGACGGACGACCGCGTCCGCGGGCTCGCCGCCGAGCTCGGGCTGGGCGATGACGACTTCCGCTTCCGCCACACGCGGGCGGGCTTCTTCCACGCCGGCCGGCTGACGTCGATGTCCTCGGCGAAGGAGCTGATGACGTTCCCGCTGGCGCGCATGCAGGACCGCGTGCGGCTCGGCGCGTTCGTCGCGCGCTGCCAGATGAAGTCCGGCTACGACGAGCTCGAGCACACGCCGCTGGAGGACTGGCTGCGCGAGACCTGCGGCCGGCGCCTGTGGGACGACCTCTGGCGCCCGCTGCTGGACTCGAAGTTCGACGGCACGTTCGACGACCTGCCCGCCACGTACCTGTGGGCGCGCACGCGCCGCATGTCGAGCACGCGCGACGCCTCGTCGCGCGAGGTCATGGGCACGATCCAGGGCGGCTACCAGCGGCTCGTCGACCGCCTCGCGGACGCGATCCGCGCGCACGGCGGCGAGATCCACCTGCGGACGCCGGTGCGCTACGTGCCGTCCTCGGGCGGTCGCGCCCTCGGCGTCGTCCTCGACTCGGGCTTCCGCATGCACGACTGGGTCGCCACGACCCAGCTGCGCCCACACATGCAGAACCTGCTGGCGCCCGACCTGGTCGACGCGATGGGGCCGGACCCCTGCCGCTACCTCGGCGTCGTCTGCCTGGTGGCGCGCACGCGTAAGAGCGTCAGCCCCTACTACGCGCTGAACCTCACGGATCGGGCGGTGCCGCTCACGACCGTGGTCGAGACGACGCACGTCGTCGATCCCGAGAGCGTCGGCGGCACGCTGCTCTACATCCCGAAGTACGTCAACCCGGACTCGCCCGAGCTCGACCGCTCGTCGAGCGAGATCCGCCGCGACTACCTCGCGCAGGCCCAGCGGATCCTGCCCTCGCTCGAGTCCCGCGACGTGCTCGGCATGCAGGTGGCGCGGGCCCGCTTCGCGGAGCCGGTGCACGTGATCGGCGGCGAGCGCGGGCTGTCGCTCTTCCCCGCCCCCGGGCTCGCCACCGCGTCCTCCGCGCACGTATACCCGGAGCTGGTGAACGGCCAGGCGGTCCTCGGCGTCGCCGAGCGCCTCGTCGAGGGCCTGCTCGAGCGCGTGGTGACCGAGCCGGCCTACCAGCTGAGAGCGGCATGACCGGTCTCGCCGCTCCGCGCGTGCTCACCGGAGCGCGGTCGCTCCCCGCCCACGTCGCGGCGCCCGTCGCGCTCGCCCTGTGGTGCGTGCTGCTGCTCGCCGCCGGCTGGCTGACGTGGGGCGACCTGCGCGGCGACACCGGCTACGACCAGGTCGCCGCAGCCCGCGTCGCCGCCGGGGACCTCCCCTACGCCGACTTCGTGTACTTCTACGGCCCGCTCGTGCCGCTGCTGCTCGGCGGCGTCTACTCGGCCACCGGCACCGCGATGGGCCCGGCGATCGTGCTCGGGCTCGCGCTCGCGCTGCTCGCCGTCGGGCTCACCTACCGGCTGGCGTGCCTGATCGCGCCCCCGGCGACGGCCGCCGTGGCGGCCGGGCTGGTGGCGACCGTCGCGCTGATGGCGACGAACAACTCCTACGTCCTGGCGCACACGATCGCGTCGCCGCTGGCGACGGTGCTCGTGCTCGCGGCGCTGCTGTGGCTGGCGCGCTGGCGCCGCACGCCGACGACCGCTACGGCGGTCGCCGCCGGCGCCTGTGTCGGTTTCGCCGCCCTCGCGCGCGCCGACGTCGGCGCCGCGCTCCTGCTCGCGCTCGCGCTGTGGCTCGCGTTCCTGACCTGGGCCGCCGACGACCGGCGCGCCGCCCTGCGCGGCGCCGGCCTCGTGCTCGGCGTCGCGGTGGCCGTGCCGCTCGCCGGCTACGGCGCACTGCTGACCCAGGTCTCCCTCGGCGACCTGCTGTTCGAGAACCTCTACCCCCGCGACCAGGTCGCGGCCGCGGTCGACGCCTCGATCCGCGCCGGCGCGCCGCTCACCGTCGCGAGCTTCGCCGAGCTCGCCGCCCGCACCCTCGCCTACGCGGCGCTGTGCGGCGGGCTCCTGCTGGCCGCGGCCGCGCTCGCCCGCGGCGGGCGCGTCCGTCAGGCCGCGTGGGCCCTGCTCGTCGTCGGCGCGATCGCCGCGGTCGGGCTGGCGCTCACGCATCCCGCCAGCTTCCGGTCACGCATGGCCGACCTCTACGGTTTCGTGCCCGTCGCCGCGTGGCTCGCGCTCGCAGCGCTCGTCTGGACGTACCGCCGGCGGCTCGCGGCGATGCCGGCCGAGGCCGAGGTCGGCGTGCTCGGCACGCTCTTCCTCGCCGGCTCGGCGCTCGGGGTCTACGCGATGTTCACGCCCTACCCGGACACGGGCAACGCCCCGTACCTTTGGCCGTTCGCCGCGCTGCTGATGGTGTGGCTGCACACCCGTGTCCTCGCCCGCGGGCCGCGCGCCACTACGACGCGCAACCTCGGCATCGCGTGGCTCGCCTTCCTAGCCCTCGTGGGTGGCTCCGTGGTTGCGAGCGACGCGCGCGGGAAGTCCGTGACGGTCTCGGGCCCGGGCGGCGAGCTCCGCACCGGCCTCAGCGAGGGCGCCGCGTTCCAGGGCACGCTCGATGCGATCGCCCGCGAGACGCGCCCCGGCGACCCGATTCTGCTGGCGCCGCAGCTCAGCGGCCTCTACATCCTCGCCGAGCGCCGCAGCCCGCTGGCGCAGCTGACGCTGCTGCCCGGCGCGCTGCCGACGCCCGGCGACGAGAGGCGCGCGATCGCGCACCTGCACGACGTGCGGCTCGCGGTCACCGACCGCACACCGCTGACGCTCTACGGGAGCGGCCCTTTCGGCACCGGCTACGACCGGGTCCTCGGGAACTGGCTGCGACGCGACTTCACGCTCGCCCAGACCATCCGCGGCGAAGGCGACACACCTCGAACGCTCGACATCTGGACAAGGAGAGTTCCATGACCCGGCCATCGACCATCGGCATCACGGGAGCCGCAGGCTTCCTGGGCTCGCATCTGTCGGACCGCTTGCTCAGCGAAGGGCGACGCGTGCTCGCCGTCGACGACCTGTCGCATGGCTCCATCGCCAACATCGCGGGCTGCCTCAACGACCCCCGGTTCCGCTTCGTCCAGATGGACTGCCGCGACCAGCGCGCGCTCCGCCGGGCGTTCGCGGACTGCGACGCGCTCGTCCACCTCGCCGCGGAGAAGATCCCACGCTACGGCGGGGCGGTGAAGACGCTCGAGGCCAACGTGGCAGGCGCCAACGCGGTCTACGAGACCGCGATGTCGCTCGGCACGCCGGTCACGATCGCCTCGACATCCGACGTCTACGGCAACGCGACGCCACCGTTCGCCGAGCACGAGGAGCTGACGCTCGGCCCGCCGACCACGCGCCGCTGGGCCTACGCCGTCTCGAAGCTCTACGACGAGCACCTCGCGCTCGCGCTCAAGGAGGAGCGCGGCCTGCGCGTCAAGATCCTGCGCTTCTTCGGATCCTACGGCCCGCGCAACCACCCGAGCTGGTGGGGCGGCCCGCAGGCGGCGTTCATCGAGCGCCTGCTCGACGGCAAGCTGATGGAGATCCACGGCGACGGCCGCCAGGTGCGGACGTTCACTTACGTCGACGACACCGTCGACGGCATCGTGCGCACGGTCGACACCTCGGACGCCGAGGGCGAGATCATCAACATCGGCGGCGACGAGCCGACGACGATCGCGCGCCTCGCCCAGGAGGTCCAGACCGCGCTCGGGATGGTAGGGCCGCTGCGCGCGCGCTTCGTCCCCTACGGCGACATCGGCGGCAAGTACCAGGACGTCCGCTGCCGCATCCCGGACAACACGAAGGCGTCGCAGCTGCTCGGCCACCGGGCCACGGTCGGCCTGCAGGAGGGCCTCGTCCGCACCGTCGAGTGGCACCGGGACCGCCGGGTCGAGCTCGACGTGGTCGGCGGCGCCGCGTAGCCCCGACCCGATGAGCCGCACCGCCGCAGCCGCCGTTCGAGCGGCGCCCAGCGAGGACGCGGGCGCCGCGCGGCGCCCGCGCCTCACCGTGATGAGCGGCGAGGGCGCGATCCTGTCGCTCGGGACCGTGGCCTCCGGCGTGCTCGCCTACGCGTTCAACGCGATCGCGGCGCGCACGCTCGGCCCGGCCGACTACGGCCCGATCGCGATCCTGTGGGCGCTCGTGTTCCTGATGTCGGTCGTGCTGTTCCGGCCGCTCGAGCAGACGCTCGCGCGCGGGATCGCCGACCGGCTCGCGCGCGGCGAGGACACGCGTTGCGTCATCCGCGCCGCGGGCCGGCTCGGCATCGGCGTGACGGTGGTGGCGACGCTCGGCATCCTGGCCGCCTGGTCGCCGCTGACCAACGGCCTGTTCGGCGGGCGCGACGCGCTGACCGCCGCGCTCGCGCTCGGCGTGATCGGCTACTGCGCGTCGTTCGCGATGCGCGGGCTGCTCAGCGGTGTCCGCTGGCTCGCGGGCTACGGGCTGCTGCTGCTGGCCGACGGCGTGGCCCGCTTCGTGCTCGTCCTGCCGCTCGTGTTCTTCGCGTCGCCGACGCTCGCCGCCGTGGCGATCGCGGTCGCGGCGTTCGCCGGCGTGCTCGCCCCGCTGGCCGGGCGCGGGCGCCCGCGACTGCGGCCCGCGCTCACCGACGGCTCGGGCGACTCGCCGTTCGAGCTGCGGCACGCGCTCCGCTTCGCCGCCCCCGTCGGCGTCGTCGCGGCGGCGGACCAGATCCTCGTGAGCGGCGGCGCGCTGCTCGTCGCCTTCGAGGGCGGCGAAGAGGCGGCGGTCGCCGCCGGCACCGTGTTCGCGGCGACGATGCTCGTGCGCGCGCCCGTGTTCCTCTTCCAGGGCTTCGCGGCCGCGCTGCTGCCGAACCTGACGCGGCTCCAGGCGCTGGGGGACGCGGCGCGCTTCCGGCTCGCGATCCTGCGCGCCGTCGGGGTGCTGTCCGCGTTCGCCGTCGCGCTCACCGCCGGGATGCTGATCGCGGGCCCGGAGAGCATGCGCCTCCTCTACGGCCCGAGCTTCGACGTCGCCCGCAGCGACCTCGCCATCCTCGCCGCCGGCGTCGGCGCCTATCTCGCCGCGGCGACGTTCTCGCAGGCGTCGCTCGCCCGCGACCTGGCGCGCCAGGCGGCCTGGATGTGGAGCCTCGCGTCGGCGGCGTTCGTCGCCGTCTTCCTGCTGCTGCCGGGCGTCCCGATGCATCGGGTGAGCGTCGCGTTCTGCGCGTCCGCGCTGCTCGCGGCGACCGGGCTGCTCGCCCTGCTCGGCCGCTCGGAGGCGACGCCGCTGCGGGTTGTGCCCGCGCCGCAGACCTAGCCCTTCGGCCAGTCGAATCCGGTCCCGGACCGGTTATAGGGTCGCGCCTTCCCCCGACAGGAAGGCCGTCAGTGCAGCGCCTGCCCCTCGCCATCGTCATCGCCGCGCTCGCGATCCTGGCGACCCCGGCGACGGCGCTCGCCGCGCCGCCGACGGGCGTGACGGCGTTCGCGGGCTCCGGCCGCGTCGACCTCAGCTGGCAACCGGAGGCGGGGGCGACGAGCTACCAGGTCTACCGCGGCACGAGCGCGACGGCGATCACCACGCCGCTCGCGTTCGGGGGGATCAGCCCGCCGTCGGTCGGCCAGACCGCGACCTACGCGGACACCACCGCGGTCAACGGCACGACGTACCACTACGTCGTCCGCGCCGTCGTCGGCGGCACGGAGAGCGCCGACTCGCGGATGGTGCGCGCGACGCCGCGGGCGCGGACGTGCTCGGGCAACCCCGTCACGCAGGAGAACTGCACGCCCGGCGACTCCGACTGGGAGGTCGCGCTCACCAACGTCGGCATCGAGGGCTTCGCCACCGAGCAGAGCGTCGACCGCGGCGGCTCGTTCGACGTCAAGGTCAAGACGACGGCCGCGTACGACCTCGAGATCTTCCGCAGCGGCTGGTACGGCGGCGCGGGCGCCCGGCTCGTCTCGGTGGTGCCAAACATCGCCGCGCAGTCGCAGCCGAGCTGCACGAACGACGCCGGCACGGGGCTCGTCGACTGCGCGGGCTGGTCGGTGGCGCAGACGATCACGACGAGCACCGCCTGGCCCTCCGGGATCTACCTGATCCGGCTCAAGCGCCGCGACACCGGCAACGGCACCCACGTGCTGATCGTCGTGCGCGACGACGGCCGCTCGTCGGACATCCTCTACGGGCTCCCGACCTCGACCTACCAGGCCTACAACGCGTGGGGCGGGCGCTCGCTCTACGACTACAACTCGACGGGCGCGAACACGGTCGCCGGCGCCCGGCGCGCGGTCAAGGTGTCCTACGACCGCCCGTACTACCAGCCCAACCAGGACTCGGAGCGCAACTGGTACTCGCGCAACGACATCACCACGGTGTGGTGGCTCGAGCGCAGCGGCTACGACGTCGCCTACGCCGCCGTGACGGACCTCGAGCGCAACGGCGCGCTCGCGCGCAACCACCGCGCGTACCTCTCGGGCGAGCACGACGAGTACTGGTCGGCCGCGATGCGCACCGCGGCCCAGCAGGCGCGCGACGCGGGCACCGACCTTTTCTTCACCGGATCCAACGAGGTGTACTGGAAGATCCGCTTCGAGCCGAGCCCGGTCAGCGGCCGCCAGGACCGCGTGCAGGTCTGTTACAAGTCGACCCAGAGCGGTCCCGCGGACCCGACGGGCATCCCGACCGGGACGTGGCGCGACCCCGCGGGCGCGAACCTGCCGGAGAACGCCCTCACCGGCGTGCAGTACATCGGCGACCACGGCTTCAACTACTTCCCGCTCCGGGTCACCGCCGCCCAGGGCAAGGACCGCATCTGGCGCTACACCGGTCTCGACGCCCAGGCGACGGGCGCGACCGCCTCCGTCGGCAGCCAGCTCGTGGGCTGGGAGTGGGACGCACGCGCGAGCAACGGCTTCGAGCCGGCGGGCGTCACCACGCTCGCCGCGTCGCCGGTCACGGGCGGGCTGCTGACCGACGCAGGCAGGAACTACGCCGACGGCTCGGCGGTCGCCAACATGGTCAAGTACACGGCCGCGAGCGGCGCGCTCGTGGTGACGACGGGGACGAACCACTGGACGTGGGGGCTCGAGCGCAACATCCTCAGCGAGGGCGAGCCGAACGCGAAGATCCAGCAGGCGACGACGAACATCCTCGCCGACATGGGCGCCGTGCCGGAGACGCCCGCGAGCGGGATCATCCTCGACGACCCCTCAGCCCCGCCGCTGCTCGTGCAGCGGACGCCGGCGACGTCCGCCACCGGCGTCGAGCCGGCCGCGAGCGTGCGCGCCGTGTTCTCGCGGCCGATGGACGGCTCGACGATCACCGGCTCGAGCTTCACGCTGCACCGGCCCGACGGGAGCCAGGCGCCGGCCACGGTCAGCTACGACGACCTGTCGTTCACCACGACGCTCACGCCCACCGCCCCGCTGTCGCTGTCGACCGCGCACACGGTCAGGCTCGCCGCGTCGGTCAAGGCCGCCAACGGGGTCCCGCTCGGCAGCGACATCGCGTGGTCGTTCACGACGCGCGACCCCGACACGACGCCGCCGGCCGTCACCGTCACGAGCCCGGCCGCCGGCACGACCGTGAGCGGCACCGTCACCCTCGCCGCGACGGCCTCCGACGACACCGCGGTGGCGGGCGTGCGCTTCAAGCTGGACGGCAACGACATCGGCGCCGAGGACACGACCGCGCCGTACTCGATCGCGTGGGACTCGAGCGCGGCCGCGAACGGCAACCACGTGCTGACGGCGGTCGCCCGCGACACGAGCGGCAACACCAAGACCTCGACCGGGACCCCGATCGAGATCGACCGCATCGGCCTCGTCGCCGCCTACGGGTTCGACGAGACGGCCGGGACGACCGCCCTCGACAGCTCGCCGAAGACCAACACGGGGACGGTCAGCGGCGCGACGCGGACCACCGCGGGCCGGTTCGGCGGCGCGCTGACGTTCGACGGCGTCAACGACTGGGTGACGGTGCCCGACTCGAGCTCGCTCGACCTCAGCACCGCAATGACGCTCGAGGCGTGGGTCAACCCGTCCTCTCAGAGCTCGTGGCGGACCGCCGTGCTCAAGGAGCAGCCGAACCAGCTCGTCTACGCGCTCTACTCGAACACCGACCAGAACCGGCCGAGCGCGCACGTCTACACCGACGGCGACCACGACACCCGCGGCACCGGGGCGATCCCGCTCAACGCCTGGACGCACCTCGCCGCCACCTACGACGGCGCGACGCTGCGCTTCTACGTCGGCGGCACGCTGGTCTCGTCGGCGAGCTACCAGGGCTCGATCGTCAACTCGAGCGGGGCGCTGCGCATCGGCGGCAACGCCGTCTGGGACGAATGGTTCGCCGGCCGTATCGACGAGGTCCGCGTCTACCGGCGCGTGCTGAGCATGGCGGAGATCCAGGCGGACATGGCGAACCCGGTGGTACCGGTCGTGCCCGACACGACGGCGCCGACCGCGCCCACCAGCCTGACCGCCGCGGACGGCCTGTTCAACGTGCACCTCGACTGGAACGCCGCGAGCGACGACCGCGGGGTGACCAAGTACACCGTCCACCGCTCGACCACGGCGGGCTTCGTCCCGTCGGCGGCGAACAAGGTCGCGGAGACGACGACCGCCACGACGTGGACCGACAGCGGGCTGGCCCCGGGCGACTACCGGTACCGCGTGGTCGCGGAGGACGCCGCCGGTAACCGCAGCGCACCGTCGGCCGAGGTCACGGGCACCGCCGAGCCCGACACCACGGCGCCCGCCGTGTCCGTGTCGGCGCCCGCCGACGGCGCCACGGTGGCGGGGACGATCAACGTGACTGCGACCGCGTCCGACGATGTCGGGGTCAGCGGCGTGCAGTTCCGGCTCGACGGCAACGACCTCGGGGCCGAGGACACCAACTCGCCCTACTCGGCCTCGTGGAACACCACCGGCGTGCCCGACGGCAGCCACACGCTGACCGCCGTCGCCCGCGACGCCGCCGGCAACACGAGGACCTCCGCGACGGTCACGGTGACGGTCAAGAACACCGACACCGAGCAGCCGGCCGTGTCGCTCACCGCGCCGGCCGGCGGCGCGACCGTCAACGGCGCGATCAGCGTCACCGCGAGCGCGTCAGACGACGTCGGCGTCAGCGGCGTCCAGTTCCGGCTCGACGGCGCCAACCTCGGCGCCGAGGACACCGGCTCCCCCTACTCGACCTCGTGGAACACGACGAACGTCGCCGACGGCAGTCACACGCTGACGGCCGTCGCCCGGGACGCGGCCGGCAACACCAGGACGTCCACCGGCGTCACCGTGACCGTCAAGAACACGGACACCGCGGCGCCGAGCGTCGCGCTCACCGCGCCGACCGGCGGCACGGTCTCCGGCACCGTCAACGTGACCGCGAGCGCCTCCGACGACGTCGGCGTCAGCGGCGTCCAGTTCCGGCTCGACGGCGCCAACCTCGGGTCCGAGGACACGAGCTCGCCCTACTCGACGTCGTGGAACACCGCGACCGCGACGAACGGCAGCCACACCCTCAGCGCGACCGCCCGCGACGCCGCCGGCAACACCCGGACGGCCACGAACGTCGCCGTGACGGTGAGCAACGCGCCCGCGACGGGCGGCCTCGTCGCCGCCTACGGCTTCGAGGAGGCCAGCGGCACGTCGACCGCCGACTCCTCAGGCTCCGGCAACACGGGCACGCTCGTCGGCGGCCCGACCCGCGCGGCGACGGGCCGGATCGGACGCGCGCTGTCCTTCGACGGCAGCAACGACCAGGTCACGGCGCCGAACTCGGCGTCGCTCGCGCTGACCTCGGCGGTGACGCTCGAGGCCTGGATCAACCCGACGACGCTCTCGAGCTGGCGCACGGTGATCATGAAGGAGCAGCCCGGCGACCTCCTCTACGCGATGTACGCGAACTCGGCCTCGGACCGGCCGGAGGTCGACGTCTTCACGAACAACTCGCGCTGGATCTTCGGGCCGTCCAAGCTGCCGACCGGCGCCTGGACGCACCTGGCGATGACCTACGATGCGACGACGCTGCGCATGTACGTGAACGGCACGCTGGTGTCGAGCGGGAACCTCGGTGGCAACATCAGGGTCGCCAACGGCCTGCTCCGGATCGGCGGCAACTCGATCTGGGGCGAGTGGTACCGCGGTCTCATCGACGAGGTCCGGGTCTACAACCGCGTGCTCAGCGCCGCCGAGATCACCGCGGACATGACCCGGCCCGTCGTCGGGCCCTGAGGCCGCGGGCTACGCGGCCAGGGCGATCGGCGTCGGCACGCCGTCGAGCGAGACGGGCGCGCCGCCGCGGTCCAGCGAGCACTGCAGCGCGTGCAGCACTTCCACGACCGCGACGCCCTGGTCGGCGCCGGAGCGCGGCGCCTCGAGCCCGCGGACCGCGCGCGCGAACTGCCGCGCCTCTGCCCGCAGCGGCTCCTCGCTGGGGATGCGGGGGATGAAGGTGTCGCCGAAGCGGACCTGGACGTACTCGCCGTAGGACGTCGGCGGCTGCCCCTCGGGGACCTCGCTGGTGACGCCCTTGTCGTAAACCGTAACCTTCTGGTCGAGGCTCATATCGTCGAAGACGGCCATCTTGTCCGAGCCCACGACGGTGACCCGGCGGATCTTGTGCGGGTCCAGCCACGACAGCTGCAGGTGGGCGATCACGCCGCCCGGGAAGCGAAGCAGCGCGAACACCACGTCCTCGATGCCAGGGCGGATGAAAGCCTGGCCCTGGGCGGACACGGAGTAGGGGCGCTCCCCCAGCAGGTGCATGAGCACCGAGACGTCGTGCGCGCCCAGCGACCACAGCGCGTTCTCGTCCGCGCGGACCTGGCCGAGGTTGACGCGCGTCGTGTAGATGTAGCGCGTCTCGCCGAGAGCGCCGGTCTCGCACAGCTCCTTGAGCCGTGCCACGGCCGGATGGTGGACGAGCAGGTGGCCGACGAAGAGCGTGCGCCCGCGGCGCTCGGCCAGGCGGGCCATGTGGCGCGCGTCCTCGACCGTCGTGGCCAGCGGCTTCTCGACGAACACGTGCTTGCCGGCCTCGAGGGCGCGCTCGGCGAGCGGGCGGTGCGAGTTGGCGCCGGTGGCGATCGCGACGGCCTCGACCTCGGGGTCGGCGAGCACCTCGTCGAGATCGCGGGTCATGCGCGTGTCGGGGTGCTGGCGCGCCGCGCGCTCGAGCCGGCCGGCGTCGAGGTCGCAGAGCCAGGTGAGCTCCGTCTCCGGATTGGTGCTCCAGGCGCGGGCGAGGTTCGGCCCCCAGTAGCCGAGGCCCACCCCGGCGATCTTCACCGGGGGCATGGGGGCATCGTCGCGGCGGGGCAGTGACCGCGGAGCATTGGGTTCGTGGCTCATGGCGGCATCATGGAAGAGCCCCGCCACGGCGTCCATGGCGACCGGCTAGGTCGCCTCTGGCCATTGGTCTAGTCCTTCGATCTGGCCGTGGGAAGCGGCCTTTCACATCCCTACGATCGGCCGGTGACGCGTGCTCGCCCCCCTGGGTTTCGCAGACCGTCCTCGGTGGCGGCCTGCCTGGTACTGGCGACACTGACCATCCTCGCCCTTCCGGGCGGCGCCAGCGTCCAGGGAGCCTCCACCGCTCCCGCCGGCCTGACCGCCGTCTCGCTAGACGACCGCATCGTGGTCGCCTGGGACGCCGTCGGCGGCGCCACGGGCTACCGCGTCTACCGCGGCTCGTCGCCCGAATCCGTGAGCACGCTGGTGGGCTCGCCCGGCGGCTCCACCACGACGTTCACCGACAGCTCGGTCGACGCCGGCGACACCGCGTACTACGCCGTGCGCGCCGTCGACGGCGGCGGCCAGTCGCCGCTGTCGAACGTCAGCGGCGCCAAGTCGGTCAGCGCCGCGTGCGGCTCGTCGCAGCCGATCGTGCGCGAGAACTGCATGCCCGGCACTCGCAACTGGACGGGCGGCTTCATCGTCCCCGTCGAGGACGACGGCATCGAGGGCTTCGCGACCGCGACGAGCATCGAGGCCGGCCAGAGCGTCAACTTCAAGGCCGACGTCGGCGCCGGCGCCGCCCCGCCGGTACGCATCGAGGTCTACCGCAACGGCTGGTACGACGGCGAGCAGGGTCGGCTCATGACGACGATCCCGGGCCTCACCGGGACCGACCAACCGGCGTGCCACAACAACGCCGAGACCGGCATGACCGACTGCTCGAACTGGTCGACGTCCGCCACGCTGACGACGACGACAGCCTGGCCGACCGGCGTCTACATGGTCAAGTTCGTCCGCGAGGACAACGGCTTCGAGAACGAGGTCCCGCTCGTCGTGCGCGACGACGGCGCGGACCCGGACCTGCTCTACAAGCTCCCGGTCAGCACCTACCAGGCCTACAACTTCTACGGCGGCAAGTCGCTCTACGACTCCTTCAGCGAGGGCGCCAACACGATCAGCGGTGGGAAGCGCGCGGTCGAGGTCTCCTTCGACCGGCCCTACGTCCAGTCGCGCTCGGCCCTCGACTGGTACAGCGACTGGTACGGCCGGACCGACCTCCCGCTGCTGAGCTGGCTCGAGCGCCAGGGCTACGACGTCGGCTACGTCACCGACACTGACGTGCAGGCACACCCCGCGCGCCTCCGCGACGCCAAGGCCGTCGTCAACGGCATCCACGACGAGTACTGGACCGGCGAGATGCGCGAGGCGGCCGAGGACGCGCGCGACGCCGGCGTGTCGCTCGTCTTCCCCGGCGCCAACGGCGTCTACTGGAAGACGCGGCTCGAGACGAGCGCCACCACCGGCGTCGCCAACCGCGTGCTCGTCTGTTACAAGACGACCGCCGGCGGCCCGGTCGACCCGAGCGGCAGCCACACGGGCACCTGGCGCGATCCCGCGGGAGCGAACCGGCCCGAGAACGCGCTCCAGGGCGTCCAGTACATCGGCGACTCCGGCTTCGCCCCGATCAAGGTCTCCGCGGCCGAGGGCCGCGACCGCTTCTGGCGCCACACCGAGGTCGCGAGCCTCGCCCCCGGCACGTCGCGCAACGTCGGCAGCCGGCTCATCGGCTGGGAGTGGGACCAGCGCTTCGACAACGGCTTCAGCCCGGCCGGGCTCGACACGCTCGCTTCCTCGCCCGTGTCCGGCAACCTCCTCACCGACGCCGGCCGGGTCTACACCTCCGGTCCCGCGGTGTCGAACGTGACCCGCTACCGCGCGCCCAGCGGCGCCTTCGTGTGGTCGAGCGGGACGAACAACTGGAGCACCGGGCTCGCGCGCAACGAGACCGGCAACGGCGAGCCGAACTCGATCATCCAGCAGGCCACGTTGAACCTGCTCACCGACATGCAGGTGCAGCCGGCCACGCCGGCCGCGGGCATGGTCACCGAGCCGCCCGGCCCGCCGTCGGTCACGGGCTCGACCCCGGCGAGCGCCGCCGTCGGCGTCTCCACCAAGGCGTCCCCCACCGTGACGTTCGACCGCTCGGTCGACCCGTTCACGCTCCGCGACGAGTTCACGCTCACCGGCCCCGGCGGCCAGGCCGTCGAGGCGACCGTGACGTGGGACGAGAACTCGCTCACCGGCAAGATCGACCCCGCCGGGCAGCTCGACGCGCTCACGCTCTACACCGCGCGCGTCGGCACCGGCGTCAAGAGCTGGAGCGGCGAGACCCTCGGCGCCGTCCGGACCTGGAGCTTCACCACCGGTCTCGGCGAGCCGCCCGAGGTCGCCTCGACGACGCCCGCCGACGGTGCGACCAACGTCCCGATCGACACCACCGTGCGGGTCCGTTTCGACCGCCAGGTCGACCCCACGACCCTGACCGCCGCCAGCTTCAGCCTCCGCAACGCGAGCGGCACGGCGATCCCGGGGTCGATCGACTATGACGCCGCGACGCGCACCGCCACGCTGACGCCGACCGCGCCGCTCGCGGGCACGACGCAGTACACGGCCCGCGTCACGACCGCGGTCCGCGGCGACGACAACACGCCGCTGACCGCGCAGGTGACCTGGAGCTTCACCACCGGCACGACGCTCGACGTCGTGCGCCGCGTGCCCGACCCGCTCGGCCCCTACGCGGGCGCAGCGTCGCCGGACACCGCCGTGCGGGCCGAGTTCTCGCGCCTCGTCGACGCGAGCACGCTCGACACGACCAGCTTCCAGCTCCGCGACTCGGGCGGCAATCCCGTGCCCGCCACGGTCAGCTACAACGCCGCCACCCGCGTCGGGTCGCTGATGCCGAACGGTCCGCTCGCCAACGCTGCCACTTACACGGCGCGGCTGTCCGGCGTCCGCGCGGCCGACGGCTCGCCGCTCGGCGGCACCGTGACCTGGCAGTTCACGACCGCGCTGACCCCGCCGCCCGCGCCCGCCGTGTCCTCGCGCACGCCGCTCGGCGGCGCCACCGACGTCGACACGCGCTCGACCGTCCGCGTCACGTTCGACCGCGCGATCGAGCCCGACTCGCTCGACGACCGCAGCTTCGTCGTCAAGGACCCGGCGGGCACCGCCGTCGCCGCCGGCGTGACCTACAACGCGGGCACTCGCACCGCGACGCTGACGCCGTCGGCGCCGCTCGGGCTCGACCGGCTGCACACCGCCGAGCTCACCACCGCCGTGCGCGGCGCCGACGGCGCCCGCCTCGCGACGCCGGTCGTGTGGAGCTTCCGCACGGCGAGCTGCCCCTGCACGCTGTGGTCGAGCGAGGCCCAGCCCACGAACACCGGGCTCGACGTGCGCGACGGCCGCTCGGGCGCCGGGCCGTTCTCCTACGAGCTGGGCACGAAGATCACCGTCTCGTCGCCGATGGAGCTCGTCGCGCTGCGCTACTGGCGCGATCCGGGCGAGACCGGCTCCCACACCGGCCGCGTGTGGACGAGCTCCGGCACGCAGATCGCCTCGACGACGTTCCGGCGCGAGGGCGCGAGCGGCTGGCAGCGCCAGGCGCTCGACGAGCCGGTGACGCTCGATCCCGGCGAGACCTACGTCGTCTCGGTCGGCATGAACGCGCGCTTCGCGTTCACGCCGCAGGGGCTCGCCAACCCGCTCGTCAACGGGCCGCTGAGCTCGGTGACGAGCTCGGTCAACGGCGTCTTCGGCGCGAGCGCGGGCAGCTTCCCGACCAACAGCTGGAATGCCAGCTCGTACTTCGTCGACGCCGTCGTGCGCGACCCCACCGGCACGCCGATGACGCCGCACGTGAGCCAGTTCAGCCCCAGCAACGGCGCGGCCGGTATCGGCCCGCGCGAGAACGTCCGCGCCACGTTCGACGTGCGCATGGACGCCTCCACGATCGACGACGAGTCCGTGTACCTGACCGCGCCCGACGGCTCGCGCTTCCCGGGGAGCGTCGCCTACGACGCCGGCACGCGCACCGTGACGCTCGACCCCGTGGGTTCGCTCGAGCTGTCGACCACCTACACCGCGCGGCTGACCAACGCGATCCGCTCCGACGACGGGTCGCGGCTCGCCGACGGCGTGTCCGCCTCGTTCACGACCGCGGCGACCGCCCCGCCCGAGGTCGACGCGCGCACGCCGGACGGCGGCGCCACCGCCGTGCCCGTCGACGCCGCGGTCCGCGTCCGCTTCGACCGCCCGCTCGACCCGGCGACGCTCGACGACGAGACTTTCACGCTCCGCACCGCCGCCGGCGCGGCCGTGCCCGCGGCGCTGACCTACGAGGCGGCCACGCGCACCGCCGTGCTCACGCCCAGCGCCTCGCTCGCCGCCACGTCGACCTATCGCGCCGAGGTCACGACCGGCGTCCGCGCGGCCGACGGGACGGCCAAGTCCGCCACCGAGTCGTGGACCTTCCAGACCGGAGTGCCAATCGCGGTCACGCGCCGCACGCCGGGCCCGCTGGTCACGGCCGCGTCGCCGGAGACCGCCGTGCGCGCCGAGCTGTCCAAGGCGCTCGACCCGGCCACGCTGACCGCGAGCACGTTCTCGCTCGAGGACGCCGGCGGCCCGGCGGTCGCGGCCGCGCTGAGCTACAACCCCGCGACGCGCTTGGTCTCGCTGATCCCGACCGCCGCGCTCAGCCCGGGCGCGACCTACACCGCCCGCCTGGCGGGGATCCGCGCCCTCGACGACCAGTCGCTCTCGGCGCCCGTCGTGTGGACGTTCACGACCGCGCTCTCGGCCCCGCCGGCCCCGGCCGCGGTCTCGTTCTCGCCCACCCCCGGCGCCGCCGAGGTCTCGGGCTCGGCCTCGCTACGCGTACGCTTCGACCGGGCGCTCGATCCCGACTCGGTCGACGCGCAGACCGTGCAGCTGCGCAACGCCTCCGGCACCCCGATCGCGGGCGCGCTGAGCTACGACGCGGCGACGAGCACGGTCCGCCTCAAGCCGGCTGCCTCGCTCGCGCTCCACAGCACCTACGACGTCGCGATCTCGACGAGCCTGCGCAGCGCCGACGGCAGCCGGCTCGCGAGCGCGCTGAACTGGAGCTTCACGACCGGCGGCTGCCCGTGCTCGATCTGGGGCGACCAGGACGCGCCGGCCTCGACCGGCCTGCCGACCGTCGACGGCCGCCCCGGCGGCTTCCACGACTACGAGCTCGGCACGAAGCTGCGGGTCACCGAGCCGACCGAGCTCGTCGCGCTGCGCTACTGGCGCGACGCCAGCGAGACGGGCGCGCACGTCGGGCGCGTGTGGAACGGCAGCGGGACCCAGATCGCGAGCGCCACGTTCACCGGCGAGACGGCCTCGGGCTGGCAGCGCCAGCGCCTGGCCGGCCCGGTCACGCTGCAGCCCGGCACGACGTACACCGTGTCCGTCGGCGTCAACACGCGCTACGGAATGACGCGCTCCGGTCTCGCCGGCCAGCTGAGCACCGGGCCGCTGATCGCCGACGGCGGCGCAAACGGCGTCTTCAACGACGAGGCGGGCAACTTCCCGAGCCAGAGCTGGAGCTCGAGCGCGTACTTCGTCGACGCGGTCGTGCGGCTTCCGGGCGAGCCCCGCCACGTGCCGCAGGTCGTCTCCACCACCCCGCTCGACGCGGCGTCCGGCGTCGCGTTCGACACCACGGCGATCGAGGCGGCGTTCAACGTCCCGCTCGATCCGGGCACGGTGACCGCGCAGTCGTTCACGCTGCGCGCCGCCGGCGCGTCTTCCGACACCGCGGCGACGGTGTCCTACGACGCCGACACCGGCACGGCGCGGCTGCGCCCGAACGCGTCGCTGCGCGCGAACACCACCTACACGGCCCGACTCTCGACCGCGATCCGCTCCGACGACGACACCCCGATGCCGAGCGCGTACACGTGGACGTTCGTGACCGCCGGCGCCGCCGCGCCCGCCGTCGCGGCGACGACGCCCGCGGACGGCGGCACCGGCGCCGGGGTGGCCGGCGCGATCACCGCCCGCTTCGACCAGGACCTCGACCCCGCCACGGTGACCGGCGGCACGTTCACGCTCACCGGGCCCTCCGGAGCCGTCGCGGCTGCCGCGAGCTACGACGCCGCCACCCGCAGCGCGGTGCTCACGCCGACGTCCCCGCTCGCCGGCGGCGCCACCTACACGGCGCGGCTCACGACGGAGATCGAGAGCGCCGCCGGCGTGCCGCTCGCCGCCCAGGTCACGTGGAGTTTCACCACGCAGGCGTGTCCGTGCTCGTTCTTCTCGCCCTCGACCGCGCCCGCCACCGAGCACCTCGACGTCGCCGACGGCCGCGGCGCGGGGGACTGGAGCTACGAGCTCGGCCTCAAGTTCCGGGTCACCGCGCCGACCACGCTGAACGCCATCCGCTTCCACAAGGACCCGGACGAGGCCGGCACGCACGTCGGCCGCCTGTGGACCGCCGACGGCAACCTCGTCGCCCAGACGACGTTCTCCGGCGAGACCGGCTCGGGCTGGCAGCAGCAGTCCTTCAGCTCGCCCGTCTCGCTGGCCCCCGGCCAGACGTACGTCGCCTCGGTCAGCTTCAACGACTACTTCGGCATGACCGCGGACGCGCTCGCCGAGCCGATCGCGCGCGGCCCGCTGGTCAGCGTCGCCGATGGCAACAACGGCGTGTTCGCGCCGGCCGCCGGGACCTTCCCGACCGGCTCCTGGCGCTCGAGCAGCTACCTGATCGACGTCGTCGTCGGCTGACCGGCCCGACCCTGGCTGATCGTCCAGGGGGCTCCGGCGCCGCCGGCCCTATGGTCGCCTCATGTCCCGGACGGACCCGATCGGCGTCGTCTCCTTCCCACCCGTGCTCGAGGCGAACTGCTTCCAGCGGATGCTCTACGACGCCCTCGGCGAGCACGGCTACGCGGTCGTGCCCGGCCACTTCAAGGCCGGCTGGCTGGCGCGCAACCGCGGCCGCGCCCGCGTCCTGCACTTCCACTGGCCCGAGGCGTGGTACCGCCACTACCCGAGCCCGCGCGGACCGCTGACCTGGCTGAAGGTCGCGCTGTTCGTCGCCCGGCTCGCCGCGGCGCGGGCGCTCGGCTACCGGATCGCCTGGACCGTCCACGAGGTCTTCCCGCTCAACGGCGGGGGCGATCGCGTCGACCGCGTGGCCCTCGGCTCGCTGGCGCGCGCGTCGCGCGTCCTGATGGCCAACGACGAGCAGACCGCCGAGCGGGCCGTCGCCGAGCTCGGTGACGCCGCGAAGAAGGTCGCGGTGGTGCCCCACTCGTCCTACGTCGGCGCCTACCCCGAGGGGCGCTTGCGCGCGGACGTCCGCGACGAGCTCGGCGCCGGCCCCGACACGACCGTCTTCCTCCTCTTCGGGCACCTCAGCGCCTACAAGCGCATCGAGTGGTTCGTCGACGCCTTCCGCGCGGCCGCCCTGCCCGACGCGATGCTGGTGGTCGCCGGCCTGGTCATGGACGAGGGCGCGGGCGCGGCCGTCGAGGCGGCCGCCGCCGAGGACGACCGCGTGAAGGCGCTGCTGGAGTTCATCCCGGACGAGCGCGTGAGCGAGCTGTTTGCCGCCACCGACGTCGCCGTCTGCCCGCGCCAGGACGGCGGCACCTCGGCCGTGCTCCTGCTCGCGATGTCGATGGGCGTGGCCCCTCTGACCGCCGCGGTCCCGACCTACGAGGCCCTGACCGGCGGGGACGAGGCCGCGTGGCTATTCGCCGCGAACGACCACAACTCATTCATCGAGGCCCTCCACCGAGCCTGCGCCGACCCCCAGGGGAGCGCCGAGCGCGGAGCGCGCGGGCTCGAGCGGATGGCGGGCCTCAGCTGGGAGTCGATGGCGCGCCGCGCCGCCGAGCTGCTCGACGCCACCCTGGACCGTCCCTGGCCCATCGTCCAGGCCCGCCCCTCGCAATCGGCCCCCACCCGAACCTAGGATCGAGGACGATGGCCCTCCGCCAGCACGCCACGATCCTCTGGCGCTATCGCGTCCTCGTCGTGACCGGGCTCCTGCTCGGGATCACGTTCGCGGTCCTCGCCGTCGCGAAGGTCACGACGACCGGCATCCACTGGCGCGCGCAGCAGACCTACTCGAGCGAATCGACCCTGTTCGTGACGCAGAAGGGCTTCCCCGAGGGCCGCGTCGTGCTCGAGGACGGCTCGCGCCCGGCGATCCCGGCAACGCCCGAGCAGCCGGAGGGCACGCCGGCGAAGAACGGCACGCCGTTCGCCGACCCGGGGCGCTTCTCCAACCTCGCGATCGTCTACTCCTACATCGCCCAGAGCGACCGCGTGCGCGCGCTCATCCGGCCCCGCCCGAAGGCCAGGCAGGTCACGGTGACGCCGGTGACCGCGGTGACCTCCGCCGAGACCCTGCCGATCCTCAAGGTGGAGACCAACGCCCCCGACGCCGCCCGCGCGAAGGCGCTCAACTCCGCGGCGGTCGCCGCGCTGCGCAACTTCCTGGAGACCGAGCAGCGCCGTAGCGACATCCCGTCCGACAACCGCGTGCGGCTCGAGGTCCTGAACCCGCCGAGCCGGGCCAAGGTGCTGGTCGGGCGCTCCAAGACGCCCGCGATCGTCGCCTTCCTGCTCGCCATGGTCGGCGCCGTGGCCCTCGCCTACTGCCTCGAGAACCTCCGCACCTCCGGCGGAGGCGGAGCCGCCGCCGGCCGCCGCGACGAGCCCGAGGGCGAGCCGCCGCTGCTCGAGGAGGTGTGGCCCGCGGCCCACCAGGGCCCGAGCCGCACGCCGTCCCGACAGGCGAGCTAGCGGCCATGCGCGCAGCCGCCGCGCTTCCCGAGCCGCTCCCCGAGCCCGAGCTCCCCCGCCGCTGGTGGTTCGCGTCCGCCGCCCTCGCCGTCGCCCTCGTGGCCGCGGCCGCGCTCGACGTCAAGCCCGCGTACCTGCTGGGCGGCGTCTGCGTGGCGCTCGTCGGGCTCGCGACGTTCCGCTTCTTCACCCGCTGGCACGTGATGGTGTCGGCGATCATCCTCGTGATCCTGCTGGTGCCGATCGCGCGCTACAGCCTGCCGATCACGCTGCCGTTCCAGCTCGAGCCGTACCGCCTCGTCGTGCTGCTCGTCGCCGTCGTCTGGATCGCGTCGCTGCTCGCCGAACCCGACGTCATCCGGCTTCCCCGCACCGGCCTGGTCGGCCCGTTGCTGGCGATCGGCCTCGTGCTCGCGTGCTCCGTCGCCGTCAACCTGGAGACGATCCACGCGCGCGGCGTCGGCCAGGACGTGCTGTTCAAGCTCTCGTTCTTCACCAGCTTCCTGATCGTGATGCTGCTGATCGGCAGCACGATCCGCACGCGCGTCGACCTCGACCGCGTCCTCAAGATCCTCGTCGGCGCCGGAGCGTTCGTCGGCCTCTCGACGCTGATCGAGAACAAGACCGGGTCGAACGTCTTCGACCACCTCCACCAGGTCATCCCCGTCTTCGTCTTCGATCCGTCGGGCGTGCCGTCGGGGCTGCAGTCGCGCGGCAGCGGCTTCCGCGTCTACGGCTCGGCGCAGCACCCGCTCGCCCTGGGCGCCGCGCTCGTGTTGCTGCTGCCCCCCGGGCTGTACGTCGCCTGGCGGACGCGCAGCAAGTGGTGGTGGGCCGCGCTGGGGATCACCGCGATCGCCGCGCTGGCCACCGTGGCCCGCACCGCCGTGATGATGCTGCTCGTCGAGGTGATCGTGCTCGTCTGCCTGAAGCCGGCGGCGCTCAAGCGCTTCTGGTGGATGGTCCCGCCCTTCCTCGTCGCTGTGAACCTCGCGGTGCCCGCGACGCTGGGGACGCTCAAGGCCTCGTTCTTCCCCGCCGGCGGGCTCGTCGCCGAGCAGTCCTCGAACCCCGGCGGCGACGCCAGCAACCGCATCTCCGACCTCGGCCCGGGCCTCGAGGAGGCCAAGCGGACGCCGTTCTTCGGCCAGGGCTGGGGCACGCGCGTGCCCGAGCGGCTCGACCAGCAGAAGACGCGGCGGATCCTCGACAACCAGTGGCTGGGGATCCTGCTCGAGGCCGGGTGGCTCGGCGTGCTCGCGTGGGGGTGGTTCTTCGCCAGGAACTTCCGCCTGCTCGCGCGCTCCGCGATCCGCGACGCGTCCGACCACGGCTGGCTGCTGGCCGGGCTCGCCGCGAGCATCCTCGGCTTCGCGGTCGGCATGTTCACCTACGACGCGTTCGCGTTCCCGCAGGCGACGCTGCTGATGTTCGCGATGGTCGGGCTGGGGATCGTGGCCAGGCGGACCGACCTGACCGAACGCTGAGCGCCGAGCGCCGGTCCCGCGGACGCTTACTCGGGCGCGCCGCCGCGCAGGGCGACGGAGAGGCGCTGGCGCTCGCGCAGCGCCGGGATGACCCCGGGCTCGGGGCAGCGAGGGCTGCGGCTGAGGCCGGCGGCGGCGTAGCCCCACACGAGGCCGAGGGCCGCCCAGTCGTGCCGCGCGCGGTAGAGCGCGCGCAGGACGAGGTAGCTCGGGCGGTAGCCCATGTACCAGGCCGCGCGCCCCGAAAGGATGTGTGCGTTGACCCGGGCGGCCTCGCGCTGGCCCTCCGGGCGGTGGTGGCGGAAGGGCAGGTCGAGCAGGGTCCGCGTGCGGTAGCCGCGCTGCTGGACCTTGATCTCGTCGATCCCGTCCCAGCCGACCGTCGGGGCGAGCGCGAGCACGTCGTCGAGGCACTCCCAGCGGTAGGCGCGCGAGGCGCCCCAGACCGCGGTCGGCACGATCCTGCGCCGGACCCACTCGCCGTCCTGGGGCTCGATGCAGGTGCCACCGGCCATACCGAGCCCGGGATCGTCCTCGAAGGCGCCGATCAGGCGCGCGAAGTAGTCGGGCTCGAAGCTGAGGTCGGCGTCGACCTTGATCACGACGTCGACGCGCTCGGGGAGCGAGCGCACGCCGCGGCAGAACGCGATCAGGTCGCGGCCCTGACGGCGGCCGTCGCTGAGCTGCCCGCCGGACTGGGCGCTGCCGATGACGCGCACGTAGGCGTCGCCGAGCCGCTCGGCGAACTCGCGGGTACCGTCCTCGGAGTCGTCGTCGACGACCACCCAGTAGGCGGGCGGGAGCGTCTGCGCGCGGATCGCGTCCGCGAGCCGCTCGAGGTTCTGCCGCTCGTCGCGGGCGGGGGTCACGAGTGCGTAGCGCACGGCCCGATGCTACGGCGGCTTCGGAGGCCCCGACCTGACCGATCAGCCAGGGCGACGACCCGCTGCACGCACCATGATCGTGGACGTGTGCGGCATCGGTGCGATCCTCGATCCTGGCGCGGGGCCGGCGCCCGCCGCGGCGGCGGCGATGACGCGCGCCCTGCGCCATCGCGGCCCAGACGGGGAGGACTCGCGCCGGGTCGGCCCGGCCGTGCTCGTCCACACCCGCCTGGCGATCATCGACGTCGCCGGCGGTGACCAGCCGCTCGTCTCGGAGGACGGGCGGGTGACGCTCGTCGCCAACGGCGAGATCTACAACCACCGCGACCTCCGCGCCGGGCTCGAGGCCCGCGGGCACGTCTTCGCGACCGGCTCGGACTGCGAGGTGATCCTCCACCTCTACGAGGAGGAGGGCCCCGAGTGCGTGCGCCGCCTCAACGGCATCTTCGCGTTCGCGCTGTGGGACGACCGGCGCCGGCGGCTGGTCGCGGCCCGCGACCCGTTCGGCGTCAAGCCGCTCTACTGGACCCAGACGGGCCGCCGCGTCGCCGTGGCTTCCGAGGTCGGCGCGCTGCTGGCCGCCGGGTTCGGCTCCAGCGACATCGACCCCGTCGCGCTCGACCACTTCCTCGCCTGGCGCTTCGTGCCGGCGCCGCGCACCCTCTTCGCCGGCGTGTCCAAGCTGGCCGCCGCCTCCGTGCTCGTCGCCGAGCCGGGCAGCCCGGCGCACGTTTGGAGCTACCGCGAGCGGCCAGGGGCGACGATCGCCGGCGCGTCGGCGGACGAGCTCGCCGAGGCGCTCGCCGAGCGCTTCGTCGCGGCCGTCGGGCGCCAGATGATGTCCGACGTCCCCTACGGCTGCTTCCTCAGCGGCGGGATCGACTCCGCCGGCATCGCGGCCGCGATGGCGAGCATCGACGGCGCGCCGCCGCGCACCTTCACGGTCGGATTCCCGGGACACGGCAGCGCGCTCGACGAGCGGGCGGAGGCCGCCGCCAGCTCGCGCGCGATCGGGACCCGGCACTCCAGCGTCGACATGACCTCCACCGACTTCCGCGAGCAGCTGCGCACATGCATCGCGCGGCTCGAGGAGCCGTGCGGGATCCCCTCCGCCCCGGCGCTGCTCGCGCTCAGCGAGTTCACCTCGCAATCCGTCAAGGTCGTCCTCTCAGGCCAGGGCGCCGACGAGCCGCTCGGCGGCTACCAGCGCCACCAGGCGGCCGCGATGCTCGGCCTCGCCGCCGGCGCGCCGGCCCTGCTCAGCGGCCCGCTGCGCAGCGCCGCGGCCGCGCTTCCCCGCAACGAGCGTGCCAAGCGCGCCGCCCGCCTGTTCGGCGCCGGCGACGCGACCGACCGGCTGCTCGCGGTCTTCGACATCGCGCCGCCCGAGCTGCGGCAGGCGCTCACGGGCGCCGCGGGCGTCGAGGCGGCCGCCGAGCGGCGCTCGCTCGCCGAGGCGGTGCTCGCCGACGTGCCGGACCGCGACGTGCTCGAGCGCGCGCTCTACCTCGACACGCATCTCTTCCTGCCCGATGGGCTGCTGATCTACGGCGACAAGATGTCGATGGCGCACGGCCTCGAGCAGCGCGTCCCGTTCCTCGACGTCGAGCTGATGCGCTTCGTCGAGCGGATCCCGTCGAGGATGCGCCTGCGCGGCCTGAAGCGCAAGTGGCTGCACCGCAAGGCGCTCGGGCACGTCGTCCCCGGCGAGATCCTCGGCCGGCCCAAGCGCGGCTTCTCGACCCCCTACGACGACTGGCTGCGCGACTCGCTGGGCGCCGAGGTCGAGCAGCGCTTCGCCGCCGGCGGCGAGCTGTCCGGCCTCATCGACCCCGGCACCGTCGGCGAGCTCGTGCGCGCGCACCGCTCCGGCCGCGCCGACCACAAGCGGCTGCTCTACTGCCTGCTCGAGCTCGGCCAGTGGCAGGAGCTGTTCGGCGCCGCGCAGCCCGCGACCTCGCTCGCCGCGTGAGCGTCGACGTCGTCATCGTCTCCTACGGGAGCGCGCGACACGCTGCGAGCCTGCGTCGAGCCGCTGGTCCACGAGCCCGGCGTCTCGGTCACGGTCGTCGACAACGCCTCGCCGGACCGCGCGCACGAGACGGTCGCCGACCTGCCCGTGCGGGTGATCGAGGCCGGCCGCAACGGCGGCTTCTCGTTCGGCTGCAACCTCGGCGCCGCCGCCGGCGAGGCCGACCACATCCTCTTCCTGAACCCCGACGCGATCCTCTCGCCCGGGGACCTGCGCGCGCTCGCCGCCGTGCTCGATCGCGATCCGACGGTCGGAGTCGTCGGCCCGCGCATCCTCGGCGGCGAGGGCGAGCTGCTGTTCACGCAGCGGCACGCGCCGCGGGTCCGCTCCACGCTGGCGCAGGCGCTGTTCCTGCATCGCGTGCTCCCGCGCGCGAGCTGGACCGACGAGCTGGTGCGCGACCCGGGCGCCTACGAGCGTCCCGGGGCGCCCGGCTGGCTGTCGGGCGCCTGCCTGCTCGTCCGGCGCAGCGCCTTCGAGGCGATCGGCGGCTTCGACGACGGCTTCTTCCTCTACTGCGAGGACACGGACCTGTGCGTGCGCCTCGCCGCGCGCGGGCCACGGCGTGCGCTACGAGCCGGCGGCCGTCGCCCGCCATCAGGAGGGCAGCTCGGCGCCGCGCGCCGAGCTCCTGGCCATCCACGCCCGCAGCCGGGTGCGCTACGCAAGCCTGCACTACGGTCGCGCCGCCGCCCGGCTCGAGGCCGCGGCGCTGGCGCTCTCGGCCGTCACCCACGCGATCGTCGCGCTGCCGCGGCGCCGCGGCATGGCGCGCGGCCACCGCCTCGCGCTGCGCTCCGTGCTCGCCCGCTAGCCCGGCTCAGCCGGCGGCGACCGGCGTGTTCATGTCGGTCTGGATCTGGGCGGCGGTGAGCGCCTTGTCGTAGACGCGGACGTCGTCCATCTGGCCCGCGAACCACTCCGCCCACACGTTGTTGCCGCCGAGATAGAGCGCGCCGGTGCCGACGGTGATCGACCCCGCGCGGGTCGCCGTCGCGACCTGCGTCGCCGTTCGCGGAACAGGCGCAGCACGCTGCCGTCGTACGTCGCCGCGAGATGGGTCCAGGTGTTCGCCGTCATCGCCGTGGGGCCGACCGCCTCGGTGTACGCCGAGGTGCCCGTCGTGGTGATGCTCGTGTTCGGGTTCGTCGCCCCGCCGCTGTAGAGCGCGTAGGACAGATCGCCCGGCCGCGCCTTCAAGATCGCGGTGCGCCAGCCCGTCACGTTCGACGGGTTCACCCACGCCTCGAGCGTCATCCCCGTCGTCAGGTCGAGATCGTTGGCATCCCCGATCTGCACCCAGTCGTTGACGCCGTCGAACCGCAAGGCGCGACCGTTCTTGCCCGTCGTCGTGCGCACGGCCTCGCGGATCGTGCCCGTGTGGCCCTTCCCCGTGACGTCCGTCACCGACGTCCCGGACGCCTCCTCGAAGTTGTACGCGGCCACCGGCACCGGGCCTGCCGGAACGCTGTTGTCGACCGTCACCGGCACCGCCGTCGCCGTCGTGCGGTTGCCCGCGGCGTCGTGCGCGACCGCGGTCAGCGAGTGCGGCCCCGCCGACGCCGCCGTCGTGTCCCACGTCACCGAGTACGGCGCGCTCGTGTCTTCGGCGCCCAGATCCACGCCGTCGAGCCGGAACTGCACGCCGGCCACCCCGACGTCGTCCGACGCGCTCGCGCCGACGGAGACCGACCCGCTCACGGTCGCCCCGCCCGCCGGCGAGCTCACCGACACCGACGGCGCCGTGGAGTCCGGCAGCGACGACGCCTGCCGCCTCGGCGGAGCCGCGCGCTCGCGTTCCCGGCCGCGTCCTCGGCCACCACCCGGTAGCGATAGGTCCCCACCGCCAGCGGCGTGTCGGTCCACGACGTCCCGGTGACCGTCGCTACGCGGTTCGCCGCCGACGGCGTGAACCCGGCCGTCGCCGACCGATGCACGGTGTACCGCGTGACCCCGACGTTGTCCGTCGACGCGTTCCACCCCAGCGCCACGCGACCCTGGCCGTCCGTCGCCGTCACGCCGCCCGGCACCGACGGCGCCGACGTGTCCGCGGGCGGCGGCGGCGGCGCGCCACCGACCGGGGTGTTCATGTCGGTCGTGATCTGTGCGGCGGTCAGCGCCTTGTCGTAGACGCGGACGTCGTCCATCTGGCCCGCGAACCACTCCGCCCACACGTTGTTGCCGCCCAGGTAGAGCGCGCCGGTGCCGACCGTGATCGACCCCGCCCGCGACGCCGTCGCGATCTGCGCGCCTCCTCGGAACAGGCGCAGCACGCTGCCGTCGTACGTGCGCCGCGAGGTGGGTCCACGTGTTCGCCGTCATCGCCGTGGGGCCGACCGCCTCGGTGTACGCCGACGTGCCCGTCGTGGTGATGCTCGTGTTCGGGTTCGTCGCCCCGCCGCTGTAGAGCGCGTAGGACAGATCGCCCGGCCGCGCCTTCAGGATCGCCGTGCGCCAGCCCGTGGCGTTCGTCGGGTTCACCCACGCCTCGAGCGTCATCCCCGTCGTCAGGTCGAGATCGTCGGCGTCGGCGATCGACACCCAGTCGTTGACGCCGTCGAACCGCAAGCGCGCGACCGTTCTTGCCCGTCGTCGTGCGCGATCGCCTCGCGGATCGTGCCCGTGTGGCCCTTGCCGGTGACGTCCGTCACCGAGCCGCCGGACGCCTCCTCGAAGTCGTAGGCGGCCACCGGCGCCGGACCCGCCGGCACCGAGTTGTCGACCGTCACCGACACCGCGGCCGAGGTCGTCCGGTTGCCCGCCGCGTCCCGCGCGACCGCGGTCAGCGCGTGCGGCCCAGCCGTCGCCGCCGTCGTGTCCCACGTGACCGAGTACGGCGCGCTCGTGTCCTCCGACGCCGAGGTCGGCGCCGTCGAGCTGGAACTGCACGCCGGCCACGCCCACGTCGTCCGACGCGCTCGCGCCGACCGACGACCGAGCCGCTCACGGTCGCCCCGCCCGCCGGCGAGCTCACCGACGCCGACGGCGCCGTCGAATCCGGCAGCGACGCGCCGGACGCCTCGGCCGAGCCGGCCGACCGCGTTGCCGGCCGCGTCCTCGGCCACCACGCGGTAGCAGTAGGTCCCGGCTGCCAGCGGCGAGTCGCACGAGCGTCGTCCCCGACGTCACCGTGGCCACGCGGTTCGCGTCCGCCGGCGTGAACCCGGCCGTCGTCGAGCGGTGCACCGTGTAGCGCGGTGACGCCCACGTTGTCGGTCGACGCGTCCCACTGCACCGACACGCGGCCCTGGCCGTCCGTCGCCGCGACGCCACCCGGCGCCGACGGCGCCGACGTGTCGGGCGCCTGCCCGCCACCGGGGCCAGCGGCAGCATGGCGGCCTTCGACGGCACGCCCTTGTCGTCGACGAGGAAGACGTAGTAGACGCCGGGCGGGGCGAGGTTGGCGTTCGGCGGGCCCTCGATCGTCAGGCGCCCGTTCTGGCGCGTGAAGTTGAGCTCCTGGTAGCGCTGGTCCATGTTGAGCCCGTGCGTGACCGCGCCCGTGCGCACGAGGCTGACCTTCTCGATCCGCGCCGCGTCGGGCGTCTCGACCGTGAACTGCTGGCCGTAGTTGAGGTCGGTCGGCGCCAGCGTGATCGTCGGGCGCGGACCCTTGTGGAGGTACGGCGGCGAGAAGATCTCGGCGGTCGTCTCGTCGCGCATCATCGAGCCGTCGAGGCGGCCGCTGCCGGCCAGCAGGATGCGGCCGTCGGGCAGCAGCAGCGAGGTGTTGTGGTAGCCGCGCGGGCGCACGCTGCGGGCCATCGGCGTCCACGTGTCGGTGGCGGGGCTCCAGATCTCGGGCTCGAGCACCGCGGTCGACGTCGACGTCGTTGCCGTTGGAGCCGCGCTGGCCGCCGAGCGCGAGCACGTCGCCGTCCGGGAGCACGGTCAGCGTGTGGAACGTGCGCTCCCACTTCATCGGCGCGATCTCGCGCCACTTCGGGACGGTCTGGGTCATGTCGAGCGCCGCGGCGCGGTTGGTCGATCGGTACGTCGACGGAAGTCCGGGTCCGCCCACGTGCCGGTCTTGAGGATCTTCCCGGGCCGGTACATGACCGCCGCTGTGGCCGTCGATCGGCGACTGGTTGGCGCAGCGTCGACCACTGGCCCGGTCTGACGTCGAGGATGCGCGTCGTCTTGTCGGGGCCGGCGTCGACGACGCGCCCGTCGGGGGTGACGAACATGAACGGGTACAGCGGCATCTCGCGGCCCGCGCTGGGGAGCGAGCGGATCGTGTTCGTCGCCGGGTCGTAGATCTCCGGGGGTCGGTGTCCGACGGCGCGTAGAACGGCTCGTACGGCCCGCCGCGGCGGATGCCGTCGCCGGAGACGATCAGGACGCTTGCCGTCGGGCAGCGTCGTCGTCGTCGGGTACCAGCGCGCCCTCGCCATCATCGGCCCGGCCGTCCACGAGCCCGTGAGCGGGTTCAGCAGCCCGGTGTCGCGGATGCCCTCGTAGGCGATGACGTGTCCGCCGGCGACGAACAGGCGGCCGTCGGGCAGCAGCACGTGCCCGGCGCAGAAGAGGTTCTTGTCCGACGGCACGGGCTGGAACGCCCCGGTGGCGGGGTCCCATATGCGCTCGGAGCGCATCGCGGCGCCGAAGCCATCCCACAGCGCGACCTTGCCGTTGGAGAGCATCGCGCCGTGGACCGCGACGAGCGGCCAGTCGGCCGGCGGCGTCCAGCTCCCCACCTGCTCCGGGCCCGGCGGCGGCGGGGTCGGGTCGCCGCCGCCCACCGAGGCCGCCATGTCGGCCTGGATCTCGCTCTGGGGCAGCGCGCGGTTGTAGACGCGGACCTCGTCGATGATGCCGCGGAACCACTCGCCCCACACCGAGTTGCCGCCGATCCGGAGGTTGCCGGCGCCGCTGCCGAGCGTGCCCGCGCCGGCGCGCGTGGCGATCTGCTGGCCGTCGGCGTAGAGCCGCACGGTGGCGCCGTCGTAGGTGGCGGCCAGGTGGGTCCAGGAGCCGGCGACGAGCGGCGCCGGGCCGAACGCCTCGGTGTAGCCGCCGACGCCGCTGCGGGTGATCGAGCCCGCCGGGACCCCCTCGCCCGAGCCGTAGAGCGCGTAGGAGAGGTCGCTGTTGCGCTCCTTGAGCACGACCGTGCGCCAGCCGTCGGTGGCGACCGGGTTGACCCACGCCTCGAGCGTCATCCCCGTGCTGGGGTTCAGCGAGGACGCGTCCGACACGAGCACGGAGTCGTTCGTGCCGTCGAACGACAGCGCCGAGCCGAAGCGTCCCTGCGTGGTGCGCGCCGTCCCGTTGACGAGCGATCCGGCGTTGCCCTGGCCCGAGGCGTCGAGCGCCGAGGTCCCCGACGACTCCTCGAAGCCGTAGGCGGCGACGAGGCCGGGTGCGGCGGCCGACGCGACCCCCGGCGCGCCGCCGAGCGCCAGGACTGCGAGGGCGCACACGGCAAGCAGGACGCGACCGAGCATCACGCCATTCTCGGGTCGATCGGACCCCGTTCTCTACGCGACCTTCGGCCAGTCTTCAGGCGCCGCGCGGGCTGATCCGCAGCCACTCGCGGGCCACGAACCAGAGGAAGCGCGTGTTCGTACGCGCGTAGCGGCGCGAACATCCGGCGCGGCTCCTGCAGCAGCCGGTACAGCCACTCGAGCCCGAGCCGCTGCCACAGCACGGGCGCCCGCCGGGTGACGCCGGCGACGACGTCGATGGCGCCGCCGACGCCCATGACGAGCGGCACGCCGAGGCGCGGCCCGTGCTCGCCGAGGAAGTACTCCTTGCGCGGCGAGCTCATCGCGACGAAGAGGATCTTCGCCCCGGAGGCGCGGATCGTCGTCGCACACCTCGGGGATCTCCTCGTCGGCGAAGTAGCCGTCGCGGTAGCCCGCGATCCGGAGCGCGGGATAGCGCTCGCTGCAGGAGCGCGACCGCGCGCTCGAGCACCTCGGCGCGCGCGCCGAGCACGTAGACCGGGTAGCCGCGCGCGGCCGCGAGCTCGACGAGTCGCTGCATCAGGTCGATGCCGGCCACGCGCTCGGGCAGCGGCGCGCCGCAGGACCTTCGAGGCCCACACGACGGACTGGCCGTCGGCGTTGATGAGCTCGCAGCGGTTGACGATCGCGCGCAGCTCGGTCGTCCTCGCGCGAGCGTGACGAGCTTCGCGGCGTTGATCGCCATGTGCTGCGCGAAGCCGCCCTCGCTCGATCAGCTGCGTCGCAGCGCGCGACGGTCTGGTCCATCGTGAGCGCGTCGAGCTCGCACCCGAGCACGTTGACGCGGCCGGCGGCGGTCATGACGCCGAGGCGGCCCGCGAGGTAGCGGCAGAGCGAGTAGTTCGCGACGAGCACGTCGGCCGACGCGCTCGCGCCGCCTTGCCGTCCCACAGCGGGATCGCGCAGGGGGTCGGGCGCCACGACCGACGGCTTGACGGCGGCGATCTCGGCGGGGTCGTCGCCGAGCAGCACGTTCGTGCCGTGCGTGAGCGTGACGGGCCGCTCGGTGTTCGGCCGCAGCGTGAAGCAGGCGATGCCGAGCGCGGACGCCTCCTCCTGCACGCCGCCCGAGTCGGTGAGGATCGCGCCGGCGCCCGCCTCGAGCGAGAGGAAGTCGAGGTAGCCCTGCGGCTCGAGGCAGCGCGCGCCGGCCGCCTCGAGGCGCTCGAGCGCGCCGGTGGCGGCGAGCCGCGCGCGGGTGCGCGGGTGGATCGGGAAGATCACCGGGTGGCGCCTCGCCAGGCCCAGGAGCTGCGCCACGATCTGGTCGAGGCGCTCGGGGTCGTCGACGTTGGAGGGCCGGTGCAGGGTGACGAGCACGTAGGACCGCTCGCGGACGCCGCACGCGGCCCACACCGCGCGCTCGCGCGCGCGCCGCTCGAAGCGCCGCAGCGAGTCGATCATCGTGTTGCCGACGTAGTAGACGCCGCCCTCGCCGATGCCCTCGCGCGAGAGGTTCTCGGCGGCCTCCGGGCTGTGCGTGAACAGCACGTCGGAGAGGCGGTCGGTCAGCACGCGGTTGATCTCCTCGGGCATGCTCCAGTCGCCGGAGCGCAGGCCGGCCTCGACGTGCGCGACGGAGATGCCCAGCTTGGCGGCGGCGAGCGCGCACGCGAGCGTGGAGTTGACGTCGCCGGCCACCACGACGGCGATCGGGCGCTCTTCGAGCAGCACCTGCTCGAAGCCGGCGAGGACCTTGGCGGTCTGCTCGCCGTGCGGGCCGGAGCCGACGCCGAGCGCAGCGGTCGCAGGCGGGGAAGCCGAGGTCGGCGAGGATGTCCTCAGAGAGCGCGGGGTCGTAGTGCTGGCCGGTGTGGACGATCACCTGGCGGAACATCCCGCGCCGCTCGAGCGCGGCGACGATCGGCGCCATCTTGACGAAGTTCGGGCGCGCTCCGACGACGTGCACGATCGTCGTCGGGCCCTCGGGCCCGATGACGAGCCGGCCCTGGACCGGCGGCGTGCGCCAGGCGCGCTGCCTGGGGTCCGTGGGCGAGACGTCGACGAGCTTGCGGGCGGCCGGCGGCCGGGTCTTGGAGGGCGTGCTCATGAAAGGCGAGCGTATGTCCGGGCGAGCGGCGGCGGCAGGGTCCGGGCACGACCATCGGGTAGTCATGCCTCTAGACCGTCCGTCAGGGTTGCCGGCTCGTACGGATCCCCAGTCGGAGGGCGCGGATGCGGACGACCTCGGCGGCGATCCGCGCCTCGCGGCGCAGGCGGCCGCGCACGCGCTCGGCGAAGCTGCGCCGCGGCGGCCGCGGCGGCACGACGGCGGGCCGCACCGGCTGCACGCGCGCCGGGTCGTAGCGCACGGCGTCCGGGACGGGGCCCGGCTCGTGCGGCTCCCAGATCCAGAGCCGGCGCCGGCCCTCACCGAACGCGCCGGCGGCGAACAGCGCGAGCCAGTGCTCGCGGTCGTCGAGCGTGCGGACGCCGAGCTGCTCGCCGATCGCGCGGTCGGCGGCGGCGATGTCGGCGAGCGCGAGCGGCACGTCGCCGGGCCCGGGCGCCTCGCGCCCGCTCCAGCCGTCCGGGGCGAGCTCGCCGGCGGTGCGCGAGCCGAACGCCTCGAGCGGCGCGACGGCGACGACCATGCGCGCGGCGACGCGGCAGGCGTCGCGCACGAGCTCGAGCGCCTGCTCCGGTGGCGGGTCGACGAGCACCACGGCGCCGGCGGCGGCCGCATCGAGCGGCAGCGGGCCGGGACCGGGCGCGGCGACGGCGAGCGCGGCGGGAAGCGAGGCCGCGACCGCGGGCGCTCGCCAGGTCAGCTCGAGCACCGACGCCTCGGGGATGCCGGCGCGACGCGTCTCGGCGATCACCGGGCCCGCGAGCGCCAGCTCCGGGAGCGTCGGCGCGCGCTCGATCAGGTTGACCTCGCGGTACTCGCCGTGCTTGAGCTTCGAGGCGAGGTGCGAGGGATACAGCTTGAAGTCGTCCCAGCCGAGGTGGTACGCGCGGACGCCGAGCGCCCACCCGTACCGGTAGCCCGCGCGCGCGACGCTCTGGCAGGTCTCCCAGTCGGTCACGTAGGGCGCGTGCAGCGCGTCGCGGCGGATCAGCGTGAACACGCTGCCGACCGGCCGCGCGACGATCTCGCCGTCGACGATCTCGGACGGGTCGATCGACTCGGGCTCCTGGACCTGGGGCAGGTTGGACTGGTCGAGGCCGATGCCCAGCAGGCCGAAGTCGGGATGGCGCGCGAGCGTGTCGCGCATGCGCGTGAGCCAGCAGGGCTCGAGGTCGGGCACGATCAGGTCGGGGTCGGTGACCATGAACGGGTCGCTCGCGGTCGCCGCGATGCCGTGGTTGAGGGCGTCGAGGAACTCGTTGGTGGGGCGCAGGATCAGCTGGTGGAAGCGGTGGCGGTTGGCCGCCAGCCAGTTGCGCACCTCCGGGCCCGACGCGTTGTCGACGATCGTCAGGCGGTACGGCGCGCGCGTTCTCGCCTCGAGGGCGTCGAGCGTCGCCTCGAGGTGCGCCAGCCGGTTGTGCGTGAGCATGACGATGTCGGTCGTGGGCGCCACTGCCCGGGAAGCTAGAGCGGCGACGGGGAGGTGGCCCTAGACGACTGTCGAGGGTCCCGGCCGGCGGCCGGACGTACGATCGCGGCCGATGAGCGACCTCGCCTCAGCGCCGACCCTCGAGGCCGCCTCCCCCATGCCGGCCCCCCGCGACGTCGTCTTCGCCTTCTTCAGCACCGATTGGACGGGCGCGTTCGCGCGCGAGCTCGTGATGCCCGAGGACCGGCTGGCCGCCGCCCTGCCCCACCACCCGGCCGTCCGCCGGCTGCTCGTCTGCGATCCCTACCGCAGCGTCGCCGCGAAGCTGCGGCGGCGCGAGCAGGCGCCGTTCCCGGCCGGGCCCGGCCGCGCGCTGCACCGCCCGCTGCGCCTGCGGCGCTTCGACCCCGTGTCCCCCGCCCACGCCGTCGCGCGCTACGAGGCGGGCACGCGCCGGGCGGCGGAGGAGCTGGGCCTCGAGCGCCCGGCCGTCATCACCGCCCACCCGCTGCTCGCGGGCTTCGGGCGCTTCGACTGGGCAGGCCCGGTGACCTACTACGGCTGGGACGACTGGACCGCCTCGCGGCCGCACGAGCGCTGGTGGCCCGCCTACGAGGAGGCGTTCGCGCGGATCCGGGCGACCGGCCGGCGCGCGTGCGCGATCTCCGAGGCCGCCCTGCGCCGGATCGACCCCAGCGGGCCCGAGCGGGTGATCCCGAACGGGATCGACCCCGCGGAGTGGCTCGCGCCCGGGCCCGCCCCGGACTGGTTCGCGGCGCTCCCGCGCCCGCGGCTGCTCTACCACGGCTCCGTCGACTCCCGCATCGACGCCGAGCAGGCGCTCGCGGTCGCGCAGGCGTACCCCGAGGGCTCGCTGACCTTCGTCGGGCCCGTCGGCGAGCCCGAGCGCTTCGCCGCGCTGCGCGCGCTGCTCAACGTCCACTTCCACCCGCCGGTCCTGCGCGACGAGCTGACCCGCGTGATCGCGGCGGCCGACGCCGGGCTCGTCCCGCACGTCCGCAACCCGCTGACCGAGGCCATGAGCCCGCTCAAGCTGTTCGAGTACCTGGCGGGCGGCCGGCCGGTCGCGGCCGTCGACCTGCCGCCGATCCGCGCGGTCGCCGGGCGCGTCGCCCTCGGCCCCGCCGGCGGCGATCTCCGGCCCGCGGTCGCGCGGGCGCTCGAGCTCGGGCCGTGCCCGGAGGCCGAGCGCGTCGCCTGGGTGCACGAGAACTCGTGGGCCGGCCGCTTCGACCGGCTGCTCGAGCTGGCGCTCAGCGAGTGACGGGCGCGGCGGGGAAGCCGCCGAGCGCCGTCCACGACTTGATCAGGCCGCCGAACCGCTCGCCGACGATGTCCGCGCCGGGGAACAGGCGGGCGAGCTCGCGCCGGCGCATCAGCCGGTGCTCCTGGACGATCCGGCGGGCGAAGTCCGCGTCCGGGCAGCGGCCGGCCCAGCCCACCGAGCGGCGGCGCAGGATCGCCACGCGCGCGTCCTCGGGCAGCCAGTGCCAGACGGGGACGAGGAAGTGCGGCTCGATCGGGAACCAGAAGTTCGGGGTCTGCACCCAGTACGCGCGCGCGACGCGGCGCACCTCGGCGGCCATCCGGGCCTGGCTGTCGAACGTGAACAGGTGCTCGATCACCGAGTTGGAGAACGCGACGTCGAACTCCCCGTCCGCGTAGTCGCGCAGGTCGGTCGCGTCGCCGGTCGCCGTGTGGATGTTCGGGTGCTTGCGCTCCTGCGGGTCGAGGTTCACGAGCGTGATCTCGACGTCGTCGCGCCCGGCCCAGCCGCGCTGCTCCCAGAAGTCGTTCGTGCCCCCGAGGTCGATGATGCGAACGGGGCGCGGGAGGCCGGCGACCAGGCGCTCGAAGAGCTCGAAGCGGCGGGCGCGCATGCGGTTGCTGAGCGAGCCGTCGGACTTGCCGTCGGCGAGTCCGCGCAGGCGGGCGGTGGGGCTGGCGATCATGCGCCCACCGTAGTTGCGCCGCCGGGGGGCGAGACCTAGCCGAGCGTTCAGGGCTGGCGCGCCCGCCGCCACCTACGGTGCCACTGATGGCGGAGGCCCACCACGACGACATGCGCGCGCGCGTCACGCGCGGCGTTGCCTGGGTGGGCGCCTCGCAGCTCGCGGGCCAGCTGATCCGGACCGCGGGCGCGATCGTGGTCGCGCGGCTGCTGCTGCCCGAGGAGTTCGGGCTCGCAGCGCTGGCGCTCGTGTTCGCGAGCCTCGTGCTCGTCTTCTCCGACCTCGCGCTCGGCGCCGCGCTCGTCCAGCGCAAGATGATCGACGAGGACGACCGCTCGACCGCGTTCTGGATGACCGTGGGCTGCGGCGTCCTGTTCACGGGCGCGGGCTACGCGCTCGCGGGCCCGGTCGCGGCGCTCTACGGCGAGCCGGACGTCAAGCCGCTGCTCCAGGTGCTCTCGCTGTCGTTCTTCCTCACCGCGCTCGGCGCGACCCAGCAGTCGCTGCTGCTGCGCGAGATGAACTTCAAGCGGCTCGAGGGCCTGACCGTGCTCGCCGCGCTCATCGGCGTCGCCGGCGCCGTCGTGCTCGCCGCGCTCAACGCCGGCGCGTGGGCGATCATCGGCCAGCAGCTCGTCACCGCGGCCGCGACGACCGCGCTGATGTGGCGGGCGGCGCCGTGGCGGCCGCGGCTGATCTTCTCGCGCGCGAGCCTGATCGACCTCGGCTCGTTCTCGAGCTACCTGGTCGGCCACCGCCTCATGTACTACCTGCACCAGAACGCCGACCGCTTCCTGATCGGGCGCTTCCTCGGCACCGCCTCGCTCGGCGCCTACGCGATCGCCTACAACATCATGCTCGCCCCGGCCGCGCGCATCGCCGGGCCCGTCCAGCGCGTGCTGGCGCCGGCGTTCTCGCGCATGCAGGACGAGCCGGAGCGGATCGCGGCGGCGTGGGCGCGCGTGACGCGGCTCGTCGGCGCGATCGCGATCCCAGCGCTCAGCGGCGTGGTCGTGGTGGCCCCGGACTTCGTGCCGGTCGTGCTCGGCGAGCACTGGAACGCCGCCATCCCCGTCGTGCAGCTGCTCGCCTGGGTGGGGATCCTGCAGGCACTCCAGACCGTCAACGTCGACATCCTGATGGCGCGCGACCGGACGGCGACGCTGTTCAAGTTCACGACCTGCTTCTGCATCGCGCACGTGATCGCGTTCTCGATCGGGCTGCAGTGGGGCGTGGCGGGCGTCGCGGCCGCCTACGCGATCTCGAGCACGATCGTCGAGCCGTTCCTGACCGTGCTGACGGCGCGCGCGCTCGGCGTGTCGCCGTGGATCTTCGTGCGCAGCGTCACCGGGGTCGCGCAGGCCGCGATCGTCATGAGCGGCGTCGTGCTCGCCGCGCGGCTGGCGATGGTCGACGCCGAGGTCCCGCCCGCGGCGCGGCTCGCGCTGCTCACGCTGCTCGGCATCGTCGTCTACGTGCCGCTGTGCGCGTGGCGCGCGCCCGAGGTCGTGCAGGAGATCCGCTCGCTGCTCGGCGGCCGGCGCCGCGCGCCGCTGGGCGCGCCGCTGCCCGCGGAGTCGTGAGCGCGACCCGCGTCGCCGCCCTCGTGGCGGCGGCCGGCATCCTCGCCGCCGCCGCACTCATGGTCGCCACGCGGCCGCGCGCGAAGGACGAGGCGGCGCCCGCACCACGGCTCGCCCCCGCGTCGCTGTTCCTGTCGCCGGCGGGCTCCGACAAGGGGCGCTGCACGCGCGCGGCGCCGTGCCGAAGCGTGGCGCGCGCCTTCGAGGTCGCCCAGCCGGGCGAGATCGCCGAGGCCGCGGCGGGGCGCTACGGGAACCAGACGCTCCCGGCGACGCCGATCCGCGCCGGCAAGCCGGTCGAGCTGCGCGCCGCCGCCGGGGCGAGCGTGCGCGTGCGGAAGCTGCGGATCGAGGCGTCGGGCGTGCGCGTCCGCGGGCTGCGAGCGCGCCAGATCGACGTGACGGATGCGAGCAACGTGGCGATCCTGGGCGGCTCGGCGCGCGGCTTGTGGATCAACAACGTCAGCGACCTGCTCGTCCAAGACGGCGCCTACGGCGGCAAGAACGACCAGACCCCGGTCCTGATCGGCGGCGACCCGCTCTCGCACCGCATCACCTTCGACCGCGTCGACTTCCACGACGCCGTCGCCACCCGCTCGGACACCCACCAGGAATGCCTGCTCGCCAACAGCCCGCAAGGCATGACCATCCGCAACTCGATCTTCCGCAACTGCGCCTACTTCGGCGCCCTGATCGCCACCTGCTGCGGCTCCACCGCACCCCCACGCGACGTCCTGATCGAGAACACCGTCTTCGAGCGCACCTACCAATGGAACCGCCAACCCGCCCCCTACTCGCTGCTCGTCAGCGGCATCACCGCCGCCAACTTCACCTTCCGCAACAACACCTTCCAAACCGAACCCGGCTTCAACGAGACCACCTGGGTCAACTCCCGCATGGTCGGCAACCTCGGCACCCTCGGCAGCTGCCAGGACAACCTCACCTACGCCCACAACGTCTGGACCACCCGCACCTGCGGACCCACCGACACGCACGCGGCAGATGCCCTCTCGCACTTCGCCGACCCCGCGCGCCACGACTGGCGCGTACGGGCGGGCGGGCCGGATGCGGGGGCGCGTGACCACCGCGTCGGGTAGCGTCCCCGCGCGCATGAGACGAGCGATCGCAGCCTTCGCCGCCGTCGCCGCGGCATGCGGCCTCGCCGCGGCGCCCGCGCCGGCGGCGACGCGGGCCGTGGCGCTCGGCGCCGCCGACGCCGGCGACTGCATCGCGGCGCCGTGCGGGTCGTTCGGGTACGCCTACCGGCAGGCGGGGCCCGGCGACGTCGTCCAGGTCGGCGGCGGCGACTACCCGGCCCAGGAGATCCCCTCCGTCGCGGGCCGCACCGCACCGCCCGTTGAGATCCGCCCCGCCCCGGGCGCCGGCGTCCGCGTGGCCGAGCTCGACGTCCACGGCGCGTGGATCACGCTGCGCGACATCGGGCAGTCGGGGGGCGAGTCCGTCGACGTGACGGATGCGAGCAACGTGGCGATCCTGGGCGGCTCGGCGCGCGGCTTGTGGATCAACAACGTCAGCGACCTGCTCGTCCAAGACGGCGCCTACGGCGGCAAGAACGACCAGACCCCGGTCCTGATCGGCGGCGACCCGCTCTCGCACCGCATCACCTTCGACCGCGTCGACTTCCACGACGCCGTCGCCACCCGCTCGGACACCCACCAGGAATGCCTGCTCGCCAACAGCCCGCAAGGCATGACCATCCGCAACTCGATCTTCCGCAACTGCGCCTACTTCGGCGCCCTGATCGCCACCTGCTGCGGCTCCACCGCACCCCCACGCGACGTCCTGATCGAGAACACCGTCTTCGAGCGCACCTACCAATGGAACCGCCAACCCGCCCCCTACTCGCTGCTCGTCAGCGGCATCACCGCCGCCAACTTCACCTTCCGCAACAACACCTTCCAAACCGAACCCGGCTTCAACGAGACCACCTGGGTCAACTCCCGCATGGTCGGCAACCTCGGCACCCTCGGCAGCTGCCAGGACAACCTCACCTACGCCCACAACGTCTGGACCACCCGCACCTGCGGACCCACCGACACCCGCTCCGGCCGCGGGCTGAGCGACTTCGTGAACCCGGCCGCGCACGACTGGCACCTGCTGCCCTCGGCGGTCGCGATCGGCAAGGGCGACCCGGGCGACCGCCCCGCCACCGACCGTGACGGCTTCCTGCGCGACAGCGACCCCGACGCGGGCGCCGACGAGTTCGGCAACGGGCCCGCGACCACGCCGGGGACCACGCCCGCGGGCGGCGGCGGCCAGGACGCGGCCGGGCGCGCCGGCGCGCCGCGCATCCTGTCCGCGCGGCTCCTGCGCAAGCGCATCTGCAAGGTGCGTCGCCGGCGCTGCCCGCGCAGCACGCGGCTCGTCGTCCGCGTCTCGGCCGACGCGCGCCTGACCGCGCGCCTGCGCCGCTCCGGCCGGGCGCGGCGGACGCTGCGCAAGCGCGCGCTCGCCGGCCGCCGCGCCCGGCTCGTCGTGCGGGCCCGCGGGTTGCGGCGGGGCCGCTACCGCATCACGCTCGTGGCGACCGACGCCGCGGGCCGCCGCTCCGCGCGGCGGACGTTGCGCCTGCGCGTGCGCTGATGCGCGTCGGGGTGATCTTCCCCGGCCGGCCCGACGATCCGAGGACCTGGTCGGGTACGCCCTCGGGCGTCCTGCGCGGGCTCGAGAGCGCCGGCGCCGAGCCGGTCTCGCTGTCGGCGGCGCCGCCACGGCGGCTGCAGCGCCCGCTGGGCCTCCTCGTCGGCCTGCGGCACCTCCCGCGCGCGGAGGCGGCCGAGTCGCGCAGCCGGCTGCGCAACGCCTACCACGCGGGCCAGGCCGGCTCCGCGCTGGCGCGCGTGCACTCCGTCATCGGGGCCGCGGCGGTGCGGCGCGCCGGCCCGCTCGACGGGTTGATCCAGATCGGCACGGGGTTCTCGCTCCGCACCCGCGTCGCGACCGTCACGCTCGAGGACATGACCGTCAAGCAGGCGCTGCGCTACCCGTACGCGGACTGGCGCGCGCTCCCCGCCCGCACGGTCGCGGCGCGCGTCGCGCTGCAGCGGCGCGTCTACGCGCAGGTCGAGGCGTGCTGCGTGACGAGCTCGTGGGCGGGCGCGTCGGTGGTCGAGGAGTACGGCGTCGCGCGCGAGCGCGTGCACGTCGTCGGCGTCGGCAGCAACCAGCCGCCGCGCGTGGTCGAGCGGAGCTGGGAGCGCGCGCGCTTCCTGTTCGTCGGGCGCGACTGGGAGCGCAAGAACGGCCCGCTGGTCGTCGACGCGTTCCGGCGCGTGCGCGAGCAGGCGCCCGACGCCGAGCTGCACCTCGTGGGCGGCCACCCTCCGCTCGACGCGCCCGGCGTCACGGGCCACGGGGCGCTGCGGCTCGACGATCCGGGGGATCGCGAGCGGCTGCAGGCGCTGTTCGACCGCGCGACGTGCTTCGTCATGCCCTCGCGGCTCGAGCCGGCGGGCATCGTCTACGCCGAGGCGGCCGCGGCCGGGCTGCCGAGCATCGGCACGTCGGCCGGCGGCGCCGCCGACCTGATCGGCGAGGGCGGGATGGTCGTCGACCCCGAGGACCCCGAGGCGACCTACCGCGCGATGGCCGAGATCGCACGGCCGGAGGTGGCCGCGCGGCTGGGCGCGATCGCGGCGGGCCGCGGCGGCATCCTGACCTGGGAGGCGGTGGGGCAGCGGCTGCTGCGGGCGCTCGGCCTCAACACGCGCCCCGTGGACTACCTGACGGGTGACTGAGCGGCGGACCCGTAGCCTGGGCTACGAGCCCGCCGCCCTCGCCTACCTAAGCGGAGCCGCAGCGGATCGCGACACCGGCGAAGGTGTGACCGTCGCTCGGGCCCCACGCCTTATCAACGCAGTCCGCGAGCGTGAGCTCGTGAACCGAGCCCAGCACCTGCAGAGCCGGAGGCTCATACGTCGTCTGGTTTTGCGCTCGGGGTTGCACAGCGTTCCTTTCTGCAGAGACTGCTCCACGCAGTGTGGAGGCTGGGGCGCGCGGTGAACACCCCCCCATCGTCCAGTCCTCGCGGGTGCTACGGCCTGCGGCTGACCGGCGTCGAGGAGGCGGCGGCGCTGCTGATCGAGGCGCCGGACGCCTGGCCCGCCCTGGCCGTCGACGCCGTGATCGGCGAGGCCGGGGCGCCCGCGGCCGACGAGGTCGGCGACGAGCATGCGCGGATCCGGCTCCAGACCGGCGGCTGGATCGACCTGCGGCGGGAGCCGGGCCGCGCGGTCTTCCACCTCCCAGCGCCGCACGCGGCCGGCGAGCTCGTGCATCCCTACCTCGCGCCGGCCGCCGCGCTGATGGCGCGCTGGCTCGGGCGCGACGCGTTCCACGCGGGCGCGGTCGCGATCGACGGCGGCGCGTGGGGCGTGCTCGGCCCCAAGGGCGCCGGGAAGAGCACGACCATGGCATGGCTCGCGCGGGCCGGGCACCCGGTGCTGTGCGACGACCTGGCGGTGATCGCGCACGGCGCGGTGCTGGCCGGACCGCGCTGCCTCGACCTGCGCCGCGAGACGGCGGACCGGCTCGGCGGCGCCAGCCCGCTCGGCGTGGTCGGCGCGCGCGAGCGCTTCCGGATCGAGCTCGGCGCCGCGCCCGCGTCTGTGCCGCTGCGGGGCTGGTTCGTTCTCGCCTGGGGGGACGAGCTCGCGCTCGCGCCGGTGCGGCCCGCCGAGCGGCTGTCGCTGCTGGCGGCGCAGCGCACGCTCGGGCTCGCGCCCGCGCGCCCCGCCGACCTGCTGGAGGTGGGCAGCCTGCCGATGCTCGAGCTACGCCGCCCGCGGGGCTGGGACTCGCTCCCGCAGACGATCGAGCGGCTCGTCGCCGCCGCGCGCTGACCGCTGCGCCACCCAGCCCGCCTGCATGAGCAGGAACGAGTGCGCGGCCGGCGCGGGGCCGAGCCAGTGCGCCCGCAGCGCGTCCGGGTCGACGAGTCCCGCGGGCGCGCCCGACCCGTCCCAGCGCGCGGCGAACGCCCGCGCGGGCGCTGAGAAGAACGCCTCGTCGAACATTGCCTTGTCGCGGCGCGCCACGAGGTCGCCGGGCAGCAGGTCGCCGACCAGCCGCCGCATCCCGCTCGTGCGGTCCGGGAAGCCGGCCGGGCCGCCCTCGCGCGCGACGGCCGCCCACACGCGCTCGTCCGCCAGCGGGTGCGCGACGGCGGCCCCGGTGGCCTGGGCGAGCAGCCGCAGGCTGTCCATGCCGAGCTGCAGGTAGCGCTGCGTGCGCATCCAGCGCATGCGGGCGAGCACGCTGTGCGGCTCGGCGGCGCGGGTGCCGGCCGCCGCCGCGGACACGGCGCGCCGGCCCGCCGCGGTCAGCCAGGGCAGCTCGACCGGCGCGCGCCGGGCCTCGACCGCGCGGCGCACGCCTCGCGGCGCGGCGGCGTAGGCGAGCCGGATCGCGTCGCGCGGCCGCGGGCGGACCCGCAGCGCGAGCACGTCGAGCGGCCGCGACGCGAACGCGCAGCCGAACAGCTCGTCGCCGCCGACGCCGGTGAGGAGGGTGCCGCCCGCCGCCGCCTCGAGCAGCGGCTGATGGAAGTGGGCGTTGAACGGCCACAGCAGGCCGTGCCGTTCGAGGACCCCGCGCGCGACGGGGCCGACGACGTCCAGCTCGTCGCGCCACTCGAGGCGCAGCCAGTCGCCGAGGCCGAGGTGCGCGACGACGCGCTCCTGCCAGCGCGCCTCGTCGGCCAGCGGGGCCAGGACGCAGCGGTTGGTGGCTGGGATCGGGTCGGGGAGCCCTTCGCGCCGCGCCACCGCGGTCGCGACGGCGAGCACCGCCGATGAGTCGCGGCCGCCGGAGAAGCTCACGAGGCACGGACCGCGGCGCAGCGGCCCGAGGACGGCCGCCTCGAGCGCCGCGCGCGCGCCGGCGGGCGCGCGCTCGCCGTCGAGCGGCGGCGGCCGGCGCTCGGCGCCGAACACGACGCCCGCGGCGAGCTCGACCGCGGTGAGGCTCGTCACGGCGCGACCCGCACGAGCTCGAGGTAGCCGGCCCGTGCGGGCGCCAGGTCGCCGTCGAGCCACGCGTGGGCGCCGAACTCGAGCGGCCCGCGCACCCCCACGACGACGTCGCGCGCGACGCCGTGGGCGGCGAGCCAGCGCTGGAGGACGAGCGCCTCCTCGAGGCAGGTCGGCTCGCGATGGCGCAGCACGACGCGGACGCCGCGGGCGGCGGACTCCGGGAGCGCCGGCGGCGCGGGGATGCGCAGGCGCTCGATCCCGTCCGACTTCAGCTGCCGCCGCGCGATCCGCAGCGCGCGCAGCGCCCACAGGGCCGCGCGCAGCGTGGGCAGATCGGGCGGACGCGTCAGGCCGCGAGCAGCCCGCACGCCCTCACCGCCTCGAGGAAGCGCTCGACGTCGCGCTCCGCCGTCGCCTGTGGGAGCGCGAAGCGCTCGCGCAGGGCCGCCACGAGGCCGGCGCGGGTCGTCCCGTCGGCGAGCCGGCGCCACAGGATCGTCCCGGTCGCGTTGACCGAGAAGTACGTCGACGTGGCGGTCTGGAGGCCGACGAGCTCGCCGTCGATCTCGCGCCACTCGACGCTGCCCTCGCGCAGTCGCAGGGTGTCGGTCATCGCAGCGTCACCTCCGGGGTCGGGCCGGCGCCTCGGCGGGCGCCAGCCGGCGGTCGTAGTGGGGCTTGGCGTCGCCGGCGCTGCGCAACGCGCGCCGTGCCCGCGCGGCCTTGTCGGCCCAGGTCTCGGTCGCCGCCGGGCGCAGGTCGGCGAGCACGCCGGCCGCGAGCGCCAGCGGCGCGCGGTGGCGCGGCACGCGCCAGGCCGGCTCGAGGTGGCGGCACAGGTGACCCTCGAGCACGGTGCGGTGGCGGGCGTCGCCCAGGTGCCGGGCCCACAGGCCGAGCGCGAGCGGCGCGCGGCGGCCGAGATAGACGGCCCCGGCGGCCCGCAGCGTCACGTCGAACACGCGCGCGCAGCCCCACCGGCGGGCGAGCGCGGCGGCGGCGGCGCCGTCGGCGTCGGCGGCCAGCGCCGCCACGTCGAGCAGGTCGCCGAGGCGCTCCAGCGGCGCGTGCGCCCACGCGTGCACGGCGAGCACGACCGCGTGGTGCTCGGGCGGCAGCCGGTGGATCCCGTCGGCGCCGGGCAGCGCGTCGGCGAGCAGCTCGGCGGTCGGCGCGACGGGCAGGCCGGACAGCCACTTCGGCCGGCTGTGGACCTCGATCGCGATCGGCAGCCCGGGCAGCGCGAGCGGGCGCAGGTGGTGGATGCCCTCGTACTTCTCGGGCTCGCCGACCTCGAAGAAGCCGGCGTCGAGCAGCGCGGCCTGCGCGGCCGGGGCGTCGTCGGCGAACAGGTCGACGTCGCCGAACGGCCGCGTCAGCGGGTCGGGGTAGCGCGCCGCGACGTCGGCGCCCTTCATCAGCACGAGCCGGCCGTCGTACGCCGCGCGGGCGCGCGCCAGCAGCACCGGAGCGGCGAGCGCGTCGAGCGCCGCCTGCTTCGCCTCCTGCTTGAGCTGGTACGGCACGCGCCGCCCGGCCGCCCGCCGGCGGCTCGCCGCAAGCAGGTGGAGCCGGTGGGCGCGCGCGGCGTCGTCGAGCTCGAGGCGCGCAGCGAACGCGTTGGCCGCCGCCCACAGCTCGCGCCGGTCGACGAAGCCGCTCATCAGTAGAGCCCCAGCGTTCCGAGCCGGCGCTCGCGCGCGAGCGCGAGGCGGAAGGCGATGACCCCCGCGATCAGCGCGATCACCGAGGAGGCCAGCAGCACGAGCAGGTCGGGCGCGATGGCGCCCCACCGGCCGCCGCCGATGAGCGACTCGCGCACGCCCTCCATGGCCATCGCGGCCGGGTTGCCGCGCGCGATCGTCTCGAGCCAGCCCGGCAGGAGCGCGAGCGGGAAGTAGGCGCCGGACGCGAAGCCGAGCAGCGTCGCGCCGACACCGACGATGCCGCCGCCGCGGCGGAAGGTGAGGATCGCGCCCGCGCTGACGAGCCCGAGGCCCCACACGAACGGCAGGAAGCACACGAGCACCGCGAGCGCCGGCACGATGCCGTCCGTCTGCAGGTGCAGCCCGAAGCCCACGGCGACCGCGGCCATGAAGAGCGCGAGGCGGACCGGCACCTGGACGAGGTCGAAGACGATCGATCCCGCCTGCAGCGTCGCGACCCGCGTCGGCGTGAGCAGCAGCACCTCGAGCGTGCCCTGGAGCTGCTCCTGGCGGATCGCGCTGGCGACGCGCGAGAGCAGCAGGGCGACGACGAGGCTGATCGCGATGCCGATCGCCACGAACTCGAGGTAGCCGGCGCGCGTGCCGCCGTAGGCGGGCATCTTCGCCGGGTCGACGATCTGGCCGACGAGCGCGAACATGAACGCGCTGAGGGCGAGGTGGGCCGCCTCGGTCACGAACGCGGTCCGATAGGAGAGCGCCACGAGCCAGTCGCGGCGCAGGAACGCGCCGAGCTTGGCGAGCTCGCCGAGGCCGAGGGCGACCGCGTGGCTCACGCCGCCTCCGCCTCGAGCAGCGCGTGGAACGCGGCCTCGACCTCGGAGCGCTCGCGCCCGCAGTCGAGCACCGACACGCCGGAGGCCTCGAGCCGCGCAATCGCATGGCCCAGCGCCACGCCCGGGCGTGTCTCGAGCGCGAGGTGGCCGTCGCCGAGCGCGACGACGCCGGCGGTACCGGCCAGCGCCGCCTCGAGCCGTCCGAGGTCGGTGGGCCCCACGCGCAGGACGTAGCGGCCCGCCTGCCCGACCGCGAGCAGCCCTTCGACGGACCCGGCGAAGCGCACCCGTCCGTCGGCGAGGAACGTGACGCGGTCGGCGAAGCCGCGGATCTCGTCGACGCGCTGGGTCGCCCACAGCACGGCCGTGCCTTGCGCGGCGAGGTCCCGGATCAGCTGCCGGACGCGCTCGGCGCCCGGCGGGTCGAGGTCATGGGTCGCCTCGTCGACGAGCAGCACCGGCGGCGCCGTGAGCAGGGCGCGCGCGATCGACAGGCGCTTCTGCATCCCGTGCGAGTAGCGCCCGACCTCGCGCCGCCCGACGTCGGCGAGGCCGACCTCGCCGAGCAGCGTCCACGCGCGCGCGAGCGCCGCCTTGCGGCCGACCCCGTGCAGCCGCGCGAAGAACGCGAGGTTCTCGAGGCCGGAGAGCCGCTGGTAGAACGAGCGGTCGCCGGAGGGCACGAAGCCGATCCGGTGCCGGAGCGCCTTGCCCGAGCTCGGCGCGTCGCGCCCGAGCACCCGCACCGAGCCGCCACCCGGGGTGGCGAGCCCGAGCACCACGCGCAGCAGCGTCGTCTTGCCGGCTCCGTTCGGCCCGAGCAGCGCGTGGATCTCGCCCTCGGCGATCGTCAGGTCGACGCCGCGCAGCGCCTCCCGGTTGCCGTACCGGCGCAGCAGGCGGTGGACCTCCACCGCGGGAGGGCGGTCCCCGCCGCCCAGGCCGCCGTCGAGGAGCGCGAGCGCAGGCGTCCGCTCCGATGTCATGGCGCGAGCCTAGGCCGGACGGGCGTATAGGGGACTCGCCGATGGTCTAGGCGCGCGGACCTTGAGCGAACCCGTCCGACGCTCCGACATCTGTCCGTATCGAGGTTTCCACTAACCGTCGGAGGGGGTACCTGCCGATGGGGTCTTCGGAAGTCGAGTCGGAGCCACCTACGGCGGGGGAAGCAACGTAGGTCGCACCGAGGCGGATCGTCTCCCGGGGAAGCCGGCGCTCAGGGCGAGCGGCTTCCACTCCATCTCCAAACAAAACGTCCGCTCGAAGCCCGGGTGGTCCACCGCAAGGTGAAGCCTCCGAGGAAGGGATTGCCGATGCCGTTTCTGCTGCGTGCCGGCTTGGCTGTCGCAACCATCGTCTGGTTGGCGCTTCCCGCGTCCGCCGACGCCATGGTCAAGGCGTCCTACCTGCAGGCGCCGGCGACCCAGCCGCTCGCAGCCCCGTGGCCGGTGGGCGACGTGCCCCCCGCGGACGTGCTCCCGATCCCGGACCTCCTCCCGCCGACGCCGCCGCGCAACGTGACGATGACCGGCGCGACGCAGACGAGCATCACGCTCGACTGGGACGCCGCCTTCGACGACATCGGCGTGGCCGGCTACCGCATGTATCGCAACGGCTTCCAGGTCGCCACCACGCAGCAGACGCAGTACACCTACACCGGGCTGACCTGCGGGACCACGTACGAGCTCGCGATCCGGACCTACGACGCCGCGGGCAACCAGTCGGCCGTCGTGACCACGACGCGCGCGACGACGGCCTGCAGCGTCTCGGACACCACGCCGCCGTCCATGCCGCCCGGGCTCACGATGACCGCCGCGACGCGGACCTCGATCAGCCTCGACTGGAACGCGTCCACCGACAACGTCGGCGTGACGGGCTACCGCCTCTACCGCGACGGCACCGTGGTCGGCACCACGACGCAGACCGACTACACGTTCGCCGGCCTGACCTGCGGGCGCACCTACACGCTGGCCGTCGAGGCCTACGACGCGGCGGGCAACGTCTCGGCCCGCGCCAGCACCGTGCGCACCACGGCCGCCTGCCCCGACACGACGCCGCCGTCGTCGCCGACGGGCTACACGATGACGGGCAACACCGAGACGACGATCACGATGGCCTGGAACGCCTCGACGGACAACGTCGGCGTCGCCGGCTACCGCGTGTTCCGCAACGGCACCGCGATCGCCACCACCACCCAGACCAGCTACCAGCTCACCGGCCTCGCCTGCGGCACCAGCTACACGATCGCCGTCGAGGCCTACGACGCCGCCGGCAACGTCTCCAACCGCGCCGAGGCGACGTCCACGCGCTCCACCACCGCGTGCGCCACGCCCACGCCCACGCCCACCCCGACCCCCACCGTCACCCCGACGCCGGACGTGACGCCGCCGTCGTCGCCGACGGGCTACACGATGACGGGCAACACCGAGACGACGATCACGATGGCCTGGAACGCCTCGACGGACAACGTCGGCGTCGCCGGCTACCGCGTGTTCCGCAACGGCACCGCGATCGCCACCACCACCCAGACCAGCTACCAGCTCACCGGCCTCGCCTGCGGCACCAGCTACACGATCGCCGTCGAGGCCTACGACGCCGCCGGCAACGTCTCCAACCGCGCCGAGGCGACGTCCACGCGCTCCACCACCGCGTGCCCGACCCCCACGCCGACGCCGACGCCGACCGTCACCCCGACGCCGACGCCGACCGTCACCCCGACGCCGACGCCGACGCCGACGCCGACCCCCGTGCCCACCGGCAGCGCGCACCTGTGGGTGGACACCAACGGCGGCAGCTGCACGCGCAACGCGTCGGCGGGCAACTACTCGGACGCGAGCGCCTGCGGCAACTTCGACGCGGCCTTCCAGGCCGCGAACGCCGGTGACGTCGTGCGCGTCCGCGCGGGCTCGTACGGCAACCAGTCGTTCACCGCGCGCACCAACACGGGCCCGCAGATCGAGTTCCGCGCTGACGGCGGGACGGTCCAGTTCGGCTCGGTCAACATGCGCGGCGCCGACCGCATCTCGTTCTTCGGCCCCTTCCGGGGCACCGACGTGCGGGCGAACTCGTGCCTCAGCGGAGCGAGCCAGTGCCTGCTCTCGCGCAACATCGCGTGGCAGGGCCTGACGCTTGACCTCGGCTTCACCAACCGCAAGGCGGTCGACCTCATGGGCGCCGCGGTCGGCTGGACGTTCCGCGACTTCGACATCTGCTGCAGCCGCAACGACAAGATCGTCAACGTCGACAACTTCTACGGCGGCGACGGCTCGAACCCCAACGGCATCAACGGGAACCAGAGCACGGACATCGTGTTCGAGTACGGATCGGTCCACTCGCAGGTCGTCGACACCAACGCGGGCTCCGGCAACGACGTGCACACCGAGTGCTTCTGGCTGCTCGGCCCGCAGTCGTTCGTCATGCGCGGCGTGCACTCGTACGGGTGCAACGGCACGATGAACATGAACTACTCGGCCACAGGGGACGCGCTGATCCCGGCCAACCTCACGATCGAGTCGAGCATCTTCGAGCCCTCGATGAACGACGACGGCCAGGACCAGGGCTGCGTCGCGCAGATCGGCACCGTGGACGGCCTCGCCGGCCGGAACATCATCCGCAACAACATCTTCCAGAAGGCCTTCTGCATCACCAACAACGGCGTGTCGCGCGACGTGCTGCTCGCCAACAACATCGGCGAAGGCCCGGGCTGCGGCCGGCCGGGCTTCGTGTACCAGAAGAACCGCTGGACGAACGGCGCCTGCGGCAGCACGGACGTCAACGACGGCTCCGCGCTCTCATCGAGCTACTTCGCGGACGCGCCGAAGTCGGACGCCCAGCGCAGCAACAGCGAGGCGGGCTCGCTCGTGAAGGGCAACTGGGCCTACAGCGGCTCCGGCCCGCACATCAACGGCGGCGACAGCGCGACGTGCGCGCCGTGGACGTTCCTGCGGACCCGGCGCCCGCTCAGCGCGTGCGACCAGGGCCCCAACGAGCACGGGCCCACGAGCGCGGTCGGCGTGCCGACCGCGAACTTCACGCGTACCGGCACGACCTTCGACGCCGGGGCCTCGCTGGATCCCGACGGCAGGGTCGTGGAGTACCGCTGGACGTTCAACGGCATCGCGGTGACGACCGCCTCGCAGACGGTCACGCGCACGGTCACGGCGGGGGACGTCATCACGCTCTCCTTGGTCGACAACGCGGGCAACGTCAGCGGCCTGAAGACCGTGAAGCTCCCCTGAGCGGCGCCGCTACTCGACCGTGACGGTCTTGGCGAGGTTGCGCGGCTGGTCGACGTTCAGACCGCGCAGCCTCGCGATCCGGTAGGCCAGCAGCTGCAGCGGGATCACCGCGAGGATCGGCTGCAGCATCCAGTCCGTGCGGGGGATGCGCAGCACCTCCTCGGCGTGCTCGCCGATCCCGATGTCGCCCTCGGTGGCGACGGCGATGACGTGCGCGCCGCGGGCGCGCACCTCCTGCATGTTCGAGATGACCTTCTCGAGCACCGGCGACTCGGTGGCGACGACCACGACCGGCGTCCGCTCGCTCAGCAGCGCGATCGGGCCGTGCTTCATCTCGCCGGCGGCGTAGGCGTCGGTTGCGATGTAGGAGATCTCCTTGAGCTTGAGCGCGCCCTCGAGGCACACCGGCAGGCCGACGTGGCGGCCGAGGTAGAGGAAGAACTCGGCGCGGTGGTGGGTCTCGGCAGTGCGGTCGATCGCGGCGGTGAGGCCGTCGCCGAGCATGTGGTCGATGTGGTGCGGGATGTGCTTGAGCTCGGCGACCAGCTCCCGCAGTCGCTCGGGCGGCAGCGTCCCGCGCAGCTCGGCGAGCCGCAGCGCGAGCAGGTACATCGCGGCGACCTGGGCGACGAACGTCTTCGTCGCGGCGACGCTGACCTCGAGCCCGGAGCGCGTGTACAGCACCCCGTCGGCGTCGCGGGTCGCCTGCGAGCCCATGATGTTCGTGATCGCGAGCACGCGCGCGCCGCGCTCCTTGGCGAGCCGCATCGCGGCGAGCGTGTCGGCGGTCTCGCCCGACTGCGTGATGCCGATCACGAGGTCGCCGCGGCCGACGACCGGGTCGCGGTAGCGGTACTCGGAAGCGATGTCCATCTCGACCGGCGTGCGCGCCCATTGCTCGAGCGCGTAGCGGCCGATCAGGCCGGCGTGGTACGAGGTGCCGCAGGCGACGATGACGATGCGCGAGACGTGGCGCAGGTAGTCGTCGTCGATCGTGCCGAGGTCGCCGAGGTCGACGCCGTCGGGGCGGGTGGTGCGGTCCGCGATCGTCTCGGCGACCGCGTCGGCCTGCTCGTGGATCTCCTTGAGCATGAACGTCTCGAAGCCGCCCTTCTCGGCGACCTCCTGGCTCCAGTCGACCTTCTCGACCTCGCGGTCGATCGGCTCGCCCGCGGCGGTGAGGAACTCGACGCCGTCGCGGCGCACGACGACGATCTCGTCGTTCTCGATCAGCTGCACGTGGCGCGTGTGGGCGAGGAAGGCGGGGATGGCGGAGGCGACGAACTGCTCGCCGTCGCCGCGGCCGATCACCAGCGGGCACTCCTTGCGCGCGCCGACGAGGAGCTCGGGCTCGTCGGCCGAGACGGCGACGAACGCGTAGTGGCCGCGCAGCCGCGCGTACGCGTCGAGCACCGCGTCGACGAGCCCGCCGCCGGCCTCGATGTGGCGCGAGATCAGGTGCGCCACGACCTCGGCGTCGGTCTCGGAGGTGAACACGGCGCCCTCGGCGACCAGCGCCTGCTTGAGCTCCATGTAGTTCTCGACGATGCCGTTGACCACGACGTGGACCTGCTCGTCGTCGTCGGAGTGCGGGTGCGCGTTGGCCTCGCAGACGCGGCCGTGGGTGGCCCAGCGGGTGTGGCCGATGCCGGTGGTCGGGGCGCGCGCGGCGAGCGCGACGGCGGTCTGCGGCTCGGCCGCGTCCGTGTCGAGCGCGATCCGCAGCGCCTCGAGGTTGCCGACGGCGCGGACCGACTCGAAGCGGCCCTCGCTCAGGATCGAGATGCCCGCGGAGTCATAGCCGCGGTACTCGAGCTTCTGCAGGCCCTCGAGGAGGACCTCCTGGACGGGGCGATCCCCGATATAGCCGACGATTCCGCACATGAGGGGGCGATTCTAGACCGGCGACTCCGGACCTCCCGCGACGTTGGTCCAGTTCGATGGTCGGATTCCGGTCTGAGCCAACGTCCAGTTGTGCGGAGCTGTCCGGTCGAGGACTCTTGACCCGTGGCTCGAGCCGCGCTCGTACTGGCCGTTCTCCTCCTCGTGGCGCTTCCCGGCACCGCGACGGCGAACGTCTGGCCGCTCTCGGGCTACTGGCCGATGCACGAGGGCCGCGGCCAGGTCGTGCACGACATCTCCGGCAACGGCAACCACGGGCGGCTCGGCTCGTCGCGGAGCACCGACGGCCGCGACGCCGACTGGGTCGACGGCCTCTTCGGCGTCGGCAGCGCGCTGCGGTTCGACGGCAACGACTACATCTCGATCCCCGACGACCCGTCGCTGCACCAGCAGCGGCTGACGGTCGAGGCGTGGGCGCGGCGCGACGGCTCGCCGGGCCTGTGGAAGTACCTCGTCGCGAAGGGCGGCGACGGCTGTGAGGCCGCCTCCTACGGGCTGTACTCCTCGCTCAACGGCGGGATCGCGTTCTACGTCTACGACGGCAAGAAGTGGCACCGGTCGCCGCAGGGCGGCCCGGCGGTCTGGGACGGCAAGTGGCACCACCTCGCCGGCACCTACGACGGGTCCACCGTGCGCCTGTTCGTCGACGGCCGCGAGGTCGGCACCGGCACCCCCTTCAGCGGGAAGATCAAGTACGAGCAGCCTTACGGCGAGGGCGCGATCGGCGCCTACCGCGGCTCGTGCAAGCTGACGCTCAGCGGGATCGTCGACGAGGTGCGGATCTGGCGCGCGGCGCTGCCCGTGGGCAAGATCTGGTCGCTCATCACCACCGGGCTCCGGCGGGAGCCGGCGGCCGCGCTGCCCGGCGACGCCGGCCAGTGGTACCGCGGCCGGGTCCCCACGCCCCGCTAGCGCGGGGCCGACGAGCGCTCCACCGCCGCCACCAGCCGCTCGCACGTCGCGTCGGCCTCCTCGGCGGTCGGGGCCTCGACCATCACGCGGACGAGCGGCTCGGTGCCGCTGGGCGCGGACGAGGACGCGGCCGCGGCCCTTCAGGGCCGCCGCCTCGCGCTCGATCGCCTCGCGCGCCGCCGCGGTGGCGGCCGCGAGCGCGGCGCGGTCGGCCATGCGGACGTTGACGAGCTTCTGCGGCAGCTTCTCCATCGCGTGGCGGTCGGCGAGGTCGGCGCCGGCGAGCGCCTCGAGCGTCAGCAGCGCCGCCGCGATCCCGTCGCCGGAGGGCACGAAGCCCATGTCGATGATGTGCCCCGACTGCTCGCCGCCGAGCGACCAGCCGCGCTCGCGCAGCGCCTCGAGCACGTAGCGGTCGCCGACGGGGGTGGTGGCGACCTCGACCCCGGCGGCGCGCATCGCGGTGTGGAAGCCGTAGTTCGTCATCACCGTCACCGCGACGCCCTGGCCGGGCAGGCGGTCGTGGGAGCGCAGGTGCAGCGCGGCGAGCGCGATCAGCTCGTCGCCGTCGACGACCGCGCCGGCGCGATCGACGGCGAGCACGCGGTCGCCGTCGCCGTCGAACGCGAAGCCGACGTCGTGGGCGCCCTCGCGCATCGTGCCGGCGAGGCGCTCGACGTGGGTCGAGCCGCAGCCGTCGTTGATGTTGCGCCCGTCGGGGTCGGCGGCGAGCACGTCGACCTCGGCGCCGAGGCGGCGGAAGATCTCCGGCGCGGCGCGGTAGGTGGCGCCGTTGGCGCAGTCGAGCAGGATGTGGCGGCCGCTGAGGTCGAGCCCCTGGAAGCGCTGGTGCAGGCCGCGCAGGTAGTCCTCGAGCGCGCCGTGCAGGCGCTCGACGGCGCCGATCGAGGGCGCGATCGGGGGCGGCGAGTCGAGCGCCTCCTCGATCTCGAGCTCGGTCTCGTCGGAGAGCTTGAAGCCGTCGCCGCCGAAGAACTTGATGCCGTTGTCGCGGTACGGGTTGTGCGACGCGGAGATGACGACGCCGAGGTCGAGCCCGTAGCGGCCGATCAGCAGCGGGGCGCCGGGCGTGGGCAGCACGCCGCCGAGCAGCGCCTCGCCGCCGGCGGCGGCGACGCCCGCGGCGACGGCGGCCTCGAGCATCGCGCCCGACTCGCGGGTGTCGCGGATGACGAGCACGCGCGGGGGCGGGCCGGGGTGCGCACCGACGCGGGCGGTGGCCGCGCGGGCCAGGGCGAGCGCGAGCTCGGCGGTCAGGAAGTCGCCGGCGACGCCGCGGACCCCGTCCGTGCCGAACAGTCGGCGGGACAAGGTCGAGCTAGCGCTTGGAGAACTGCGGCCGCTTGCGGGCCTTCTTGAGGCCGGCCTTCTTGCGCTCCTTCACGCGCGGGTCACGCGTGAGGAAGCCGCGGCGCTTGAGCTCCGAGCGGAGGTTGGGGTCGGCGTCGATCAGCGCGCGCGAGATGCCGTGGCGCAGCGCGCCGGCCTGCGCGGAGACGCCGCCGCCGTGGAGGTTGGCCACGACGTCCATGCGCTCCTCGTAGCCGACCGTCTCGAGCGGCTGGCGGATGTTGCGCTGGAGCGTGAAGCGGGGGAAGTGCTGCTCGAGCGTGCGGCCGTTGATCACGTAGGCGCCGGTGCCTGGCTTGAGCGTGACGCGCGCGACGGAGGTCTTGCGCTTGCCGGTGGCGCGGTAGCGCGCGCCGGAGGCGAGGTCGATCTCGACGGCGATCGGCTGAGCGGTCTCGACGTCGTCGCCGCCCTCGCCACCCTCGCCGTCCTCGTAATCCTCGTCGAACTCGGACTCGCCGCGCAGGGCGGCCTCGCCCTCGCGGACGATGTCGACCTCGAGGTCGGCGCCGGGGATGAGGGGCTTCTCGCGCTTGGCGGGCTCCTCGTCGCCGTCTTCCGTCTCGGTCTCGGCGGCCTCCTCGGCGGCGGCGGCCGGAGCCGGCTCCGCGGGGGTCTCCTCGGCGGTCGGGGTCTCCTCGACCGGAGCGTCCTCGGCGGGCGGCTCCTCGGCGACGGGAGTCTCCTCAGCGGCGGGGGTCTCCTCGGCGGCCGGGGTCTCCTCGGCGGCCGGGGTCTCCTCGGTGGCGGGGGTCTCCTCCGCAGCCGGGGTCTCCTCGGGGGTCTCGTCCTCGGGCGGGCGGTTCTCTTCGGCCATCAGGATTCGATCTCCAGGGGTTGCGGCCGCTGCGCAGCGTGGGGATGCTCGGGGCCGGCGTAGACCTTGAGCTTCGTCAGCTGCTTGCGGGCGAGGCGGTTGCGGGGGAGCATGCCGCGCACGGCGAGGCGGATGACCTCCTCGGGGCGGCGCTCGAGCATGTCGTTGAGCGTGCGCGACTTCAGGCCACCGGGGTAGCCGGAGTGGCGGTAGTAGAGCTTCTCGGCGCGCTTGTTGCCCGTGACCGTGATCTTCTCGGCGTTGATGACGACGACGAAGTCGCCCACGTCGACGTGCGGCGTGTAGGTCGGCTTGCGCTTGCCGCGGAGCGTGTTGGCGATCTGGGTGGCGAGCCGCCCGAGGGTCTGACCCTCGGCGTCGACGAGCAGCCAGTTGCGCTCGCGGTCGGTCGGTGTGGCGACGTAAGTCTTCATGGGCACGCTGAAACCGCGCTCGGTGCGCGGCGGTGAGCAGGATAGCGGGGGTGGGTTATGCCTGTTCCGCGGGTATAGTGCGCGGCGTCATAAGTCTGCCGAGTCCGACTTCCTGGGGGTTGTCGGAGCGGGGGAACCGAAGTTCGGGGCGAATCCAGGTATTGCCACCTGGTAGCGCAACACGCGCGAGCCCGTCAGCTAACCCCGTAGGCGAGACACCCACATAACCAAGAGGGCGCTTTGCCGCATTCCGCGGTGGTCGTCGGCCGGTGGATCCGGCCGCGACGGACATCTGCATACCTGTTCGGCTCGGTTCTCGCCCTTTCCGGGGCGGCACCGGCGGCTGCCGCGACCCCGCCCACGGGCGGCGCGCTCGCCGGCCCGGCGCCGAAGGTGCGCGCGCTCCAGTGCCGCACCGACTGCATGGGCCTCACCGCGGGCCACACGGGCTCGCGTGTGCGCCTGCAGGGCAAGGCGCTCAAGCGCGTCGACTCCGTCGTCTTCCAGGGCGTCCCGGGCGGCGCCGACGACGTCTCCGTCGCCCCGCTGAAGGCCGGCAAGACCTACGTCGACGCACGCGTGCCGCGCACGGCGGTGACTGGCCCCGTCGCCGTCGTCTCGCGTGACGGCGCCGAGTCCACCCCCACCGCGGTGCCGCTGACGATCGACCCGACCGCACCGGCCGCGCCGGCCGCGTCCGACCGGCTGGCGATCGACGTCGAGGTCCAGGGCAACCGCGTCTTCTACGGCTCCGAGCGCCAGGCGCAGGTCTCCTACATCGTGCGCGACGCGCAGCCCGCGCAGGTCGCGGTCGAGCTGATCCGGCTCTCCGACGGCGTCGCCATCACCCGCTGGGAGCCCGGCGTCGTGCAGCCCGGCGTGCCCCAGACCATCAACTGGGACGGCACCGCCGGCGGCCGCGTGCAGCGCGACGGGCGCTACGCCTTCCGCGTCTTCGCCACCTCGCAGTCGGGCGTCACCGCCTCGTCCGCGCAGGCGCCCGCGCCCAGCACCCCGCCCGCGAAGGTGCCCGGCTCGTTCCTCTTCCAGCGCCACATCTTCCCGATCCGCGGCGCGCACACGTTCGGCACCGGTGCCGCGACGTTCGGCGGCGGCCGCGGCCACCAGGGCCACGACGTCTTCGCCAAGTGCGGCACCCCGCTCGTCGCCGCCCGCGGCGGCCGCGTGAAGTTCAAGCAGTACCACTCGGCCGCCGGCCACTACATCGTCATCGACGGCGACGCCACGGGCTACGACTACTCCTACATGCACCTGCGCGACGCCTCGCTCGTCGATCAGGGCGACCACGTCTACACGGGCCAGCTGATCGGCTTCGTGGGCGACACCGGCCGCGCGCACGGCTGCCACCTCCACTTCGAGGTCTGGAAGGCCCCGGGGTGGTACAGCGGCGGCTCGCCGATCGACCCGCTGCCGTTGCTGACGGGCTGGGACAAGGCTTCTTAGCCCGCGGCGGTCTCTGACCGGGGGGTGTGGCCGGTTTGTAGGAATAATTGCCACCAACTGGCCACACCCCTGCCACGGCGGGACGAACCCCTTCCCTCGATGCGCAGTTCGGAGCCTCAGGTCCGCGGCGTCGTGATGAGGATCTCCCGCGCCTCCGGGTCGTCGCGATCGACCATCGCCGCTGCCGCGTCGAACAGCGGCACCGGGTCCATCCCCACCTTCCGCGCCGCGTCACGCGCGCGCAGGACCTCGGCGCGGAAGCCCTCCTCGTCGCCGCCCGTCCCGGCGACCGCCAGCGTCACCAGCGCGCGCCGGACCGCGGTCGGATCGAGCTCGCGCTCGGCGCGCTCGGACGCCTCGCGGGCGTGCGCCCACAGCGCGCGGGCTATCTCGGGCGCTATTCCCACTCGATCGTGCCCGGGGGCTTCGACGTGATGTCGAGGACCACCCGGTTGACCTCGCGGATCTCGTTGATCATGCGCGAGGCGATGCGCTCCAGCAGGTCGTAGGGCAGGCGCGCCCAGTCGGCCGTCATCGCGTCGTCCGACGTCACGGCGCGGATGGCGACGACGTAGCCGTAGGTGCGCTCGTCGCCCTGGACGCCGACCGTGCGGATGTCGGGCAGCACGCAGAAGGACTGCCACAGCTCGCGGTACAGGCCGGCCTTGCGGATCTCGTCCTGGAGGATCGCGTCGGCGCCGCGCAGCGTGTCGAGCCGGGCCTTCGTGGCCTCGCCGCCGACGATCCGGATCGCGAGGCCGGGGCCGGGGAACGGCTGGCGCCACACGAGCCGCTCGGGCAGGCCGAGCTCGGCGCCGACCGCGCGCACCTCGTCCTTGAACAGCGCGCGCAGCGGCTCCACGAGATCGAACTCGAGGTCCTCCGGCAGGCCGCCGACGTTGTGGTGCGACTTGATCGTCGCCGCGCCGGTGCCGCCGCCGGACTCGATGACGTCGGAGTACAGCGTGCCCTGGACGAGGAACTTCGCGCCCGCGAGCTTCACCGCCTCCTCCTCGAAGACGCGGATGAACTCGGCGCCGATCGCCTTGCGCTTGGCCTCCGGCTCCGACAGCCCGGAGAGGCGCTTCAGGAAGCGGTCCTCGGCGTCGACCGCCACCAGCGGCACCTTGAAGTGGTCGCGGAAGGCGGAGATGACCTGCTCGCCCTCGTTCTTGCGCATCAGGCCGTGGTCGACGAACACGCACGTGAGCTGGTCGCCGACCGCGCGGTGCACGAGCAGCGCCGCCACCGACGAGTCGACGCCGCCGGAGAGCCCGCAGATGACGCGGCCCTCGCCCACCTGGGCGCGGATCTTCTCGATCTGCTCCTCGATGATCGAGGCCGGGCTCCACGTCCGCGCGCAGCCGCAGATCTCCTCGAGGAACGTCGTCAGCACGTGCTGGCCGTAGGGCGTGTGCACGACCTCGGGGTGGAACTGGATGCCGTACAGCCCGCGCTCGACGTCCTCCAGCGCGGCGACCGGCGACTCCGTCGAGCTCGCCAGCGCGGTGAAGCCCGGCGGCGGCTCGTAGACCGTGTCGCGATGCGACATCCAGCAGCTCTGCTCCGCGGGCGTGCCGGCGAGCAGCCGGCCCGGCTCGGCCACCGTGAGCTGCGAGCGCCCGAACTCCCCCACCTCGGCGCCCTCGACCTTGCCGCCGAGCGTGAGCACGAGCGCCTGCATGCCGTAACAGATGCCGAGCACCGGGATGCCGAGCTCGAGCAGCTCGGGCTCGAGGCCCGGCGCGCCGTCCGCGTAGACGGAGGCGGGCCCGCCGGACAGGATCAGCCCCTTCGGCCGGCGCCGGCGCACCTCCTCGACGCCGACGTGGTGCGGCAGCAGCTCGGAGAACACGCCGCACTCGCGCACGCGGCGCGCGATCAGCTGCGAGTACTGCCCGCCGTAGTCGAGCACCACGACCTCGTCGGTCGCGACCTCGCGCTCGAGTGCGAGCTCCTCCAGGGGCTGGTCGGCCGCAACGGCCGACCCGTGCCCCTCGGAGCGGAGCTCAGTCTGCGACAAGCGCAACCCCGCCGCCGCGCGCGCCCATGCCGATCTGCTGGTCGCGCTGGAGCTGCTTGCCCTCCGTCTGCAGTGACGGCGCGATCATCAGCTCGGCCCGGTTGAACTCCGCGATGTCCTGATAGCCGCAGGTGGCCATCGAGGTCCGCAGGCCGCCGATGAGGTTGAACGTGCCGTCGTTCTCGTGCGCGGGGCCGGTGATGATCTCCTCCATCGTCCCGTTCTGCACGGTCGCCACGCGGGCGCCGCGCGGGAGCGAGGAGTGGAACGTCGCCATGCCCCAGTGGTAGCCCGCGCCGGGCGCCTCGTACGCGCGTGCCAGCGGCGAGCCGATCATCACGGCGTCGGCGCCGCAGGCGATGGCCTTCGCGACGTCGCCGCCCGTGCGCATGCCGCCGTCGGCGATCACCTTGCAGTACTCGCCCGTCTCCAGCATGTGCTGGGAGCGGGCCGCCGCCACGTCGGCGATCGCGGTCGCCTGCGGGACGCCGATGCCGAGGACGCCGCGCGTGGTGCACGCCGCGCCGGGGCCGACGCCGACGAGCACGCCGGCCGCGCCGGTGCGCATCAGGTGCAGGCCCGTGTGGTAGCTCGCGCAGCCGCCGAGCACGACCGGCACCGGCACCTCACGCACGAACTCCTTGAGGTTCAGGACGTGGCCCTGGGTCGAGACGTGCTCGGCCGAGATGACCGTGCCCTGGATGACGAGGATGTCGAGCCCAGCCTCGAGCGCGAGCTCGTGCCACTGCTCGACCTTCTGCGGGGTCAGCGAGGCCGCGGCGACGACGCCGTGGGCCTTGATCTCCTCGATCCGCTGGGCGATCAGCTCGGGCTTGACCGGCTCCGAGTAGATCTCCTGCATCTCGCGCGTCGCCTCTTCGCGGTCGAGGTGCGCGATCCGCTCGAGCTGGGCGTCCGCGTCCTCGTAGCGGGTCCAGATGCCCTCGAGGTTCAGCACCGCCAGCCCGCCGAGGCGGCCGAGGATGCCCGCCGTCTCCGGCGAGACGACGCCGTCCATGGCCGAGGCCAGCAGCGGCAGCTCGAACCGGTAGGGCCCCAGCGTCCACGTGATGTCGACGTCGTCGGGATCCCGCGTGCGACGGCTCGGGACGATCGCGATGTCGTCGAACCCGTAGGCGCGACGCGCCTTCTTGCCTCTGCCGATCTCTACTTCCATGACGGGATCCTAGGTTTGGCTGCGGACGGAAGGTGAACGGTCCATGCTAGCCGTCCGCTGGGCTCCATAAGCCCGGAAAAGTCACCCAACGAGCGCGGGCCGCTCGACCTCGATCTCGGACCGCAGGCGGCCCACCTGCTCGGGGTCGACGAGCCCCGCGCCGAGGTGCTGGGTCGACTCCGCGCCGCACGCCACGCCGTACGACAGGCACTCGACCTGGGAGCGCCCTGCGTAGCGGCTGGCGACGAAGCCGGCCAGGAACGCGTCGCCCGAGCCGACCGTCGCGCGCGGCTCGATCGAGCCGGGCGGCATGCGCACGCGGTAGAGGTTCTTGGGCGCGCCCGGCTCCTCGGGGCCCATCAGCGCGTAGCAGCCGTCCGGCGCGGTCATGATCGCCGCGTGGGCGCCGAGCCCGACCATCTCGCGCACGGCGATCAGATGGTCCTCGTCGTCGTTGAACTCGTGGCCGACGAGCTCCTCCGCCTCGAGCACGTTGGGCGAGATCACGTCCGGCTCCGCCCGCACGGCGCGCCGCAGCGGGTCGCCGTCGGTGTCGACCACGCAGTCGACACCGAGCCGCTTGAGCTCGCGGATCAGGCGCGCGTAGACGTCGACGTCGACGTCCCGCGGCAGCGAGCCCGCGAACACGCACACGCTCGCGCCCTGGGCGAGGTAGAGCAGCTTGTCGGTGAACAGCTCGATCTCGTGCTCGGAGACGCGCGGGCCGCGCTCGTTGATCTCGGTCTGCTCGCCGGTCGTGGGGTCGATGACCGCCGTGTTCGTCCGCGACTCCTCGCGGATGCGCACGAAGTCCGACAGCACGGAGAGCTGCGTCAGCTGCTCGACGATGCGCGTGCCGGTGGCACCGCCCGCCAGGCCGGTGGCGATCACGGGCTGGCCGAGCGTCTTGAGCACGCGCGCGACGTTGACGCCCTTGCCGCCCGGCATCTCCGTCTGCTCGACCGTGCGGTGACGGCGGCCGAGGCGGAAGTTGGGCACGGCCAGCGTCTTGTCGATCGCCGTGTTGAGGGTGACGGTGATGATCATGCGGCCTCAGGCTCCCTGCGCGAGCCGCGGCGCCCGCCAGGGCCGCGCCGTCTCACGCGCGCGAGCCCAACGGTACCGGCCAGCGCGATCAGCGCCGCGAGGGCGAGCGTCCACGGCTGCGTGAAGCGGTCCTTCGTCCGCACCGCGAGGCCGGCGGCGGGCACGTCGGCCTCCGCGACGACCGGCATCGTCGCGAGCTTGCGCTTGCCGCGGCAGACGTCGAGCTCGCCGAGCTTCTGCCCGCGCGAGATCGGCCCGCTCACCTCGCTCGGGACGCGCAGCCCGCAGTGGCGCAGCCGCTGGCCGCGCCGCACGATGAAGCGCCGCGCGGTGTCCCCCGGCACGAGCACGAGCTCCGCGCCGCGCCGGTAGCGGATCGCCGCGCGGGCGAGCTCCTCGCCCGGGCGGACCGCGCGCACGCGCTCGTAGAGCTTGAACGCCCACGCCAGCAGCTTGCGCGTGTCGGTCTCGCGCGCACTCTCGCTCGGCGCGCCCAGGACCGCCGAGATCAGCGTGATGCCGCGCGTGCGGCCCGAGCCGATCAGCACGTAGCCCGCCTGCTGGGTGTGACCGGTCTTGACGCCGTTGACGGAGGGCAGCCGCACGAGCCGGTTGCGGTTCACCAGCGTGCGCGACCGCGCGCCCGAGCGCAGCGTCACCGACTCGCGGGCGACCGTGCGGCGGAAGAACTCGAACGCGCGCAGGCGCAGCGTGAGGCGCACGAGGTCGCGGGCGGAGGAGTAGTTGCCCGGGTCGTCGAGTCCGATCGGGTTCGCGAAGTGGGTGTCCTTGAGCCCGAGCTTGACCGCCCGCGCGTTCATCGCGCGCACGAACGCCTCGCGCGAGCCGCCGATCCGCTCGGCGAGCGTGACCGCCGCGTCGTTGGCGGACTCGACGAGCAGCCCGCGCAGGAGGTCGGCGACCGTCATGCGCTCGCCGGGCTGGAGGTTGATCTTCGACTCGACGGGCAGCGCGCGGTAGCGGACCGCGCGCAGCACGGTCGAGGGCTTGCTGCGCTCGAGCGTGAGCAGCGCGGTCATCAGCTTCGTCGCCGACGCGATCTGGCGGCGGCGGGTGGGCTGCTTGGAGTAGGCGACCTCGCCGGTCGACGCCTCGACGACCAGCGCGCTCGGCGCGGACACCGGCGGCGGCGGGTCGGCCGCGTGCGCGGCGGGCGCGAGCGCGAGCGCAAGCGCGGCGGCGAGCGCCGCCAGCAGAACGCGAGCCCTCACTGGCGCAGCTTGATCTTCTGCCCGACGGAGAGCGTCTGGTCGTCGAGCTTGGGGTTGAGCTCCTGGATCTGTGACAGCGGCACGTTCGTCTTCTCCGCGATGGAGGATGGCGTGTCGCCCGGCTTGACCGTGTAGGTCCGCCGCTGCTTGCGCGCCTTGCCCTTCTTCGGCGTCGGGGTCGCGGTGGCGCTGGAGGCGGGCTCGGCGCCGCCGTTGCCGGAGCCACCGTCGACGCTCGCGCCGTTGACGACCATGAGGAGGGCGACGACGACACCCACCAGCGCGAGCGGCGCCAGGAACCGCGCGGGGCTGCGTCGGGCCATCGCTAGGAGGATAGCCCCGGGTCAGGCGAGGCCCCACGCGAGCTCGCGCAGGCGCTCGGCCTCGGCGCGCGCCGCGTCCCCGGGCGTGCCGCCGTGCTGCTCGTGCGCGTTGGCGATCGAGCGCGACGCGGTCACGAGGCCGCCTGCGCGGCCGGCGGCGAAGGCCGGAGCGAGGTCGCGCACGTCGCCGCCCTGGGCGCCGACGCCCGGCAGCAGGAACGGCGTGCGCGGCATCAGCTCGCGCATGCGAGCGAGGTGCTCGGGCACCGTCGCGCCGGTCACCGCGCCGACGTCGGCGAGCTCTTCGCCCTCGCCCAGCTCGGCGGCCAGCGCAGCCAGGCGCTCCCACAGCGGCTCGCCGGTGGCGAGCGGCAGGTCGAGCACGTCGGCGGCGCCGGGGTTGGAGGTGCGCACGAGCAGGAAGACGCCGGCGCCGGCGACGCGCGCGCCCTCGACGAGCGGGACGAGCGCGTCGCGGCCGAGCAGCGGGTTGGCGGTCAGCGCGTCGACGTCGAGCCCGGGCGCGGCGCCGAACGGCGTCGGCGTGCTGCCGACGAGCGCCTGGGCGTAGGCGGTGGCGGTCACGGGGACGTCGCCGCGCTTGCCGTCGGCGAGCACGAGCAGGCCGGCGGCGCGCGCGTGCTGGCAGGCCGCCTCGAGCGCGAGCCAGCCGGCGGAGCCGAGGCGCTCGAAGCACGCGAGCTGCGGCTTGACGGCGACGCAGGCGGGGCCGGCGGCGTCGATCAGCGCGCGGCAGTGGACGAGCACGGCGGCGGCGGCCTCCGCGGAGGCGGGCGCGGGCCCGGGGGCGCCGGCGACGGCGGCGGTGTCGACGAGCGCGATCGCGAGGCGCTCGCGCTGCTCGCCGGTGGCCTCGCGCGGATCCGGCCAGAGGCGGGCGGGATCGGGGTCGATCCCGAGGACGATCTGCGACTCGCGGGCGGAGACCGCGGTGGCGAGCCGGGCGCCGAAACCAGGCGCCGGTGAGGGTTCACCGGCGCCCGGCATGGCGGTTGCTACTTGACGGCCTTCTTCAGGCCGGAGCCCGCCGTGAAGCGCGGGACCTTGCTCGCGGCGATCGTCATCGACTCGCCCGTACGCGGGTTACGGCCCTCGCGGGCGCCGCGGGACGCGACGTGGAACTTGCCGAACCCGGTGAAGTTGACGTCCTCACCCCTGCTCAGCGACGTCTCGATCGTGTTGATGACCGCGTTGACGGCGTTCTCGGCGTCCTTCTTGGACAGACCGCTTGTCGACGCCACCTTGTCGACGAATTCCGACTTCGTCATGGCTCCTCCTTTGCCGTCGCGGGGGTCAGTTTCCCGCGAGGGATCGTGGATTCGGCGAAGCTAACAGCGCATTCGGACGCTGTAACGGGGGTTTGTACCAGCAATCCCGCAAATTGCGGGTTTTTTTCGGTTCAACTCAGGGCGAGGAAGGGCGCTGGGCCGCCGAAATCAGGGCTTCGGCAGCTTCCTGGAGGCGCTTCGCGGCGGGGTCATCGGGCGCCAGCGTGTGCAGCTCGCCGAGCGCATTGCGGACCACGACGCGGGGCTCGCGACGGGTCCGGCGGCGCGCCAGCGAGGCGCTGACCGCGCCCACGGGGCCGCGCGATCGCGGGCGCTTCACGCGACGTCCCGGCGCTCGCCGGCGAGGTCGGCGAGCACCATCCGGAGGTCGAAGCGCACGAGCGCGGGCAGCGCGTAGCGGCCCGTGACGAGCACGACGGCGTGGCGGTCGCTGCGGGCGGCGAAGACGCAGCCCAGCGCGGTGGCGACCTCGAGGTCGTCAGCCTCGGGCGCGGCGGCCAGCAGCGCGCGTGCCGGCTCGGCCAGATCGGGCAGGCCGGCCAGCAGCTCGCCGTCGGCCGCCAGCACGGCGGCCTCTTCGATGTCGGCCGACAAGGTGCGCAGGTACTCCAGCGCCAGGTCGGGCGTGAGCGCGTCCGTCATGGGCAGTGCGCGAGGATATCCCTCCATGCCGCTGTCCAAGATCGCCTGGCTGACCACCGTCGGCCTCTGCCTGATCACCTGCGTGCTGCTCCTGCTCTCGGGCTACCTGGGGTACGCGGGGGTGCTGCTGGCCGTGGCGTTGTCGGCGGCGATCAACCTGCGGTAGGGATGGGCTTCGGGGTGCCGCGGCGGCCTCTGACCAGGGGGTTCGAGCCCTTCCCTCAATGCGCAGTTCCCGCGCCGCCACCGGCGCCGATCTCCTCGCCCGGCCGAACCCGGTCCTCGGGCTCCAGATGGATCAGCACGTCGGCCCCCCGCAACCGCCCGCGGATCGTGTCCTGCAGCGCATGGGCGATCGCGTGCGCGTCCTCCAGGGTCGTGCCGGAGCGGAACTGGACGTGGACGTCGACGTAGCGGCGAGGGCCGGCGCGGCGGGTGCGGAGCTCGTGGTACCCGCAGACGCCGCGGCCCGCGAACGACTCGATCGCGTCGCGGATGGCGGTGGTCTCCTCGTCGGGGAGCGCCTCGTCGACGAGCACTCGCCATGAGCCGGCCACGACCTTGAGGCCCGTGTAGACGATCGCGACGGCGATGCAGAGCGCGACCACGGGGTCGATCCAGGTCTGATCGGTGATCGAGACGAGCGTGAGGCCGACGAGCACGCCGAGCGACGTCATCGCGTCGGTCCGCAGGTGGGCGGCGTCGCCCGCCAGCGCCGCGGAGTCGGTGGCGGCGGCGCGGCGGTAGAGGTACTGCGACACGATCAGGTTGACCACGGTGGCGAACGCGACGACCGCGAGGCCGAAGCCGATCGACTCGATCTCCGTGCCCTCGACGAGGTGGTCGACCGCCGTGTAGACGATCACGCCGGAGCCGACGAGGATCAGCATCCCCTCGATGCCGGCGGCGACGTTCTCGAACTTCTCGTGGCCGTAGCGGTGCTGGGAGTCGGCGGGCGTCTCGGCCTGGCGGACGGAGAAGTAGGCGACGAGCGAGGCGATCAGGTCGATCCCGGAGTGGATCGCCTCGGTGATGATCGCCACCGAGCCAGTGACCGCGCCGGCGACGATCTTGAGCAGGATCAGCGCCGAGTTCGACACGATCGAGACCGCCGCCGCGCGCGAGCGCGAGCCCGGGCCGTGCGTCAGATCGGCAGCCATGCCGCCGCCTCCCGGACAGCGCGGCCGCGGTGCGAGATGCGGTCCTTCTCGGCGTCGGTGAGCTCGGCCATCGTGCGCTCGCCGTCGCCGTCGGCGGGGACGAAGACCGGGTCGTAGCCGAAGCCGCCCTCGCCGCGCGGGTGCGCGGCCATGCGGCCCTCGCACGTGCCCTCGACGGTGCGCGGCGCCTCGCCGGGCGCGACGTAGGCGACCGCGCAGACGTAGCGCAGTCCGGAGCCGGCCGGGACCTCGGCGCGCAGCTTGTCGAGGTTGTCGGCGTCGGAGGCGGTCTCCCCCGCGTAGCGCGCGGAGCGCACGCCGGGGCGGCCGCCGAGCGCCTCGGCCTCGATGCCCGAGTCGTCGGCGATCGCGGGCGCGCCGGTCGCGGCGCTCGCCGCCTGTGCCTTGATCAGCGCGTTCTCCTCGAACGTGGCGCCGGTCTCGGGCGGCAGCTCGACCTCGTCGGGGAGCGGCTCGAGGGCAGCGTCCGGCAGCAGGCGCTGGAACTCGCGCAGCTTGTGGGCGTTGCGGGTGGCGAGCACGACGGCCATCGTGCCCGCGCCTAGCGGCCGGCCGCCGCCGCCTGGACGGCGCGCAGACCCTCGATGCCGGTCTGCGCGAGCGCGAGCAGCTCGTCGAGGTGGGCGCGCGAGAGCGGCGTGCGCTCGGCGGTCGCCTGCACCTCGACCAGCCCGCCCTCGCCGGTCATGACGACGTTGGCGTCGACCTCGGCGCTGGAGTCCTCGGGGTAGTCGAGGTCGAGCAGCGCCTCGCCGTCGACGACGCCGCAGGAGACGGCCGCGACGGTGCCGGTGAGCGGCAGCTGCTTGAGCTTGCCCTCGTCGACGAGGCGGCGACAGGCGAGCTCGAGCGCGACGTAGCCGCCGGTGATCGACGCGCAGCGCGTGCCGCCGTCGGCCTGGAGGACGTCGCAGTCGATGTAGACCGTGCGCTCGCCGAGCGCCTTGAAGTCGACGACGCCGCGGATCGAGCGGCCGATCAGGCGCTGGATCTCGACCGTGCGGCCGTCGGGGCGGCCCTTCGAGACGTCGCGCTGCTTGCGGTCGCCGGTCGAGGCGGGGAGCATCCCGTACTCGGCCGTCAGCCAGCCGCGGCCCTGGCCCGCCATCCAGCGCGGGACCGACTCCTGCACCGACGCCGTGCAGATCACGCGCGTCTCACCGCAGGAGATGAGCGCCGAGCCGGTCGCGGGGCGCACGAAGTTCGCCTCGATCGTCGTCGGGCGGAGGTCCGCGGGGCCGCGGCCGCCGCTGCGCTCGCGGCCGCTCATGCCGCGGCCTGCTGCCGCAGGTCGACGTGCTCGACGGGCCCGAGCGGCATCTGCAGGAAGCGCGAGCCGAGCGCGGAGAACGACTCGACGTCGCCGGTCGAGAGGAAGCGGTAGTCGCCCTCGCCGCCGGCCGGGTTGGCGAGGCCGCGCGCACCGAGCACGTGCTCGACCTGGCGGGCGAGCGGCGCGCCGGACGTCACGATCTCGACCCCGCGGCCGAGCGTGCGCTGGAGGATCGGGCGCACGAGCGGGTAGTGCGTGCAGCCGAGGATCACGGTGTCGACACCGGCCTCGCGCAACGGCGCGCAGTAGGCGCGCACGGTGTCGACCACGCGGCGGTCGAACGGGAAGCCGCCCTCGATGATCGCCGTCAGGTCGGGGCACGCGACGGCGGTGACGGCGACGAACGGGTCGGCGTCGCGGATCGCGCGCTCGTAGGCGCCGCTGGCGACCGTGGCCGGCGTGGCGAGCAGCCCGACGCGGCCGTTGCGGGTCGCCGCCACCGCCTGCACCGCGCCCGGCTGGACGACGCCGAGGACGTCGACGCCGAGCGTCGTCTCCATCAGCCGCGTGCGCAGCGCGGGCAGCGCCGCCGCCGTGGCCGAGTTGCAGGCCACGACGAGCAGCTTGATCCGGCGCGCGATCAGCTCCTCGGCGACCTCGAGCGCGAACGCCTCCAGCTGCGCCGCCGAGCGCTCGCCGTACGGGAAGCGCGCGGCGTCGGCGAGGTACACGAAGTCCTCGTGCGGGAGCTGGACGAGCAGCTCGTGCAGGACGGTGAGCCCGCCGACCCCCGAGTCGAACACCCCGACCGGGCGCCGGCGCAGCTCCTCGGGAAGCGTGCGCGCGGACACGCCGCCAGTCTGGCACGCCGTCCGGGCGGCGGCGGGACTACTTGCCCACCCCGTCGATCGCGGCCTTCAGCTTCTTGACCACCGCGTCGGCGATCCCCTTGTCCGAGAACGAGCCGCTCGCCTTCACGACCCCGGCCAGGATCACCGCCACGAGCAGGATCAGCCCGACGTACTCGACCGTCCCCTGCCCCCGATGCTCACCCGCGCGCGCCCACGCACGCGCGAGCCATGCGTGCAGCGCGCCCATCGCCTCGTAGCCCATCTCCGTCTCCGATCCGTCTCGCTCTCCTCCGCCCGCGGCGGAGCCTGGATCGCAGTCTTCGGGGCGCGGCGTGACGGATCTACGCCCCGGCGTGACGAAATTGCGTCAACATCGCCCCGCCGTGCGCGCGCTCGTCGTCACGAACATGTACCCGACGCCGGAGCGGCCCGCCTCGGGCCCGTTCGTGCGCGACCAGGTCGAGGCCCTGCGGCGGCGCGGGGACGTCGAGGTCGAGCTGTTCCACTTCGCCGCCGGCACGCGCAACTACGCGCGCGCCGCGCGCGAGCTGCGCCGCCGCTACGGCCGCGACCGCTTCGACGTCGTGCACGCCCACTTCGGGCTCGTGGCATGGCCCGCGCTGCTGGCCGGGCTCCGCCCGCTCGTCGTCACGCTGCACGGCAACGACCTGCTGCACCCGCGCTCGAAGCCGTTCACGCGCGCGGTGCTCCCGCTCATGGACCTGCCCGCCGCGGTCTCGCGCGCGTTCAGCGCCAACGTCCCCGGCGCCGGCCGCACCCGGCGCGTCGCGATCCTGCCCTGCGGCGTCGACCTCACCCGCTTCGGCCCGATCCCCCGCTCCGAGGCGCGCGAGCGGCTCGGCCTCGATCCTCGGGGTCGGTACCTGCTGTTCCCGCACGAGACCTCGCGGCCGCTCAAGCGCTTCGACCGCGCCCGGGAGGTCGCCGGCGACGTGCCGCTGCTCACGCTCGGCGGCGTCCCCGCGGAGGAGGTGCCGTACTGGATCAACGCCGCCAACGCGGTCATCGTGCCGTCGCAGGACGAGGGCATGGGCCTGGCGGTGATCGAGGCGTCGGCGTGCGACGTGCCCGCGTTCGGCACCCCGGTCGGGGCGCACCCTGTCGCGCTCGCGGGGATCGAGGGATCCGCGTGCCTGGAGTGGGACGCGCAGCGCTGGCGCGAGGCGGTCGCGCCGCACCTGGCGGCCGACGATCCGCGCGTCGACGGCCGCCCCGCCGCCGAGCGCTTCTCGGCCGACCGCATGGCCGCGCGGGTCGTGGCGGCGTGGCGCGCGCTGCTCGAAGAGCCCTCCTAGGCGCCACCTATACTCGCTCCGACGGGACGTTTCGCGCGTTCCGGACATTCATGAGCGGCCTCCTTCGACGCATCAGACGCACGGGCGCCGCCGAGGAGACCCGGACGGAGCCACTCGCGCTCTCCGATCCGGCCCACGGATCCGCCCCCGCAGCTCCCGCCGCCGGCGAGGACGGGCAGCGCCTGCCCGCGGGCGCCGCGCCCGCGGACGTCGAGCGCCGCGAGACCACCGGCCGCCGGAGCCAGCTGCGCCGGCGCGTGCGCTTCCTGCGCCGCGCCCGCGAGCTCGCCCTGCGCGACCTCGGCGGGCTCGTCTACGAGGCGCTGCGCCGCGACCAGGACGGCGGCAAGCTCGTCGCCGAGAAGGTCCAGAAGCTCAAGACGGTCGACGCCGAGCTGCTCGCGCTCGAGGAGGCCCTCGGCGCGCCGCGCGGCACGACCGTGATCCGCGAGCCCGGCGTCGGCGGCACCTGCCCGCGCTGCGGCGAGCTGCACGCGAGCGACGCGCGCTTCTGCGCCCACTGCGGCCTGGACCTGGCGAAGGGGATCGAGGCGGAGCCCGAGGCGGACGGCGCCGGCAACGGCAAGGTGGAGACGGCCGAGACCGAGGCCGCCCCGGAGTCCAAGCCGTGACCGAGGTCGCGACTCCCCCGCCGGCCACCGCGCAGCAGCGGGCCTGCCCGCGCTGCGGCGCGAGCCTCGCGCCCGACCAGGAGTGGTGCCTGAGCTGCGGCAACGCCGTCGGCACCGAGGTCGCGCCCACGCCCCGCTGGCGGCTGCCGGTCGCGCTCGTCGGAGCCCTCCTCGCCCTGATCGTCGCGGCGCTCGTGCTCGCGCTCGTCGAGCTCGGCGGCGACCCGCAGCCCGTCGCGCAACCGCCGAACGCCGAGCCGACCGCCACCCCGGCCGTCCCGCCCGAGGAGGGCGGCGCCGCGCCCGCGGAGACCGTCGCTCCCACGCCGACCGCGACGCCCGGAGAGACCCCCGCCCCCGAGGGCACGCTCCCGAACGACGGCTCCGGCCCCGACCCCGGCACCGCGGAGGCCGAGGGCGCCGGCGGCCTCGCCACGTGGCCCGACGGCGAGCGCGCGTGGACCGTCGTGATCGCCTCCACCAGCTCGCGCGCCGAGGCGCAGAAGAAGGCCGAGGAGGCCGGCGGCGGCGACGTCGGCGTGCTCAAGTCCGACGACTACTCCTCATTGCGCAAGGGCTACTGGGTCGTGTTCGCGGGCCAGTACCCGTCGCAGGACGCCGCGCAGGCCGCGGCCGGGGACCGGGGCGGCGGCGCCTACGCGCGCCGCGTCGTCCCGCGCTGAGCGAGGTCCGGCCACCACGGCGCGAGCCGCTCGCCGGCCTCGGCGGCGAGCGGGTGGACCGGCACCGCGTCCGTCTCCGCGGGCGCCGATTCGGCGGTCAGCACCGGCATCAGCGCGGCCACCGAGCCCGTCAAGGCCTCGAGCGAGTAGCCGCCCTCGAGCACGAGCCCGAGCGGCGCGCCGACCGCCGCGCAGGCCCGCCGCAGCGACGCCGTCATCTCCGCGTAGCCGCGCTCGGTGACGCGGCAGGTCGCGAGCGGGTCGAGCCCGTGGGCGTCGAAGCCCGCTGACACGAGCACGAGCTGCGGCTCCCAGGCCGCCATCAGCGGCAGCACGACGTGGTCGACGAGCGAGCGGAACGTCTCGTCCCCCGAGCGCCCCGGGACCGGCAGGTTGACCGTGAAGCCCTCCCCGTCGCCCGAGCCGAGGTCGCTCGCGGGCCCGGTGCCTGGATACAGCGGCCACTCGTGGATCGAGACGAACAGCACGCTCGGGTCGTCGTGGAAGATCGCGTTGGTCCCGTTGCCGTGGTGGACGTCCCAGTCGAGGATCAGCACGCGCTCGATCCCGTGGGCGGCCTGCGCGTGGCGCGCCGCCACCGCGGCGTTGCCGAAGAAGCAGAAGCCCATCGCCCGCGCGGGCTCGGCGTGGTGGCCGGGCGGGCGCATGGCGGAGAAGCCGGTCGCCGCCTCGCCGGAGAGCAGCGCGTCGGCGAGGCCGACCGCGCCGCCCGCCGCGCGCACCGCGGCCTCGTAGGTCGCCGAAACCGCGACGGTGTCCATGTCGATGTGCCCGCCGCCGCGCGCGCACAGATCCTCGATCGCATCGATGTGCGAGGCCGGGTGCACGGCGAGCAGCGCCTCGCGCGTGGCGTCGGCCGCGCGCACGACGTCGCAGCCGAACCAGCCGCGGCGCTCCATCTCGGCCTCCAGCGCGACGATCCGCTCCGGCCGCTCCGGGTGCCGGGGCACCTCGTGGGCGAGCGACAGCTCGTGGCGCAGCCAGACGGTCCGGGACACGCGGATACCGTACGACCTACCTCCCATGGAGCGGGCCGACCTCATCGTCGTGGGCGCCGGCGCCGCCGGGCTCTACGCCGCGCTCTGCGCGGCCCGCGACGGTGCGCGCGTCGCGCTGGTGTCAGCCCGCCCGCTGGCGGAGACCGCCTCGTACTGGGCGCAGGGCGGGCTCGCCGCGGCGCTGGCGGAGGACGACTCGCCCGCGCTGCACCTGCAGGACACGGTGGCGGCCGGCCGCGGGCTCGTGCGCGAGTCGGCGGCGCGCATCCTCACCGAGGAGGCGCCCGCACGCTTCCGCGACCTCGAGGCGCTCGGCGTGCGCTTCGACGCCGACCGCCACGGCAACCTCGCGCTCGGCCTCGAGGGCGGGCACTCGCGCCGCCGCGTCGCCCACGCGGGCGGCAGCGCGACCGGGCGGCGGATCCTGCGCGAGCTCTCCGCGGTCGTCGCCGAGCACGAGCGCATCGACGTCCTCGAAGGCCGCCGCGCCGGCGCGCTGCGCCTCGCCGAGGGCCAGGTCACCGGCCTCGACACCGACGACGGCCGCACGCTCGGCGCCCGCGCCGTGATCCTGGCCACCGGCGGCGCCGCCGCGCTGTGGTCGCGCACCACCAACCCGCCCGGCTCGTTCGGCTCGGGCCTGCTGCTCGCGCGCGCCGCCGGGGCGACGCTGGCCGACCTCGAGCTCGTCCAGTTCCACCCCACCGCGGTCACGGGGATCCCGGGTCGCGAGGGCTTCCTCGTCTCCGAGGCCGTCCGCGGCGAGGGCGCGACGCTGCACGACCCGAGCGGCGAGCGCTTCGTCGACGAGCTCGCGCCGCGCGACGAGGTCGCGCGCGCCATCCGCGCGGTCATGGACGCCACGGGCGCGACCCACGTCGACCTCGACATGCGCCACGTCGACGAGGGCCGCTTCCCCAACGTGGTCGGCGCGCTGCGCGAGGCCGGCCTCGACCCGATGCGCGAGCTCGTCCCCGTCTCCCCCGCCGCCCACTACGTGATGGGCGGCATCGCCACCGACCTCCACGGCCGCACCGCGGTGCCCGGGCTGCTCGCGATCGGGGAGTGCGCCTGCACCGGGCTGCACGGCGCCAACCGGCTCGCCTCCAACTCGCTGTCGGAGTGCTTCGTGCTCGGCTGGCGCGCCGCCGCAGCGGCGCTCCAGACCGCGCCGGCCGCGGGCGCCGGCGAGCCCGCTCCCGCCGACGTCACGCCGCCCGCGCGCGAGACCCGCGAGGCGGTCTGGCGGGACGCCGGGCTCGAGCGCGATCCCGCCGGGCTGACCCGCCTGCTCGAGGACCCACATCCGCTGGCCCGGCTCGTCGCCGCGTCCGCGCTCGCCCGACAGGAGAGCCGTGGAGCGCACCTCCGGGTCGACCACCCCGTTACGGATCCCCACCTCGACGGGTACCACTCCATCGTCTCGGCGGGGACTACGGGCGTCGTCCTCCAGGCGTGGGACTGACGTCGGTCGGTCTTAATGCCAACTCAACATTCGCCTCGTTCTGAACTACACACGGCAGGCGCACCCTGCCGGACTGAGGGGTCCCACCAATGAGGGTGGGCCGACGAGGGAGATCAGCACCGTGTACCAACTCAGCCGCTCCATCTATCGGGAGCTGGCGCCGGAGATCCTCTCCGAGCCGATCGCGGCGACAGCCTCGAACCACGAGTGCGTCCTCCGGGCGTGCGAGGCCGCGGTCTACCGCCTGGCGACGGACCGCCACTACTTCGCCAAGCCCTCCAAGACGCTCTTCCGCGAGATCCGCATCTACTTCCCGATGACCGCGCAGGATCGGGTCTACCGCGTGGTCGACCGCTACATGACGTTCGCGCGCAAGTGGCTCGAGGCGCAGCCCACGCAGGGCTACGACCTCGCGGGCAACCGGCTCGAGTGTCGGGCGACCACGCGCAAGGGCACGCCGTGCCAGCGCATGCCGCTCGCGCACAACGGCTACTGCCCGTCGCACCAGCACCTCGCCGACGGCGACGTCCTGGCCGGCGAGGCGGCGGGCGTCCAAGTCGCGGCTTAGCCGTTAGGGTCCGGCGCCATGCGCGTCGGCTTCATCGGGCTGGGGATCATGGGCTCGCGCCAAGCGGCGAACCTCGCCCGCGCCGGGCACGACCTCCGCGTGTTCAACCGCACCCGCGAGACCGCGGAGAGCTGGGCGCAGGAGCACGGCGCCGAGGTCGCCGGCTCACCCCGCGCCGCCGCGGAGGGCGCCGACGCCGTGATCACGATGGTCGTCGACGGCGCCCAGGTCGACGCGATGCTGCTCGGCGAGGACGGCGCCGCCGCGGGCGCCCCCGGCGGCACGCTGTTCATCGACTGCACGACGATCGCCCCCGCCGATGCCCGGCGGATCGGGAAGACCCTCACCGATCAGGGCCACGGCTTCGTCGACGCCCCCGTCACCGGCTCCGCGCCCAAGGCCGAGGACGGCACGCTCACGATCATGTGCGGTGGCAGCGACGCCGACATGGAGCGCGCGCGTCCGCTGCTCGAGGCGATGGGCGAGAAGATCGTGCACGCCGGCGAGGCCGGGCAGGGCCAGGCCGTGAAGGTCATCTCGAACTCGGTCAGCGCGATCAACTGCGCCGCGCTGGCGCAAGCGCTCGTCGTCGGCCGCCGTGCCGACGTCGACCTCGACGCCCTGCTCGAGGTCATGGGCTCGGGCTCGGCCAACTCGACGATGCTCCAGCTCAAGGGGCAGCCGATGCTCGATCACGACTTCTCCCCGCTGTTCAAGCTCGAGCACATGCTCAAGGACGTCGGATTGTGTCTCGACGAGGCGCGCGCGAACGGCGCTCCGTTCCCGTTCGCGGCTCTGGCGCGGGAGCTCTACAGCGCCGGCGTCGGGCGCGGCCTGGGCGAGCAGGACTTCGCGGCCGTGCTCGAAGTCGTCGAAGGGCTCGCCGACACGCGCGTCTGACCGGACTGGAAACCGGGGTGGAACCGTTTGTCCGGAATCGGTCCTATTAGAATTAATTGCTCTATTTGCAGGGAAATTATGAGATTTCGGGACTTTGTGCATAGTATGTGACGTCTCGTCAATCCAAGTGTTTTTCCCTTTGACGAGACGGGGCAGTACCAGAGTCGTAACGATCCACCCTCTCTCCAGGTCTCTATGCCAATCGCTTTCAAGGAATGGGCTGTCACTGTGCGCGCTCTCGCCGAGGGCGAGCAGCTCGTCACGCTCCGCAAGGGGGGCATCCGCGAGCCCAACAAGCACTTCGAGGTCGAGCACGACCGCTTCTTCCTCTATCCGACGTTCGATCACCAGCGTCGTGACCTGGTGCGCGAGTCCCACCAGCCCGAGCTGCGCCGCGCCCTCGAGGAGGGCGTGTGGGCCGAGGGCGAGCCGCCGGCGCACGCGCTGACGCAGGACGGCGGGATCCACCAGCCCGATCGCGTGCGCATCCGTGCGTGGGCGGAGGTCGCCGGGTCCTGGACCGTGACGGACCGGCGCGCGGTCGACGAGCTGTCGCCGTTCTACGTGTGGACGCCCGACTACGCCGAGAAGCGCCTGTCGTGGAAGCGCCACCACCCGCTGCACGTGCTGCTGCTGCGCACGTACCGGATCCCGCGTCCCGTGACCGTCAAGGTCCGCGACGATCACGGCGGCTGCCGCTCCTTCCTGGAGATCACGCGCGACCTCCCGTTCGAGGGCACCCCGGTGCTCTCCGACGAGGAGTTCGAGCGCGCCTCCGAGGAGATCTCCGGCATCGCCGACGGCCGCGGCGCTCCCGCTTACGCCTAGTCACCCCTTCTTCGCCGCCTCGCGGTCGGTGCTGTCGGTCGGCATCGGCGGCGGCGGCGACGTCGTGGGCGCGCTCGCGACGGCCGACCTCGCGCGCGACGCCGGGCTCGAGGCGCACGTCGGTGGTGTCAGCTGGGAGCGGCGCGTGATCGACGCGCGGCCGGGCCCGCGGCGCCTCGACGAGCTCGAGGGCGCCGAGCGGATCGGCGAGTACGCGGCGCTGGCCGGGCCGGACACGCGCGGCCCCGGGCCGTTCCACTTCGCCGAGTCGCACATGGCGCGCTTCCTCGGCGAGCCGGTGGCGCTGATCGACCCGCACGGCGGGCCGGCGGGCGCCGCGCAGGGGCTCACCGATGCCGCCGCGCGCCTCGGCTGCGACGCGATCGCGCTCGTCGACGTCGGTGGCGACGTGCTCGGCCACGGCGACGAAGCCGGCCTGGCGAGCCCGCTCTGCGACGCGATCCTGCTCGCCGCCTCGCGCTTCCTCGAGCTGCCCTGCGTGGGCGTCGTCTTCGGCCCTGGCTGCGACGGCGAGCTGACCGTGCCGGAGGTGCTCGAGCGCATCGCCGAGGTGGCGGCGGCCGGCGGGCTGCTCGGCGCCTGGGGCCTCACGCCGCACGAGACGGAGCGGCTCGAGGCCGCGGTCGCCCAGGTGCCGACCGAGGCGAGCGCCCAGGCCCTGCGCTGCGCGCGGGGCGAGCACGGCACGGGCACGATCCGCGGCGGGCGGCGGTCGGTCGAGCTCTCGCCCGTCGGCGCGGTCGCGTTCTACTTCGAGCCCGAGGCCGCGATCCGCTCGGCGGCGCGGCTGGCGGACGCGGTCACGCACGCCGCCTCGCTCGAGGAGGCGGAGGAGATCCTGGCCGCCCGTGGCATCACCAGCGAGCTGGCGTTCGAGCGCCGCGTGTACGCGGGGTAGCGATGTCGCTCGTCGTGCAGGGCAGCCCGCGGCTCACCGAGATCCTGCGCCGCTGCTACTCGCACGTCGAGGTCGCCGACCGGGCGAGGAACCGCGCGATGGGCGTCACGAACCTCAAGCGGATCTTCGGCCGGCCGGACGAGCTGCGCGTCCTGGTCGACGCGCTCGCGGCAGCGGTCGGCGACGTCGGCGCGATCGCCTCCGCCGACTCGGGCAGCGCGCCGCTCGCAGCGGTCGTGGCGTACCGGCTCGAGCTTCCGTCCGTGTTCGTCAGCGAGGCGCCGGACGAGCGCCTCGCGGGCGAGCGGATCCCGCCCGGCAGCCGCGTCCACATCATCGACGACCTCGTGCACTCGGGGGAGACGCTCGCCGCCGCCGCGCGGACGCTCCTCGCGGCCGAGCTGGTGGCGCGCGACGCCTCGTGCCTGCTGGTCGCGCCGCCCACGACGGGCTGGCCGGACAGGGTCGCCGCGGCGGGCATCGGTCAGATCACCGCGCTCGCGACGACGACGCAGCTCTGACCGGCGGCGCAATTGGTGGACTTTCGCTGATCAGATCGCCAGGATTGCCGCGTGTCGAGACCCGCACCCCCCAGCGTCCCGAGGGAGCGCCCCGACCACTTCTGTGACGTCGTCATGCGGGGCGGCATCACGAGCGGCGTCGTCTATCCGCATGCCGTCTGCGAGCTCGCCACCGCGTACCGGCTGGGCAGCGTCGGAGGCACCTCGGCCGGCGCGATCGCCGCCTCGGTCGCCGCCGCGGCGGAATACGGGCGCGAGGAAGGCGGCTACGAGGAGCTGGCGGCCCTCCCCGAGTGGATCGGCAGTGACGGCCATCTCGCCAGGCTGTTCCAGCCGCAGAAGGCGACCCGGCGGCTCTATGCGCTGCTCCTGGCAGCCATCTCCCACACGCGCGCGAAGCCGTTCTGGGTGACGCTGGAGGCGGTACGCCGTTTCCCGCTGGCCACGGCATGCGGCGCGCTGCCGGGCGCGGTGCTCGTCGTCCTCGCGGTGCTCGAAGGGGACGGCGCGCTGCAGATCGCGGCGGTGCTCGGCGGACTCCTGCTCGCGCTGGCCGGCGGTGCCGTCGGCCTCGCGCTCCGGCTCGTGAAGGCGGCGACCGGCGCACTGGGCGGGAACGGCTTCGGCCTCTGCTCGGGCATGCCGGGCCACAGCTCGCGGGATCAGGCGCTCACACCCTGGCTCGGGGAGCTCATCGATCGTGCGGCCGGCCGCGATCCCGAGGGCGAGCCCCTGACGTTCGGCCATCTGTGGGCAGGTCCCGACGCCGCTCCCGAGACGGCCGATCCGGCGGCCGCGTGGCTGCGGCTCGAGATGATGACCACGAACGTCACGAACCATCGCGCGGAGCGCTGGCCGACGGCGAGCAGCGAGTATTCCTTCTCCCCGGAGGCGCTGCGGCGGCTCTTCCCCGCTCGCGTCGTCAACTGGATGGTCGCCCATCCGCCGCCGCTCCCGGACGACGCCGCGGAGCGCCGCCGGCAGCAGCTGCAGCTCCAGCAGCTCCTGCCGCTCCGCCCGCTTCCGCATCCCGCCGACCTGCCCGTGATCGTCGCGACGCGCATGAGCCTGTCGTTCCCGATCCTCCTCAGCGCGGTGCCGCTGTGGCGTGTCGACTTCAGCAGGACGGCCAATCAGGCCGCCGCGAGAGCAGCGCGAGCGTGGCTCCGCGAGCACGAGCGCGAATGGGACGAGGCCACGGACGACGAGCGCCGCGCGCTCGCCGCGGGCCTCGACCCGGTGGTCGCCGAGCGGTGCTGGTTCTCCGACGGCGGGATCTCGAGCAACTTCCCCGTCCACTTCTTCGACGCCTTCGTGCCCAAGCACCCGACGGTCGGCCTCAACCTGCGCGGCTTCCATCCTGATCGCGAGCCGTCGGACGACGAGAACGAGAACGTCTGGATGCCGCGGCGTCACGGCTCGGGCATCCTCGACTGGTGGTACCGGTTCGACGGCGACGTCATCGGGTTCCTGACGAACGTCGTGCGGACCATGCAGAACCGGATCGACGACGCGCAGATGCGCGTGCCCGGCTACCGGGACCGCGTGGTGCACGTCAGCCTCACGAAGACCGAGGGCGGGATGAACCTGACGATGGCGCCGGAGGTGCTCGACGCGCTGACCGAACGGGGACGCGCGGCGGGCCGCCAGTTGGTCGACCGCTTCTCGCTCCCGGCAGCCGAGCCCGCCGACCTCTCGTGGGATCACCACCGCTGGGTGCGGCTCCGGATCGCCCTGCACGCGATGTCGGACGCGCTGAGCTCGCTCGCCACGCAGTTCACCACGCCCCCGACCGCAGGCGGCACGGACTACACCGACCTGCTCGACGGGCCCGCTCCCCCGCTGCCGACCGGCTACCCGATGACCGCCGAGCAGCGGGCGAAGGCGAGGGCGCTCACCGACGGGATCGCCGCGCTCGTGGCACAGCTCGACGGCCTCCCCGGCGCCCTGGACGCCGACGGGCCGAGCCCGCGGCAACGCCTCCGGGCCGTCGCGGAGGAGCCGCTGCCGGCGGCGAAGATCCACGAGGGCTGAGACGACCGGCGCGCCTCGCGCCACTGAACGGTAGCGTTCGCTCGATGCGTCGCACCGGCATCCTGGCTGTCGCCCTCACGCTGATCCTCGCCGCGCCCGCGGCCGCGCAGCTGCCGATCCCGACCGCCGTGCCGACCGCGGTCCCGACGGTCCCGCCCGTGACCGCGCAGCCGCCCGAGCCGCAGCCCTACCAGGCCAACGACGGCCGCGGGTTCCGCGACATCCTCCCGTCCGGCACGCGCGGGCTCTACAACGGCGCCGACCTCGCCGGCTTCCTCGCCACGGGCCGCACGGTGCCGCACTGCTGCGACCAGCTCGGGATGTACGGCGACCTCGTCTACGCGACGCCGGGGGTGACCGACCTCTCGCGCTGGTTCAAGGACTCGAGCTTCGGCGTGCCCGACGGCCAGGTGGAGCGCCGCTACTCGCCGCGCGGCGACGTCACGATCCTCCGCGACAAGGGCTTCGGCGTCCCGCACGTCTACGGCCGCGACCGCGACGGCGCGATGTTCGGCCTCGGCTACGCCGCCGCCGAGGACCGGCTGTTCTTCATGGACGCGCTGCGCAACGCCGGGCGCGGGCAGCTCTCGAGCTTCGCGGGCGGCGCGAACATCGCCCAGGACCGCGACCAGTGGGAGGTCGCGCCCTACACGGAGGCCGACCTCGAGCGCCAGACGAAGCCGCCGCCGGGCTTCCCCGCCGACCTCGCGGCGACGATCGCGTCCGACGCCGACAACTACATCGCCGGCATCAACCGGTACATCACCGAGGCGCGGCTCGACCCCACGAAGATGCCGGGCGAGTACGCCGCGATCGGCCGCCCGCAGGGGCCGGACCCGTGGAAGCGCACCGACCTCGTGGCCGCCGCGTCGCTGGTGGGCGGGATCTTCGGCAAGGGCGGCGGCAACGAGATCGCCTGGACCGAGGTCAAGCACGCGCTCGACGCGCGCTTCAAGCGCAAGCGCGCGAAGGGCGTGTTCAAGGACTTCCGCGCCGCCGAGGACCCGGAGGCGCCGACCACCGTGTTCCGCAGCGGCAAGCGCTTCACCTACCAGGCGCCGCCGAAGAAGCTCGCGCGCAACAGCCGCGCGATCTACCGCCGCGGATCGCTGCGCCGGCACGCGATCGTGGCGGAGCGCTCCGGCGGCGGCGCGGCGAGCGCGAGCGCCGGGCGGAAGGGCCTGCTCGACGGGCTGCTCGAGTTTCCGCGCTCGGCCTCCAACGCGATGCTCGTGTCGGCCCGCGAGTCGGCCAGCGGCAAGCCGCTGATGGTGGCCGGCCCGCAGGTCGCCTACTTCAACCCGCAGATCCTGATGGAGCAGGACGTGCACGCCCCGGCGGTCGCCGGCAAGCCCGGCATCGACGCCCGCGGCGCCTCGTTCATCGGGCTGAACCTCTACGTCCAGCTCGGGCGCGGGCGCGACTACGCGTGGAGCGCGACCTCTGCGGGCCAGGACAACATCGACACGTTCGCCGTCCCGACCTGCCGGGACGACATGCACTACGAGTTCCGCGGGCGCTGCGAGCCGGTCGAGGTGCTCGATCGCGTCAACCGCTGGCAGCCGTCGCCGGGCGACTCGACCCCCGCGGGCTCGGAGACTCTGCGCGCGCAGCGGACGAAGCTCGGCCTCGTGGCGGGCCGCGCGATCGTGCGCGGCAAGCCCGTCCTGCTGACGAAGCTGCGCTCGACGTACTTCCACGAGATCGACTCGGCCGTCGGCTTCATGCGCTTCAACGACCCGGCCCAGATCCGCAGCGCGACCGACTTCCAGCGCGCCGCGCGCGACATCGGCTACACGTTCAACTGGTTCTACACGGACGCGAAGCAGATCGCCTACTTCAACTCCGGCGCCAACCCGGTGCGCGCCCGCGGCGTGGACCACAACTTCCCGGTCTCGAGCCGCTTCGAGTGGCGCGGCTTCGATCCCGTCCAGAGCCTGTCGCGGATCACGCCGCCCTCCCAGCACCCGCAGGTCGTCGACCAGCGCTACCTCGTGTCGTGGAACAACAAGCAGGCGCGCGGGTTCCGCGGCGCGGACTCGAACACGTTCTCCTCCGCCTACCGCTCGCTGCTGCTCGAGGACCGGCTGAAGCCGCTCATCAAGGGCCGCCGCAAGGCGACGCTCGCCGGCATGGTCGACGCGATGGAGCTCGCCGGGGTGACCGATCTGCGCGCGCACGTCGACCTGCCGCTGGCGCTGCGGGTCATCGGCCGGCCGGGCGACTCGAGCCTGCGGCGCGCGGTCGACCAGCTGCGGGCGTGGCAGCGGGCGGGCGGGTTGCGCAAGGACGCGAACCGCGACGGCGTCTACGAGCACTCGGCCGCGATCCGGCTGATGGACGCGTGGTGGCCGCTGTGGGTGCGCGCGCAGTTCGCCCCCGCGCTCGGCGGAAAGGCGTACAAGACGCTGCTCGCGGCGGTCGAGCTCGACAACACGCCCAACAACCACGGCGACCACCTCGGGTCGGCGTACCAGACGGGCTGGTACGGCTTCGTGCGCAAGGACCTCCGGACGGTCCTGAAGCGCAAGGTGCGCGGCAAGTACTCGCGCCGCTACTGCGGCGGCGGGAAGATCAAGCGCTGCCGACGGGCGCTGCGGCGCTCGCTGCGCGACGCGATCCGCGCCGCGCGCGGCGACGTCTACGGCGATGACGAGACGTGCGCTGACGCGGCCAACGACCAGTGGTGCTACGACGCGGTCCGCCAGCGCCCGGTCGGCGGCGCCACGCAGCCGCTCATCCACTGGATCAACCGGCCGACCTACCAGCAGGTCGTGGAGGTCCAGGGCGCGGCGCCGCGCTAGGTCGCGCGACGGTCGAGCACCAGCGTGAGCGCGCCGGTATCGCAGGCGCTTCCGTCGATCGTCGCGCTCGCCCGGATCTCGAGCGTCATCGCGGTCGGGGAGATCGTGCCGGTGACGGTGCCGGTCCACTCCCCGCTCCCGGTGCGGTGCTCGGCGACGTCGAATGCGAAGCGGTCGCCCTGCCGGCGCAGCATCGTCACGCTCGCCTGGCCGACGCGTACGGACGGCTCCGTCGAGCCCGGGAACGTGCATTGCGCCGCGAAGCTGACGTCGAGGCTCACGGTGCGCTCGGTCGTCAGCGCGAACGCCTCGGAGCTGTTGTCCGGGTCGGCGTGGCCGCCGATGAAGTCGCGCTCGAGGCGGTCGAGCCCGCGGGCGATGCTGCGCAGGTTCGCGACTGAGACGGTCCGCGCGGTGCCGGAGCCGACCGAGTGGACGACCCCGCGCTCCACCCACACGAGAAAGCGCGAGTCGGGGCCGAGCCGGCGCGTCAGCAGGTAGCCGCGCTTGCCACGGATGCGCATCGGCCGCCGGCCGTAGGCCTGTCGCTTGTAATCGCGCAGCGCCGCCCGCAGGGTCCTGTACTCCCCGCCGCTCACCACGGCGACCGCCTCGGGTTCGAACGACTGGAAGCGGATCGCGTAGCCGCGGCGGATCCCCATCAGGCTGACCGTCCGGTCGATCGGTGCCAGGTTTCCCGGCACGGTGGTCGGCACCAGCGGCGCCGGCTTCAGGCCCCGCTCAGCGAGCTGCTGGTACGTGTCGACGACGCTCGCGCCGGCCGCGGCGGGGCCGACGAGCCCGGCGAGTCCGATCGCGACCGCGATGAGCGTCCGGCGCATCGCAGGCGACGCTAACCGAAAACTGCCGTAGAACTCCAGGGCATGGCCTCGGACGCGACCATCGTCGACGCCGGCGGGCGCGATCTGCGCGTGACCAGCGGGGACCGCGTGATCTTCCCCGCCACCGAGCGGACGGCCGCGGTCACGAAGCTCGACGTGGTCAACTACTACCTGGCGGTCGAGGACGGCATCATGCGCGCGCTCGCGCGGCGGCCCACCACGCTCGAGCGCTGGCCGAAGGGCGTCCACCCGGGGATCGTCGTCTCGACGCGCGAGAAGGGCGGCGGCGACGCGTTCTTCCAGAAGCGCGTCCCCAAGGGCGCCCCGGACTACGTCGAGACCGCGCGCATCCAGTTCCCGTCCGGCCGCCATGCCGACGAGATCTGCCCGACGGAGGTGGCCGTCGTCGGCTGGGCGGCGCAGATGGGGACGATCACGTTCCACCCCTGGCCGGTGCGCGACGACGACGTCGACCACCCGGACGAGCTGCGGCTCGACCTCGACCCCCAGCCGGGCACCGACTTCGCCGACGCGGTGCGCGTCGCCGCGGAGGCGCGGACGCTGCTGGAGGAGCTCGGCTACACGGGCTTCCCGAAGACCTCGGGCGGCCGCGGCGTGCACATCTACGTCCGCATCGAGCCGCGCTGGTCGTTCACCGACATGCGCCACGCCGCGATCGCGTTCGGCCGCGAGCTCGAGCGCCGCCTCCCGGGCGAGGTGACGACGAAGTGGTGGAAGGAGGAGCGCGGGGAGCGCATCTTCGTCGACTACAACCAGAACGCGCGCGACCGCACGATCGCGTCGGCGTACAGCGTCAGGCCGAAGCCGGGCGCGCCGGTCTCGGCGCCGGTCGCGTGGGACGAGCTGCCCGAGGTCGCGCCCGAGGACTTCACCGTCGCCACCATGCCGGCGCGCTTCGCGGACGTCGGCGACCGCCACGCCGCGATCGACGACACCGCGCACTCGCTGCAGCCGCTGCTCGACATGTACGAGCGCGACGAGGCCGGCGACATGCCCTATCCGCCCGACTACCCGAAGATGCCGGGCGAGCCGAAGCGCGTCCAGCCCTCGCGGGACACCGACCGCAAGCGCTAGGCCTGCGGGAGCTTCTTGGCGCCGCGCCGGGTGACCGGCGCCGAGGGCGGCGGCACGACCGGCCCGATGTCCCCGTCCGGCGCCTCGTCGAGGTCGACCATGACCGGGGCGTGATCGCTCGGCCCCTTGCCCTTGCGGGCGTGCCGGTCGACCCATGCGGCCTTCACACGCCCGGCGACGGGCTCGCTCGCGAGGACGAGGTCGATCCGCATTCCCAGGTCCTGGTGGAACATCCCGGCCCGGTAGTCCCAGTACGTGAAGACGCGCTCGTCGGGCCAGCGGTCGCGCACGACGTCGCGCAGCCCTGCGCCCTGCAGCTCCGCCAGCGCGGCGCGCTCCGGCGCCGTGACGTGGGTCTGGCCGACGTAGGCGTCGGGGTCGAAGACGTCGGCGTCGGCCGGCGCGATGTTCATGTCGCCGCAGACGACGACCGACTCGCCGCTCGCCGCCACCAGCTCGCGCAGCGCCGCCAGCCAGGCGAGCTTGTAGTGGTAGTGCTCGGAGTCCGGCTCGCGGCCGTTCGGCACGTACACCGAGACCACGCGGATCCCGCCGCAGGTGGCGGCCACGCAGCGCGCCTCGGGGTGCGGGAAGCCCGGCCCGCCCTCGAGGCCGAGCGTCGCGTCCTCGAGCCCGGCGCGCGACAGGATCGCCACGCCGTTCCAGGCCGGCTCGCCGTGCAGCGCCACCTCGTAGCCCCGCTGCGCGAGCTCGTCGCCGAGCAGAGCGGTGAACGCGTCGTCGGCGAGCTTCGTCTCCTGCAGGCAGACCACGTCCGGCTGCCGCTGGTCGAGCCAGGGCAGCAGCCGCGGCAGGCGCTGCTTGACCGAGTTGACGTTCCAGGTGGCGATGCGCACGGGTCAGACCGCGACGGGCTCGAGCGCGCGCTCCAGGTAGGCGGCCTCGTCCCCGTCGATCAGCACGTCCTGGAGCCACGCGCGGCGCTCGAAGTCGATCACCTCGAGCTCCCACACGCAGGCCATCCCCGCGTCGGTGATCGGCTCGAGGTCGGCGGCGTCGGCCAGCGGCAGCGGCGCCGCGTAGGCGCGCCGGTGGATCTCGTTGTCGTGGGCCCACCAGTAGACCAGCGCCATCGCCGCGGCCTTGCCCTCGTGCGCGATCGTGAACCCGGCCGCGCCGGGCTCGGCCAGCTCCCTCACGGCGGCGACCAGCGTGTCGCCCGGCGCGGGACCGTGGGTCGCGATCCCGTAGTGCTTGGTCCGCCCCTCCCGCCCGAGGAACGTGATCTGTCGTGGTTCGTGTGGCATGCCCGGGACGGTACTCCCGGGCCGTGAGGTCAGGCGCGCCCGGGGTGCAGCGCCCACATGGCGCTCGCCCGTTGCTCCCGCTGCTCGGCGCCCCGGCCGGGGGCCTTCGCGCCGTAGAGACGCGTGTCGGCGCGTGCGATCGCCTCGTCGAGCGATTCCTCATCGGAGCACAGCACCGCGCCCGCCGTCCATGCCGTCGGGTGCGCGCCTGCGAGGCGCGCGAGGACGCGGTCGACCTGATCCTCGGTCGCGCCGGCGACCAGCAGGACGAACTCGTCGCCGCCGAACCGGGCCAGCAGGTCGCCCGGGCGCAACGATGCGCTCCAGACGGCGGCGAGCTCGGCGAGCAGGCGGTCGCCGGCGGCATGACCGCCGCCGTCATTGACGAGCTTGAAATCGTCGAGGTCGATGACCGCGAGCGCGAGTGGCTCACCGCGGCGCCGCGCCATCGCGCGCTGCCGCGCGGCGGCGGCGATGAACCCGGTGCGGTTGAGCAGGCCCGTGAGGCCGTCGGTGTGCGCATCGGCGCGCAGGCGCGCGTTGAGCCGGGTGAGCAGGGCGACGGCCACCAGGACCATCGTGGAGATGGTGACCCACACCGTGACGTCGGTCGGCGAGCGCGCCGCGAGCAGGCTCACCCCGAGGACGGCGACCGTCAGCGCGGCGTACAGGCGCGCTGCGCGGGGCCGGAAGTAGAGCGCGACGTAGACCGCCGTCCATGTGAAGCCGAGCGCGCTCAGCATCAGGCCTCGCTCGGTGGCCGCCACGGCGACCATGACGCCGTGGAGCGCGATCAGGAGCACGACCGCGGCGTGCAGGTGGATCGATGAGATGTCAGCGCCGGCGACGAGGAGCGTGAGGGCGATGGCCAGGCCGACGAGACCGAGGACGACGAGGAGGACCCGAGGGGTGTCCGCGACCATCGGGAACGCCGCCGAGGCGAGACACCCCGCGCCCAGGATGAAGGACATGACGACGAGAACGGAGACCTCCGTGGGCGTCCCGGCGCGGACGAGACGCTGAAGGTCCATGACCAACTACTCGACGCCTGGCGGGCTGGCCTTGAATGAACGGGAGGTTTCGCCCCGAAGCCGCCACAATCGCCCCGGCATGAGCTGGGTCGAGACCGCCTCCGAGACGTTCGTCGCCCGCCACGACGAGCGCGACGCCGACGACGCCCGGCGCGTCCTCGCCCAGCTCGAGCACGCCCGCCCGCGCCTCGAGCGCCGCCTGCAGACCGAGGCCGGCGAGCTCTCGGTCGTCCTGCACCCCTCGAGCGCCCAGCTCGACGCCGCCCAGCCGTGGCTGCCGGTCCTGCGTGCCCGCACCGCGCCGGCGGCCCGCCGCTACGTCGTCGGGACGGCCGGCGACGACGAGATCCACGTGCTCGCGCCGCGCGTGCTCGCCCAGCGCGCCTCCAACGTCGAGGGCTCGCTCGAGCTGCTGATGCTCGCGCCGAGCGCGCTGCTGGCCAAGCGCCTGCTCGCCCCCAGGCGCCAGGGCCGGCTGCGCCGCCGCATGCACGACGCCCCGTGGCGGCTGGAGGGCGCCGCGCAGTTCCTGTCCGGCCAGACGCGCCACATCCGGCCCGCCGTCGTCCTCCGGATCCACGAGAAGCCCGCGCCGAGCTTCCCGCCCGGGCGGCGCGACGCGCTCCTGCTCGGCGGCACCGTGTTCGACCTGCTGGCGCGCGAGGAGGGCGAGGAGGCGTGCCTCGAGCTCGCCAAGGCGCCGGACCCCGCCCGCGCGCTCGAGCGCGCCTTCCACGGCCGGCCGCTGCGCCAGACCGAGCAGGCCTGGCGCTCCCACCTCAGCCGGCTGGCGCGGCCGGGCTAGGGCCGCACGAACGTATCCGGGTCCGGCCCGATCCGCTCGCCGCGATCGACGGCCTCGAGCTGCTCCATCTCGGCGGCCGAGAGCGCGAAGTCGAAGATCTCGATGTTCTCCTGCAGCCGCTCGACCGTGACGGACTTCGGGAACACGATGTTGCCGAGCTCGATATGCCAGCGCAGCACGATCTGCGCGGGCGTCTTGCCGTGCGCCTCGGCGATCCCGCCGATCACCGGGTCGTCGAGCACCTCGCCCTGCGCCAGCGGGCTCCAGGCCTCGGTGAGGATGCCGCGGTCGGCGTGCTCGCGCCGCAGGCCCGCCTGCTGGAGGTAGGGGTGCAGCTCGATCTGGTTGACCGCCGGGGTGACGCCGGTCTCGTCGACGATCCGCCGCAGGTGGTCGGGCTGGAAGTTCGACACGCCGATGGCGCGGGCGAGGCCGGCCTCCTGCCCCTCGATGAGCGCCCGCCAGGTCTCGACGTAGCGGTCCTGGGAGGGCACCGGCCAGTGGATGAGGTACAGGTCGACGTACTCCATCTCGAGCTGGTCGAGGCTCGTCTTGAGCGCGCGGGTCGCCGAGTCGTAGCCGTGGTCGTCGTTGAAGCACTTCGTGGTGATGAAGAACTCGGAGCGGTCCAGGCCCGAGGCGCGGACGGCCTGGCCGACGCCCGCCTCGTTGCGGTAGGCCTTGGCGGTGTCGATGTGGCGGTAGCCCATCTCGATCGCCTGCATGACGTTCTCGGCCGTGTCCTCGGGCGGGACCTGGAACACGCCGAGGCCGAACTGGGGGATGGAGACCTCGCCGGGGAGGTCGAGGGTCGGAATCTCAAGGCTTTTCGTCATGTACTACGCCTATCCGGCCTGGTGCCGGACCAATCCTCAGTTGGCGCCTTCGTCGTCCTAGCGGACGACGGCGGGCGAGTCCGCGGCGGCGAGGTACTCGCGCGCGGCCCCGGACCCGTCGGCGCGCACGGTCCAGACCTGTTCGCCGGAGCGGTAGAGCAGGTTGTCGTCGTCGAGCCACTCGAGTTGGTCGTCGATCGGCCGCTCCTCCGCCAGCGGCGTCTCCCGCCCGGTCCTGAGGTCGAGCACGTGGAAGCGCCAGACCGCCGGGTCCTTGCCGACGAGCTTCTTGAAGCCGATGCGTGTGCCGTCCGGCGACAGCGACGGGCACTCGACGTTGTCGCGGATCACGCGCGCCCGGCGCCCGCGCACGCTGCCCTCGACGAGGTGCGTGTCGCCGCGGGTCGCGAGCGTCGCGTAGAAGTGGTCCGAGTCGCGCCCGTCGAACGTGACGCCCCACAGGTTCACGTCGGGGGCGTCGATGCGGCGGCCTCCGTCCGTGAGCGCGAACCGCTCGACGTCCGCGATCCGCTTGCCGCGCCGCATGTCGTAGAGCGCCGTCTGGGTCGAGAACTGGCCCGGCTTGGCGTAGGAGTGCCCGCTGACGAACGTGGTCGACGAGCCATAGCGGCCATCGGCGGAGACGCGCGCCCGGCTCGGGACGCCGGCCAGCTTGATCGTGTGGCGCACGCGCAGGTCGGGGCCGAGGATGCGCGCCTCGTAGGAGGCCGTCAGCGACTGCTTGCGCGCGAGGCAGATGCCCGCGCTCGCGACCGCGTAGACGCGCTCGCAGGCCATGCCGCCGCCGCGGACGCGGCGGTCGCCCTGGCGGACGGCGAGCGCGCCGTAGCTGGCGATCCCCTGGCTGCGGTCGAGCGAGCGGTAGACGAGGTACGGCCGTCCTTGTGCGGGCGGGCGCACCGCCGCCGCCGCGCCGCGCTGCGCGGCCACGGGCTCGGGGTTGCCGGCGACGGCGAGCGCGACCGTCACGCCGGCGCCCGCCGCGCAGGCGGACAGCAACGCCACGAAGGCGACCGTGCGCCTATCCACGGGCGAGCCCGCCGGAGCTCGCGAACAGCGCCGCGCTCACGCAGATCGCCAGCACGAGCGCGATGCCGCCGGCGAACACGGCCGTCTGCAGGCCCGCAACCGTCCACAGAGCGCCGAAGCCGACCGAGCCGACGAGGCGCGCCAGGTTGGTCGCGGTGCCGATGGCGGCGAGCCCGCTCGCGCGCACGTCCTCGGCCAGCGCCGAGGCGCCGAGCGCGGCGAGCACGCCGTCCGTCGCGGCGTAGGAGGCGCCCACCAGCGTCAGGCAGATCGCGAGCGCGACGACGCCACCCGCCGGCATCAGCAGCGACGCGTATACGGGCAGCAGCGCGAGATAGCCGGCGAGGAAGACCTTGCCGCGGCCCACGCGGTCGGCAAGCCGGCCGAGCGGCACCGCCAGCAGCATGAAGGCCAGGGAGCCGCCCGCGAACAGCAGCGGGAACGCGGTGGCCGGCAGGCCGAGGTGGCGCTGCAGCGCGAGGTACAGGAACGCGTCGCTGATCGTCGCGACGCCGAGCAGCAGGGCGGCGACAACGAGCCCGCGCACGCGCGGCTGCGCCAACTGGCGCGTCATCTCGCGCAGGCTCGGCTTGGGGCCCTCGCCGGTGCGCTCCGCACGCCCGGGCACGAGCAGCAGGATCACGCCGAGCCCGGCGATCGCGATGCAGAACGAGACGAGGAAGATCGAGTCGAACGCGAACGGGGCCAGCGCCAGCAGACCGAACGCGACGATCGGGCCGAGCATCGCGCCGGTCGTGTCCATCGCCCGGTGCACGCCGAACGCGGTGCCGAGCGACTCGCGCCGCGACGACAGTGAGATCAGCGCGTCACGCGGCGCGGTGCGGATGCCCTTGCCGATGCGGTCGAGCATGACCAGTGCGCCGATCGCCGTCGCCGCGCCGCCGGCCAGGACGAGGCCGAGCTTGCAGAGGGCGGACAGGCCGTAGCCCGCCGAGGCGATCTCCTTGTGGCGGCGCCGGCGGTCGGCCGCGAACCCGCTGACGAGCCCGACGAACGCGGCCGCCCCGCGGTAGAGGCCGTCAACCACGCCGAGCTGCAGCGGCGTGAAGCCGGCCACCGAGACCAGGTAGAGGGGCAACACCGCGGCGACCATCTCCGAGGAGACGTCGGTGAGCAGGCTGGTGAGCCCCAGCAGCACCACGGTGCGGCTCACCCGGGTGCCCGCCCGGGGCCGCAGCAGCGCGCGGTGCCCCGCGACGAGCGCGCTCGAGTCCTGGACCTTGTACATCCTGCGCCGACGCTAGCCGTGGCGAGGCGCACGGGGCCTGGCCTTTCGGTCAGGTGGGGATGGGGCGAACCCCTACTCGTCGTCCGGCCAGCGACCGTGCTCGGACAGGTAATCGCGGGCGGCCTCCTCGCGCTGGCGCTCCTCGTCGCCCTTGGCGCCGAAGCGGAAGAGCACGTTGAGGAGCGCGACCGAGAGCCCGGCGCCGACGAGCATCGCGAACGCGTCCCACTTCGTGGTGTCGTCGACCACGAACAGCGACGCGAAGCCCGCCAGCACGAGCACGCCCGGGAGGACGTAGCGGACCCAGATCACGGCGCGGTGGCGGAGAGGACGGCCGCCGCCACGCAGGCGACGACGAACACGGCGAGCGCGGCTGCGAGCGCGCGCACCCACGGGCGCGCGGTCGAGGAGCGGGGCAGCGCGCCCGGGCCGGGCGCCGGGACCCCGAGCGCCTCGCGCGCGGCGAGGGCGCCGGACTGCGGGACGAACACGTCGCGCGGGCCGGCGGCGAGGAAGTCGGGGACGTCGAAGCCGGCCGTGCGGCGCAGCAGCGACGGGATGCCCTCCTCGAGCAGCATCCCCTGCAGCAGCTCGGCCTCGGATTGGTGGCGCGCCGACGCGACGCGCACCAGCGGCCCTTCGGCGTAGGACGCGCGGACCTTGCGCGCGCGCTCCTGCGCCGCGGTGAGCGGCGGCAGCGGAGCATCGTTCACCAGCGGGAGCCCGCAGGCGCTGCAGAAGCGCTCGTCACCGGCGCCCTCGGTGGCGCAGCCGGCGCAGACGAGCATCAGGCCGCGACCTCGAGCTCGGCCTGCGTCACCTCGCCGTCGACGATCCTGAACGCGCGCACGTCGGGGTCCTCTCCGGCCAGCCCGACGATGATGTACAGCGCCTCGGGATAGAAGGCGAGGTTGATGTCCGTCTGCGACGGAACGGGCTCGGTGCGGGTGTGCGAGTGGTAGATCGCGCCGACCTCGAGGTCGTCCTCGTCGAGCCGGTCGTGGACGCGCAGCAGCTCCTGCGGCGCGATCTCGTACGCGAGCGGCGAACGGCGCGCGTTCTCCGCCTCGACCAGCAGCACCGGCTCGCCGTCGCGCGTGCCGAGCACGCCGACGCATTCGTTCGGCGCCTCGCGGCGCGCGTGCTCGACCATCTGGTCGAGCATCTCCTGAGGGATGCGCACCCTAGGGCGTGGAGGCGGTGCTGTCGGCGCGCAGCTTCGCGCGCTCTTCCTCGTCCTCGTCGTCGTCATCGTGAACGGACATGCCGCTCAGCGAGTCCTTGAACTCGCGCAGGCCCTTGCCGACGGCGCGGCCGGCCTCGGGCAGGCGCTTCGGACCGAGCACGATCAGCGCGATGATGAGGACGATCACAAGTTCCATGGGGCCGACGCTGACGGGCATTGCTCAGATCCCTTCGGTTCCTACCACCAGACGGTGGAGTCGAGGTTCTCGATCTCGTCGATTGATCGAGTGTAGATGCCGGAGGACAGATACTTCCACCCGTCGTCGCAGACGATGAAGACGACGTTGCCCTCGTCGAGCTCGTTCGCGATCCGCACGGCGATCGAGGCGATGGCGCCCGAGGACACGCCGGCGAAGATGCCCTCCTCGTCGAGCAGCTTGCGCGTCCACAGGATCGCGTCGCGGTTGGTGACGAAGATCTTCCGGTCGAGCAGCTCGATGTCGATGATCGGCGGGATGAAGCCGTCGTCGAGCGAGCGCAGCCCCTGCACGGGCTCGCCCTGCAGCGGCTCGGCGGCGACGATCTTGACGCTGTCGCCGAGCTCCTCCTTGAGCCGCCGGCCGTTGCCCATCAGCGTGCCGCCGGTGCCGAGGCCGGCCACGAAGGCGGAGATCTCGTCCAGCTCCTCGAGGATCTCGACCGCGGTGCCGTTGTAGTGGGCGGCCGGGTTCGCCTGGTTCCCGTACTGGTACGGCATGTAGTAGCTCGGGTCGGAGGCGGCCATGTCGAGCGCCATCTCGACCGCGCCGTTGGAGCCCTTGTCGCCGGGTGAGTAGACGATCTCGGCGCCGTACATCTGCAGCAGCTGGGTGCGCTCCGGGGTCACGTTCTCGGGCATCACGACCTTCACCGGATAGCCCTTGCGCGAGCAGATCATGGCCAGCGAGATGCCGGTGTTGCCCGACGTCGGCTCGAGGATCGTCTGGCCGGGGCCGATCAGGCCCTTCTCCTCGGCGTCCTCGATGAGGGCGCGGGCGACGCGGTCCTTGACCGAGCCCGTCGGGTTGTGCGACTCGAGCTTGGCCCAGATGCGCACGCCGGGCTTGGGCGACAGCCGCTTGAGCTCGACGAGCGGCGTGTTGCCGATCGCCTGCACGATGTCGCCGTAGCGACCGCCGCAGGGGCGGTTCTGGAGCTCATGACCAGCCACTTCAGAAAGTGTAGCCATAGCGCCCGTTACGGCATAGCCGACCTTGGGTAGGCGTGCCCCGGGGGATGTCGTACACGAGGCGGGATCTGTTGTGGATGGCGGGGGCCGGGGGCGCCGCGCTCTACCTGGGCGGCTGCGGCGGCTCGAGCAACACGGCCAAGCCGGTGGCCGGTGACGAGTGGAAGCAGTTCGGCGGCACGACGCTGAACCTGATCTCGGAGAACACCGCCCCGACCTCGGCGATCGCGGCGAACCTCAAGCCGTTCACCGAGCAGACCGGGATCGAGATCAAGATCGTCCAGCTCGAGCTCGCGGCACTCGTGCAGAAGGTCGCGCTCGACTTCGCGTCGGGCGTCGGCAGCTACCAGATCGTCTACGCCGACCCCTACCAGGTGCTCGCGCCCTACCACGAGGCGCTCGTCGACCTCAACACGATGATCGAGGACCCGGACCTGCCCAAGCTCGACGACGTCGGCGACTTCATCCCGACCCAGCTCGACGCCGCCGGGCGCTTCGTCGACAAGGACAAGCTCTACGCGCTGCCCTACGACGCGCCGACGATGATCTGGCAGTACCGCAAGGACCTGTTCGAGAAGCACGGCGAGCGGATGCAGCAGGACCTCGGCTTCGACCCGATGCCCTCGGACAGCTCGACCTGGGAGGAGTTCTACAAGACCTCCAAGTGGTTCAAGGACAACGCCCAGGACGACGTCCCCTACGGCCACGGCCACCAGGCCAAGCAGCACGACTCGCTGATGAACGACTTCTCGAACGTGCTGTGGGCGTACGGCGGCGACTACTTCGAGGACGGCGACACGGTCGGGCGCCTCGGCTCCTCCGACCCGGGCGAGCCGATCCTCGACTCCGCCGAGGCGGTCGAGGCCGCCGACTTCTACAACCGGCTCGTCTCGATCGCGCATCCGGGCAGCAAGGGCTGGGACTGGGACGGCCTCGGCACCGCGTTCGCCGCCGGCCAGATGGCGATGGCGGTCAACTGGCACGAGTTCGCGGCCGGCAACGAGGAGTCGAGGTTCAAGGGCAAGATCGGCTACGCGCGCCTCCCGCGCGGGCCCAAGCGCAGCGCGAACATGTACGGCGGCACCGGCGTCGGGATCAACGCCACCGCCCCGGAGCGCGAGCAGAAGGCGGCGTGGCTGTTCGTCAACTGGGCGACGTCGAAGGAGACGCAGCTCGCCAACCTCAAGAGCGAGGTCGGTGGCGGCACGCCGACGCGCGACTCCGTCTACAAGCTGCCCGAGGTCGAGAAGGCGAAGCAGCCGCCCTCGAAGATGCCCAACATCCTCACCGCCGACGCGGTGTTCGAGGCCTGGAAGCCCGAGAACATCGGGCTGCGGCCGAAGATCGCGGCCTGGAACGAGTGCGACACGGCGATCTTCACCCAGCTCTCGAAGATGCTCGCCGGCCAGCAGGGCCCCGAGCAGTGCATGAAGAACACGAAGGACGGGTTCGTCCAGGCGATCGAGAACGCGGCCGCGCTGAGGAACGCCTGATGGCGACCGCCGTCGAGCGCAGCCGCACCGCCGGCGCCGAGGGTCGCGCGTCGTGGCGCAAGGAGAGCCGGTTCACGTTCGCGGGCCGGATGATGGCGCCCGCGCTGATCCTGCTGGCGCTGCTCTCGCTCTTCCCGTTCGTCTACATCATCCTGATGAGCCTGTCGCGGGTCGGGCTGATCGGCGGCATCGACCTGCACTGGGCCGGCCTGGACAACTGGACCCGGCTGTTCAGCGACGAGTCGGTCGGCGCGGCGTGGGTGCGCTCGATCGTCTACTTCGTGCTCACCGTCGGGCTCGAGATGACGCTCGGCATCGGCATGGCGTTGCTCGTGCACTCGATGGTGTGGGGCAAGAACCTCGTCCTCTCCCTCTTGCTGATGCCGATGTTCATGGCGCCGGCGATCGTCGGGCTGCTCGGGCGCTTCCTCACCGACTCGACCTTCGGCCTCTACGCCTACGTGCTGCGCGAGACGGGCCTCTACACCGGGGACATCCTCGGCAGCACCACGTCGGCGTTCGTCGCGGTCACGCTGATGGACGTCTGGGAGTGGACGCCGCTGATCACGCTGATCGTGCTGGCGGGCCTGTCGTCGCTGCCCAAGCCGGTGATCGAGGCCTCGCGCGTCGACGGCGCCACCTACTGGCAGCGCCTGCGGCACATCGTGTTCCCGATGATCTCCGGCGTCGTGATCGTGGCGCTGCTCGTGCGCTCGATGGACGCGATCCGCTACTTCGACATCATCTACACCACGACGAACGGCGGGCCGGCGGACGCGACGAAGATCGTCCCGATCCGGCTCTATGAGACGGCGTTCCGCTTCTTCGACCTCGGCTACGCGGCGGCCATCGGCCTCTCGATGCTGGCCGTCTCGATCCTGCTCGCCAACCTGTTCCTGCGGACGCTCAAGAAGCGGGGGCTCGCGCGATGAGAGCGGGCCGCATCGGCTCCAAGGTGCTGCTGGGCGTCGTGCTGCTGTGGACGCTCGTGCCGCTGCTGTGGATGCTGACGTCCTCGCTCAAGCCGCAGGACGACCTGACCTCCACCACGCCGCAGCTCGCCTTCACGCCGACGCTCGAGCACTACGAGGCGCTGTTCAGCGGCGGCAACAGCATCGGCGCCTACGCCGTCAACTCGATCCTGGCCGCCGGCGTCTCGACGCTGATCGCGGTCGCGCTCGGAACGCTCGCCGGCTACGGCCTCGCGCGCAGCAGCTTCCGCGGCAAGGACCATGTCGCGTTCTGGATCATCTCGACGCGGATGGCGCCGATCGCGGCCGTGGTGCTGCCGCTGTTCGTGATCTTCCGCGCGACGGACCTGCTCGGGACGACGTGGGGGCTGATCGTCGCCTACCTGTCGTTCAACCTGCCGTTCGCGATCTGGATCATGAACGCGTTCTTCGCCGACCTCCCACCGTCGCTCGAGGAGGCCGCGCTGGTCGACGGTGCATCGCGCTGGACGGCGTTCCGCAAGATCGCGCTGCCGCTCGTCCTCCCAGGGGTGGCCACGACTGCAATCCTCTGCCTCGTGTTCTCCTGGAACGACTACGCGTTCGCCTCGACGTTCTCGGGGCCGGACTCGCAGACGCTCCCGATCGCGGCCTCGCAGCTCGTGACGCAGACGGAGATCGACTGGGGGCAGCTGACCGCGATCGGCACGATCGTGGTGGCGCCGATGATCGTGGTCGGGCTGATCGTGCGGAAGTGGCTCGTGACCGGCCTGACGCTCGGGGCGGTGACGGGCGAATGAAGGCCGCCGTCCTGCACGCGCCCGGCGAGATCCGCATCGAGGAGCGCGACCGGCCGGCGCCCGGGCCGCGCGAGGTGCTCGTCCAGATCACCGCGGTCGGGGTCTGCGGCTCCGACGTCCACTACTACGAGCACGGCCGCATCGGCCCGTTCATCGTCGAGGCGCCGCTGATCCTCGGCCACGAGTCGGCCGGCCGGGTGGTCGAGCTCGGCGAGGGCGCCTCGAAGCACGCCGTCGGCGACCGCGTGACGCTCGAGCCGGGCGTGCCGTGCGGGCGCTGCCTCGAGTGCCGGAGCGGCCGCTACAACCTCTGCCCCGACGTCGTCTTCTTCGCCACGCCGCCGGTCGACGGCGCGTTCGCGGAGTTCGTGCCGATCCACGAGGACTTCGCGTTCGCGCTGCCCGACGAGCTGTCCGACGAGGAGGGCGCGCTGATGGAGCCGCTGTCGGTCGGCGTGTGGGCGTGCCGCAAGGCGGGTGTGAGCGCGGGCGACCGCGTGCTCGTCACCGGCGCCGGCCCGATCGGCCAGCTCGCGATGCAGTGCGCGCGGGCGTTCGGCGCAACCGAGGTCACGGTCTCCGACGTCAACCCGCACCGGCTCGAGCTCGCGCGCCGCACCGGCGCGACCGCCACGGCCACGCCGGACGACGACCTCGGCGACGACTACGACGCGCTGATCGAGTGCTCCGGGCACCCCGCGGCGCTGACCGCGGGGATCAAGGCGCTGCGCCCGGCGGGCACGGCCGTGCTCGTCGGCATGGGACCCGACGAGGAGGGCACGCTGCCGCTCAGCGTCATCCAGGGCCGCGAGATCTGGGTCACGGGCACCTTCCGCTACGCCAACACCTACCCGGCCGCGATCGCGCTCGCCGCGTCAGGCGCGGTCGACCTGAAGGCGATCATGTCGCAGCGGTTCGGCCTCGACGAGGCGGAGGCCGCCCTGCGCGCCGGCCGCGAGGACCCCGAGAGCGTGAAGCCGATGGTGCTGCCGTGAGAGCCGCCATCTGGCAGAAGCCGGGCGAGCTCGTCATCGGCGAGCGGGACGACCCGACGCCGGGCCCGCGCGACCTCGTCATCAAGGTCGGCGCCTGCGGCATGTGCGGCACCGACCTCCACATCGCCGACGGCGCCTTCGCCCCCACCCCCTACCCGATCATCCCCGGCCATGAGTTCGCCGGCGAGGTCGCCGCCGTCGGCACCGAGGTGAGGAACTGGCGCGAGGGCGACCGCGTCGCCGTCGACCCCTCGCTGTTCTGCGGCCACTGCGAGTTCTGCCGGATCGGGCGCGGCAACCTGTGCGAGAACTGGTCGGCGATCGGCGACCGCGAGGACGGCGCGTTCGCCGAGTACGTCAGGGTCCCGGCCGAGAACGCCTACGCGCTGCCGGACGAGCTGAGCTTCCGCGAGGGCGCGCTCGTCGAGCCGACCTCGTGCGCCGTGCGCGGCATGCACCGCCTCCAGGTCCAGCCCGGCGAGAGCGCGCTGATCGTGGGCGCCGGCACGATGGGCCTCCTGCTCGAGCAGCTGATCCTGCGCGCGGGCGCCAGCCGCGTCGCGCTGGTCGACACCAACGAGGGCAAGCTCCCGCTGGCGGAGAAGCTGGGCGCCGACGCCGTCGCGACGAGCACCGAGGACCTCGGGCACTTCGACGTCGCGGTCGACGCGACCGGCCACCCGAAGGCGATCGAGAGCGCGTTCGACGCGCTGAAGCGCGGCGGGCGGCTGATGGTGTTCGGCGTCGCGCACGGCGACGCGAAGGTGGAGCTCTCGCCGTTCCGCATCTACAACGACGAGATCACGGTGCTCGGCTCGATGGCCGTGCTGCACTCGTTCGGCCCCGCGCTCGACCTCGTCGCCGCGGGGGCGATCGACACCGGCGCGATGCTCACCCACGACTTCCCGCTCGACGGCTTCGCCGACGCGCTCGAGAACGTCCGCCAGGGCCGCGGCGTCAAGTCGCAGGTCCTGCCCTAGCCGGGCAGCAGCATCTCGGCGACGGCGTCAGCGAGCCAGTCGACGAAGTCGTCATGGGGCCATCCGCTCTCGTGGACGAGGGAGCAGTACACGGCGTGGCCGCCCATCACGAGCAGGATGTCCGTCGCCCGCTCGGCGTCGAGCCCGTCGCGCAGCCCGAACCGGCCGTCGATGTGCTCGACGGCCTCGCGGAAGCCTGAGCGCCGGAGCGCCTCGCCGCGCGTCCAGATGGCAGCGACGTCCGGATCGTGGGTGGCCGCGCTGACGACCTGGTCGAGCTGCGCGACCCGCCGGAGGATCGCTCCGACGCCCTCGACGAAGTGGCGGACGGCCGCCGCCCCGCTCGGAGCCTCGAGCATCGCCGCCCAGAACGGCTGCTCCTGCGGCGTCAGGGGCTCGTCCTCGCCCATCACGGCGCGGGCGATGCAGGCGTCGAGCAGGTTGACCTTCGTGTGGAACGTGAAGTAGACGGTCTGGACGGCGACGCCCGCGTCCGCGGCGACGTCCGCCATGCGCGTGCCCGCGAACCCGTGCTCGACGAAGCGACCCTGCGCGGCGTCGAGCATGCGGCGACGGGTCTCCTCCGCGCGCTGGCGGCGGGTGGGTCTATCTGGGTTGACAGTCACTAGTGTCACACTCTAGTGTCTCGCTACAGAAAGGCATGCGCTTCCTGTTCGCAACGATGCCGTTCGACGGTCACTTCAAGCCGCTGACCGGGATCGCGGTGCGGCTGCGGGAGCTCGGCCACGACGTGCGCTGGTACGCCGGGCCCTCGTACGCCCGCCCGCTGCGGGAGCTGGGCATCCCGCACCTTCCCTTCGACCGGGCCCCCGAGGTGTCGGGCGAGAACATCGCGGACGTGTTCCCGGAGCGTGCCCGGCTCTCCGGGCCGAAGCTCATCGCGTTCGAGTTCGAGCACATCTTCGTCACCAACTGCGAGGCGCACTTCCGGGACATCGAGGCGCTGCGGGGCGCATTCCCGTTCGACGCGCTCATCGCGGACGACGGGCTGTACGCGATCAAGCTCGTGGCGGAGAAGCTCCGGGTGCCCGTATACGCGGTCGGCGTGGCGCCGCTGATGTTCAACTCCCGCACCGCCCCGCCGAACTTCTTCGGCTTGAAGCCCGCGCGGTCGCCGCTCGGACGCGTGAGGGACCGTGTCGTCGACGGGCTGCTGAACAGCACGATGAAACGAGGGGCGCAGCGTTTCAACGACCTGCTCGTCGCCGAGGGCCTCGCCCCGTTGGCGGCGCCGCGCGACTTCTTCGACATCCCCGCCCACGCGTCGACCGTCTTCTTCCAGAGCGGCGTCCCCGGCTTCGAGTATCCGCGGCCCGACCTGCCGGAGAACGTCAGGTTCGTCGGCCCGCTGCTCCCCCACCGGCGGGCGTTCGCGAGGCCGCCCTCGGCTCCGGAAGGGCTGCGGGACGCGGACTCGGTCATCGTGGTGTCGCAGGGCACGGTCGACAACAAGGATCACGAGAAGCTGCTGGCGCCGGCGCTCGAGGCGCTGGCGGGCACCGAGCACCTGGTGGTCGCGGCGACGGGCGGGTGCGACACCGCCCGGCTGCGCGAGCGATTCCCGGCCGGCAACGTCGTGGTGGAGGACGTCGTCGACTTCGCGGCGGTGTTCGAGCGCGCCCGGCTCTTCATCTGCAACGGGGGGTACGGCAGCATCCTGCTCGCGCTCGCGAACGGCGTGCCCGTCCTCTCGGCGGGCAAGCGCGAGGGCAAGAACGACGTCAACGCGCGGGTCGACCACTTCGGCGTCGGCATCGACCTCCGCACGGAGCGCCCGAAGCCTCGCGCGATCGCCAGGGCGGTCGAGCGGATCGTCGGCGACCCGTCGTACGCCGCGCGGGCCGAGCGACTGCGCGACGAGCTCGCCGGTTACGCGCCGCTCGACCTGATCGCCGACGAGCTCGCGGCACGCAAGGGGGTTAGCCTGCGCGCATGACCTTTCGAGAGCTCCACGAGGGCGAGCCGTTCCTCATCCCCAACCCGTGGGACATCGGCTCGGCGATCGTGCTCGAGCGACTTGGGTTCAAGGCGCTCGCCACCACCAGCAGCGGCTTCGCGTACACGCTCGGGCGGGCCGACGGCGACGTGACGCTCGACGAGGTCGTCGAGCACGTGCGCGTGCTCGCGGCGGCCACGAGCCTCCCGCTGTCGGTCGACCTCCAGAACGGCTACGGGCCGCCCGGCGAGGCGATCACGCGCATCGCCGAGGCGGGCGCGGCCGGCGGCTCGATCGAGGACTACGACGTCACCACGGACCGCATCTACGAGCTCGACGAGGCGGTGGAGCGGATCGCGGAGGCCGTCGAGGCGGCCAGGGCGGCCGACTTCGTGCTGACCGCCCGGGCGGAGAACTTCGTCCACGAGAACAACGACCTCGACGACACGATCGCCCGCCTCCAGGCCTTCGAGGCCGCCGGCGCCGACGTCCTCTACGCCCCGCGGCTGCCCAGCGTCGACGAGGTCCGCGCGATCTGCGAGGCGGTCTCGAAGCCCGTCAACGTCCTCGCCCGCCGCGGGCAGAGCTTCGACGAGGTGGTCGCGGCCGGCGCGCAGCGCGTGAGCGTCGGCGGTCAGCTGACGTGGGTCACCACGGCGGCGCTGACCGCCGCCGCGGAGCGGCTCCGCGACGGCGACTTCTCGGTGCTGGGCGCGCGGCCGCCGGAGGGCCTGGGGGGTTAGGCCCCGCCCGCCATCGCGGGCAGGATCACCAGCGTGTCCGACTCGGACACGGTCGTCTGCAGCCCGTCGAGGACGCGGACGTCCTCGTCGTTGAGGTAGACGTTGACGTAGCGGTTGAGCTGCCCCTCGCCCGAGAAGAGCTGGGACTGGGTGTCGGGGTGCTGCTCGGCGAGCGAGGAGAGCACGGCGCCGACGTCCTCGCCGGCGGCCTGCACCTCCTTCTCACCGCCCACGGAGGGGCGCAGCACGGGTGGGATCTTCACGGTGGCCATAGGAGCGCGGACCCTAGCCTGCGGCGGCGCAGAACGCCTCGTAGTCGGGGAACACGCCGAGCTCGTCGTCGGAGATCTCGGACGGGTCCTTCGAGCAGATCTCGCACTCCGGGTCGCGGCGGACCTTCAGCTCGGTGAACGTCGCGCCGAGCGCCTCGTAGAGGAGCAGGCGGCCGACCAGCGGCTCGCCGGCGCCGGTCACGAGCTTGATGACCTCGGTCGCCTGGAGCAGGCCCATCGTGCCCGGGAGCACGCCGAGGACGCCGTTGGCGCCGCAGGAGGGCGCCATCTCGGCCGGCGGCGGCACCGGATACAGGCAGCGGTAGCACGGCCCGTCGTGAGGCTTGAAGACCGAGAGCTGGCCGTCGAAGCCGAGGATCGAGGCCGACACGACCGGGATGCCGAGGCGCACGGTGGCGTCGTTGAGCAGGTAGCGCGTCGGGAAGTTGTCGACGCCGTCGACGATCACGTCGTAGCCCTGGATGATCTCCATGACGTTCGAGGCGTCGAGGCGGGTCCTGTACTTGACGACGTTCACGTCGGGGTTGATCGCCTTCACCGACTCCTCCGCGGAGTCGACCTTCGGCGTCCCGATGCGGTCGGTCGTGTGGATGACCTGGCGCTGGAGGTTGGAGAGGTCGACCTCGTCGTCGTCGACGATGCCGAGCGTGCCGACCCCCGCCGCCGCGAGGTAGAGCGCGGTCGGGGAGCCGAGCCCGCCGGCGCCGAGCAGCAGCACCTTGGACTGGAGCAGCTTGGTCTGGCCCTCGAGCCCGATCTCGGGCACGAGCAGGTGGCGCGAGTAGCGCTCGCGCTGCTCCTTGGTGAGCGACTTCGGGACCTCGACGTCGTAGCCGCGGTCCTTCCACAGCGTGATGCCGCCGTTCATCGAGGCGACGTTCCCGTAGCCGAGCTGCTCGCGCAGCGTGTTGGCGGCGAGCGCCGAGCGCTGCCCGGAGGCGCAGTAGAGGACGACGCGCTGGTCGCGATCGGCGACGGCGCCCTCGATGCGCGACTCGAGGTAGCCGCGCGGCACGTGCTTGGCGCCGGGGATGTGGCCGGCGTCCCACTCCTCGGACTCGCGGACGTCGACGAGGACCACCCCGTTGCCGAGGTGCTCGCGCACCTCCGCCGGGTCGACCTCCTCGACCTGGCTGCGGATCTTGCGGATGATCTCCGCTCCGCTTGGGCTCATGAAATCACTCGTTCCAGGTCAGGTTTCAAAGCTTCAGAAAGTATAGCTCGGCCGAAGCCGAAGGCGGGCCGGCTCGGGGCGACCGCATCGACGCCGTCGCGGAGCGCGAACAGCTGCGACAGCGTATGCGGCCGCGCGACCGCCGCGCCGGGACACGGCGTCCTCCTCCGGCTCCGGCGCGGCCAGCGCTCCGCGAAGCCGCGCGAGCGCGGCGGTGACCGTCTCGCGCGCGGGTGCCGCGACCTCGACGGTCAGGGAGCCGTAGCCGTAGTCGAGCAGCGCCAGGCCGCCGTCCTCGAGGCGTACGAACGCCTCCAGCTCGTCGCCGTCGGCGCTGGCGCGGACGAGCACCGGCTCGCCGAGCGCGGCGGCGGCGGCCGCGTCGACCTCGGCCGCGAAGTCGTCGTGCCCGAGGTGGATCAGCCCGCGGTCGGCGAGCTGGCCGAGGAAACGCGCGCGCGGAAGGTCCCGACCCGTCTCGAGAGGGACACGCAGGGTGGCGTCGTTGCGGCTCGGAGTGGCCATGTCGGTCGGTCTGGGCGGGGACCCATGTGCTCAACGATACAAGGCGGTTCCGGTCGAGCAACCATAAGGCTCCCTGGACGGATGGCCGATAGGACCAACGAATGCGCACGCGCACGCTGCTCACCCAGGTTCTCGCGGTCAACTCGCTGCTCGTCGGCGCCACGGCGATCATCGCGGCCGTCGTCGCGCGCGACCGCCTGAGCGACGCGGCGAGCACCGAGGGCCTGCTGCTGCTCGCGCTCGCGGTGTTCAGCGCCGTGCTGCTCAACTCGCTGCTGATCCGCTACCGGCTCGAGCCGATGGACCGGCTCGTGCGGACGATGGACCAGGTCGACCTGCACGCCCCCGGCATGCGCGCCAAGCCGCCGCGCTGGGCCGCCCGCGAGGTCCAGAAGCTCAACGCCGGCTTCAACAACATGCTCGCCCGCATCGAGGAGGAGCGCCGCCAGGCCGGTCGCGCCGTGCTGCGCGGCCAGGAGCAGGAGCGCTCGCGGATCGCCCAGGACCTCCACGACGAGGTCAACCAGGCCCTCACCGGCATCCTGCTGCGGCTCGAGGCGACGACGATGGACGCGCCCTACGCGCTGCGCCCGGAGCTGCAGGAGACCAAGCGGCTCGCCAACCAGGCGATGGAGGAGCTCCTGCACCTCGCGCGCCAGCTGCGCCCGACCGCGCTCGACGACCACGGCCTCATCCCCGCGCTCGCCTCCCAGGTCGAGGACTTCTCGCAGCGCACCGGGATCGACGCGCGCTTCTCGCGCCAGGGCCAGCTGCCGATCCTCACCGACGAGGAGCAGCTCGTCATCTACCGCGTCACGCAGGAGAGCCTGTCCAACATCGCCCAGCACGCCGGCGCCCAGCACGTCAGCGTCCAGCTCTCCTTCGTCGGCCGCACGATCCTTCGCATCACCGACGACGGCAAGGGCTTCGACCCCGGCCCCGGCAACGCCGGCCGCAACGGCCGGCCGCGCGGCCGCGTGGGCGGCCTCGGGCTGTCGGGCATGCGCGAGCGCGCCCTGCTCGTCGGCGGAAATCTCGCCCTGTACTCCGCGCCCGGAGAGGGCACGACCATCGAACTCACCATGGGAGCCACATGAAGATCCTGATCGCCGACGACCACGGCATCGTCCGTGGCGGCATGCGCCTGCTGATCGACCGGCAGCCCGACATGGAGGTCGTGGCCGAGGCCGAGGACGGCGTCGACGCCTTCGAGCAGGCGCTCTCCTCCAAGCCCGACCTGTGCGTGCTCGACGTCTCGATGCCGCGCATGACCGGCATCCAGGCGGCGCGCGAGATCCGCTCGCACATGCCCGAGACGCAGGTGCTCGTGCTCTCGATGCACGACGACGAGCGCTACGTGTTCGACGCGCTGAAGGCGGGCGCCTCGGGCTACGTGCTCAAGCGCGAGGTCGACCAGGCGCTGCTCGGCGCCATCCGCGCCGTGCACCGCGGCGAGGCGTTCCTGACCACGGCGGTCGAGCGGTCGCTGATCCGCGACTGGATGTCCGACGACCACGCCGGGCCGGAGGAGCCGCTGACCCCGCGCGAGCAGGAGGTCCTCAAGCTGATCGCCGAGGCGCACACGAACAAGCAGATCGCCGAGATCCTCCACCTCGCCGAGAAGACCGTCGAGTCGCATCGCGCGAACCTCCTGCGCAAGCTGGGGATGCGCGACCGCGTCGAGCTCGTCCGCTACGCGATCCGCCGCGGGCTGACGGAGGCCTAACCTCTCGCGGGTGCCGACCCGCGTCCTCTACGCCCTCGCCACGCTCGGCCTGTGCGCCGCGGCGGCGGTCGCGGGCGTCTGGATCGCGGCGAGCCAGGGCGAGGAGCGGACGGCCTCGCCCACCGGCTTCGAGGGAGCGATCCGCCCGCCCGGCGCGCGCGCCCCGGACTTCCGCCTGCGCGACCAGGACGGCAAGCCGGTGGCGATGGCCGACTACCGCGGCCGCACGGTCGTGATGACGTTCGTGTACTCGACCTGCGAGGACACGTGCCCGGGCCAGGTGCAGTCGATCCGCGGCGCGCTCGACCGGCTCGGCCGCGACGTGCCAGTGCTCGCGGTCACCGTCGACCCCCGCAACGACACGCGCGCCCGGGCGCGGCGCTTCCTGCTCGAGCAGCACATGACCGGCCGCGCGCGCTTCGTGCTCGGCAGCGAGCGCGAGCTCGCGCCGGTGTGGCGCGGCTACGGCATCGCGCCCCAGCGCGGCGAGCTCGACCACTCCGCCTACGTCGTGCTCGTCGACGGGGACGGCCTCCAGCGCATCGGCTTCCCCCACTCCCAGCTCACGCCCGAACGGCTGGCGTCAGACCTGAAGCGGCTCGGCTAGGCAGGGGGTGTGGCCAGTTGATGGCAATTATTCCTACGAACCGGCCACACCCCCGGTCCGAGGGCGCCGCGGCAGCTGAACCCGGCCCCACCCAGCCAGCCGTTGACCTTCGCCGCAGCAGCCGGAAGCGGCTGAGCTAGGCGAGCGCCATCGCGTCCTGCGCCGCGTCCTCGCGGTCCGCCGCCGCTCGGTAGGCGGCGTAGGCCTCGCGGCCGCCGTCCGACCGCCAGGTGCGCCACGCACCCTCGGTCTCCTCATGGGCGTCGCTCCACGCGTCGTAGAGCGCGTCCCGGGCGGGCTCCCGCCGCAGGATCAGCTCATGCGTATCGGCGACCTGGTCGAGCAGGAGCTTGAGATCGTGGCGGCTCATCTGTGCACCTATTCGCACGATGACCCGAAACGGTTGTGTCAGTCGTTCGGATCGGTCGACCCGGACCGGCGGTCACGGATCTTGCCGACGACGATGACCCCGACGAGGATCACCAGCGGCGCGACGTAGGCGAGCGAGACGAGCCAGTGGCCGGGGTGCGCGAAGACGATCACGAGTTGGACGCCGAGAGCAGGTAGAGGCCGAGGCACGTGAAGCACACCATCAGGACCAGCATGACGATCTGCGAGCGGGTCGCGGCGCGCGGATCCTCGTAGAGCGCCAGCGCGCGGTCGTGGCCGAGCACGAGCGCGGCCACGTGCCCGATCACGAGCGCGCCGACCTGGACGTACCAGATCGCCGTCGCCGAGACGACGGAGTAGTCGATCCCCGCGCCGGCGCCGCCGAACAGGTCGCTGCCGTCGCCGAGCGGGTCGGAGGCGAGCCGCCACAGGTCCTGCCCGTTGTACGCGAGCAGCGAGAAGTAGTGCGCGACGACGTAGGCGGCGGCGATCGGGACGAGCGTGTGCGCGAGCTCCTGCGCGCGCTCGCCGCGCGACAGCGGCCACCGCAGGCCCTTGCGGCCCATGCCGACGATCGCGCCCCAGTAGATCGCCGCCACGCCGAGCACCGTGACCGCGAGCCCGAGGCAGAACGTGAGCTCGAGCGCGCGCGACGTGCTCGCGCCCAGCGAGCTGAAGAAGTCCTGCAGGTCCGGCGCGATCGAGTTGAACACGCTGCCCTCGCTGGCGCCGTCGAACGCGGTGATGCCGATCGCGCACACCAGCAGCGCGGCGGTGCCGCGCACGGGCGTGAGGAAGACCGCGCCCGTGATCGGCGGGCGGGCGTACAGCACGCCGTCGTGGCGGGTGAACGGCGACAGCCGCGCGAACAGCGAGAAGTAGACCCCGAACGGGTCGGCGTTGCGCGTCCACGGCTCCACGCCGTAGAGGCTCATGCCCACGAACGCGACGACGAGGTAGAGCAGCGCGAGGATCGCGAGCGTCTGCGGCTCGCGGCCGCTCGCCCAGCACAGCTCGCAGACGCCGAAGAGCAGGATCCCCGCCGCCGCGGGCCGCCGCCCCAGCCGCGGCGGGTAGGTCAGCGGCTCGGCCGGCGCCACGCGCGCGACCACGAACCCGACCGCGCGGCCGATCGCGCGCCACGGGCTGAGCAGGCGGAAGACGTCGCCGAACACGAGCGAGGCGACCGGCACGCCCACCCACAGCAGGACGTAGACGGCGGTCGGCGCGAGGTTGTCGAGCTCGGCGTCGGTGCCCGCGAGGCCGGCGTAGACGACCGTCGCGAACGCGACGACGCCGGTCAGCCCGAGCAGCGCGTCGACCGCGAGCGGCAGCCGGAACAGCCGGCGCTCGCGCGGCGCCTGCAGCCGCGGCTCCGCCCACGCCGCGGCGAGCGCGAGGAACGACACGACGAGCACGGCCGCCGCCGCGGCGGCGAACACGGCCTTCGGGATCGGCAGGTCGGCGCGGCCGACGAGGCCGTGGGCGAAGAGGACCACGCGGAGTGAGTCTAAGAACGACGACGGCCCCGCCGAGGCGGGGCCGTCGCACTGCAGGATTCCGCGTTAGCGGACTACGAGCACTTCGCGGTCGACTCGCCCGTGGCGGTCGACTGCGGCGGCGGGGCGGGGTTCGGAGCGAACGTCAGCTTGGCGCCGAAGACGTGCTTCTTCTTCGAGCAGCCGAGCGACGTGACGAGGCTGTTCTTGCCCTTCTTGTTCGACAGCGTGCTCCTGAGGTCGACCAGAGCGGCGTACAGGCCCGGGGCGGGCTGCTGCAGGTCGGCCGGGATCGTGATCACGAGCTTCTGCTTGAACTTGCCGCTCGCGCTGGAGATCTTGCCCTGGAGCGCCTTCGTCACCGTGCCGCCACGCTGCTCGATGTAGAAGATGACCAGGTTGTTGCCGCCGACGTAGGCGGTCACGTCGAAGACGAGCGGAGCGCGCTCCGGGCCGACGACGGCGTTCGCGAGACCGGTGCCGGCCAGCGACTTCTTGTTGCAGTTCGACTTGCCGCCGGGCTTCGAGAACTCACTCACCTTGCACTGCGTGAGGCCCTTGCCGGAGATCTTGACGTTCTTCGGGAAGTCGATCTCGATCTTGGAAGCCGTCGTGTTCGGGACGTTGTTCTTGACGAACGTCGTCACCTTCGTCGCCTTCGGCTTCTTCTTCGTGCCGGACTTCGACGGAGAAACCTTGGTCGTCGCCGAGACGTCGCCGGTCGTCTGGCCGATGGCGACAGCGGCCAGGGCCAGGGAGAGCACCGCGACGAGCGCCGCGATCAGGTACTTACGCAAAGGGTCTCCTCCTCAGGAGATGGAATGGCGGGACAGGGCGGAAGCAAGCAGCCCGAATGGGCGAGCCTATCCGCACAATGGTCTAACCCGCCACTGGCGAAAAGTTGCGGTGCTAGCGTCGCCCCGGTGCGCGCACCGCCGAGCGCCATCCCCGCACCGCCGTTCCCGCGCGAGCTGGAATGGGTCAACGTCGCCCCGCTGCGCATGGACAAGCAGCGCGGCCGGCCGGTGCTCGTCGAGTTCTGGGACTTCTGCCGCGTCAACTCGCTGCGCACGCTCCCGTACCTGAGCGCGTGGCATGAGCGTTACGAAGCCGACGGGCTGCGCGTGATCGGCATCCACACCGGCGGCTTCCCCCCCGCCCGCGACACCGAGGCCGTGCGCGCCGCGGTCGCGCGGCTGGGGATCGAGTACCCGGTCGTCATCGACGAGCGGCTGGAGCTGTGGGACTTCTATGGCAACGAGGGCTGGCCGGCGCGCTACCTGTGGGACCAGAGCGGGGCCCTGTTCTCGATGCACTACGGCGAGGGCGCCTACGCGGAGACCGAGCGCGAGATCCAGGCGCTGCTCGGCGTCGAGCGCGAGCTCGTGCCGCCCGTACGCCCGGAGGACGAGGAGGGTCTGCTCCTGCCCGCGCAGACCGCCGATCAGCCGGGCGCCTACTCGGGCCCGTACGAGGCGGGCGCGGTGTGGGCGGTGCTCGAGGGCGAGGGGTCGGTGCGCGTCGACGGCCGCGAGCTGGCCGTCGCCGGACCTGGCGCGTACCCGCTCGTCGAGCACGAGCGCCACACGCAGGCCGAGCTCACGCTCGAGGTCGGCCCCGGCGTGACCTGCCACGCCACCTGCTTCACCCCTGCGCTGCCCTAACGCTGCGGGCGCAGCTCGTCGTGCCCGCGGTCGCCGAGCAGGCGGATCAGCTCCGGCGGGCCGCTGTCCTCGACGCGGATCGCGGTCCCGGGCCAGTACGGCGAGCGGTTCGGCTCGGTGCTCAGGAAGTGCGGCTGATAGCACCAGCTGCCGGTGTTGACCATCTGCCCGCCGCCGGGCAGCCGCCACTCGGCGAGGTCGTCGCGCGCCCATGGGCCGGAGCGGTGCGAATGGCCCCACAGCACCCACGGCGCCTCGACCCCGAGGCGGCGCAGGACCTCGCGCATGCCGCCGAGCCCGCCGCGGCGCAGCGCCTGGCCGGAGAGGTCGCGGTCGATCGGGCCCAGGCCGACGCGGTTGATCACCGCGACCGCGGCCGCGTAGCCCGCGCCGAGCGTCGCGGCGCGGATCGGATGCACGCGGCGGCCCTCCCCCGCGAGCGCGACCCACGCGCGCGCGGAGGCGCCCGCGCCGCCGGTCAGCGCGCCGTTCTCCGAGCGCTGGACGAGCGCGTGCATCCAGGCGTAGATCGGCGCGAGGGCGGCCTCGTAGGCGTCGGCGGTGGCGTCGTCCATGGGCAGGTGAACGACCCAGCGCGCCATCGCCCCGGCGGCGAGCCGCTCGAACGTCGGCACCGTCGTGTGGAGGTCGGAGTAGTGGCCGTGGATCGCGTACACGTCGTCGCGCAGCCAGATGCCGGGGTAGGCGACGCGCACGCGGGCCGGCGCCGCCTGCTCGGCGAGGCGCTCCGCGAGCGTGCCGGCGTCGGGCGGATCCATGATCTGCTCCAGGCCGAGGAAGCCGGGCGGCTCGGTCTGCAGGCGGCCGTCGATCCAGCCCGCGACGAGGCCGTGGTCGTGGTTGCCGCCGACCAGCACCAGCTCGCCGCCGGAGCCGAGCGCGGCGCCGAGGTCGGCGATCACCGGCCCGGCGAGCGCGGCCGCGTCGCGCTGGGCGTTCTCGCGCAGCTCGAGCCCGTCGCCGAGGATCACGAGCCGGTCGACGCCGTCGAGCGCCTCCAGCAGCGGCGCGCGCAGCTCGGGGCGCCGCAGCAGGTCCGAGCCGCGGCCGGAGCCGAGGTGGAGGTCGGAGACGACGAGCGTCCGCATCCCCCGCAGACTAGGCTCCGCGCCCGATGACCGCCGTTCCCGGCCCACTCGACGGCCTGCTCGTGGCGGACTTCTCGCGCGTGCTCGCGGGGCCGTTCGCCGCCATGACGCTGGGCGACCTGGGCGCCGACGTGATCAAGGTCGAGCGACCCGGCGCCGGCGACGACACGCGCGCCTGGGGGCCGCCGTGGCACGGCGAAGATTCGACCTACTACCTCGGGCTCAACCGCAACAAGCGCTCGGTCGCGCTCGACCTCGGCGACGAGGAGGACCGAGCGCTGGCGCGCGAGCTCGCCGTCCGCGCCGACGTGCTGATCGAGTCGTTCCGGCCCGGGCTGATGGCCTCGTGGGGACTCGACGGCGACAGTTTGCGCGCGGACAACCCGCGGCTCGTGTCGTGCTCGATCACCGCCTTCGGCTCGTCCGAGCGCGCGGCCGGGCTGCCGGGCTACGACCTGCTGCTGCAGGCCATGGGCGGGCTGATGAGCGTGACGGGCGAGGCCGAGGGCAAGCCCGTGAAGGTCGGCGCGGCGGTCGTCGACCTCGTGTGCGGCCTGCTCGCCGTGGCCGGCATCGAGGCGGCGCTCGTCGAGCGCGAGCGCACCGGCGCCGGCCGCCACGTCGAGATCTCGCTGCTCGACTCCGTGCTGACGTCGCTGCTCAACCAGGGCTCGGGCTGGGTGTCGGCCGGCGAGCGCCCCGCCCGCCGCGGCAACCGCCACCCGAGTATCGCGCCGTACGAGACCTACGAGGCGGCCGACCGGCCGTTCGCCGTGGCGGCCGGCAACGACCGGCTGTTCGCGCGCCTGTGCGAGGCGGTCGGGCTCCCCGAGCTGCCGGCCGACGAGCGCTTCGCGTCCAACACGGCGCGGGTGGCGCACATCGCCGAGCTGGGCGAGGCGCTCGAGGCCGTGTTCCGGACCGAGCCAGCCGCGCACTGGGTCGGGGTGCTGCGCGCCGCCAGCGTCCCCGTCGGCCCGATCAACGACGTCGCCGAGGCCTACGCGATGGCCGAGGAGCTCGGGCTCGAGCCGATCCTCGAGGCCGACGGCGTCCCGCTCGCGCGCCCGCCGGTCGGCACGCTGCGCCGCCGCCCGCCGCGGCTCGACGAGCACGGCGACGAGATCCGGGCGTGGCTCAGGGACCGATCCCGGCGGCCTTGAGCAGCGTGCCGGGCCGGAGCGCGCGCGAGGCGGTGTACCAGCGCCCCGACCGGCGGTCGAGCAGCAGGCCGATGCGCCGGCCCTTGCGGACCGCGGGCGCGCACCGCGCGGTGGCCCGCACCCGCACGCGGCTGCCGATCGTGCCCTTGACGCGAGTGTCGACGACGTAGGTGCGGACGCCGCCCCGGCGCTCGACCAGGTGGGCGACGATCGCGCCGTCGGCGGCGAACAGGCGCTCCTGCAGGCTGTCCGAGGACCTGCCCGGGCACGCCGCCGCGGCGGGCGCGGCGGGTACGAGCAGCGCCGCCCCCGCGAGCAGCGCGGCGACGGCGAGACGGCGCATGCGCCTAGGCCTCTCGGGCCGCCATCGCCTGCCGCACCGTCTTGGGCAGCATGAAGCGGACGTCCTCGCGCATGACCTCGAACTCCGAGACGTCCTCGGTGCCGCGGGCGCGGAAGAACTCGACGAGCCGCGTGACGAGCTCCTCGGGCGCGCTCGCGCCGGAGCTGATGCCGACCACGCGCTTGCCTTCGAGCCACTCGTCGAGGACCTGGCCCTCGTTGTCGATCAGGTAGGCGTCGGCGCCGTAGTCGCGCGCGACATCGACGAGGCGCTGCGAGTTCGAGGAGTTGCGCGAGCCGATGACGAGCACGAGGTCGCACTCGGCGGCCATCTGCTTGACGGCGGCCTGGCGGTTGGTCGTGGCGTAACAGATGTCGTCCGTGCGCGGCCCGGTGATGGCCGGGAACTTCTCGCGCAGGCGGACGATGATCGCGCGCGTCTCGTCGACCGACAGCGTGGTCTGGGAGATGTAGGCGACCCGCTCGGGGTCCTCGATCTCGAGCGCGTCGACGTCGGCCTCGGTCTCGACGAGCACGATGTGCTCGGGCGCCTCGCCCATCGTGCCCTCGACCTCCTCGTGGCCGGCGTGGCCGATCAAGACGATCGTGTAGCCCTCGGCGGCGAACTTCTTCGCCTCCACGTGGACCTTGGTGACGAGCGGGCAGGTGGCGTCGAGCGTGAAGAGGTTGCGCTGCTTGGCGTCGGCGTGGACGGCCGGCGAGACGCCGTGGGCGGAGAAGACGGTGGTCGCGCCCTCGGGGATCGTGTCGTCGAGCTCGTCGACGAAGATCGCGCCGCGCTCGCGCAGCTGCGCGACCACGTGCTTGTTGTGGACGATCTCCTTGCGCACGTAGACCGGCGCGCCGTAGAGCTCGAGCGCGCGCTCGACGGTCTGCACGGCGCGGTCGACGCCGGCGCAGTAGCCGCGCGGGGCGGCGAGCAGCAGCCGCTCGGGGGCGGGGGGGCTGGTGGTGGCCATCACGTCCAGTGTAGGCCGCGCTCAGCGCCGGCGGATGCGGATGACCTTCGGCCTCCCGAGCTCCCGGACGACGCGCTTCGCGCCGACTCCGCGCACCGTCACGAGGTAGCGCCCCGGGCGCAGCCGCCGGCCGTTGACCTCGAGGTCCCAGCGGGCGCGCAGGCGCCCGCGCCTGAAGTTGCCGAGCGGCACGCGGCCGACCGTGCGCAGACGGAACGCCGTGCGGCCGAGCAGCCTGCGGCGGCCGGTGATCCGCTGCACGAACAGCCCGACGATGCTCGGCCCCGTCAGCCGTGCGGTGATGAGCCCGCCGGAGCGGATCAGCGTGGACGGGAGGAGGATGCGCTGGTACAGCGACAGGTTGCCGGTCTCCCCGAAGGCGAGCCCGCCGAGGTCGATCCCGTTCGTGTTGAGCAGCGTCTGCGTCTGGCTGTCCCACACGAACAGCCGGTCGCGCTCCTTGTGGCGCCGCACGAAACCGACGTAGCGCTCGTCGGGCGTGAACGCGGGCAGCGACTCGTCGCCCGAGTTGACGATCGCCGGCAGCGCCGTCGGCGTGCCCGCGAAGCCCGCGACCGTCGCGGGGCGGAAGACGATGTCGCCCGACCCGCCCGCGAGCGGCCGGTCGACGAGCAGCGCGATCCCCGGGTCGTCGGCGGCGACCGCCGGGTGGCTGTACGCGTGGTCGGCACGCGTAAGCGGCCCCGACGAGTTGCCGCCGAGCGGGCTGAGGATCGCCTCGGGAGTGAAGCCCGGCCGCTCCTCGCCGTAGGCGACGAAGACGCCACCGGCGCTCGGGTGCGAGGTGAAGCCGTCGTGCGCGAACGCGTACTGGGGCCGAATGCGCCCGCGCGCGTAGGGCCCGTTCGGGAAGGCGGCGAGCTGCGTGAACGTGATGTCGCTGAAGAACGAGCTGCCCTCGCGGACGAACGGCCCGCCCGTGTAGACGACGCTGCCATCGGGCGCGATCTCGGGGTCGGCGGGCGGCCGCTCAAGGACCTCGAAGCCGTTGAAGAGGTCGGAGCTCTGGCCCGTCGAGAGATCGGTGACGATCACGCGCCGCGTGCCCGCGGTCGGGTCGAGCCGGACGTAGGTCAGGCGCCTACCGTTCGTGCTGATGCTCGGGTGGCGCTCCTCGGCGGTGGTGTTGACCCCGGCGGGCAGGGACAAGCGTGCGCCCGTCGTGGCGTTCATCACCGCGACGTCGGGGGTGGCGCCGGGCCCTGTCACCCCCACGGCGGCGAAGATGTCAGCGTGCGCGGTGCCGGGCGCGAGCAGCGCCGCGGCGACCGCGAGCCCGCCGCCGGCGCGTCTGAGCCACATCCGGTGACCCTATCCGCAGCGCGACCCTAGGATCCAGTCGGATGGGACGGGTCGCGCTGTACGGGATGTTCCTGCTGGGAGGGCTGATCGCGCTCGCGGTCCTCGCCTTCGTGCTGTTCGGCGGGCTCTACCGTGCCCCGTCGGAGAGCATGGCGCCGACGATCGCGATCGGCGACCGCTTCACGATCCTCGAGATCGGGAGCGCCGAGGTCGGCGACGTCGTGGTCTTCAACCCGCCGGAGGGCGCGAACGGCCAGCTGCAGGACATGTGCGGCGCCCCGCCGCCCGCGGGCCAGATGTGCGCGAAGCCCGCCGGTGGACGCGCCGACGTCAAGTTCGTCAAGCGCATCGTCGCGGCCGGCGGCGACAAGATCGCGACGCGCGACGGCAAGATCGTCCGCAACGGCAAGCGGGAGACGACCGAGGGCCCGCAGGCCTGCGAGGACGACGGCTGTCAGTTCCCGCGCGAGATCACCGTCCCCGCCGGCCACTTCTTCATGCTCGGCGACAACCGCGGCGCCTCCGACGACTCGCGCTTCTGGGGCCCCGTCCCCGAGGACTGGGTCATCGGGCGCTACTGGTTCGGCGTCAGCTAGCGCCAGGTCCGCAGCAGCTCGAGCACCGCCTCGCCGGAGCGGTCGAGCGAGGCCTCCGAGACCGCACTCATGTCGTCGCACTGCTTGTGCCAGCAGGGGAAGTCGAAGTCGATGAGGTCGATCGCGGGGACGCCGGCGCGCGCGAACGGCGTGTGGTCGTCGGTGACCTCCGACTGCGTCCCCGACGGGAACACGCTGCCCGCGCCGACGCGCTTCGCGGCCGCTCGGAGGCGCTTCCACAGCGCCGGGTCGGACCCCTCGTCACGGCGGATCCGCAACCGCTTGTCGGCGATGAAGTCGAGCACCACGACGGCCCGCAGCTCGTCGGCGTGGCGCTCCGCGTAGGCCTTCGAGCCGCGCAGGCCGCTGAGGTAGAAGTCGGCCTTGTCGTTCGTCGCCTCCTCGCCGTCGAACAGCACGAAGCGCAGCTCGGGCGCGCTCGCCGGCCGGTCGATCTTCCGCAGCGCGCGGGCGAGCTCGAGCACCGCGGCCGTGCCGCCCGCGCCGTCGTTGGCGCCGACGAAGCCCGGCAGGCGCTTCGTGTCGTAGTGGGCGCCGACGAGCACCGCCGGCGTGCGGCCCGGCAGGCGGCCGACGACGTTGCGCAGCCCGGGATGGCCGGGGACGGCCTCGAAGCGCCCGCGCGGCAGCGCGTCGCGCAGCCGCACGGCGAGCCGCCGGCTCGTCGCCGAGCCGGCCGGCCGCGGGCCGAGCTCGACCTGGCGGCGGAGCTCGGCGAACGCGCGCTTCCCGTCGAAGCGGTCGGCCTTCAGCCGCGACGGCGACGCCGCCGGGTTGTCGTCACCGCACCCCGCACACAGCAGGGCGCCGAGCAGGACACCGAGGACCACGATCCTCAATCGTTCGACGTGACCGCGTCGAGCAGGTGGGCGAAGCGCTCGCGGGCCGCCTCGGTGCGAGTCGGGACGTGCTCGGTCGGCACGCCGTCCTCCGGCGCCTCGTAACCGCGCAGGATCTGCCGCGCGACGCTCTGGCGGTGCACCTCGTCGGGGCCGTCGTAGAGCCGCGCCGCGCGGGCGAAGCGGTACATCTGCTCGAGCGGCAGGTCGGTCGAGTAGCCGAGCGAGCCGTGGGCCTGCAGCGCGCGGTCGACGACGTCGTGCATGACCTTGGCGCCGTAGAACTTGATCAGCGCGATCTCCTGGCGCGCCGCGGAGGCGCCCTCGGTGTCCATCTTCCACGCCGCCTGCAGCGTCATCAGCCGCGCCGCCTGCATCTCCGCCGCCGAGTCGGCGATCCAGTTCTGGACGGTCTGCTTCTCCGACAGCAGGGAGCCGTGCGAATAGCGCGTCAGCGAGCGCTCGCAGAGCATGTCGAACGCGCGCCGCGAGACGCCCAGCCAGCGCATGCAGTGGTGGATGCGACCAGGGCCGAGCCGCTGCTGGGCGATCAGGAAGCCGGCGCCGCGCGCGCCGAGCAGCGCGTCCTTCGGCACCCGCACGTCCTCGTAGAGGATCTCCGAGTGGCCGCCGATGCGGCCGTAATGCTCGTAGGGGTGCTCCATCGTCGCGATGTCGCGCACGATCGTCACGCCGGGCGTGTCCGCGGGGACGAGCAGCATCGACGCGCGCTGGTACTTGTGCGCGTCGGGGTCGGTGACCGCCATGACGATCAGGAAGTCGGCGACCGAGGCGTTGGAGGAGAACCACTTGTGGCCGTTGATGACCCACTCGTCGCCCTGCAGCTCGGCGCGCGTCTCCAGCAGCGTCGGGTCCGAGCCGGCGCTCTCCGGCTCGGTCATCGAGAACGCCGAGCGCAGATCGCCGTTGAGCAGCGGATACAGGTACTGGTCCTTCTGGTCCTCGGTGCCGGCCATCGCGAGGATCTCGGAGTTGCCGGAGTCGGGCGCGGCGTTGCCGAACACGGGCGGCGCGAACGGCGTCGTGCCGAGGATCTCGTGCATGAGGCCGAGCTTGACCTGGCCGAAGCCCTGGCCGCCGAGGTCGGGCGGCAGGTGGGCGGCCCACAGGCCGCGCTCCTTGACCTGCTCGCGCAGCGGCTCGATCGCGCGCTCGAAGCCCTCCTGGCCGAGCTCCTCGAACACGGTCTCGATCGGCCAGATCTCCTCGCGCACGAACTCGCGCATCCAGTCGAGCTGCTGCTGGAACTCGGGCTCCGTCGAGAAGTCCCACGCCATCGCCTACCGCCTCCTCAGGTTCGCTGGCCTTCAGCCTTCAGGGTATTGATGCGCAACTTCCGGGCGGCGCGTCAGTTGACCGGTGCATGAAGCCGCTCGCCGCCGTCCTCGCCCTGATCGCGCTGCTGATCGCCGCCGCCCCGGCCGCCGCGGAGGAGCGGCTCGCGTCGGAGGCGCGCCCGTTCGTGGCGGACGCTTTCGGCGACGTAGTCGCGTGGAGCGCCTACGACGCGGAGGCGCGGGTCTACCGCCTGCGGGTGCTGCACGGCGGCGCCATCACGACGCCGGCCGTCGACGCCTCCCCCGCCGACCTGCAGCTCGACGTCGGGCCAGGGCCCGACGGCGCGCCGCTCGTCGTCTACTCGCGCCGCGGCGACATCTTCCAGTACGACCCCGCGACCGGGCTCGAGCAGCCGCTGGCCGAGGTCAACACGCCGGGCACCGAGCTGCACCCGAGCCTCCACCGCAACGCGCTCGGGTTCGTGCGCCGGGTCAGCGGCAAGCCGGTCCTCTACCTGCGGTCGGGCGGCGACACGAACCGCCAGCCGCGCCCGCGGTTCAAGCGCACGCTCGCGATCGAGGACGTCGAGCTGAGCGGCCGCGGGCTGTTCGTCGTCTACCGCACGGACATCCCGCAGGGGAGCTGCTGCTCGAGCGCGACGCTCTACCGCGTCCAGGGCAAGAAGCTCCGGCACGTCTTCCTCGTCGGCAGCGGCGGCGCGAACTTCGGCCAGCTCGTCACGCCGAGCGTGTCCGGCCGCAGCATCTACTTCGCCCGCACGAACGAGGGCTCGGGCACCGGCAACCGCTTCTTCCGCTACGACCTGCGCACCAAGCGCCTGTTCGTGGCCCGCGGGACCAGCCGGGCGAGGAGCGTGACCTGGCTCGGCGACCGCTTCCTGCTCTCGCGCGAGACCTTCCCCGGCGGCGGCGTCGAGGCCGGCGAGCTCGTGCTCACCGACCCGATCCGGTTCACGCGCGCACCGAGGACGGACGTGCGCCGCACCCGCCCCTGATAAGACCCGGGGGCGTGGTAGGCGCCCTCGAGATCGCGGCGGGCATCGCCGTGCTCGCGGGCGCGGTGATCCAGTCCGCGACCGGCTTCGGCTTCGCCCTCACCTCCGCTCCCCTGCTGTTCGCCGCGGCCGGGCCCGAGCCGGCTGTCGGCCTGCTGATCGTGCTCGGGCTGCTCGTGAACCTGCTCACGCTCGGCACGGAGGGGCGGCGGCCGCGGCCGCTGGTCGGCGACTCGCTGCGGATCCTCGCCTGGGCGGTGCCCGGCGTGGCCGCGGGCCTGCTGGTGCTGCACTCGCTGGACGCCACCGCGCTCCAGGTGGCGGTGACGCTGGGCGTGTTCGCCACGCTCGCGGTGCGGGCGCTGAGCCGCCGCCGCCGGCGCCCGCCCGGCCCTTCCGAGCCGGCGTGGTGGGCGGCGCCGGTGACGGGCTTCACCTCGGGCGCGCTCACCACCTCGACGAACACCGCCGGGCCGCCCGTCGTGCTCTACATGCTGGCCCGCGGCGCGACGCCGGTCGAGACGCGCGACACGCTGACCACCACGTTCGTGGGCTTCGGGCTGCTCGGCATCGCCGCCCTCGCGCTGAGCGGGACGGAGGACGCCGTGCCCGACCCCGCCGCGCTCGCCGCGCTCGTTCCGGCGGTGGTCGTCGGTCATCTCGCCGGCCGCCCCGTGTTCGCCCGCATCGCCGGCGACCACTACGAGCCCGTGCTGACCGGCGTGCTCGTCGTGACCGCGCTGGCCGGCCTTCTCACCGCGGTGCTGTAAGGATGCGTCGGTGCTGATCGAGGTCGCGCTCCCCGTGCCGGCGGACGAGGCGTGGGCGCACCTGCGCGAGCCCGCGCTCGTGCGCCGCTGGTTCGGCTGGGAGTACGACGGGCTCGAGCGCGAGATCGAGATCGTCTTCGACGAGGAGGCGGTCGCCGACGACGAGGCGCGCACGATCACCTGGGAGACCGGCGACCGCTTCGAGCTCGACGGGTCCACGCTCCGCGTCTTCCACGAGCCGCCGGCCGAGGGCTTCGACGACATCGGCGAGGGCTGGATCACCTTCGTCGAGCAGCTGCGCTTCGCGCTCGCTCGCCACCCCGGCGAGGAGCGCGCGACGCACTACCTCTCCTCCGACGAGCCGAAGCCCGTGATCGCCGCCCTCGAGGCGCTCGGCGGCGAAGTGTGGTTCCGGACCGAGCACCAGCTCGGTGTCGTCGTCGCAGGCCTCGGCGACGGCCTGCTCGTCGCGATGGAGAAGCCCGGCGCAGGCGCGTTCGCCACCCTCAGCGCCTACGGCGACGCCGCGCGCGAGCTGCCGCTCCACACCGTCCGCTGGGACGGCTGGTGGGCGGAGCTAGCCTCGTAGCCCATGCACGTCGAGATCTGGTCGGACATCGCCTGCCCCTGGTGCTACGTCGGCAAGCGCCGCTTCGAGGCCGCGCTGGCGCAGTTCGACGGCGACGTGGAAGTCACGTGGCGCTCGTTCGAGCTCGACCCGGGCGCGCCGCCGTCGCGCGAGGTCTCGGGCGCCGAGCACCTGGCGGAGAAGTACGGCATGAGCGTCGAGGATGCGCGCGCCCGGCAGAAGCAGCTGCGCGACATGGCAGCCGCCGACGGGCTCGACATGCGCTTCGACCTCACCCGCGGCGGCAACACCTTCGACGGCCACCGCCTCCTCCAGCTCGCCGCTGAGCATGGGCTGCAGGGCGAGATGAAGGAGCGCCTCCTGCGCGCCCACCACACCGAAGGCGAGCTGCTGTCCGACCATGCGACGCTCGCCCGGCTGGCCGACGAGGTCGGCGTGCCCGGCGCCGCGGAGATGCTGGCGTCCGACCGCTTCGCCGCCGAGGTCCGCGACGACGAGCGCGCCGCGGGGACCCTGGGCATCCAGGCGGTGCCGACGTTCGTCGTCGACCGGCGGGTCGGCGTCGCCGGAGCGCAGCCGCCGGACGTGCTGCTGCGCCTGCTGGCTAGCTGACGGCGATCTCGCCGCTGAGCGCGAACGGCGGCACGAGCTCGATGCGGTCGCCGCTCCAGAAGCGGCCGGGGTCGTACCAGCTCGCCGGCCGCTTGCTCGGCAGCAGCCCCATCTGCTGGAACGTCGTCGCCACGAGCTCCGCGCAGTAGACGGTCTCGAGCGAGCTCTCGCGGCGCCGGTAGCGGCCGGTCAGCCACTGCCGCGCGAGCCCGACGGAGCTCGGGAACGAGCGGCCGTCGAAGCGGTCGATGACCTTGATCAGCCGGTCCTCGTGCTCGCGCGTCAGCTCGCCCTCGAGCTGGCGCAGCCACGCGCGCTGGCCGTAGCGCTGGCCCCACGTCCGCACCGCGTCGGCGAGCACGTGCAGCTGCACGCCGCGCTGGCGCTCGCCCGTCCACACGTCCGGGAGCGAGCGCCCGAGCTCCGCGTGCCACAGCAGCGGCGGCAGGTCGTCGAGCGCGACGACCATCCCGACGTGGTTGACCGGCGCGTTGGTGACGGTCTGGATCGCGCGGTCGGCGAGCGAGCGGCCGCGGAACAGCCACAGGTCACCGGTCGCCGACGTGGCGATCGCGTCGTCGAAGGCCAGGCCGGGCACCGGCCGTAACCTACGCCAGCCATGCGACCGAACTACTGGAAGCTGCTCGGCGCCGCCGGGGTGGCGGGCGTCGCCGCCACCGGCGTGGTCGTCGCGCGCCGCCGCCGCGCCCAGGCGGCGATCACGCCCGACGAGCTGCGCGAGCGGCTGCACAAGCGGCTCGCGGAGGTCGACCGCGCGGGCGAGCCGTGGTGGAAGACGGCGGTCGTCTACCAGATCTACCCGCGCTCGTTCGCGGATTCGAACGGCGACGGGATCGGCGACCTGGCGGGGATCGAGTCGCGGCTCGACTACCTCGGGGCGCTCGGCGTCGACGTCATCTGGCTGTCGCCGATCTACCCCTCGCCCCAGGACGACAACGGCTACGACATCTCCGACTACCAGGGCGTCGACCCGGCGTTCGGGACGCTCGCGGACTTCGACCGCCTGCTCGGAGCCGTGCACGAGCGCGGGATGAAGCTCGTGATGGACCTCGTGGTCAACCACACGTCCGCGCAGCACCCGTGGTTCACCGAGTCGCGCTCGAGCCGCGACAACCCGAAGCGCGACTGGTACTGGTGGCGCGACGAGCCCAACGGCTGGCGCTCGTACTTCTCGGGCCCGACGTGGACGCTCGACGAGACGACCGGCCAGCACTACCTGCACCTGTTCGCGAGCTCGATGCCCGACCTCAGGTGGGAGAACGCGGAGGTCCGGCAGGCCGTCCACGCGATGATGCGCTGGTGGCTCGACCGCGGGGTCGACGGCTTCCGCATGGACGTCATCAACATGCTCTCCAAGGACCCCGACAAGCCCGAGGACGGCTGGATCGACGGCCCGCGCATCCACGAGTTCCTGCAGGAGATGCACCGCGAGGTGTTCGCCGGCCGCGAGGAGCGCACGCTGACCGTCGGGGAGACGCCGGACGTGACGCTCGAGCAGGCGAGGCTCTACACCGACCCGGAGCGCGGCGAGCTCGACATGGTGTTCCAGTTCGAGCACGTCGGCCTCGACCACGGCGAGCTCAAGTGGGACGTGCGCCCGCTGCGCCTCACCGACCTCAAGCGCTCGTTCGGCCGCTGGCAGGAAGGGCTCGCCGAGGTCGGCTGGAACTCGCTGTACTGGAACAACCACGACCAGCCGCGGGTCGTCTCGCGCTTCGGCGACGACTCGCCCGAGCACCGCGTCCGCTCGGCCAAGCTGCTCGGCACGATCCTGCACCTGCACCGCGGGACGCCGTACGTCTACCAGGGCGAGGAGCTCGGGATGACCAACGCGCCGTTCGGCCGCATCGACGCGTTCCGCGACATCGAGTCGCTCAACCACTACGCCGAGGTGGTCGAGGCGGGCGCGGACCCCGACGCGGTGCTCGAGAACCTGCGCGAGATGAGCCGCGACAACGCGCGCACGCCGATGCAGTGGGACGCCTCGGAGCACGCCGGCTTCACGCGCGGCGAGCCGTGGATCCCCGTCAACCCCAACCACGCCGAGATCAACGCGGACGCGGCGGTCGCCGATCTCGACTCGGTCTTCCACCACTACCGGCGCCTGATCGAGCTGCGCCACAGCGAGCCGGTGGTGGCGCACGGCGAGTTCACGATGCTGCTGCCGGACGACGAGCGCGTGTACGCGTTCACGCGCCGGCTCGGCGACGACGAGCTGCTGGTGCTCGGCAACTTCTCCAGCGGAGAGGCGGCGGTGGAGCTGGACGACGCGGGTCGGCGAGCTCGTGCTCGGCAACTACCCCGACGCGGGCGAGCCCGGCGTGCTGCGCCCGTGGGAAGCGCGGATCCTGCGGCGATGATCGACACCCCGCACGGGCCGGCGCGCGCCGAGCTCCACCCGCCCCGGGACGGCGAGCCGCGGGCGGCGCTCCTGCTCGGCCACGGCGCCGGCGGCGGCTTCAAGGCGCGCGACCTGCAGGCGGTCACCGCGGTCGCGCGCGAGCTCGGCTATCTCGTGGCTCACGTCGAGCAGCCCTACCTGGTCGCCGGGCGCAAGTCGCCGGCGCCCACGCACCAGCTCGACGCCGCGTGGCTGGCCGTCGTCGAGCACCTCGACCTCGGTGACCTGCCGCTCGTGGCGGGAGGGCGCTCGTCGGGCGCGCGCGTCGCCTGCCGGACCGCTGCGGCGGCGGGCGCTGTCGCCGTGCTCTGCCTCGCCTTTCCCGTCCACCCGCCGGGCAAGCCGGAGAAGACCCGCCTCGACGAGCTCGACGGGGTCGAGGTGCCGGTGCTCGTCGTCCAGGGAGAGCGCGACCCGTTCGGGATGCCGCCGGACGCGCCCGGCCGCGAGGTGGTCGTCGTCCCCGGCACGCACAGCTTCGCCGCGGCCGGGCTCCCGGGGCTCACCGAGGCCGTGAGCGGCTGGCTCTCGCAGCGCTAGGACGGCCGCCAGACGTGGATGATGTCGCGCATCGAGAGGATGCCCTCGACCTCGCCGCCATGGACGACGACGAGGTGGCGGAAGCCGCCCTTCGCCATCGCGTCGGCGGCCTCCTCCAGCGACCAGTCGCCGTCGGCGAACGTCGCGCGCGACGTCAGGTGATCGCGGATCAGCTCTCGGTCGGGGTCCTGGCCCCGGCCGAGTGACCGCACCAGGTCGCGCTCGGTCACGATCCCGGGCCCGGGCTGCTCGGGATCGAGGATCACGGCCGCGCCGACGTTGTGCTTCGTGAAGAACTCGGCCGCGTCGCGGAGGGTGCGATCGGGCGCGATCGTCAGGACGTTCTCGGTCATCGCGGCCCGCACGTTCACGGCCGCGACGATACCCCAGCGAGCCCCTATAGGATCGGCCGCATGGCCCAGGCGCATGGCGATCGGCTGACCGCGGTGGACGCCTCCTTCCTGGCGCAGGAAGGCCCGTCCTCGCACATGCACGTCGGCGCGGTGATGGTCTTCGAGGGCCCGCCGCCCGGCTACGTCGACTTCGTCAACCAGATCCGCGCGCGCCTGCACCTCGTGCCGCGCTACCGGCAGAAGCTGGCCTTCCCGCCGCTCGAGACCGGCCGGCCGGTGTGGGTCGACGACCCGAGCTTCAACCTCGAGTACCACGTCCGCCACACCGCGCTGCCGAAGCCGGGCTCGGAGGAGCAGCTCCGCAACCTGGCCGCGCGCATCCACTCCCAGCAGCTCGACCGCTCGAAGCCGCTGTGGGAGACGTGGCTCGTGCAGGGGCTCGAGGACGGCCGCTTCGCGCTGATCTCGAAGACCCACCACGCGGTCGTCGACGGCATCGCCGGCGTCGACCTCGCGACCGTGCTGTTCGACGCCCAGCCCGTCCCGCCGGCCCTCCCGACCGAGGGCGAGCCGTGGCGCCCGCACCCCGAGCCGTCGTCGCTCGACCTCGCCGCGCGCGGGATCCGCGGGATGGTGCGCACGCCGTTCGAGCTCGCCGGGCGCGCGCTCGGCGCGGCGCGCCGGCCGACGGAGTCGCTCGACGTGACGCGCGAGGCGCTCGAGGGCGTCGGCGAGGTCGCGTGGGCGACGCTCAACCCCGCGCCGGACACGCCGCTCAACGTCGAGATCGGGCCGCACCGGCGCTTCGTGTTCCTGCGCGAGGAGCTCGAGGACTTCAAGCTCGTCAAGAACGCGTTCGGCGGGACCGTCAACGACGTCGTGCTGACCGTCGTCTCGGGCGGGCTGCAGAAGTGGCTGCGCTCGCGCGGCACGCGCACGGAAGGGCTCGAGCTGCGCGCGCTCGTCCCGATGTCGATCCGCACGCGCGAGGAGCAGAGCCACGGCGGCAACCGGCTCGCCGCCATGCGCGGCCCGCTGCCGGTCTACGTCGAGGACCCGGTGGCGCGGCTGAAGGTCGTGCGCGCGGCGATGGACGGGCTCAAGGAGTCCAAGCAGGCGGTCGGCGCCGAGGTGCTCGCGGGCGTGCAGAACTTCACGCCGCCGACCGTGATGGCGCAGGCCTCACGCCTGAACTTCTCGACGCGGCTGTTCAACCTGCTCGTCACCAACGTGCCGGGCCCGCAGTTCCCGCTCTACGTGCTCGGGCGCGAGCTGCACGACCTGTTCCCGGTCGCGTTCCTGCCGCGCAACCACGCGCTCGCGGTGGCGATCATGTCCTACAACGGCTCGATGGACTTCGGGCTGCTCGGCGACTACGACGCCATGCACGACCTGGAGGCGTTCGGCGACATGGTCGACGACTCGCTGCAGGAGCTGCTCGTGGCCGCGAAGAAGCGGCGGGCGTCGAACGGGCGCGCGAAGCCGAAGCCGAAGCGCGCGGCCAAGAAGAAGCCGTCAGCGAAGGCGAAGGCCTAGGCCTAGTAGCCGAGCGCGAACTTCGCGTCCTCGGACATCTTGTCCGGGGTCCACGGCGGCGTGAAGACCATCGAGGGCACGACCTCCTCGACGCCGTCGATCTCGCCGACGAACTCCTTCATCTGCTCGGAGACCTGTGGTCCGATCGGACACGCCGGCGTCGTGAGGGTGAACGTGACGTCCACCCTCCCGCCGTCGATGGCAACGTCATACACCAGGCCGAGCTCGACGAAGTCGAGGCCGAGCTCCGGGTCGATGACGTTGGAGAGCGCTTCTGTGACGTCTTCCTCGGTGAACACCACCCTGAGGATAGTGGGGTGTAGGTTTCGGCGATCGTCGTCTACGACTCAGAGCGGGTGGTCCTGCTCGTGACGGGGGATGAGGACAGGACCACGAGCAGCCTGCGCCGTCGCGCGCTGTCCGCGGCGCTGCACGCGCCGCGGGACATCTGCGTCGACCTGTCCGGGCTTCGCTTCGCCGACCCGTCGCTGATGATCGACCTCGCGGTGCTCGCGCAGCGGCTGCGCGCGGAGGGCCGGCGCGTGCGGCTGCGGGCGCCCCAGCCGCAGGTGCGGACGCTGATCGGGCTCGTCGGGCTCGACCGGCAGCCGGCCGTGGCGCTCGAGGGCATTTAAGGCGCGCAGAGCGCGCGGCGTAACGTAAGGGGCGACATGCTCCCGCTGCTCCTCTTCCTGTTCATCGTCGTCCCGATCGCGGAGCTGGCCGTGATCATCCAGGTCGGCCAGGCGATCGGCGTCTGGTGGACGATCGGGATCCTGATCGCCGACTCGATCCTCGGCTCGTTGCTGATGCGCTCGCAGGGGCGGATCACGTGGCGGCGCTTCAACGAGGCGCTGCAGGCCGGCCGGCCGCCGGCGCGCGAGACGCTCGACGGCGTGCTCGTGATCTTCGGCGGCGCGCTGCTGCTGACGCCGGGCTTCCTGACCGACATCCTCGGGCTGACGCTGCTGATCCCGCTGACGCGGGCGCTCGTGCGGCGCGTGCTCGTCAAGCGCTTCGCGGACCGCATGATCGTCGCGGCGCGGACGCGGGCGGGCGCCGGGCCGCCGCCGCCGCGCGGCGGGCACCCCGGGGACGTCGAGGGCACCGCCGTCGACGTCGACGTCGAGCACCTCCCGCGAGGGGCGCGGTGAGCGAGCCGGTCCTGGCGGGGGGCGAGGGCTTCACCGACGCGAGCACGTTCGCGTTCGCCGACCGGAAGGCCGGCTTCTTCGGGCTCGCGCGAGCCGGCGTGTCGGGCGAGGGCGGCAGCGCGCTGGGCGTGCTGTTCGCGGGTCGCGACCCGGTCACGCTGGTGGCCGAGGGCGGCGCCGAGGTGGGCGCGGACGCGACCTGGGACGAGCTGGCCCTGCCGGGGCTGACGGTCCGGACGCTCGAGCCGCACGCCCGCTGGGCGGTCACGCTGCACGCCGACCCGGGCTTCGAGCTCGAGTTCGAGGCCGCCTCCCCGCCGGCCGAGCTCGGCGAGCTCGGGGGGATGGAGGGCCACGAGCGCGTGTGCCGCGTGCGCGGCACCGCGGCCGGGCGGCCGATCGACTGCCTCGGCCAGCGCGGCCGCTCGTGGGGCACGGCGGACTGGAGCCGGATCGCGCTCACGCGCTCGCTCGGCGCCTGGCTCGAGGACGGGCCGTCGGTCGTGCTGTCCGCGGTGCGCCCGGACGGCGCCGCGAGCCACGCCGACGAGGCGCAGGCGGCGGCGCTGCTGCGCGCCGACGGCGCGGAGCCGATCAGCGAGGCGCGCGTGTCGACGACCTACGACGCCGAGGGGCACCAGCGGCGCGCCGGGCTCGAGCTGTTCGTGGGCGAGGAGGACGACTACCCGCACCGCGCCGCCGGGCAGGTGCTGTGCGGCTCGTCGGTCGAGCTCGGGCAGCTACGGCTCGACTGCGCGTTCTTCGAGTGGTACCTCGACGGCCGCGAGGGCGTCGGGCGCTACGACGTGCTGCGCCGCGCCTGAATCTCCTTCGCCACCCGCGTCTTCGCGTTGAACGCGGCCTTGAGCGCGCGGTCGGGGGCCGAGCCGTCGGGCGGCATGAGCCCGATCGCGCGGGCGAACTGCATCTGGTCGAAGACCACGAAGTTCGTGACGACGCGGCCGTCGCGGATGGTGAAGTGGTCCATGCCGTCGAGCTCGAGCGGCTTGCCCGTCGCGTCGAGGCCGAAGATGCGGCCCGTGTGCGTGCCGCTGGTGCGCCACCGCACGAACACCTCATCACCCTGCTCGACGAGGGCGAGGATCTCGAGCCGGAAGCCGTCGACGGCGGCGAACGTCTCGTCGAAGAACGCGCTGATCTCCTCGCGCCCGCGGCAGGTGCGGTCGGGGAAGCGCACGACGGTGTTCTCGTCCCAGATCGACTGTGCGAGCGAGCCGGTGTCGTGGTCACCGAGCCGCTCGAAGGCCCAGCGGACGAGGTCGGCATTCGAGACGCCGGTGGGGGGATTGGCGATGGCCATGCGCCGAGCCTAGCCCGGCGGGTTGGCCCAGGCTAGTTCTCGGAGCCCAGCCGGTCCCAGCAGTAGAGCTCGAGGCACTCGGCCGCGAGCTCGTGGCAGCGCTCCTCGGAGAGCCAGGGCAGCACGGTCTCGAGCGCCTGCTCCTCCGCCACGCCGGCGTTGAACGCCTCCTCGCCGCGCATCCCGGCGGCGATCTTCAGCGCCTCGCGCCGCGCCTCGCCGAGCGCGCCGAACGCGTTGACCAGGAAGTCCCGATTGGCGATCGGCGTGCCGACCTCCATCGAGGCATGCCAGGCGGCGAGCATCGACAGGTCGTGCTCGTCGAGATCGATGAGCGCCTTGGCGTAGTGGGACGCGAGCTCCTCCTCAGGGATCTCGTCGACCCAGGCGCGGACGAGCTCGCCGAGCAGCTGCCGGCGCGCCTCGCGCCCGACCGACTCGACCATGACGCGGATCGCATCCTGCGGATCGATGAAGCAGAGGGGCATGTGTGTCGCTCTCTTCGCCTCCGAAGGGGACGGGACGAAAGGCACGGTAGGGAGCGGCTCGGACGGATCGGCGTTTGAATTGTTCGGAACATTGGAACACTGCTCTCGATGGCCGACGCGCTCACCCGCACCTCCCTCCCCGACCAGGTCTTCCACCGGCTCGTCTCCGACGTGCTGGCGGGGCGCTACGCCCCGGGCGAGCGGCTGCCGACCCAGCGGGCGCTGGCGGCCGAGCTGGGGGTCAACATGGCCTCCGTCCGCGAGGGCGTGAAGCGCCTGCAGCAGCTGGGGCTCGTCGACGTCCGCCACGGCGACGCGATGCGCGTGCTCGACTGGCGGCTGCACGGCGGCCCCGACGTGCTCGTGCACCTGATCGCCCGCGCCGGAGCGCTCGACGTCGAGATGGTCCGCCCGCTCATGGAGGCGCGGCGGCTGCTGCTCGCCGAGTCCGGGCGGCTGGCCGCGGCGCGGCGCTCCGACGAGCAGGCGGCGCTGCTCGCCACGCTCGCCGAGCAGCTCGCGGCGGCGGACGGCGAAGCGGCGCAGCACCTCGACTTCGCGTTCTTCGCCGGCGTGATCGAGGCGGCCGGCAACGTCGTCTTCCTGCTCGTCATGAACTCGATCCGGGCGCTGTACCTCGAGAACCTCGAGCTGTTCCGGCCGCTCGTCTCGGGCGCCGATCCGTACGCCGAGGCGGCGCGGGCGATCGCGGCCGGCGACGGCGGCGCCGCGGCGGCCGCGATCGCCGCGCTCGCGGCCGCGCAGGAGACACGGCTGCTCGAGGCGCTGGCATGAGCGTGCTCAGCCCGCGCGAGGCGTCGATCTTCGCCGCGCTCGCCGACGCGGTCGCGATGCCGGCCCCGCCGCTGCCGGCGGTGCGGGCGACCGACGCCGTGGCCGGCTTCGACCGCTGGCTCGCCGCCGCGCCGCAGGCGAACCGCGCCGCGATCCGCGGGGCGCTGCTCGGCCTCGGCACCCGCCTGCGCGGCCGCGACCGCGCCGGCCGCGCCGCAGCCCTGCGCGCGCTCGGCGAGTCGCGCGCGCCGGGCGTGCCGCAGCTGATGGAGGCCCTTCACGCCGCGGCGGCCGCGGCCTACTACGGCGACGCGGACGTCATGGGCCGCCTCGGCTACGACGCGGGCGAGCGCGTCCGCCGCGGCGCGGAGGTCCGCGCGGAGGCCATGGCCCCGAGCGCGGCCGGCGGCATCGTCGACCTGGCTGGCTTCAGCGGCAGGCGCACGGTGCAAGCGGACGTCGCCGTCATCGGCTCCGGGGCCGGCGGAGCGGTCGTGGCCAAGGAGCTCGCGGAGGCGGGCGCCGCCGTCGTGCTGCTCGAGGAGGGCGCCCACCACGACGCGGCGGACTTCACCGCGCGCCCGCGCGACATGCTCCCGCGCCTCTATCGCGACGCCGCCCAGCACTCGACGATCGGGCGGCCGCCGATCCTGCTGCCGCTCGGCCGCGCGGTCGGCGGCACCACGCTCGTCAACTCCGGCACCTGCTTCCGCACCCCCGAGGCGGTGCTCGAGCGCTGGCGCACCGAGTACGGGCTCGACCTGGACCTCGAGCCCCACTTCGAGCGCGTCGAGCGCGAGCTGAACGTCGCGCCGGTCCCGCCCGAGCTGGCCGGCGCGAACGCGCACGTCGCCCGCCGCGGGGCCGAGGCGCTCGGCTGGTCGGGCGGCTTCGTGAGCCGCAACGTCCGCGGCTGCGTCGGCTCCGGCGTGTGCGCCTACGGCTGCCCCACGAACGCGAAGCAGCACGTCGGCGTCACCTACGTCCCGAAGGCCCATGCCGCGGGCGCGACCACGTACACGAGCGTGACCGCGCGGCGGATCGGCCGCAACGGCGGCGTCGAGTGCGCGACCGCCGGCGGCGGCCGCCTCACGGTCGACGCGCCGCGCGTCATCGTCGCCGCCGGCGCCATCCACACCCCCGCGCTGCTCGCCCGCAACGGCCTCGGCAACGACAACCTCGGCCGCCATCTCTCCCTCCATCCCGCGACCGCCGCCTTCGCCGTGATGGACGAGGTCATCGACATGGCGCGCGGCGTCCCGCAGTCTTACTTCATCGACGAGTTCGCCCGGGAAGGGATCATGCTCGAGGGCATCGCCGGCCCGCCGGACTACGTCGCCATGGGCCTCCCCGCGACGGGCGAGCGTCATCGCGAGCTGATGGAGGGCTACCGCCACCTCGCGCAGTTCGGGCTGATGATCTCCGACGACTCGCGCGGGCGCGTGCGCTCGGTCGGCGGCCGGCCCGTCGTCCGCTACGACCTCTCCGACACCGACGCCGCGAAGGTCAGGACCGGCCTCGACCGGCTGGAGGAGCTGTTCCGCGCCGCGGGGGCGAAGGAGGTGCTGCGCCCGCAGGACCTCAAGCTGATGGCGTTCCACCCGCTCGGCAGCGCGCGGATGGACGCGCGCCCCGGCCACGGCGTCCTCGACGCGGACGGGCGCGTCCGCGGGACCGAGGGCGTCTACGTCTGCGACGGCAGCGCGGTCCCGTCCTCGCTCGGCGTCAACCCCCAGATCACGATCATGACCCTCGCGACCAGATTGGCGGCCCACCTATGTCGTTCCTGATCGACGGACCCTGGCTCTACGCCAACGGCCGCGCCATCGCGCGCGCCACCGACAACCCGGCCCCGCTCGCCGTGGGCACGATGGCGGTGTTCTGGGGCGTGAGCATCCCGCTGTACCTCAACCGGCGCTGGACGCGCCCGATCTGGCGCGCCTGCCGCGCCACGAGCGGCCGCGACTGGATGATCAACTCCGGTGTGCTGAAGGTCGACGCCGCCAAGGCCGGCCCGCGCACCCACGCGCTCAGCGCCGCGATCTTCGCCACCTACCCGCTGTGGCTGTGGCTCGGCGTCCGGCACGGCAAGCGATGAGCACCGCGCGCTTCCCCGCCGTCTCGCTCCGGGCTGGGCACTACGAGTCCTACTACCTGCGCGCCGCCGACCCCGCCGGCGGCCGCTCCGCCTGGATCCGCCACACCGTCTTCAAGCGCCCCGGCGGCCCGCCGACCGGCGCGCTGTGGTGCACGCTGTTCGAGGCGGGGAAGGCGCCGCGCGCCGTCAAGCAGTCGCTGCCGGACCCGCAGCCCGACGAGTGGCTGCGGATCGCCGACAGCCACTTCGGCCCGCTCGGCGCCAAGGGCCGCGCCGAGGCGCTCGGCAGCAGCGCGAGCTGGGACCTGACGTTCGGCCCGGCCTCGGAGCCGCTCCGCCACCTCCCCCACCCGCGCCTCTACTCCGCACCCATTCCGCGCACCAAGACCGAGAGCCCGCTCCCGGACACGACGATCTCGGGCACGGTCGAGGACTGGAGGCTCGACGCCTGGCCCGGCGTCGTCGGCCACAACTGGGGCGCCGAGCACGCCGAGCGCTGGATCTGGCTCCACGGCGTCGGCTTCGACGGCGCGCCCGACGCCTGGCTCGACGTCGCCCTCGGGCGCGTGAGGCTCGGCCCGCTCACGACGCCGTGGATCGCCAACGGCGCGCTGCATCTCGACGGCGAGCGCCGCCGCGTCGGCGGCCTCGGCAGGCGCGCCCGCGTGCACGAGAGTCCCGCGGGCGGGCGCATCCAGGTGGGCGGCCTCAGCATCCAGGTGCGCGCCACCCCACTCGTCTCGTGGCTCTACTCCGACCCGTCGGGCGGCGAGCACCACAGCACGAACTGCTCGATCGCCGCCATCGACCTCACCGTCGGCGGCCGCACGCTCCGGACCGAGCACGGCGGGGCCTGGGAGCTCGGCACGCGCGAGGCGCCGATCGGCGTCGAGGTCCAGCCCTACCCGGACCCCTGACCGACGTGCTCGTCGAGCCAGGCGAGCACCGGCGCCGAGGACGTCCGGACGCCGCGCGCGAGGTCGAGCGCCGGGTCGCGCTTGATCCCGCCGCCGGCCGGCAGCGACTTGCCGATGATCAGCTGCTTGCGCCGCAGCAGCTCGATCCGCGGGTGGTCGCGCGGGTAGCCGCGCGGCGCGGTCTTGAGGCTCGCGCCCTCGACGTCGAGCCGCGACTGCTTCAGCGCCGCGGCGAGCTCGGGCCCCGTCTCGTCGTCGTCGACGGCGGCCCGGTAGCGCTCGAGCTGGTCGGGCTCGACCCGGTAGTAGCCGGTGCCGACGTACAGGCCGCGCGCCGAGAGCTGCACGTACACGCGCCCCGCGATGCCGTAGGTCCGCTCCTTGTACGGCCGCTTGTCCTTCGTGAAGCGCAGGTCGCGGTGCTGGCGGAAGACCTTGACCTCGCCGCCGCCGAGCTCGAGCAGCAGCTCCTCGAGCTGGTCGCGCACCTCGCGCTCGTAGAGATCGCGCGTGCGCGTGAAGTAGTCGCGCGAGTTGTCGCGCTCGAGCCCGTCGAACCACCAGAACGCTTCAGGACCGAATCCGAGGAACACCGGTAGAACTTCGCACATGAGCCGAGACTGGGTGACCTTCGACTGCTACGGCACGCTCGCCGACTGGCTGGGCGGGATGCGCAACGCGCTCACGCCCCACGTCGGCGCCGAGGACGCCGAGCGCCTGCTGCACGCCTACCACGACCTCGAGGCCGAGGTGGAGGCGCAGCGCCCGGCGCCGCTCTACCGCGAGGTGCTGACCGAGACGCTCCGCCGCGCCGCCGAGCGCGAGGAGATCGAGCTGCCCGCCGGTGCGGAGACCGCGCTCGTCGACGGCTGGCCGGAGGTGCCGATCTTCGACGACGTCGGCCCCGCCCTGAGCGCCCTGCGCGAGAACGGATGGAGCCTCGCGATCCTCTCCAACTGCGACGACGACCTGCTCGCGACGACGCTCGAGCGCATGCCGGTCGACTTCGACCTCACGGTCACCGCGGAGCAGGTCGGCTCCTACAAGCCCGACCCCGGCCACTGGCGCGCGTTCGCGAAGCGCACCGACGGCGACCGCGGCCGCTGGGTCCACGCCGCGCAGTCGTGGTTCCACGACATCCGGACCGCCGCCGAGCTCAACCTCCCGCGCGTGTGGGTCGACCGCCTCGACTCCGGCGAGGACCCGTCGGTCGCGACCGTGCGGATCCCCGACGTGACTCAGCTGCCCGAGGCCGTGGAGCGCGCCGCGGGCTAGACGACGCCGGCCAGGAACAGCCGCGTCGCGAACGCCGTGGCGCCCTCGACGTCGGGCGGCGCGCGCTCCGTGAGCCGCTGGCCGAGCTCGAGCGCGACCGCCACCATCGCGGCGGCGCACAGCTCGACGTCGAGCTCCGGGAGCAGCCCCGCGGCGATCGCGGCGCGCAGGTCGGCCGCGAGCTCGTCGATCCCGGCCGGCGCCTCGGACTGCTCGAACATCACGCGGATCGCGCCCGCGTTGCGGGTCAGGAACGCGGCGCGCCGCGCGTCCTCGACGATGAACGAGAAGTACGCGCGGTAGGCGTCCTCGACGAAGCCCTGCGGCGTCGCCGCCGCCTGGCGGGCGGCGCGCACGCGGCGCCGCGCCTCCGCGCCGACCTCGTGCACGAGCGCGCGGAAGACCGCCTCCTTGTCCGGGAAGTAGTTGTAGAACGTGCCCGCGGCGAGCTCCGTGCGGCGGACGATGTCGCGCACGCTGGCGGCGCCGTAGCCGAGCTCGGCGAACACCTCGCGCCCGGCGGCGAGGATCGCGGCGCGGTTGGCGGCCTTCGTGGCCTCGCGCCGCCCGCTGGTGGCGAGCCCGCTCACGCCGCGACGGGCGCGGCGGCCCGCGGCGGCACCGGCAGGCGGTGGCCGTGCGCCCGGGCGCGCTCCTCGCCCGCCTTGCGCTCCTTGGCGAGCGCGGCCATCCAGTCGTCGAAGTCGACCTGCATCGTGTGGCGCTTCGACGCGACGTAGCGCTTGAACATGCGCCGCCGCTCGTCGTCGATGTCCTTGCGCAGCGCGGCCGGGCCGGGCAGCGCGTAGCGGCCCGTCAGGTAGTCGCCGACCCACTCGCCCTGCGCCTCGGCGATCGGCATGATCGCGCCGAGCGGCTGCATCAGCCCGATGAAGAAGACGTTCGGGATGGCGGGGTGGAACGTGCGGCGGAACAGCGGCAGGTCGTTGTCCGGCGCGGAGATGAAGTCCTCGTCGAAGAACGGGAACGTGACCTTGTAGCCCGTGCAGTAGACGACGACGTCGGCCTCGACCTCGGAGCCGTCGGTGAAGCGCACGCCGCGGGCGGTCAGCGAGGCGATGTTGGGCTTCGCGGTGATCGTGCCGTGCGCCATCCGCGAGAGCAGGTCGTCGGAGACGGTCGGGTGGGCGTCGCCGAAGCGGTGGTCGGGCTTCGGCAGCCCGTAGCGCTCCATGTCGCCGAGCGCGACCTTGAGCATGCCCTGGAACATGCGGCGGCGGAGCTCGAAGGGGACCTTCGTCGACGCGCCGAGCTGGTCGACGGGCTTGCCGAACAGGTACTTGGGGAGGATGTGCGCGCCGCGGCGCATGGCGAGGTACGTGTGCTCGGCGACGAAGCTCGACTCGACCGCGATGTCGCAGGCGGAGTTGCCGATGCCGAGCACGACGACCTTCTTGTCGCGGAAGAAGTCCGGATCGTCGCCCTTGTAGTCGTGCGCGTGGATCTGCACGCCCTCGAACGCGTCCTGGCCCGGGAACGCGGGCTCGGGCCAGCGCGGGTCCCAGTGGTGGCCGTTGGCGACGAGCAGCGCGTCGTAGCGGTGGGTCTCCCCGTTGTCGAGCGCGAGCTCCCAGACGCCGTCGGCGCGGCGCGCGGCGTGCTCGACGCCGGTCTGGAAGCGGATCCGGTCGCGGATGCCGAAGTGCTCGACGTAGTCGTCGAAGTAGCGCGCGATGTGGGTGTGATGCGGGAAGTCGGGATACGACTTCGGCATCGGGAAGTCGGAGTACTCCATGCGCTCGCGCGAGGTGTTGATGTGCAGCGAGCGGTACGCGGAGGACGTCCCGTTGCTGTTCCCCCACACCCAGTTGCCGCCGACGCGGTCGGACCTGTCGTAGGCGGTGACGTCGAAGCCGCGGGCGGCGAGGGCCTTCACCGCGGTGATGCCGGAGGAGCCGGCGCCGATCACGCAGGCCGTGGGGAGCGCGCTCATGAGAGGAGCGTACCCCAAAGTTGACACCGGCGTCACCTTTTCTCGGCGGGCTACGATCCGAGCATGGCGGACGAGCACCTGCGCGCGTCGGACAGCGAGCGGGAGCAGCTCGTGGACACGCTGCGCGACCACGCCGCCCAGGGCAGGCTGACGACCGATGAGCTCGAGGAGCGCACCGGCGCCGCCTACACGGCGACGACGCGCGGTGAGCTCGTCGCGCTGCGCAGCGACCTGCCGGACGACGTCCTCCCCGCGCCGCGGCCGCGCCGCACACGGCCGCCCGAGGTCGTCGGCGAGCGCATGCGTGCCGTCCTCTCCAGCAGCGAGCAGGGCGGGCACTGGCTCGTGCCGGAGCACATGGAGGTCACGGCGATCCTCGGCGACTGCAAGCTCGACCTGCGCCAGGCCGAGGTCCCGCCCGAGGTGACGATCAACGTGAAGGTCCGGCTCGGCGACGTCACGATCTACGTCCCGCCGGGCGCGCGCCTCGAGCTGACGGGCCGCGCCGTGCTCGGCGACAAGAAGGTCCGCGGGGCCGGCGCGGCGCGCGGCGGCCCGCTCGTGCGCGTGCACGCCGACGTCATCCTCGGCGACCTCAAGATCGACGTCGCCACGCCGGTCGAGAAGCTGCGCGCGGTGTTCGGCCGCTAGCGTGCCGCCTGTGGCGGTCGATCCCGACGAGGCGGAGGTCAAGGCGGCCGGCGGCGTCGTGTGGCGGCGCGCCGGCGACACGATCGCGATCGCGATCGCCCACCGCCCGCGCTACGACGACTGGTCGCTGCCCAAGGGCAAGCTCGACCGCGGCGAGAGCTGGGAGGAGGCCGCGCTGCGCGAGGTCGAGGAGGAGATCGGGCTGCGCTGCCGGCTCGGCGAGGAGCTCGAGCCCGTCTCCTACAACGACCGCAAAGGACGCCTCAAGGTCGTGCGCTACTGGCTGATGGAGCCGGAGGCCGAGGTGACGTTCACGCCCAACGACGAGGTCGACCAGCTGCGCTGGATGGCGCCCGCGGAGGCCGTCGGCATCCTCACCTACCCGCGCGACGCCGAGCTCGTCCAGGCAGCGGCCGAGCGCGTGACGTGAACCGCGAGCGCTTTCCCGGCCTCGCCGACGCCTCGTGGGCGCGGCTCGACGGCCCGGCCGGCACGCAGATGGTCGACTCGGCGATCGAGGCGATGGACGCCTGGATGCGCTCGGGCCGCGGGGCCAACCACGGCGGCGCGTTCGCCGCCGCGCACGCCACCGACGCGCTCGTCGACGGCGCGCGCGAGAGCGTCGGCGCGCTGCTCGGCGCGCCGCCCGCCGAGGTCGTGTTCGGCTTCTCGATGACCGCCCTGACGATGGCGTTCGCCGGCGCGGTCGGCCGCACCCTCGGACCGGGGGACGAGGTCGTCTGCACGCGGCTCGACCACGACGCCAACGTGCGCCCGTGGGTCATCCACGCCGAGCGCGCCGGCGCGACCGTGCGCTTCGCCGAGCCCGACCCGGAGACGCTCGAGCTGCCCGCGAGCGCGGTCGAGGCGGTGCTGTCGGAGCGCACGCGCTGGGTGGCGGTCACCCACGCCTCCAACGCCGTCGGCACGATCCCCGACCTGCGCGGGATCGTCGACGCCGCGCACGCCGCGGGCGCGCGCGTGTACGTCGACGCCGTCCACGCCGCGCCGCACCGCCGGCTCGACGTCGCCGCGCTCGGCTGCGACGCGCTCGCCTGCTCGGCCTACAAGTGGTTCGGCCCGCACGTCGGGATCCAGTGGGCGCGGCCCGAGCTGCTCACGGAGCTGGCGCCCGACAAGCTCCTCCCCTCCCCCGACACGCCGCCCGACCGCTGGGAGAACGGGACGCTGCCGTTCGAGGCGCTGGCCGGCGTCGCGGCGGCCGCCGACTACACGCGCGGGATGGACTGGGACGCCGTGCGCGCGCACGAGGAGCGCCTGCTCGCGGGCGCGCTCGAGGGGCTCGAGTCGCTCCCGGGCGTGACGCTGCACGGCCGCGCGCGCGACCGCACGTCGACGCTCATGTTCACGGTCGAGGGGAAGACGTCGGAGGAGGTCGCCGCGGCGCTCGCGGAGCGCGAGGTCGCGGTCTGGCACGGCAACTACTACGCGTGGGAGCTCGAGCGCTTCCTCGGCCTCGACCCGCACGGCGCGGTCCGCGCCGGCTTCGTGCACTACAACGACGAGCGCGACGTCGAGCGGCTGCTCGACGCGGTGGAAGCCCTCTAGCGCAGCGGCGGCTGCTCGCCCGGGCTCGTCAGCCCGCCGCCGCGGCGGCGGCGGATGACGTAGACGATCAGCACGCTGAACACGAGCGCGACGAGGAAGCCGGGCGCCTCGGTGCCGCCGGAGATCGCGTAGAAGAGCAGCCCGGCGATCAGCGAGCCGGCGAGCCCGACCGCGATCGTCTGCGGGATCGACATCGGGTCCTTGCCGGGCAGCGCGAGCCGCGCGAACGCGCCGACGATCAGGCCCTGCAGCGCGAGGATGAGGATGAAGGCGATGAAGCTCACGGCGCGAGCCTACCCGCGCGTCGCGCGGATCCGCGCGTGGCCCGTGCGGTAGCCCTTGCGACTCGCGCGGACGCGGTAGCGGCGCACCCGCTCGAAGCCGCGGCGCTTGCGCAGCACGGCGCGGCCGCGGCGGCCCGTGCGCGCCTTCACGCCCCCGACGCGCACGCGTGCCCCGCGCACCGCCACGCGGCGGCCGCCGCGCTTGACGGTCACGCGCACGCGCAGCCGCACCGGCCGGCCGGCGCGCACGCGGCGCGGGCGGACGGTCACGCGCAGCTTCAGCCGCGGGCCGCCCGGGCGCGCCGCTCCGGCGCTCGCGGCGGGCACGCCGAGCGCGCCCTCGGCCAGCGCGCCCATCCGCATCCGCTGCGGGTGGTCGCCGACGGGGACGCTCGCGATCTCGCGCTCGGAGGCGTAGGAGATGACCGACACGCGGTCGTCGCCGCTGAACGACACGAAGCAGTAGTGGCCGTCGCCCGAGTTGGTCGACCAGTAGGGCTTGAGGCCGTTCGCCGCGATGCGGTGGGCGAAGTCGTCGCGGTGCACGATCGCGGCGTAGTCGGACATCGTGCCGGCCACGCACAGCTTCGTACCCTGCGGGTTCATCGCGAGCCCGTGGTGGGCGGAGTCGAGCAGGTACTCCTCGCGGCGCTTGCCGGCAGCCTCCTCGGAGATCGGCAGGTTGGCGAGCCGCAGCACACGGTCCTGGACGAGGTCGTACTCGACGAAGCCGTGGAAGAAGGAGACCTGGAAGTAGACCTGCTTCTCGTCGGGCGCGAGCGCCATCGGCCGCACCGCCGAGCTCATGTCCGGGTAGCCGGCCTCCTCCAGCTTCTGGCCCATGTCGAGGCGCTTGAGGACCTTGTTCGTGCGCGTGTCGACGATCTCGAACCAGCGGTCGCCCTTGGTGTCGTCGAGCGCGGGGTCGTCGGAGGGAGTGAACACCGAGCCGATCGAGGCGTGGTAGATCTTCGTGCCGTCGGCCGAGTAGTTGTTCTCGTGCGGCTGGTCGCCGGACTCGAACTCGCCGACGATCTTGCCGCCGGCGGTGTCGATCATGTGCACCTTGCGCGCGGTCGAGGCGGAGAGCGCGAGCCGCGTGCCGTCGGGCGAGATCGCCATGTGGTCGGCGCGGTAGCCCTCGATCGGCGTGCGCCACACGATCTTGCGCGTGCGGAGATCGAAGGCCGCGACGTCGGCGAAGCTCGGGCGCGAGACGTAGAGGAAGCGCCCGTCGTGGGAGGAGAACATGTCGTCGACGAACTGGTCGTTGCCCTCGCCGACGAGCTGGCGGATCCCGAGGAAGTAGCCGTAGCGGTCGGGGTTGGCCATGATCTCGGCCATCCGCTCTTCCTTGTCGGGGACGATGTTGATCCGCGCGAGGCGCTTGAACTCGTACGGGTCCACGACGTCGGCCGTGCCGTCCCAGTTGTTGCCCACGTAGAGGACGTCGCGCGGCGCGGCCGCGGCGGTCGAGGCGAGCAGCGCGAGCCCTGCCAGGCTCGCGACCAGAATCCGGAGGGTCACCCGGTGAAGGCTATGCAATCGAACTCGACCTTGGCGCCGAACAGCAGCGAGGCGCAGCCGACCGCGATCCGCGCGGGCGTCCGCTCGCCGAACAGCTCCAGGTAGACCTCGTTCATCGACTCCCATTCGCTCAGGTCGGTCATGTAGACGCTGACCTTCACGATGTCGGCGAGCGTCGCGTCGCAGGCGGCGAGGATGCGCTCGACGTGGCGGAACGCCTGCCGCGTCTCCGGCCCGATGCCGCCCTCGACGAGGCCGTCGGACGCGTCGTCGAGCCCGAGCATCCCCGACACGTAGATCGTGTCGCCGGCGACGGCGGCGTGGCCGAAGACAGGGAACTCCGGCAGGTCGGGCGAGTTGATGCGCGTCCAGCTCGGCACGGCCCGGACCTTACCGCCGACGCGGCGGTGGCGTCCGCGGCGCGAGCGCCGCGCACTCCACGCAGAAGATGCTGTCGGGCATCACGCGCAGGCGGCCCTCCGGGATCGGCGCGCCGCAGCGGTCGCAGGCGCCGTAGGTGCCCTCGTCGAGCTTCGCCAGCGCGCGCTCGGTCCGCTCCATCCCGCTCTCGAGCGTGCGGCCGACGCCGATGTCGGTGAGGCGGCTGATCGCCTCGGTGGTGCCGTCACCGATCCGCTTGCCGAAGCCCTGCGCCTCGCCGAGCTCGGGCGGCTCGGCGAGCGACTCCACGCGCCCGCGCGCGCTGCTCAGGCGGCTCTCGAGCTCGCGGCGGATCGCGTCCTGGTCCATCGCAGTGACGGTACTAGCGGGTGAGGTAGCGCTGGAGCGTCGGCGCGACGTGCGCGACGAGCTCGCCGGCCGGGAGCGAGGCGAGCGGCTCGGCCTCGATGATGTGGCGGACCATCACCATGCCGACGACCTGGGACGCGACGAGCGTCACGCGCAGCTGCGCGTCCTCGGCCCCGAGCGCCTCGGCCAGCGGCGTCCACAGCTCGTCCTGCATGAACTCGCGCAGCATCCGCGCGACCTCGGGCTCCGACGCCGCGGCGCGCACCACGCCCGTCACCCGCGCGCGCCCCTCGGGGTCCTCGAGCACCGACGCCACGAAGCGCGCGATCCGCTCGCCGAGCCCGTCGAGGTCGCCCTCGAGCAGCCGCGGGAGGAGCTCGCTCGGCGCGAAGGGCAGCCGCACGACCTCCACGAACAGGCCCTGCTTGCCGCCGAAGAAGTGCGCGACGAGCGCCTGGTCGACGCCGGCCTCGGCGGCGACGCCGCGCATCGTCGTGCGGTCGTAGCCCTGGGCGCCGAACTGGCGCCGCGCGGCGGCGAGGATCGCCTCGCGCGTGCCGCTGTTGCCGGGGCGGCGGCCGCTGCGCCGGACTTGACGGCGCCCGCCCTCGTCTGCTATTTCATTGCCTGATGAATTCAACGCCTGATGTATTGAATCGCACCGACCGGACGGCGTCCAGCGAAGCCGTCGTCGCCGTCGACGGCCTCGAGGTCGTGCGCGGCGGCCGCCGGGTGCTGCCCGGCGTCTCGCTCGCGGTCCCGCGCGGCGTCATCACCGGCCTGCTCGGCCCGAGCGGCTCGGGCAAGACCACGCTCATGCGCGCGATCGTCGGCGTCCAGACGGTCGCGGGCGGCGACCTCACCGTGCTCGGTCTCCCGGCCGGGGTCGCCGCGCTGCGCTCGCGCGTCGCCTACGTCACCCAGGCGCCCTCCGTCTACGCCGACCTGACCGTGCGCGAGAACCTCGAGTACTTCGTGCGCATCCTCGAGGCGCCGGCCGACCGCATCGAGGCGACCATCGCCACGGTCGGCCTCGAGCGCCAGGCCGATCAGGTGGTCGGCACGCTGTCGGGTGGCGAGCGGTCGCGGGCGTCGCTCGCGGTCGCGCTGCTGCACGACCCCGAGCTGCTCGTGCTCGACGAGCCGACCGTCGGGCTCGACCCCGTGCTGCGCGGCGAGCTGTGGGCGACGTTCCACGCGCTGGCAGCCGAGGGCCGCACGATCCTCGTCTCCACGCACGTGATGGACGAGGCCGAGCGCTGCGACGAGCTCGTGCTCATGCGCGAGGGCGCGATCGTCGCGAGCGGCACGCCGGCCGCGCTGCGCGAGGAGACCGGCGCCGACACCGTCGAGCAGGCGTTCATCGCGCTGGCGGAGCGGTCATGAGCCCGCGCGCCACGCTCGCCACCGCCCAGCGCGTCGCGCGCCAGCTGCGGCGCGACCACCGCACGCTCGCGCTCGTGCTCGTGGTGCCGCCGGCGCTGCTCGCGCTGCTGTCCTACATCCTCGACCGCCAACCGGAGACGTTCGACCGCATCGGCGCACCGCTCGTCGGGGTGTTCCCCCTGATCGTGATGTTCCTGGTCACGTCGATCGCGATGCTGCGCGAGCGCACCGGCGGCACGCTCGAGCGGCTGATGTCGATGCCGATGGCCAAGCTCGACCTGCTGCTCGGCTACGGGCTCGCGTTCGCCGCTCTCGGCGCGCTGCAGGGGGTGGTCGCCGCGACGGTCGCGTTCGGTCTGCTCGGCGTCGAGAGCGCGGGTCCCGAGTGGGCGGTCGTCGTCCTCGCCGTCGCCAACGCCCTGCTCGGCATGGCGCTCGGCCTGCTCGTGAGCGCGTTCGCGACCAGCGAGTTCCAGGCCGTCCAGTTCATGCCCGCCTTCATCCTCCCCCAGCTCCTGCTCGCCGGCCTGTTCGTGCCGCGCGAGGCGATGCCGGACGCCCTGGAGACGATCGCCGGCGCGCTGCCGTTCACCTACGCCTACGACGCGCTGGCCAAGGTGGCCGCCGACGACCTCGACGCGCGCCTGTGGCTCGACGTCGCCGTGCTCGCCGGCTGCATCGTGCTCGCGCTCGCGCTCGGGGCGACGACGCTGCGGCGCCGGACCGCCTAGCGGCGGCGCCACGCGACCGCGGCGAACACCGCCGCGACCAGCAGGACGACGGCGAACGCCACGCGCGACGCCGTCTCGCCGGCGTCGGCGAACGACTCCGAGAACGCGTAGCCGAGCGTCGTGAAGGTGGCGGTCCACACGAGCCCGCTCGCGACGCTGATCGGCAGCAGGCGGCGGAGCGGCAGGCCGGAGCTGCCGACGACGAACGGCAGGACCGAGCGCGTCAGCCCGGTGAAGCGGCCCAGGAACAGCGCCTTGCGTCCATGGCGGGCGAAGAAGTCATCCACGCGCGCGAGCCGCTCCGTGCCGAGCCCGGCGCGCGCGCCGTGGCGCTCGAGGAACGGCCGCCCGAGCCGGCGGCCGAGCAGCAGGCTCGCGCTGTCGCCGGCGACGGCGGCGGCCCACGCGACGGCGATCAGCGCGAGCAGCGAGGCGTCGCCGCGCTCGGCGGCGACGCCGCCGGCCAGCAGCGCCAGCTCGCCGTGGATCACGAGGCCCGTGAGGACGGTCGTCTCCAGGAAGATCACCGCGACCACCGCGACATAGACCCAGGTGCCCAGCGACTCGCTGGCGTCGGAGACCGCGCCGGGCACGTCCGGCACCGCGATCGCCCCCGCGGCGATCGCCACCGCCAGCCCGGCGCCCGCCGCGGCCAGCGCGGCGGGCGTGAGGCGGATGAGGTCTGCGCGTCGCACCGGAGCGCCGACGACGGTCGCACAGGCTCCGGTGCTTCGCAACGAGATCAGGAGACGCTCTCCTGCGCACGCGCGACCGGCCGCGCCCTGCGGCTGCGCCGGCGAGCGGGCCACAGCTTGTCGCCGAGCAGCGTCAGCGCCGCCGGGGCCATGAACATCCGCACGAGCGTGATGTCGACCAGGACCGCGGTCGCGAGGCCGACGCCGGTCATCTTGATCACCGGGTCGGGATCGGTCGCGAAGCCCATGAACACCGCGATCATGATCCCGCCCGCGGCCATGATGATCTTGCGCGTCCCCGCCGATGCGACGGCGATCGCGGTGCGGTGGTCGGCGTGGCGGTCCCACTCTTCGCGGACGCGGGAGAGCAGGAACACGTTGTAGTCCGTCGACAGGCCGAACAGGATCGCGAACATGAACAGCGGCACGTACGGGATGACCGGCAGCTGCTCGACGCCGAGCAGGCTCGCGCCGGTCTCGGTCTGGAACGCGAGCGCGACCACGCCGTAGGCGGCGGCGATCGACGCGAGGTTGAACAGCGCCGACAGCACCGCGACGCGCCAGGAGCGGAACGCCGCGAGCAGGAGCAGCAGCGACAGCCCGACCACGGCGGCCGCGAACAGCGGGATGCGCCCCGCGATCTTCTCCGCCTCGTCGCCGAAGCGCGCGGTGCGGCCGCCGACGTAGGCGCGCGCGCCGGTGCCCTCGACCGCCGCGGGGATGGCGTCCGCGCGGAGCCGGTCGACGAGCGCGCGGGTGGCGTCGTCCTGCGGGCCGTGCTGCGGCGTGACCGTGATCACGGCGGTGTCGCGGGCCGGGTTGAGCGCGGGCGGCGCGACGGACGCGACCTCGCGGTCGGCGGCGATGCCGGTCTCGAGGCGCTTCAGCGCGGCGCGGTCGCCGCCGTCGGGGAGCGAGACGGCGACGACGAGCGGGCCGTTGACGCCGGGGCCGAAGCCCTCGGCGAGGCGGTCGTAGGCCTGGCGCTGCGTCGCCTCCGGGCCGAGGTTGCGGTCGTCGGGCTGCCCGAGCTCGAGGCCGGCGGCGGGGGCGGCCAGCGCGATCGTCACCGCGCCGGCGGCGGCCAGCGCGAGGCCGGGGCGCTTCGTCGCCCACGGCGCGCGGCCGGAGTCGGCGGGCTGCGGGGCGGGTGCCTTCCCGGTGCGCTCGCGGCGCGGCAGCAGCTTCTGCCCGGAGCGCGCGAAGCGGGCCGGCAGCAGCACGACGCAGGTCACGGCGCAGGCGAGCACGACGAGCCCGGCGGCCACGCCGGCGCGGCCCACGAACGGGATGCCGGTGACGAGCAGGCCGGAGATCGAGACCAGCACGATGCCGGCGGCGGTGAGCGCGGAGTGCCCGGCCGTGGCGTTCGCGCGGCGGGCCGCCTCGAGCGGGTCATGACCCGCGCGCAGCTCCTCCTGCTGGCGCGCCGCGAGCAGCAGCGCGTAGTCGATGCCCGCGCCCAGGCCGAGCATGCCGGCGAGCGTCGGGGCCAGGCCGGGGACGTCGGTGACGGCGGCGGCCCACATGAGCGCGCCGAACCCGAGGCCGAGGCCGGCGAGCGCGACGCCCAGGGCGTTGCGCGCCGCGCGCAGGCTGCGCAGGACCGCGATCAGCAGCACGATGGCGATCGCGAGGCCGATCAGCTCGCCGATCGGGAAGCCGCCGGTGGCGGCGCCGTCGATCGGCTCGCCGGACATCGCGACGTCGACGCCCGCGCGCTCGAGCCCGCCCGTGGCGTCCTCGAGGCGCTCGCGCGCCTTGGCGTCGAGCTCGGTCGCGGTCTGGTCGTAGCTGACCGTGGCGAACGCGGTCCGCCCGTCCTCCGACACGCGGGGAGCGTCGACGGAGGCGACGTGCGGCTGGCGCTCGATCGCGGCGAGCGGGCCGCTGAGCTCGCGCTCCGCCAGCTTCCCGTCGCTGCTGAACACGAGCGTGGCCTGCGTGCCCGACTGCGCGGGGAAGCGCTGCTCGAGCAGGTCCTGGGCGCGCTGGGACTCGATGCCCGGCACGCTGAAGTCGTCCTTGAAGGCGCCGCCGGCGGCGACGGCGCCGCCGATCACGGCGGCGATCACGACGAGGATGAGGGCCGTCGCGCGGCGTGGGTGGCGCCCGACGACGGTGGCGATTGAGGAGAGGAGGGAGGTCATGGCGCGGCAGCATAACCAGACTAAGTCTAAAAATCAACTCAGTTTGTTCTTGGATTGAGTGTGGTATCTTTCCCGACGTCATGTCCGGCCTCCGAGAGCGCAAGAAGCAGGCGACCCGGATCGCGATCCGCGACGCCGCCATGCGCCTGTTCGACGAGCAGGGGTTCGCGGCCACCACGTTCGACCGCATCGCCGAGGCCGCCGACGTCTCGCGCGCGACGGTGTTCACCTACTTCCCCACCAAGGAGGAGATCGTCTTCGGCGACGCCGCGGCCGCCGTCGACGCGCTGTCCGCGATGCTCGCCGAGCGCCCCGCCGGCCAGTCGACGATCGCCGCCGTCCGCGCGTGGCTGACCGGGCTGACGGGGTGGATCGAGCCCGAGCTCGTCCTCCAGCTGCGACTCGCGCGCGAGGTGCCGAGCATCGCCGCCCGCAGGCTGCAGCTCCACGGCGGGATCCAGGACGCCATGGCCGACGCCTTCGAGGCCGAGCTGGGGCCGGAGGCGCATCTCGCCGCGCGCCTCGCCGCCGCCTCGCTGATCGCCGCGTTCGGCATCGTCGAGGAGACCGCCGCCGCGCGCATGGAGCAGGGCGGCCGCGCGCTGACGCCGGCCGAGACCGACTCGCTGCTCGACGACGCGACGGCGTTCGCCGAGGCCGGGATGGCCGCGGTCGCGAAGCGCTAGTCGGTGATGCCCTGGCCGGAGCCGAAGCCGGCCTTGTTCGGCGGGTCGGCGCCGAGCGCCTCCGAGCCCGCGCGCTGCGACGTGCCGACCGACAGCGCCTCGCGCGGGTCGCGCTCGGGCAGCCCGGCCAGGTAGCGGTCGGCGACGCGGGCGCACTGGCGGCCCTCGTTGATCGCCCACACGATCAGGGACTGGCCGCGGCGCGCATCGCCGGCGGCGAACACGCCCTCGGCTGAGGTCGCGTAGGCGCCCGCCTTGGCGTTGCCGCGCTGGTCCTTCTCGACTTCGAGCTGCTCGAGCACGAGCGGCTCGGGCGACAGGAAGCCCATCGCGAGCAGGACGAGGTCGGCCGGGCGCGACGTCTCCGTGCCCTCGATCGGGTCGAACGGCGGCTTGCCCGAGTTCTCGACCCAGTGGATCTCCTCGACGCGCCCGCCCGAGCCGGTCAGCTTGGTGGTCGAGATCGAGAAGTCCTGCTCGCCGCCCTCCTTGATGGCGTACGAGCGGCGCAGCTTCACCGGCCAGCGCGGCCACGGCGTGAGGTCGTCGGGGCGCTTGGCGGGCGGCTCGCCCAGCAGCTCGATCTGGGTCACCGACGCGGCGCCCTCGCGGTGCGAGTTGCCGACGCAGTCCGCGCCGGTGTCGCCGCCGCCGATCACGATCACGTGCTTGCCGGCCGCCGTGATCGGCGAGACGCCGTCGCCGTTGCTCGCGACCCAGCGGTTGCGGCCGTAGAGGTACTCCATCGCGTAGTGGACGCCGTCGAGCTCGCGCCCCGGCACCGGCAGGTCGCGCGGGACCCGCGAGCCGGTGGCGATGACGACCGCGTCGTGGCGCTCGCGCAGCTCGTCGGCGCCGACGTCGACGCCCACGTCGACGCCGTACTCGAAGGCCACGCCCTCGGCCCGCAGCTGGTCGATGCGCCGCTCGACGACCCACTTCTCGATCTTGAAGTCCGGCACGCCGAAGCGCACGAGCCCGCCGCCCGCCTCGTCGCGCTCGTAGACCGTCACGGCGTGGCCGCGGCGGCGCAGCTGCTGCGCGGCCGCGAGCCCGGCCGGGCCCGCGCCGATGACCGCGACGGTGCGGCCGGTCTCGAACTCCGGCGGCTTCGGCACCACCCAGCCCTCGTCGAACGCGCGGTTGATGATCGCGACCTCGATCTGCTTGATCGTCACCGCGTCGCCCTCGCGGATCTCGAGCACGCAGGCGGCCTCGCACGGCGCCGGGCACAGCTTGCCCGTGAACTCGGGGAAGTTGTTCGTCGCGTGCAGCTGGTCGATCGCGTCGCGCCAGCGGTCGCGGTAGACGAGGTCGTTCCAGTCCGGGATCAGGTTGCCGAGCGGGCAGCCGTTGTGGCAGAACGGCACGCCGCACTCCATGCAGCGCGCGCCCTGCTCCTGCAGCTGTGGCACCGGCAGCGTCTCGACGAACTCGCGATAGTCCGCCACCCGCTCCTGCGGGTCGCGCTCCGGGTTGGTGACCCGCTCGATCTTCAGGAAGGCGCCGACCTCGCCCACTACGCCGCGACCTCCTGGCGGCCGGCTTCGGCCTCCTCCTCGGCGAGCTCGGCGAGCGCGCGCTTGTAGTCGTGCGGCATGACCTTGACGAACTTCTCGAGCGTCGCGTCCCAGTCGCTGAGGATGCGCGCGGCCACCGGCGACAGCGTGCGCAGGTGGTGCTCCTCGATCAGGTCGTGCAGCTCGGCGACGTCGTCGTCGTCGAGCGGGTCGAAGCCGACAAGCTCCATGTTGCAGCGGCTCTCGAACGCGCCGTCCTCGTCGAGCACGTAGGCGACGCCGCCGCTCATGCCCGCCGCGAAGTTGCGGCCGGTCGGGCCGAGGATGATCGCGCGACCGCCGGTCATGTACTCGCAGCCGTGGTCGCCGACGCCCTCGACGACCGCGCTCGCGCCCGAGTTGCGGACCGCGAAGCGCTCGCCGGCGAGCCCGCGGAAGAACGCGCGGCCCGCGGTCGCGCCGTAGAGCACGGTGTTGCCGATGACGACGTTCTCCTCCGCCACGTAGGCGGCGTCGTCGGGCGGCCGCACGGCGAGCACGCCGCCGGACAGGCCCTTGCCGGTGTAGTCGTTGGCGTCGCCGATCAACGTCAGCTCGACGCCCGGCGCCAGCCAACCGCCGAACGACTGGCCCGCCGAGCCGCGCAGCGTGAAGCGCACCGTCTCGGGCGGCAGGCCCTCGGCGCCGTGCACCTCGGTGACCGCGCTCGAGAGGATGCCGCCGACGCAGCGGTGCACGTTGCGGATCGCGAACTCGCCCGCCGCCGGCTTGCGGTGGTCGATCGCGTCCTTGGCGGCCTCGATCAGCTCCCAGTCGAGCGCGAGCGGCAGCGGCGAGTCCTGCGGCCGCACCCGCCGCAGCGGCGTGCCCTCGGGGACCTCGGGCATCGTGAGGATGTGCGTGAGGTCGACGCCGCGCGCCTTCCAGTGGTCGATCGCGGTGTCGGCCTCGAGCAGGTCGGCGCGACCGGTCAGCTCGTCGAACGAGCGGATGCCGAGCCGGCGCATGATCTGCCGCGCCTCCTCCGCCACGAAGAAGAAGAAGTTGACGACGTGCTCGGGCGTGCCGTGGAAGCGCTTGCGCAGCTCGGGATCCTGCGTGGCCACGCCGACCGGGCAGGTGTTGAGGTGGCAGGCGCGCATCATGATGCAGCCCGTCGCGATCAGCGGGGCGGTCGAGAAGCCCATCTCGTCGGCGCCCAGCAGCGAGGCGATGACGACGTCGCGGCCGGTCTTGAGCTGGCCGTCGGTCTGCACCCAGATGCGCGAGCGCAGGTCGTTGAGCACGAGCGTCTGCTGGGTCTCGGCCAGGCCGATCTCCCACGGCACGCCCGCCGACTGGATCGAGGACAGCGGCGACGCGCCGGTGCCGCCGTCGTGGCCCGAGATCAGCACGTGGTCGGAGTTCGCCTTCGCGACGCCCGCGGCGACCGTGCCGACGCCGATCTCGCTCACGAGCTTGACCGAGATCCGCGCGCGCGGGTTCGCGCAGCGCAGGTCGTAGATCAGCTGCTTGAGATCCTCGATCGAGTAGATGTCGTGGTGCGGCGGCGGCGAGATCAGGCCGACGCCCGGCGTCGTGAAGCGGATCCCGCCGATGTACTTGTCGACCTTGTGGCCCGGCAGCTGGCCGCCCTCGCCGGGCTTCGCGCCCTGGGCCATCTTGATCTGCAGCTCGTCGGCGTTGACGAGGTAGTTGATGTTGACCCCGAAGCGGCCGGACGCGACCTGCTTGATCGCCGAGCGGCGCGAGTCGCCGTTCTCGTCCGGCGTGTAGCGGACCGGGTCCTCCCCGCCCTCGCCGGTGTTGGAGCGCCCGCCGAGGCGGTTCATGGCGATCGCCAGCGTCTCGTGCGCCTCGCGCGACAGCGAGCCGAGCGACATCGCGCCGGTCGCGAAGCGCTTGACGATCTCCTTCGCCGGCTCGATCTCGTCGAGCGGCAGCCACTCCTCCTCCGGCAGCTCCTTGAACTTGAGCAGCCCGCGCAGCGTCGCCCGCCGCGCGGCGTCCTCGTTCATCAGCTTCGAGTACTCCTCGTACGTCTCCGCCCCGCCGTGGCGGACCGCGTGCTGGAGCAGCGCGATCGACTCCGGGTTCCACATGTGGTGCTCGCCCTCGCGGCGCCAGGCGTAGATACCGCCGACCGGCAGCAGGTCCTCGTGCGCGCGCGGGTAGGCGCGGGCGTGGCGGTCGAGCGTCTCGCGCGCGAGCACGTCGAGCCCGATGCCGCCGATCCGCGAGGCCGTGCCGGGGAAGTGGGCATCGATCAGCTCCGGCGCGAGCCCGACGGCCTCGAAGATCTGCGCGCCCGTGTAGGACTGGATCGTCGAGATCCCCATCTTCGAGATCGTCTTGAGCAGCCCCTTGGCGATCCCCTTGACGCAGCGCGCCTGCGCCTCGTCGGCCGTCATGTCGTCGGGCAGCCGCCCGTCGGCGACGAGCTCGTCCAGCGACTCGAACATCACGTACGGGTTGATCGCCGACGCGCCGTATCCGATCAGCGTCGCGAAGTGGTGGACCTCGCGCGGCTCGCCGGACTCGAGCACGAGGCCGGCCTGCAGGCGCGTGCCCTCGCGCACGAGGTGGTGGTGCACGCCGGCGACCGCGAGGAGCGCCGGGATCGGCACGCGCTCCGGGCCGACGTTGCGGTCGGAGAGGATGAGGATGTTGACGCCGCGCGCGATCGACTCCGAGGCCTCGGCGCAGACGCGCTCGACGGCGTCGGCGAGCCCGTCGGGCCCGGCGCCCGCCGGCCACGTGATGTCGAGCGTGTGCGCCTCGAAGATCGACGAGTCGACCTGGCGCAGCTTCTCGAGCTCGGCCGAGCGCAGGATCGGCGTCTCCATCGAGAGCTGGTGCGCGTGCTCGGGCGTCTCGTCGAACAGGTTGCGCTCGGAGCCGACGCCGGAGGCGACGCTCATCACCACGGCCTCGCGGATCGGGTCGATCGGCGGGTTCGTGACCTGCGCGAAGAGCTGCTTGAAGTAGGAGAACAGCGGCGGCTGGCGGTCCGACAGCACCGCGAGGGCGAGGTCGTTGCCCATCGAGCCGATCGGCTCGGCGGCGCCGGCCGCGGTCGGGCCGAGCAGCACGCGCAGGTCCTCCTGCGTGTAGCCGAACGCGAGCTGGCGCGCGCGCAGCGGCTCCGTGCGCGGCGCGGCGGGCGCAGCGTCGGGCAGGTCGGAGAGGTGGACGACGCCCTCCTCGTACCAGCGGCCGTAGGGCTGCTGGGAGGAGACCCCGCGCTTGACCTCCTCGTCGGAGACGATGCGGCCCTCCTCGAGGTCGACGAGGAACAGCTTGCCGGGCTGCAGGCGGCCCTTGCGCACGATGTTCGAGGCCGGGACGTCCATCACGCCGGTCTCCGAGCCGAGCACGACCCAGCCGTCCTTCGTCTCCAGCCAGCGCCCGGGGCGCAGGCCGTTGCGGTCGAGCGTCGCGCCGATCACGCGGCCGTCGGTGAACGCGACCGCGGCGGGGCCGTCCCACGGCTCCATCAGGCAGGAGTGGAACGCGTAGAAGCCCTTCAGGTGCTCCGGCAGGTCGTCGCGGCCCTCGAACGCCTCCGGGATCATCATCATCACCGCGTGGGGCAGCGAGCGCCCCGCGAGCACGAGCAGCTCGAGCACGTTGTCGAACGTCGCCGAGTCCGAGCCGCCCGGGCGCACGATCGGCAGCAGCTTCGCGAGGTCCTCCTCGCCGAACAGCTCGGAGGCGAGCTGCGACTCGCGGGCGCGCATCCAGTTGACGTTGCCCCGCAGCGTGTTGATCTCGCCGTTGTGGGCGATGTAGCGGTACGGGTGCGCCAGCTCCCAGCTCGGGAACGTGTTGGTCGAGAAGCGCGAGTGGACGAGCGCGAGCGCGGTCTTGGCCCGCTCGTCCTGCAGGTCGGGGTAGTAGCCGAGCAGCTGCGGGGCGGTGAGCATGCCCTTGTAGACGATCGTGCGGCTCGAGAACGAGGGCACCACGAGGTCCGGGCCGGCGGCCAGCTCGGCGACGCGGCGGATCACGTAGAGCTTGCGCTCGAACGCGTCCGGGTCCTCGAGGCACTCCGGCGTGTCCGCGGCCACGACGAGCTGCTTGATGTAGGGGGCGAAGTAATTGGCGGTGATGCCGACGTAGTCCTTGTCGACCGGGACGTCGCGCCAGCCCACGACCCGCTGGCCCTCGCCCTCGACGGCCCGCGTCAGCAGCGCCTCGAGCTCAGCCCGGCGCTCGTCGTCCTGGGGCAGGAAGCAGACCGCGACGCCGTAGCGGCCGCGCTCGGGCAGCTCGTCGCCGATGACGCCGCGCAGGAACTCGTCGGGGAGCTGGATGAGGATCCCGGCGCCGTCGCCCGTGTTGGGGTCGGCGCCCGCCGCCCCACGGTGCTCGAGGTTCTCCAGCGCGATGACCGCGCGCTGGACGGTCTCGTGGCTGGGCTCGCCGTCGAGGCGCGCGACCATGGCGACGCCGCAGGCGTCGTGCTCGTAGCTGGGGTCGTACAGGCCGACCGGGGCTGTCGGTCTCGGGCGGTGCATGGCGTGCTCCCGGTGCGCGGGCGGGGGCCCTGAGGCGGAGGCGGAAAGGTAGCAACCGTCCCCGCCGGTGAATATGTACACAAGTACAAATACCCGCAATCAGCGGTCCAGCGCGGCCGCGTAGACCGCGGCCACCCGCTCCGCCAGGGCGGGCCATGCGTAGCGCTCGAGCGCCACCTCGCGGGCGTTGCGGCCCCGGCGGCGCCGCTCCTCGGGCCGGTTGACGGCCTCCAGCAGCGCACCGGCGAGCCCGTCGCGATCGTCGGCCGCCACGAGCCAGCCCGTCTCGCCGGCGGTCACGATCTCGGCCGGGCCGTGCGAGTCGACCGCGATCACCGGCCGCGCGCAGGCCATCCCCTCCACCAGCACCTGGCCGAACTGCTCGGCCACGGAGGGCAGGACCACCACGTCGGCGGCGTTGAGGAACGCGCCCAGCGCGTCGTGCTCGTGCCAGCCCGCGAGATGGACGTCACGCGCGCCCGTGCGCGCGATGGCGTCCTCCGGGCGCTCGCCCTCCCACTCGTCGGGGAAGCCGCCCACCAGCACGAGCGGCGCGCGCTCGGCGAACGCGGGCTGCGCCTGCGCGTAGGCCTCGATCAGCAGCGGGACGCGCTTGACGGCGGTGAAGCGCCCGACGTAGACCAGGACCGTGCCGTCGTAGCCCGCGAGCGCCTCGAGGTTCGCGGCCCAGTGGGCGCCGCGGTCGAGCTCGCGCGGCTCGAACAGCGCGGGATCGAATCCGTTGGGGACGGCCACGCACTGCTCGGGCGGCACGCCGAGCAGGCGCCCGGCGCGCAGGTCCTGCGTCCTCGACAGCACGAGCAGGCGCTCGCAGCGCGCGGCCCAGCGGCGCAGGCGCTCCGCCCAGGCCGGGCCGTGCTCCCAGCGCCCCGGGTCGGCCTCGATCGCCTCCAGCATCAGCAGCTCGGTGCCGTGCAGGTGCCCGACGACCGGCACGTCGGGGGCGACGAGCTCGGCGGCGGCGTTCATCGGCGTCAGGTGGTGCAGGTGCAGCACGTCGGCCTCGCGCGCCCCCGCGGCCTCGAGCGCGCGGCACCAGGCCGCGGTCTGGTGCTCGGCGACCGCGTCCGGGAGCGAGGCGAACACGCGGTCCGGCGCGCCCTCGCGGTCCTCGTAGGACGGGTGCATGGGCGGGTCGGCGAGCAGCGGGTCCGCCGCGTCCAGCGCGCGCGTAAAGTCGACGGGGTGCACGTCGAGGCCGCGGTAGAACCTGCGCGCGTCGCCCGGGAGCCCCGGCCGCGACAGCGAGCCCGAGACGATCGAGACGTCCCAGCCGGCGTCCGGGAGCGAGGTCGCGAGGTTGCGCGCGACGTGCGACGAGCCCCCGCGGGGGAAGAACATGAGGCCCATGAGCGCGCGCAAGTTGTGAACAAGTCAACTCCATGAGCGCCCACGACCACGCCCACCACCACCAGCACGCGATCTCCGCCGACGCGGATCGCGGCAAGCTGCGGCTCGCGCTCGCGCTGATCCTCGGCTTCATGCTCGTCGAGGTGGCGGCGGGCGTGATCGCCGGCTCGCTGGCACTGCTCTCCGACGCCGCCCACATGCTCACCGACGCCGCGGCCGTCGGGCTCGCGCTGACCGCGGTCGGGCTGGCGGCGCGCCCGCCCTCCGGCAGGTTCACGTTCGGCCTCGGGCGGGCGGAGATCCTCAGCGCCCAGATCAACGGCGCGGCGCTGCTCGTGCTCGCGGGGGTGATCGGCTTCGAGGCGGTGCGGCGCCTGCTCGACCCGCCGGCGGTCGAGGGCGGGCTCGTGATCGTCGTCGGCCTCCTGGGCGCCGCGGTCAATATCGCCGCCGCGTGGGCGCTGGCGCGCGCCCAGCGGCAGTCGCTCAACGTCGAGGGCGCCCGCGCCCACGTGCTGACCGACCTCTACGCGTCTTTGGGCGCCGCGCTCGCGGGCGCGGTCGTGCTCGTCTTCGGCTGGCGCGAGGCCGACCCCGTCGCCGCGCTCGTGGTCGCGGGGCTGATGCTGCGCACCGCGTGGAGCCTGCTGCGCGACTCGGGGCGGATCCTGCTCGAGGGCGCCCCGGCGGGGATGGACCCCGACGCGATCGGCCGCGCGCTGGCAGGCCACCCGGGCGTCGTCGAGGTCCACGACCTCCACGTGTGGGAGGTCACCACCGACTTCCCCGCGCTCGCCGCCCACGTGATGGTGGCACCCGGCGACGACTGCCACCGCATCCGCCGCGAGCTCCAGGGCGTGCTCGGCGAGCAGTTCGGGATCCGCCACACGACGCTGCAGGTCGACCACGAGCGCGCCGACCAGCTGCTGGATATCGAGCCGCGGGGCTAGCGCCGAGCGAACGTCAAAGGCGGCTGGGTAGGAGTGGGGTCTGGGGCGTCCGCGGCGGGGGTGTGGCCGGTTAGTCGGAATTATTGCCACCAACTGGCCACACCCCCGCCACGGCGACCCGAACCCCTTCCCTACCCAGCCGCCGTTGACGTTGACGTTCGCTAGCGCGCCAGGAACAGCAGCGCGGTCGAGACCGCGCGCCCGCCCGGCTCAGGCACATCCCGGTCCGCGTAGGGCCGGTTGCGCAGCCGCCCACCGCTGACCAGCGACGTCGACCCGCCGCCGTCGAGATTGAGAGCGGTGTGGCACCCCAAAGTGGCCAGCAGCCGTGCCAGCTCCTCGAGCGTCAGCCCGGCGTCGCGGCGCGAGCGGCCGTCGCATGCGACCGCGACGAGGCGGCCGGGCGCGAGGCCGAGCGCGGCGCGCGGGTGGCGGCCGTCGGTGATGTCGGAGTCGAACTGTGCCTGCCCGGCGGAGAAGCCCTCGGGGTCGAGCCGTCGCTCGAAGCAGACGTCGCCGTCGCGCACGAGCAGCGGGCCCGCCTGCAGCAGGTCGCCGCGCGGCTGGACGGGCAGCTCGTCGCGGTGCGCGATCGCGACGCGGCCGCCGTCGACGTGCACGCAGGCGCGGACCTCGGCCCACGGCTGCGCGAACGGCACGTAGCGGCGGGCGACACCGCGGGTGCGCAGCTCGCCCAGCGGCCTGCTGCCGGGGCGCACGAAGAAGCCGCCGACCAGCGCCTCCTCCACCCCGCGCTCGGCGCACCACGGCTCGAGCCGCTGCGGGCGGCGCAGCACCGCGACGCGGAGGTCGGTCGCGTCCTCGCGGTAGCTCGCGACGTAGACGGCGGTGGAGGCCCCGCCCGCGAGCGGCACGCGGACCTGCGTGAGCGGCCCGCGGCGCGGGCGTTCGCGGGGGAGCGCGACGGCCATGGCGCGGATGTTCCGGGTCGGGACGGTCAGCGCGGTGAACATGCCGTGACTGCGCCGATCCGGACGTTGGGGGGGATTGCGGGCCGAACTCCAACACGCGCGCGGCGGGACGTGATAGAGAACGCCATGGGCTCGCCCCCGTCGCGCTCCTGGGCGCTCGCGGCCGTCGCCGTGCTCGTCGGCCTGCTCGTCGCCGACCTGGCCACAGGCCCGGACGTCGTGGCGATCGCGCTGTACGCGATCGCGCCGCTGCTCGCCTCGCTCGGGGCCGACGCGCGCACCACGGCGGGGGTCGCCGCGCTCGCCGTGGTGGCGGCCGGCGTCTCGCTCGCCACGCACGGCATGGACGCCGCGGAGGGCGTCGTCTACGTCTGCACGGTCGCCGTGCTCGGCGGCCTCGCCACCGGCGGCGCGCTCAGGCGCACCCGCCGCGAGGCCACGGCCGCGCGGGCGTCGGTGCTCGCCGAGGCGAGCACCGCGCTGGCCGGGCCCGGCGAGCTCGACGCGCGGCTGCGCGCCGTCGAGGCCGCCGCGCTGACGATCGCCGACCGCTGCACGATCGCGCTCGGAGAGGACCAGCCCGCCGAACCGGGCGACGTCGTCGCGCCGCTGCTCGCGCGCGACGAGCAGCTCGGCACGCTCACGCTCGCGGCACACCGGCCGCTCGGCGAGGACGACCGCGCGCTCGCGGTGGAGCTCGCCCGCCGCTGCGCGGCGGCCGCCGACAGCGCCCGCCTGATGGCCGAGGCCGACGAGGCGTTCGGCATCCTCGACGCCGTCTTCGCCCGCGCCCCGGTCGGGCTCGCGATCTACGACCGCGAGCTGCGCTGCCTGCGCATCAACGAGCACCTCGCCGCGATCAACGGCATCCCGGCGGCCGATCACATCGGGCGGCGCGTCTCCGAGATCGTCCCCGACGTCGAGGACGTCGAGCTGCACCTGCGGCGCGTGCTCGACGGCGGGGGCGAGCTGACCGCGCTCGAGGTCGGCGGCTCGACGAGCGCGGCGCCGGGCGTGCAGCGCGCGTTCGAGGTCTCCTACTTCCCCGTCCGCCGCCGCGGCAACGAGACGATCCTCGGCGTCGGCTGCGTCGTCTTCGAGGTCACCGAGCGGCGCGCCGCCGACCGCGCGCTGCGCGAGCAGACCGTGCGCTACGAATCGCTGCTGCGCGCGCTGTCCGAGGTCGGCGAGGCGATGATCGTGATCGAGGAGCAGCGCGTCGACTACGCCAACCCGGCGTTCCTCGCCCTCAGCGGCTACTCGATCGAGGAGCTGCGCGCGCTGCCCTCCGCCTACGACCTGGTCGAGGAGAACGAGCCCTCGACCCAGGTCACGCTGCGCCACCGCGACGGTCACGGGATCTCGATGGAGGTCGCCGGCGTGCCGCTCGAGGTCGGTGGGCGCAGGCAGATGATCGTCGTCGGGCGCGACGTCACCGCGCGCGCCCGCGTCGAGGCCGAGCGCGAGCGGCTGCTCGAGCGCGCCGCGTTCCTGGCCGAGGCGAGCGCGACGTTCGACGCCGTGCTCGACGAGGAGCGCACGCTCGACGCGCTCGCGCGCCTGTCGGTGCGCGACCTCGCGGAGACGTGCGTGATCCTGCTCGGCAGCTCGGTCGGCACCGTCCGCCGCGTCGCCTGCGTCGCGCGCGACCCCGAGGACGAGGCGAAGCTGCGCGAGCTCGTCGAGCGCTACCCGTTCGCCGACCGCCGGTCGCACCCGCTGTTCCAGGTGCTGGCCACCGGCCGCTCGCGGCTCGTCGAGCACCCCCAGGGCCCGGACCTCCCGGCCGTCGACGCGCGGCACCGCGAGCTGATGGATCACTTCACGATCCAGAGCACCGCGCTCGTGCCCCTGCGCGCGCGCGGGCGCACGCTCGGCGTGATCGCGCTGGGCTTCGGCGCGGTGGTGGGCGAGGACCACCTGACGCTGCTCGAGGACCTCGCGCGGCGCGCGGCGCTCGCGCTCGACAACGCGCGCCTCTACAGCGAGCGCGTGCAGGTCGCGCGCACGCTCCAGCGCTCGCTGCTGCCGCCTGTGCTCCCCGACGTCCCGGGCATCGACGTCGCCGCGCGCTACGTGGCGGCCGGCGAGGGCAACGAGGTCGGCGGCGACTTCTACGACTGCTTCCCCACCCGCGACGGCGACTGGGCGGTCGTGATCGGCGACGTCTGCGGCAAGGGCGCCGAGGCGGCGGCGGTGACCGCGCTGGCCCGCTACACGGTGCGCGCGTCGGCGATGCTGCACTCCGAGAGCCCCGACGTCGTGCTCCATGACCTCAACGAGGCGATCCGGCGCGAGAGCCCGCACGCCCGCTTCTGCACCGTCCTCTACGTCTCGCTCCGGCTCGAGGGCGACACGGTCCGCGGCTGCGTCGCCTCGGGCGGGCACCCGCTGCCGCTGATCCTGCGCTCCGACGGGCGCGTCGAGACCGCCGGCCTGCCCGGGACGCTGCTCGGCATCCTGCCCGACCCCGAGATCCGCCCGCAGCAGCTCGTGCTGCGCCCGGGCGACTCGATGATCCTCTACACGGACGGGGTGATCGAGGCGAGCCCGCTCGACGACCGCTTCGGGCCGGAGCAGTTCGCGCGCTGCGTGGCCGAGTGCCACGGCCGCGCGCCGGTCGCGATCGCCCGCCACATCGAGGACGCGGTGCTGGCGGTCCAGGGCGGCACGGTGCGCGACGACGTCGCCGTGCTCGTGCTGCGCGTCTCCCCGCACCTGGGCGCGCCGTTTGTCGCGGACCAGCCGGGGGTAGCGGCTTCGACGTGAAGCTGCTCGTCCTGACGCCAGAGCCCATCGACGCCAACCTGCTCCGCTCCGTCCTCGGCGACGAGGTCGAGGGCGCCGAGGTGCTCGTCATCTCGCCGGCCACGAACCAGTCCAAGGTCGCGTTCTGGGTCTCCGACTCCGACGACGCCATCGAGGAGGCCGAGGACGCGCAGGAGGAGACCGTCGAGCGCCTCGAGGAAGAGGGCATCGACGCCGCGGGCGACACCGGGGAGAGCGAGCCCGCCGTCGCCATCCAGGACGCGCTGGCCACGTTCGCGGCCGACCGCATCGTCGTCTTCTCGCATCCCGAGGGCGACCGGGACTACCGCGAGGACGAGGGGCTGGCCGACATCGAGCAGCGCCTCGGCGTCCCCCTCACGCACGCCGTCATCGAGCGCTGACGCAACACGGCATTTCGTCAAGACGGACCTGTCTCTTCCGGGCTCCCGGGGGAACTTTTCGCACTGCAGCGCCGCTTTCGGGATTTCCGCGGGGTGCAGGAACTTTGTCCAGTTCGGAAGGTCACAAAGTCGGAGCTAGGACATAAAGCACTAGACGTGGCGCGTTGGGACTTGTAGGGTTCCGCACGATGTCCCTGATCTCCGAAGGACCGGTTGGGCGCGGCCGCGAGCCTGCGCTTCCGGCTTCCGCCTCTCGCGAGCGCTCCGCCCCCGGTGCCCGCCCCGCCGCCAACGCGGTCCGGGCGAGCCAGGCGCGAGCGGCACTGCGCCGCGAGGCGCGCCGGGACGAGCAAGCTGTCGCGAACTGGCTCCGCCAGCTCGCGCGGCCGTCGCGCTGACGGCAATCTGCAGGGCTTTCCCGAGTTTCACGCTCGAAGACGTCGGGCAGGGCAAACTGTGCCCTGAACTTTCCAGCGCGTGAGGAGAAACCCGCATGGCCCCATCCCCCCTGCAGCAACTGCACGACCACGGCCAGAGCGTGTGGATCGACTACCTGTCGCGGCCGTTCGTCGAGGACGGTGAGCTCGCCGAGCTGATCCGCCAGGGCGTCCGGGGCGTGACCTCGAACCCGACCATCTTCCAGGGCGCGATCGCCGAGGGCGACGCCTACGACGAGCAGCTGCGCGAGGTGCTCCAGAGCGTGAGCGAGCCGAAGGACATCTTCCTCGCCCTCGCCGCCCGGGACATCCAGTCCGCCTGTGACGTGCTGCGTCCCGTCCACGACGAGGGCGGCGGCCAGGACGGCTGGGTCTCGCTCGAGGTCGACCCGAACCTCGCCCACGACACCAAGGGCACGATCGAGGAAGCCGCGAACCTCCACGAGCTGATCGACCGCCCGAACCTGCTCGTGAAGATCCCCGCCACGAAGGAGGGCCTGCCGGCGATCGAGGAGTCGATCGCGCGCGGGATCCCCGTCAACGTCACGCTGATCTTCTCGCTCGAGCGCCACCGCGAGGTCGCGGAGGCCTACGTCCGCGGCCTGCAGCGGCTCGTCGAGGACGGCGGCGACCCGGGCCGCATCGCGTCCGTCGCCTCGTTCTTCGTGTCGCGCGTCGACTCCGAGACGGACAAGCGGCTCGACGAGGCCGGCCACCCCGAGCTCAAGGGCAAGCTCGCGATCGCCAACGCCAAGCTCGCCTACCAGACCTACAAGGAGGTCTTCTCGGGCTCGGACTGGGAGGCGCTCGCCGCCAAGGGCGCGACCGCGCAGCGCTGCCTGTGGGCCTCGACCTCGACCAAGAACCCCGAGTACCGCGACGTCATCTACGTCGAGGAGCTGATCGGGCCCGAGACGGTCAACACGATGCCGCGCGAGACCGCGGAGGCGTTCGCCGACCACGGCGAGGTGCGCGACACGATCGAGCAGGACGTCGACGGCGCCCGCAAGCTGTTCGAGGACCTGGAGGAGGCGGGCATCGACTACGACGACGTGGTGGCGGTGCTCGAGAAGGAGGGCGTGGAGAAGTTCGCCAAGTCCTTCCGGGAGCTCTTCTCCGACGTCGAGGACAAGCGCGACCGGCTGGTGGCGGCATGAGCGAGCTCGGCCAGCAGCTGCGCGTCGACTCCGTCCGCGCCTCCTCGGCGGCCAACTCCGGCCACCCGACGTCCTCGATGTCGGCGGCCGACCTGATGGCGGTGCTGATGGAGAAGCACCTCCACCTCGACTATCAGAACCCCGAGAACCCCAACAACGACCACCTGATCTTCTCCAAGGGCCACGCCTCGCCGCTGTACTACGCGATGCTCAAGGCGGCGGGCGCGATCTCGGACGAGGACCTGCTGTCGTTCCGCCGCTTCGGCTCGAAGTTCGAGGGCCACCCCGTGCCGATCATCCCGTGGGTGGACGTGGCCACCGGCTCGCTCGGCCAGGGCCTGCCGATCGCGGTCGGCGTGGCGCTCGCGGGCAAGAAGCTCGACCGCCTGCCCTACCGCGTGTGGTGCCTGTGCGGCGACTCCGAGATGGCCGAGGGCTCGATGTGGGAGGCGTTCGAGAACGCCGCCTTCAACGGGCTCGACAACCTGACCGCGATCATCGACGTCAACCGCCTCGGCCAGACCCGCGAGACCATGGTCGGCTGGGACCTCGACCGCTACGTGAAGCGGGCCGAGGCGTTCGGCTGGCACGCGATCGCGATCGACGGCCACGACGACGCCGCGATCGACGCCGCGTACGCCGAGGCGCGCGAGACGACCGGCAAGCCGACCGTGATCGTCGCGCGCACGAAGAAGGGCAAGGGCGTCAAGGCGGTCGAGGACCTGCCCGGGAAGCACGGCAAGCCGGTCGAGGACGAGGACGCGGCGATCGAGGAGCTCGGGGGCTACCGCGAGCTCAGCGTCGACGTCGCCACGCCCGAGGACGGCGGCCGCGAGCCGCACGTCTTCGACGTGTCCGACGGCGAGCTGCCGACCTGGGACGTCGGCGAGTCCGTCGCCACGCGCGAGGCCTACGGCAAGGTCATCACCGCGCTCGGCTCGATGCACGGCGACGTCGTCGCGCTCGACGGCGAGGTCTCGAACTCGACGCACGCCGAGATGTTCCGCGAGGCGCACGAGGACCGCTACTTCGAGATGTTCATCGCCGAGCAGCAGCTCGTCGCCGCGACGGTGGGCCTGCAGGTGCGCGGCTGGAAGGGCTTCGCTTCGACGTTCGCGGCGTTCTTCTCGCGCGCGTACGACTTCGTGCGCATGGCGGCGATCTCGCGGGCCGACCTGCGGCTGTCGGGCTCGCACGCCGGCGTCTCGATCGGCGAGGACGGCCCGTCGCAGATGGCGCTGGAGGACTTCGCGATGTTCCGCGCCATCCACGGCTCGTGCGTCCTGCATCCGTCCGACGCCAACCAGGCCGCGCAGCTGCTGGCAGAGATGGTCGACCGCAAGGGCATCTCCTACCTGCGGACGCTGCGCGGCAAGACGCAGGTGCGCACGCCGGCCGACGAGTCGGTCACGATCGGCGGCAGCCGGATCGCCCATGAGGGCGACGACGTCGCGATCGTGGCCTGCGGCATCGTCGTCGACCAGGCGGTCGCCGCGGCGGAGCAGCTCGAGGGCGAGGGCGTGAGCGCCCGCGTCATCGACGCCTACTCGATCAAGCCGATCGACGCGGAGGCGATCCGGACGGCGGCCCGCGAGTGCGGGGCGATCGTGACGGTCGAGGACCACTGGCCCGAGGGCGGCCTCGGCGACGCGGTGCTCGACGCGCTGGCGGACGCCGACGACCGGCCGCCGGTGACCAAGCTCGCGGTGCGCGAGATGCCGACGTCGGGCAAGCCCGACGAGCTCCTGCATGCCGCGGCGATCGACGCCGAGGCGATCGCCGGCGCGGCCCGCCAGGTCGCGAAGGCCGGCAGCCCCGCCTAGCGGAGCCGCATCAGCAGCCCTTCACCAGCGCGGTGAGGGGCTGCGGCGCCCCTACATAGGTGCCCTGCGCGTGGTCGACCCCGAGCCGCTCGAGCAGCCGCTCGGTCGGTTCGTCGGTCACGAACTCCGCGATCGTCTTCTTGCCCATGCCGCGGGCGATGTCGACGACCGCGCCGATGACGAGCCGGTCGGTCGCGTTGCGCACGCAGTTGGCGACGAACTCGCCGTCGATCTTGAGGTAGTCGAACGGCAGGTGCTTGAGGTAGTAGAAGGAGCCGAAGCCGGCGCCGAAGTCGTCGAGCGCGAAGCCGCAGCCGAGCTCGCGCAGGCGGTCGGCGAACGCCCGCGCCTGCGGGAAGCTCGAGACCGCCGCGGTCTCGGTGATCTCGAAGATCAGCAGGCCCGGGTCGATGCCGGTCGCACCGAGGCGATCCTCGATCGCCGCCAGCAGCTCCGGGTCGCCGAGCGAGCGCGCCGACAGGTTGACCTCGAGCCGCAGCTCGTCGTCCGTGCGCGAGTGCGCTGCGATCAGGTCGATCGCCTGGCGCGCCACCCAGGCATCGATGCCGCCGATCATCCCGAAGCGCTCGGCCACGTACAGGAAGGCGGCGGGCGGGATGATGTCGCCGTCGTGGCCGCGCATGCGGATCAGCAGCTCGTACTGCGAGATCCGGTGGGACGCGAGGTCGCGGATCGGCTGCGCCTCGAGCAGGAAGCCGTCCTCGCGCAGCGCGCGGTCGATGCGGTCGACCCAGGTCAGCCGCGCCCGTGAGCGGGCGTGGCGGTGCTCCGCCGTCGCGTACATCGCGAGCCGGTCGCGGCCGGCCTCCTTGGCGTCGTACATCGCGAGGTCGGCGTTGACGATCATGTCCTCCGACGTCACCGCGGAGCCGTCGAAGACCGCGACGCCGAGGCTGATCGTGACCGCGCGGCGGCGCTCGCCGTCGAGCTGCGCCGTGCGCTCGCGCACGTCGGCGAGCAGGCTCTCGCCGAGCCCCCTGGCCTCCTTCTCGTCCGCCATCGGGAGCAGGATCGCGAACTCGTCGCCGCCGAGGCGGGCGATCGCGTCGGTCCGGCGCAGGCGATCGCGGAGCACCTTGGCGAGGCTGATCAGCAGCTCGTCGCCCGCGTTGTGGCCGAGCGAGTCGTTGATCGCCTTGAAGTGGTCGATGTCGAGCACGATCAGCGCGCCGGCCGCGCCGTAGCGCGACACCTGCGCGAGGTGCCGCTCGACCTCGAGCTCGAAGCAGCGGCGGTTGAGCAGGCCGGTCAGCGGGTCGTGGTCGGCCATGAACTGCAGCTGCTCCTCGAAGCGCTTGCGCTCGGTGACGTCCTGGACCTGCGCGAGGAGGTGGTCGGCCTTGCCCTCCGCGTCGCGCACGACCGCGACGTGCATCTGCACGCTGACGGTGTGCCCGCCGGCGGTGATGTAGCGCTTCTCGCACTCGAAGCCGACGCTCTCCTCGGCGAGCGCGGGGCGGCGGCCGAGCGGCGAGCAGCCGAGGTCGTCGGGGTGGGTGATGGCGCCGTCGGAGGTCGCCTCGAGCTCGGCGGCGGTGTAACCGGTGATGGAGCACAGCGCGCCGTTGACGCGCAGGAAGCGCCCCTCGAGCGACATCAGCGCCATCCCGATCGGCGCGGCCTCGAACGCGCGCCGGAAGCGCTCCTCGGCGCGGTGGCGCGCGGTGACGTCGGTGGAGATGCCGGCCTCGCCGAGGACGTGGCCGCCCTCGTCCGTGACCGGGAAGCGCAGCGACACGTACGTGCGCCCGTCGACGACCTCCTCGAACACCTCGGTGCTGTCGGAGTCGAGCGGGAGGTGGCCGCGCGCGCTGAAGCGCTGGCCGCTTGCGCCCGCCGGCAGCTCGTCGCCGGTGCGGCCGATGATCTCGTCGCGCGGGAGCCCGGAGATGCGCTCGAACTCGGTGTTGACGACCGTGAAGCGGCCCTCGCCGTCCTTGGCGTAGAAGACCAGCGGAGCATGATCGAGCGCAGCGTCGAGCAGCACGCGCGAGTCGTGCAGCTCGCCCTCGTGGCGACGACGGAACCGTCCCGGTCCCAGCGATCGAAGTCCCTTCATTGCGCAAATCACTTTCGACACGATGTCATTGAAACCCTACGTGTCGGTGCGCCACTCGGTGTCGTACGCCGAGGAGCTGCGGCCGCTGGGGCGCCGCCGCCTAGGCGACGCCCTTCAACGCCGGATACAAGGCGCGGAAGCGCTCGCGGCCCTCGCGGTACGGCGCGACCCACTCCTGCACCGGCTCGACCGTCCCGGTCGGGCGCACGGTCGCCTCCACGGCCTCGGCGGGCGAGCCCCACAGCCCGCCCGCCACGCCGCCGAGCAGCGCGGCGCCGAACGCGGCGCCCTCGTCGACCGCGGTGCGCTCGAGCGGCAGCTCGAGCACGGACGCGACGATCTTCAGCCACTCCTCCGAACGGCCGCCGCCGCCGGACACGCGCCCGCGGTCGGGGAGCGGGCCGAGCTCGGCGATCAGGTCGAGCGAGTCGCGCAGGCCGTAGGCCACGCCCTCGAGCACCGCGCGCACGAGCGCGCCGCGGTCGTGGCGCAGCGAGAGGCCCGCGAACGCGCCGCGCGCGTCGGGGTCGGCGTGCGGCGTGCGCTCGCCGGCCAGGTAGGGCAGGAACGTCAGGCCCTCGACGCCCGGCTCCCATCCCTTCGCCTCCTCGTCGAGCGCCGGGTAGTCCGCGCCGCCGGTCGCGTCGCGCAGCCAGCGCAGCGCGCCCGCCGCGTTGAGCATCACGCCCATCGCGTGCCACGTGTCGGGCACCGCGTGGCAGAACGCGTGCACGCGCGCCTCGGGGTCGGCGGCGAACTCCGGCAGCGCCGTGAACACCACGCCGGAGGTGCCCAGCACGACCGACAGCGGCTCGCCCGCGTGCGTGACGCCGACCCCCAGCGCGCCCGCCGCCTGATCGCCGGCGCCGGCCGCCACCGGGATGCCGTCGGAGGTCTCTCCCGACACCTCGGCCGACTCGAGCGCGCGCGGCAGCCACTCGGCGGGCACGCCCAGCGCCTCGCACACCGACTCGCTCCAGGTCCGCCCCGCGACGTCGAACAGCAGCGTCCCGGACGCGTCGGCGACGTCGATCGCGCGCTCGCCGCACAGCTTCAGCCGCACGTAGTCCTTGGGCAGCAGGATGTGCGCGATCCGCTCGTGGATCTCCGGCTCGTGCTTCTCCAGCCACAGCAGCTTCGGCGCCGTGAAGCCGGTCAGCGCGCGGTTGCCGGTGGCGGCGATCAGCGCCTCGAGCCCGACCCGCTCCTCGATCTCGTCGCACTCGGCGCCCGTGCGCTGGTCGTTCCAGAGGATCGCGGGGCGCAGCACCTGCTCGTCGGCGTCGAGCGCGACGAGCCCGTGCATCTGCCCCGAGAGGCCGATCCCGGCGGCGTCGGCGCCGAGCTGCTCGAGCGCCTCCTGCGCCGCGCGCCACCAGTCCTCGGGGTCCTGCTCCGCCCAGCCGGGCTTCGGGGTCGAGAGGCCGTACTCGACCTCGGCGCGGCCGACGACCTCGCCGTCCTCGGAGACGGCGAGCGCCTTCAGGCCGGTCGTCCCGACGTCGAGCCCGACCGCGACGCTCACGCCGCCGGCGCCCCCAGCGCCGCGTAGACGAGCTCGTACGCGCGCACCGCGTCCTTGCGCGACTGCGCCTCGCGCAGCGCCTCGTCGTCGATCCGCGACGCGACGTCGTCGATGAAGCGCCACTGCAGCACCGAGCGCTTGACCGCCGCGACCTGGTCCTCCGTGTACGGGTAGAGGTCGAGCCCGAGCCGCTCCCCGTTGGCGCCGTAGTTCGCCCGCCGCAGCTCGACGGCGAGCTCGAGCGTCTCCATGAACGCGGTCGCGCCGACCATGTTGTCGTCGTCGAACGTGCCCCAGCCGGAGTTGCCGTGCTGGTGCCCGAGCAGCCCCTCGTCGGAGAGCAGCGCGGCGTACTCCGCGAGGTTCTCGCCGTTCATGATCAGGTGCTGCCAGTCCATGTTGACCTGGACGTTGTCGATCCCCTGGGCGCGCAGCTTGTGGATGATGTGCAGCGCCATCCCGATGTTGCCCATGTGGATCTTCATCGCGGGCTCGGAGTTCTTGTGCTCGAGGAAGAGCTTGACGCCGTGCCCGGCGCAGATCTCGGCGGCCTCGGCGATCCCCTCGATCAGCCACCGCCAGCTCTCCCGGTAGGGCGCCTGGAACGGGTAGTTGTAGCCCTCGATCCCGGGCCAGACGATGAAGTTGGCGCCCAGCTCGCCGGCGAAGTTGGCGGCCGCGCGCGTGATCTCCCGCGCGGTCTCGCGCACGCCGGAGTCGACCGAGGTCAGCCCGCCCTTGCCGAACCGGTGGTCGACGTGCAGGCCGCTGGCGATGCAGTAGATGCCGTGGTCGCCGAGCGCGGCGCGCACGTCGTCGAGGTTGTCCTCGTTGAGCTCGCCGGGGTAGTGGAACTCGTAGTCGTCGATGATCCCCTCGAGCCCCGCGACGGCGCGCTGGACCTTCTCGACCATCCCCTCGGCTCCATGCTCAGGCTGGTAGCCGCCGGGAACGAAGCGGGTGACCATGCCCCCCAGCGCCCAGATGCCGAGGCTCGTCTTCATCGCACTCCCTTTCGTTGACACCCTGTCGCCCGGCGACCCTATCGCCGGTCAGGCTCGCTGCGCCGTGCTCTCGCGCTCGATCAGCGAGGTGGCCAGCTCGACGCGCGGGTCCTCCTCCTCGCCCAGGACGAGCCGCGTCGCCATCGCCCCCATCTCAGTCAGCGGCTGGCGGATCGTGGTCAGCGGCGGCCACGCCCAGTGGGCCATCGGGAGGTCGTCGAACCCGATCACGCTGAGCTGCGACGGGACGTGCAGGCCGAGCTCGCGCGCCGCCCGGTAGACGCCGAACGCCTGGAGGTCGCTGCCCGCGAAGATCGCGGTCGGCGGCTCGTCGAGCCTCAGCAGCGCGCGACCCTGCTCGTAGCCGCCGCCGACGTGGAAGTCGCCCCAGCGCACGAGCGCGGGGTCGGCCGCCAGCCCGGCGGTGTCGAGCGCGGCGCGGTAGCCGTCGACGCGCGCGCGGCTGCACAGCACCGTGGGCGGCCCGCCGATCATCCCGATGCGGCTGTGCCCGAGCCCGACGAGGTGCCGCGTCGCGGCCAGCCCGCCGTTCCAGTTCGTGGCGCCGACCGAGGGCACGTCGGGCGCGGGCTCGCCCGCCGGGTCGATGACCGCGAACGGGATCGCACGCGCGCGCAGGCGCTCGGCCTGCTCGCGGTTGAGCTCGGAGACGACGAGGATCACGCCCGCGCTGCGGCGCGCCGCCACCGCATCGACCCACGAGCGCCCGAGCGCGCCGGGACCCTCCTGGGCCGACAGCACGACGCCGAGATGGTGCTCGCGCGCGACCTCCTCGACGCCTCGGATGATCTCGATCGCCCACGGGCTCTCGAGCTCGTTGAACACGAGGTCGAGCAGGTCGGGCCGCCCGTTGCGCGGCGGCCGGCGGCGGCGGTAGCCGTGCTCGGCGAGGAGCCGCTCGACGCGCTCGCGCGTGCCCGGCGCGACGTCCGCGCGGCCGTTGACGACCTTCGAGACCGTCGGCGAGGAGACGCCCGCGGCGCGCGCCACGTCGGCGATCGTCACGCGCGGGGAGAGCGAGTCCGACACGTTCGGGAACGTATCAGAAGTTTCGGAAAAATTTCGAACAATTCTGCGGTATCGTCCCGTCCGGAGGAGGAAATCCGGTTCGAAAGTTTCGAATCCGACGCACCCGGAGGAGAGGAGACCCAGGTGTCCGTTTCTGCGTTCAAGGTCCGGTCGACGCTGCTCGCCGCGCTGCTCGCACTGCTCGTCCTCGCCGCGCCGGCCGCCGCGCGCGACCGCGAGCCGCTGCTCGGCACCGCCGTCGACGTCGACGCGCTCGCGAACGACGACCGCTACCGCGCGCTGCTGGCGCGCGAGTTCGACTCGGTCACCGCCGAGAACGTCATGAAGTGGTACGCCGTCGAGCCGCAGCGCGGCGTCGACGACTTCGCGGACGCCGACCGGCTCGTGCGCTTCGCGCGCCGCCACCACCAGAGCGTCTACGGCCACACGCTGATCTGGCACAACCAGCTGCCGGCCTGGCTGACCGAAGGCGAGTTCAGCAAGCCTGAGCTCAAGCGCATCCTGCGCCGCCACATCTTCGCCGTGGCCGGCCACTTCCGCGGCAAGGTCCGCGCCTGGGACGTCGTCAACGAGGCGATCGACGACGACGGGCAGTGGCGCGACACGATCTTCTACCGAGCGTTCGGTCCGGAGTACGTCGAAATGGCGCTGCGCTGGGCGCGCCAGGCCGACCCGCACGCGAAGCTCTTCCTCAACGACTACAACATCGAGGGCGTCAACGCCAAGAGCGACGCCTACTACGCGCTCGCGAAGGACCTGCGGCGGCGCGGCGTGCCGCTCGACGGCATCGGCATCCAGGGCCATCTGTCGCTCGTGTACGACTTCCCCGGGCGCGTCGAGGAGAACCTGCGGCGCTTCGCGCGGCTCGGGCTCGAGCCGGCGTTCACCGAGGTCGACGTCCGCATCCCGCTCCCCGTCTCCGCCGACGAGCTCGCCGAGCAGGCCGACTGGTTCCGCCGGCTGTATGACGCGTGCCGCGCGGTGCGGCCGTGCAAGACCTACACCGTGTGGGGCTTCACCGACCGCTACTCGTGGGTGCCGGGCGTCTTCCCCGGTGAGGGCGCCGCGACGCCGTTCGACGAGGAGTACCGGCCGAAGCCGGCGTGGCACGCGCTGCGACCGCGCGGGTTCTAGGAGGCCGAGGACCCCGCTGACGGCGGGCGGGACCACTAGGGTCCCGCCCGTGCGCTCCATCGGCGTCGGGATGCTCGGCTGCGGCTTCAGAGGGCGCCGCAAGGAAGTACCGCGTGGCTGAGCAGCCCGCCGCGCACGTCGAGATGGACGCGGAGGGCGTCGTCACGGGCTGGGACGACGGCGCCGAGAAGCTGTTCGGCTACAGCGCCGATGAGGCGGTGACGCGCGCGGTGGCCGAGCTGATCGTGCCGCCCGAGCTGCGCCCGGCGCACACGCGCGGGCTCGAGCGCGTGGGCGCCGGCGGGCCGTCGGTGCTCGTGGGCCGGACGGTCGAGGTGCCCGCGCTCGACGCGTTCGGCCGCTCGTTCCTCGTCGAGCTCACGATCGCCGAGCTGGACGCGCCGCCGGCGCGCTTCCGCGGCACGATCTCGGTCGTGGGCGCTCACAGCGCCACGGCGGAGCCCGACTCCGCCGACCGGTAGAGGGCCTCGATCCCGCGCGCCTGCGCGAGCGCGTCCGCCGCGCCGAGGCGCACGCCGTCCTCGCCGCGGACCGCGCGCGCGAAGTCGGCGAGCTCGCAGGCGTAGGGGTTGGCGGCCTCGATCTCGACGTGCTCCACGCCGTCGTCGCGCCGGATCTCGATGCCGGGCGAGGCGCCGTGCCAGGGGTCGGACAGAAACAGCGACGCCTCGTCGCCGATCGCCTCGAGGTGGTGGCGCCGCCCGACCGAGAAGCCGCAGTGGAACGCGCCGATGACGTCGCCGGGGAAGCGCAGGGTCGCCGCGAGCGCGACGTCCACGCCGTCGCCGCCGATCACCTGCTCGGCGTACACGCGCTCCGGCTCGGCCCCCGCGACGAGGCGCGTGCCGCTCAGGCAGTAGCAGCCGACGTCCATCAGCGAGCCGCCGTCGAGCCCGCCCTGCATGCGGATGTCACCCACGTCGGCGAGCGGGAAGGAGAACGACGCCTTGACCATCCGCAGCCGCCCGACCACTCCCTCGTCGAGCAGCGCCCGCAGCCGCAGCGTCTGCGGGTGGTGGCGCCACATGAACGCCTCCTCGAGCACTCGATCGGCGCGCTCCGCGGCGGCGAAGGCCTCCTCGGCCTCCGCCGGGCGGCGCGTCAGCGGCTTCTCGCACAGCACGTGCTTGCCCGCCTCGAGCGCCCGCAGCGTCCACGGCACGTGCAGCGAGTTCGGCAGCGGGTTGTAGACCGCGTCGACCTCCGGGTCCTCGAGCAGCGCCTCGTAGGACCCGTGGGCCCGCTCGATCCCGTGCTCGCGCGCGAAGCCCTCCGCGCGCGAGCGGTCGCGCGAGGCGACGGCCACGACCGCCGCCTCGTCCGTCCCTTCGGCTCCGCCGAGGAGCTTCCGGTTGATGTTGGCGGTGGAGAGCAGCCCCCACCGCATCATGCCCTGCCCGACGCTTCGCGCCCCCTCCTGGAGATCGAGTCGACGGTGACCGCGAGCAGCAGCACGCCGCCGGTGAGCACGAACTTCGTGCCCGACGACAGACCCAGCAGCCCGAGCCCGTTGTCGATGCCGAGCATCACCAGCGCACCGAGCAGCGCGGCCTTCATCGTGCCGCGGCCGCCGAACAGCGAGGTGCCGCCGATGACCGCCGCGGCGATCGGGTACAGCAGCGCCTGGCCGCCGCCCGTGTTCGTGTCGACCGACCGCAGGCGGGAGGCGAGGATGATGCCGCCCACCACGGCCATGAACGACACGAGCGCGAAGCAGGCGATGCGCACGTTGTCGACGTTGATGCCGGCGCGCCGCGCCGCCTCGGCGTTGCCGCCGACGGCGTAGATGTGGCGCCCGAACTTCGTCCGGTTGAGGATGAACGTCCAGAACACGTAGAGGACCCCGACGATCAGCGCCACGTACGGCAGGCCGCGATCCTGGTTGCAGAGCGCGACGACGACCGCCAGCGCCGCGCCCAGCGCGCCGATCCGCAGGGCCACGATCAGCGTCGGGTCGGTCGCCAGCCCGGCCGCCTTGCGCGAGCGCAGGCTGGCCAGCTGCACCAGCGCGTAGAGCGCGGTCACGACGAGCATGAGGATCCACGCCGTGGCGTCCGGCAGGAAGTCGTTCGCGACCCCGATGACGAAGTCGTTCTGCAGGATCACCGTGCCCTTGGAGCCGATCAGCAGCAGGACGACGCCGTTCCATGCCAGCAGCCCTGCCAGCGTGACCACGAACGACGGCACGCCGACCTTCGTGATGATCAGCCCGTGGAAGGTCCCGATCGCGAGGCCGGAGGCGAACACGATCCCGAGCACGACGAAGGTCGGCAGCTCGTTGCCGTCCGGGGTCAGCAGGATCGCGGTCAGCACGCCGCCGACGCCGGAGACGAAGCCGATCGAGAGGTCGATCTCCCCCAGCAGCAGCGCGAACGTCACGCCCATGGCGATCACCGCGTAGGGCGCCGTCTGCACGATCAGGTTGACGAAGTTCCCCGAGGTGAGGAAGCGGTCGTTCTGCGACTGGAAGACGATCGCGATGATGATCAGGCCGACGACGATCGGCAGCGAGCCGAGCTCGCCGCTCTTGACGTCGGTCCACCAGCGCTGCGCGTACGCGCCGATGGTGTTGGCCGCCGGGGCGTCCGGGTCGGCGGCGGGCGGAGGTGCGGTCGCGGCGCTCATGCCACCGCCTCCTGGCCGGGGACCTTCGAGAGCTGACCGGCGGTGATCGCCTCGACGACCTCCTGCTGGTTGGTCTCGCGGCGCTTGAACTCCTTCACGTTCTGGCCGAGCCGCAGCACGGTGATCGAGTCCGCCACCTCGAAGATGTCGTGGAGGTTGTGTGAGATGAGCACGACGGCGAGGCCCTGCTCGCCGAGGCGCCCGACGAGGTCGAGCACCTGCTTGGTCTGCGCCACGCCGAGCGCGGCGGTGGGCTCGTCGAGGATGACCACGCGCGAGTTCCACATGACCGCCTTGGCGACCGCGACGGACTGGCGCTGGCCGCCGGAGAGGCCGGCCACGGTCTGGCGCACCGAGCGGATGGTCGTGACGGAGAGCCCCTTGAGCGTCTCCGACGCCCGCTTCTCCATCGCCGTCTCGTCGAGCCGCCGCAGCGGCGCGAGCTCCTCGCGGCCGAGGTACATGTTCTGCACGACGTCGAGGTTGTCGGCGAGCGCGAGGTCCTGGTAGACGACCTCGATCCCGAGGTCGGACGCCGCCTTCGGGCCGTTGATGCTGACCGGCTCGCCGTCGAAGAGGACCTCCCCGCTGTCGATCGGGTGGATGCCAGCGATGCACTTGATGAGCGTCGACTTGCCGGCGCCGTTGTCGCCCACGAGCGCCATCACCTCACCGGGCGAGACGTGGAAGTCGACCTCGAAGAGGGCCTGGACCGCGCCGAACGACTTGGAGACCCCGCGGAGCTCCAGGATCGGCGAGTCGGGGGGCGCCGTCTGGCGCCCCCCCGTCTCGGTGGTCATTACAGGCCGACCTCGCCGCACTTCTCGGCCAGCTTGCCGGCACAGATCTCTTCCTTCTTCGGGAAGTCCGGCTCGCCGATGTAGTCCTTGATGTTGTCCTTCGTGACCGCCACCGGCTCGAGCAGCACAGCCGGGACGTCACGCGTCTCGTTGTTGACCTTGGCGGTCGCCTCGGTCGGGGTCTCGCCCTTCGCCAGCGCGATCGCGAGCTTCGCGGCCGCGTCGGCCTCCTTCTTGATCGCCTTGTAGACCGTCATGCACTGGTCGCCGTTGACGATGTTCTGGATGCCCTGGAGCGTCGCGTCCTGGCCGGTGACCGGGACCTGCGGCAGCTTGCGCTGCTTGAGGGCGGAGATCGCCGCGTTGCCGAGGCCGTCGTTGGCCGCGAGCACGCCGTCGACCTTGTTGTCGGCCTTCTGGAGCATCTGCTCGAAGATCGTCAGCGCCTTCTGGTTGTCCCAGTCGGGCACTGCCTGATCGTCGACTTCCTTCCAGTCGCCGGACTCGAACTTCGGGTTGATGACCGAGTCGTAGCCGTTCTTGAACAGCGTCGCGTTGTTGTCCGTCGGCGAGCCGTTGAGGACCGCGACCTGCGCGTTGGGCTTGTCGCCCAGGCAGTCCACGAGGCCCTGGCCCTGGAGCTGGCCGACCTTCTCGTTGTCGAACGAGACGTAGTAGTCGGAGTCGCCCTTGAGCGTGAGGCGGTCGTAGTCGATGACCTTGACGCCCTGCGACTTCGCGTTGGCCGCGATCGCCGCGCCGGAGCCCGAGTCGAGGTTCACGAGCAGCAGCACCTTCGCGCCGTTCGTGATCGCCTGCTCGGCCTGCTGCTGCTGAGTGGCCTTGTCGCCCTCGGCGTTCTGGATCTCCGACTCGACGCCCGCGGCGTCGAACGCCTGCTTGAGGAACGGCCGGTCGACCGTCTCCCAGCGGACCGAGGACTTGGAGTCCGGCAGCAGCACCGCGACCTTGCCCGCGGACTTCTCACCGCTGCTGGAGCCACCACCGCCGCCCTCGTCGTCGTCACCGCATGCGGCGACCGGGACGGCCAGCGCCAGGAGCGCGGCTCCCAGCACCAGATGTGTACCTCTCCCCCTCGACTTCACGTCGTTCCTCCTCGTTGAATTGACAGCGGATGCGGCGCCAGTCGCGCCGCGAGATGCTCGGACTGCAGTAGGGCCAGGGCGAGCGCGCCGAGCACCTGCGCTCGCTCCCCGAGGACACCCGCCACGATCCGTGCGTCCTCCGCGGCCGGCGCAATCGCGTACCGGCCCACGGCCTCCCGCATCGGATCGAGGAGGAGGTCGCCCGCCTCGCCCAGGTCTCCGCCCACGACGACCGTGTCGGGGTTGAAGACGTTGCAGATCGCGGCGATCACCCGGCCGAGCACGCGCCCGGCGTCGGCGATCGCCCGTTGGCAGCCGACGTCGCCCGCGTGGGCCAGCCGGATGATCTCGGCCACGTGAAGCTCCTCACCGCGGCTGCGCCGCAGGAGGTCGGTCAGCGCCGGGCCCGAGACGTAGGTCTCGAGGCAGCCGCGGTTGCCGCAGCGGCAGATCGGCCCGCTCTCGTCGACCAGCACGTGGCCGACCTCGCCCGCCATGCCGCGGCCGCCGCGGTACGGGCGGCCGTCGACGATCAGGCCCGCGCCGATGCCCGACGAGATCATCACGTAGACGGCGTTGCGGGCGTCCCGGGCCGCGCCGAGCGTGACCTCGGCGAGCGCACCGAGGTTCGCGTCGTTGTCGAGGTGGACCGGCAGGCCGCCGATCCGGCTGCTCATCTCGTCGGCCACCGCGAGCCCTTCCCAGCCGGGCAGGATCGCGGTCGGGCGGACGGCGCCGCGCTCGTGGTCGATCGGCCCCGAGAGCGCCATCCCGATGCCGATGACGTCGGACTGGCTCAGGCCGGTCTCGGTGAGCAGGTCGTCGACGAGCTCCGCCGCCGTGTCGAGCGACTGCTCGGCTGCGTGGTCGACGTCCTCGGCGCGCACGGCCTCCGCGAGCACGGTGCGCGAGAGGTCCGACACGGCCGCGTGGATGCGGTCGTGGCCGAAGTCGATGCCGACCACCGCGCCCGCCGAGCGGTCCAGCGAGAGCAGGGTCGGGGGTCGCCCGGTGGCCATGCTGGCCGGGGCGTCGGGGTCGGAGTGCTCGACGATCAGCCCGTGCGCCTGGAGGTCGGACACGAGGCTCGAGACGGTCGAGCGGGAGAGGCCCGTGACGCGCGCGATCTCCGCCCTGCTGGCGGTACCCCGCTCGCGCAGGGTCTCCACCACGCGCAGGCGATTGAGCTCGCGCAACGATTCCAGCGACCCGGTCCTCACTCCGGGGCGACCCTCTCCGATCGCGAGGGTGTTTGTCAAGAGTCCGCACGAACTCCTGCGTTAGGCGCCCTCCGAATGTTCAGGTTGCGGCAAAACGAGCAGGGATCTCCTGCTCGAGCTCGGCCACCGGGGCGAACAGGTCGCCGCGCTCCGCGACCCGCGCCAGCACCTCGTCGGACGTGAAGGAGAGCGTCTCGGGATCGCGGTCGGAGAGCACGCCCTCGACCTCGCCCCAGTCCAGCGGCGTCGACACCGTCGGCCGCTCGCGCGCCCGCAGCGAGTAGACGTTGACCGTCGTCTTGTGCTCGTCGTTCTGGCTCCAGTCGACGAACACCTTGCCGCCGCGCAGCGACTTCTTCATCTCCGAGACGACGAGCTCGGGGTGGCGGCGCTCGAGCAGCTGGGCGAGCCCGCGCGCGAACGTCTTCGTGACCTCGTAGGTGGCGGGCGTGTTGAGCGGCACGTAGACCTGCATCCCCTTCGAGCCCGACGTCTTCGGGAACGACTCGAGGCCGAGGTGCTCGAACGCCTCGCGCAGGCGGCACGCCACCTCGGCGCACTCGACGATCGTGGCCGGCGGGCCCGGGTCGAGGTCGAAGGCGATGATCACGGGCGCCTTGACGTCGTGGTGGAGCGCGAGCGACGTGTGCAGCTCGAGGTCGGCCAGGTTGGCCAGCCACACGAGCGTCGGCAGGTCGTTGCAGAGGCAGAAGTCGATCGTGCGCGAGTTGTGGCGGCTCCAGACCGCCGACGTCTGCACCCAGTCGGGCCGGTGGCTCGGGCACTGCTTCTCGTAGAAGTACTGGCCGGTGACCCCGTTCGGGTAGCGCTTGAGCGTCAGCGGGCGGTCGTACAGGTGCGGCAGGACGGCCGGCGCGATGCGCGTGTAGTAGTCGATCAGCTGCCCCTTGGTGAAGCCGGTCTCGGGATAGAAGACCTTGTCGAGGTTCGAGAGCGACAGGCGGCGGTCGCCGATCTCGACGTCGAGGCGCTTGGCGGGAGGCATCACCCGCGACGGTAGCCGAGCGTTTGGGCCGGGCGTGGCGAGGTTAGGTCTAAGACATGGCTACGCAACCCAAGATCGACAAGAACGACCGCACGCAGCTCGAAGCGGGTCGCGCCCTCCTGCTGCAGCACCTGGAGGAGGCGCACGCCACCGAGCAGGCGCTCGTCACCAACCTTCGCGCGCACATCACGATGACGCCGCGCGGCTCCTACCGCACGTCGCTGGAGCGCCACCTCGAAGAGACCCAGCAGCACGAGCGAGCGGTGGCGCGCCGGATCCGCGAGATCGGGCGCGACCGCGGCATCGTCCGCGCCGCCTACGGCGTGCTCACGACCGCCGTCGGGCAGGCGCTCGTCCTCACCAAGGGCCCGCTCGACCTCCTGCGCGGCGGCCCCAGCGGCGAGCAGAAGCTGCTCAAGAACGCGCGTGACGAGGTCGTCACCGAAGCGCTCGAGATCGCGATCTACGACGCGATCGAGGCGCTCGCGAAGGCGGTCGGCGACGAGCCGACGGCGAGGCTCGCCGCGCGCCACCGCGCCGACGAGGAGACCATGCTGGGCGAGCTTCGCCGGCACATCCCCCGCCTCGCCGAGGCCGTGGCGCTGGCCCGTGCCGGCGGCAAGCCGAGCTTCGACTGGGGCACCACCGGCGCGGCCGAGACCGTCAAGCGCACCGCGAAGACCGCGCGCCGGCCGCGCGTCTCCAAGACCCAGCCGCCGACGACGGAGTACCCGAAGCTGACCGCCAGCGAGGCGGTGGGCAAGCTCCCCGGCTTCACCCAGCAGCAGCTGAAGGACACGGTCGCCTGGGAGCGCGCGCACCGCAAGCGCGCCACCGTCATCGAGCGGGCGCAGAGCCTGCAGGAGGACGAGCCGTTCGGCGGCTACGACGACCTGACCGCGCGCGACGTCGCGCAGCGGCTCACGGATGCCGACGAGGCGACCGTGCGCCGGGTGCGCGAGTACGAGGGGCGCCACCAGCGGCGCGTCGAGGTGCTCGAGACGGCGCAGCGCCAGCTGAGCGGGACGTCGTCGTGACTCCCGTGCTCGAAGTCCCCACCAGCCCCGAGATCCCGACCACGCCCGTGGTTCCGGACGCGCCGGTCCAGCCGGCCGTCCCGGAGCCGGGCCCGGCGATCCCGGGCACCCCGGACGGGCCCGAGCCGCCGCAGCCGGACGACCCGGAGCCCGCCGATCCCGACGGGCCTGAGGTTCCGCCGCCCAACGAGTGATCGCGCTCGCGGCGGACACCGGCTTCACGTTCGCCGACACCTTCCCGATCGGACTGCTGTTCGTCGGCGTCGCGGTCTTCGCGGCGGTCGGCGCGATGTCCCACGAGCACGAGCGGGCGTTCTCGGCATCGCTGATCTACCTCGGGCTCGGGGCGGGCGCGGCCCTCGCGATCACGCTGTTCGACATCGCCTGGCTCGACCCGCTCGAGGACGACGCGGTGATCGAGCACGTGGCGGAGATCACGTTGATCTTCGCGCTGTTCTCGTCCGGGCTGAAGCTCGACCGCATCCTGCACTGGCGCGGCTGGGGCTCCGTGGCGCGGTTGCTCGGCATCGCCATGCCGCTGACGATGGCGGGGGTGGCGCTGTTCGGCACCCAGGTGCTCGACCTGTCGCTGGCCGCCGCGCTGCTGCTGGGCGCGATCCTCTGCCCCACCGACCCGGTGCTGGCGGGCGACATCGGCGTCGGCCCGCCCGGCGACGAGGCCGAGCACGAGCCGAACTTCGCGCTCACCGCGGAGGCGGGCGGCAACGACGGCCTCGCGTTCCCGCTCGTGCTGCTCGGGATCTTCGTGGCCGAGGAGGGCGGGACGGCCTGGCTCGGCGAGTGGCTGCTGGCCGACCTGCTCTACGCGACCGTGGCCGGGCTGGCGATCGGGGCCGTCGTCGGCTGGGGGGCGGCCTGGAGCGTCCGGCGGCTGCGCGACCGCGAGCTGCTGGCCCCGGCGTTCGACGGCTACCACGCGGTCGCCGCCGCGCTGATCGCGTACGGCGCGGCCGAGGTGGCGGGCGGCTACGGCTTCCTCGCGGCGTTCGCGGGCGGGCTCGCCTTCCGGCGCTACGAGCACGACCACGAGCTCAACGGGCGCGTCCACGAGGGCGCCGAGCAGGTCGAGAAGTTCATGGAGCTGGCCGCGATCCTGATGCTCGGCTCGATGCTGACCGGGGCCGGGCTGACTGCGCCGGGCTGGGCAGGCTGGCTGCTCGCCGTCGTCCTGATCGTCGTCATCCGTCCGCTCGCCACCTTCGTCGCCTTGCTCGGCTCACAGGTCGAGGGCGCCGGCGGCCGCTCGTTCGTCGCCTGGTTCGGGGTGCGCGGCGTCGGCACCCTCTACTACACGGCGATCGTCGTCGGCGCCGGGGTGCTGTCGGGCGCCGAGGAGGAGCTCGTGGTGTGGACGGCGGTGGCGTGCGTGATCGTCTCGATCGTCGTCCACGGCATCACCGGCGGCCCGGCGCTGCGCCTGCTGTTCCGGAACCTGCGCGAGGAGGAGCGCGAGCGCGGCGACGAGTCGTCGCTCAGGCCGCGATCCGCTCCAGAGCCGGCGACGCCTCCCTCTCGTTGAGGAGGTCGAGCACCGCCCGCTCGATCACGGGCTGGTGGATCGGCAGCTCGCCCACCTCGTCGGTGTCGGCGATCTCCTCGAGCACGCCGCGGATGATCAGCCCGCCCTGGTAGGCGTCGATGACCCGCGGGTCGATGTAGGAGGCGCGGCAGACCGCGGGCGTGTTGCCGAGGTAGTGCGAGACCTCCTTGACCGCGCGCGCCACCGCGCGCTTCTTGCCGGTCTTGCTGCCCGCCACCTCGCCCGACACGGCGAGCGCGATCGCCGCCAGCATCGTCGCCGCCCAGGTGCGGAAGTCCTTGGCCGAGAAGTCGTCGCCGGTGGCGTCCTTGAGGTACTCGTTGATGTCCGGCGAGCGCACGTCGCACCAGCGCCGGCCGTTCTTGTACGCGAGCAGCTCGGGCCCGCCGCCGCGCCGGCGCTTCAGCGCGGCCACGACCTCGAAGGCGTCGGGGTCGACGACGCCCTGGATGCGGCGCTTGCCGCTCTTGGCGGGGTAGTCGAACACCATCCCGGTGTGCTCGGGGTTCAGCGTGACGTGCTCCTTGCGCATCGTCGCGAGCCCGTAGGACTCGTTCTGGAGCGTGTACTCCTCTGAGCCGATGCGGAAGAAGCCGCGGTCGAGCAGCCGCACCGCGCAGGCCAGCACCCGCTCCCGGGTCAGCTGGCCGGTCGCCTCGAGGTCGGCGTCGATCCGCTCGCGCAGCTTCGGCAGCGCGCGGGCGAAGCGCACCATCTCCTCGAACTTCTCGGCATCACGTCGCGTTCGCCACTGCGGGTGGTAGAGGTACTGCTTGCGGCCCGCGGCGTCGATCCCCGTCGCCTGCAGGTGGCCGCGCGCGTCGGGGCAGATCCAGACGTCCTTCCACGCCGGCGGGATCCCCAGCTCGCCGATCCGCGCCAGATCCTCCGGCTCGGTGACCCGCTCGCCGTCGGCGTCGACGTACGTGAAGCCCTTGCCCTGCCTGCGCCGGGTCAGGCCAGGGGATGAGCAGTCGGCGCGGCGCAGCCGGGGAGACATGACGAGAGTCTTCCCGGAGTGCGCCGGAACTACTTCTTCGCGCCCGCCTTGGCGCGCGAGGAGGACTTCTTCTCCGTCTTGGCCTTCCCGTTGGACTTGCCGTCCGACTTGCTGCTTCGCTCTCCGGCCTCGGGGTCCTTGACCGCGGCGAGGCTCGCCTCGAGCGCCGCCATCAGGTCGGGGACCTTCTCCGGCTCCTCCTCCTGCGGCTGGATGGCGATCTCCTCGCCGTCCGCCTTGCGCTCGATCAGCTCGAGGACCTTCTCGCGGTACTCGTCGTGGTACTTCGACGGCTCGAAGTCCGAGGCCAGCGAGTCGATCAGCTGCTGGGCCATCTTGAGCTCGCGGTCCGAGGTCTTGAGGTCCTTCGCCTCGGGCACGTCGTCGAGGTCGTCGGCGGGCACGACCTCGTCGTGGAAGATCATCGTCTCCATCGTCAGCACGTTGCCCGCGGCGGGGCGGATCGCGACGAGCTGCTCCTTGGAGCGCAGCACGACCCGTGCGATCGCCACCTTGCCGGACTCGCGCATCGCCTCGAGCAGCAGCGCGTAGGCCTTGCCCGCGCCCTTGTCGGGGACGAGGTAGTACGGGTGGTCGTAGAAGATCGGGTCGATGTCCTCGAGGTCCACGAAGTCCTCGATGTCGATCGCGCGCGTCTTCTCGGGCGCGATCGAGTCGAGCTCCTCGGGCGTGACGACGACGTAGCGCTCCTTGGTCAGCTCGAAGCCCTTGACGATCTTCTCGTAGGGGACCTCCTCCTCCGTCACCGAGTCGACCCGCTTCTGGGCGATCCGGTGGCCGGTGTCGGCGTTGAGCTGATGGAAGCGGACGGTCTTGCGCGAGACCGCCGAGAAGAGCTTGACGGGCACGTTGACGAGCCCGAATGAGATCGCGCCGCTCCAGATCGACCGAGGCATGCTCCTATTGTGCCGAAAGACCGGAAGCGGCACGCAGAATTGCAGCGAGTGCGTCCGGCCGGTCCTCGGGCACGAACGTCAGCGAGTCTTCGATCCACTCGATTCTCGCCTGCGGGAAGTCGGCCGCGAGCCGCTCGGCGAGCGACGGCGGGAACACGAGCCGGTCCTCGCGCGCCCAGGCGAGCGTGACCGGCTTCTCGAAGCGGCGCAGGGCCGGCAGCGCGTCGAACAGGTGGCGGGAGTCGACGCCGCGCAGCACCCGCCGCAGGTCGCGGCGGATCTCCGCGCGGCGGCTCGGCGCCGCCCACGCGTCGGTCACCACGAGCTCGATCGGGCGCTTGGCGAGCTTGCCGTAGGCGATCGGCAGCCTCCGCGCCGCCGGGACCCGCAGGCTCGCCGCGATCGCCTCCACGCCTCCGGGCACGCGCGCCGCGAGCTGCAGCGGGCGGAACAGCGGGGGGAAGAAGCGCTCGTAGGCGTCGCAGTTGGTGAGCACGAGCCCGCCGAGGCGCTCCGGGTGGTACGCCGCGACGAGCTGGGCGATCGCGCCGCCGGTGTCGTTGCCGACGAGCAGCACGTCGCGCAGGTCCTGCTCCTCGAGCATCCGCGCGACGAGCCGCGCGAGCCCGGGCGGCGTCAGGTCGGCGTGCGGCACCGGGATCTCGTGCGAGCCGAGCGGCAGCGTCGGCGCGTGCACGTCGAGCCCGTCGAGCTCGGGCACGACCTTGCGCCACAGCCGGTGGTCGGTGAGCAGCCCGTGGAGCAGGACGACGGTGGTCATGCCGGGCGCAGACGGTAGACCGTCACGGGGCCGTCGGCGTCCTCGGCCAGGCGCTCGAACGCGGCGAGGAAGTCGTCGAGCGGCGCGCGGCCCGGGTCGGCGAGCCACAGCTCTCCGCGCTCGCCCAGCAGCCGCGGCAGCAGGTCGAGCAGCGGCTCGACGTTGCGCCGCTCGTAGAGCACGTCGGCGCCGAGCACGAGGTCCCACGGCGCTCGCGCCACGAGCGCCTCAGCCGCGGGTGGGTGGGCCCAATTCACGATCGCGGTCTCCAGCGCGGCGTCGTTGCGCTCCGCGTTGTCCGCCAGCAGCTCGATCGCCTGAGGCGACCAGTCGGTCGCCAGCACGCGGCCGCCGGCCAGGGCGGCGGCGAGGCTCGGCAGCCCGAGCCCGCAGCCCAGCTCGAGCACGCGCGCGCCCCGCAGCGCGCGGGCGGCGACGCGGCGCGCGAGCGCCACGCCGCTCGGCCACAGCTCGGCCCAATAGGGCAGGAACTCCTCGTGCTCGAAGGCCCGCTCGTCGAGGAGCGCCTCCGCGTCGCGCGGGCGCAGCACCTGCAGCGCCGCGCCGCGCAGCGGCACGCTCTCCTCGACAAGATCCACCTAGCGCGTGGCGGCCTGCGTGATCGCCTCGAGCTCGCCGTCCGAGAGCGCGAGCACGGCGGCGCGGGCGGAGTCCGTGATGCTCTCCGGGCGGCTCGCGCCGGGGATCGGGATCACGGTCGGGCCGAGCGAGAGCAGCCACGCCAGCGCGACCTGCTGCGGCGAGACGCCGTGCGCGTCGGCGGCGGCCTTGACCGGATCGACCTCGCCGGTGTCCTCGGAGTTGCCGATGCCGCCGAGCGGCGACCAGGGCAGGAACGCGATGCCGCGCTCCGTGCAGGCGTCGACCTCGCCCTTGGCGAGCGGCCCGGTGTAGCCGAGCGAGAGCTGGTTCTGCACGGCGACGATCTCCGCCACGCCCAGCGCCTCCTCGAGCTGCGCGACCGTGCAGTTGGAGAGGCCGATCCAGCGGATCTTGCCCTCGTCCTGGAGCTCCTTGAACGCGCCGACGGTCTCGGCGTAGGGCACGTTCGGGTCGGGGCGGTGGTACTGGTAGAGGTCGATGCGGTCGGTGCCGAGCGCCTTCAGCGACGCCTCGCAGGCGGCGCGGATGTGCTCGGGGCGGCCGTCGAGCTCCCATGCGCCGCCGGGCCGGATGTGGCCGGCCTTGGTGGCGACGATGACGTCGTCGTAGCGGCCCTGCAGCGCCTTCGCGATCAGGCGCTCGTTGTGGCCGACCTCGTCCTCGTCCTTGCAGTAGGCGTCGGCGGTGTCGATCAGGTTGATCCCGGCGTCGAGCGCGGCGTGGATCGCGCGGATCGACTGCTCCTCGGGCGGTCTCCCGGACAGGGCCATCGGCATCGCGCCGAGGCCGATCGGAAACACCTCTGTATCCGCCAGGCGGCGGCTCTTCGTCTCGATAGTTGTCATGTCAACAAACTTCCCCGGCGCGCGGCGATGACAAACGGTCAGGCGCGCAGCACGGCGGCCGCGGCGGCTTCCCCGGTCCGCACGGCCCCCTCCATGTACCCGCTCCAGCGCTCGGCATGCTCGGCGCCGGCCCAGTGCAGCGGGCCGATCGGCGGGCGCAGCGCGGCGCCGCACGTCGTCCACGCGCCCGGCGGCAGGTAGGCGCCGTAGCAGCCGCGCGTCCACTCCTCCGCCGCCCAGTCCTGCTCATAGAACGCCTCCGGGCGGGCGGCGCGCGGGCCGAACAGGCGCGCGAGCGTGCCGAGCACCGCCTCGCGGCGGCGCTCCGCCGGCCAGGTCCCGAGCTCGCGCGCGAGCGCGCCCTCGAGGAACGCGAGCAGGACGCCCGGCGAGCCGTCGGGCGGCGAGTTGTCGAAGACCAGCTTCGCGGGGCCCGTGTCCGAGCCCGCCTGGCCGGTGAGCCCTTCGCGGCGCCAGAACGGCTCGTCGTAGACCGCGTGGCACTTGATCACCACGCCCTGCGGGGTCCGCTGGGTGAGCTGGTCGCGGAGCGCCGGAAGCGCCGGGCCGTAAGCGATGCGCCCCGCGAGCGTGGGCGACATCGCGACGATCGCCCGCGGCGCGCGCAGGCCGCCTGCGCTCACGCCGCGCTCGCCCCACTCGAGCGAGCGCACTGGCGTGCCGAGGCGCACGTCGAGGTCCTCGGCGAGGCGCAGCGACAGCCGCTGCGAGCCGCCCACGAAGCGGTCCTGCTGGGCGCCGCCCTCGGTCGCGATCAGCGCCTCGAACCCGCCCGCCGAGGCGACGTAGAAGAGCACGTGCAGGAGCGAGACGTCGGCGGGCTGGCACGCCCACACCGCCTCGACGACGCCCTCCATCAGCGCCCGCCCCTGGCGCGTGCGCAGGTTGCGCCGCAGCCACGTGTCGAACGTCTGCGCGTCCCAGCGCTCGGCGCGGCGCGCCGCCCACGGCGCCGCCACGGGCACCTTGCGCGCGAGCCGGTCGAGGCGGAAGCCGGCTTGGGCGAAGTCGGCGAGCGCGTGCGGCGCGAGCTTCGGGACGGTGCCGGTGTAGCGGCGCAGCTCGCCGTCGATCTCGATCAGATGCTCGCCGTCGCCGAACGTCGGGAACGTCTCGACCCCCAGCTCCGCCGCGAGCGCGGCCAGCCGGGCCTGCGTCGGCCCGATCCACTGCCCGCCCGCCTCGACGACCTTGCCGGGACCGACCTCCTGGTTGAGCGTCCGCCCGCCCACGCGGTCGCGCGCCTCGAGCACCGCGACGCTGCGGCCGGCGCGCGTCAGGTCGCGCGCGGCGACGAGGCCCGCGAGCCCGGCGCCGACGACGATTACGTCGACTTCATCCGCACCGCTTACCATCGCCCTATGCCACAGCACGAGCCCGACAACCGCAAGCGCGACGAGCTGAAGACCGAGAGCGGCCAGAAGTTCAAGGTCAAGCTCCCGCCCGGGATGGAGATCAAGCCGCTCGGCGCGACGACCGAGGCGAAGCCGAAGCCGCCGCAGGCCGACGACCCGCGACCGGCGTTCCACCGGGACGTCGGCGGCCCCTACGGCGTCGCCTAGGAGTCGGTCAAAGAACAGGCGCCGCGGATCGGGTGCACCGGGCGTGCCGACTTCTTTGACCGGCTCCTAAACGGGGTCCGGGGGGCCGACCTCCTCGGGCTCGATGTCGTCACGCAGGCCCTTGTAGGACGGCTGGCGCAGCGTCTTGGCGTTCGTGACCTCCGAGTAGTCGACCACGCACACGAGGCTCGGCTCGACGAAGCGCGTCTCACGCGGCGGCTGCCGCCCGGAGAACGGGCTCTCGTCCTGCGCGCGCTCGTCGAGCAGGCCGCCGATGCGCGCCAGCTCGGCCTGCGTGAAGCCGGTCCCCACGCGGCCGGCGTAGCGCAGCTCGCCGTCCTCGTAGAAGCCGACCACGAGCGCGCCGAGGCGCCCGGCGCGCCCGCCGTCGCCGGGCAGCCAGCCGCCGATCACGGCGTCGGTGCGGCGGATGTTCTTGACCTTGACCCAGCCCTGCGCGCGCCGCCCGGGCGTGTACGGGCAGTCGAGCCGCTTGGCGATGATGCCCTCGAGTCCCTGCGCGCGCGACGCCTCGAGCAGACGCGCGCCGTCGCCGACGTGGTGGGCGGGCGTCTGCCAGGTGGGCCCGTTCAACCCGAGCTCGAGCAGCTGCGCCCGCCGCTCCTCGTAGGTCAGCTCCAGCAGCGAGTGACCGTCGAGGTAGAGCAGGTCGAAGACGATGTAGGCGACGGGGTCGGACTGCGAGAGCCGCCGCACCGCGTGCTCGGAGGTCAGGTGCATGCGGCCCTGCAGCTTCTGGAACGACGGCCGGCCGCCCTCGAACGCGACGACCTCCCCGTCGAGCACCGCCTCGCGCGCGCCCAGCGCCGGCCCGAGCGCCCGCAGCTCCGGGTAGCGCGGCGTGATGTCGTTGCCGTTGCGGCTCTCGAGCCGCAGGCGCCCGCCCTCGGCGTAGCCGATCGCGCGCACGCCGTCCCACTTGATCTCGAACGCCCAGTCGGACTCGTCGCGCGGCAGCGTCCCGGTGCGGGCGAGCATCGGCGCCACGTGCTCGGGCATCGGCTCGCGGTCCGGATCCTCGGGCGGATCCATGCGGTGGATCATCCAGTCGTCCCCGCGCGTGCGGAACAGGACGTAGCGCCCGTGCAGGCGCTCGCCGTGGAACGTGATCATCACCTCGTCCTCGCGGAACTTGTGCGTCTCGTAGGTCCCGCGATCCCAGATCTTCATCGTCCCTGCGCCGTACTGGCCGGCCGGGATGTCGCCCGAGAAGTCGATGTACTCGAGCGGGTGGTCCTCCGTGTGGACCGCGAGGTGGTTGCGCGCGGGATCGGGCGGGATCCCCTTGGGGACGGCCCATGAGACGAGCACGCCGTCGCGCTCGAGGCGCAGGTCCCAGTGCAGGCGGCGTGCGTGATGCTCGTGCACGACGAAGCGCTCGCGGACGTCCTCGCTGCCCGCTTCGGCGCCGCCCGGCTCGGGCGTCGTCGCGAAGTCTCGCTTGGAGCGGTAGCGGTCGAGGCGGTCGCTCACGACCGGAGACGTTACGGGCGCTTCGCGCTTTGGGTACTGTGCGTGCCGCAATGGACGCCAACCCGATCGTCCTCGACGAGTCGGCCGACGATGTCGTCGTCGTAGTCGTAGAGGGAGAGCACGACATCTACACGGCGCCCACGCTGCGCGAGCGCCTGGACGAGGCCCTCGAGCGCCGCGGAGGGGTCGTCGTCGACCTCACCGGCGCCACGTTCGTCGATTCCTCCGTGCTCGGAGCGCTGCTCGACGCGCGGCGGCGTGCATTGGACGCCGATCAGGGGTATGTCGTCTGCGTGGGCGATCAGGTGGAACCCGGCGTGCAGCGGATCCTCGACATCACGGGGCTCGTCCCCGTGCTGCCCGTGGTCGGCGACCGCGCGCAGGCGATCGAGCACGCGCGCGCCGGAGTCCGCGGATGACCAGCACCGTTGCCGTCGTCCCCGAGGTGCGCCTGACGATGCCCGCGCGGGCCGAGGGCGTCGGCGTCGTGCGCCAGGCGCTGGCCGGCATGGCCGACGCGCTCGCGTTCAACGCGGCCGTCGTGGCGGACATGAAGATGGCCGTCACCGAGGCCTGCACGAACGTCGTCGTCCACGCCTACGAGGGCGAGGAGGGCACGCTCGAGGTCGAGATGCTCGCCGACGAGGCCGGCCTGACGATCGTGGTCCGCGACTGGGGCACCGGCATCAAGCCGCGCCCGCAGCGCCGCGAGGCGCCCGCCCTGGGCCTCGGCCTGCCGCTGATCGCCGCCCTCTCGGACTCCTTCGAGCTGCGCGGCTCGACGAGCCAGGGCGCCGAGGTGCGCATGACCTTCATCGCGGACCGCGCGGGCGACCCCGCGGACGCGAACCCGGTGACCGGCAGCGTCGGCGACGACGGCCGCTGGGATCCGACCGCCGACTAGGCGGCCTGGCGCAGCGCCTCGAGCTCGCGCATGCGGCCGAGGCGGCCGAGCGCGCGTGACTCGATCTGACGGACGCGCTCCGGCGTGATGCCGAGCTGGCGGCCGATCTCGCGCAGCGGCGTGGGGTCGCCGCCCGCGATGCCGTAGCGCATCTCGACGACCGTGCGCTCGCGGTCGGGCAGCTCGTGGAGCGCCCGCCGCAGCGTCTCCTCCGACAGCGAGATGTGCACGAGGTCCTCGGGCGCCGCCTCGGAGCTCGGCAGCAGGTCGCCGAACGCGGCGTCCTCGCCCTCGCCCAGCGGCCGGTCGAGCGACGTCACGGTGCGCGCGGCGTCGCGCAGCGCGTGCAGCTCCGCGAGCGGGATCTGCGCCTCGGCCGCGACCTCGGCGTCCGTCGGCGGGCGGTCGAGCTTGGCGGACAGCGCGTTCTCGGCGCGCGCCACCTTGCGCTGGTTGCGCACGAGGTTGATCGGCAGCTTGATCGTGCGCGCCTTCGCGTCCATCCCGCGCTCGACGGCCTGGCGGATCCACCACGTCGCGTAGGTCGAGAAGCGGTAGCCGCGGCGCCAGTCGAACTTCTCGACGGCGCGGATCAGCCCGAGGATGCCCTCCTGGATGAGGTCGAGCAGCGTCAGCTCGGAGCCCTGGTACTTCTTGGCGATCGAGACGACGAGCCGCAGGTTCGCGTTGATCATGCGCTCCTTGGCGATCAGGTCCCCGCGCTCGATGCGGCGGGCGAGCTCGATCTCCTCGTCGGGCGTGAGCAGCCGGTGGCGGCCGATCTCGTTGAGGAACAGCTGCAGCGTGTCGGTCGTCGCGCTGGCGAGCGCCACGTCGTCGACGGGCGCCGGCTCGGCATCGCGGCCGCAGTCGTCGCGCAGGTCGATGCCGCGGCCCTTGAGCTGCTCGTAGAGGTCGCCGACGTCGTCGTCCTCGAGCTCGAGCGCCTGGGCCAGCTCGTCGACCTCGGAGAGGGCGATGCACCCGTGCTGCTCGCCGCGGTCGAACAACGCTGCGATCGGGCCGTTCGTGGCGTCGTTGATCACGCGCATATACCTCTTTGGTCACCGCTACGGAATCCGCCTAAACGCTGGAGCCGCAAGCGTTTGCGTGCGTGAGGCGGCGGGGATCCATCCATCACAGGGACCAGAGATGAGAGATCGGGAGGCACCGGTGTTCGACCGCTTCAAGAACCGCAGTGGCAGCGCCAATGGCGGCAGCGCGGCGACGATCGAGGACGACCGCGCGACCGAAGACCGGACCGCCGTGCGAGCGCCGGCCGCCGCGACCGGCGAGACCCGGACGACGATGCACGAGGTGCGCTCGCGCCAGCGCGAGGAGTACGGCGGGATCAACTGGGGCGCGGCCTTCTTCGGCTGGCTCGTCGCCGTCGGCGTCGCGGTGCTCCTGACCGGCCTGCTGGCCGCTGCCGGCGCTGCCATCGGCCTCACCGAGACGACCTCCGACGCCGCCGACTCCGCGTCGCCAGAGACGCTCTCGCTGGCGGGCGCGATCGCGCTGCTCGCCGTGCTCGCGGTCGCCTACTACTGCGGCGGCTACGTCGCCGGGCGGATGTCGCGCTTCGACGGCGCGCGCCAGGGCATCGGCACGTGGCTGATCGGCCTGCTGATCACGCTCGCGCTGGCCGTCCTTGCGGTCGCGGCCGGCTCCGAGTACAACGTCGTCGAGCGAGCCAACCTGCCGCGCCTGCCGGTCGGGCCGGAGACGCTGACGACCGGCGGCATCGTGGCCAGCCTCGCGATCCTCGCCGGCACCCTCCTGTTCGCGGCGCTCGGCGGCGTCGCGGGAGCGCGCTACCACCACAAGGTGGATCGCGCCGGATTTGTCGAGTAGGCCTCGTCTGCGACGGGGCGGGTTAGGGTAAACGCGCCTTAGCAATGAAAACCATCTCAGCAGATGCCGTGCGCCTCCTCGAAGAGGACCCGGATCTCGCCGGTCTGATGAGCGGCCCGCGCCGCGCGGAAGCCGAGCGAGAGCTCGTCGTGCGCGTGCACCGCCTCGGCGTCGGGGTGTGGGACGTCTCCCGGCTCGAGGGCGCGGGCGCCGACCACGTCGGCCTGCTGCTCCTGGAGGGCGTCGTCGCGCGCGAGGTGATCGTCGCCGACCACGTGAGCGCCGAGCTGCTCGGCCCCGGCGACCTCCTGCGGCCGTGGCAGACGCCGAGCAGCAGCCTGCTGCCCGTCGACGTGCTGTGGTCGGTGCTGTCCCCGTCCGCGTTCGCCGTGCTCGACCGCCGCTTCGCCGCCGAGCTCGCGCGCTGGCCCGAGGTGACCGCCGCGCTGTTCGACCGCCTCAGCGAGCGCTCGCTGCGGCTCGCCACGACGCAGGCGATCTCCCAGCTCACGCGTGTCGACCGGCGCCTGAAGGCTCTGCTGTGGCACCTCGCCGAGCGCTGGGGCCGCGTCTCCGGCGACGGCGTGATCGTGCCGCTGGCGCTGACCCACCGCATCCTCGGCCAGCTCGTCGGCGCGCGCCGCCCGACGGTCTCGACCGCGCTCGGCGAGCTCGCGGAGCGCGGCGAGCTCACGCGCCGCGTCGACGGCTCGTGGGTGCTGCGCGGCAGCCCGCCCGACGCGTCGGCGCTCGGCCGCCGGCGCGCGCTCGCCGGCCGCCCCGGCGACCTGATGCGCCCGATGCGCCGCTTCGAGCCCGAGCAGGACGACGAGGCCTTCCCGCAGGGCCTCGCCCCGGTCGTCCGCGCCGACTAGAACGAGCGGCGCCCGACGCCGCTCAGGATCTCGCGTACCCGCGCGGGCCCGCTCGAGCGCGGGTCGAGCGGCGGCGTCGGCGTGCCGGCCCCGTCGCGTATCCCCGCCAGCAGCTCGAGCAGCGCGTCGCCGGCGCTGTGGCGCGGCGTCCAGCCGAGCTCCTCGCGTGCGCGCGTGACGTCCATCAGCGGCACACCGATGCCCATGTCGAGCCAGCCCGGCGGGGTCGGCTGCAGGCGCAGGCGCCAGCTCGCGCTTGCGAGCGCGCGCACGAGGCCGGTGTGCAGCCGCAGCGGGCGGGCGCCGAGCAGCCGGCACAGCTCGGGGACGTCGAGCACGGGCTCGGCGGCGACGTTGTAGGCGCCGCGCGCCATGGGGTCGAGCGCGGCCAGCCGGTAGGCGTCCGCGACGTCGTCGGCGTGGACGGCCTGGAAGGCCAGGCCCGGGAGGTCGGGCACGATCGGGATCAGGCGCGGATCCACGAGCGGCGAGGGCAGGAACGGGCCGGCGAACAGCCGCCGGATCCCGGTCGCGGCGCCGCGCTGGAAGATCAGCCCCGGGCGCAGGCGGACCACCCGCAGCGGCGCGCCGGCGGCCTCGATCGCGTCGAGCGCGCGCTCGGCGGCGGCCTTGTGGCGCGAGTAGAACGAGCTCTGGATGCCCTCGGTCGGCCACGACTCGTCGACCCGGCGATCCTTCGGCCCGGGCGAGTACGCGCCGATCGACGACGCGTGCACGAGTGCGCCGGCGCCGGCCGCGACGGCGGCGTCGAACACGCGCCGCGTCCCCGCGACGTTCGTGCGCTCGAGCGCCGCCGCGTCGCGCGACGGCTGGATCAGCCAGGCGAGGTGGATCACCGCGTCGGCCCCCTCGAACAGCGGCTCGAGCGGGTCGGCGGCGACGTCCGCCGCGACGTGGCGCGTCTTCGGCGGGGACTCCGCGGGCCGCCGGCGCGCGATCGCGACGATCTCCCGGACGCGCTCGTCGCGCTCCAGCGCGGCGACCACGCGGGTGCCGACGTTGCCCGTGGCGCCGGTGACGACGATCCTCATGGCACCGGCCTGCCCGCGCGTGGATGGGGTAGAAACACCGTGGACTTCGAAAATCAGGAGGCAATGATCATGGCTACCCACACCACGACCACCGCCGGCATCCTCTCGGAAGGCAAGACGGCCGAGCGCGAGGAGCTGCTCGAGCTGCTCAAGAAGGCGTACTGGATGGAGATCGAGACGGTGATGAGCTACATCGCCAACTCGGTCAACCCGGACGGCGTCCGCGCCCAGGAGATCATCGAGTCGCTCGAGCAGGACATCGAGGAGGAGCTCGGGCACGCGAAGCAGTTCGCCGCCCGCATCAAGGAGCTCTACGGCGTCGTCCCCGGCTCCTCGGAATTCCAGGCCGAGCAGACCTACCTGCAGCCGCCCGAGCACCAGACCGACATCGTCCACGTCATCAAGGGCGTGATCGAGGCCGAGACCGGCGCCATCGAGCACTACAACCGCGTGATCGAGTTCACCGACGGGCTCGACTTCGTCACGCAGGACATGGTCATCGCGATCCTCCGCGACGAGGAGGGGCACCGCCGCCTGTTCGAGGGCTACCTGCGCGAGTACGAGGCGGAAGGGCTCGCCTAGTCCGGCCCCCGGCGGGTCTAGACTGCCGCGGGTGAGGGGGAAGTCCGCGCCCGCGAGGAGCGCGTCGCAGATTCGCTGGCCCGGCCCGTTGCTCGACGGGCTGCCGGCCGCGGTCGTCATCGTCGAGCCCGGGAGCGGCCGCGTGCTCGCGGCCAACCGGGCCGCGACCGAGCTCGCCGGCGAGGATCCCGTCGGCGGCCACGCCTCGGCGTGGCTGCCGGCCGAAGGCTGCCGCGACTCGGAGGGGCGCCCGCTCGCCGAGGACCAGCTGCCGGCCGTGCGCGCCGCGCGCGGCGAGCGGCTGCGCGGGACGCTCGTGACCTGCGACACGCCGCGCGGCGCACGGACGCTGCGCGTCTCCGCCGAGACCGTCGACGCGCCGGGCGGGTCGCCGGTGTCGCTCGTGAGCTGCGAGGACGTCACCGAGCTGCGCGCGGCTCAGCTCGGAGAGCGGCTGGTCGCCGAGGACCTGCGCGCGATCCTCGAGGGCGTCGCCGACGCCATCACCGCCCAGGGCCTCGACGGCTCGCTCGTCTACGCCAACGACGCCGCCGTGCGGGTGCTCGGCTTCGAGTCCGCCGAGGCGCTGCTGCAGGCGCCGCTGATGGAGATCATGGCCCGCTGGGAGCTGCTGACGCCCGCCGGCGAGCCGCTCGACCTCGGCAGCCTCCCCGGCCGCCAGGCGCTGATGGGCCACGAGCCCGCGCCGATGCTCGTGCAGTTCCGCGAGCGCGGCGGCAGCGAGACGCGCTGGTCGCGCGTCAAGGCGCGGCCCGTGCGCGACGAGAGCGGCACCGTGCGGCTCGCGATCAACGTGATCGAGGACGTCACCGAGCTCAAGCAGGTCGAGCAGTCGCAGCGCTTCCTCGCCGAGGCGAGCCGCGTGCTCGCCCACTCGCTCGACTACGAGAGCACGCTGACCGCGATCGCCCGGCTCGCGGTGCCCGGCGTGGCGGACTGGTGCGCGGTCGATCTCGCCGTCGAGCGCGGCGACCTCCAGCGGGTGGCGGTCGAGCACGTCGACCGCGACAAGGTCGTGATGGCCAGCGAGCTCGCGGAGCGCTACCCCGCCGACCCGCGCTCCGACCGCGGCGTCTACGAGGTGCTGCGCACGGGCGAGTCGCAGCTGTGGCCCGAGATCCCGGAGGCGCTGCTCGTGCAGGCCGCGCAGGACGCGGAGCACCTCCGGATGATCCGGGCGCTCGGGATGTCCTCGGCGATGGTCGTGGCGATGAAGGTCCGCGACCGCGTGCTGGGCGCGATCACGTTCGTCAGCGCGGAGTCCGGGCGCCGCTTCCACGAAGGCGACCTGCGGCTGGCCGAGGATCTCGCGCTGCGGGCGGCGACCGCCGTCGAGAACGCGCGCCTGTACCGCGCCCGCTCGGCGATCGCCCAGACGCTGCAGGCCTCGCTGCTGCCGCCGGTGCTGCCCGACGTGCCGGGCGTCGAGGCGGGCGCGGTCTACCAGGCCGCCGGCGAGGACCACGAGGTCGGCGGCGACTTCTACGACCTCTTCGCGACCACCGAGGACCACTGGTTCGCGGTCATCGGCGACGTCTGCGGGAAGGGCGCGGAAGCGGCCGCGGTGACGGCGCTCGCGCGCTACACGATCCGCGCCGCGGCGGCGCGGAGCCACTCCCCGGCCACGATCCTCGGGTGGGTCAACGAGGCGATGCTGAGCGAGGGCTCGACGCGCTTCTGCACGATCGCCCTGGCCCACCTCGACCGCTCGAACGGCGGCACGCGGCTATCGGTGGCGGTCGGCGGCCACCCGGCGCCGCTCGTGATGCGCGCCGGCGGCGCCATCGAGGAGTTCGGCCCCGAGGGCACGCTGCTCGGCCTGGTCGACGACCCGAAGCTGAGCGACACCTCGACCGAGCTCGGCCCCGGCGACGCGATCCTGCTCTACACCGACGGCGTCACCGAGGCGTCGGCGCCGGAGCGCGTGTGGACGCCCGAGGAGCTCGCCGAAGTGGCTCAGGGCGCCGCGGGCGAGAGCGCGCAGGCGCTCGTCGACCACGTCGCGCACGCGGCCCTCTCAGCGCTGCCGGGGCCGCCGCGCGACGACGTGGCGATGCTGGCGTTGCGGCTCGCGCCAGCCTAGCCCGCCGCGTCCGGGTTGCCGGTCGCGGTGCCGTCCTCGTTGTCGGGGGCGCGCTCGTCGCCGCCGCCCGAGGGGTCCTGCTCGGGATCGCGCGAGGGCGTGTCGTCGACGCCCTCGGGCTGCTCCTCGGGGTAGCCGGCCCCCGATTCTTCAGGGGTTTCCATGCTCAGGTCTTGCGCTCGAGGTCGGCGACTTCCTCGGCCTTGCGGTCGGTCTTCTCGTGCGCGGCGGCGAGCTCTTCCTTCGCCTCGCCCTTGCGCTCTTCCTTGCGGCCCTCATTGCGCAGGGACGCGTCGTCGGTGAGGTCGCCCGCGGCCTTCTTGACGCGGCCGGTGATCTTGTCGGTAATGCCCATGGTCGGAACCTCCCATAAAGGGTTTCGCCTGCCAGGCGAGTTCTCGCAGAACTCGCCTTCGGCGACGTTACATATGCCCTACCCGGTGGCGAAACGGCTCAACCGGCGTGCTCGGCGACCGTGCGGAGCCGCTCGAGCGCGCGGCGGATCAGCCGCGAGACGTGCATCTGGGAGACGCCGACGCGCTCGGCGATCTCGGCCTGCGTGAGGTCCTCGACGAAGCGCAGGTGCAGCACGATGCGGTCGCGCGCGGGCAGCGCCTGCAGCGTCGGGGCGATCGTCGCCCCGTACTCGACGAGCTCGAAGCGCTCGTCCTCGGAGCCGATCGACTCGGCATAGGTCTCGCCGTCGCCCTCGTCGCCGAAGCGGTAGGACTCGAGCGAGACCGCGTCGTAGGCGGACGCCGCCTCCATCGCCTCGAGCACCTGCTCGATCGTGAGGTCGAGCGTCTCGGCGACCTGCTGGGCCGACGGCGAGCGGCCGAGCTTGCGCGACATGTCCTTGACGCAGTTGTCGACCTGCATGACCCGCTCCTGCATCCCGCGCGGGACGTGCACCGCCCAGCCGTTGTCGCGGAAGTAGCGCTTGAGCTCGCCGAGCATCGTCGGTACCGCGTAGGACGAGAACGCGGTCTCGCGCGCGGGATCGAAGCGGTCGATCGCCTTGATCAGCCCGAGCGTGGCGACCTGGATGAGGTCGTCGAGCGGCTCGTCGGACCGGCGGTAGCGGCGCGCCATCCGGCGCGCGAGCGGGAGCAGCCGCTGCACGAGCTCCTCGCGTGCGGCCACATCACCGTGGCGGTGGTAGCGCACGAGGAGCCGACGGTCCTCCTGGGCGCGCGAGCCTGCCGCGCCATCGTCCCTCGTACTCGCCTCGATCTCCAAGCCTCTCGTGTGGGCGCTTCCCCCTCCCCGGCCCACGCCGGGACAGCTCAGCCTAGCGGAGACTCCGCGAGGCCGCGACGCATTTCGGGGATCGATTCATAGACCTCGGCGGCGCCCGCCTCGAGCAGCTCCTCGCGGCTGAAGCCGCCGGTCAGCACGCCGATGCTCGGGATCTTCGCGCGCTTCGCGGCCTCGCAATCCCACTTGGAGTCGCCGATCATCACCGCGTCATCGTCGCCGCCGGCCTTCTCGAGGGCCGCGAGCAGGAGGTCCGGCTTGGGCTTGGTCTCCTCGACATCGGCGGACGTCGTCCAGTCGTCGGCGAGGTCGCGCGCCACCAGCAGTTCGAGGTAGTGCTCGACCTCCTCGGCCTTCGCCGAGGACGCGAGCACGACCGTGTGGCCTCGCTCCTTGAGGTCGAGCAGCAGCTCGCGCGCGCCCTCGAGCGGGGCGACCTCGTCGATCAGCGCCATGTAGGCCTGCTTCTCGGCGTCGCGGATGCCGTCGCCGTGCTCGGCGTCGGCCTCCTCGCCGATCAGGGAGGCGACCAGCTGGTCGCCTCCCATGCCGATGTGGCGGTGGATCCGCCACAGCTGGACCACGAACCCGTGCGCGCGGAACGCCCGGTACCAGGCGATCGCGTGCTGGTAGTTCGTGTCGACGAGCGTGCCGTCGATGTCGACGATCGCGATGCTCAAGACGCCTCAGCGCCGACGCTCCGCGCCTGCGCCTCGTGCTCGCCCTCGCAGAACTCCTCGACGATCTTCGCGCAGAAGGCCGGCAGGTCGTCGGGGTTGCGCGAGGACACGAGGCCCTCGTCGACGACGACCTCCTCGTCGACCCAGTTGCCGCCGGCGTTGCGGATGTCCGTCTGCAGCGACGGCCACGAGGTGATGGTGCGGCCCTTGAGCACCTCGGCCTCGACGAGCGTCCACGGGCCGTGGCAGATCACGCCGACCGGCTTGGCCGCCTCGAAGAAGGCGCGCGCGAAGGCGACCGCGTCCTCGTCCATGCGCAGGAAGTCGGGGTTCGCGACCCCGCCGGGCAGCACGAGCCCGTCGTAGTCCGACGCGTCGGCGTCCGCCGCGGTGCGGTCGACCGTGAACGTGTCGGCCTTGTCGAGGTGGTTGAAGGCCTGGACCTCGCCGGACTCGGTCGAGACGAGCTCCGCGCTGCCCCCGGCCTCCTCGACCGCCTTCCAGGGCTCGGTCAGCTCCACCTGCTCGACGCCCTCGGGCGCGACCAGGAACGCGATCTTCTTGCCATCGAGCTTGCCCGCCATGGGTGTGCTCCTTCCGGTTGCTTTCTCTCCTTACTCCTCGCCGCGTGGATTAGCGGGCAAACGCCCGCGGGTAGGCAACGTCCATGGAATACGTGATCCCCATCGTTCTTGTGCTGTTGCTCGTCAGCGGCTTCGTCACCTTCCTCGTGCTCAACGCCACGAAGAAGAGCAAGCCCTCCGAGGCCCAGGCCAGCGAGGACACGGCGCCGACCAACATGGCCGCCGCCGACGAGGACTCCCCGCTCGGCGACACCAGCGAGCACGCGGGCGAGCAGAGTGAGCAGGGCCACACCGTCCGCGACCCCGAGGGCGGGGGCGAAGGCGGCTCCGAGGGCGGCGCTCCGGTCCGCCCCGGCGAGGGCGAGGGCGGCGAGAGCGGCGGGAGCGGCGAGAGCGCGCCCCAGCCGGAGTCCGAGAAGCTGGCCAACCGGCGCATGGTTTGACCCGCCGGGAGGCGGGGAAGACGAACCACGTTCCATCACCCTCCTCCTCATGCTCCGAGGCGCCCCCGGGCGCCTCGGTCGCGTTAAGGGCGCCGCCACGTGGGTAGGCCACCAGCGATGGACCCGCGACCCCCCACACCCGCGCCGCCCGGCCCAGGTCCGAGCCCCAGTCCAGGGCCCGATCCGTCGCCGCCGGCGCCGACGCCCGATCCGACGCCGCTGCCGCCGGATCCGGCGCCCCCGTCGATCTGACTTGAAGCCGGTCTCCCAGACACCGACCGAGCCGACCGACTACGCCGCGATCTCGCTGGCGTTCGGATCGCTGCTCGCGGCGCTCGCCGCCAGCTCGCGCGGGCGCGAGCCGATCCCGCGCGCCGAGCTGGTGCCGCTGTCGGCCGCCGCGTTCTCGCTCTCGCGCCTGATCGTCCACGACAAGGCCGAGAGCTGGCTGCGCGAGCCGTTCGTGACCGACGAGGGCGACGGCAAGCGCCCCAAGGGCCGGCGGCTGCGCTACGCGGTCGGCGAGCTCATGACCTGCACCCGCTGCATGGGCGCGTGGAGCGCGCTCGCGCTCGTCGGCCTGCGCATGCACTCCCCCGCCGCGGGCCGCACCGTCGCCACCGTGCTGGCGGCGTCGGCGGGCAACGACGCGTTCCAGGCCGGATTCTCGTGGCTGTGCGCGCGCGCCAACGAGCAGTCCGCCGCCGCGGACGAGCGCTCGAACGTCGCGAGCGCCACGCGGCGCGCCGCATAAGTCGGTTACCGCGGACCCGTTGCGGGTACTCGAATCTCTGCCATGCGTGCCCAGCCCCAGATCTCCCCCGCTTCCGAGCGCTGGAGCCCGGTACAGGCGACACCCTCCCCCGTGCGGTTGTCGCTTCCAGCCCGTGCTCGCAACATCGCCGTCGTCCGGCGCGCCCTCGAGGCGATCGCCGACGAGCTCGCCCTGCCCCGCCGCCTCGTCGAGGACATGCGCCTCGCCGTCACGGAGGCGTGCACGAACGTCGTGCGCCACGCCTACACCGGTTCGGAGGCGGACGAGCAGAACGCGATGCGCGTCGAGCTGCGCCCGCGCCCGCGCGGGATGCTCGTCATCGTCGAGGACCGCGGCCGCGGCCTCCGGCCGAGCCCCGACAGCGGAGGCCCGGGCCTCGGGCTGCCGCTCATCGCGGCACTCACCGAGGACCTCGAGATCACTCACGGCTCCGATTCGCGGGGCAGCCGGGTGGCGATGTCCTTCGCGCCCGTGATCGAGGCAGCGTGAGCGGGGCCGAAGCGGCCCCGACCGCCTCGTCGGGCACGACGCGCGTGTCCATCGCCAGCGGCCCGCTCGTGGGGCCGGTGCTGCGCCGCGTCGTCGGCATGCTCGCCGCCCGCGCCGACCTTCCGCTCGACCGCCTCGACGACGCCGTCCTCGTGGCGGACCTGATCGCCTCGCGGGCGCCCACGCACGTCAGCGCCACCTCGGTCGACGTCGACCTCGAGACGGGCGACCGCACGCTCTTCCTCCGCATCGGCCCGCTCCGCCCCGGCGGCGGCGAGGCGCTGCTCGTCGACGCGACCGTGCCGGGTGTGGGCAACGTGATCGAGCAGCTGGCCGACGACATCGCGGTCCGCCCCGAGGGCGAGTCCGAGTTCCTCGACGTCCGACTCGCCTACCCGACGTGATGGCGATCGAGTTCGAGATCGAGGACCGCCGGGTCGGCGACGACACGCACATCGTGGCGGTGGCCGGCGAGATCGACCTGTTCACGGCGCCGGAGTTCAAGCAGCGCATGAGCCAGCCGATCGACGACGGCGTCGCCCGCCTGATCGTCGACCTCACGGCGACCACCTTCATCGACTCCTCGAGCCTCGGCGTGCTGATCGGGGCGCACCGGCGCCTCAAGCAGCGCGACGGAAAGCTCGTCGTCGTCTGCGACAATGAAACGATCGTGAAGACCTTCAAGATCACCGGACTTGACGGCGTCTTCACCCTCGTCCGGTCGCTCGACGACGCGCTCGACGGCGACGCCGTCAGCGCCGGCCCGTAAGGCGGGCCACGGGCCGACAGCGGTGGGCACCGGCTTCCCCGCCGAGGACGCGCAGAGCGACTTCGCCCGGGCGCGCCGGTCGCGCATGCTCGCCGACCTCGCCCGCCGCCTGCGCTTCGAGCCCGACGACGTCGGCTACATCCTCCCGTTCGAGGAGGTCGTCGAGGCGCTCGGCCGCGTCTCGGAGAACGACATCGGGCTGCAGACGATTCCGCTCGACTCGATCGTCGGCACGGTCGACCGCACGAAGGAGTTCGACCGCGCCTTCCGCCCCATGAGCCCGCGCGTGCGCGCCCGCTGGCAGCGCATCGCCGAGGCCCAGCGGCGCGGCCAGTCGTTCCCGCCGATCTCCGTGTACCGCATCGGCGAGCTGCACTTCGTGCGCGACGGCCACCACCGCGTCTCGGTCGCCCGCTCGCTCGGGCGCGAGGACATCGACGCCTACGTGACCGAGGTGCACACGCGCGTCGGCCCGGGCCACGACGTGCGCATCTCCGACCTCCCCGTCAAGGGCCACGAGCGACTGTTCCGCGAGCGGGTCCCGCTGGACCCCGAGCGGCGGGCGCGCATCAAGCCCTCGGACCCGTGGGATTACGGCATCCTCGCCGAGGGGGTCGAGGCGTGGGGCTTCCGCGCCATGCAGGGCCGCCGCGAGTTCATGGACCGCGGCGAGGTCGCGCGGCTGTGGTTCGACGAGGACTACGAGCCCGTGACCGCGATGCTCAACGCGGCCGAGCTCGTGCAGCGCGGGGAGAGCGAGACCGACGCCTACATGCGCGTCGTGACCGCCCGCTACATGCTGCTGCGCACGCACGAGTGGTCCGACGAGGTGCTCGAGCGGCTGCAGTCGGCGCAGCGCGAGAAGCGGCGCACGCGGATGCCGCCGAAGCGGCGCCACGGCAAGCGGCCGTATTACTAGGCGTCGCGCGCGCCGGGGTGGCCCGGTCCGGGCCAGGGCGCGAGCACGAGCAGCAGCAGCGCGTCGCTGACGGCGTTGACCTCGTGGCGCTCACCGGGGTCGAAGACCGCGAGCAGGCCGCGCCCGCCGGTCACCGCGTCGCCGCCGTCGAGCCCGATCTCGACCTCGCCGTCGATCACGATGACGTGCGCGCGCTCGTGGACCTGGTGCTCCTGCAGCGACTCGCCGGCCGGCAGCCGCAGCACGATCGAGCGCGCCTCGCCGCGGTGCGAGGCGAGGATGTGCGGGCTGTGCGGCTCGACGTCGAGGCCTGGAAGGTCCCAGTGCTCCATCGCGCCGGGAGGCTACCGCTCCTCGGCCTCCGCGCGCAGGCGTGCGATCGACTGCCGGATCAGGCGCGACACGTGCATCTGCGAGACGCCGACGATGTCGCCGATCTCGGACTGCGTGAGGTCCTCCGCGAAGCGCAACCGCAGTACCTCGCGCTCGCGCTCGGACAGCACGCGCATCAGGCGCTGCACGGTCGCGGCGTCCTCGGCGATCGCGAAGCCGTGGTCCTCGCGGCCGAACGCGTCGGCGAGCTCGCCCTCGTCGTCCTCCTCGTTGCGGGGGCGGTCGAGCGAGACCGCGCGGTAGGCGCCGGCCGCCTCGCGGGCCTCCAGCACCTGCTCGGGCGTCGCGCTCAGGCGCTCGCCGATCTCGGCCGGGGTCGGGGCGCGGCCGAGCTCGCGGCCCATGTCCTCGCCCACCCGGTCGACCTTCACCGCGAGCTCCTGGAGGTCGCGCGGAACGCGCACCGACCACCCCTTGTCACGGAAGTGACGCTTGAGCTCGCCGAGGATCGTCGGGACGGCGAACGATGAGAACGCCGTCTCGCGCGCGGGATCGAAGCGTTCGATCGCCTTCAGGAGGCCGAGCGAGGCGACCTGGATCAGGTCGTCGAGCGGCTCGCCGGCGCGCTGGTAGCGGCGGGCGAGCTGACGCGCAAGGGGAAGGAAGCGCTCAACGAGCGCTTCGCGCGCTGCCGGATCGTCCTCGTGGTGGTAGCGCTCGAGCAGGCGCCGGTCCTCGATCGCTCGCGCGACACGATTCGGCGAGGGCTGTCCGCTTGCGGACGACCCATTCGACGCACCCGCATATGCTCCGGGTCCGCTCGTCTCCTGCTTGGCTTGATCGTTTATGGACTCCAACGCCCCTCTACCTGCTGTACGACGGGATAGGGGCGCCGGGTCGCTGGGGCGCGAAACGGCGTCGACGGGTTGCAAGGCCGAGCCGAGATCCATTCTACTGCGGGCCGGGGCCGCGATAAGCAGATGCCAAAGACCGGAATGGAAACCAACCTTCGAGTGCTCATCGCCGATGAGGACGAGTCGACGCTGGAGGGCCTGCGCGAGACGCTCGAGGGTCTCGGCCACGAGGTCATCCCGTTCGCCGTCTCGGTGGCCGAGGCGGCCGAGCTGATCTCCCGCGAGGACCCGAACCTGACCATCGTCATGGTCCACAAGGACGACGAGCACGCGCTGTCGCTGATCTCCGAGGCGGTCGAGTTCGCCTCCGGGCCCGTCATCGCGACGGTCCGCGACGGCGACGCCGACTTCCTCGCCCGCGCGGCCGAGCACGGCATCTCCGCCTACGTCGAGGGCACGAACCCGGAGTCGGTGCAGGGGGCGATCGAGATCTCGCTGCGGCGCTACCGCGAGACGGCCCAGCTCGCCGGCAAGGTCGACCAGCTCGAGGGGGCGCTCCAGCGCCGGATCGTCATCGAGCGCGCCAAGGGCATCCTGATGGAGCGCCACTCGACCGACGAGCGCCAGGCGTTCACGCTGCTGCGCGAGAACGCGCGCTCGGGCTCGCGCCGCGTCGTCGACGTCGCCCAGGCCGTGGTGGACGGCCACGCGCTGCTGCCGCCGCGCAACGGCCCGCAGGCCTAGATGACCCCCTCCGACGGCAGGGTCGGGAAGTGGGTCGAGCCCGGCGACTTCAAGCGCGCGTTCCAGCGCTTCCAGGCCGACGAGATGACCGACCGGGCGGCGGGCCTGACCTACTACTCGCTGCTGTCGCTGTTCCCGGCCCTGCTGTTCGGCGTGGCGGCGCTCGGCTACTTCGGGCGCCAGGGGCTCATCACCGACGCCGCCGGCTACCTGCGCGAGGCGGGCGCTCCGGAGGAGACGATCGACACGGTCATGTCGGCGCTGTCATCGGCGCAGTCCCAGCGCGGCACCGCGTTCACCGCGCTGATCGTCGCGCTCCTCACGTCTCTGTATGGCGCGTCGGGCGCGTTCGGCGCCGCCGGGCGGGCGCTCAACCTGGTCTGGCGGGTGGAAGAGGGGCGCAACTTCGTCCGCAAGAAGGCGCGCGACATCGGATGGACGCTGCTCCTGCTCGTCCTGACGCTCGTGATCTTCGTGCTGATCTTCGTCGGCGGCAGCGTCGCCGAGGACCTCCTCGGCACGATCGGCCTGGGCGAGGTCGCCGCCGACGTGTGGCTGATCGCGCGCTGGCCGGCCGCGCTCGTGTTCACGATGTTCGTCTACGCGATCGTGTACTACGCGGCGCCGAACGTCGAGGTCCCGCGCTTCCAGCTGCTCACGCCGGGCGCCGTGCTCGGCGTCGTGGCGTGGATCATCGCCTCCGCCGGCTTCTTCTTCTACGTCTCGAACTTCTCGTCCTACTCGGCCACCTACGGCGCGTTCGCGGCGGCGGTGGTCCTGCTCGTGTGGCTGTGGCTGACGAACGTGGTCATGCTGCTCGGGGCGGAGCTCAACGCGGTCATCGACCTGCGGCGCTCGCCCGAGCTGCCGCCGCGCTACGACGGCCCGCCGCTGCCGGCCAAGGTGCCGGCGGACGCCTAGCGGTCGTTCGGAGTTTGTCGAGCAACCTCCCCAGCCAGCGCGATCTGAGCCGCCTGCGCGTGATCGAGGCGCTGTTCCGGCGGCCGGGGAGCAGCCGCACGCAGGTGGGCCACGATGCGGGTCTGTCGCGGCCGACGGTGACGGCCGTGCTCGACGAGCTCGAGAGCGCCGGGATCCTGGAGCAGGGACCGGTCGCCGACGAGCCGCGCTCGGCGGGCCGGCCGCCGATCCGCGTCCGCCTCGCGCCGCGCGCGGCGTTCGCGATCGGGCTCGACTTCGGCCACCGGCACATCCGCGCCGCCCTGTGCGACCTGTCGGGGCAGCCGGTCGCGGATGACTGGTCGGAGGCGGAGGTCGACGGCGCTCCGGCAGCGAGCCTCGACCTCGCGCACGAGCTCGTGCGCGGGCTGCTCGCGACGGCCGACGTCGATCCGGCCGACGTGATCGGGGTCGGCATGGGGCTCGCGGCGCCGGTCGACGCCGAGAGCGGCACCGCCTACGTCGAGGGCATCCTCCCCGGCTGGAGCGGGATGCGGCCGGCGGCGGAGATGGAAGCGCGGCTCGAGCTGCCGGTGAGGCTCGAGAACGACGCCAACGTGGGCGCGCTGGGCGAGCATCGCTTCGGCGCGGCCCGCGGCGCGCGCGACATGGCGTACGTCCGGTTGTCGGCGGGCATCGGGCTCGGGCTGATCCTCAACGGCGCGCCGTACCGCGGGCGGCTGGGGATCGCGGGCGAGCTCGGCCACGTGCGGGCGGTCGCCGGCGGCGCGCCGTGCCGCTGCGGCAACCGCGGGTGCCTGGAGACGGTCGCGAGCGCCGCCGCGGTGGCCGATGCGCTGGGCGTCACCGTGCCGCGGGCGCTCGAGCTCGTGCGGGCGGGCGACACGGGGGCGGTGGCCGCCGTGGCGTCGGCGGGCACGGAGGTCGGCGCGGCGATCGCGTCGGTGGTCAACGTGCTGAACCCCGAGCTCGTCGTGATCGGCGGCGAGCTGGCCGGCGCGGGAGCGGTTCTGCTGGACCCGCTGCGCGAGGCGATCCAGGGTTCCGCGATCGCCCCGTCGGCCGCGGCCGTCGAGACGCGCACGAGCGCGCTCGGCGAGCGCGCGGAGGTGCTGGGCGCCGCCGCGCTCGTGCTCGCGGACGCGCCGCGGCTGCTGGTCGCGCGGCTCGGGGCCGCGGGCTAGGCCGGCGCCGGCTCCCGCAGCGTCATCTCCTCCGGCCACGAGCACAGCGTGGCGCGGCCCGGGCAGTCCCCGCACAGCGCGCGGTGCGGCTCGGCCGCGACGGGGTGGCGGGCCTCGAGCACGCCCTCGGCGACCTGCGTGAGGCGCTCGGCCAGCGCCGGGACGTCGCGAGCGCCGAACGTCTCGGTGACGGGCGCGTCGGGGCGCTCGAGGAACGCGTAGGCGACCTCGACCTCGGGGGCGCCGTCGCGCAGCGCGGCGAGCGCGTAGACGATGCGCTGCGTCGCGTAGTCGCGGGCCACGACCGCGTCGGGCTCGGAGTCGCCGAGCCGGTCGCTCTTGTAGTCGACGACGAGGACGCGCCCGTCGGCGCCGCGGGCGAACACGTCGACGACGCCGTTGACGAGCGCGCCGCCCGCGGGGTCGAGCGGGAACGAGAACGGCGCCTCGCGGCGCACGCTCGCCGCGGCGGCCACGCGCGCGCACAGCGGTGACGCGCCGAACGCCGCGACGATCGCGCGCAGGTCCTCGACGTCCTCGGGCGCGAGCTCGGCGCCCTCCTCCGCGGCGATCGCGAGCACGGCCTCGGGCGGCGGTGCGGCAGGCTGCGCGAAGTCGAGCTCCTCGAGCAGCCGGTGCGCGATCACGCCGCGCACGCGGGGATCGAGCCCCGGCGCCGCCTCGGCGGGCTCGCCCACGGGAGGCGGCGGCGCGACCGGCGGCAGGCGCAGCGTGCGCTGCAGGTAGAAGCGGTACGGGCAGCGCGCGTACTGGCCGAGCGCGGTGTAGCTGAGGCGCTGCGGCGCGGGCCGCCGCGCGGCCGGGCCGGGCATGACCTTCGGCCGGGCGGGGAGGGCGGTGCCGGGCGAGCCGCTGCGCCCGCGCGACGTCAGCGCGTCGGGCGCGATCGTCGCCGGCGTCACGAGGCGCGTCAGCACGCGGGCCGGCCGCCCGTGGAAGTTGCCGTGGACCACCCGCTCCGGCTGGGCGGAGAGGGCGCCCACGAGCGCGGGCGCGATCCAGTCGAGCGGGGGCCCGCCGGGGCGGGGCGCGGTCTGGCGCTCGGGGTCGGCGGCGCCGGACAGGATGAGGCGCTCGCACGCCCGGGTCATGGCGACGTAGAACAGCCGCCGCTCCTCGGCGTCCTCGTCCTCGGCCGCCGCGGCGGCGAGCCGCTCGAGCGCGAGGGCGGGGACCGTCCCGCCGCCGCCGGGCGTGGCGAGCCGCAGCCCCACCGATCCGTCGGCGCCGAGCATCAGCCGCTCGGTCCGCCCGCCGCCCTGGCGGCCGAGGTCGGCGACGCACACGACGGGGAACTCGAGCCCCTTCGCGCGATGGATCGTCATCAGCCGCACCGCGTCGAGCCCCTCGGACTCGAGCGGCGCCTCGCCCTCGCGCGCCGCGCCGACGTCGCGCGTCGCCGCGTAGGCGAGGAAGCCGGGGAGATCGCGCCCCTCCGCCCGCTCGTAGTCGCGCGCCAGCCGCATCAGCTTGCGCAGGTTCGCGAGCCGCCGCTCCCCGCCGGCGCGCGCGAGCACGGCGAGGTCGTAGCCCGTCGTCGCCAGCGCCCGCTCGAGCAGCACCTCGACGGGCAGCCGCTCGGCGTGCGCCCGCTCGCCCGCGAAGAAGGACGCGAACTCGGCGAGCCGCGCGCGCTCCCGCTCCTCGATCCCCTCCGGGACGCCCGCCCGCAGGTTCGCCCACACTCCCTCTCCGCCCGAGAGCATGATCAGCGCGTCCGACCCCACGCCGCAGAACGGCGACGCGAGCACGCCCAGGAGCGCCTCCTCGTCGAGCGGGTTGGCCAGCGCGGCGAGGTAGGCGAGGCCATCGCGGACCGGCTGCTGGGACCAGTAGCCGCGCCCGCCGACCACGTAGGTCGGCACGCCCTGCTCCTCGAGCGCCTCCTCGAACAGCCGCAGCGACGCGGTCGCGCGCACGAGCACGACGACGTCGCGCGCGGCCCGCCCCGCCTCGAGCTCGCGGCGCAGCCGGTGGGCGACGACGCGGGCCTCGGCGCGGCGGTGGGGCTTCGCCTCCACGCCCGCGAGCCCGAGCCGGTCGTCGTCCTCCCAGCCGCGCGCGTCGGTGACGAGCAGCTCGACCCGCGGCGCGGCGTCGGCCGGCTCGCCGGGGTCGAACAGGCGCAGCTCGCCGCTGCCGTTGGAGGAGACGCCGGCCAGCAGCGGGGCGAAGCGCTCCGCCCACTGGGGCGCGAAGGCGCCGTTGAGCACGTCGAGCAGCTCCTCGCGGGAGCGGAAGTTCGCGGTCAGCGGCCGCACCCGCCCCTCGCCGAGCGCGGCCCGCCGCTCGCGGAAGATCGTCACGTCGGCGTGGCGGAAGCCGTAGATCGACTGGAATTCGTCGCCGACCGCGAACAGGTTGTCGCGCTCGAGCGTCTCGAGGATGTCGAGCTGCAGCCGGTTCGTGTCCTGGAACTCGTCGACCATGATCAGCGCGAACCGCTCGGCCCAGCGCTCGCGCTCGCCCGGCCCCGACGCGAGCAGGTCGCGCACGCCGAGCTCGAGGTCCTCGAAGTCGAGCCCCGCGCGGGCCGCCTTCGCCGCGGCGTACTCCGCCCCGAAGCGCTCGAGCAGCGCCGCGATCTCGATCAGCGCGCGCCGCGCGTGGTGGTCGGCGCAGCCCTGGCGGTACGCCGTCCACGCCGCGCGGTAGTCCTCGCACGGCTGCGTCCCCAGCGCCTTGTTGCCCTTCTTGAGCTCGCCCGCCGCGAGCGCAGCTGGGACCGGCACGCCGTCGCCCAGGTTCAGGGCCCGCTCGCACGCCTCGAGCGCGTCGAGCGCCTCCTCGACCTTCTTGCCGTTGCCCGCGGTCGCGAGCTGCCGCGCCGCCTCCGCCCGTGCGGCGGCCAGCGCGGCCGGGTCGGGATCGGCGGCCGCGGGCGGGATCGGCAGGACCGGCCGCGTCTCGCCGCGCGAGCGCAGCGTCGAGTGCGCGGCGAGCACGATCTCGCGCAGGCCGGCGCCGTAGGCCGCGGCGACGTCGACCGCCGGCGCGCCCCGCTCCGCCGCCCACGCCTCGAAGGCGCGCTCGAACGCGTCACCCGCGAGCCGCTCGGCCGCGCCCTCGTCGAGCACCTCGAAGCGCGGGTCGAGGCCCGCCGCCAGCGGGCGCGACCGCAGCACGCGCGCGCAGAAGCCGTGGATCGTCCCGATCCAGCCCGCGTCGACGGCCCGCGCGTGCTCCTCCTCGCCGAGCGCCAGGAAGCGCCGCCGGATGCGCTCGCGCAGCTCGCCCGCCGCCTTCTCCGTGAACGTCAGCGCGAGGATCGAGCCGACCGGCACGCCGTCGCGCAGCACCGCCTCCACGGTGCGCTCCGCCATCACCGCGGTCTTGCCCGAGCCGGCGTTGGCGGCGAGCAGCGCGGAGCCGGAGCGATCCTCGATCGCCGCCCGCTGCTCGCCGGTGAAGGCAACGGTCATCCGCCCGCCCGGCAGATCGTCGGGTACGCGCAGCCCTTGGGCGAGCAGCGCTCCGGGCACGCCCGCACCGCCCCCGCCCGCAGCTCCGCCGCCGTCTCGAGCGCGCGCTCGCGCACCTCGTCCAGCGCCGCCTCGAGCCCGGCCTCGTCGACCACGTCGGTGCTCACGTAGCGGCCGTCGACGTCGTCGCGCACGAGCCCGCGCGGCCGCGGCTCGCGGGCCCACAGCGCCTGGTAGAGGCCGCCGACCGGCTCGAGCCCGAGCAGCTCGCGCGCCGCCAGCATGTAGAGCGCGACCTGCAGCGCCCCGCCCTCGGCCCAGCCCGCGCCCGGCGGCGCGCTCGCGCCCTTGTAGTCGCGCACGATCGCGGTCCCGCCCGGCCCGACGTCGACGCGGTCGACGCGTCCCGTGATCGACAGCTCGCCGAGCGAGAGCGGTCCGTCCGCATCGTCCTCGCGCCCGAAGCGCCACTCGAGGTGCTCGGGCTCGAGCCCGGCCCCGTGCTCGGCCTCGTGGCGCAGGTAGCGCTGCAGGTCGGCCTCGAGCGTCCGCCGCGCCGCGAGCCCGCGCGCGCCCTCGAGCTCGCGCCCCACGTCGGCCAGCGCCGCGTCGAGCGCCTCCAGCGCCGCCGGCAGCGTGGCGGGGGTCAGCCGCGCCGAGCCCGTCGTCTCGCGCAGGCGGCGCAGCGTCGTCTCCAGCACCGCGTGGGCGCGCGAGCCGCGCCGCATCGCCTCCGGGTCGGGCGTCACGCGGTGCGGGTGCAGCAGCGCCTCGACCAGCCAGCGCACGCCGCAGGCCGCGAACGTCTCGAGCTGCCGCGCGCCCTCGGTCCGGCGCTCGGCGAGCTGCGCCAGCACCGGCGCGCTCCGCGGCGCGGGCAGCGCGGGCGGGTCGGGCTCGTTGCGCGCCGCCGCCTGCGCCCGGCGCAGCTCGCGCGGGGTCGGCGCCTCGCGCGGGGACCACGTCACCTCGGCCAGCAGCCGCCGCCCGCGCTGCTCCCACAGCTCGTCGGTGAACAGCCCCATCACGTCGTCGAGGAACGGCGAGGCGACGAGCGGCTCACCCTCCTCGTCCGACGAGCGCCAGGACAGGAACAGCACCTCCTGCGGGCGCGACACGCAGGCGTAGAAGAGCGAGCGCTCGCGGTCCAGCACGTCCTCGTGGAACGGCAGCCGCAGCCCCGCGGCCGCGCTCAGCGCCCGCCGCGCCTCGTCGTCGAGGAACGGCTCGGGCACCGGCCGGCGGGGGAACTCGCCGTCCTGCAGGCCGCACACGAACACGGCACGGAAGCGCCGCGCCCGGATCTCCAGCGGATCGGCGAGCAGCACCCCGTCGCCGTCGCCGCCCTGGCGGACCTCGACCGCGCCGAGCGCCTCGAGCAGCTCCTGGGCGTCGCCGAGCAGCGCTGGGTCCAGCGCCCGCAGCTCGGCGGCGGCGCTGCGCAGCTCGGCCGCCACCCGCGCCTCGTCGCGCTCCTCGGGGCCGAGCACGTCGGCGCGGCGGGCGTGCGGGGCGGCCCAGATCGCCGCCGCCTCGGCCACGAGCGCGTCGAGCAGCGCCTCGCCACCGGCCGCCCCGGCGGCGGCCAGCGCGTCGAGCCGGCCGACCGCCCACGGCGCCCACTTCGCGGCCGCCTCGCGCGCGCCGGCGACCTCGGCGCGGCGGACCCGCGCGTCGAGCGCGTCGACGGCGTCCATGCCGGCCTCGACCATCCCCGGCGTCCGCAGCCACGTCAGCAGGTCCTCCGCGCTCCCGCCCGGCAGCGCCGCCCGCGCGCCCGCCAGCACGCCCGCGCCGAGCCGCGTGCGGGCGAGCGGCACGCGCCGCGACCACGCGACCGGGATCTCGTAGCCGGCCAGCACCTGCGCGAACAGCCCGGCGGTCGCCGAGCCGCGCACGAGCACCGCGATGTCCTCGGGCGCCACGCCGTCGCGCATCAGCTCGAGCACCTCGGCGCCCACGATCTCCGCCTCGGCGCGCTCGCCGCCCGCCTCGAGCAGCCGGACGGCGCCGTTGGGCGCCCGCCGCTCCGGCTCCGGCTCGAACAGCCCGCGCTCGAGGTGGTGCAGCGCCGGCCGTGCCGGGCCGGCGTAGTGCTCGGCGCGCTCCGGCAGCTCCACCACGTCGGCCAGCGGCGCGAGCTCCTGCACCGTCGCCGCGCTGCCCGCGAGCGCGTAGCGCCCGGGCTCGTAGGGCAGCGTGACCCAGACGTCGGCCTCGGCCACCCGCGCGAGCGTCTCCACCGCGTCGAGCTGCGCGCGCGTCAGCTCGTCGAAGCCGTAGAAGAACACCGGCCGCCGCGCCCACGCCGCCGGGTCGGCGCGCAGCGCGTCGAGCGCCGCCCACGCCTCGCCCTCCCGGTCCGGGCGGCCGAGCGCCTCGAGCCGCGAGCGATACACCGAGTACAGCGCGGCCAGCTCGTCGGCGTAGGGCGCGCCGCCCCACGAGCGCAGCGCGCGCGTGAACCGCGCGGGCTCCACCAGCGACCGCTGCAGCTCCGCGAACAGCGCTCCCGTCGCGGCGGCGAAGCCCGGCGCGGCGGCCGACGGCGCCAGCACCCGCAGCCGCGCGTCCGCAATCGCGGCCCGCACCACGCGCTCGCGCGCGACCGGCCCGAGGGGCCGCGCGGTCAGCCCGGTGACGCGGCCGAGCTCGCGCACCAGGCGCGAGAACGTGAGCACCTGGGCGCCGAACACGACCCCGCCGCTCACGAGCTCGCGCTCGTAGTGGGAGACGTCGGCGCTCGTCGGGACGACGAGGAACGGCTCGCGGGGCAGGACCTCCCGGAGGCGGTCGAGCACGTAGCCGGCCTTGGCGGCGTTGGCGGGTCCGGTGACGAGCGTGAGCGGCATGCGGACCGCTCATCGTGGCGCGGGGGTCCGACGGAGCGGCCGTGACGGTGCGCTTAGGCCAGATTTATGTCGCGGATCGCTCAAGTTGAGAGGGTGGGACTCCGTTACAAGAGCAAGCGCCGTCCACGTCCCCCGGGAGCCCTCCCCCATGTCCCACCTCTACCTACCGGCCGAGCACACCGACATCGACCTCGCGCTCGCCAGCGCCGTCGCCGAGGCGATCGATTCGAACGAGCTCTTCGTGGCGTGGACGTGTGACAGCGGCACCGTCGCGGCCCCCGAGGTGAAGGCGCGGATCGTGCGCCCGGCGGAGCCCGCCCCGCGCAACCCGTTCGCGGAGGCGCTGTCGGAGATCGGCGCGATGTTCCGCGTGTTCTTCGGCTTCTTCGTCCGGCGCCCGCGTCAGCCCGCGGACACGCACCAGCCGGTTCGCGCTTCGCGCTCCGAGCTCGAGAACGCCTAGCGCCGCAGCAGCGCCGCGAGCCGCCCGGCGCCCTCGACGAGGACCTCCGGCGGCGCGCCCCCGAACGACAGCCGCAGGTGCGGGCCGGTCGGCTCGGCCGCGAAGCTCGGCCGGCAGCCGCTGACGAGCACGCCCGCGCGCGCCGCCGCGGCGATCAGCGCCGGCTCGTCGGTGCCGTCGGGGAGCCGCAGCCACAGGTGCAGCCCGCCGGTCGGGAGGCGCCAGATCGCCTCCGGGCCGAGGTGCTCGGTGAGCGTGCCGGCCAGCGCGTCGCGGCGCTCGCGCAGCCCGGCCCGCAGCGCGCGCAGGTGACGGCGCCAGCCCGGTGACGAGACGAGCTCGAGCGCGGCGAGCTGGAGCGGGGCGCTGACGAACAGGTCCTCGACGATGCGCGCCGAGCGCAGCCGCGCTCCCGCCGGCCCGCGCGCGGCGACGGCCGCCACCCGCAACCCGGGCGAGGCGCCCTTGCTGAGCGAGCGCACGTAGACGACGTGGCCGTCGGCGTCGTCGGCGGCGAGCGGGGCGGGCGCGGGACCGTCGATCGTGAGGTCGCGCGCCCAGTCGTCCTCGATCAGGAAGGCGCCGGCGCGCGCGGCGATCTCCATCACCTCGGCGCGGCGCTCCGCCGACAGGTCGGCGCCGTGCGGGTTGGCGTGCAGCGGCTGCAGGTAGGCGACGCGGGCGCCGGTGCGCTCGAGCGCGGCGGCGAGCAGCGCCGGGCGCACGCCGTCGGCGTCGCTCGGCACCGGGACCGGGGTCAGCCCTGCCGCGTGCACCGCCGCGAGCGCACCCCGGTAGGTCGGCGACTCGACCACGACCGGGCCGCCGGGGGAGGCGAGCGCGCGCACCGCCGTGACGAGCGCCGCCTGTCCGCCCGGGCAGATGACGACGTCGTGGGCGGCGAAGCGACCGCCGGCCTCGCGCGCGAACCACGCCCGCAGCGCGGCGATCCCCTCGACCGCGCCGCGCTCCCACGCGCCGGGGCGGCGGCCGGCGCGGGCGAGCGCCGCCGCCAGCGCCGCGGTCGGCTGCAGGCGCGGGTCGAGGTAGCCCGAGCTGAGGGCGAGCGTGCCTTCCGGGGGCAGCGCGAGCAGCTCCGCGAGCGCGCCGCTGTCGCCGCGCGGCGCGCCGAGCGCCACCTCCTGCCACGCGAGATCGGACGCGCCGTTGCGAGCGGGCGGCGCCGCCACGAACGTGCCCCGCCCCGGCCGCGGCACGACGAGCCCCTCTGCGGCGAGTGACGCGATCGCGCGCTGGACCGTGACCGGCGAGGCGCCGTGCTCGCGCATGAGATCGCGCACGGAGGGCAGCCGCGCGCCCTCGGGGAGCGTCTCGGCGAGGTCGCGCAGGGCGGCGGCGATGCGGTCGGGCGGCATGCTGCGTTACTCTAAGGCGTGGCTACACAGAGTAACGTTATCGGCGACGAAGCGATAGCGGCATCGGCCGAAGGTGGCCGCCGCAGCCCCGCCCGCCGCGCCGAGATCCGCGGCCTCCTGCTCGCCACGCTCGGCGTCGCCATCTTCTCGTTCTCGCTGCCCGCGACCCGGCTCGCGGTCGCGGACCTCGACCCGTGGTTCGTCTCCTTCGGCCGCGCGGCGGTCGCGGCCGCGCTCGCCGCGATCGTGCTGCGGGCGCTGCGCGCGCCCCGGCCCCACGGCGCGCAGTGGCGCTCGCTGGCCATCGTCGCGTTCGGCGTCGTGGCCGCCTTCCCGCTCTTCACGGCGCTCGCGCTGCGCGAGGTCGACGCGACCCACGGCGCCGTCGTGATCGCGCTGCTGCCGGCCTGGACGGCGGTGTTCGCGGTGCTGCGCGCGGGCGAGTCGCCGTCCACCGGCTTCTGGGTCGCGGCCGGCTTCGGGCTCGTCGCCGTGCTCGCGTTCATCGGCTCGCGCGGCCTCGGCGCGATCGAGCTCGCCGACGTCGAGCTGCTGATCGCGACCGTCCTGTGCTCGCTGGCCTACGCCGAGGGCGGCGCGCTCTCACGCACGCTCGGCGGCCCGCAGACGATCTGCTGGGCGCTGCTCCTCGCCGTGCCGCTCAGCCTCCCGGTCGCGCTCGCGTTCGCGCCGTGGGAGGGCGGCGTTGGCACCGACGCGTGGCTCGGCTTCGCCTACGTGTCGCTGTTCTCGATGTTCCTCGGCTTCTTCGCCTGGTACGCGGGCCTGTCGGCGGGCGGCGTCGCCAAGGCCGGCCAGACCCAGCTGCTGCAGACGCCGCTCACGCTCGCGCTGTCGGCGCTCGTGCTCGGTGAGCACGTCCCCGGGGCGGCGATCGTGTGCACCGTTGCCGTGCTGGCCAGCATCGTCGGAACGCAGCGCGCTCGCGTCGACCGTCGCTGACCCCGGAGTGGTAAAGGGGTCCTCCGAGCCCGCCGATGACGAGTGGATGCGCCTTCGTACGCGCCTGCTCCTCATCGCCGTCCTCGGCTGCTTCGCCGTCGTCGGCACGGCCCTGGCCCTGCCCGGTGGCGACGACCCGTTCCCCCGGGGCGCGTTGACACCCACCGCCGCTACGGGCATCGGAGTCGAGGCGAAGCTGTCCGACGCGCAGCGCGGCTTCGTGATCGACGCGACCATCGTCAACCGCCGTGACCGCCGGCTGCTGCTCGAGCCCGACAGCTGCGGGCAGGCCGGGACGGCGCTGCTGCGGCGCGCGGCCGAACAGGGACGGGGCCGCACGTGGCCGTCGCGTTCGATCCAGGCGCTGAAGGCCTCCGTCCTGGAGCAGCAGACCGAAGAGGACCGCGAGCCCGAGACGATCCTCCCCACCGGTCGGTGCACGCCGGCGACGGCGCCGATCGCGCTCGAGCCGGGCGACAAGCTGAAGCGGCGGTGGAAGGTCGAGCGCTCGACGCTGCTCGACAAGGTCGGCGCCCGGCACGCGAGCGTCGAGATCGACGTGCGCGAGGCCGGGCGCGCGATCGCCTCTGGCAGCACACGCGGGCTGCTCGCGCCGACCGTCGACTGGCCCGTGCGCCGCTCTCAGACCACCAGGGCCGAGCACTTCGACCGCCTGCTCAGCGACCCCCGCCTCAACCAGCTGATCGACGCTGAGCCGCCCGACCGTTGGTTGGGCGCGCTGATCGTCGTCACGGGCGACCAGGTGCGGCTGCAGGCGTACTCCCACCGCTACCGGGAGCCGTTCGTGGCTCAGGCGCACGTCGGGACCGGTCCGGTCGACATCCGCGTGCCGACCCCGCGCCTCCGCCCGCCGTCGGCGGGCGACCAGCTTTCCTAAGCGGCTTCGGCGGACGCAGCAGCGTCGGTGGCCGGCGTCTCGGCCTCGCCGGCGTCCCCCTCGGCCGCCTCGGGCGGCTTGGCGCCCTCGCGGGCCCACGGCTCGTCGAACTCGACGCGCCACTTGCCCTCCTCGGTCTGCTCGAGCGCCAGGCGGGCGCGGAACGAGCGGCCCGAGCGGCCCTTGAAGCCGGTCACCGCCTTCTCCGTCTTGCCGGTGGCGATCAGCTCCTTGGCGACCGCGATCGGCAGCGTCTTGCCCGCCTTGCTCTTCCAGATCACGAACCCGCAGCCCGGGTCCTCGCGCGACCAGCACGAGAAGCCCTTGCGGTTCTCGACGATGTCGTGCCCGCAGACCGGGCAGGGCCCGAGGTTGGCGCGCGGGATGCGCACCTCCTTGAGCTTCGCGTCGAGCTCGCCGACAGTCGAACGGGCGAACTCCGCGATGTCGGCCATGAAGCGCTCGCGCGCCTCCTCGCCCTGCTCGATCTTCGACAGCCGGTGCTCCCAGTCGCCGGTCATGCCCGGTGACGTCAGCGCGTGCCCGTCGAGCAGGCGGATCACGTTCAGGCCCTTCTCCGTGCACACCAGCGCGCGGCCGTCGCGCTCGACGTAGCCGACGTCGATGAGGCGCTCGATGATCGCCGCGCGCGTGGCCGGCGTGCCGATCCCGGAGTCCTTCATCGCCTCGCGCAGCTCGTCGTCGTCGACGAGCTTGCCGGCGGTCTCCATGGCGCCGAGCAGCGAGGCGTCGGAGTAGCGCCGCGGCGGCTTGGTCTCCTTCTCCGCGGCGTCGACCTCGCGCGTGTCGACGGGCTCGTCGGCGGCGAGCTTGGGCAGCGTCTGGTCGACCTCGTCGTCGTCCGTCTCGCGCGCCTCGCCGCCGCCGGCGGCGACCTCGCCGTAGGCGGAGCGCCAGCCCGGCTCGAGCAGGACGCGGCCGCGCGTGCGGAAGATGTGCTCGGCGACGGTGGTCTCGAGCCGCGTGTTCTCCCACACCGCGTCGGGATGGAAGACGGCGAGGAAGCGACGGGCCGCCATGTCGTAGATCTTCTTGTCGTCGTCGCTCATCTTGTCCGTGCGGTGCTCGGAGCGCGTCGGGATGATCGCGTGGTGGTCGGTGACCTTGGCGTCGTTGATCACACGGCCGAGCGGCAGGACGTCGAGGTCCATGACGTAGCGCGCCGGCGCCGCGTAGACCGGGTTCTTGCCCACGCCCTCGACCGTCGGCTTGATCTCCTCGACCATGTCGGTGGAGAGGAAGCGCGAGTTCGTGCGCGGGTAGGTCAGCGCCTTGTGCTCCTCGTAGAGCCGCTGGGCGGCCGCGAGCGTGCGGCGGGCCGAGAAGCCGTAGCGCGTGTTGGCGTCGCGCTGGAGCGAGGTCAGGTCGTAGAGGAGCGGCGCGCGCTCCTTCTTCGTCGTCGTCTCGAGCTTCGTGATCAGCCCGGCCTGGCCGCGCACGGCGGCGACGATCGCCTCGGCCTCCTCGGCCGACTTGATGCGCGGCTTCGCGCCCGCGTGGAAGCGGCCCTGATAGCGGCGCCCCTTCTCGCCCTCGGTGGGCTCGAACGTCGCGTCGACGAGCCAGTACTTCTCCGGCTTGAACTCGCGGATCTCGACCTCGCGACGGGCGATGATCGCCAGCGTCGGCGTCTGCACGCGGCCGAGCGAGACGGCGCCGTCGAACGAGGAGCGCAGCCGGATGGTGGCGGCGCGGGTGGCGTTCATGCCCACGATCCAGTCGGCCTCCGAGCGCGAGCGCGCGGCCGCCTCGAGCTTGTGGAACTCCTCGCCGGGCCGCAGCGCGCCGAACGCCTGCTTGATCGCGCCGGTGGTCATCGAGGACAGCCACAGCCGCTGCACGGGCTTCTTGGCGCCGGCCTTCTCGTAGAGCCAGGCGAAGATCAGCTCGCCCTCGCGCCCGGCGTCGCAGGCGTTGACGACCTCGCCGACGTCGTCGCGCACGAGGTTGCGCTGGATCACCGTCATCTGCTTGCGCGAGCGCTCGTCGCGCACGACGAGCCGGAAGCGGTCGGGCACGATCGGCAGGTCGGCCATCTTCCACTTCTTGTACTTCGCGTCGTACTCGTCGGGCTCGGCGAGCTGGACGAGGTGGCCGACCGCCCAGGTGACGACGTGGTCGTCGGACTCGAGATAGCCGTCCTGCTTGGTGAACGAGCCCGGGAGCACGCGCGTGAGATCGCGCCCCACGGACGGCTTCTCGGCGATGACGAGCGTCTTGGCCATAGGCCGGAGGACTGTAGCGCCCGGGTCAGCGTGCGCAGGGACCGGTGTCGACCGGTTCGCGCGCGCCCGCGAGCACCTCTCGCGTGATCGCGTTGGGCACCCCGTAGCCGCCCCGCGGGCCGTTCGTCGTGGCGGCGAAGATCGTCGTCACCACGCGACCGCGGCCGTCCACCATCGGCCCGCCCGAGTTGCCCGAGCGCACGACGCCGCGCAGCGAGGTCAGCCGCCGCTGCACCGGCCCGTTGCCGTAGGCGTCGCTCGTCACGCTCGTGCGCGTCTGCCCGACCCGCCCCGCGCGCACGTCGTAGGGCCCGTTCTGGGGGAAGCCGAGGATCGCCGCCGACGTGCCGGGCCGCGGCGAGTCGGCGAGCGGGAGCGCGGGCGCGTCGAGCCCCTCGACGCGCAGCACCGCGAGGTCGTTGCGGGGGTTGAAGGCGATCGTGGTGGCGTCGAGCCGCGGCTCCTTGCCGCGCACCAGCACCTCCGTGTCCTCCTGGCCGGCGACGACGTGCGCGTTGGTGACCACGATGCCGTCGCCCGCGACCCAGCCCGAGCCCTCGACCCCGAGCCCGCAGGCGGTGCCGAGGATCTTCACGACGCTGTCCGCCGCGGCCCGGACCTGCGGGTCGCGCGCGATCCCGGCGCGCGGCGCGGGGACGTTGGCCTCCGGGCCGTCGATGCGCGGGAACGGGTCGAAGCGCGCCAGCGCGTTGAGCAGCGGCCCCGACGGCGGGAGCGCCGCGTTGAGCCGCGTGAGGATCTGCGAGCGCTGGACCTCGTAGCGGACCTGACCGCTCGAGTGGACCGCCACGGCCGCGAGGATCCACACCACGCCGAGCCCGATGCAGGCGGTCAGCAGCGCGCCGAGCACGCCATCGACGAAGCCGGCGCCCGGCAGCGTGAGCTTCGAGCGCAGGCGGAAGCCGAGCCCCTCGAAGCCCGCCGCGAAGGCCGCGCCGAGCACGAGCGCGCCGACGAGCCCGATCGCGGGCGCCCACGGACTGCGCGAGCCGTCGGGCAGCACGAGCCCCGCGAGCCGCGTCCCGAGATACGCGCCGAGCGCGAACCCGATGAGCGCGAGCGCGCCCGTCACGAACCCCTGGGCCCACCCGAAGAGCGCGAGCAGCAGCAGGAGCCCGACGATGATCCAGTCGACGCCGGTCATGTCAGAGACGCTACCGGCGCAACGCGCTTTGCCTGCTGTGCCGGGGCCTTGGGCATACTCGGCGGGTGTCCACGACCACCCGCGCCCGCACCGAGCCGCCCACGCGCCCTCGCCGGCGCCGCTCGCGCCCCGAGCGCTTCGCCCCGCTCGCGCTGGCGGCGCTGCTCGCGCTCGGCGCCGGGATGTACCTCGGCGGCAAGTACGAGCCCGCCTCGGCGACGGTGGCGCGCGATTGGGCGGCCGCCTGGGAGCGCGGCGACTACGCCGTGATGCACAGCCTGCTGTCCGACGAGGCGCGCGATCGCGCCAGCCTGCGGCGCTTCGTACGCACCTATCGGGAAGCCGCCGAGACCGCGACGGTCAGCAAGCTCCGCGCCGGCGAGCCGCGTGACGAGGGCGACGCCGGCTACACGCTGCCGGTCTCGATGGAGACACGCATCTTCGGCCGCCTGCGCGGCACGGTCCCCCTCCCGATCGTCGAGGAGGAGGACGGCGCGGGCGTCGACTGGCGCGCGTCGCACGTCTACCCCGGCCTGCGCCCCGGCGAGAAGCTCGCGCGCGAGACCACGCTGGGCGAGCGCGGCGCGATCCTCGCGCGCGACGGGACGCCGCTGGCCGAGGGCCCCGACCGCCTGTCCGACCTGGGGCCGCTGGCCGCCGAGGTCGCCGGCCGCGTCGGCCCGGCGCCGCCCGAGCGCGCCGCCGAGCTCGCCCGCCGCGGCGTGCCCGAGGGCGCGCCGGTCGGCCTCAACGGCCTCGAGCGCGAGTTCGACGAGCGGCTGGCCGGCAGCCCCGGCGGCATCCTGCGCGCCGGCAAGCGCGTGGTCGCGCGCGCCGAGGCGCGCGACGGCACCGACGTGCGGGCGGCGATCGACCCCGACATCCAGCGCGCGGCGGTCGAGGCGCTGGCCGGGCGCTTCGGCGGCATCGCGGTGCTGCGCCCCGCCACGGGCGAGGTGCTCGGGCTCTCCGGCGTCGCGTTCTCGGCCCCCCAGCCGCCCGGCTCGACGTTCAAGATCATCACGCTCGCCGGCGCGCTCGAGGCCGGCAAGGTCAAGCCGAGCGCGAAGTTCCCCGTCCAGGTCTCGACCGAGATCGAGGGCGTCGAGATCCAGAACGCGCACGGCGAGGCGTGCGGCGGCTCGCTGAAGACCTCGTTCGCCGACTCCTGCAACTCCGTCTTCGCCCCCATGGGGGCGGAGCTGGGCGCGAAACGGCTCGTCGAGACGGCCGAGCGCTTCGGCTTCAACCAGGACCCGGGCCCGCTGGGCGCCGCCCGCTCGACGATCCCGGCGGCCGACGAGATCGGCGACGACCTCGCGGTCGGCTCGTCCGCGATCGGCCAGGGCGTGGTGCTCGCCACGCCGCTCGAGCTCGCCACCGTGGCGGCGACGATCGGGCTGCGCGGGCGCCGCGTCGCCCCGGTGCTCTCGCGCGGCGCGCAGGGCAAGGAGACGCGGGCCACGAGCGAGCGCACCGCCCGCGTGATCGCGCGCTACATGCGCGCGGTCGTGACGTCGGGCACCGGCGTCGGCGCCGCCGTCCCGGGCGTGAAGGTCGCGGGCAAGACCGGCACCGCGGAGCTGCGCAGCACGGTCAACGAGGATCCGGTGCCGGCCGAGCCCGGCGCCGCGCCGACGCCGCAGCCCGAGGAGGACAAGACCGACACCGACGCGTGGTTCGTCGGCTTCGCGCCCTACCGCAACCCGAAGGTCGCGGTGGCGGTGCTGCTCGTCGGCCAGGGCGCGGGCGGCGAGACCGCCGCGCCGGCGGCCAAGACGGTCTTCCAGGCCGCGGTCGGCTAGGGGTCCGCCGGAGAACAGGCGGTGCGTCCGGGGCGGCCGAGCCGTGGATGCCGGGCGCCGCACGATGGTGAAGCCCATAGTGGGGTTATGGGCAAGCCGTCGGGTGGCGATCCGGCGCCGCGGATCGGCTGCATCCGGACGTACCGACTTCTTCGGCGGGCCCCTACACGTCGAGGTCGACGATGCCGACCTCGTCGATGTTCTCGGGGCTCTGGATCTTGAACTCGAGCGGGCGGTTCTGCAGCGCCTCGTTGGTGAGCTTGAACAGCAGCAGCGAGCCCTGGATGACGCCCTCGCCCGCGGGCGACTGCGAGTCGGGCACGATCGTCTCCGGGCCCAGGTCGGTCGGCGCGTAGGCGAACACGTTCGCCACCGGGTCGAGCTCGATCGGCTCGAACTCGTTCTCCTGCGTGTCGACGATCATGAAGTCCTCGGCGGCCGGCAGCGTCTTCTCCGACGTCGTGTTCTGCACCCGCAGCCAGATGCCGAACCACGCCTCGTCCGCCTTCGGCGGCAGCGTGCCGTCGGGCAGGCCCTTCAGGTAGACCTGGTCCTCGACCGTGTGCTGGTTGATGATCCGCGACAGCTGGACCTGGTACTTGAGCTCGCCGATGTCGATGTAGAGACCCTCGGTCTCGCCCGCCGTGCGGACCTCGAGCTTGTTCCCGCAGCCCGCCAGCGCCAGGGTGCCGGCGAGGGCGAGGACCATGAGCAGGCGGGTCATCACGGCGCGCAGTCTAGATCCCCGCGACGGTCGCTCGCGTGCCGCGCTTCTCGTTGTCCTCGAGGATCGAGCGCAGGCGCCGCAGCGCCTTCGCCGACTTGCGCTTGTACCAGCCGCGGAAGCCGAAGGCCTCGACCAGGCGGTCGGTCGGCAGCGCCGGCTCGGTCTCGAAGACGAAGTTGACGCGCGTGGCGCCACCGGGGGCAGACTCGAGCGTCCAGCTCGCGAAGGTCTTGATGCGGTTGAACTTGCCGCCGCGGCCCATCGCCACGATCTCGCGCGGCGGATCGACCGAGACGAACGTCAGGTCGCTCCAGCCGAAGCGCTGGCGCGGCGCGTCCATCTTGTAGCGCGCCCCGGCCCCTCGCCCGAACGAGTCCACCCGCGTGAGCCGCCAATCCTTCAGGTAATGGTCGGAGAACTCGGGGTGGTTCGCGATGTCGGCGAGGTACTCGAAGATCTCCTCGCGCGGGCGGTCGATCGTGATGGAGAGCTCGACGGGGTCCACGACCCCCGGAGTTCTACCGGCTTCGGACGCGGACGGCCCGCTTGTGCTCGGGCGAGCGGACGAGCTCGGACCGTTGCGGGGCCTCGCGGCGCCGCGGGCGGCAGAGCTCGCACACGATCCGCTCGGCGTAGAGGTAGACCCGCTCGCCGACCAGCGGCGTGCGGTGGCAGTGGACGCAGAGCGGCCGCTCGTCGGACAGCGCGCCGACGCTCCTACGCAGCAGCGCGCGCTCCATGGGCGCGGTGGCGGAGAGAACGGAAAGCATGGTTTCGAGTGCTTCGCCGTCGGGCACCCGAGCCCTTCTGGAAACCGGCTCCCCACCCACCCTCGGGTCGCGACCCCATTGACCGTCTGCGTATCATTGCCGATGGAGGTCGGGTCGCTGGAACGGCGCGTGCGCGCGCCAGAGGAGAGAGAGTGATGGACCCACGCACGCCCAGCGAAGTCGAGGCGACCGGAACCCTGCCGCTCAGCGGTGAGGGCACCGTTTCGCCTCTCACAGAAGAAGAGCAGGCGGCGCCCGCCGCCGCGCGCCCGGACTGGGTCGACGAGACCCGCGCGGGCCTGACCGTCCCCGGCAAGTACCTCGCCTACGAGGACGCCGGCCGGCGCGTCGTCGCGCCCGTGTCGCGCGAATGGACGCGGATCGGCCGCTCGCTGTCGGCGGACATCCGCTTCGACGACGCGACCGTGTCGCGCCGTCATGCGCTCGTCGTCAACCAGGCCGACGGCGTACGGGTACTCGACGACCGCTCGCTCAACGGCGTCTACGTCAACGGCGAGCGCGTCGACTGGGCGCCGCTGACCGACGGCGCCGAGATCGCCATCGGGCGCCACACCATCCACTACTTCGACACCGCCACCGTCGGCTCGGGCCAGTCGGCCCCGCCGGCCGCCGTCGCCGAGTAACCGCTCGCTACAGTCTCGGCCCTTCATGGCCGAGACGATCGCGGTCCTTTCCCTCAAGGGCGGGACCGGCAAGACGACCACGGTTCGGACCCTCGCCGACGTGCTGCGGCGCGTCGGCCTGGACGTCCTGACCATCGACCTCGACCCGCAGGGGAACCTGTCGGACTACTTCGACGTGCCGCCCGACGCGGCGCCGACGGTCGCCGACGTGCTCGCGGGCGAGGCCAAGGCCTCGGAGGCCGTCCACGACGGGATCATCCCCGCGACGCCGATCCTCGCCGAGGTGGAGCGCTCGATGTCGGGCAAGATGGGGCGGGAGCTCGTGCTGCGCAAGGCGCTGAAGGGCCCGCGGCAGAGCCACGACGTGATCCTCATCGACTGCCCGCCCGCGCTCGGGCTGCTGACCGTCAACGGGCTCGTGGCGGCCGACTGGGCGATCGTGAGCGCCGAGGCGCAGTACTTCGCGCTCCAGGGCGTGCAGGGCGCGCTCGACGTGATCGAGCAGGCGAAGGAGTACTACAACCCCGACCTCGAGCTCGTCGGCGTGCTGATGAACATCGCCGACATGCGCACCGTGCACTCGCGCGAGGCCTACGAGACGCTCGCCGAGCACTTCCCCAAGACCGTCTTCAAGACCGTCATCCGCTCCTCGATCGCCTACGCGGAGTCGGCGGAGAGCGCGAAGTCGATCCTCGACCACCGGCCCGACCTCGGGGCGGACTACCTGGCGCTGGCCGACGAGCTGCTCAAGCGGATCGGGCTCGACGCCCCGCGGCGCAAGCTGCGCCCCATGCTCGCCCCCGCGGGGTAGCCTCGGTGGGGTGAAGCGCGCGGCCCTCCTGCTGCTGCTCGTGCTCGCCGGCTGCGGCTCGGAGGACGAGCCCGCGCCGCCGGCGTTCTCGCTGGCCGAGGGCGATGTCGCCGAGGCGGCCGTCCACACGCGGTCCGAAGCGCCCGACGGCCGCTACCTGACCGCCCGCGTGCTCCGGCCGACGCAGCTCCGCTCTACGCCCGGCGGGCGCGTGCTGCACCGGCTCGGCCGGCGCACGGAGTTCGGCTCCCGCCGCGTGCTCGCCGTCACGGCCCGCCGCGCCGGCTGGCTGCGCGTCGTCGCGAGCGAGCGCCCGAACGGCCGCGAGGGCTGGGTGCCGGAGGCCAACGTGCGGCTCGGCGCCACGGACTACTCCGTCCACATCGACCGCTCGGCGCGGCGCCTGACGCTGCGCCGCGCCGGCCGGCGGGTGCGCTCGTTCTCGGTGGCGGTCGGCCGCCCGGGCACCGAGACGCCGACGGGCCGCTTCGCGATCACCGACGAGCTCCAGCCGACCGACCCGGCCTCGCCCTACGGCTGCTGCGCGCTCGCGCTCTCGGGCCACCAGACGAAGCTGCTCCCCGGCTGGCCCGGCGGAGACCGGCTCGCGATCCACGCGACGCCGCAGGTGGAGACCGTCGGCCGCGCGGCGTCTCTGGGCTGCCTGCGCGGGCGCCCCGGGGACGTGCGGCGGCTGATGAGCACGGTGCCGGTGGGCACGCCGGTGTTCATCCGCGCCTAGGTCAACGCCCGAACATCCGCCCCCTGCGGCTCGAACGGCACCCGCATGACCTCGGCCCACCCGTCGACCTCCACGCGCAGGCGCTCGACCACCCCCGCCGTCGCGTCGTAGACGCTCCACACGAGCACGCTCGGACCCGCGCCGGAGATCGTGGCGCCCAGCGCCCCGAACTCGGCCGCCCGCGCCACCAGCGCCAGCGACTCCGGGTACAGGGCGGCGCGGCGCGGCTGGTGCAGCCGGTCCGCCAGCCCGCGCGCCACCAGATCGAGGCGGTTCTGGGCCAGCCCGAGCACGAGCAGCGAGGCGTGGGCGACGTTGAAGACCGCGTCGGCCATCGGCACGGACGCGGGCAGCGCGGCGCGCGCCTTCGACGTGCGCACGTGGCGGTGCGGGACGACGAGCACCGCCTCGAGGCCGGCCGGCGGGTCGAAGCGCTCGGCGCGCCCGTCGGCGGAGACCACGAAGCCGCCGAGCAGCGCCGCGGCCACGTTGTCGCCGTGGCCCTCCAGCTCGGCCGCGAGCGCGAGCACGTCGGCGTCGAGCTCGAAGATCGAGTCGGCGGCCAGCAGGCCGGCCACGTAGGCGGCCGCGCTCGTGCCGAGGCCGCCGGAGAGCGGGATGTCCGACGTGATGCGGAACTCGAACGCGTCCGGCGCGTGCAGGCGCGCGAAGCCGCGCACCACGAGGTTGCGGCGGTCGCGCGCGATCGAGAGGTCGGTGATGACCGCGAAGCGCCCCGTCTCCACCACCTCGACCTCGATGTGCATCGCCAGCGCCGCGGCGAGCACGTCGAAGCCCGGGCCGAGGTTCGCGGAGGAGGCCGGGACGCGGATCCGGCGCCGCCGCCTCACGATCCGAGGACGGCCTTCTCGACCGCGTCGATGTCGGGCTCGCAGGGCACCACCGAGCCCGCGTGGCCGAGCGCCACCTGCGGATCCTTCAGCCCGTGGCCGGTGAGCACGCACACGATCCGCGCGGCGCCCTCCGGGCCGTGCTTGAGCAGCCCCGCCACGCCCGCGGCCGACGCCGGCTCGCAGAACACGCCCTCGTGCGCCGCCAGCCAGCGGTAGGCGTCGAGGATCTCCGCGTCGGAGACCGCGCGGATGTCGCCCTGGGACGCCGTCATCGCCGCCATCGCCTCCTCCCAGCGCGCCGGGTTCCCGATGCGGATCGCGCTCGCGACCGTCTCGGGGTTCGCCACCGGCTCGCCGTGCACGAGCGGCGCCGAGCCCTCGGCCTGCCAGCCCAGCATCCGCGGCGCCGCGCCCGCCTCCTGAAAGCCCTTCCAGTAGGCGGTGATGTTGCCCGCGTTGCCGACCGGGATGCAGAGCGCGTCGATCTCACCGATCTCGTCGATCACCTCGAAGGCCGCCGTCTTCTGCCCCTCCAGCCGGTACGGGTTGACCGAGTTCACCAAGGCGATCGGATGGCGCTGGACGAGCTCGCGCACGAGCTTCAGCGCCGCGTCGAAGTTGCCCCGCAGCGCGATCACGCGCGCCCCGTGCATCAGCGCCTGGGCGAGCTTGCCGGTCGCGATCTTGCCCTCGGGCACGATCACCGCGCCGGTCAGCCCCGCGCGGCCGGCGTAGGCCGCAGCGCTCGCCGCCGTGTTGCCCGTCGAGGCGCAGATCACGGCCTCGGCCCCGTCGCGCAGCGCGGCGCTCACCGCGCACGTCATCCCGCGGTCCTTGAACGAGCCGGTCGGGTTCGCGCCCTCGAACTTCAGCCACACGTCGGCGCCCACGCGCTCCGACAGCCGCGTCGCCGGGATCAGCGGCGTCGAGCCCTCCAGCAGCGTCACGACAGGATCGCCGTCCGCGAACGGCAGCCGGTCCCGGTAACGCTCGATGAGGCCGACGCGGCTCAGGTGAACTCCTCGTCGATCACGCGGATCGCCCGCGGCGGCGAGCGCATGAAGTCGAGCTGGCCGATCAGCCGCAGCGCGCCGTACAGCCGCGACTCGAGCAGCGGGTGCAGGACCATGACGAGCCGGGCGTTCTCCCCCAGCCCCTCCTGGACGACGGACTTCACCGACGCGCCCTGCATGCCCAGGATCTCGGCGACCTGGGCGAGCACGCCCGGGCGGTCGGCGACCTCGAGATGCAGGTAGAACGCCGACGAGACGTCGGTCACGAACGGGAGCTCGGCGGTGGTCTCGGGCGTCGTGGCGGGCGGGATCATCGCGGAGATGACGTCGCCCAGCACTGCACTGGCGGTCTGCGGCCCGCCCGCGCCCGGCCCCGACAGCGTGATCTCGGTGATCGCGTCGGACTCGACGGTGACGGCGTTGAACGGCCCGTGCACGCTCGCCAGCGGGTGCTCGGCGTACAGGAAGGCCGGGTGCACGCGCACGTTGATGCCGCCGCCGATCCGCTCCGCGGTGCCGATCAGCTTCAGCCCGAGACCGAGCTCCTGCGCGTAGGCCATGTCGTCGGCGGTGATCTGCTCGATCCCCTCGTAGCGGACCTGGTCGAGGTGCACGGGCGTCGAGAACGCCAGCCGCGCGAGGATCGCCATCTTGGCCGCGGCGTCCTTGCCCGTGACGTCGTCGGTCGGGTCGGCCTCGGCGTACCCCAGAGCCTGCGCCTGCCCGAGCGCCTCGTCGTAGGAGATCCCCGCGGCCGCCATCTCGGTGAGGATGTAGTTCGTCGTCCCGTTGACGATCCCGTGCACGCGCTCGATGCGCGCGCCCGCCAGCGACTCCTGGAGCACGCGGATGACCGGTACGACGCCCGCCACCGCGCCCTCGAAGCGCAGCTGCACCCCGTGCTCGCGCGCGGCCGCCCACAGCTCCTCGCCGTGCACCGACAGCAGCTGCTTGTTGGCCGAGACGACGTGCTTGCCGGCCTGCATGGCCGCCAGCACGTACTCGCGCGCCGGCTCGAGCCCGCCGATCAGCTCGACGATCAGGTCCGAGCCCGCGAGGATCTCCTCGAACGTGCCGCGCGAGCGCGTCAGCACGCCGGCGAGCTCGGGGCGCGCGCCGGTGATCGGCTCGATCGCGTCGGCGCGCTCGGCCAGCAGCGCCTCGAACGCGGAGCCGACCGTGCCGTGGCCGAGCAGGCCGACCCTAAACGTCTCGGGCAAGAAGGTCCTCCAGGGTCTCGCGCCGCACCGCCACCCGCGCCTCGCCGCTCGCGCAGAGGATCACGGGCGGCCGCGGCACGCCGTTGTAGTTGTTGGCCAGCGCGTGCCCGTAGGCGCCGGTGACCGGCGTCACCACGACGTCGCCGGGCCGTGGGTCGGGCAGCCGCACGTCCCAGGCGATCACGTCCCCCGACTCGCAGTGCTTGCCCGCCAGGTGGCAGCGTTCGCCCTCGGCGCCCAGCCGATCGGCGATGTCCGCGGCGTAGGGCGCGCCGTAGAGCATCGGGCGCAGGTTGTCGCTCATGCCGCCGTCGACCGCCACCCACGTCGAGGCGCGCCGTTTGACCGACTCGACGGTGTAGAGCGTCACGCCGGCGTTGGCGACGAGCGCGCGCCCGGGCTCGATCCACAGCTCGGATTCACGGGCGCCGAGCAGCTCGTGGGCGGCGCTCGTCACGCCCGCCACCCACTCGTCGACCGACGGCGGCCGGTGCTCGGCGGTGTAGGCGGCCGCGAGCCCGCCGCCGAGGTCGTAGAGCGGGAACGAGCCGAGCCCGGCGATCGCCGCCACCGCCTCGCGGTACGGCGCGAGGTCGAACAGCTGCGAGCCGATGTGGACGTGGACGCCGCGCAGGTCGCCCCAGTCGCCCAGCCGCTCGATCGCGTCCGCCGCCTCGGCCAGCGTGAGCCCGAACTTCTGGTCCGCGTGCCCGGTGGCGACCGCGTGGTGCGTGTCGGTCTGGACCTCGGGCACCACGCGCAGCAGCACCGGCTGCGGCCCGTCGCCCGCCAGCGCGCGGAGCCGCTCCAGCTCGTCGAGGTTGTCGATCGCCACCGTCAGGCGGTGCTCGACGACCGCCCGCAGCTCGGCGAGCGACTTCGCGTTGCCGTGCACCACGATCCGGCCGGGGTCGAAGCCCGCACGCAGCGCGAGGTGCAGCTCGCCCGCCGAGGCGACGTCGACGCCCAGCCCTTCCTCGGCGAAGATCCGCAGCACCGCGGTGCAGGGGAAGGCCTTGGCGGCGAACAGCACGCGCCCCTGCCCGCCGTGGTGGGTCGCCAGCGAGCGCACGAACTCGCGCGCCCGCGCCCGCAGGTCGTCCTCCGCCACGACGTAGGCGGGGGTGCCGAACTCGCGCGCGAGCTCGAGGACGTCGCAGCCGCCGATCGCGAGCCGGCCCTCGTGCACGGACGCGGCCTCGGGGTAGACGGTCAGCGTCGCGGCGGCCATGATGCGCGCCGATTATGCGCTATGAGACCCCCGCTCCCCCGGCCGAGCTCGGCGAGGTCGACGGCCTCGCCTACTCCCTGTGGCTCCCGGAGGGCGATCCGTGGGCCGGTCTGGTGATCCTCCACGGCGCCGGCTCGTGCAAGGAGAGCCACCACGACTTCGCCCGCGCGGCGCGCAGCGCCGGGCTCTCCGCGGTCTGCTTCGACCAGCGCGGGCACGGCGCGAGCGCGGGCGCGCTCGACGGCCGGCTGCTCCACGACGTCGCCACCGTGGCGGCGCTGCTCGGCGACGTGCCGCTGGCGCTGCGCGGCTCGAGCATGGGCGGCTACGTGGCGATCCTCGCGGCCGAGCGGCTGCGCGCCGCCGCGGTGGTCGCGATCTGCCCGGCCAGCTCGGACGGGCTGTGGCGCGGCCTGCGCGGCGGCGAGTTCGAGTTCCGCGCCGACGTCCCCTCGCTCGAGGCGTTCCTGGCCGAGCACCCCTTGGACGCCGCCGTCGAGCGGCTCGCGGTGCCGCTGCTGCTGCTCCATGCCGAGGGCGACGAGCGCGTCCCCGCCGCGCACTCGCGCGAGCTCGCGCGCCGCTCGCCGGACCCGCGCACCGAGCTCGTGATCGTCCCGGGCGGCCATCACCGCTCCGTCCAGCACGACGCCGAGCTGCAGGGCCACGCGCTGCGCTGGTTGCGGCGCGTTACGGGCTGAGACCGCCGCCGTCCCCGCCCGGCGCGGAGGAGGGGTGCCGGGCGGGGGCGGCCAGGGGCACCGTGGTGACCTCGGCCTCGACGGAGGGCGGTTTTGCCCCGGTCTCGCCGTCGACCTTGAAGACGACGGACGCGGAGAAGAACACGAGCATGCACAGCGCGGCGACAGCCATCGGGATGACCCAGCCCATGTCGGCGATCAGTGCGCGTGGCACTCTCATGTCGGCGGCTGAAAACGCGCACGGTGCGGGAAACCTGCGGGGACTTTGTCCATTGGTGGACAAACGTCCGAAGTTGGCGCGAATCGCTAAGGTCGGCGCCGTGCGCGGCCGGGTGCTCCACTGCGTCGACGCCCACGCGGAGGGAGAGCCCAGCCGCATCGTCGTGGGCGGAGTGCTCGACGTCCCCGGCGCGACGATGCTCGAGAAGATGCGCCACCTCGAGCGCGAGGGCGACGAGCTGCGCCGGCTGCTGCTGTTCGAGCCGCGCGGGTCGGCCCCGCTGTCGCTCGACATCGTGCTTCCGCCGACCACGCCGGAGGCCGACGCGGGGTTCCTGATCATGGAGTCCTGCACCTACGAGGGGATGTCGGGCTCCAACACGATCAACACGGCGACCGTGCTGCTCGAGACCGGGATCCTGCCCATGACCGAGCCGGTCACCGAGCTCGTGCTCGAGGCGCCGGCCGGGCTCGTGCGCGTCACCGCCGACTGCCGCGACGGCCGCTGCGAGCGCGTGACGTTCGAGAACGTGCCGTCGTTCGCCACCCACCTCGGCGCGCCGGTCTCCGTGCCGGGCCTCGGCGAGCTGCTCGTCGACGTCGCCTACGGCGGCGCGTTCTGCGCGTTCGTCGACGCCGAGCCGCTCGGCTACGCGATCGTGCCCTCGGAGGCGCGCGCGCTGGCCGAGCTCGGCGAGCGCATCCGGCCCGCGGTCGAGGAGCAGCTCGAGATCGCCCACCCGGCCGAGCCGGCGCTCGGCGTGCTCTCGTTCGTCGTCTTCACGGCCGCGCCGCGGGCGGGCGGCGACGCGCGCAACGCCACCGTCGTGGCCCCCGGCCGGCTCGACCGCTCGGCCACCGGCACCGCGACCTCGGCGCGGCTGGCGGTGCTCGCGGCGCGCGGGCTGATCGGCGACGGCGAGGAGCTCGTCAACGAGAGCGTCATCGACACCCGCTTCGTGGGGCGGATCGTGGGCCGCACGCGGGTCGGCGACGTGGAGGCGATCGTCCCCGCGATCTCGGGCCGCGCCTGGATCACCGGCACGCACCAGTTCGTGCTCGACCCCGACGACCCGTTCCCGGAGGGGTTCCGGCTGCCGGACACGTGGGGGGCGGGGCTCTGAGGCTCCGCGTGCTGTCGCGCGCCGACGTCGAGGCGGCGCTCGACCCGGACGCCCTCGTCGACGAGCTCGCGGCCGCCTTCGCCGCCCTCAGCGCGGGCGAGGCCTCGATGCCGCCGCGCGCCGGCGTCGAGGTGCCGGGCGCCGGCACGATCCTGCTGATGGGCGCCCACCGCCACGGGCAGCCGTCGGTGACCGCGAAGCTCGTGTCGGTGTTCCCGGACCACGACCCGGCCCACCAGGCGGCGATCGTCGTCTTCGACGCCGCCACCGGCACGCCGACCGCCCTGATGGACGGCGACGCCATCACCGCCGCGCGCACCGCGGCCGGCTCCCGGCTCGCCACGCGCCTGCTCGCCCGCGAGGACGCGGACGTGCTGGCGATGCTCGGCACCGGCGTGCAGGGCGACGCGCATCTGCGCGCGCTGGCCCGCGAGCGCGAGTGGGCCGAGATCCGCGTGTGGGGGCGTCGCGAGGACGCCGCGCGCGAGCTTGCCGCGCGCCATGGCGGCGACGCCTTCGCGCGCGCCGGCGACGCCGTCCGGGACGCGGCCGTGGTCTGCGTGGCCACGTCGGCCACCGAGCCGGTCCTGCGCCGCGAATGGCTCGCGCCCGGCGCGCACGTCAACTCCGTCGGCTTCACCTCGCAGGGCCGCGAGCTCGACCCCGCGCTGGTGCGCGACGCCTTCGTCGTCGTCGAATCACGCGAGTCCGCGCTCGCGCCGCCGCCCGCGGGCAGCACGGACCTCGAGGGCGCCGAGGCGGACGCCGAGCTCGGCGAGCTGGTCGGCGGCGCCGGGCCGCGCGACCGGCTCACGCTCTACAAGTCCGTCGGCGTCGGCCTGGAGGACGACGCCGCCGCTCACCTCGCCCTGGCGGGCGCCGAGCGACGCGGCCTCGGCCGCGTCGTCGAGCTCTGAGGCTCGCGCGAGCGCACGCGCCACAGCCACCACGCGCCCGCCACGATCATCACCACGGAGACGAACTGCGCGAGGCTGAACGGGCCGGCGATGTCGTCGTTGCGGCGGATGAACTCGACGAGGAAGCGCTCGATCCCCGCCAGCAGCGCCCACCAGCCGATCAGCTCGCCGGGCCGGCCCTTGTCGCGCCGCTGCCACAGCCACCACGTCACGCCGCTCATCACGAGGAACTCGTAGATCGGCGTCGGGTGCACCTCGTCGGTGGTCGGGACGGTGCCGTCGGGATACGCCATCGCCCACGGCAGGTCCGAGGGGATCCCGTAGTCGCCGTCGCCCGCGAGCTGGCAGCCGAGCCGCCCGACCGCGTAGCCGATGGCGAGCGCGGGCGCGCCCATGTCGAACAGCCGGTAGTCGAGGAAGCCGCGGTACCGCGCGTAGAGCATGACCGCCAGCGCCCCGCCGATCGCGCCGCCGTAGAAGACGAGCCCGGTGCCGGAGAGCAGGCTGCCGAGGTCGCCCTTCTCGACGACGAACCACAGCTTCGCCCCCGCGATCCCGCCCGCGCCGGCGCAGAACATGAGCTCGTAGACCCAGTCGACCGGCAGCCCGAGCTCCTTCAGCCGCCACGCGACGAGCACGCCCGAGGAGACGAGCGCGAGCGCGAGCATCAGCCCGAACGTCTGCAGATCGAAGCCGAAGATGTCGATCTCGGGGAGCACCGGCGAAAAGGCTAAGGGGTCAGACCCCTTTAGGGTGGTCGAGGGTTAGAGGTAGCCGGCGGGGTTGACCGGCGCCCCGCCCATCCGCGTCTCGAAGTGCAGGTGGTCGCCGAAGCAGTGGCCGGTGCAGCCGACGGACCCGATGACCTGGCCGCGGCTGACGGTCGCGCCGTTCGAGGTCGCGTAGGAGGACTGGTGCGCGTAACACGTCGAGAGCCCGCCGCCGTGGCCGATGCAGGTGTAGTTGCCGTAGCCGCCGGTCCAGCCGAGCAGGATCACGCGGCCCGACTGGGCGGCGCGGATCGGCGTTCCGGCCGGCACCGCGATGTCGACGCCGGCGTGCAGGCGGCCCCAGCGCATCCCGAACGGCGAGACGATCGGCCCGTTGACCGGCCACACCAGCCCGCCCGAGCCCGGGCGGATCGGGCCGGCGGCGCCCGGCGCCGTGCCGTTCTGGGCGGCCGCGAGCTGCGCCTGCACGCGCGCGTTCTCGCGCTCCAGCGCCGCGAGGTCGCCCTCGAGGTGCTGGCGGGTCTCGCGCGTGCTGGCGAGCGCCGTCGACTTGTCCGAGCGCACGGCGGCGAACGAGTCGCGGCGGTCGACGAGCTGGCCCTTGACGCGCGCGACCTCGTCGCGGCGCGCCTCGATGACCGCGGCGACCTTCGTCTGGCGCTTCTCGAGCTTGTCGAGCCGCGCCTCGGTGAGCTTCGCCTCGGCGCGCGCGGTGCGGACGCGGTCGATGATGCGCGCGTCCTGATCGGAGACGCGCTGCATGAACTCCGTCCGCTGGAGCAGGTCGGCGAAGCCGTCGGACTCGAGCACGACGGTCACCACGTCGGGCTTGTCGGCCTTGTAGAGCTGGACGAGGCGATCCGCGAGCGCGATCCGCGCCTCGGCGAGCCGCTTGCGCAGCCGCGTGAGGCGCACGCGCTCCTGGCGCAGGTCCTCCTGGATCCGCGCGAGCTCCGCGCGCTTCGCGTCGAGGTCGCCCTGGATCCGGACCTGCCTGCGCTGCAGCACGGTGATGTCGCCCTGCAGCGAGTTGATGCGGCGGCTGTAGCGGGTGATCGTCGAGGAGAGGACGCGTTCGCGGCCCTTCTTCGCGTCGATCTGCTTGCGCTTCGACTCGATCTTGTCGCCGATCGCGGCAGCGCGCGAGCGCGGCGACCCGGACGAGAGCACGGGCAGGGCCGCCCACAGGGCGAGCGGGAGCAGTGCCACCGCGAAAAGGAGGCCGAGCCTGGACTTACGCATGCGGCGGGCCACTCTAGGACGCCTCCTGCCCGGTCTCCAGCGGAACGCGCCCGCTTATGGAGCATGCAAGGAATCCTGCAATGTGCAGGGATTTCTCCCGAGTGGGCGACGCCGAGCCGTTCATGTGCGCTGCCTACGGGGTTAGCTGACGGGCTCGCGCTGCTCGCGCTACCCGGGCACCAGCCCGGGATTCGCCCCAACGACCATGTGGGTCCCCCGCTCCCCTGACCGTTGCAGGGGATTCGGCGGGAGCAAGGCTACCGGAGGTCGGCGAGAACGGCCAGCGCCGCGTTGCGGCCGTTGGCGGCGATCACGCTGCCGCCCGGGTGCGTGCCCGCGCCGCACAGGTACACGCCCTCCGCGCCGGTGCGGTAGGGCAGCCGCCGGTCCCACATGTGCTCGGGCAGGCACTCGCCCTGGAAGATGTGGCCGCCGGTCAGCCCGATCTTGCGCTCGACGTCGGGCGGGGCGAGCGCCTCGCGCTCGACCACCAGGTCCCGGAAGCCGGGGGCGAAGCGCTCGATCGAGCGCTCCACGCGGTCGGCGATCTCGTCGCGCCGCGCCTCCCAGTCGAGCGCGTACGGCACGTACTGGCAGAACGCGCTCATCACGTGCCGGCCGGCGGGCGCCACGCTCGTGTCCGCCACGGTCTGGAAGTAGAGCTCGCACCACAGCTCCTCCGCGACGTCGCCGGCCTGCGCGAGCCGGCACGCGTCGTGCATCGCCTGCGCGCCGCGCATGCAGTTGACCGTGCCGCGCGTCGCGTGCGCGGCGGCGGGGAACTCGGGCAGCGCGGAGAGCGCGAAGTTGACCTTCAGCACCGGGCTCTCCATCGGGACCGCCTCGACCCGCGCCCGGAAGTCCGCGGGCGCGCCGCCGTCGAGCAGCGCGAGCGCGCGGCGGGCGTCGGCGTTGCAGACGACCGCGCGGGCCGCGATCGCCGTGCCGTCCTCGAGCTCGACGCCCTCGCCGGGCCGGATCGCGCCCACCGGCACGCCGGTGGCGACCACCGCGCCGGCCTCGCGCGCCGCGTCCGCGAGCGCGAACGACACCCGCCCCATCCCGCCGCGCACGTAGGTCCAGGCGCCCGGGATGCCGGTGAGGCGGCCGCTCGAGTGGTGCCACGAGACGTAGGCGGTGCCGGGGTCGCGCGGCGAGGCGAACGTCCCGATCACGCCCTGGCCGGCCAGCGCGTCGACCACGCGGTCGGAGAAGAAGCGCTCGAGCATCGTCGTGTAGGAGTCCTCGAACACGGTCGCGATCGCCACCTCGTCGCCGCCGAGGCGCGCCTCGATCTGTTCGCGCGTCGGCGGCTCGGCCAGCCACAGGTCGTCCGGGCCGTCGGGGCGCAGCGCATCGCGGATGCGCCCGATCAGCCCGACGTACTCGCGGTAGCCGCGCCCGTCCTCCGGCCCCAGCTCGGCGACCGTGCGCGCCTCGTCGATCCACTCCGTGAACGCGCTCCCGTCCTCGCGCGGCACCGTGATGTACGGGTCCTCGGGCTTGAGCGGGATCAGCTCGTAGCCGTGGCGGTGCAGCCCGAGCTCCTCCACCACGAGCGGGTGCAGGAGGCCGCACAGGTACGCGCAGGGCGAGATCGCGTAGCCCGGCCACGGCTCCTCCAGCGTGCAGGCGCCGCCGACCTGGTCGCGCCGCTCGAGCACGAGCACGCTGCGCCCGGCGCGGGCGAGATAGGCGGCGGCGGTGAGGCCGTTGTGGCCCGCGCCGACGACGACGGCGTCCCACTCACGGCCGGTCCAGTCGGAGGCGCTCACGACGCCGATCCTAAGCGGCCCGTAATTTCGGGCGAGCCGCGCCTCAGACCGCTTATACTTCGTAAGCCTCATGCCACGACCCACCTCATTCGGCAAGGACACCGGGCTCCAGGTCCGGATGACCTTCGTCTTCTTCCTCCTGGGCGCGCTCTACGTGGCGCTCGTCGTCGCGCTGCTCTCCAGCGGCGTCAACGGCATCACCGTCGCGTTCATCGCCGGCGGCCTCGCGCTGTTCCAGCTCTTCGGCTCCGACAAGCTCGCGCTGCGCGCGATGGGCGCCCGCGAGGTCACGCCCCAGCAGGCGCCGGAGCTGCACGCGATGATCGACCGGCTGTGCGTGCAGGCCGACCTGCCGAAGCCGAAGGTGGCGGTCGCCGACACCAAGATGCCGAACGCGTTCGCGCTCGGCCGCTCGCCGAAGTCGGCGACGGTGTGCGCGACCACCGGGATCATGGAGATCCTCTCCCCCGCCGAGCTCGAGGGCGTGATGGCGCACGAGCTGTCCCACGTCGCCAACCGCGACGTGCTCGTGATGACGCTCGCCGGCTTCTTCGCCACGATCGCGGCCTACATCGTCCAGTTCGGCTTCCTGTTCGGCGGCGGCGGTGGCGGCTACGGCGACGACGACGACAACCCGAGCTTCCTCGTGCTGTTCCTGGTCTCGCTCGCCGTCTACGTGATCTCGTTCTTCCTCATGCAGGCGCTCTCGCGCTACCGCGAGTTCGCCGCCGACCGCGGCGCCGCGCTGATCACGGGCCGCCCGAGCGCGCTCGCCTCCGCCCTGATGCGGATCTCGAGCGGCATGGAGCGGATCCCGCAGCAGGATCTGCGCGCGTCGAGCGAGCTGAGCGCGTTCTACATCTTCCCGCCCGGCGTCAAGGGCGGGATCTCCGGCCTGTTCGCCACGCACCCGCCGATGGAGAAGCGGATCGAGGCGCTGCAGCGTCTGGAGTCACAGCTGCAGGGTCGCGCGTAACCTGGGGAGGCCATGGGCTTCCTCGACGTTCTCACCGGCAAGCGCAAGATGAAGGGCCCGGCGCCCGACCGCCTGTTCGCGATGGCGACGGCGGGCGTCACGCTCGAGATGGAGATGGGGCTCAAGCCCGCCCGCGCCGCGATCGTCTTCCAGCCGCTCGGCACCGCCGACTTCGACGCGATCGTGGCGGACATGGAGGAGCTCCTGAAGGGCACGGGCGAGGACCTCGGCACCACGATCGACAAGCAGGACGACAAGTTCGGCTACCGCTGGATGATCCTGACCGACCCCGACTTCGAGGACCTCGTGGTCGGGGTCAACGGCGTCTCGACCGCGATCCAGGCCGGCGGCTACGGCGAGCGCGTGCTCGCGGCGGTGTTCGCGTTCCGCGACGCCGAGGACAAGCCGCTCTACTGGATCTACAACTACAAGCGCGGCGCGTTCTACCCGTTCGTCCCGGCGGGCGGCGAGCAGCAGCGCGACTCCGAGCGCGAGCTGCGCCTGCAGGCGCAGATCGGCGCCGACCTGCCCGTCGAGGCGCAGCTCGAGCGCTGGTTCCCGCTCTGGGACATCCCGATCTGAGCTAGGCCACCGCCGCGCCGACCGCCAGCGGGCGGATGAGCGGCACCATCGCGCGGAACGAGCCGCGCTCGACCGCACCGAGCCCGAACGGGCTGCGCGCGAGCATGTCGAGCGTCGCGCGGTTGCAGTTGCAGCCTTCGGCGAAGGCGCGCCAGGGGGCGTTGAGGCGATCCTGCCAGCGCGCCCAGCGCGGCGACTCGGAGCGGATGTGCTCGATGAACAGCAGCCGCCCGCCCGGCTTGAGCACGCGGTGCAACTCGCGCAGCGCGGCCTCCGGGTCCGGCACGGTGCAGAGCACGAGCGTCGACACCACGGTGTCGAACGCCCCGTCCTCGAACGGCAGCGCCTCGGCGCCGGCGAGCACGACCGTCGCCGGGCGGAGCGCGGCGACGCGCGCTCGGAGGCGCTCGGCCATCGCCTCGTCCGGCTCCGTGAGGACGAGGTCCAGCCCGGCGTCGTAGTGGGCGAGGTTCAGCCCGGTGCCGGCGCCGATCTCGAGGACGCGGCCGCGGGCCTGCGCCACGAGCGCGCGGCGGCGCGCGGCGAGCCCGGCCCGCTCGGCGAGCCAGAAGAACGGGTCATAGAGCGCGGCGGTCAGGCGTGACATCAACTGTCAGACGGCCGGCCGCCGCGCCGCATTCCCTCAGTCGGGAATCAGACCTTCGCCGGTGAACTCCTCCGACGCCTCGACGAACGAGGTGTCGGGCGGCGGGAGGATCACGTCGGACTCCTCGAGCTCGTCGTCGCCGAGCGGGGTGCCCTCGGCGCGCACGAACGCGAGCAGCGTCTCGAAGTGCTCGTGGAACGTGTCCTCGTCCCCCGCGTCGACCGCCTCGACGACGCTGTTGTCGAGCTCGTTGAGGCGGTCGGTCTGGTCGTCGGGGAAGCGGTACTGGCCCTCGGTCGCGATCCGGACGATCACGCCTGGCCCTCCTGCCGCTGCTCCTGCTGCTCGCCCTGCTCGAGGGCGGGGGCCTCGGTGGTGTCGCCCTGGCCCAGCTCGGCCTTCATCTTCGCGAGGTCGTCGTCGACCTGGGTCTGCGAGGTCAGCTCGTGGAGCTGGCGGTCGATGTCGTCCTGACCGGAGCCGAGCGCGAGGTTGTCGTCGAAGGCCCCTGCGGCCTCGAGCTCCTCCATCGCGCCGGCGCGGGCGCGCATGTTCTCGGTCTTGTCGACCGCGCGCTGCATCGCCAGCCCGACGTCGGCCATCTCCTCGCCCACGCCGGTGGCGGCCTCGGAGATCTTCACGGAGGCCTCGGCGGCCGAGTACTGCGCCTTGATGACCTCCTTCTTCGTGCGGAACTGGTCGATCTTCGTCCGCAGCTGCTGCTCCTTCTGGATCAGCGTCTGCTGCTGCTGCTCGAGCTCGGCGACCTGCTGGTCGAGCGACTGCAGCTCGCCCTGGGCGAACTGCTTGCGCTCGAGCGCGGTGCGCGCGAGGTCCTCCTTGCCCGCCGACAGCGCCTGGCGCGCCTGCGTGTCGAGCTTGACGACCTGCTGCTCGAGCTTGTTCTGCTGGAGCTGCAGGCGCTTCTTGGACGTCACCACGTCGGCGATGCCCTTCTTGACGTTCTGGAGCAGCTCCATCTGGCGCTGGTAGGAGTACTCGAGCGTCTCGCCCGGATCCTCGGCCTTGTCGAGCAGCTTGTTGATCTTCGCCTTGATGACGGTGGACATGCGTCCGCCCATGCCGGCCACAGGTGGTCTCCTCTGAAAGTCGTGATCCTCGGTGCCGCAAGGGTATACCCCGGCTCGTGGAGCCTCGGCCCGTCGCGCATTCGCTCTCCGTGCTCGTGCACTGGCTCGGGCCCACGGACCTCAACTCCGCGGGCTTCGTCCACGGTGGCGTCGTCATGAAGCTGTGCGACCAGGTGGCGGGGCTGGCCGGCGTGCGCCACTCCGGCGGCCGCGTGGTCACGGCGGCGATGGACCGCATGACGTTCAAGGAGCCGATCGAGATCGGCGAGCTGCTGACGCTGCGCGCCTCCGTCAACGCGGTCTGGCGGACCTCGATGGAGGTCGGCGTGCGGGTGGAGGCGGAGCGGCCCGCGGTCGGGACCGTGCGCCACACCAACACCGCCTACCTGACCATGGTCGCCGTCGACGAGGCAGGCCGGCCCCGCACCGTCCCGCCGCTGCTGATCACGGGCGAGGACGAGCAGCGCCGGGAGCGGGCGGCGCAGGCGCGCCGCCGCAACCGGCTCTCGGACACCCCTGCCCGAAGTTAGAAGCCGCGCGGGTGGCGGATGGTGTAGCCGCGGGACGGACGGCCGGTCGCGCGCCAGCGCGGGCCCTTGCCGCCGCCGGCGCCCGCGGCGCTCGTGTCGAGGCGCAGGCCGGCGATCACGACGTAGGCGTGGCCGGGGTTCGTGTAGACCGTGATCCACGCGCCCGGGCCCTTCTGGCCGTAGCGCATGAAGCCGGACGAGTCGCGCGGGCGCTTGAGCAGCCCGGCGGCGTTGAGCGCGAACGACACGGTGCCGGAGCAGTCGTAGCCGCGGCGGGAGATGAAGGAGGCGTGCCCGCCGCCGTAGCGGTAGGGCAGATGCTGGATCGTGTTCGCGGCCCACACGGCGTTCTGCACCTGCGGCGGCGCGTCGGCCGGCGCGGCGGCGGACCCGTCGGGCAGCAGGACGGCCTGCGTGCCCGGCACGAGCGGCTTCGGCTGCCCCAGCGGGACCGTGCTCGGGTCCGGCGGCGGAGGCGGCGGAGGCGTGTAGCTGGCGCCTCCGGTCGGCGCGTCAGCGAACGCACCCATCGGGGCGGCGCAGCACAGCATCAATGTGAAAACGACAAGGCGAAAGCCCCGTACGGCAGTCCGAACCATGCACTTCTCTTTCGTCGGCCTACGGGGTTAGCTGACGGGCTGGCGCTGAAAGAGCTCGCGCCTCACGTCGCTCAAGACGTGACTCGCCCCACACAACTGGGTCCCCCGCTCCCCGGCATGACCCGGGGACTCGGCGTTGCTGGCGCGGCACTGTATACCCCGGTGCCGCGTTATGTCCAACCGGACATCGTCGGGTTTCGCGTTCCGCTTGAGCAAGTTCTGCCGTGGCGGCGAATGAAGTCCCATCGCGGACGCCGACTTGGACAACGGCTAGCGTGTCCACGGTCGTGTCCGCCCGACCACTCCTGCTGCTGCTCGTCCTGCTCGCCCTCGCCGCCGGCTGCGGCGGTGGCGGCGACGACGGCGGCGACGACGGGCGGACTCCGGTCGTCGGCCAGGGCAGCGACGACGAGGAGGCGGCGTCCGGTCTCGGGTTCCCCGGTTTCGCCACGAAGAACACCACGCGCGTGGGCGGGTCCGATCCCGTCGCCAACGCCGCGGGCGTCGCGCAGGCGATCTACCCCGCGCGCTCGCGCGACACCCGGCCCGCCGCCGTGACGCTGGTCGACGGCAAGGACTGGCGCGCGGCGATCTCGGCCGCCCAGCTGATGAGCCGGCCGCTGCGCTCGCCGCTGCTGCTCTCCGACGGGGACGAGCTGCCCGAGGCGACCCAGTCGGCCCTCGACGAGCTCGGCCCGACCGGCGCCGAGAAGGCCGGGAACGCCCAGGTCATCCGCATCGGCGAGACCGCGAAGCCCGAGGACCTGCGCGCCTCCGACGTCGAGGGCGAGAGCGCCCCCGAGCTCGCGCGCGCGATCGACCGCCTCCACACCGCGGCCGCAGGCGAGCCGAGCGAAGCCGTGGTGATCGCGCCGGCGGACGCGCCCGAGTTCGCGATGCCCGCCGCGGCGTGGGCGGCGAAGGAGGGCGACCCGGTGCTGTGGTCGGCCAAGGACTCGCTGCCCGCCGCCACCCGCGCCGCGATCACCGCCCACCGGCGCCCGCGCATCTACGTCCTGGGCCCCGAGTCGGTGATCTCCAAGCGGGTCTTCGACCAGCTCAGCGACCTGGGGACGACGCGGCGCATCTCCGGGCCGGAGCCGGTTGCCAACTCGGTGGCGTTCGCGCGCTTCAGCGACGGGCGCTTCGGCTGGAACGCCGTCGATCCCGGCCACGGGCTCGTCTTCACGAGCACCGCGACCCCCGCCGACGCGGCCGCCGCCGCCCCGCTCTCCGGCGCCGGCAGCTACGGGCCGCTGCTGCTGGTGACCGAGCCGAACGTGCTGCCGCGCCCGCTCCAGGACTACCTGCTCGACATCCAGCCGGGCTACGACGAGGACCCCGTGCGCGGCGTCTACAACCACGGCTGGATCGTGGGCGACGAGGAGGCGATCTCCGTCGACGTCCAGTCGCGCATCGACGCGCTGCTCGAGATCCAGCCCGTGCAGCCGGACGCCTAAGATCCCGCCATGGCCGAAGCCGAGCAGCCCGAGCGCCTCGCCCCCGACCGCCAGGTCACCGTCGACGACGTGCGCCAGCTCATGGGCGCCTCGACCCCCCACTTCGCGCTGCAGCTGCGCAACCGCATCCGCACGCTGATCCGCGGCCTGCCGGGCGAGGACCCCGCGCGGCTGCTCGGCGAGCAGGAGATCGCGCGGCTCGAGCGCCTCGGCTTCACGGGCGAGACGCGCGGCGAGCCCGAGCAGCAGGGCCAGCGCGCGCTGGCGTCGCTCGGCGAGCACGAGCAGCCGAAGTACGTCGAAGGCCCCACCACCGGGTGACGATCTCCGCCGGCCTCGAGCGCGCGATCGGCCTGCTCGATCCGGCCCGTCGCCCGCGAAGCGCGGCAGTCCCGGACGGCTACCTCGACCTGCTCGGCGGCGCCGGCCGGCGCGGCGGGAGCCCCGCCCAGCGGCTGATGCTCACGCGCGGGCTGCCGGTCGTCTACGAGCGCTGGTGGCGCCCCGCGTGGGGCCGCGTGCTGATGGGGCCGCTGGGGCCGGGGACGGCCGGCGAGCGCCGGATCGCGCACGAGCTGCTCGAGCTCGGGCCCGGCGACACGGTGCTCGACATCGCGTGCGGGCCGGGCAACTTCGTGCGCGAGTTCGCCGAGACCGTGGGGCGGCGCGGGCTGGTGGTCGGCCTCGACGCCTCCCAGACGATGCTCGCCCGCGCGGTCCTCGACACGCCCGACGCGGTCAACGTCGGCTACGTGCGCGGCGACGCGATCCGGCTGCCGTTCCGTGACGGCTCGTTCGACGCGATCTGCTGCTTCGCCGCGCTGCACCTGTTCGACGAGCCGCTGGCGGCGCTCGACGCGATGGCGCGCGTGCTCGCCCCGGGCGGGCGTGTCGCGATCCTCACCAGCGCCCGCGCGCCGCTGACGCCCGCGCCGGTGGGGGCGCTCGTCGGCGCCGCGACCGGTCTGCGCGTGTTCGGCCGCGACGAGATCACGAGCGCGCTCGAGGAGCGCGGGTTCGTGGACGTGAAGCGCCGGATCTCGGGGCTCGCGCAGTTCGTCGGCGGGCGCAGAGGGGGCGACCGGCCCGCCGCATAGCCTCTCCGGGTCGTGGAGCACCCCACCGAGCGACCCGACGGCATCCCCGGCAGCCGCCTGTCCGGGCCCTGGCCGGTGGGCGACTACGCCGCGGCGCTGCGCGACCGGCTGCGCGGCTTCAAGCGCGTGCAGGTGTTCGGCGAGATGTTCGGGCTCAAGGCCGGCCGGGCGAAGGTGTGGTTCGAGCTGCGCGACAGCACGGGCGCGCTGCCGTGCTCGATGTGGCGCAAGGACTGGGACGCGCTCGGGCTCGAGTCGCTCGGCGACGGCTCGGTGGTGGTCGCGGCGGGCGGCTGCGACTTCTATCCCGGCTCGCGCGCCTCGTCGCCGTCGTTCTCCTTCGCGGTCACGAAGCTGCGAGTGGCCGGCGAGGGCGACCTGCTCGCCCAGGTCGAGCGGCTGCGCAAGGAGCTCGCGGCCGAGGGTCTGTTCGAGCCGCAGAAGCGGCTGCCGCGGCCGTCGCTGCCGCGCTGCATCGGCGTCGTGTCGGGCGAGGGCGGCAAGGCGCGCGACGACGTGCTCGCGGGGTTGCAGCGCCGCGGCTGGGCGGGGCGGATCGTGTGGGCGTTCGCGCCCGTGCAGGACCGCCACGCGGCGCCCGCGATCACGCGCGCGCTCCAGGACCTGGCGGCCTGCGAGGAGGTCGAGGTGATCGTCGTCGCGCGCGGCGGCGGCTCGCTCGCCGACCTGTTCGCGTTCTGCGACGAGACGCTGTGCCGCACGGTCGCGCTGCTGCGCGTGCCCGTGATCTCGAGCGTCGGCCACCACACCGACCGCACGCTGATCGACGACGTCGCCGCCGTCGCGTGCTCGACGCCCACGCACGCCGCCGAGGCCGCCGTTCCGGTCAACTGCGCGGAGGCGCGGGCGGCGCTGCACGGGCTGGCGGCGCGGCTCGAGCACCGCTCGCGGCTCGCGATCGTCGAGCGCGCCCGCGTGCTGGCCCGGCTGTCGCGCGCGCCCTCCGACCACGTCGCCCGCCACCGGGCGCGGCTGCACCAGCACGCCCGCGAGCTGCGCGCGTCCGGCCGCCGCGGGCTCGCCACGGCCACGCGCCACACGTCGACCACCGCGCTCGTGCTCGAGCGCAAGACGCGCGCCGCCGCGGGCGCGGAGCGCGTGCAGCGCGGCCGCGACCTCGAGCGGCTCGCGCTCGCGCTCGCCGCCCACGAGCCGCAGCGCGCGCTCGAGCGCGGCTACGCGCTCGTCGAGGCTCCGTCCGGCGAGCCGGTCACGTCGGCGGCCGCGGCGCGCGAGCACGCGGAGCTCACGTTGCGCCTGCAGGACGGCACCGTGTCCGTCCGCCCCCAGCCCTACGGTGGAGAGTCATGAGCGATACGACCTACGAGACCGCCTGCACCCGCATCGAGGAGGTCATCCGCCGCCTCGACTCCGGCGAGGCCGGGCTGCGCGAGACGCTCGAGCTCTGCCAGGAGGGCCGGCGCCTCGTCGAGTTCTGCGCGACCGAGCTCGACGCCGTCGCCCAGGGCCTCGAGGAGCTCCGCCTCGACGAGCTCGTCACCCGCCTCGAGGCCGGTTCCCGCCCGGCCGCGCAAGCGGCCTGAACCAGCGCGCGCTCAACCGCGCCCTGCTCGCCCGCCAGGGGCTGCTCGAGCGGTCGTTCGACCCCATCCCGCGCCTGCTCGAGCGGATGTGCGGGGTGCAGGCGCAGTACGCGCCGTCCATGTACGTCGGCCTGTGGTCGCGGCTCGCGGGCTTCGCGCGCGACGACCTCACGCGCGCGCTGGAGGACCGCAGCGTGATCCAGGCGACGCTCATGCGCAGCACGATCCACCTCGTCTCGCGCGAGGACTTCTGGCCGTTCGCGATCGCCACGCGCGCCGTCCGGCGCGCGCACTGGCTGCGCGTGACGAAGAGCGACGAGGCGCCGATCGCGCGCGCCGCGGAGACGCTGCGCGCCGCCCTGCGGGGCGGCGGGACGATGCGGCGCAACGAGGTCGAGGCGCTGGTCGGCAGGGAGGAGGCGCGCGCCGTCGGGCTGTGGGCCGACCTCGTGCGCGTGCCGCCCTCGGGGACGTGGGAGCGTCGCCGGGCCGACCTCTACGGCCTCGCCGAGGACTGGGTCGGCCCGCCGGACATCGAGCCCGACGCCGCCGTCGACCATCTGCTCCGGCGCTACCTCGCCGCCTTCGGGCCCGCCACCGCGAAGGACATCGCCTCCTTCACCGGGCTCGCGCTCAAGACGCTGCCGCTCGACCGCCTCGACCTGGAGCGCGACGGCGAGCTGCTCGACGTCCCCGGCGGCCTGCGCCCCGACCCCGACACGCCCGCCCCGCCGCGCTTCCTCGGCACGTGGGACGCGAGCCTGCTCGTCCACGCGCGCCGCACCGGCATCCTCCCCGAGGACCACCGCGGCCAGATCTTCCACGTCAAGTCGCCGCAGTCGTTCCCGACCTTCACCGTCGACGGCGCCGTCGCCGGCACGTGGCGCTACGAGGACGGCCGCATCGACCTCAGACCGTTCGACCGCCTCGACGCCGCCGCCCGGCGCGCGGTCGAGGCCGAGGCGGAGCTACTCGTCGGCCTTCACGAGCCCTGAGCGCAGCGCCAGCATCGCGATCTCGGCGCGGCGCTCGAAGAACGGCATCTCGCTCAGGCCGAACTGGCGCGCGAGGTGCTCGAGCTCGGTGGTGACCGTCTTCTGGTCGGTGCCCAGGACTTCGGCGATCTCGTCGTCGGCGAGCGGGCTCAGCCCGTCGCCGTCGCCGAGCAGCGGCCGGCACAGCGCGGTCAGGATCTGCTGCTGCTGCTGGGAGAAGCGCGGCGTCGCCGACAGCTCGCCCGGCACCAGCGTCATCTCCACGCTCACGTTGCGCGTGTGGCAGAACGCGATATGCGTCTGGCCGCAGCGCACGATGTCGCCGTCCTGCAGGCGCCGCTGGCCGTTGAGGCGCATCTCGTTGACGTAGGTCCCGTTCTGCGACCAGCCGTCGTCGTCGACCGTCCACTCGCCCGCGCGGAACTCGAACTGCGCGTGCAGGCGCGAGACCTCACGGTCCCACGGCAGCGCGATGTCGGCCTCGAAGCGCCGGCCGACGGTCAGCGCCTTGCCCGACTCGCGCAGCTCGACGATCTTCTGCGCGCCCTTGTCGTCGCGGTAGACGAGGAACGGGGCGCCGCGCAGCTCCATGGCCTTGCGCGCCTTCTGCTCCTCGGGGGTCGGCGTCGTGGCCGACGATGACTCCATTGCGTCCTTACCGGGAGGAGAAGATGTTCAGGAGGGACACGAAGATGTTCACGATCGCGACGAAGATCCCGGTCGCCAGCCAGATCGTGTCGTTCTCGGTGCCGTGCTTGCGCAGGTAGTTGAAGTCGACCACGATCAGCGCCGCGGAGAGCCCGTAGATGAGGATGCTGACCCAGATCGGCACCGCGCCCGCCGCGAGCGACCAGATGACCGTGCCGATGCACGCCGCGAAGACGACCAGCGACAGGGGGCGCATCCAGGGCGCGAGGTCCTTCGAGAGCGCGAAGCCGAGCGCGCCGCAGCCCGCCACCGTCGCGGCCGTGCCGGCGGCCGCCTGCGTCAGCGCCGCCTCCTCGACCGTCGCGAAGTAGGCGATGACCGGTCCGAGGCCCAGCCCGATCGCCGTCGCCGTGGCGAACAGCCAGCCCATCGCGAACGGCCCGACGCGGAAGCGCTCGCCGCCGAACGACGACACGAGCAGCATCCCGAAGCCGGCGAACGAGATGATCCGCGCGGTGCCGAGCTCGAGGTCGCGGCCCAGATAGGTCCCGAGCGCGCAGAAGCCGAGCGCGATCGCGACGAGGAAGAGAACCTGACCGAGGAGCTGGGCGGTCGAGACTTCGGCGCGTACCCCCTCGCGACCGAAGGCGGTGGAGGAATAGGCGCTGTCTGGCATAGGCGGGAGAGTACCCGACCCCGGGGGCTGGGAAGGAGGCCAATATGTCCATCGCCATCGTCACCGGCGCGAACTCCGGCATCGGCCGGGGCGCCGCGCTCGCACTCGCCCGCCGGGGCTTCGACCTCGGCATCACCTGGCACTCCGACGAGGAGAACCTCGAGGAGGCCGTCGCCGAGCTGGAGGCCGAGGGCGTCCGCGTGGAGACCCGCCAGGCCGACCTGTCCGGCGTCCCCGGCCCGGATGAGGTGATCGACGACCTCGCCGACGCGCTCGGCGGGCTCGACGCCTACGTCGCCAACGCCGCCGCCGGGCATTCCACGCCGTTCCTCGAGCTGGAGTTCGACGAGTGGGAGTGGGTCATCCGCTTCGCGCTCCACGCCCAGTTCCTCACCGGCCAGCGCGCCGCGCGCCGGATGGTCGACCAGGGCCGCGGCGGCCGCATCGTGTTCGTCACGTCGATCCACGAGCTCGTGCCGCTCAAGACCGCGACCGCGTACACCGCCGCCAAGCACGGCACGGGCGGGTTGATGAAGGTGATGGCGCTCGAGCTGGCCGAGCACGGGATCACCGTCAACTCGGTCGCGCCGGGCGAGATCGCCACGAAGATGACCGGCAACGAGGACACCGACCCCGAGACCGAGCACCGCGAGGGCGTGCCGCTGAAGCGGCCGGGCGACGCCAACGAGATCGGCGCCGCCGCGGCCTTCCTCTGCTCGCCGGAGGCGAGCTACATCACCGGCGAGACGCTGGTCGTCGACGGCGGCATGCACCTGATGGCCGCCATGGCGAATCAGATGTAGTACAGGCCGACCACGCCGTTGGAGTAGGCGGTCGCGCTCTGGAGCTCCAGCTCGCGCTTCTCGCCGATCTCGTCGAACCAGCTCGCGCCCGCTGACACCACCGGGTGGACGAGGAGGTGGTAGCGGTCGACGACGCCGAGGCGGATGAGCGTCCGCGCCAGCTGCGCGCCACCGGACAGGTGGATGTCGCCGCCCGGTTGCGCCTTCAGTGCTTCGACGAACGCCACGATCGCCTCGTCGCCGTCCACGGGCACGAACTCCACGTTGCTCCACTCGAGCTCCGCCGCGTCGCTGGAGCGCGTGAACACGTACTTCTTGTAGGCATTCATCTTGCGGGCCATGCTGCGGCTGATCTCCGAGCCGTCCTCCGCGGTCTCCGCACCCGGCCAGTACTCGGCCATCTCCAGCGCCGTGGTCCGGCCCACGAGGACCGTGTCGAAGCCCTCATAGACCCGGTCGATCTCCGCGTAGAGGTCGTCGGGGATCCCCGTCACCCAGGCGTCGGGGTCGTCGAGCCGGCCGTTGAGGGTGGTCATCATCGCCATCACGAGTTGTCTCATGGGCCTGACGGTGCCACCCGTCCGCGCCCCGATCAACGGCCGATCCGGGATCGCATCGAGTAGCCTCGCTCATCGATGTGGGAGACGATCGAGCTGCGCGAGATCCGGGTCTTCCTCGCCCTCGCCGACGAGCTCCACTTCGGGCGCGCCGCCGAGCGGCTCGGGGTCACGCAGTCGCGCGTGAGCCAGAGCCTGCGCGAGCTGGAGCACAAGCTCGGCGAGCGGCTCGTCCACCGCACGAGCCGCCGCGTCGCGCTGACCGCGGCCGGCGAGCGCTTCCTGGCCGACGTCGCGCCCGCCCACGAGCGCCTCGTCGCCGTCCTCCAGGGCGCCAGCCATGAGGCGACGCTCCGCATCGGGCTGCTGACCAGCATCACCGCCGGGCCGGGCCTGATCGAGCTCATCCGCGCGTTCGAGGAGCGCCACCCCGGCTGCGGCGTCGAGGTCAAGGAGCTCGCGCTGTCGGACCGCTTCGAGCCCCTGCGCGCGGGTGACGTCGACGTGATCGCCGGGCGGCTCGCCGTGGACGAGCCCGACCTGGTCAGCGGCCCGGTGCTGGCCCACGAGCCGCGCGTGCTCGTGGTCGCCGCCGACCATCCGCTGGCCGGGCGCGCGGAGGTCACGACCGACGACATCGCCGACTACGAGGTCTCCGACATCCGCGGGCTGGTGCCCGAGGAGCTCCGCGACGCGGTGATCCCCGAGCGCGCGGCCTCGGGCCGGCCGATGAAGCGCCGGCGGCTGAAGCACCACCAGTGGAGCGAGCTGACCACGATGCTCGCCCGCGGCAAGCTCGTGCACCCGGTGACGGCGTCGGTGGCCGAGCAGTTCCCGCAGCCGGCCCTGTGCAGCGTGCCGATCGCCGACCTGCCGCCCTGGACGAGCGCGCTCGTGTGGCGCCGCGGCGACCGCAGCCCGTGGCTGCGGGCGTTCGCCGGGGTCGCCGAGGAGATCCTCGGCGACCCCGACCAGAAGGGCTAGACCCGCTGGATCAGCGTGCCGGTGCCGAGGCCGCCGCCGCAGCACATCGTCACGAGCCCGGTCTCCTTGTCGGAGCGCTCGAGCTCGTGCAGCAGCGTGGTCAGCAGCCGCGCGCCGGTCGAGCCGAGCGGGTGGCCGAGCGCCATCGCGCCGCCGTTGACGTTGACGCGGTCCATGTCGGGCTCGAGCTCGCGCTTCCAGGCCGCGACGACCGGGGCGAACGCCTCGTTGATCTCCACGAGGTCGATGTCGTCCATCGTCATCCCGTTGCGCTCCAGCAGCTTCCTGGTCGCCGGGATCGGGCCGGTGAGCATGATCACGGGGTCGACGCCGACCGTGGTCTGGTCGATGATCCTCGCCCGCGGGGTCAGCCCCAGCTCCTTGGCCTTGTCGGCAGACATCATCAGCACCGCGGCCGCGCCGTCGGAGATCTGCGACGAGTTGCCCGCCGTGATCTTGCCGTCGGGCTTGAAGGCCGGCTTGAGCTGCGACAGCGTCTCGATGCTCGAGTCCGGGCGGATGCCCTGGTCGCTGACGTAGGTGTCGCCGTTGACCTGGAACGGGATCGTCTCGCGCTCGAAGCGCCCCTCCTCGGTCGCCTGCGCGGCGAGCCGGTGCGAGCGGACGGCGAGCTCGTCGAGCTCGGAGCGGGGGATCTCCCACTGGTCGGCGATCATCTCCGCCGACAGGCCCTGCGGGATCAGGTTGTACTTCTCCATCAGCTCGGGCGGCCACGGCGAGCCGACGTCGTCGACCCACTTGAAGCCGACGCCCATGGGGATGTGCCCCATGTGCTCGACGCCGCTGCCGATCACTGCGTCGTGTACCCCGGCGGCGATCAGCGCCGCGCCGAAGTTGTACGCCTGCTGCGCCGAGCCGCACTGGCGGTCGACGGTCGTGGCCGGCGTCTCGATCGGCAGCCCCGCCTGCAGCCAGGCGTTGCGGCCGACGTTGAACATCTGCTCGCCGTACTGCTGCACGCAGCCGGTGACGACGTCCTCCACCTCCGAGGCGTCGATGCCGGCGCGCTCGATGACCTCCGTGAAGCACTTGCCCAGGAGCTCGTTGGGGTGGGTGTCCTTGTAGTAGCCCTTCTCCGGGTGGCCCCGCCCGATGGGCGTGCGGACCGCCTCGACGATGACGACTTCGCGACCTGTGGATGGCATGCGGACTAGTCTACGCCCGGTTGACTGGCGAGTCAGCCAACATCCAGCACCCGCTCCCCGAGCGGCTCGGCATCGTCGGGAGCGGAACGATCGCTCGCGGCCTCGCCGCCCTCGCGGCCCGTCACGGGCCGGTGACGCTGTGCGCCCGCTCCGAGCGCAGCGCGGCCACCGCGCGCGACTGGCTCGACGCCGACGCGGTCGACGTCACGTGCGACCGCGAGCGGCTCGCACAGGCCACGTTCGTGGTCGAGGCGATCGTCGAGGAGCACGCCGCCAAGACCGCGCTGTTCGGCGAGCTGGCGGAGATCCTCGGCCCCGACGCGATCCTCGCCACCACGACCTCGAGCCTCTCCGCGGCCCAGCTCGGCGCGGAGAGCGGGCGCCCCGAGCGCTTCGCCGCCCTCCACGTCTTCAACCCGGTGACGAAGATGGCGCTCGTCGAGCTCGCGTTCCCCGAGGCCGCCACGCCCGATACACGCGACCGCACGCGGGCGCTGTGCGCCGCGCTCGGCAAGACCGCGGTCGACGTCGCCGACACGCCCGGCTTCGTCGTCAACCGGCTGCTCTTCCCCTATCTCTTCGACGCCGTCGAGCTGCTCGAGCGCACGGGGATGGAGCCGAAGGCGGTCGACACCTGCATGAAGCTCGGCGCCGGCCACCCGCTCGGGCCGCTCGCGCTGCTCGACCTCGTGGGGCTCGACGTCTCCAGGGCGATCGGCGAGACGATCGGGGCGAAGATCCCCGCCAGGGTCGACAAGCTCATCGCCGAGGGCGCGCTCGGCCGCAAGTCCGGCCGCGGCTTCCATACGTACGAAACCTGAAGCAATCTTTTAGCGAGCGTTGAACTCGCGGCTGGAGACTTCCGGTTGCGACGAACTGACCCTCATCGCAACCCCTCCTCCAGAAACACTTCGCGGCCGACTCGCTCCCCTGAGTCGGCCGCGTTGTGTTCTCTCGGTAGATCCTCCCCAGGATCTCCCTCTCTCCTCCTCAACCGCCGAAGCGGCCAGGCGGGTTGCGGGGAACGTAGCGCGCTAAGAGCGCTTGTGCAATACCGCACGGAGTTTCGATTCGAAACTGTGTCTGGGGTCACACGACGCGGCGCTCGCGGATCCGCACCGCCTCGATGCGGTTCTCGCGCACTGACTCGACCCTGATCGAGTAGCCGTTGGACGACACCGTGTCGCCGCGCTTCGGCAGCCGGCCCAGCTCGCCGAAGACGTAGCCGCCGATCGAGTTGTAGGCGTCGGTGTCGACCGGCAGCTCGAGCCCGTAGTCCTGCAGGTCGGTGATCGCGACGTGGCCGCGCACGAACCAGTCACCGTTGGCGAGCTTGCGGATCGCGCCGCCGAGCGGGTCGGTCTCGTCGTCGATCTCGCCGACGACCTCCTCGATGATGTCCTCGACGGTGACGATGCCGGCGGTCCGCCCGTACTCGTCGATGACGATCGACAGCGACGAGCGCTGGCGCTGGAGGTCGGCGAGCAGGTCGTCGAGCGGCTTCGTCTCGGGGACGATCGGCGCCTCGCGCACGAGGTCCTCGAGGCTTGCCTGCGGCCCCTCGGCGAGCAGCTTCTGGGCGAGCGCGTTGGCGTGCACGATGCCCTTGACGCGGTCGTCGTTGTGGTCCTCGGTCACGACCATGCGCGTGTGCCCGGATGAGATGCAGCGCCGCAGCGCGGTCTCGACGTCCTCGGACACGTCGACGGTGATCACGGCGGGCGCCGGCGTCATGACCTGGCGCGCCTCCTGCTCGTGCAGGTGGAAGACGCCGGTCAGCATCCCCGCCTCGCCGGGATCGAGCTTGCCGCCGGTCATCGACTGGTGGATGAGCATCCGGATCTCCTCCGGCGTCTCCCCCTCGTCGAAGCTGTCGGTGCGGATGCCGAGCAGCCGGAGGATCCCGTTGGAGGTCGCGTTGAGGATCGCGATGAACGGGCGGAACGCCTTCGTGAACAGGTAGAGCGGGCGCGCGACCAGGCGCGAGATCGGCTCGGAGCGCTGGATCGCGTAGATCTTCGGCACCTGCTCGCCGATCGTGATGTGCAGCGACGTCGTGACGAGGTAGGCGATCGCCAGCGACAGGCCGAGCGTCACGCCGTGCGGCAGGTCGCCGAACAGCGGCTCGACGAGGTCGGCGACGGCGGGCTCGCCGAGGAAGCCGATGCCCAGCGAGGTGAGCGTGATCCCGAGCTGGCACGACGAGAGGTAGCGCGAGAGGTCGTCCATGATCTCGACGGCCATCCGCGCGCCGCGCTTGCCCTCCTGCGCCTCGCGCTCGAGCGTCGCACGGCGCGAGCGCACGAGCGCGAACTCCGCGGCCACGAAGAAGCCGTTCAGGAGCACGAGCACGAGCACCGCGACGAGCAGCAGCGCTGTCATGCGGTCCCGGTGAGGGAGCGCCTCGAGGGCGCGCCGCTACTTCGAGAGAGGTCGTCGTCGTCAGGCATCAGGGCGACGAGGCCATGCTACCCCACGCCCAGGCCGTCAATCCCGGCCGCCAGGTCGTGGTCGGCCTGCGTGACCCTGCCCTCGGAGTGGGTGCTGAGCGTCAGCCGCACCTTGTTCCAGCCGTGGATGAGGATGTCCGGGTGGTGGTTGGCGCCCTCGGCCATCTCCGCGACCTGGTTCACGAACCCCATGGCAGCCGCGAAGTCCTTGACCTCGAAGTCCTTGACGAGGGCCTCGCCCTCCTGCCGCCAGTCGCTCATATCCTGCTCCTCGTGCGCATCGTGTCCCTCGTGCCCTCGGCCACCGAGATGCTGTTCGCGCTCGGGCTGGGCGACGAGATTACCGCCGTCACGCACGAGTGCGACCACCCCGCGGCCGCGCTCGAGCTGCCCAAGGTCACGCGCGACCTGATCGGTCCCGGGCTCGAGCCGGCGGAGATCGATCGCGCGGTGCGCGAGCTCACCGAGCAGGGCAAGGCGATCTACGAGCTCGACGAGGCGCGGCTGCGCGACCTCCAGCCCGACCTGATCGTCACGCAGGCGCTGTGCGCGGTCTGCGCGGTCTCCTACGACGACGTCAAGGCCGTCGCGGAGCGGATCGAGCCCGAGCCGCAGGTGCTGTCGCTCGACCCGCACACGCTCGGCGAGGTGCTCGGCGACGTGCGCACGCTCGCGGAGGCGACGGACGTGCGCGACGCCGGCGTCGACCTCGTGCAGGACGCCGCCGCGCGGATCGACCGGGTGCGGCTCGCGGTGCGCGCGCAGCCGCCGGTGCGCGTCGCCGCGCTCGAGTGGCTCGACCCCGTGTTCGTCGCCGGGCACTGGACGCCGCAGCTGATCGAGTACGCCGGCGGCAGCGACGTGCTCGGGCTGGCCGGCGAGCACTCGGAGGTCCGCTCGTGGGCGGAGGTCGCCGCGGCGCGCCCCGAGGTCGTGGTCGTCATGCCGTGCGGCTACGACGCCGGGCGCGCGCTCGAGGAGGCCCACACGTTCGCCGGCGAGCTCGCGGAGATCGGCGCGCGACGCGTCGTCGCGGTCGACGCCGCCGCGTACTTCTCGCGCCCCGGCCCGCGGCTCGTCGACGGGCTCGAGCTGATGGCCCACATCCTGCATCCGGACCGCGTCCCCGACGCGCCCGGACAGGCGCTCGAGGTCGCGCTCTAGAAGCCGACCTTGTCGCGCGCCACGTAGTAGGTGGCGGCGAGGGCGGCGAGGCTGATCGCCGTGCAGATGAGCACGGGGATCAGCGGCGACGAGCGGCGCCCGGCCATGCGGGTGACGATCCAGCCGGCCAGGAAGCCGCCGAGCAGGCCGCCCATGTGGCCGCCGATCGAGATGTTGAGGCCCGGGAACAGGAACGGGAACAGCAGGTTGATGAGGATCGTCGGCCCGAGGCCCGACTGCATCGGATCGATGCCGCGGGCGCGCAGGAACACGACGCCCGCGCCCATCAGCCCGAACACCGCGCCGGACGCGCCGACCGTGTAGCTGCCTTCGCTCGAGAGCAGGATCGCGCCGAACGCGCCGGTCAGCAGCGACGTGAAGTAGATCGCGCCGAAGCGCCACTTGCCGAGGCTCGGCTCCAGCAGCTGCCCGAGGATGTAGAGCAGGTACATGTTGAAGCCGATGTGCAGGAAGCCGAACGTACCCTGCGCGTGCAGGAAGCCGCCGGTGAACACGCGCCACAGCTCGCCGTTGGCCACGCCGCCGTCCGGCGGGATCAGCCCGGGGATCGGGCCGGCCGCGAGCACGCCGTCGAAGTAGGCGGCGGAGCTGCCGCGCGACCCGAAGAACAGCACGACGTTGATCCCGATCAGCACGTAGGTCAGGACCGGGTCGCCGTGCAGCGACGCCATCGTGCGCACCGGCGTCTTGTCGCGCGAGCACTCCGGGCAGCGCATCCCGACCGGCGTCGGGGTCATGCAGTCGGGGCAGATGGGCCGCCCGCAGTTCGAGCACGAGACGCCCGTCTCGCGGTCCGGGTGGCGGTAGCACGTGGCCATGCGGCTGCGCGACGCTAGCACGGCCCTATGTGCTTGCCGTCAGCACCACGTTTCCGGTCGGCGTGTCGGAGCCGCGCGGCGGCTCGTCGGTGACCATCACGGCGCGCACGCCGTCGAGCGAGCCGGGCACGTCGACGTGGGCCGAGCCGTCGTCGCTCACGCTGAAGAGCGCATCGGTCGGCTCCGGCGCGTCGCCGCCCTTGTCGATCCACACCTGGTAGACGCGGCCCTCCGGAGGCGCGGGCAGGTCGCGTGCGACGAGCCGTCCGCGGTCATCCTCGATCTCGAGGGTCGCGCGCCCGCCGCCCGTCACCTGCGCGGTGATCGTCTCCGTGCCGCTCTGCAGCGCCTGCGCGCCGAAGAAGCCGATGGCGAGCGCGGCGAGCCCCAGCGCGAGCGCAGGCCGCAGCGACAGGCCGCCGAGCCACGAGCGCCGGCGGCGCGGGCGGGGGCGGTCGGCCTCCGGGCCCGCGGCGCTCAGCAGCGAGGCCTCGCTCTCGACGGTGGCCATGATGCGGTCCTTGAGCGCCGGCGGGGGGACGCGCGGCGCGGCCGACATCGGCAGCGCGTCGGCGGCGACCTGCAGCGACGCCGCGTCCGCCTGGCAGACCTCGCAGCTCGCGAGATGGGCCCGGAAGCCGTCGGCCTCCTGCTCGGGCAGCGCGCCCAGCAGCCAGGCGCCGAGCGAGTCGGCCCACTGGTCGTGATCGTGCGCGGGGGTGCTCATGTCGAGGGCAGCTCCAGGGTGCGCAGATGGTTGCGCAGCTTCTCGAGGCCGAGGCGCATCCGGCCCTTCACGGTGCCGACCGGCGTCTCGAGCATCTCGGCGATCTCGGTGTGCGTGAAGCCGCCGAAGTAGGCGAGCTCGATGACGTGCGACTGCTCGGCGGGCAGGTTGTCCATCGCCGAGCGGATCGTGTCGGCCTCCTCGCGGCGGGCGACCTCATTCTCCGTGCGCTCGGGCGCCTCGACGCGCTCCTCTATGCCTTCGTCGCTCGCGCGGCGCTTGGCGTGAACGGAGGTGCGGCGCAGCTGGTCGATCGCCCGATGGTGGACGATCCCCAGCACCCACGTGCGCACGGAGCCGCGGGCGCGCTCGTAGCGCGCGCCGGAGCGCCAGATCGACAGGAAGGCCTCCTGCACGACGTCCTCGGCCACGTTGCCGCGGCCGACCATCCGGTAGGCGACCGAGAAGGCGGCGCCGGCGTGGCGGTCGTATACGGCTTCGAAGGCGCGGGCGTCGCCACGGCGGACCAGTTGCATGAGGTCCTCGTCGGCGAGCGAGTGTAGGTCGGGGGCTCTGGGCATGCGCTCCAGTTCCTTACGCCCCGGGAGTCTGCGCGGATCAGCGCAGATCGTCCAGCAGCCGCCGCGCCTCGCGCCCGCCGTCGCGCAGGGTGCGCACGGCGAGCTCGGCGACGTTGGCGGAATGCGCGCGCCGGCGATGGCGCTGGCGCTGCGTGCGCAGCACGACGAGCCCGACGGCGGCGGCCGAGCCCACCACCGCGGCGGCGGCCGGGCGGCCGAGCCGGACCCAGTTCTTCGGGTCGCCGAGCGTCGAGAGCTCCCACGTCTCGAGCTCGTCGGCCGCCATCTCGATCAGCGAGCCGAGCGTGCTCTCCAGCCGCAGCTCGAGCTCCACGGGCGGCTCCACGGGCGCCAGCGCCTGGCGCAGCATGGTCTCGATGTCGAACGTCCGCTCGTTCATTCAGTAGGTCCTTCGGCCTTCTTGACGAGTTCCTCGAGCTGCTTGATGGCTCGGTGCAACAACACCTTCGTCGCGCCGTCGGTGCGCCCCAGCGCCCGGGCGATCTCCCGGTTGTCCATACCCAGCGCGAAGCGCATGATCAACGCCTCGCGGCGATCGTCCGGCAGATCCTGCACGCACTCGAGGATGCGCTTGAGGTCGTCGCGGTCCTCGACCAGCCCTTCCGTCGTGTGCGTGGCCGAGATCGTGCTGGCGTCGTCGATCGGGGTCTGCGGCTTGCGCGAGCGGTCGCGGTAGTAGTTCGCGGCGAGGTTGTGCGCGATCCGGATCAGCCACGGCCGCAGCGGGCGCCCCTCCGACTCGCGCTGGGCGCGCTCGAAGTGCCGGTAGGCCTGCAGGAACGTCTGCTCCGTCAGGTCCTCGGCGTCGTGGTGGTTGCCCACCCGGTAGTACGAGTACGAGTAGACGTCGCGCAGATGCGCCTTGTAGAGCGCCGAGAAGTCCGCGTCGAGGCGGGCCTTGGCCGCGGTCGAGTCCTCCGGTGCCGAGGCCATGCATGGGAGGCTACGCCGCGCGGACCTTCTGTGGGCGCTTGGGCGCCGGCCGCGGCGCGGTCAGCGACTCCGTCCAGCTCGCCGCCTCGACCTCGCCCTCGATGACGCCCGCCAGCCCGCGCAGCGCGGGGGCGTCGACGCCGGCCGCCTGCACGCGCTCGACGAGCAGCGGGACGCACGCGACGGCCTCGGCGGTCTGGCCGAGCGCGGTGTCGATGTCCTCCGCGGGTATGCCCTGTGCGAGCAGCTCGCCGGCGCGGCGGTTGCGCGAGCCGTCGGCCATCACGGTGGCGACGAGGTCGCCGGCGCCGGCGAGACCGGCGAACGTCTCCGGGGCCGAGCCCTCGTGGCGCGCGAGCGCGTCGATCTCCGCGAACACCTTGCCGGCGGCGGCGCCGGCGGCGTTGGGGCCGGCGGGCGACGCGGCGGCGGCGGCGAGCGCGGCGGCGTTCTTGGCGCAGCCGGCGAGCTCGACGCCGACGATGTCGCGCGTGGAGCCGGCGTCGAAGCCGGCGGCGGTCAGCGCGTCCGTGACCTGGCGGCCGAAGGCGGGGTCGCTCGCGCCGACGACGAGCGAGGCGCCGCCGCTGAGCGCGGCCGCGGCGTGGGCGGGGCCGGCCAGCGCGCCGACGGCCCACGCGTTCACGCGGTCCCTGACGTACTCGGAGGGCAACGTGCCGAGCGGCGGGACGAGGCCCTTGGACATGACGAGCACGCCGGCGCGGCGCGGGATCGCGCCCGCGTGGGCGGCGACGGCGCTCGGCAGCCCCGCGGACGGAACGGCGAACGCGACGAGGTCGTGGCGCGAGAGCTCGAGATCGGCGGCGCGCATGACGGTGATCGACTCCGGCAGCTCGACGCCGGGCAGGTACTCGTCGTTGCGCCCGCTGGCGACGATGTCGTTGGCCTGGTCGGCGGTGCGGCAGCCGAGGTCGACCTCGAGGCCGGCGCGGGCGAGCATCGTCGCGACGGCCGTGCCCCACGAGCCGGCGCCGATGACGGCGGCGCGGCGCAGCGGCGGCAGGCCCCCGAGCCACTCCCACTGGAGCATCACGCAGGGCCAGATGCGGTCGGTGACAGCGGCGGCGAGCGTGCGTGACGGGGCCTGGACCTCCGGGAAGGTGAGCGCGCGGCCGACGCGCACGCGCACCTTGTGCGGGCGGATGCGCCAGCCCTTGCGCACGGCCTCGGTGCCGATGATGGCGACCGGGACGACGGGCGCGCCGGACTCGAGCGCGAGCCGACCGACGCCGCGGCGCGGGCGGCCGAGCGCGCCCGGGCGGATGCGCGTGCCCTCGGGGAAGATGAGGACGGCGTCGCCGCGGGCGAGGATCGCCTTCGCGGTCTCGATCATGTCCGCGTCGCCGGCGCCGCGGCGGACGGGGAAGGCGCCGAGGTTGTTGAGCAGCCAGGCGCGCAGGCGGCCGGTGAACAGCTCCTCCTTGGCGACGTAGTAGAGCGGGCGCCGCGCGATCGTGGCGATGATGAACGGGTCGAGGAACGAGCGGTGGTTCGACGCGAGGATCACCGGGCCGTCGGGCACGTGCTCGCGCCCGATCCGCGACAGCCGGAAGTAGAGGTGGAAGAACGGCTGCAGGACCGCCCGCACGAGCCAGTAGATGAGGGGGTTCACGCCCTTGTCGCGAGCGCGGGCATGCAGCGAGGCGTGCTCCATGACGAGGGTTACCCGAGCCGTGACGGCTCGTTACAGTTGTCGCAGATGGCCCTCAACGGAACCCGCACCCTGCGCGGTGCCCTCGCAGGAGCGGCCGGCGCTGCCGTGTGGGCCGCCCAGCAGCCGCTCGACAAGAAGGTCTTCGGCGTCGAGTACGACGACGTCGAGCTGCTCGGCAAGTGGGTCACGCGCGAGCCCGCGTGGCTGCCGATCGGGCTGGCGATCCACGTGCTCAACGGCGCCGCGTTCGGCGCGGCGTACGCGAACATCGCACCGAGCCTCCCCGGCCCGCGGCCGGCGCGCGGCGTGCTGATGGCGCTGGGCGAGCACCTCGCCACATGGCCCGGGACGCGCCTGCTCGACCGCGTCCACCCGGCGGCCGGCGACTTCCCGGAGTTGTGGGGCAACCCGCGCGCGTTCGGCCAGGCCGTCTGGCGGCACGCGCTGTTCGGCTTCGTCCTCGGCGAGCTCGAGCGGCGTCTCAACCCGCCCGCCGACGCGCCGGCGCCGATCGACGACGCCGCCGTGGCCTCGAACGGCCACGGGTCCGCAGAGCACCTCGTGGCCGTCGGCCCGGTCGACTGAGCCGCCGGGTCCTCATCACGGGCGCGTCCGGCTTCGCCGGCGGCCACCTCGCGCGCGCGTGCGCCGGGGCGGGCGACGAGGTCGTGGACCTCTCGCGCTCCAGCGGGCTCGGCGTCGACCTGCTCGACGCGGCCGCCGTGCGCGCCGCCGTGCGCGACACCGCGCCGGAGGTGGTGCACCACCTGGCGGCGCGCGCACACGTGGGCGAGTCGTGGCGCGAGCCCGCGGCCTACCTGCGCGACAACGCGGCGATGACGCTGCACCTGCTCGAGGCGGTGCGCGACGAGGCCCCGGACGCGGCCGTGGTGGTGGTCGGCTCGTCCGAGCTCTACGGCCCGCCCGCCACGCTGCCGGTCGACGAGCGCGCGCCGCTGCGGCCGCAGAACCCCTACGCGGTCTCGAAGGCGAGCGCCGACCTGCTCGCCGGCTTCTTCGCCGACGCGCACGGCCTGCGGATCGTGCGCCCGCGCGCGTTCAACCACGCGGGCCCGGGCCAGGAGCCGATCTACGCGATCGCGTCGTTCGCGCGCCAGCTCGCCGCGGGGCTGGAGCGGGGCGAGGAGCCGGTGCGAATCGTCACCGGCAACCCCGACGCGCGGCGCGACTACACCGACGTGCGCGACGTCGTGCGCGCCTACCGCGCGCTCGCCGACGGCGCCGAGCCGGGCGTCTACAACGTCTGCTCGGGCCGCCCCGCGTCGGCGGCGGAGCTCGTCGCCGCGCTGGGCAGCGCGGCCGGCGTCGAGATCGAGCACGTCGTCGACCCGAAGCTGCGCCGTGCGCACGAGGTCATGGAGGTGCGCGGCGACTTCGCGAAGCTCCGCGAGGCCACCGGCTGGGAGCCGGAGATCCCGCTCGTGCGCACGCTCGCCGACACCGTCAAGTGGTGGCGCGAGGAGATCCGCGCGGGCCGCGCGACGTCGCGGCTGCACGAATGAGCGTCTGAAGCGGAGCATGCAACACCCGTCCACGCCGTTTCACGCGGAAACCGGCATGGGTACTAGGCTCCTTGAATGCTCGAACTCCATCGAGAACGACCGAATTGGCTCGGGGCGCTCTCCGTGGCCCTCACCCGCCCGCCGGGCGTGCCCGAGCGCCGCGCCGGCGAGGATCCCTGGCGGAGCGAGGCGGGCAGCCGCCCGCGCCGGATCACCGACGACCTCGCGTGGCTGCGGCTCGCGTTCGAGGATCCCGCGGCCCACGGTCTGCGGCCGATCCCGCGCCGCAAGGCGATCGCCGCCTGGGAGCCGGACCCGACGGCCCACGAGAAGCTCGCGCGACTGCGCGAGCGCCACGTCCTCGAGGCCGCCGGCTTCGAGCTCACCGACGTGGCTGCGCCCCCGCGCGTCGCTCCGCCGCGCTTCGAGCGCCAGCCGGCCGAGACGCCGACGGCGCCGACCCGCCGCTAGCGCGCCGGGCACCTAGACTCCGGGCGCCAAGCCGGAGTAGCTCAGCTGGTAGAGCACTTGATTTGTAATCAAGCGGTCAGGGGTTCGAGTCCCCTCTCCGGCTCTTGGGCCCTTCGGCTCAACTGTGGGCCTGGGTCTTCCGTGCCGGCGCGGCACCTGCTTCCCTACCGGCCATGTCTCATCGCAAGCTCTTCCTCCTCGCGCTCGCCGTCAGCGCGCTTCTGCCCGCCTCCGCAAGCGCCGCTCCGACGGTCACGGTCACGGGTGACGACGGCAATCCGGCCACGCTGAGCGCAGCCGCGCCGTTCGGGCTGCGGAACATGGACATCACGGTCGACATCAGCGTGCCGACCGCCGACACCGAGAACTACAACGCCCAGGTCTTCGGGCCCGACAACGTCGCGACCACCACGCTGAGCTCGTGCCGCGACCCCGACATCTCCCCCACCGCGCGGAGCTTCTCCGAGTACCGCGGCAACGGCACGTACACCGTCGCGATCCGTTACTTCTCCGCGTCGGACACCGACTGCAACGGAGCGGCGACGCGCGACACGCGCCTCCAGTACGTCATCAACGCCGGCATCGGCGTGACCGCCCCGCCGACCAAGCTCCTGACCCGCGCGCCGAACTCGTTCACGACCAACACGCATGAGCTCGGCGTGACCCTCAACCCGGGCGCGACCCTCTACGAGGTCCGCTACGCCCGCGGCGGCGTCACCGGCGCCGACGGCGCGATCACCGGCCCCTCGGCCGAGGCGTTCGTGAACCGCACGACCGGCCTCGCCGGCTTCCGCTTCGACCGCCCCGGCCGCTACGTGATCACCGGCCGCGCGAAGAACGGCAGCTTCTTCTCGCCCTGGAGCGCCGCGACGACGGTCGACGCGATCGCGCCGTTCGACATCGAGCGCGTGAGCTACCCCGACGCCCGCGGCCCGAGCTACAAGATCCGCGGCCAGGTCCGCGAGCGGGCCGCCCGCGGCCGCGTCTCGATCGCGATCGCGAAGGGCCGCAAGCGCGGCAAGTTCCGCCGCTACGGCACCGCGAAGATCAACAAGAAGGCCCGCTTCACGAAGCGCTTCCGGCTGCGCCGCACCGGCGTGTACCGGATCCGCTACACGTACCGCGGGTCCTCGCTCGTCGCCGCCGGGCGCGTGACCCAGGCCGTCCAGATCCGGCGCCGGATCTTCTTCTAACTCGCCTGATCGTCAGGCGTCGCAGCCGGCGGCGGGTCGATGACCCGCCGCCACTGCACGATCCTGCCGCGCCGGATCAGGAACGCGGTGTGGGCCTCGTTGCCGACGCCGCTCCCGCAGCGACCCGGGCCGGGCCGCTCCGTGAGCACGAGCGTGGCGACCACGTACGCGCCCGTGTCCGTCGCCGACTTGAACCTCGCGCCGCAGGGCAGCGCGCGGTTGAAGAAGCGCACCTGGCCGCGCGTGGTGAGCCGTAGCGGCGCGGTGCCGTTGGAGACCACCGCGGGCAGCGCGAAGTAGCCCGACGCCTGCGCGACGCGGCCGCGGCGCAGCGCGTCGGTCCAGCCCTGGATGACCGCGACGTCGGCCTCCGCGGCCTGCCGTGGGTCGAGTGGCGACGGCGCCGGCGAGTCCTTCGACGGCGGCGGTGTCTTCGCGCTGTCCCCGCTCGAGCCACAGGCGGACAGGGCGAGCGCCAGACCGGCGAGCACGGTCGTCCACCGGGACACGCGGAAGATGATCGCAGCCGGGCCGCGCCACCGTGGCAGGACGGCGGGCGACCCGGCTGCGGCCCCTGCCCGGAGCCTTTGCGTACCTGACGGAACGCGAGGGGCTCCGCGAACTTGCGGCGATTGATTCAGGCGCCGACGGCGACCTGCGGCTCGCGCACGCGCGCGCGAACTGTGATCGGCGTACCGCGCCGCGGGCTGAGCGTGATCGAGCGGCGGCCGATGCCCTCGCGGCCGTCGAGCGCCGAGGCGACCTCGACCTGAGAGAGGATGGCCTGCAGCGCGATCCGCATCTCGAGCTGCGCGAACGACGCGCCGAGGCAGCGGCGCACGCCGCCGCCGAACGGGATCCAGCTGAACTTGCCCGGATTGCCCTCGAGGAACCGCTCGGGACGGAACGCGTACGGCTCCGGATAGGTGCGCTCGTCGTGGTGGACGAGGTAGATGCAGGCGGTGAACGCGGGGCCCGGCTGGTAGGTGCGGCCGCCGATCTCGACCGGCTGCTTGATCCGGCGCGGCTGGGCGATCGGGAGCACGGGGCGGCGGCGCAGGATCTCCTTGACCGTCGCCTCGAGGTAGGCCGCGTCCTCCTCGACCGCCGCGCGCGTCACTCGCTCGAGCACGTCGGGCGCGCGCAGCATCTGCTCGAAGCCCCACGACAGCGCGGAGGCGGTCGTCTCGTGGCCGGCGACGAGCAGCGTGACCAGCTCGTCGCGCAGCTCGCGGTCGGTCATCGGGCGGCCGTCCTCGTCGCGGGCGGCGAGCAGCATCGTCAGCACGTCGTCGCCCTCCTCGCCCGTGCGCCGGCGCTCCTCGATCAGCGCGAGGATCAGCGCGTCGGCGTGGTCGCGGACGTCGACGAAGCGCCCCCACGTCGTCAGCGAGCCGAGCCGGCGGCGGAACAGCGGCAGCAGCGTCAGCGGCGAGGCGCCGAGGTCGAGCAGCTGCTTCATCGTCGTGCGCAGCTCGTCGAGGCGCGCGCCCGCGCTCATCCCGAACACCGCGCGCAGGATGATCTCGAGCGTCAGCGCCTGGGTGCGCTCGTGGAGCGTGAACGGCGCGTCCGCGCGCCAGCCGTCGACCTCCGCCGCGGCGACCTCCTCCATCACGCCGACGAGCGCGCGCATCCGCTCGCCGTGGAAGGCCGGGAGCATGAGCTTGCGCTGGGCCAGGTGCTCGGCGCCGTCGAGCAGGAGCACGGAGCGCGGGCCGACGACCGGCTCGAGCACGCGCGCGCCCTCGCCGGGATGCAGGACGTCGGCGGGTGCGCTGAACATCTCGCGGATCTCCTCGGGGGTGGTGAGGAAGATCCACTTGCCCTCGGGCGGGCCGATGTCGACGGTGAAGCGCTCGCCGTAGCGGCGGCGGCAGCGCTCCATGAACGGCACCGGCCGCAGCGTCCAGCCGAGCAGGTTGTACGGGATCGGGCCGGGACCGGGCGGCAGCGCGTCGGCGGTCATGCGGCGGATCGTATGCGGCCGAGCCGCTACCCTGCCGCGGCTGTGACGCATCGCACGCTTCTCCTCCTGCTCGTCCTCGTGCTCGCGCTCGCCGGCTGCGCGGCGACGACGAGAGCGGCGAGAGCGCGGCGACCGCGACGCCGCAGGCGACCCCGACGCCCGACAACAAGGACACGTCGAAGAAGCCGGTCGTGACGGTCCCCGACGAGCTGCCGCCGGACGAGCTCCAGATCGAGGACATCGTCAAGGGCAAGGGCCCGAAGGCGAAGAAGGGCGACGAGGTGACCGTGCAGTACGTCGGCGTCGCGTGGAGCACGAGCGTCGAGTTCGACGCGTCGTGGGGCAAGGAGCCGTTCAAGTTCAAGCTCGGTGAGGGCGGCGTCATCCCGGGCTGGGACGAGGGCATCCCCGGGATGCAGAAGGGCGGGCGGCGGATGCTGACGATCCCGGCCGAGCAGGCCTACGGCGCGCAGGGCCAGCCGCCGAGCATCGGCCCCAACGAGTGCCTGCGCTTCATCGTCGACATGGTGAAGATCGGCTAGTGGGTCTTCTCGTGGCGTTGCACTCGAAAGACCGGACGCCGGCGCCGCCAGGCAAGGACGCAGACCCGAAGGAATACCCCTGGTATTTCGAGGGTCGAGGACGCCGCCTGGCGGTGATCGGCGGCCGCCGATTTCGGGTGGAACGTCGCGGGAAGGCCCACTAGAGCGGCTCGCCGAGCGCTCCCTCGAGCGCTCGCAGCAGCAGGTCACGGAGGGCGTCGCGGCTGAGGTCGCGGTGCTCGAGCCAGTCGAGGATCGCGCCGTCCATGAACCACAGCCAGGCGCGCACGGCCGTGCGCCGCTCGGGCGTCGGATCGCCGCCGAGGCCGGCGAAGATCCGCTCGGCGGTGTGGCCGCGGATGAGCTCCGTGACGTCGCGCACCTCGGGCGCCGCGCCGCGCACGAACGTGGCGTAGGCCGCGCCGCGCTCCTCCACCCAGCGGAGGAACGCGTCGAGCTGCTCGGCAGGCGGCGCGTCGGCGGGCACGGCGCTCGCGAGCTCGGCGGCGCCCTCCGCGAGGACGGCGCTGAAGTACGCCTGCTTGCTCGGGAAGTAGTGGTAGAGCAGCGCCTTCGACACGCCCGCCTCGCGGGCGAGCCCGGCCATCGACAGCTCGTCGTAGCTGTGGCGGGCGAACAGCTCCGCGCCGTGCTCGAGCAGCCGGCGCCGCCGCTCGTCCACGTCCAGACGCGTGTAGGCGGGCTCGCTCATCGGCACGACCGTACCACTGCTGACCTGCGGTCGACAGGTGTTACCGATCGGCGGGCACGGTGTTTGTCGACCGATGGTCAGCAACGAGCATGGAGGTTCGGGCATGTCGATCGACGAGCGGGTGCATGGACTGGAGCAGCGGACGCGTCTCCTCGAGGCGCGGCTGGCGGAGCTCGAGGGCCGGCGGATGCCGGCGCGGCCGGACCGGGAGGCTCTGCTCCACCCGGAGGTTCCGCGCGGCGCAGCCGTGCCGACGTTGCCGCCTCGACGGCCGGCCCCGCCCCGTCCCACCCCGGACCGCTCGGTCGCCCCGCCCTCGGCCCCTCGCGTGGCGCTGCCCTCGCCCGCGCCGCCGAGCCGCGCCACCTCGCCGGCCCTCGAAGACCTGCTCGGCGGCCGCGTGCTCGCCTGGGCCGGCGGGCTGTCGCTGCTCGCGGGCCTGCTCTTCCTCCTGGTCATCGCGATCTCGCGCGACTGGATCGGGGAGGAGGCGCGGACGCTGCTCGCCGCTGCCACCTCGCTGGCGCTGCTGACGCTCGGCGCGCACGGCTACGAGCGCCGCGGCCGCACCGACAGCGCGCTCGCGGCGACGGCGACCGGGATCGCGGGGCTGTTCGCCAGCATCGTGGTCGCGGTCCAGGGCTATGAGCTGATCCCCGTCGCGGCCGGGCTGGCGCTCGCGTTCGCCGTCGCGACGACCGCGACGATCCTCGCCATCCGCTGGGAGGCGGAGGGCATCGCCGGCCTGGGCATCCTCGGCGCCGTGGCATCGCCGGTGCTGGTCGGCGCCGGGCTGGGGCCCGCCACCACCGCGTTCCTGTTCCTCGCCACGGCCTCGGCGGTCGGCGTGGTGCTGTGGCAGCGCTGGACGTGGCTCGCGTTCGCGACGTTCGTCCTCGCCACGCCGCAGTGGGTCGCGTGGCTCGTCGTCGAGACGCCGAGCCCACCCGAGATCCTCGTCACGCTGCTCGCGTTCGGCGGCCTCGGCGTCCTCGCCGCCGCCGGCTTCGAGCTGCGCACGCGCACGAAGACCGTCGACTACGTCCCGCACCTGCTGCTCGCGCTCAACGCGCTCGTGCTGGCGTGGATCGGGTGGGGCGCGCTGTCGGAGACCGCCGGGGACACCGCGGGCCACGCGTGGCTCGCCGGCCTCGCGGTCGCGCACCTCGCCTGTGCGGCGGCCGGCCGCCGCATCGCCGGCGTCTCGCGCGATCTCCCGCTCGCCGCCGCCGTGCTCGGCGTCGCGCTCGCGGACATCGCGTTCGCCTCGGTGGTCGACGGCCTCCCGCTCGTCGCCGGCTGGGCAGCCACCGGCGTGGCCATGGCCGCGCTCGTCCGGGCCGCGACCCACCGCCTCGACGCCGAGGTCGCGCTGGCCGGCGTCGGCGTCCACCTCGGCCTCGCGCTGATGCACACGCTCGCCTACGACGCGCCGCTGACCAGCGTGACCGACGCCCCGGACCTCGCCGCCGGCCTCGCGGTCGCGCTCGTCGCGGCGGGCTGCTTCGGCTCCGCGCGGATCGCGGGCTCGGCGCTCGCGCCGGTGACGCGGACCGCGCTCGAGGGCACGGCGCTCGTGCTCGTCGCCTACCTGGCCGCCGTCGTGCTCAGCGGCCCCGCGCTCACGCTCACCTTGGCCGCCGAGGCAGCGGCGCTCGCCGCGCTCGCGCGCCGCGGCCGCGAGCCGCTCGCCCGCGCCGGCGCCGTCGGCTTCCTCGCGTGCGCGGCACTGCACGCGCTGGTGGTGCTCGCGCCCCTGGAGGCACTCGTCTACGGCCTCGAGGACCCGCTGGGCGCGCTGGCGCTGCTCGCCGTCGCCGGCGCGGCGCTGGCCGTCGCGCGCGTGCCCGGCGTCGACCGCGCCGCGCTGCACGCGACCGCCGCGGTGGCGACGCTCTACCTCGCCTCGACGGAGCTGATCACCGCGTTCCAGCCCGCGGCCGGCGAGGTCGCGGTGAGCGGGCTCGGCGTCCGCCAGCAGGGCCAGGCGCTGCTCAGCGGCCTGTGGGCGGTCGTCGGCGTCGCGACGCTGCTCGCCGGCCTCGTCCGCGACCGCCACGACCTGCGCGTCGGCGCGCTGTCGCTCCTCAGCGTCACGCTGGCGAAGGTCTTCCTCTACGACCTGTCGTCGCTCGACTCGCTGTACCGCGTGGCGTCGTTCGTCGCGCTCGGGGCGCTGCTGCTGCTCGGCGCCTTCGCCTGGCAGCGCCTGCGCCCGGCCATGCGGTGACGCTCAGCCCGACGGCGGCGGGGGGACCGGCTGGGCGGCGAGCGCGCGGGCGACCGCCACGAGGTTCTGCGCCGCGGTCTCCCCCGTCGTCTTCGACCACGCCTTGCCCTCCGCGTCGTCGGACTCGAGGTAGGAGTCGCCGGGGCCCGGGCCCTTGTTCCAGTACGTCCAGGCCTGCCCGGGGATCGTGTAGCCGATGTCGATCAGGCCGCCCGCGATCTCGGAGATCGTGTGGTGCGCGCCGTCCTCGTTACCGGTGACGACGACGCCGGCGACGCGGTTGTAGGCGACGGGCCGCTCCTCGTCGTCGGTCTCGCTCAGCAGCGCGTCCATCCGCTCGAGCACGCGCTTGGAGACGCTCGACGGCTGGCCGAGCCAGGTCGGGGTGGCGATGACGAGGATCTCGGAGGCGAGCACCTTCTCGAGGATCTGCGGCCACTCGTCGCCGTCGCCCTCGTCGCTGGTGATCCCGGGCTTGACGTCGAAGTCGGCGACGCGGATCAGGTCGGTCTCGACGTCCTCGCGCTCGAGGGCGTCGATGACGACGGAGGCGAGCGCCTCGGTGTTCGACTCGGCCGGGGACGGCTTCAGGGTGCAGTTCAGGATCGTGGCTCTCATGGCCCCGTCCCTACCCTGTGCCGGTGACCTCGCATTCCGATCCTGAATTCCGGCGCGCCGAGTCGCTCGACGAGGAGCTGCTCGAGGCCGAGTCGCTCGACATCGAGACGTACCTCACCGACGAGGCGCGGATCGAGCGCATCGACGAGGAGCTGCGCGAAGGATTCGCCGCCCTCTCGCACGTCGGCAAGGCGGTGTCGATCTTCGGCTCCGCCCGCACGCCGCCCGACCACCCCGAGTACGCGCGCGCCCGCGAGGTGGCACAGCGGCTCGGCGAGGCCGGCTTCGCGATCATCACCGGCGGCGGCCCGGGGATCATGGAGGCGGCCAACCGCGGCGCCCGCGACGTCGGGGTCCCCTCGATCGGCCTCGACATCGAGCTGCCCCACGAGCAGGCGATGAACGAGTGGGTCGACCTGCCGCTGACCTTCCACTACTTCTTCGCGCGCAAGGTCATGTTCGTGCGCTACGCCAGCGCCTTCGTCGTCCTCCCGGGCGGCTTCGGGACGCTCGACGAGCTGTTCGAGGCCGCGACCCTGCGCCAGACGCGCAAGATCCGCCACTTCCCGATCGTGCTGCTCGAGTCCGCCTACTGGCAGGGGCTCGTCGACTGGCTGCGCGGCCCGGTGCTCGCCGGCGGCAAGATCGAGCCGCACGACGTCGAGCGCCTGTGCGTCACCGACGACCTGTCCGAGATGCTCGAGCTCGTCGAGGCGGCAGACCACCGCCGCCCGCGCGCGGCCTAGAGCTCCGGCCGCCCGCCGCGGCGCTTCTTCGTGCAGGTGCGGTAGCGGCGCGTGCCGCGCACGGTCTTGCCGCTCGCGGTCCTGACCCGGATCTCCACGCGGAAGCGGCCCTTCGGCAGCCCTTGCAGGTTGACGGGCGCGCGCAGGCGGCTGCCGCGCACGACCCGCACCCGCTTGCCGTTCACGCGCACCTCCGCGCGCACGATCGGGTCGTCCCGCAGTCGCCGGATGCGGATCCGGAAGCGCCGGCGGCTCACGCAGCGGCGCGTCGAGGGCAGCGAGACCGCCTGCGAGAACCTGGGCGGCTTGACGGCCTGGGTCCCGAGCACGGCCTGGGCCGGGGCGGGCGTCGGCGCCGGGGTGGGGCTCGGCGTCGGGGTGGGGATCGGGTCGTCGATGACCACCTGCCCCGCGGCGACGGTGACGCGGACCGGCTCGCTCTCGGCAGCGAGCACGATCGCGGAGTCGGGGATCTCGTACGTCGCGGCCGCTGCGTTGTCCACGTTCGTGCCCACGGCTGCGCTCGGCGAGATCCGGACGCTGAAGGACACGCTGCGCTCCGCGCCCGGCGCGATCGTCCCGAGCCCCGAGACGACCTCGCCGCCGGTGAGCTCCCCAGTGTCGATCGAGCCGGGGACGAACGCGGTGCCCGCCGGAGGCGCGTCGCGCACGGTCACGAGCTCGGCCTCGTCGTTGCCGGTGTTCCTGGCGGTCACCGTGTAGCGGATGACGTCGCCCGCCCGCACGCTCCCGCCATCGACGTCCTGCGCGGTCTTGACGAGCTCGACGAGCGGCTGCTGGACCTCGGTGGCGAACGTCAGCGCGTGCGGCACCCAGCCGTCGCCGAGGGCGGAGAAGCCGACCGTCGCCTCGGTCGCGCCGTTGCCGAGGACGTCCTCGGCGGCGACGAGGTCGGCGTCGAGGCTGCCGATCTGGTTCACGTGGTCGGGATCCTTGGCGCTGAGGCGCGTGCCCAGCTGGGTGACCGAGCCGTTGAAGAAGTCCGAGGTCGGGTTCAGCGCGTCGCCGATGTTCGCCCCGTCCACGGTGATCGCCTCGCCCTGCGTGGTGGCGGTGTCCGGCTCGCCCTCGTAGGCCACCGCGCCGATGCGCGACCGCACGGTGCCGTTCTGAGGCGTGCGGAAGCCCGAGATCTCCTGGGTGATCGACCGGTTGAGCATGAACGTGAAGCCGTCGAACACCGTCAGGTTGCGCAGCGGCTCGCCGGCGGCCTCATAGGCGACGATGAGCGTCCAGCCGGCCACCGTGGACTTGCCCGTGCTCGACTGCACGTCGGCGACCGCGTAGCTCCCCTCGCCCGCGGCGGCCACGCGCTCGGTCACGTCCGCGAACCCGCCGTAGAACTCGTCGGTGAAGATCGGCGTCTCGAGCGTCGTCGCGGTGACGCTCTCGTAGCCGCCCGCGCCGGGCGGGTCGAACCTGACCGTGCCTCGCTCCTCCGGTGCTTCCGCGGGCGTCGGGCCTTCCGTCCCGCTGAGCGTGGCGCCCCAGTAGAGCCCGGCGAACCGGACCTCGGCCCCTGCCGGCAGGTCGAGCGTCGCGCGGCTCGAGTTGAACGTCTCGGCGTCCGAGTCGACGTCGAGCTGAACCATCGCGTGGTCGTTGTTGAAGTACGTCGTCGAGAACGTGTCCCGCGCCTCCTGGCAGCCGCTGTCGCCGGGGCAGTCGTGGAGCTTGTTGCCCACGATCCGGATGTCGCCGTGGGTGCTGAGGGCGAAGCGGTTTGCGAAGTCGCGGTCGGCGTGCGCGGTGGCCGGCGCGACCAACAGCGTGGCGCAAAGGACCAGGAAAGCGCTGATTCGCACGAATGCGACCCTCCCGGATCCGGCACGCTCAAGTCAAGCGCTACTCCAGGGCTTCGAGCACCCACTGGCCGTCGCGGCGGCCGAGCGTCAGGCGCTCCGGACCGCAGCGGAAGACCGCGTGGTCGTCGTCGGTGCCGGGGCGGTCGATGACCTGGACCAGCTCGAGGCTCTCCGGCGCGGCGCCGTCGCGCGCACCCGCGTAAGCGCTGCGGGCGGCCTCCTCGAGCGTGCCGCGCTCCCACCCTCGGTCCTCGGCGTGGGCGGCCGCGAGGTCGCGGTTGACCTGGACGAGGTGGGCCTCGAAGTGGTCGGTCGTCTGGGCGCGCCGGCGGCGGTTGGCGAAATAGCCGCCGATGGCGAGCAGGACCAGCACGGCCAGCACGATGATCAGCCAGGTGGGCACGGCTCGATTACATCAGGTAAGCGCTACGCCAGCACCGCGCGCGAGTCGAGGTGCGCGCCGACCTTGCGCTTGACGCGCTGGAGGGCGTTGTCGACCGTCTTGCAGTCGCAGTCGATCATCTCGCCGATCACCGTGTAGGAGTAGCCGTCGAGGTAGAGCGACAGCACGCGCGACTCGAGGTCCGAGAGCACGGTCGACAGGCAGGCGACGAGCGAGCGCAGCTCCTCGGAGGAGATCACCTGGTTGACCGGGTCCCACGTGGTCGAGCCGGGCAGGACCTCGTCGAGGGTGGGCTCGGAGTCGCTCGCGCCCGCGGGCGTGGCCGAGAACGAGACGTAGCCGTTGAGCGGCGTGTGCTTGTTGCGCGTGGCGGTCTTGACCGCGGTGATGATCTGGCGCGTGATGCAGAGCTCGGCGAAGTTGCGGAACGACGACTCGCGGTCGGTGCGGAAGTCGCGGATCGCCTTGTAGAGCCCCACGAGGCCTTCCTGGATCAGGTCGTCGGAGTCGCCGCCGATCAGGAAGTACGACGAGGCCTTCAAGCGCACGAACGAGTAGTAGCGCCGCACCAGCCGGTCGTAGGCATCGGCGTTGCCCTGCTTCGCAAGGGCGATGAGATAGCCATCATCAACGTGAAGTTGACCTTGAGGCTTCTGGGAGATCTTTGCCACGAGCACACCCCTTCTCGGGCATTTCGGCCCGAAATGTCGTGGCGCACTCCTCCCCTGGCGCCTATGAGCCTCGGTTGAGGGGGTTAACCCTCGACTTCAGCGTGATAATTGAGCCAATGTGACACGGTTATGTGGAGGTGTCAAGGCGCTGCTGCAAGATCTCGTACATAAGAACCGCCGCGGCGGCGCTGACGTTGAGCGAGTCGATGCGCCCGCGGACCGGCAATGAGACGAGGTCGTCGCACGCATCCCTCACCCTCGGCCTGAGGCCTTTGCCCTCCGCTCCGAGCACCAGGACGACGCCGCCGCGGTAGTCGGGCCCCCGGTAGGGCGTGCGCGCGCCGGCCGCGGCGCCGTAGACCCAGCACTCCGCCACCTTGGCCGCGCCGAGGAAGTCGGCGAGGTTGCGGACCTGGGCGATCGCGAGGTGCTCGACCGCCCCCGCGGACGCCTTGCACACCGCCGGCGTGACCTCGGCGGAGCGGCGCTCGGGCAGGATCACGCCGGTGGCGCCGGCGACCTCGGCGGTGCGGCAGACCGCGCCGAGGTTCTGCGGGTCGGTGACCTCGTCGAGGGCGACGAGGAACGGCTCCGGCCGCCCGAGCAGCTCGGCGGCGTCGGCGTAGCGGTACTCCTCGACCTCGGCGCACACGCCCTGGTGCGCGTCCGAGCCGCAGCGGGCGGTGATGTCCTGCGGCGAGGCCTGGGTCACCGGCGCCCCGCTCCAGTCGCCCTTGACCGCCCAGATGCGCCGCACGCGGCGCTTCCCCCGCAGCGCCTCGGTGACCGCGTTGCGGCCGTAGATGATCACGCCGGCACGAGCTCGGGGCCCTCGGGCCCGTCGCGGATCTCCCAGCCCGCGGCCCGCAGCTCGTCCCTGAGACGGTCCGCCTCGGCGAAGTCCTTGCGGGCGCGGGCCTCCGCGCGTTGCCGCGCGAGCGCGACGAGCTCCTCGGGCGCGCCCTCCTCAGCGTCCAGCAGGTTGTCGAGCGCGAAGATCTCGAGCATCTCGCGCAGCTGGGCGTCTCCGACAGGGCCCTCGCGCCGGTTCGCCTCGCGGATCCAGTCGAACACCCGCGCCAGCGCCTCCGCGGTGTTGAAGTCGTCGGCCAGCGCGTCGAAGAAGGCGTCCCGGAGCGGGGCGAGGTCGTCGGGGGACGCCCCGCGCTCGAGGCGGCGACCGGCGTCGCGGATCCGCCGCACGCTGGCCGTGGCGGCCTCGAGCCGCTCGCGGTCATAGGCGATCGGCTGGCGGTAGTGGCCGGCGACGAAGTACAGGACCAGCGCGTCGCGCCCGACCTCGTCGAGCACCTCGGCCAGCCCGCGGATGTTGCCTTCGGACTTCGCCATCTTCTCGCTGCCGAGCTGCAGCATCCCGTTGTGCATCCACACCCGCGCGAGCGGGCGGCCGCGCGCGGCCAGCGTCTGCGCCGCCTCGTTCTCGTGGTGCGGGAACAGCAGGTCGATGCCGCCGCCGTGGATGTCGAGCTCGACGCCCAGCAGCTCCTCGGCCATCGCCGAGCACTCGATGTGCCAGCCCGGCCGGCCCGCGCCCCACGGCGAGGGCCACGAGGTGTCCTCGCCCTCCTTCTCGCCCTTCCAGAGCGCGAAGTCGAGCGGATCCTCCTTGCGCTGGGCGCCCTCGACGCCCTCGCCCTGGTCCATCTGGTCGACGCCCCGGTGCGACAGCTCGCCGTAGGCGGGCAGCGAGCGCACGCGGAAGTAGACGTCGCCGCCGGCCGGGTAGGCATGCCCGCGCTCCACCAGGTCGGCGATCAGCGCCACGATCGGCTCGACGTAGTCCGAGGCCAGCGGCTCGTGGTCGGGCCGCCCGAGACCGAGCCGCTCGGTGTCGGCCAGGTAGTGCTCGGTCATCTCGCGCGCGAGCTCGCCGGAGGGCACGCCGGCGGCCTGGGCGGCGGTGTAGATCTTGTCGTTGATGTCGGTGATGTTGGCCACCAGCACGACCTCGAGGCCCTCGTGCTCGAGGAAGCGCTTGAGGAGCGAGAAGACCACGTAGGGCCGGGCGTTGCCGACGTGGACGCGGGAGTAGACCGTCGGCCCGCAGGCGTAGATGCCGACCTTCCCGGGGTCTCTCGGCTCGAGCGGGACCATCCCGCCGTTGCGTGAGTCGTGGAGTGAAATCGCCCGCACGGTGCGGGACCTTAGCCCGTAAAGACCGGCGGTCCCTGTAGCTTCCCGCGCCGTGTCAGGCCATGCTGCGGTGCAGGAGGCGTTCCGCACGCTTCCCGAGCGCTATCTCGGGGCGCACGCCGACTTCGACGCGACCTACCACATCCGCCTCGGGGACATCGGGCACACGTGGGAGGTCCGATGTACCACGCACGGCGCCCGCGTCCGGGCGGGGATCACGGGCCGCGCGCCCGACGTGGTCATCGGCACCGACGCCGAGACCTGGCTGCGCCTCCGCCGGGGTGAGCTCTCCGGCGTCGAGGCGTTCTCGCAGCGGCAGCTCTACGCCCGCGGCGACCTCGACCTGGCAGTCGGCTTCGAGGGCATGTTCCGCCTCCCCAACGGCCGCCCGCCGCTGTTGCGCGTCCACGACGTCGAGCTCGAGCGCGGCCCGCGCATCTCGGCGCTGACGATGGGCGAGGGCCCGGATGTGCTGCTCCTGCACGGGCTGGGGTCCGCCAAGTCCTCCTTCTTCGACACAGCGGCGGCGCTCAGCCGCTCCTACCGCGTCCACGCGCTCGACTTCCCCGGCTTCGGCGGCTCCAGCAAGCCCGCGCTGGCCCGCTACGGCGCGCCGTACTTCGCCCGCACCACGCTCGGGGTGATGGACGCGCTGGGGATCGAGCGCGCCCACCTCGTCGGCAACTCGATGGGCGGCCGGGTCGCGCTCGAGGTCGGGCTGCGCGAGCCGGGCCGCGTCGGCGGGCTGGCGCTGCTGTGCCCGGCGCTCGCCTTCGTGCGCCGCGGCTACCAGCCGCTCGTGCGCCTGCTGCGGCCGGAGCTCGGGCTGCTGCCGCACTCGCTCGGCCGCGGGCGGATCGAGCGCCAGTTCTGGTCGATGTTCGCGGACCGCGACCTCGTCGACCCGAGCGTGGCCGACATCGTGGTCGACGAGTTCGAGCGCATCTACCGCTCCCCGGGCGCCCGCCTCGCCTTCCTGGCCAGCGCGCGCTCGATCTACCTCGAGCCGCCGTTCGGCCGCGGCGGCCTGTTCCCGCGCCTGGAGGCGCTCGAGCCGCCCGCGATGTTCGTGTGGGGCTCGCACGACAAGCTGATCCCGCCCGGCTTCGGCCGCCACGTCGAGCGCTGGCTCCCGCACGCCGAGCAGATCCTGCTCGACGGCTGCGGCCACGTGCCCCAGGTCGAGCGGCCTGACCGCACGAATGGCCTGCTCACGCGGTTCTTCGCGCGCATCGACGCGCTCGGCGCCGCCCCGGCGGCGCGCGCCGCCGCCTAGACTTCTCGCCCCATGGCGGCCACCGCCGATCTGCTCTCGGGCGTCGCCGAGCTCGTCAAGTCGCGCGTGCCCGCGGCCGACCTCGACGAGCGCGACCCCGACTACATCCGCGAGAGCCTCCCGCGGCTGTGGCTGCTCGCCTCGCTGTACTTCCGCGCCGAGGTGCGCGGCCTGGGCAACGTGCCCGAGGAGGGGCCGGTGCTGCTCGTCGGCAACCACTCGGGCGGCAACCTCACGCCCGACACGGCGGTCTTCACGCTCGCGTTCAGCACCTACTTCGGGGTCGAGCGCGTGTTCCACCAGCTCGCCCACAACCTCGTGCTCTCGATGCCCGGCCTGTCGTTCCTGCGCAAGTACGGGACCGTCGCCGCCTCGCACGAGAACGCCCGCACAGGCGCTGCGGGCCGGCGCGGCCGTGCTCGTCTACCCCGGCGGCGACTACGAGGTCCACCGCCCGAGCTGGCAGGGCCGCCGCGTCGACTTCGGCGGCCGCAAGGGCTTCCTGCGCGCTCGCGCTCGAGGAGGGCGTGCCGATCGTGCCCGTCGTCTCGATCGGCGGCCAGGAGACCGCGCTGTTCCTCTCGCGCGGCGAGCGGCTCGCCAAGGGGCTCGCGCTCGACCGGCTGTTCCGCCTCAAGGTGCTGCCGATCTCGCTCGCGCCGCCGTGGGGCCTCAACGTCGGCGACATGCTCGGCCACCTGCCGCTGCCGGCCAAGATCACGATCGAGGCGCTGCCGCCGATCGACCTGCGGCGCGAGTTCGGCGACGAGCCCGATCTCGACGAGGTCTACGACCACCTCGTACGGCTGATGCAGGAGACCCTCGACGCGCTGGGCGCCGAGCGGCGCTTCCCGGTGATCGGATGAGGGTCGAGTCGAAGATCGAGATCTCGGCGCCGCCCGCGCTCGTCTGGCAGTACGTGTCGGACCCCTCGCGCTACCTGCACTTCATGTCCGGGATCACGCGCTGGGAGGTCGTCGGCAGCAAGCGGATCGGGCTCGGCGCGCGCTACCGGATGCTCCTGCGGGTCGGCTCCGCGGAGGTCGGCGGGCTGATCGAGGTCGTCGAGTTCGCCCGCGACGCCGATCTCGCCTGGACCTCGATCACCGGCATCGACCAGCGCGGCCGCTGGCGCCTGCGGCCCGCCCACGACGGCCGCACGACCGTGACGACGCTGCGCCTCTCCTACGGCGTCGCCGGCGCGGGGATCTGGGGCTGGCTCGCCGACCGCGTCTCCGCCCCGACCGTCCGCGGCCACCTGCGCCGCTCGCTGCAGCAGCTCAAGCGCCAGGTCGAGCACGAGCAGCTGCGCTCGGCGGCCGCGGAGCGCCGCCGCTCGCGCATGGGCGCAGCCTAGATTCACACCCGAGCGATGGATTCCGGCCGCGCGCCGGATCTCCATCCACATGAACTCACACACACGCTCCCGGCGCGCGACCGGCTGGATCGTCGCGCTGACCGCCGTCGGCTCCCTGATGGCGGCGCTCGACACGCTCGTCGTCGCCACCGCGCTCAGCACGATCCGCGTCGATCTCGGCGCGTCCGTCGAAGGGCTCGAGTGGACGGTCAACGCCTACAACCTCAGCTTCGCCGTGCTGCTCATGACCGGCGCCGTGCTCGGCGACCGCTACGGGCGGCGCCGCTTCTACGCCGTCGGGCTGGCGCTGTTCACCGTCGCCTCGGCCGCGTGCGCGCTCGCTCCTGATGTCGGCTGGCTGATCGCGGCCCGCGCCGCGCAGGGCGCCGGCGCCGCGCTGCTGATGCCGCTCGGCCTCGCGCTTCTGACCGCAGCCTTCCCGCCCGAGAAGCGCGGCGCCGCGATCGGGATCTTCAGCGCGATCACCGGCATCTCCGTCGCCGCCGGGCCGCTCGTGGGCGGTGCCGTGGTCGAGGGGCTGAGCTGGGAGTGGATCTTCTGGGTCAACGTGCCGATCGGCCTGATCGCGCTCCCGCTCGTGCTCATGAAGATGGACGAGCGCCGCGGGCCCGCCTCGGCGCTCGACCTGCCGGGCCTCGCCCTCGTCAGCGGCGGCGCCCTCGGCCTCGTCTGGGGCCTGGTGCGCGGCAACCTGGCGGGCTGGGGCAGCGCGGAGGTGGTCCTCTCCCTGGCCGCCGGCGCGTTGCTCGTGGTGGCCTTCATCGCCTGGGAGGCGCGTGCCGCGGCGCCGATGCTGCCGCTGCGGCTGTTCCGCTCTCGCGGCTTCTCGGCCGGCAACGCCGCGAGCTTCTTCACGCTCGCCTCGCTGTTCGGCTGCGTGTTCTTCTATGCGCAGCTGCTGCAGACCACGATGGGTTACGGGCCGCTGGACGCCGGGCTACGGCTCATGCCCTGGACCGCGACGTTCATCACGATCGCGCCGCTCGCGGGCGCGCTGGCCGACCGCATCGGCGAGCGCCCGCTGATGGTCACCGGGCTGTCGCTGCAGGCGGCGGGCACGGCCTGGATGGCGCTGATCGCACAACCCGGAATGGAATATTCCGCTGCGCTCGGCCCGTTCCTCGTCGGCGGCGTGGGCGTCTCGATGGCGATCCCGGCGGCGCAGAACTCCGTGGTCGGCTCCGCCGCCGACGCGGTCATCGGCAAGGCCGCGGGCGTCAACAGCATGATGCGCGAGCTGGGCGGCGTGTTCGGCATCGCCCTCGCCGTGACCGTGTTCGCCGGCGCCGGCAGCTACGCGTCCGCCGACGCATTCACCGACGGCTTCTCCGCCGCGATCGGCGTCACCGCCGGCCTCGCCGCCGCCGGCGCCCTGACCGCCCTCGCGCTGCCGCGCCGCAGCCGCGCCCGCAGTCCCCGTCCCGTCCCCGCACTCCAAGGAGAGACGTCATGACGCAGGTCATCGTCCGTTACACGGTCAAGCCCGGCCGCGAGGCCGAGAACGAGGCGCTCGTGCGCGCCGTCTACGAGGAGCTCGATCGCCGCCGCCCGGAAGGGCTGCAGTACGCGACGTTCGCGTACGACGGCGGCCACAGCTTCCTCCACCTCGCGTCCTACGACGCCGACGGCGAGCACAGCCCGTTCGAGGGCGTCGCCGCCTTCGAGCGGTTCAAGGAGGGGCTGGCCGACCGCTGCGCGGAGCCGCCCGTCCGCACCGAGCTGCGCCGCGTCGGCGCCTTCCGCATGTGAGGCCGAGCCCCGTGGTGCACCTGGAGCTGCACACCGCCGACCGGGCGCGGGCGTGCGCGCTGTACGAGCAGCTGCTCGGCTGGCGCCCGCGGCCGGTCGGGAGCGGGCCGGGCCGCTACCTCGCGCTCGACCTCGGCCGCGCCTTCGGGGGCGGCGTGGTCGAGTGCGGGACGGCGGACCCGGTGTGGGTGCCGTACGTCGAGGTCGCCGACGTCGCGGCGCTCACCGCGCGCGCGGCCGGCCTCGGCGCCTCGGTGCTGCTCGCGCCGCGCGACGGGCCGGCCGGGCGGCGTAGCGTTGTGTCCGTGCCGGATGGAGGAGAGATCGCCCTGTGGGAACCGCGCCGATGACCCAGCCCGACCTGCTGGCAGCCGCCCGCCGCGGCGACGAGACCGCGTTCGAGCGCCTCGTCGACCCGCACCGCCGCGAGCTGCACGCCCACTGCTACCGCATGCTGGCGTCGGTCCACGACGCCGAGGACGCCCTCCAGGAGGCGCTGCTCGGCGCCTGGCGCGGCGTCGGCCGGTTCGAGGGGCGCAGCTCGCTGCGCACGTGGCTCTACACGATCGCCACCAACGCCTGCCTGCGGCTGCTCGAGCGGCGGCCGCAGATCGTGCTGCCGATCGACTACGGGCCGCCGGCCGACCCGCACGACCCGATCGCCGAGCCGCTCGACGCACGCTGGCTCGAGCCCTACCCGGACGACGCCGCGCTGGGCTACGAGCAGCGCGAGAGCGTCGAGCTGGCGTTCATCGCCGCGCTCCAGCACCTGCCGCCGCGGCAGCGCGCGGTGCTGATCCTGCGCGACGTGCTCGGCTTCTCCGGCGCCGAGGTGGCAGCGGCGCTCGAGACGACCCCGGCCTCCGTCTACAGCGCGCTCCAGCGCGCGCATCGCACCGTCGAGGAGCGCCTCCCGGAGCAGAGCCAGCAGGCGACGCTGCGCGCGCTCGGCGACGAGCGGCTGCGCGAGCTCGTCGGCGCCTACGTGGCGGCGTGGGAGCGCGGCGACGTCGAGGCCGTCGTCGCCATGCTCACCGAGGACGTCACGCTGACCATGCCGCCGCGCCCGACGTGGTTCGACGGACGGGCGGACGTCGAGGCGTTCTTCCGCCGCATCCCGCTCGCCGAGGGCCGGCGCTGGCGCGCCGTCCCGACGAGCGCCAGCGGCCAGGTCGCGGTGATGAAGTACTCCTGGAACGACAAGCGCGGGGACTTCCTGCCGCACGGCGTCAACGTGCTGACGCTGCGCGGCGAGAAGATCGCCGCGATCACGGCGTTCCTGGGGACGGTCACGCCGGACGCAGGGTGACCACCGCGAGGGCGGCCGCGCCCTCCTCGCGCCCGATGAAGCCCATCCGCTCGCCGGTGGTGAACTTGACGTTCACGCTGCCGAGCACGCTGGCCAGCGACTCGCTGATCGCGTCGCGGTGCGGGGCGAGCTTGGGCTGCTCGAGCATCACGGTCGCGTCGACGTGCTCGACCGCCCAGCCCTCGGCGCTCACGCGCTCGAGCACGGTGCGCAGCAGCGCCATCGAGTCGGCGTCACGCCACAGCTCGTCGGTGTCGGGGAAGTGCTGGCCGATGTCGCCGAGCCCGGCCGCGCCGAGCAGCGCGTCGGCGATCGCGTGGGTGAGGACGTCGGCGTCGGAGTGGCCCGCCAGCCCGCGGTCGCCCGGGATCTCGACCCCGCCCAGGATCAGCGGGCGGCCGGCCTCGAAGCGGTGGGAGTCGATGCCGATGCCGGAGCGCATCAGCCGATCGGCTCGAGCCGGCGGGTGCGGCGCTCGAACACGGACAGCTCGGTCACGCCGACGGCCTCGAGCAGCTCGAGCGCCTGGTCGTAGCCGAAGCCGAGCTGGTCGGGCAGGTGCGCATCGCTCGAGAGCGCGATCGGCAGGCCCGCGCCGACCGCCTCCTCGAGGAACGAGCGGGCCGGGTAGATCTCGCCGACCGGCTTGCGCAGCCCCGCGGTCGAGACCTCGAGCGCCACCCCGCCGTCGAGGCAGCCCTCGATCGCCGGCTCGTAGTAGCGGCGCAGGTCGCCCGGCGGCGTGAGCTCCTCCCCGCCCCACACCTTGACCAGGTCGGGGTGGGCGATGATGTCGTAGAGCCCGCTGCGCGCGGACTCGCCGACGGTCTCGAAGTAGCGCTTCCAGACGCGCTCGGGTGACTCGCCGCGCCCCCACACGCTGTAGTCCTCCATGTCGACCGCCTCGTCGGCGATGAAGTGCACCGAGCCGACGACGTAGTCCCACTCGCGCGTGTCCAGGAAGTTCGCGATCCGGTCCTCGCGGCCCGCCACGAAGTCCGCCTCGATCCCGAGCCGGAGGTCGGTCTCCTCGCGCACGAACTCGCAGTACTCGTCGACGTCGTCGCGCGCCCAGCGGCGCCACCACGGGTGCTGCCAGATGTCCAGCGACTGGGTGAAGCGGTGGATGTGCTCGGCGACGCCGAGCTCCGCGATCCCGCGCTCCTCCGCCACCGTGCGGTAGCGCTCGGCGTTCGCCGCCGTGAAGTACTCCGCGGCGGGCGTGCCCTCGTCGTCGGGGCGCAGGTGGACGTGATAGTCGGTCAGCACGCGGCCGGGCACTCTAGCCCGGCCGCGCGGGTCACCGCAGAAGGGCCGGCGGCGCGAGCGGGTCGGTCGCCCACGCGGGCGAGCCGGAGCTCGGGCCGGACGCCGTCTCGACGGTCGTGACCGTGGGCTGGGACAGGTCGAGGACCGCGGGCGCGGCGAGCGCGCCGAGCACGAGCAGCAGGAGCGTCAGGCCGAGCGCCTAGGACGCGCCCGGCGGATCGTCAACCCTGCTAGTCGCGGACGACGCCCGCGGGCTCGCGGGCCGCGAGCACGCGCAGGTTGCGCGCGGCGCGGACGAGCAGGCCGATCAGCATCAGCCCCGCGACCACGAGCCCGGCGACGTCGAGGGCGCTCGTGGCGCCGGCCAGCAGCGCCAGGTTGAGCGCGATCAGGCCGACGCGCGCCTCGGTCGGGCCGAAGCGGCCGTAGCCGAGCGAGAACACGCCGAACACCTGCGTCTCGAGGTAGGTGTTGATCGACAGCGCGAGGTAGGCGACGACGACCGCGAGGCCCGTCACGAGGGTCATGTAGGGCGAGAGGCCGAGCCCGACGCCGATCGCGATCGTCGCGCCGGCGTCGACGAGGTGGTCGAGGTAGTAGCCGTACTTCGGCCGCTCGATCCGCCGCACGCGGGCGAGCGTGCCGTCGAGCGAGTCGCCGGCCCAGTGCACGACCAGCAGGGCGCTCGCGACCCACAGCCACGCCGGGTCGCGCAGCGTCAGCCAGTAGGCCGCCCCGATGCCGAGCGCCGCGACGACCCCGAGCGCGGTCATGTGGTCCGGCATCACGCGCGCCGGCAGCCGCCGCGCGAGCGCGTCGAGCACGCGGGCCTCATGCCTCGCGAGCAGGAAGGTCTTCTGTCGGGGTGCGTCGTCATCCATGGCCGGCTCCTTGTTGACCGTCGGTTGACAAGCAGTACCCCGACCGCTCAGGCCGGTTACGGCGGCGGCGCCTCGACCGTTCTCGACTGCTGCAGCGCAACGAACATCCGCGCCGACATGAGCAGCATGAAGACGCCGAACAGCGTGCGGAGCGTCTCCACGGGGACCGCGAACGCGATCAGCGCGCCCGGGACCGCCGTCGCCGCCCCCGCCAGGCCCGCGACGGTGCCCTCGCGCGGCGCGAGCGTGCCCTGGCGGCGGTGGGCGAGCGCGCCGACGATCACGGTCGGGATCGTGGCGGCCAGCGCGATGCCCTGGGCCAGCACCTGGCTGGTGCCCGTCACGATCACCATCACCGCGATGGCGATCGCTCCGCCGCCGACGCCGAGCAGGCCGGAGAGGAAGCCGCCCTGGAGGCCGAGGAAGACGAGCAGGACCACGGTCAGGGCGTCGAGCCCCAGCTCCTCGGCCCCGGCGCCGAAGCCGAACGGGATGACGAGCCGCAGCCCGAAGACGCCGCTGATGATGGCCATCGCGATGCGCAGCGCGCGCTCGGAGACCTGGGCGTTGACGCGGGCGCCGAGGATCGCGCCGGCGAGGCTGCCGCCGACGAAGATCGCGCTCGCCTCGAGCTCGAAGGCGCCACCCGGGGCGAACGCGTAGGTCAGGGCCGCCACGACGGCGATCGGCAAGATCGTCAGCAGCGACGTCCCGGAGGCGGTGTGGCGGTCCAGCCCGGCGGCCCAGATCAGCCCCGGCACGATGATGATCCCGCCGCCGATGCCGAGCAGGCCGCCGAGGACGCCCGCGGCGGCGCCGACGGCGAGCAGCCGCAGCCTCACGCCTGCCGCTCGCCGAGCAGCAGCTCGGCCACGCGCAGGTCGTGCGGCGTGGTGACCTTGAAGTTCTCCGGCGTCGACTCCACCACGCGCACGGTGCCGCCCGCGCGCTCGACGAGCCATGCGTCGTCGGTGGCGCGGGCGAGCGTCGCGGCGTCGACGTCGAGCGCGCGCTCCAGCGCGCCGCGGCGGAACGCCTGCGGCGTCTGGATCGCCCACAGGCGGCTGCGGTCGTGCGTGGCCACGACGCGGCGGTCCGCGCCCGCCTCCTTGACCGTGTCGGTCATCGGCGCGGCGGCGATCGCCGCGTCGGCGTCGACCAGCGCCGCGAGCGCGGCGCGGAAGTGCTCCGGCGTGACGAGCGGGCGCGCCGCGTCGTGGACGACCACGTCCTCCCCGGGCGATGCGGCGGCCAGCGCGCTGCGCACGGACTCCGAGCGGGTGGCGCCGCCCGGCGCCCCGGCGCAGCCGTCCGGTGCCGCGCAGCCCGGCGGCAGGGCCACGACGATCTCCTCGATCCCCGCCGCCCGCAGCGCGGCGACGCTCCACTCCAGCATGGGGCGACCGGCGAGAACGACGAACGCCTTGGGCCGCTCGGCTCCAAGGCGCTCGCCACTCCCTGCGGCCACCAGCAGGGCGACCGCCACGTTGATCGTGCTCCTAGACGCCCGCGAGCTTCTCCTCGCCGGAACGCTGGAGGAGGTCGTCGAGGTGCTCCTCGGCCTGCTCCTCACCCATCTCGAGCGCGTACATCAGCTCGGACGCGAGGATCTTCTTCGCGCGGGTGAACATCTGCTTCTCACCCGTGGAGAGACCCTTGTCCTGCTCGCGGATGGCGAGGTTGCGGACCACCTCGGCGAGCTCGTAGATGTCACCGGTCTTGATCTTGTCCCGGTTGTGCTTGAAACGGCGGTTCCAGTTCTTCGGCATCTCCGAGACGTCGTCGGAGAGCACGGAGAGGACCTTCTTCACGGTCTCCTCGTCGATCACGCGGCGCAGGCCGGCCTTGCCGGCGTTCTCACACGGGACCATGACGGTCATGTCGTTGTGAAGAATCTTGATCGTGAGGTACTGGCGCTTCTCGCCGAGGATGTCCTTCTCTTCCTTCTTGATGACCTGGCCGGCCCCGTGATGCGGGTAGACGACGTTGTCACCGACGGCGAAGTCGATGCACTCGATCTCGCGGCTGATGTCCAGGTCTTCGAGCTGGTCCGTATCTGTGCTGATGGTGCCCTCCTCGGTCGGGTCGGTCCGGTGGGACCGCCAACTGGGTTGTCTCTAGGTCTGCAGGTAACGGTCCACGAGGTTGATCTCCTGCAACCGGCGAAGGCCCTCGCGGATGTCCTTCGCACGGATCTCTCCCACGCCCTCGACGGACTCGAGCTCCGGGTCCGTCGCGGCGAGGATCTCGTCGAGTCCGCGGAACTCGCGGACGATGTTCTGTACGACCAGCCGCGGGAGCCTCGGGATGCGCCCGAGGATGCGGAAGCCGCGCGGCGACACGGGATAGTCGAGCGTGTTGACCTTGCGGTCGTAGCCGAGCAGCTCGGCCAGGCGGCCGAAGTCGAGCAGGTCCTGGTGCGCGAGCCGCGCGATGCCGTCGAGCGCGACGGCGAAGGCGTCGTCCACCGGCTCGGCGAGGTAGTCGTGCAGCAGCGCGGCCTTGTCGGCGGCGACGCCGACCATGGTCTCCTCGAGCTGCATCTCGATCAGGCGGCCCTCGGTGCCGAGCTCGACGATGTGGCGCTCGATCTCGACCGCCATGCGGGTCACGAGCTCGGCGCGCTGGAGCACGGTGAGGACGTCGTGGAGCGTCACGCCGCCCTCGAACTCGAGGGCGGTCAGGCGCGTGGAGACCTGGTCGAGGCGGGTGCGGTACTTGTCGAGGGTCGCGAGGGCCTGGTTGGCCTTGGCGAGGACGGCGGGGATCTCCTCGAGGATGTACTTCGCGCCGTCGACGTAGAGCGAGACGACCTCACGGCGCTCGGAGATCGCGATCACGAGCGCGTCGGTCTGCTTGGACACGCGCTCGGCCGTGCGGTGGCGGGTGCCCGTCTCGAGCGTGAGGATGGTCGGGTCCGGCATCAGCTGGACGTTGGCCCAGGCGATCTTCGTCGCCGACTGGTTGAGCGCGATCGCGCCGTCCATCTTCGCGAGCTGGTAGAGCAGCTGCGGCGTGTAGTCGATGTCGAGCTTGATCCCGCCGGAGAAGAGGAACGCGAGCTCGTCGGGGTCGCCGATCACGATCAGGCCGCCCGTGCGAGCGTGCACGATGTTGTCGATCCCGTCCCTGACCGCAGAGCCCGGCGCGACCATCTCGAGCGCCTTGACAAGCCGGGGCTCCTGCCGCGCTTCGAGCTCGATGAGCTCTTCCCCTGATCGCGGCATCATCAGAACACATTCTAGCAGCGATTAAGCTCCGCTTGATGCAGGAAATCCCTGCTGTAGAGCGGAATTTTCGGGTTGACGCGAAGATGTGAAGCTGCTAGGCGGAGCAGCCGCGCACGCGACGAGCCTACGCCGCGCGCGCCCGCGGCTGCGCAGGCAGGGCCGCGCGCAGGGCGGCGCGGAGCGTCGGCGCGGCGTCAGGGCAGATGACCGGGCCGAGGCCGAACTTGCGCGCCTCCGCCTGCCGCCGGTCCGGGTGGGCGACGGAGCGCAGCTCGCCGCTCAGCCCCAGCTCGCCGAAGCACGCCACCGGGCGCTCGCCGTCGCCGGGCACGACGCCGCGCTGCGCGCTCGCCACCGCGAGCGCGACCGCGAGGTCGGCGCCGGGCTCGTCGACCCGCACGCCGCCGGCGACGTTGACGAACACGTCCGCGCTGCCCACCCCCACCCCGGCGTGGCGGCCGAGGACGGCGAGCACGAGCGCGAGCCGGTTGCGGTCGATGCCGTTGGCGATCCGGCGCGGCGGCACGATCTCGGAGGGCGAGACGAGCGCCTGCACCTCGACGAGCAGCGGGCGCGAGCCCTCCATCGCCGCGAGCACGACGCTGCCGGGCGCGCGCGTCGCCTCGCCGACGAAGCGCGCCGACGCGTCGGCGACCTCGACGAGCCCGCCGCCGGCCATCTCGAACACGCCCGCCTCGTTGGTCGAGCCGAAGCGGTTCTTGAGCGCGCGCAGCGTGCGGTAGGTCCGCTCGCGCTCGCCCTCGAACTGCAGCACGCAGTCGACGAGGTGCTCGAGCACGCGCGGGCCGGCGAGCGCCCCCTCCTTCGTCACGTGGCCGACCAGCAGCACGGCGATGCCGCGCGCCTTCGCGAGCCGGGTGATGCGGTCGGCGACCTCGCGCACCTGGCCGACGGAGCCGGCCGCGCCGCTGAGCTCGGCCGCGTGCAGCGTCTGCACCGAGTCGACCACGCAGACCTCGGGGCGCTCCGCCTCGAGGGTGGCGAGCACGGTGTCGAGGTCGGTCTCCGCGACCACGGGCACCTGCAGCGCGGCGCCCGGGAGCCGCTCGGCGCGCAGCTTGATCTGGGCCGCCGACTCCTCGCCCGAGACGTAGAGCGTGCGCCGCCCCGCGCCGGCGAGGTTGCCGAGCGCCATCGAGGTCAGCGTCGACTTGCCGATGCCGGGCGAGCCGCCGAGCAGCACGAGCGAGCCGGGGACGAGGCCGCCGCCGAGCACGCGGTCGAGCTCCCCGATCCCGGTCTTCAGCCGCGGGATCTTCGGCGCCTGGACCTCGGCGAGGGTGACGGGCTTGACGGCGCGGCCCCGCGCCGCCCCGCCGCGCGCGGCGCCCCCGGACCGGGACGCTCCGGCGGGCGCGACCTCCTCGTTGAGGGTGTTCCACTCACCGCACCCCGGGCACTGGCCCATCCACTTCGGCGCCGAGTGGGCACACGCCGAGCAGACGAACTGAGCGCGTTGAGCCACCGCCTGAATCTAGGCGCGCGAGCGGACGGCTTCGCCCCCCGCCACGAGCGCGCGGGCGCGGCCCGCCACCGCCACCATGCCGAGCGCGTCGGCGATCACGATCGCCTCGGCGAGGCACTCGCGCGCCGCCGCGTCGTCGCCCGGCTCGCCGCGCGCGAGCAGCATCTCCGCCCACGCCAGCTCGGTCCGCGCCAGCCATGGGCGCGCGCCCATCCGCACGTGCATCTCGCGCGCCTCGAGGAAGCGCCGCTCGGCCTCCTCCCACTCCCCCAGCACGCCCGCCAGGATGCCGAGCAGGCGCGAGGCGGAGCCGTTGCAGCTCGCCCCCCGCCCCACGAGCACGTTGCGCCCGCCGTGCGGGGCGAGCAGGTCGTACAGCGCGCGCGCCCGCTCCGCGTCGCCCAGCGCGCCGCACACCTCGGCCAGCAGCGTCAGCGCGATCAGCCAGTTGGCGTCGCGCGGGAGCGCGTCGAAGCCCGGCCCCGCCACGCTCTCGAAGCACGCGCGCGCCTCGTCCATGCGCCCCAGCTCGACGTGCATCAGCGCCTGCGTGCAGCGCCACGCCGGGATCGCCGGGTACATCTCGATGAAGCGCGCGACCGCGTCCTCGACCTCGCCCAGGCGCCCCTGCTCGCGGCGGATGTTGAACATCGCCATCGCGTAGTAGTGCAGGGCGTTCTCGGCATGCCCGCGCTGCCCGATCGCGAGTGTCTCGCCGGCGAGCGCCTCCGCCTCCGCGAAGTCGCCCGCGAGCTGGGCCCGCGCGCAGCGGAACAACGAGGTCCACCACAGGTAGAGCGGCCGGTGGACGACCGCGGCGAGCGCGGCGGCCGCGTCGATCTGGGCGTCCGCGCCCTGGATGTCGCCGAGCTCGAGCAGGTCGACCACCGTCCAGCCCGCGCCCTCCAGCTCCATCTCGAGGTCGCCGATCTCCTCGGCGATCCGCCGCAGCTCGGCGGCGACCTCGAGCCGCTCGTCGACGTTCTCGGGCCGCCACAGCACGTAGTGGCGGGCGTCGAGCGCCGACGCGAGCGTCGCCGGATCGCCCAGCCGGCGCGCGCTCGCGACGGCCTCCTCGCTGAGCGCCATCCGCCGCTCGGGCTGGCCCGCGTAGTAGAGCTCGAGCGACAGCCGCGCCAGCAGCCGCGCGCGCAGCGGCGAGTCCTCCTCGCCCAGGCGGGCGAGCGCCTCCTCGAGCACCGCCACGACGGCGGGGTCCTCGCGCCCGAGCGTCGACCAGGGGCCCGCGGCGCCCAGCGCCGCGCGCGCGAGCAGCGCGGGGTCGTCGAGCTCGCGCGCCGCCGACAGCGCCGTCGCGAACGTCTCGCGCGCCCCTTCCAGCCCCGCCCGCTCCTCCGACGCCCCGAGCGCGAGCAGCAGCTCGACGCCGGTGCGGTCGCGCGGCGCCGTCGCCTGGCGCGCCCGCAGCGCGCCGCGGTAGTGCTGCGCCGCCTCCTCCCACGCCAGCAGCCGGTCCGCCCGCCGCCCGGCAGCGAGCGCGAAGTCGATCGCCCGCGCCGGCCCTTCGACCGGCGCCGCGCGCCCGAAGTGGCGCGCGAGCTGGGGCAGCCACGGGTCCAGGTCGTCCTTGTGGCGAGCCAGGATCGTCTCGCCGACGCGCGAGTGCAGCCGCGCGCGGCGCAGCGCCGACAGCCCGTCGTAGAGCGTCGCCCGCACCAGGGCGTGCGCGAACGCGTAGCGCCCGACCCGCCCGTCGACCTCCTTGAGCACCTGCGCGTCGACCGCCTGGTCGAGCGCGGAGACGAGCTCGTCGCCGGTCAGCGGCCCGAGCGCCTCGAGCAGCCCGTAGTCGACCTCGCGCCCGATCACCGAGGCCACCTGCATCGCCTCGCGCGCCGACGCAGGCAGCCGGGCGATCCGCCGCGAGGTGACCTCGCGCACGCCGGCGGGCACGCCCGCGTCCTCGAGGTCGCCGTCGAGCCCGCCCGGGCTCTCGCGCAGGTGGCGGACGACCTCCTCGACGAAGAACGGGTTGCCCTCCGTCTCGGCGTGCAGCGTGGCGACGAACTCGGGCGAGGGCGCCTCCGCCCCGAGCGCGGCCACCAGCTCGCCGACCTCCGCCTCCGCGAGCCCGTCCAGCGCCACCTCGGTGAGCATCGCCTCGCGCCGCAGCGAGGCGACGACCGCCGCGAGCGGATGGTCGTCGGAGAGCTCGCCGGCGCGGTAGGTGCCGAGGAACATCGCGCGCCGCGGCTGCGGCGCGCGGATCAGGTGGCGCACGAGCTGCAGCGTCGGGCTGTCGGCCCACTGCAGGTCGTCGAGCACGAGCAGCAGCGGCGCGCCGGACGCGATCTCCGCCAGCAGCGCGGCCAGCGCGTCGAACAGGCGATGGCGCTCGGTGCCGCCTTCGGCCCCGCGCACCGCCGACGGGCCGGCCGGCGCGCCCAGCTCGGGCAGCAGCGCGGCGAGGTCGGCGGCGCGCGCGCCGAGCCGCTGCGCCGGCCCGGTCAGCGCCGCCCCGCCCGACCAGCCGCGCAGCATCTCGAGCACGGGCCCGTAGGCGCCGGGGCCGGTCTCGTCGAAGCGGCCGTAGAGCACGACCGCGCCGTCGCGGTGGACCTCGCGCGTGAACTCCGCCGCCACGCGCGACTTGCCGATCCCCGCCTCGCCCGCGACCAGCACGAGCCGCCGCTCGTCGGAGACCGCCGCGTCCCACGCGCCGCGCAGCGCCGCCAGCGCCTCGCGTCGCCCGACGAACGCGTGCCGCCGCGTCGCCGCGGCGAGCGCGGCCGGCAGCCGGCCCGGCGCGGACGCGCGCGCCGGCGGGGCGTCGGGCGGCGGCCCGTCGCCGCGCAGGAGCCGCTCGTGCACCTCCATCACCGCGGGACCCGGCGCCGTGCCGAGCTCGTCGCGCAGCAGCTGGCGCAGCTCGTCGAACGCGCGCAGCGCCTCGGCCGGGTTGCCGCCCGCCTCGTGGGCCTCCATCAGCAGCCGGTGCGACGACTCGCGGAACGGCGCGAGCCCGATCGCCGTGCGCGCGGCGTGCTCGGCCGCGTCGAGCTCGCGCCCGCCGAGCCGCAGGCCCGCCTCGGCGAGCGCCTCCAGCGCGCGCAGCCGCAGCCCCTCGACCTCGCGCCGCCGCTCGCGCACCCAGGGCCCGTCGCACTCGGCCAGGAACGGCTCGGTGCCGAGCGCGAGCGCGGCCCGCGCCTGCGCGGCCGCGTCGCTCCAGCGCCGGTCGTCGAGCGCCTGCACGGCGACCTCGACGGCGTCGGCGAGCGCCTCGGTGTCGACCCACAGCGGCTCGGGCAGCGACAGGCGCAGCTCGGCGCGGCCGGTCAGCGCGTCAGGTCCGAGCGCGCGCCGCAGCTTCGAGAGCAGCGAGGACAGCGCGGAGTCCGACGCGGCGGGCGCGTCCTCGGGCCACAGCACGTCCTCGAGCTCGTAGCGCGGGCAGGCCCGCGTGCGGTGGCAGACGAGGTAGGCGAGCAGCAGCTGTCCCTGGCGCCCGGGCAGCGCGCTGCCGGCCAGTCCGTCGCTACTGCTGACCGCGACCCGACCGCACAGGCGGATCTCCCACCGGACGTGCTTCGCCACCGCCGGAGGACCGTACCGCGCGCGCCAACCTTTCGCCAAGGTCGGGCCAACCGCTGCCGCCCGGCGTCTCCGGTACCGTCGGCGCGATGAACGCTCCCGCGCCGGGTACGGAGCTCGTCGGCGGTTACCGGCTCGGCGAACCCGCCGCGCAGGGGGCGATGGGGAGCATCTACGAGGCCACCGCTCCGGACGGCAGCCCCGTCGCCGCCAAGCGCCTGCTCGACGAGCGCCACGCCGCGCGCTTCGAGATCGAGGGCCGGCTGCTCAGCCGCCTGGACCACCCGCGCGTCGTGAAGGTGCTCGGCACCGTCGACGACCCGACCGGGCGCTACCTGATGATGGAGTGGGTCGAGGGCGAGGACCTCGCGCACGTGCTGCGCCGCGAGGGCACGCCCGGCCTGCCCGAGGAGCGGGTCGTGCCGCTCGCGCTGGAGGCCGCGGAGGCGCTGCGCTACGTGCACGAGCAGCAGACGATCCACCGCGACGTGAAGCCGCAGAACCTCATGCTCTCGCCGGGCCGCGGCGTCGTGCTCGTCGACTTCGGGATCGCGCGCGACCTCGCCGCCGAGAGCGGCACGCAGGGCATCGGCACGCCGGGCTACATGGCGCCGGAGGCGTTCACCGGCGGCGCGCTGTCACCGCGCACCGACGTCTACGGGCTGGCGATGACGACGTGGACGCTGCTGACGAGCGTCCCGGCCCGCTACGCGAGCGTGCAGCCGCCGCCGGACACGAGCCCGAGCCTGCTCGCGACGCTCGACGCGGCGCTCGCCGTCGACCCCGAGCGCCGGCTGTCGTCGATGGAGGCGTTCGCCGAAGGCCTCGGCGGGCGACTGCCGACCGAGCGCGGGCGCGACATCGGCGTCTCCGCCGCCGTCGGCGAGGCGACCGCGCACATGCTCTCGGCCGTCGTCAAGACCGCGGCCGGCGTGTTCGACGCCGCGGCGACGTCGCTGGCGCTGCGCGGCGCGGACGGCAGCCTCGGCTACCAGGCGGCGTGGGGCGCGGGCGCCGACGAGGTCGTCGGCATGCGCCTGGACGCCGGTCAGGGCATCGCCGGGCGCGTGCTCGCCACCGGCGTCGGCGAGGTCGTCCAGGACTGCCGCAACGACCCCGACTTCGCGGCGGCCACGGCGCGCGGGACGGGCTACGTGCCGTACACGATGCTGGTCGTCCCGCTCGTGCCCGACGGCGCCGCCGTGGGCGTCCTGACGGTGCTCGACAAGCGCGACGGCTCCTCCTACGACGTCAGCGACCTCGCGCGCGCCGCGATGTTCGCCGACCTCGCGCTGGCGGCGCTGGACGCGGAGCCTGGCGCGCGCGCCGCCCTCACCACCGCCGTGGCGCGTGAGTCGTGAGCGCCCGCGGGTAGCCTGCGCCGGATGGACGCCGAGATCGCCCTCCGCATCAACGGCGACGAGCGCCGCTTCACGCTCGACGTGCGCACCACGCTGCTCGACCTGCTGCGCGAGCACGCCGGGCTGACGGGGGCGAAGAAGGGTTGCGATCACGGCCAGTGCGGCGCCTGCACGATCCTGCTCGACGGCCGCCGCGCCAACGCCTGCCTCGCGCTCGCGGTCGCCCACGACGGCGCCGAGCTCCTGACCGTCGAGGGGCTGGCGGAGGGCGGCGAGCTGCACCCGCTGCAGGCCGCGTTCGTGGAGCGCGACGCGTTCCAGTGCGGCTACTGCACGCCGGGCCAGCTGTGCTCGGCGGTCGGGATGCTCGCGGAGGCCGAGGCCGAGGGCGCGCCGCTCGACGCGCCGGAGATCCGCGAGCGCATGAGCGGCAACCTCTGCCGCTGCGGCGCGTACCCCAACATCGTCGCCGCGATCCAGGACGTCGCGTCTTGAAGCCGTTCGCCTACGAGCGGGCCGGTGACGCCGCCGCGGCGGTCGCCGCCGCCGCCGACGGCGCGACCTTCCTCGGCGGCGGCACGAACCTCGTCGACCTCATGAAGCTCGGGGTGGCCGAGCCGCTGCGGCTCGTCGACGTCTCGCGCCTCCCCCACGACACGATCGAGGAGACGCCCGCGGGCCTGCGCGTCGGCGCGGCCGTGCGCAACGCGGACCTCGCCACCCACCCCGCCGTGCGCGAGCGCTACCCGGTGCTCTCGCAGGCGCTGCTCGCCGGCGCCTCCGGCCAGCTGCGCAACCTCGCCACCGTCGGCGGCAACCTCCTCCAGCGCACGCGCTGCGCGTACTTCCAGGACACGACGAAGCCCTGCAACAAGCGCCGGCCGGGCTCGGGCTGCCCGGCCCGCGAGGGCGAGCACCGCAACCTCGCGATCCTCGGGCACTCCGAGCACTGCGTCGCCACCAACCCGTCCGACATGGCGGTCGCGCTGGCCGCGATCGGCGCCACCGTGCACGTGCTCGGCGCCGACGGACCGCGCACGATCCCGGTGCCCGGCCTGCACCGGCTGCCGGGCGACAAGCCGCAGCACGACACCGTGCTCAATCCCGGCGACCTGATCACGGCGGTCGAGCTCGGCCCGCCGGCGCCGCGCTCGACCTACCGGAAGGTCCGCGACCGCGCGTCGTTCTCGTTCGCGGTGCTCTCCGTCGCCGCCGCGGTCGAGCTCGACGGCGAGACGATCCGCGAGGCCCGCGTCGCGCTCGGCGGCGTCGCCCACGTGCCCTGGCGGGCCGGGCGCGCGGAGGCCGTGCTGACCGGCGCGCCCGCCACGCCCGAGACGTTCGCGGCCGCCGCCGAGGCGGAGCTCGACGCGGCGCAGCCGCTGCGCGACAACGCGTTCAAGGTGCCGCTGGCGCGCAACGTGCTCGTGCGCACGCTCGCGGAGCTGTGCGCGTGAGTGGCGTCGCGAGCCGCGCGGTCGGCACCCCGCTCAGCCGCATCGAGGCGCGCGAGAAGGTCACCGGTGAGGCGCGCTACGCCTACGAGCAGCCGGTCGAGCGCGTCGCGTACGCCGTGCCCGTGACCGCCACCGTCGCCGCCGGCGAGATCGACGCGATCGCGCCTGAGCGCGCGCTCGCGCTCCCGGGCGTGCTCGCGGTCATCTCGCACGACAACGCGCCCGCGCTCGGCACGACCGACGACGGCGAGCTGCTGCTGTTCCAGTCCGACACCGTCCACTATCGCGGGCAGATCGTCGCCGCCGTCGTCGCCGAGACGCTGGAGGAGGCCCGCGAGGCGGCGGACTGCGTGCGCGTCGACTATGCGCCGCGCGAGCACGACGTCGAGCTCTACCTCGGCCACCCGGGCTTCTACACGCCCGAGAAGGTGAACCCGGCGTTCCCGTCGGTCACCGAGCACGGCGACGCCGTGGCGGCGCTCGCGCGGGCAGAGGTCGTCGTCGACGCGACGTACGCCACGCAGCCGATCCACAACAACCCGATGGAGCCGCACGCGAGCCTCGCGCTGTGGGACGACGGCGACCTGCTGCTCTACGACTCGATCCAGGGCACGTACGGCGCGCGCAAGACGCTGGCCGAGGTGTTCGACATCCCGGCCGAGCGCGTGCGCGTCGTCGCCCGGCACGTCGGCGGCGGCTTCGGCTCGAAGGGCACGCCGCGGCCGCAGTCGGTGCTCGCCGCGATCGCCGCGCAGATCGTCGGGCGCCCGGTCAAGGTCGCGCTCACGCGGCAGCAGCTGTTCGCCTGCACCGGCTACCGCACGCCGACGATCCAGCGCGTCCGGCTCGGCGCGGGCCGCGACGGCCGCCTGACGGCGATCGCGCACGAGGCCTGGGAGCAGACCTCGACGCTGCACGAGTTCGCCGAGCAGACGTGCACGCCGACGCGGGTGATGTACGCCGCGCCCGACCGCCTGACGCGGCACGAGCTCGTCGCGCTCGACGTCCCCACCCCGTCGTGGATGCGCGCGCCCGGCGAATGCCCGGGCATGTTCGCGCTCGAGTCGGCGATCGACGAGCTGGCGGTCGCGACCGGGCTGGATCCGATCGAGCTGCGCATCCGCAACGAGCCGGAGACCGATCCGGAACAGGGCGTTCCGTTCTCCTCGCGCAACCTCGTCGCGTGCCTGCGCGAGGGCGCCGAGCGCTTCGGCTGGGCCGACCGCGACCCGCAGCCCGGCGCCCGCGCGGACGGCCGCTGGCTCGTCGGCAGCGGCGTCGCCGCGTCGACCTACCCCGCCTACCGCGCGCCCTCCAAGGCGACCGCGCGCTTCGAGCCCGACGGCGGCTACACGGTGCAGGTCGCCGCGACCGACATCGGCACCGGCGCGCGCACCGTCCTGACGCAGATCGCCGCGGACGCGCTCGGCGTCGATCCCGAGCACGTGCGCGTCGAGATCGGCGACTCGGACTTCGGCGTCGCCGCCGTCGCCGGCGGCTCGATGGGGACCGCCTCGTGGGGCACCGCGGTCGTGCGCGCGTGCGAGGCGCTGCTCGCCCAGGGCGAGGGCGAGGCCTCAGCCCACACGGGCGACGAGATCAAGGCGCAGGCGAAGCTGTCCCGGCACGCGTTCGGCGCGCAGTTCGTGGAGGTCCGCGTCGACGCCGACAGCGGCGAGGTGCGGCTGTCGCGGATGCTCGGCGTGTTCGCGGTCGGCCGCGTCATCAACCCGAAGACGGCCCGGTCGCAGTTCATCGGCGGCATGACCCAGGGCGTCTCGATGGCGCTGCACGAGGAGAGCGTCATGGACCGCGAGTTCGGCGACTACCTCAACCGCGACCTCGCCCAGTACCACGTGCCCGTCTGCGCGGACATCGAGGAGATCGACGCCGTCTGGGTCGACGAGGACGACGGCGAGCTCAACCCGATGGGCTCGAAGGGGATCGGCGAGATCGGGATCGTCGGCAGCGCGGCGGCGGTCGCCAACGCGGTCTTCCACGCCACCGGCCGCCGCATCCGCGAGCTGCCGATCCGGCTCGACCGCGTGCTGGTCTAGGTACCCGCGGCGTCGAGCACGACCTCGACGTCGTCGCGCACCTTCAGCGCGCCCATCAAGCCGCGGTAGGGCTTGATGCCCCAGCGCGTCTGGACGACCGGGATCGTCGCGCGGACGCGGTCGCCATCGCGCTGGAGGTCGAACTCGACCGGCTGGGTCGAGCCCGCGATCGTGAGGTCGCCCTTGACGTTGCCGCCGTCGACGCTGGTGGAGCGGAACGCGATCTCCTGCGTGCCGAGGATGTCGCCCTGGATCGTCTTCTGGATCGAGGCGCGGTCCTTGTCGGTGAGCGGCTTGACGCCGCGGTTGCCCTCGCGCACGACGAGCGAGCGCGGGTTCGCGGTCAGCTCGAGCGTCCCGCCCTCGTCGCTGCCCGACCACTCCGTCACCTCGATGATCAGGTCGTGGCCGACCTTCGCGGCCACGCCCTCGCGATAGGTATGGACCTGCAGGGTGCCGGTGTCGGGACCGAAGCGCGCCACGCCCGTCAAGCTATCGCCCATGGCAAATCGGATCGCCCTGCTGCGCGGCATCAACCTCGGCTCGACCAACCGCGTGAGCATGCCCGAGCTGCGCGCGCTCATCGAGGAGCTCGGCCACACCGACGTCCAGACGCTCGTGCAGAGCGGCAACGTGGTCTTCACGAGCCGGGCGAAGCCGGCGACGCTCGAGACGCAGCTCGCGGAGGCGATCGAGGCGCAGCTCGGCGTCGCCTCGAAGGTCGTGGTGCGCACGCGTGACGAGCTCGCGGCGGTCATCGACGCCAACCCGTTCCCGGTCCCCGGCGACCCGAAGATGCTGCACGTGACGTTCCTCGACGCCGAGCCGGACGCCGCGGCGGTCGAGGCGATCGAGCAAGCCGACACCGGCCCGGACGAGGTGACCTTCGCCGGCCGCGAGATCTACGTGCTCTACGCGAACGGCATGGGGCGCTCGGAGCTCGCCAAGCGGCTGGGCAAGGCGAAGCTCGGCGTCACCGCCACCGACCGCAACTGGAACACGGTCACGAAGCTGCTGGAGATGCTGGACGCCTAGCGTCGAGCACCCGCGCGGCGACGATGCCCCCGAGCGCGCCGAACAGGTGGCCCTGCCAGGACACGCCGGGCGTCGGGACGAAGCCGAACATCAGCGTCGAGCCGTAGACGGCGAGCACGGCGACCCCGACGCCGAGGTGCAGCGGGCGGCGGCTGAACACGCCGCGCGCGATGAGGTAGGCGGCGAAGCCGAACACGAGGCCGCTGGCGCCGATGTGGTTCGTGTAGGAGGGCGCGAACAGCCAGGTGCCGAGCCCGCCGACGAGCGCGACGATCCCGGTCACCGCCGCGGTGCGGACGAGGCCGCTGAGCGCGATCGTCGCCCCCAGGATCAGGAACGGGACCGTGTTGCCGATCAGGTGGCCCCAGCCGGCGTGCAGGAACGGCGCGAACGCGATGCCGGGCAGCGCGTCGACGTCGCGCGGGTGGATCCCCTCCGAGTCGAAGCCGGCGCCGACGATGTCGAACACCTCGAGCAGCCACATCACGCCGACCATCCCGATGACGAGCACGACGCCGCGGACGCGGTCGTCGGAGCCGTCGATCCGGGCGGGGTGCGAAGCGGCGGTCATCCGTACCAAGGGTAAGCGGCCCGGCTCAAGCCGGGCTCAACCGGGCAGCCCGAGCTGCAGCTTGCGCAGCAGGTCGGCGAGCTGCTCGCGCTCCGTCTCGCTGAGCACTTCGAGCAGGCGCGCCTCGTTGGCGAGGTGCGGGCCGGTGACCGCGTCGATCATCCGCCGGCCCTCGTCGGTCAGCGCGATCAGGATGCCGCGGCGGTCGCCCGGGTCGGGCCGGCGCGTGATCAGGCCGGCGCGCTCGAGGCGGTCGAGCCGCTTCGTCGCGCCGCTCGACGTGATCATGAGGCCCTTCGTGAACTCCGACGCCCGCAGCTCGTAGGGCGGGCCGCCGCGACGCAGCGTCGCGAGCACGTCGTGCCACCCGTGCTCGAGGCCGTGCTCGGCGTAGACCGGCTCGAGCCGCGCCTCGATCTCGCGGGACAGCCGCGAGATGCGGCCGATCACGCCGACCGGCGACGCGTCGAGCTCCGGCCGCTCGCGCCGCCAGTGATCGATGATCTCGTCGACGCCGTCGCGTTCGGCCACCGGCGGAGCATACGGGTCGGTCGCGTCCTGGCAAATAGTTTCCTAGGACGATACTTGCTAGGATGCAATCCATGTTCAAGCATCTCTTCACACGCAAGCCGGCGCCGCGCAGCACGCTGCCGCGTCTGCGCTGGCCCTAGGCCACGACGGATCGCTCCGTCGCCGCTCCGCTGGCTAGCATCGCCCGCGATGGCCGAGACACCGGTTCAGGCGCGTCCGGGCGAGGCGCTCGTGTGGACGGACGGGGCGTGCCGCCGGAACCCCGGGCCCGGCGGCTGGGCCGCGATCGTCGTGCCGCCCGGCGAGGGCGAGGCGGTCGAGCTCACGGGCTCGGCGGCGCACACGACGAACAACCGCATGGAGTTCACGGCCGCCATCGAAGGGCTTCGCCGGCTGCCCGGCGGGAGCCACGCCTGCGTGGTCACGGACTCACTGCTGCTGCTCAAGTCGATGACCCTGTGGGTGGCGGGGTGGAAGCGGCGCGGCTGGAGGACTGCCGGCGGCGCTCCGGTCAAGAACCGCGACCTGATCGAGGCGCTCGAGTCCGAGCTCGCGCGCCACGCCGCGGTGCGGTGGCACTGGGTGCGAGGCCACGAGACCGGCGCCGCGCACGCGCACAAGGCGCTCAACGACCGCGCCGACCGGCTCGCGGTCGCTGCCTCCCACGCCGTCGCGGGTTGACCTAGCGTGACGGCGATGGCGAACCTGCTGGCCCTCGACGATATCCGCGCCGCAGCGCGGACGATCACCGGTCACGTCGAGCGCACGCCGACGGTCACCAGCCCTGGGATGAGCGCGCTGCTCGGGGTTCCGGTCACGCTCAAGCTCGAACTGCTCCAGCGGTCCGGGTCGTTCAAGCCCCGGGGTGTCGCGGCGAAGCTGCTCGCGCTGAATCCCGTCGAGCGCGACGCGGGGGTCGTTGCGGTGAGCGGCGGGAACCACGGCATCGCCGTCGCGGAGGTCGCCGGCGGAATGGACGTCCGCGCGACGGTCGTGATGGCGAAGACCGCTCCGCCACGGTCGATCGACCGCATCCGCGCGGCGGGCGCCGAGCTGCGGCTCACCGAGGACATGGCCGGCGCGTTCACGCTGCTCGAGGAGCTGGTGGCGGACGGCATGACGCTGGTGCACCCGTTCGACGATCCGACGGTGCTCGCCGGCCAGGGAACGGTGGGCCTCGAGCTCGCCGAGGATGCGCCGCCGCTGACCGACGTCCTGGTGAGCATCGGTGGCGGCGCGCTGATCTCCGGCGTGGCGGTCGCGATCAAGGCGCTGCTGCCGGACGTGCGGATCTGGGGCGTGGAGACGGAGGGCGCCGACGCGATGGCCCGCGCGCTCGCCGCCGGCGAGCCGGTGGGCATCGCACCGTCCTCCATCGCGAGCACGCTCAGCGCGCCGCACGTGTCACAACTCACGCTCGACCACGTCCGCGCGCTGGTCGAGGAGGTCTTCGTCGTGTCCGACGCCGAGGCCGTAGGCGGAATGGTGGCCTTCGCCGAGGAGGGCAAGCTGTGGGTCGAGCCGGCGACCGGCTGCCTCGTCCCGGCCGTGCCGCAGGTCATCGAGCGCGCCCGGGGCGACGTCTCACTGGGCTTCGTCGTGTGCGGTGGCAACGTCACCCAGCGCGATGTCCGTGGCTGGGCCGACCGCCTGCTTTGAAAGACGAAGGGCCCGCCGGAGCGGGCCCTTCGCAATTCTCTGAGGCGGATCTACTCCGACTCGCTCGGCGGTACCGCGGGCTGGTCGAGGACTCCGCCCTCGTCCGCGCCCTCGACGGCCTCGCCCTCCTTGCCCTCGGCGCCGACGCCGACCGGGGTCGGCCGCGGCTCGGGCTTGATGATGGAGAGCTTCACGTCCTGGTTCTCGTCGTCCGGGGCGGCCGGCTCCACCAGGACCGTCGCGCCCGGCACGAGCTCCGCGCGGAGCACGAAGTCGGCCAGCGGGTCCTCGATGTAGCGCTGGATCGCGCGACGCAACGGGCGGGCGCCCATCGACGGGTCCCAGCCCTTCTCGACCAGGAAGTCCTCCGCGCCCTCCGACAGCTCGAGCTGGAGATCGCGCTCCGCCAGCGAGCTGCGGATCCGGCGCAGCAGCAGGTCGACGATCTGCTTGATCTCGTCCTTCTGCAGCTTGTGGAAGACGATGACCTCGTCGATGCGGTTGAGGAACTCGGGGCGGAAGACCTTCTTCAGCTCTCCCATGACCCGGTTCTTCATGTCGTCGTAGGTCATGCCGTGGTCCTCGTCACCGACCGAGAAGCCCAGCGGCGTGTTGCGCGCGATCTCCGACGCCCCGATGTTCGAGGTCATGATCACGATCGCGTGCCGGAAGTCCACCGTGCGGCCCTGCGAGTCGGTCAGGCGACCGTCCTCCAGGATCTGCAGGAGGATGTTGAACACGTCCGGGTGGGCCTTCTCGATCTCGTCGAGCAGCAGCACGGAGTAGGGCTTGCGGCGCACCGCCTCGGTGAGCTGGCCGCCCTCGTCGTAGCCGACGTAGCCGGGCGGCGAGCCGACCAGGCGCGACACCGCGTGCTTCTCCATGTACTCCGACATGTCGATGCGGACCATCGCCTCCTCGTCGCCGAAGAGGAACTCCGCGAGCGTGCGGGCGAGCTCGGTCTTGCCGACGCCTGACGGGCCGAGGAACACGAACGAGCCGGTCGGGCGCTTCGGATCCTTCAGGCCGGCACGCGAGCGCCGGATCGCCTTCGCGACGACCTCGATCGCCTGGTGCTGCCCGATGACGCGCTTGTGCAGCTCGTCCTCCATGCGCATGAGCTTCTGCGTCTCGGCCTCGGTGAGCTTGAACACCGGGATGCCGGTCCACATCGAGACGATGTCGGCGATCTCTTCCTCGCCGATCGACGGGCGCTCGCCGCCCTCGCCGGACTCCCAGGCGTCCTCGAGCTCGCGCTTCTTGTTCGTGAGCTTGCGCTCCGTGTCGCGCAGCGACGCGGCCTTCTCGAACTCCTGCGCCTCGATCGCGGCCTCCTTCTCGCGCCGCGTCGTCTCGATCTCCTCCTCGAGCTCCCGGTACACGGGCGGGGAGGACATCGACTTGATGCGCATGCGCGAGGCGGCCTCGTCGATGAGGTCGATCGCCTTGTCGGGCAGGAAGCGGTCGGAGATGTAGCGGTCGGCCAGCTCGGCGGCCGCCTCCAGCGCCTCCTCGGTGATGTTGATCTTGTGGTGCGCCTCGTAGCGGTCGCGCAGGCCCTTGAGGATCTGCACTGTCTCCTCGGGCGACGGCTGGTCGACCGTGATCTTCTGGAAGCGGCGCTCCAGGGCGGAGTCGCGCTCGAGGTACTTGCGGTACTCGTCGAGCGTCGTCGCGCCCACGGTCTGGAGCTCGCCGCGCGCCAGCGCCGGCTTGAGGATCGAGGCAGCGTCGATCGCGCCCTCCGCGGCACCCGCGCCGACGAGGTTGTGGAGCTCGTCGATGAACAGGATGATGTCGCCGCGCTGGGTGATCTCCTTCATCACCTTCTTCAGGCGCTCCTCGAACTCGCCGCGGTACTTCGAGCCGGCGACCAGGGCCGCCAGGTCGAGCGTGTAGATCTGCTTGTTCTTCAGGAGCTCCGGCACGTCGGCGTTCGTGATCCGCTGGGCGAGGCCCTCGACGACGGCGGTCTTGCCGACGCCCGGCTCGCCCACGAGCACGGGGTTGTTCTTCGTGCGGCGCGAGAGGATCTGCATGATCCGCTCGATCTCGACCTCGCGGCCGACGACCGGGTCGAGCTTGCCCTCGGCCGCGAGCTTGGTCAGGTTGCGGCCGAACTGGTCGAGCAGCTTCGAGGACTTCTTGCCCTCGCCGGGGCCCGCCGCGGCGCCGGCAGCGGCGCCCGAGCCCTGGCCGCCGGAGCCTGAGCGGCGGCCGCCCGGCCCGGAGAGCATGCGGATGACCTCGTTGCGGATCTTCTCCGAGTCCGCGTCGAAGTCGAGCAGGATGCGGGCGGCCACGCCCTCGTTCTCGCGCACGAGTCCGAGCAGGATGTGCTCCGTGCCGATGTAGTTGTGGCCGAGGGAGAGGGCCTCACGCAGCGCCAGCTCCAGCACCTTCTTCGCACGGGGCGTGAAGGGGATCTGGCCGGAGGTCACCTCCTCGCCGGACCCGACGATCCGGACCACCTGGGCGCGCACGCGCTCCACGGTGATGTCGAGGCTCTCCAGCACCCGAGCGGCAAGGCCTTCCTCCTCACGGAGCAGGCCGAGGAGGATGTGCTCGGTGCCGATGTAGTTGTGCTTGAGCGTCCTGGCCTCCTCTTGGGCGAGGACGACCACCTGGCGTGCGCGTTCTGTAAATCGCTCGAACATGGTGGTGGGAGGCTTCCTTCCTGCTAAGTACGCTGAATAGCCCTAGCGCTGGGTCGTTGCGATGGTCCGGACGAGGTCGGAGGGACGGGATACGTGGTGTCACCCACGTATTCGGCACGCCAGTACGAGTGGATGAACGAGGTCGGCAGATGGCTGACGGCCATGCCCCAGTCTACCGCAGCGGACCGGCGGTCATGCGGCGCAAAGCGCTCCTACCGCATTGCGGGGAACAGCACCACTTCGCGGATCGAGTGGCGTCCGGTCAACACCATGACCAGCCGGTCGATCCCGATCCCGATGCCGCCGGTGGGCGGCATGCCGTGCTCCAGCGCCTGGATGTACGCCTCGTCGAACGGGTGCGCCTCGGCGTCGCCGGCCTCCGCAGCCGCGCGCTGCGCCTCGAAGCGGGCGCGCTGGTCGTCGGGGTCGTTGAGCTCCGTGAACGCGTTGGCGATCTCCATCCCGTCGACGTACGCCTCCCAGCGTTCGACGAGACCGTCCTTGGCGCGATGGCGCTTGGCGAACGGCGACAGCTCGACGGGATAGTCCATGAGGAACGTCGGATCCTTGAGCGCCGGCTCGACGTGCTTCGAGAGCAGGTGGTCGACGAGCTGCGCCCACGTGTCCTCCTCGGGCACCTCGAGGCCCTGCTCGCGCATCGCCTGCTGGAGCGCCTCGAGTGAGCGGTGCGCGTAGATGTCGACGCCGGTGCGGCTCCCGATCGCGTCGCCGAGCGTCTCGCGCGCCCACGGCGGCGCGAAGCGATCCTGTCCGACCTGCGTGGCGACGAAGTGGACGAGCTCCTCGGCGTGGCGGGCGACGTCCTCGTAGTCCGCGTAGGCCTCGTACCACTCGAGCATCGTGAACTCGGGGTTGTGCTTGTAGGACAGCCCCTCGTTGCGGAAGTTCTTGCCGAGCTCGTAGACGCGCTCGAGCCCGCCGACGATCAGCCGCTTGAGGTAGAGCTCGACCGCGATCCGCAGGTAGAAGTCGCGGTCCAGCGCGTTGAAGTGGGTGGTGAACGGGAGCGCGATGCCACCGCCGTAGATCGGCTGCAGCACCGGCGTCTCGACCTCGATGAAGCCGCGCTCGTCGAGGAAGGCGCGGATCGCGGTGATGACCTTCGCGCGCGTGAGGAAGACGTCGCGCGTCTCCTCGTTGGCGATCAGGTCGAGCTCGCGCTGGCGGAAGCGCGTCTCGACGTCGGCGAGCCCGTGGTGCTTCTCCGGCGGCGGGCGCAGCGACTTGGCCAGCAGCGCCCAGTCCTCGACCTTCAGCGACAGCTCGCCGCGGCGGGTGCGGAAGACGGTGCCGTCGACGCCGATCAGGTCGCCGAGGTCGAGCGAGAGCAGGCGCTCGAGCGACTCCGGCCCGAGCACGTCGACGCGGGCGTGCAGCTGCATCCGGCCGCTGCGGTCGTCGAGATCGAGGAACGCCGCCTTGCCCTGGCCGCGGCGCGCGTGCAGGCGGCCGGCGATGCGCACGCGGTCATCTGTCTCGTCGCCCGCCTCGAGCGCCTCGTGGGGCGCCTTGACGTCGGCGATCGAGCGCACCCCGGGGTACGCGTTGGGGAATGGGTCGATGCCGTCGGCCCGGAGCGCCTCGAGCTTGCGCCGCCGGGTGGCGAGCAGCTCGGAGGGCTCGTCACTCACGACTTCAGGCGACTTCGATCTTGGTGATCTTGAGCTTGCGGGCCTTGCCGTTGGGCAGCTGGACGCTGACCTCGTCGTTGCGCTTGTGGCCGACCAGCGCCTTGCCGACGGGTGACTCGTTCGACAGCTTGTTCTCGCCCGGGTTGGCCTCGGTCGAGCCCACGATCGTGTACTTCAGGGACTTGCCCGACGTCTCGTCCTTGACGTTGACGAGCGAGCCGACGCGCACGACCTCGTTGTCGAGCTCGGAGGCGTCGATCACCGACGCGGAGCGCAGCTTGTCCTCGAGCGTGGCGATGCGCGCCTCGAGCATGGCCTGCTCGTTCTTGGCGTCGTCGTACTCGGAGTTCTCCGAGATGTCGCCGAAGTCGCGAGCCTCCTTGATGCGCTCGGCAACCTCCCGGCGCTTCTCGGTCGACAGGTGCTCGATCTCCTTTTTCAGGTTCTCGAGGCCTTCTGGGGTGAGGAGTACATCCTTCTGCATCTGCGCGGCGTCCTTTACGGATGCGGTGTTCAGGCGGCTCGGCTGGCGAGCGGCGCAGCATGGTAGCGCAGGTTCCGCAGGATCTCGCGCTGCTCCTCGAGAGTATTTGCGCATTGCAGCTCGGCCAGCGTCGAGCGCGGCTCGCCGAGCCGCGGCAGGTACCACGGGAAGAACTTGCGCAGGTAGCGCGCGGCGCGCTCCTCGCCCAGGTGCTCGACCGCGCGCGCGACGACCCAGTCGAGCTCGTCGAGGATCTCCTCGCGGGTCGGCTCGCCCTGTTGCTCGTCGAGGAGCTGCGCGAACAGCCACGGGTTGCCGAGCGACCCGCGCGCGAGCATGACCGCGGCCGCGCCGGTGTGGTCGAGCACCCAGCGGATGTGGTCGGGCGCGTCGAGCCCGCCGGACACGATCACGGGCACCGGCAGCGCGCCGACGAGCTCCCTCGCGAGGTCGTAGTCGGGCACGCCCTTGTGGCGGACGGCGGCCGAGCGCGGGTGGAAGCTGATGCCCGCCACCCCGGCCTCGTCGACGAGCCGGTGCGCGACCTCGACGCCCTCGCTCTCCCCCGGCTTGCGGCCGGCGCGCAGCTTGACGGTGACCGGCAGGCCCGAGCCCTCGCGCGCGGCGCGCGCCACCGCCACGGCGGTGTCGGGGTCGCCGAGCAGCGCGGCGCCCGCGCCGGTCTTGCAGACCTTCGGCACGGGGCAGCCCATGTTGAGGTCGATGATGTCGGCGCCCGCGCGCGCGACGGTGGCGGCGGCGCTCCGCATGATCTCGGGGTCGTGGCCGAACAGCTGCACGGACACCGGCCCGCCGGCCCGCTCGTCGGGATGGATCGTGAGCAGCTCGTCGAGCGTCTTGCGGTTGCCGTAGTGCACGGCGAAGCTCGAGACCATCTCGGACACGGCGAGCCCGGCGCCGTAGCGCTTGGCCTGCAGGCGCACGAACCAGTTGCCGATGCCGGCCAGCGGCGCCAGCACGACGCGGTTCGGGATGGTCAGGCCACCGAGGGTCCAGGATTCGCGCAGGGAGCGCACAGGACCTTGGAGTCTAGGCGCGGTTGCGCTCCCAGATCAGCTTCAGGCCGTTGAGCGTGAGCAGGTCGTCGACGTCCTCGATCGAGTCGCAGAACGGGACGATCGCGCCGGCGAGCCCGCCGGTGGCGAGCGCCTGCATCTCTGACCCCAGCTCCTCGCGTAGGCGCGCGAGGATGCTGTCGACCATGCCGGCGTAGCCGTAGACGGTGCCGGAGCGGATGGCGTCGATCGTCGTCTTGCCGATCAGCGCGCGCGGGGTGCCGAGCTCGATCTTCGGCAGCGCGGCGGCGCGCTCGGTCAGCGCCTCCATCGCGATCTCGACGCCCGGGAAGATGATCCCGCCGAGGTACTCGCCGGCCGCCGACACGCAGTCGTAGGTCACGGCGGTCCCGAAGTCGACGACGACGCACGGCCCGCCGACCTTCTCGTAGCCCGCGACGGCGTTGACGAGCCGGTCAGGGCCGATCTCGTGCGGGTTGTCGTAGCGGATCGGCATCCCGGTCTTGAGGCCGGGCCCGACGACCTTCACGTCAGCGTCGAGGTACTGCGCGCCCATCGCGGTCCACTCCGGCCGCAGCTGCGGCACCGTCGAGGAGACGATCATCCCGTCGATCATCTCCAGGTGCATGCCGCGCAGCGCGAGCAGGTTGCGCACCGCGGCGCCGAGCTCGTCGGCGGTCGACTCGCGGATCGTCGCGAAGCGCCAGTGCTGCACGAGCGTCCCGTCGCGATACGTGCCCAGGTGGGTCTGCGTGTTGCCGGCGTCGATGGCGAGGAGCATGGGCGCGGCACATTAGACTCGCGCCGCCGTGGCCGCGACCCTCTATGCCGTCCCCGCGTCGCACCCGTGCGCCGCCGTCGAGAAGGCGCTCGAGCTCAAGGGCATCGAGTACCGCCGCGTCGACATCCCGCCCGTCGCCCACAAGGCGGTCCAGCTCGCGCTGTTCGGAGGCGGCACGGTGCCCGGCCTGGTGCTGGACGGCGAGAAGGTGTTGGGCTCGCGCAAGATCATGCGCGCGCTCGACGACCGCGTGCCCGAGCCGCGGCTCGTGCCGGCGGACGAGAAGGAGCGCAAGCCGGTCGAGCTCGCCGAGGAGTGGGGCGACGAGGTGCTGCAACCGCTCGTGCGGCGGGTGATCTGGGTCGCCCTGGCGCGCTCGCCGGCGTCGCTGCCGTCGTTCGGCAAGGACTCCCGCCTCGCGATCCCGGCGCCGGTGCAGCGGCTGAGCGCGCCGCTGATCGCGTTCGCCGAGCGCAAGCTCAACGACGCCTCGGACCTCAACGTCCGCGCCGACCTGCGCGCGCTCGAGCACCATCTCGCCCGCGTCGAGCGCTGGATCGAGCACGATGTGATCGGCGGCCCGCACCCCAACGCGGCGGATCTCCAGATCGGCGCAGGGCTGGCGCTGCTGCTGACGGTCGAGGACGTGGCGCGGATGGCGGGCTCGCGGCCTTCGGTCGAGCTCGCGCGCAAGTGGTTCCCGGACTATCCAGGGCACGTGCCGGCGGGCGCGCTCCCGGCCGAGTGGTTGCGCGAGCGAACTGCGGCTGAGTAGGGAAGCGAGGGAGCCGCCCCTCGTGGCGGCAAGTGTCCTGGATTGGGGTCGCTGTCCGACCCCGGGGCAGGAAGGCTGCCGCCGCGGCGGACCGAACCCGATCCTTCAATGCGCCGTTGGCTCGACCCGCAGCGGCGGCCCCGAGCGACGCACCGCAGCGTCGTCCGGCACGGCATCGGCCGCCCGCGTGCCGCCGGGCAGCGTGACGTCCGGATCCAGCTCCAGCAGCGGCACGAGCACGAACCTCCGCGCCATCACCTGCGCGTGCGGAAGCGTCAGCCGCTCCGACTCCCACGCCACGTCCCCCAGCAGCAGGACGTCCACGTCGATCGGCCGCGGCCCGTGCCGCACGCCACCGGCCTCCCGACCCAACTCACGCTCGACCGCCTTGCACGCGTCGAGCAGCGCCTCCGGCTCGAGCGAGGTCTCGACCCGCACGACCGCGTTGAGGAACTCCGGCTGGTCGAGCACCTCGCCGACCGGCTCGGTGTCATACACGGACGACGACGCCACCACGCGGACGCCGTGCGCCGGCAGCGCGTCGACCGCGGCCTGCAGGTTCGCGCGGCGGTCGCCGACGTTGGAGCCGAGCCCGAGGTGGCCGATCACCGCGGGTGGCGGACGATCGCGAGCTGGCGGGACTGCGCGAGCAGGACGCCGTCCTCGCTCCACAGCTGACCGTCCTCCTCCCACGTGCCGCCGGCCCCCAGCCCCGTCGTGAACAGGCCCAGCACCCACGGGTGCTCGCCGGCGGGCACGCCGGGCGCGGCGCGCCAGTGGATCGTCAGGTCGATGGTGGGGACGAACGTCGGCTGGTCCATGTGCGCGAACGCGGCCGGGATCCACGCGTCGGTGAGCGCGGCCAGCAGCACCGGGTCGACCGCGCGCGGCTCGGCGGGTCGCATCCAGGCGCCGTTGTGCGGCGCCGCGAGCGGGCGCATCTCGTAGTTGGAGAGGAAGGGGAACGCGCTCGCCTGGAGGCTCGCGATTCCCTTGGGCCCGGGCGCGTCCGGGCGCTCCAGCACGTCCCACTCCGGCTGGCCCTCGCGCCAGGCGCTGCACGCGCCGAGCCCGTAGGCCACCGTGACGTCGCCCTGGAGGACCCGCAAAGAGGCGAACGTCGTCGTCCGCCCCGCGCGCTCGACCGCCGCGCGCACCTCGATCTCGCCGGCCTCCGGCGGCGCCAGGTAGTGCAGCGACAGTGAGCGCGGCGCCTGGGCCTCGCCCGCAAGCTCGGTCAGCGCGCGCGTCGCGAGCGCGGCGACGAGCCCGCCGTTCGGCCCCCGCTGGACGAACCAGTGCTCCCGCACCTGCGCCCGCCAGCGCCCGCCGGCGCCCGCCAGCGCCGTGTCCGCGTCGAACGAGTACGTCACGCCGGGGCGGGGCCGCTCTCCGACAACCCGATCCGCTGGTGCAGGCGCGCCAGCGGCCGCGGCGCCCACCAGTTCCAGTCTCCGAGCAGCCGCATCAGCGACGGCACGAGCAGCGCGCGCACGATCGTCGCGTCGATCAGGACCGCGAGCGCGGTGCCGACCCCCAGCTGCTTGATGAAGATGATCTCCGACGTCGCGAACGCCCCGATCGCGATCACGAACAGCAGCGCCGCGAACGTCACGATCCGGCCCGTCCGCTCGAGCCCGAGCGCGACCGCCTCCTCGTTGGGCGCGCCGGCGTCGTGCGCCTCCTTGATGCGCGTGAGCAGGAAGACGCCGTAGTCGGTCGAGAGCCCGAACGCGACCGCGAACAGCAGCACGGGCTGGCTCGATTCGAGCGCGCCCTGGCTCGTGAAGCCGAGCACCCCCTCGAGGTTGCCGTCCTGGAAGATCAGCACGAGCAGCCCGAACGCGGCGCTCAGCGTCAGGACGTTCATCACGAGCGCCTTGATCGGCAGGATCACCGAGCCCGTCATGAGGAACAGGATGACGAGCGTCGTCGCCGCGAGGATGCCGAGCGCGAGCGGGAGCGAGTCCGCCAGCGCCTTCTGCTGGTCGAGGAAGCCGGCGGTCTGGCCGCCCACGCGCACCGGCACGGGCGAGGCGACCGCGCGCACGTCGCGCACCAGCTCCTTCGCCTGCTCGCCGAGCGGAGGCCCGGGCGCCACGAGGTCGATCCGGTAGAGCCCGTCCACGGGCTGCACCTGCGGCGCGCCGACCACCCCGGGCACGTCCCCCAGCTCGCGCGCGTAGCGCTCGACGGCGGCGCGATCGCCGTCGCCGCCGCGCGCGGCGACGTAGACCGGGCTCGTCCGGTTGGGCGGGAACTCCGTGTCGAGCGCGTCCTGCACGACGCGAGCGGAGTGGCCCTCGCGCGGCAGCACGGTCGCGTCGACCCCCGTGAACTGGATGCCGAGGAACGGCAGGCCGAGCGCGATCAGGAACGCCGTGGCGCCGGCCGCGAACGGGACCGGGCGGCGCATCACCGTCTGCGACAGGCGGTACCAGAAGCCGCCGCGCACGTCGGAGGCCTCCCGGTGCAGCGCGGCCTGCCAGCGCTTCGGGCTGAGCGAGTTCACGCGCGGGCCGAGCGCGGCGAGGATGGCCGGCAGCACCGTCAGCGACACGAGCGCGGCCGCGAGCGCGCAGATGGTCCCGCCGACGCCCATCGAGTAGAGGAAGCGCAGCGGGAAGACGAGCAGCGCCGCGAGCGCCGCCGCCACGGTGATCGACGAGAACAGCACGGTCCGCCCCGCGGTGTTCATCATCACGCGGATCGCCGCGGACGTGTCGAGGCCGCGCTCGAGCTCCTCGCGGAAGCGCGAGACCATGAACAGCGAGTAGTCGATCGCGAGGCCGAGCCCGAGCCCGGTGATGAGGTTCAGCGCGAAGATCGACATCGGCTCGATCGCGCCGTTGACGAACCGCATCGCGAGGAACGAGATCATGATCGTGGCGCCGCCGACCGCGAGCGGCAGCAGCGCCGCGACGACGCCGCGGAACACGAACAGCGACAGCAGGAAGAGGATCGGGAAGGCGAGCAGCTCGGCCCGCGCGATGTCCTCCGAGACCTGGTCGCCGACCTGCTCCTGCGCCAGTTCGCCGCCGCCGACCGTCACGCCGGGCATGCGCTCGAGCTTCGGCTGGACGCGCTCGAGCACGCCGCCGTCGTCGGCCTTGAACGTCGCGACGACGTAGGAGGAGCGCCCGTCCTCCGAGACGAGGTTGCGGTCGCCGCCGCGCTCGTAGCGGGCCACGCGAGCGATCCCTGGGTCGCGCAGCGCCGCCGCGACCTGCGCGAGCTTGTCCTGCGCCTCCGCGGAGTCGGCCGGCGCTCCGAGCCGCACGAGCGCGACGAGGTCGGGCGACGCGTTCGCGCCCGTCGCACGCTGCACGTCGCGGCTGGCGAGCACCGCCTCCGCCTTCGGGTCGTCGAAGTCGTCGCCCGAGTCGAGCAGCCCGAACACCGGCCCGCCGAACACGCCGGCCGCGAGCACGACCGCGAGCGAGCTCCACAGGACGGCGCGCCGGCGGCGGTAGAGGAACGCGCCGAGGCGGTCGAGCATCAGGCGCCACCCTCGTGCATCGACGCGGGGTCGAGCCAGCAGGCGGCCCACTCCTCGCCGGGGTCGAGCGCGTCGAGGTCGAGCGCGGCGATGACGTTGAGCAGCATCCCGTGGGCGAAGAAGTCCCACAGCTCGGCGGGGGTCGCGCCCGTCGCCTCGGCGACCTGCCGCACGAGGTCGGCGTAGCGCCCGCGCACGACTCGCTGGATCTCCGGGTCCGCGCACGCCGCGTAGCTCTGCATCTGGAACAGCAGCGACGGGCGGTCGGCGAGCAGGTCGGTGTACGCGCTGCCCATCGCACGCATCCGCTCCTCGGGCGGCACCTCGCGCGCGGCGGCGGCGAACGTCTCCGCGATGCGGGCGTTGCCCGCCTCGTGGCAGGCGAGGAAGAGCTCGCGCTTGGTGTGGAAGAGGCGGAACAGGTAGGGCTGGGAGATCCCGGCCTCGCGCGCGATCTGGTCGGTCGACGCGCCGTTGTAGCCGTGCTGGGCGAAGTGGGAGATGCCGATCTCGACGATCTCGCGGCGGCGCTCCTCGGCGGAGCGGCGGGTGGAGGAGGCGGCCATGGCGCCGAGGTTAGTGACTGCTTACTTCAACGTCAAGGCGGCGCAGGCGCGGCACGCTCACCGTCGCCAGGGCGATCCCTCCGAGGATCACCGCGACGCCGCCCAGCTGCAGCGCCGACGGCTGCTCGTCGAGGATCACCACGGCCAGCGCGACCGCTCCCACCGGCTGGATCAGCAGCAGCACCGAGGTCAGCGCCGCCGGCAGCCGCGGCAGCGAGACCGAGATCAGCAGCCAGCCGAGCACCTGCGAGGTCAGCGCGAGCAGCGCGAGCCACGCGTGCGAGGGCCAGTGCGGCACGAGGTCGACGTCGCCCACGATCGCGCCCGCCACGGCCGACACGACGGCCGAGACCGCGGTGGCGTCGAGCAGCGGCCCGGCCGGCCGGCGGAGGTCGCGGTTGACCTGGCGCAGCACGAGCAGGAAGCCCGCGTAGGCGAGCGTGGTGATCACGCCGTAGACCGTGCCGAGCACGGGATCGCGGCCGTAGCCGCCGTCCTCGAACACGCCCGAGATCATCACCGCGCCCATGAACACGACGGGGACCGCGGCCACGATGCGCCGCTCCGGCCGCTCGCCCAGCACCGCCCAGGCGGCGAACGCGACGAGCACGACCTGCAGGTTGCCGAGCACCGTCGCCAGGCCCGCGCCGACGTTGGCGATCGAGTGGTGCCAGAAGATCAGGTCGGCCGAGAAGAGCACGCCGGCCAGCGCGCCGATCCAGTGGTCGCGCCGCGGGCGCGGCCCGTAGAGGCGCGTCTCACGCGCGGCCAGCAGCGCGAGCAGCGGCAGCGCGTAGAAGCAGCGGAAGACGGCGGCGGTGCTCGGACTCTCGTCCGCGAGCCGCACCAGCACCGCGGAGAACGCGATCGCCAGGGCCCCGCACACGCCTGACAGGACCGGCCGCCGGCCCCACCGCGGCCCGTCCTCCGTCAGTGCTCCTCCCGCCAGACCTCGACGGAGACCTCCTCGACCGGCAGCGGGATCGGCGGCTCGGGCTTCGATGCCTTGACGGTCACGCTCTCGGCGCCGAACTGCGTCGCGAGCCGGTCGGCGATCACCGCGCACAGCCGCTCCAGCGTCTTGTAGGAGCGCGCCTGGGCGACGAGCGCGATCACCTGGCAGACCTCGCCGTAGTCGATGGTGTCCTCGACGCGGTCGGTGACCAGCGCGTCAGGCTCCCCGACGTCGAAGCGGACGTCGAGCACGAGCCGCTGGCCGACCTCGCGCTCGGCCGCGGAGACGCCGTGATGGGTGTAGAGCGAGAGACCGACGATCTCGACCGTGACGCCGACCTCGGGACCTTCCCGTTCGTCGTCGTCGTCGTCCGTCAGGTCGTCGTCGTCGTAGTCCTCGGACTCGTCACGGGCCATCCGCCCGCCAACGTAGCAGCCGCCACGGTGAGCGCATCGAGCGTCTCCGGGACGTCGTGGACGCGGAACCAGGAGGCCCCGCGCTCGAGCGCGAGCACGTTCGCCGCGGCGGTCGCGACGGCCCGGTCGCCGGCCTCGCGGCCGGTCAGCTTGCCGAGGAACGACTTGCGCGAGACGCCGAACACGAGCGGGCGCCCGAGCGCGACGAGCTCGTCGAGCCGCGCGATCAGCTCGAGGTTGTGCGCGACGGTCTTGCCGAAGCCGATACCGGGGTCGAGCATCACGCGCTCCTCGGCGACCCCCTCGCGGACCGCGAACGCGAGCCGCGCCTCGAGGAACGCCTTGACGTCGGCCACGACGTCGTCGTAGCGCGGGTCGTCCTGCATCGTGCGCGGCGTGCCCAGCATGTGCATGAGGCAGCAGTCGACCCCGCGCTCGGCGACCAGCCCGGCGAGCTCGGGGTCGGCGCGGAAGGCGGTGACGTCGTTGACGTAGTCGGCGCCGGCGTCGAGCGCCGCGGCGGCGACCGCGGCCTTCGACGTGTCGACCGACACGCGCGCGGTCCCGGCCAGCCCCTCGACGACGGGCACGACCCGCCGCAGCTCCTCCTCGACCGGCACCGGGTCGGCGCCCGGCCGGGTCGACTCGCCGCCGACGTCGAGGATCGCGGCGCCCTGCGCCGCGAGCAGCTTGCCGTGCGCGATCGCGTCGCCCGCGGCGAGGTAGCGGCCGCCGTCGGAGAACGAGTCGGGCGTGACGTTGACCACGCCCATGATCGTGAAGCTCACACGGGTGAAGCTAGCGCGGTGCTAGCCGACCTGCGGGCCCGACAGCGCGGAGCGCAGCGAGGCGATCTCCGTCACGGCTGCCGAGGTGTAGGCCGCGCGCCAGACCTCGATCTCGCCCTCGAGATCGGAGATGTAAGCGGGCACGTCGGCCAGGCCCCAGATCGCCGCAGCGGCGCGCTCGGCCTCGAGGGCCTGGAGCTGGGATCGAAGCTCGGTCGTCGTCATGGGCGGAACTCTCCCAGCGGCGGGGCGAGCCGCCGAGGGGGGCGAACAGGCGTGTTCCGGTAGGGCTGACCGCACCCGTCCTAGAGGGTCTTCTCGAGCCAGAAGTCGCGGCGGCCGCCGACGTCGAGCGCCTCGGCCTCGGCGTAGCCCGCGACCGCGTAGAGCTCGCGCGCCTCGGTCAGCACCTCGGTGGTCAGCACGCGCGCGCGGCGCGCCCCGTCCGCGGCGGCGCGTCGCTCGAGCTCGGCGAGCACGCGGCGGCCGTGGCCCTGCCGGCGCGCGTCGGCCGTCACGAACATGCGCTTGATCTCGGCCAGCTCGGGGCCGAGCGAGCGGACGCCGCCGCAGGCGACCGGCCGCCCGCGGGCGTAGAGCACGACGAAGCTCGCGCGCGGCTCGGCGAACGCGCGCTCGGTCGCGAAGATCTCCTCCGTCGGCGCGAAGCCGGATCCGAGCCGCTCGCGCACGAGCGCCTGGTACTCGGCGTAGAGCGCCTGCGCGGCCGGGCTGCTCGCGGGCTCGTCGCGCAGCTCCAGCTCGGGCGCGCGCCGCAGCGCGAGCACGACGACGTCGTCGTGCAGCACCGGCGCCCACTCCTGCGCGGCGGCGAACACGCGCTCGGCGAACGCCTGCGGCGGCATCGTGCGGCCGTGCTCGGAGAGCAGGGCCGGCAGCGCCGCGTCGCCGAAGAACACACGCTCGCGACGCACCTCGAGCAGGCCGTCGGTGACGGCGAACAGCACGTCGCCGAGCTCGAGCGCGGCCTCGCGCGTCTCGTGCCTGCCGTCCTCCTCGACGCCGAGCGGCAGCCCGCTGCCGTGCAGCGCCTCCGACTCCCCGTCCGCGCGCAGCAGGTACGGCGGCGGGTGGCCGGCGTTGCAGTAGCGCAGCCGCCCGTCCTCCACGAACGCGAGGAAGGCGGTCGCGAAGCCGCCGCGCCGCAGCCGCGCGCGCAGGATCCGGTTGGCCTGCGCGAGCACCTCGGACGGGCAGTCCGTGTCCCACGCCCGCGCCTCGACGAAGAAGCGCACCATCGCGCTCGCCGCCGCGACCTCGAGCCCCTTGCCCGCGACGTCCCCGATGAGCACGGCGACCGCGCCGCTCGGCAGCGTCCACACGCCGAACACGTCGCCGCCGCCGACCTCGTGCGCCACCGGCTCGTAGACGAGGCCGAGCTCGAGACCGGTCATCGGGTCCGGCGGCGCGGGCACGAAGCCGGCGGTCAGCGCGCGGGCGATCCGGCGCTCGTGCTCGAACTCGAGCCCGTGGGCGATCGCGCCCGCCGCGCCGGTGCCGAGCGCCGCGAGCCGGCCCAGGTCCGCCTCGCCGAAGCGCCCGGGCACCTGGTGCGTCGCGGTCAGCACGCCGAACAGCCGCCCGGCGAGCGTGATCGGCACGTGCATGAACGATGCGACGCCCTCCGTCTCGACCACCCAGCGGAGGAAGCGAGACTCGTCGCCGGGCGTCGACACGTACGGCTCGCCGGTCGCGGCGACGTGCCCGATCATCCCCTCCCCGAGCCGGAAGCGCGCGCGCACCATCCGCTCGGAGACGCCGATGCCCGCGACGTGGCGCAGCTCGCCGGGGCCGGGATCGAAGCGGGAGAGGATCACCGTCGTGGCGCCGCTCAGCTCCGCCGCCTGCTCGACGATCGCGCGGTAGACGGCCTCGAGGTCGATCGAGCCCGCGACGACCTGCAGCGCGCGGTTGAGCAGCCCCTCCTCGCGGCGCAGCCCGGCCTCGCGCTCGAGCAGCTCGGAGCGCTCGAGGGCCAGCGCCGCGAGCCGCGCGAAGACCTCGATCGACCGCAGGTCCTCGGCGGAGAGCGCGGGCAGCGGCGGGTTGGAGGAGATCGCGAGCACGCCGAACGTGCGGCCGCCCACGGTGCGTACGGGCGCGGAGATGAACGACGCGGTGGAGTAGAACTGCCACGCGAGGTCGGCGAGCTCCGGCGCCAGGCCCTCGCCGATGCGCTCGCGCAGCCGCTCCGCGCCCGGCCAGTCGCCGAGCCGCGGGATCAGCACCGCCGTGCCGGACTCCACCGCCGCCTCGGTGACGCCGCCGCGCTCGGCGTCGTAGGGGCGGGCGAGCAGCGGGGTGAACGCGCGCGAGGCCTCCGGCGTCGCGAACCACGCCGCCGCCGGGCGGATCGCGGCACGGTCCTCGTCGATCGTCACGAACGCGACGCCGGTGACGTCGAGGAGCGTCCGGATCTGCTCGATCAGCTGCTCGAGCGTGTCATGCAGCCAGCCCTCGGTCACGGTGCCCTCCGCCATACCCGAGGGCGACCCTAACCCAGGCGGGGCGCACCGGCGCCCGCCTCGCCGGGGGAGAGTGGCGAGGCGGGCGACGGCGAAGGGGCTCAGATGAGCGAGCTCGCGACGCCGAGCCGCTGAACGCGGGGGGCCGGGCCGAAGGAGGCGGCGCGGCGGGAGCGGCTGGGGAAGGAATGCGTCGTCATCGTGGAAGGCAGTGTCCCGCGTCCGGGCCCTCCGCGGGTGGGGGGTGGCGCGTGTCTTGGGGTGCGGGAAACCGCCCCCTTAACCTCCGACGCCCGCCTCGCTCGGGGGGAAGCGGGGCGGGCGCCGGTCAGGGGTGGTTGGAGGAGGGAGCTCAGAACGCCAGGGCCGCGGCGGGGCGGGGAGCCTCGCGGACGACGGCGACGCGATGGGAGTGATCCATCACGCGGCGGGAGTTCGTGTTGGGCGTGCTGAACATGGGAGCAATATCGCGCCTGCGAAGGCGCGCTTCATGGGTGGTGCCAGGCGTCATCGCGGTGGGGTTGCCCGCACCGGGCGCAGCGCGACGTCCGAGAGCGGGCCGAGGTGGCCGAGCTTGTCGGGGTTGACGATCGAGAGGACGCGCTGCACCGCGCCGCCGTCGACGTCGATCGAGGTGACGTTGACGAGCCGGCCGTCGGGCGCGAGCGCGCGGAAGCCGGGCTGGCCGTTGACGTCGACCAGCTCGAAGGTGAGCCCCCACCGCTCTGCGACCCGGGCGAAGGCGGTGAGGGCGCGGGCGATCTGCTCGGCGCCGTGCAGCGGCGCGGCGAGGGCGCGCGCCTTGCCGCCCCCGTCGCCCACGATCACGGCGTTCGGGGCGAGCAGCGCGACGAGCCCGTCGATGTCGCCCTCGCGCGCGGCGGCGAGGAAGCGCGCGGCGAGCGCGCGGCGCTGCTGCGGATCGGCGTCGAAGCGCGGTCGCTCGTCGGCGATCCGGCGGCGGGCACGGCTCAGGATCTGCCTGGCGTTGGCCTGCGTGGTGCCGAGGATCTCCGCGATGTCGGCGAACGGGTAGTCGAACGACTCGCGCAGGACGAGCACGGCGCGCTCGTCGGGGCCGAGACGCTCGAGCAGGACGAGGAACGCGAGCGAGACCGTTTCCTCGGTCTCGACGCGGCCCGTCGCCTCCTCCTCGACCAGCGGCTCGGGGAGCCACGAGCCGGAGTAGGCCTCGCGACGCACGCGCGCGGAGCGCAGGACGTCGATGGCCAGCCGCGTCGCCACGGTGGTCACGAAGGCCGCGGGGCGCTCGACCGCCTCGGCGTCGTGGAACCGCAGCAGCGCCTCCTGCGCGACGTCCTCGGCCTCGGCGACGCTGCCGAGCATCCGGTAGGCGACCGAGAAGGCGAGCTCACGCAGATCGTTCACCTGTCACAGGCTTGCACGCCGGCTCGTCGAGGAGGCATGCACATATTTCTCGCCGGGGCCACCGGCGCCGTCGGTCAGGCGCTCGTCCCCCTCCTCATCAGCAACGGCCACACCGTCACCGGCACCACGCGCTCTCCCGCGAAGGTGGAGCGCCTGCGGGCGCAGGGCGTCGAGCCGGTGGTCCTCGACGGCCTCGACGGCGACGCGGTCCGCGCCGCCGTCGCCGCCGCGAAGCCCGACGCGATCGTCCACCAGATGACCGCGCTGTCGGGCGACCTCGACCTGCGGCGCTTCGAGCGGTCGTTCGCGACCACCAACCGCCTCCGCACGGAGGGCACGCAGAACCTGCTGTCGGCCGCGTGGGAGAGCGGCGTCGAGCGCATCGTCGCCCAGAGCTTCGCGGGCTGGCCCGCCGCGCGGGTCGGCGGGCCGGTCAAGACGGAGGACGATCCCCTGGACCAGCATCCCCCCAAGCAGGTGCGCTCCACCCTCGAGGCGATCCTGGGCCTCGAGACGATGGTCACCGAGGCGGGTGGGATCGCGCTGCGCTACGGCGGCTTCTACGGCCCGGGCACGAGCTTCGCCCCCGGCGGCGAGCAGTGGGAGGCCCTCCACGCGCGCAAGTTCCCGGTCGTCGGCGACGGCGGCGGCGTGTGGTCGTTCTGCCACATCGACGACGTCGCCGGCGGGACGCTGGCCGCGCTCGAGCACGGCGCGCCGGGCCGCATCTACAACATCTGCGACGACGACCCGGCGCCGGTCCGCGAGTGGCTGCCGTTCGTCGCCGAGGCGATCGGCGCCCCGCCGCCGCGGCATCTGCCGCGCTGGGTCGGCCGGCTGATGGGTGAGCACCTCGTCACGATGATGTGCGAGATCCGCGGCGCCTCCAACGCCCGCGCGAAGCGCGAGCTCGGCTGGGCGCCCGCGTGGCCGAGCTGGCGCGACGGCATCCCGGCGCTGGCGGCACCGCGCGAGGAGGCCGTACGCTGACGCCATGCCGCGCCCCGCGCTGGTCGCCGTGCTCGTGCTGCTCGCAGCCGCCGGCGGCTACGCGCTCGGCGCGGCGGGCGGCGACGACGCGCCGCGCATCACCCGCCACGTCGTGCCCGGCAGCACCGACCAGGACACCACCGGCGACAAGTGGGTGACCGCCGAGTGCCCCGAGGGCACGACGGTCGTGAGCGGCGGCGCGGTGGTGCCGCACGCCAACGACACGCCCGGCGTCGCCGTGTACTGGTCGGCGCCCTACGAGGACCACGGCGACCAGGGCTGGTGGGCGGCGGCGCAGGACACGCGGCGCGAGAAGAAGCCCTGGATCCTGCAGGTCTCGGCGATCTGCCTCGACGGGATCGAGGAGGACGACTCCGGCGGCTCGCTGCCGCCGGAGACGTTCCAGCCTGCCGGCTGACGGGTTAGGGTCGGCAGGCAACCGTCGACCGGGAGGACCGCATGCCCAGGTATCTGTTCGAAGCCAGCTACACGGTGGGTGGCGTGAGGGGCGTGCAGCGCGAAGGCGGCTCCGGCCGCCGGGACGTCGTCACCAAGCTGGCGGAGAGCGTCGGCGGGCGGGTCGAGAGCTTCTACTTCGGGTTCGGCGACCGCGACGTCTACGTGATCGTGGAGCTCCCCGACAACGAGAGCGCGACCGCGATCGCGCTGACCGTCAACGCGAGCGGCGGCACGAACCTGAAGACCACCGTGCTCCTGACGCCGGAGGAGGTCGACGCGGCCGCGAAGCGGTCGGTCGAGTACCGGGCGCCGGGCGACTAAGCCAGCTCGGGCTTCTCGGGGAGGTCGAGGCCGCGGGCCTCGGCGGCGCCGCCGGCGAGGCCGGGGCGCGGGAGCGGGCGTGGCGACTCGAAGCCGGCGCGCTCGGCGGCCGGGGCCGGGAGCTCGGGGCGCTCGGGGGTGCCGTCGACGGGCGTGTCGTCGGGCCCGAAGACCTCTTCCGCGGACTTGCCGGCGAGCAGGGCCTCGAACTCCTCGCGCTCGATCGTCTCGCGCTTCAGCAGCAGCTCGGAGATCGTGGTGAGCATCTCACGGTGCTCGGTGAGGATGTCCTTGGCCTGCTGGTGCGCGCCCTCGACGATGCGGCGGATCTCGTCGTCGATCTCGCGCGCGATCTCGTCGGAGTAGTCGGGCTCGGAGGAGAACTCGCGGCCGAGGAACGGCATGCTGTGGTCGTGCCCGAACACGCGCGGGCCGAGCTTGTCGGACATGCCGAAGCGCATGACCATCTGCTTCGCGGTCGCCGTGACCTTCTCGAGGTCGTTGGAGGCGCCGGTCGTGATCTCCTCGAACACGATCTCCTCGGCGGCGCGGCCGCCCAGCGTCATCGCCATCGTGTCGGTGAGCTCCGCGCGCGTGGTGAGGAACTTGTCCTCCGTCGGCATGGAGATCGTGTAGCCGAGCGCCTGGCCGCGGGAGATGATCGAGACCTTGTGGACCGGGTCGGAGTGCTCGAGGTAGTGGCCGACGATCGCGTGGCCCATCTCGTGGTAGGCCGTGATCAGCCGCTCCTTCTCCCCCATGAGCCGCGTCTTCTTCTCGGGGCCCGCGACGACGCGCATGATCCCCTCCTCCAGCTCCACCTGGGTGATCTCCTTCTTGCCGGTACGGGCGGCGAGGAGGGCGGCCTCGTTGACGAGGTTGGAGAGGTCGGCGCCGGTGAAGCCGGGAGTCTGGCCGGCGAGCGCGTCGACCTCGATGTCCTTCGCCAGCGGCTTGCCGCGCGTGTGGACCTCGAGGATCTTCGCGCGGCCGCGGCGGTCCGGGCGGTCGACGGTGATCTGACGGTCGAAGCGGCCGGGGCGCAGGAGGGCGGGATCGAGGATGTCGGGCCGGTTGGTGGCCGCGATCATGATGATGTTGTCCTTCGCCTCGAAGCCGTCCATCTCGACGAGGAGCTGGTTGAGCGTCTGCTCGCGCTCGTCGTGGCCTCCGCCCATGCCGGCGCCGCGGTGGCGCCCGACGGCGTCGATCTCGTCCATGAAGATGATGCAGGGCGAGTTCTGCTTCGCCTGCTCGAACAGGTCGCGGACGCGGGAGGCGCCGACGCCGACGAACATCTCGACGAAGTCGGAGCCCGAGATCGAGAAGAACGGCACGCCCGCCTCGCCGGCGACGGCGCGCGCGAGCAGCGTCTTGCCGGTGCCAGGGGGCCCGTAGAGCAGCACGCCCTTGGGGATGCGCGCCCCGAGCGCCTGGAACTTCTTCGGGTTCTCGAGGAACTCCTTGATCTCGTGCAGCTCCTCGACCGCCTCGTCGACGCCCGCGACATCGCGGAACGTGATCTTGGGCGAGTCGACCGACAGCCGCTTGGCGCGCGACTTGCCGAACGACATCACCTTCGAGCCGCCGCCTTGGACCTGGTTCATCAGGAAGATCCAGAACCCGATGAAGATCAGGAACGGCAGCACGTAGGTCAGAAGCGAGAGGATCACGCTCGACCGCGACGGCTTGACGTCGAAGTCGCGGATCATGCCGTCGGCCTTGGCCGCGCGCAATTTCGTGACCAGGACGTCGGAGTAGTCAGCGGGATAACCCACTTGGTACTTGTTCTTGTCCGTGCCCTTGAGGCGGACGTCGATCGAGTTGTCCTTCGTCTTGAGCGTCGCCGTCTGCACCTGGCCGTTCTCGACCTGCTCCAGGAAACCGGCGAAGGAGCGCGCGGGAGCCTGATCCGATCGGGAGATCAGCTTGGAGGCGAAGAACGCCAGCACGATCACGATCAAGATCGGGAAGAGGGCGCTCTTGAAGAAGCGGCTCACGACAAAGGGAAGGCTACCAGGGGGTTTAGGCGCGCCAGCGCGCCTTACTGCATGCGTAACGCGGCGACGTACGGCAAGTTCCGATACCGCTCCGCGTGATCGAGCCCGTACCCGATCGCGAACTTGTCGGGGATCTCGAAGCCGACGTAGCGGGTGGGTAGGTCGACCTCGCGCCGGTCGGGCTTCGTGAGCAGCGCGCAGACCTCGAGCGAGGCGGGGCCGCGCGCCTGCAGGTTGCGCAGCAGGTAGGAGAGCGTCAGGCCCGAGTCGACGATGTCCTCGACGATCAGCACGTCGCGGCCCTCGATGGCGGCGTCGAGGTCCTTCAGGATCCGCACCACGCCTGAGGTCTGGGTGCTCGAGCCGTAGGACGAGACGGCCATGAAGTCGACCTCGCAGGGCACCTCGATGTGGCGCATGAGGTCGGACAGGAAGAACACCGCGCCCTTGAGGACGCCGATCAGGAGCAGGTCCTTGCCGGCGTAGTCGCGGGTGATCTCCTCGCCCATCTGGCGCACCCGATGCTGGAGCTCGTCCGCCTGCACGAGGATCTCGCCGATGGATTCGTTCCGGTGCACGCGAGGGGCAGTCTAGGCCCGCACCCGGGGCGGGGTCGGGACGAAGCGCAGGCGCCCGTTCTCGATCTTGGCGCGCAGCCCTTCGCCGACGTCGAGCGCCTGTCCCTCGGCGAGCGCGAGGATCTCCTCCGTGCGGTGGCCGACGGCGGCGCCGTCGGCCAGGCGCCGGACGACGAGCCGGGCCAGCGCGGGCGGCAGCGCGCGCAGGTGCGCGACCGCCGGCGGGTCGCCGGCCTCGGCCAGCACCGCCTCGACGGCGGCGTCGAGCACGGCGGCCTCGTCGCGCAGCAGCTCGGTCGTGCGCAGCACGTTGGCCTCCGCGGCCGGGTGCAGCTCGCGCAGCGCCGGGATCAGCCCGTGGCGCGCGCGGTTGCGCGCGAACGCGGGCGACGCGTTCGTCGGATCCTCGCGCCACTCGAGGCCGTGCGCGGCGCACCAGGCCTCGGTGTCGGCGCGCCAGGCGCCGAGCAGCGGGCGCACGAGCCGGCCCTCGCGCGGCCGCATGCCCAGCAGCGCGCGCCGGCCCGGCGAGGCGGCGAGCCGGTAGAGCACGGTCTCGACCTGGTCGGAGGCGGTGTGGCCGGCCGCCACGTCCGCGTCGCGGGCCTCGGCGAGCCGCGCCGCCTCGGCGTAGCGGACGTCGCGCGCCCACGCCTGCAGGTTGCCCTCGGGACGGCGCGGGCGGTGGAGGGCGAGCGGCACGCCGAGCCGCTCGCACAGCGCCGCGCAGTGGGCCGCGTCGGCTGCCGCGGAGTCGCGCAGGCCGTAGTCGACATGCAGCGCGCTCACGTCGCCGGAGATCCGCGCCGCGAGGTCGAGCAGGCAGGTCGAGTCGGCCCCGCCCGAGAGCAGCACGACCACCGGGCGCCCCGGCCGCAGCAGGCCCTCCGCCCGGACCGCTGCCTCGAGGCTCACGAGGCTTCCGCCTGCGTGGCGAGGAACAGCTCGGTCGACTCCGAGAAGCCCTTGAGCTTGACCTCGCCGATGCGCTCGAACTCGAGGTGGTCGCCGGCGGCGTCCACCAGCGGGCGCGTGACGAGCACCTCGCCGCCCGCCGCCCGCGCGCCCACCCGCGCCGCGAGGTTGACCGCGCGGCCGTAGTAGTCGCCGTCGCGGTAGAGCGTGAGGCCCTGGTGGAGCCCGATCCGCGGCAGCGGCCGCTCCCGGTGCAGCGCCTGGAAGCCGACGGCCCAGTCCAGCAGCGCCGCGGCGTCCGACCCCACGACCATCACCTCGTCGCCGATCGTCTTGATGACCCGGGCGGAGTCGGGCAGCGTGTGCTGCACCGCCTCGACGAAGCGCTCGATGATGTCGACGGCCTCGTCCTCCCCCGCCTCCTCGGTCAGCCGCGTGTAGCCCGCGAGGTCGGCGAAGGCGATCGCGACCCGCACGCGGCCGAGGTCGAGCGCGCCGTCGGTGCCGACCTCGAGCTCCATGTGCCCGACGACGTCCTGGTCGAGGAAGTGCTGGAGGAAGCGCTGGTGGATGTGATCCATGATCGGCGAGGCGAGCGGCAGCAGCTCGCGCGCCAGGCCCTCCATCTCCTCCGCCATCTCGACGTTCGGCACGCCGTCGTGGATCAGCGGCTCGTGCACGTAGAGGTGGAAGAGGCGCACCTCGGCGTCGGCGATCCGCGCCAGCGACTGGCCGTAGACGCGCACGAGCTGGAGGAAGGCGACGAGCGGCAAGCCCGCCTGCAGCGCGGCGCCGATGTAGCGCAGCAGCTGCAGGTCGTCGTCGGTGACCTCCTCGCGCGACGGCGCCGGGAAGCCGACCGCGCTCCAGATGCGCTCGAGCAGCGCCGGCTCGAGCCCGGTCAGCTCGGCCGCGTCCTCGAGCGAGTGGGTCGGCGAGCGGTCCGGGAAGAGGTCCTCGAGCAGGCCGTAGGCGAGCCGGCCCGATTCGGCCGCCGCGCGGATCTCGTCCATCGAGTGGCCGCGCTTGCGCAGCCGCGCCACGATCCGCGCCTGCGCGACCGCGGCCGGGGTCCACTCGCCGCCGGTGAGCGGCACGAGGCCGTCGCGGGCCCAGCGGCGCAGCGTGTCGGGCGAGACGTCGAGCTCGCGCGCGAACTCGGCGAGGATCACCCCAGACAAGATAAAGCGGCGGGACCGCGGTCGTGGTCCCGCCGCCATGCGGGCAATGCGGCCCGCTGCCTCGGCCGGCGGCGTTCGTCAGAGGCGACGCCTTGCGAGGGGCATCCCCCTCACTTCCCGGCCTATTGCCTTGGTTGTGACCGGAGGTCTACTCCTCCGGCACCCCTCTGTCAAACGTCAGACCTTGAGGTGCGGGTACTCGCGCTCGACGAGGTCTCGGTAGCGCGCGTAGACGGGCTTCGTGATCGGGATCAGCGAGAGCGCCGCCTTGACGTCGCCGCCGGTCTTGATGCGGCGACGGGCGATCGCGACGGCCACGTTCTCCTTGCCCTGGAAGTACTTGTTGGCGGTCTCGGAGGACATCTCCATCCGCACCTTGGGCTTCCAGTCGACGTCGTCGCTCCACTCCCAGTGCAGGTTGCCCTCGTCGCCCTCGCCGGCCCGGATGTTGACCACGAGGTCGTAGTCGTCGAACTCGAAGCGCTGCGGGACGTCGGCGTCCCGCAGCGCCGGCCCCATCTCGGGGTCCTCGCTCATCATCGTGAAGATCTGGTCGATGACGGTGCGGAACTCCTTGGCGGAGTCGAACTGCGGGTTGGCCATCAGGCGGACTTCTTGGCCGCCGGCTTGCGCGCGGCGGTCTTGCGGGCCGCCGGCTTGCGCGCGGCGGTCTTGCGGGCGGCGGTCTTGCGGGCCGCCGGCTTGCGCGCGGCGGTCTTGCGCGCCGCGGGCTTGCGCGCGGCGGTCTTGCGCGCCGCGGGCTTGCGGGCCGCGGGCTTGCTCGCCGGGGAGCGGCTGCTCGTCGCCTGCTTCGAGCCGCCCTCGAGCGCCGCGACGCGCCGGGCGAGCAACTCGACCTCGCGGCGGAGGCCCTTGAGGTCCTCCAGCACGCCGACCTGCTCGATCATCTCGCGCACGCGGGTGGCCGCGCCGGCCACCTCGTCGACGAGGTCCTGCGCGCGGGTGCGCGTGGACTGTGCGCTGTCGGCCGTGGCCTGGAACGTCCGCTCGACCGCCGTGCGCACGGCGCCGACGGGATCGGTACCTGAGGTGTCCTTCTTCTTCGACTTCTTCTTGGCCTTCTTCGCCATGGTGGGCGCGAGTCTAGTTCCATGCCGACCTTGATGGCCACCTCGCCCGTGCACCTGAAGCCCAACGCGCCCGTCGCGGAGCGCGCGCTGCTCCCCGGCGATCCCGGCCGCGCGCTGCGGCTCGCGCAGCACCTGCTCGCCGCGCCGATGCAGGTGCTCAACACGAACCGCGGGCTGTGGGGCTACACGGGCACCGCGGCCGACGGCGAGCCGCTGACGATCCAGAGCACCGGGATGGGCGGGCCGAGCGCGGCGATCGTCGCGGAGGAGCTGATCGGGCTCGGCGCGCGGCGGCTCGTGCGGGTGGGGACGTGCGGGCTGCTGGCGGGCCGGCGCGAGCTCGGCTCGCTGCTCGTGGCCGGCGCGGCGCTGTGCGCCGACGGGACGAGCCGGGCGCTCGGCGGCGGAGAGCGCGCCGACGCCGACAGCGAGCTGACCGCGGCGCTCGAGCGCGTGGCGGGCCCGGCGGCGCTCGTCGCCTCGTCCGACCTCTTCTACGACCCCGAGCCCGCGCGCGCGCAGGCGTGGGTCGCGGCGGGCGCGGCCGCGGTCGAGATGGAGGCGGCCACGCTGTTCACGATCGCCCGCCGCCGCGGCGTCGCGGCGGGCTGCGTGCTGATCGTCTCCGACCGCGTCCAGACGGGCGAGCGCATCGGCGACGACGCGCTCCACGCCGCCGAGCTGCGGCTCGGCGACGCGGCGCTGGCCGCGCTCTAGGACGCCTTCTTGCGCGCCCGCTTCGGCTTCGGCTTCGGCGGCCGGCTTGGCGTCGACCTCGAGGCGCTCCTGCTCACGCGAGTGCGGCGCGGGGCGGGCGTCGAGGCTCGAGGCGAGCGCGCCGACCTCGGCGTTGAGCTTGACGAGCTGGTCCTCGATCGCGGTCAGGCGCTCGTCGAGCCCGGGCTTCTCCAGCCGCTGGTCGAGCCGGTCGACGCCGTCCTCGATGCCCTCGAGCCGCTGCGAGACGGACCGCAGCCGGCGCGTCAGCCGCTCGATGTCGGCGGCGGACGGGATGTTGAGCGCGCCCATCGCGGTCTCCTGCACCTGGACGGCGCGCTCGCGGGCGTCGAAGGCGCGCGAGATCGCGGAGTTCACGAGCGGGTTCTCGAGCAGGTCCTGGGCGAGCTTGCCGATGGCGTCCTCGCTGGAGCGGGCGAGCTTGTCGCGCAGGCCCTCGCTGTCGGTCATCGAATCTCACTTTCCATGGGAGCTAAGGCTGGACTAGAGGTTGAGCTTACGTTGTGCCGGCGTTGATTAGGACTGACTTCCTACCAATACGAGCAATACGCGCAAGGTATCGGGCGGTTAACCGTTCTCTAATTGCAAAGGCACAAGACCCTCAGTAGCGTGACCCGCCTGTCCCGGGGCCGCGCGAACGCTGAGCAAATGCGTAGAAACGCGCGAGGGGACGCGTAACTTGAGAATGAGAAGACGGAACGGGATCATCGCGGTGATCGTGGCCACGGTTGGCTTCGGCGTCGTCGCGCTCCCAGCCTCGGCCGAGCTGCACTCCGTGACCGTCGTGCTCGTCACGGGCGAGCGCATCACGCGCACCGTCGATGTGGCGCCCGGCACGCCCGCCAGCCAGATCCAGGTTCCCGGCATCTCCGGCGTGATCGCGCAGATCATCGATCACGGCCCGATCGCCACGCCGACGCCGAACGCCCCCGCGCCCACCCTCCCGGTCCCCACCGTCCCCAGCGTCCCCGGCGCGCCGAAGCCGACCTCGACGCCGACGCCCGACGGCAACGAGTCCCCCGGCGCCCCCAACCGCGAGCAGCCCGGCGCCGACAAGAACAAGAAGGACCCGGGCGCCTCCGCGGGCGCGCCCGCGAAGAACAAGCAGTTCAAGGCCGGCAACCTGAACAGCAAGAAGCTCGTCACCGAGCTCGAGCGCGAGGCCAAGAAGAAGGCGCGCGCGAAGCAGCCCGGCCGCGCGCTCGACGGCTCGCCGACGCTCGACAACCCGACGTTCTCGCTGGCGCTGCCCGGCGCCGCGCCGATCGGCGTCCCGAACTTCTTCATCGACAAGTTCCGGATCCCGCCGTTCCTGCTCCCGCTCTACCAGGCCGCCGGCATCGAGTACGGCGTGCGCTGGGAGGTGCTGGCCGCGATCAACGAGATCGAGACCGACTACGGCCGCAACCTCAACGTCTCCTCCGCCGGCGCCCTGGGCTGGATGCAGTTCATGCCGGCGACGTGGAAGGCCTACGGCGTCGACGCCAACAAGGACAAGCTCAAGGACCCGTACAACCCGGCCGACGCGATCTTCGCCGCCGCCCGCTACCTCAAGGCCGCCGGCGCCGAGCAGGACCTGCGCAAGGCGATCTTCGCCTACAACCACGCCGACTGGTACGTCGACTCCGTCCTCATGCGCGCGCGCCTGATCGGCGGGCTGCCGTCCAACCTCGTCGGCTCGCTCACGGGTCTGACGCAGGGCCACTTCCCCGTCGCCGCCAAGGCCACGTACGCCGACGACCTCTCCGAGGCCGACGCGAAGAAGTTCGGCAAGCGCTCGCGCAAGGCCGGTAACCGTGCACTCGTGGTCGACGGTTCGAAGCACCGTCGCGGGATCAAGGTCTTCGCCCGCCGCGGCGCCCCCGTGGTCGCGGTCAACGACGGCCGCATCGTGCGCATCGGGCGCTCGAAGCGCCTTGGCCGCTTCGTCCAGCTGCAGGACGTCTACGGCAACACCTACACGTACGCGCGCCTGGCCAAGGTCGCGAAGAACTTCCCCGCGCCGAAGCAGCGCACGACGACGCGCAAGCAGGTCGCGCGTGAGCTCGAGCTGCCGGCCAAGGACGCCAAGCCGAACGCGCCCGCCTCCGCCACCACGGTCAAGGCGAGCAAGCGCAAGGCCGTCAAGCGCAGCGCCGCCCCGAACCGCAAGGTCGTGCGCAAGGCGATCACGTCCAAGCAGCGCCTGTTCGCCAACCCCGCCCGCCCGCGCGCCGGGCGCGCCGGCGGCGAGCAGCAGCTGTTCGAGCGCACCGGCAAGATCGACGGCGGCTCGACGTTCAAGGGCTACTTCAGCAAGGTCTTCGGCCTCAACCGCAAGGACGTCCGGATCAAGCGCCTGCGCCCGGGCTCGCGCGTCGTCGCCGGCACGATCCTCGGCCGCATCGGGCAGACCTCGAGCGCGAAGGCCCCCCACGTGCTGTTCGAGATCCGGCCCGCCGGCCGCGGCGCCCCGCGCATCGACCCGAAGCCGATCCTCGACGGCTGGAAGCTGCTCGAGTCGACGGCCATCTACCGCGCCGCCGGCAAGAACCCGTTCTTCGGCCCCGACGCCAAGCAGCCGACGATCGGCCAGATCCTGCTGATGAGCAAGGAGGCGCTGGTCCAGCACACGCTCTCCAACCCGCGCATCGAGTTCTACTCCTGCGGGCGCAGCGACGTCCGTACCGGGCAGATCGACCGCCGCGTGCTGGCCACGCTCGAGTTCCTCGCCGCGTCGGGCATGCGGCCGACCGTGACGTCGCTGCGGTGCGGCCACGGCTTCCTGACCGCGTCGGGCAACGTCTCCCAGCACTCGTCGGGCAACGCCGTCGACATCGCGAAGATCAACGGCATCCCGATCCTCGGCAACCAGGGCGAGGGCTCGATCACCGAGCTCGCGGTGCGCCGCCTGCTGACGCTGCAGGGGACGATGAAGCCCGACCAGATCATCACGCTGATGGAGTTCGAGGGCGCGGACAACACGTACGCGATGGGCGACCACCACGACCACATCCACATCGGCTGGAAGCCGCTGTTCGGGACCAACTCGAAGGCCGCGAAGCAGGTCAACGCCGTGCTGAAGCCCAACCAGTGGATCAAGCTGATCGACCGGCTCGAGGACATCGACAACCCGACGGTGCGCCTCAAGCCCTCCAAGCACGCGCTGAAGGTCACCGAGCGCGCCTCCGAGGCGCATCGCGGCGAGTAGCGGGAGCAGGGCGGCGGGCCGCCACTTCTCCTTCGTGCAGTGGGAGTTCGCCGGGCGGCTCGGCCCGGAGGCGGGCCGCTACGTGGTCCGCCGCTTCGCCGGCGACGACCCGCGGCACGTCGTGGTCATCGGCGGGCTGGAGGCGCCGCGGCGGCGGCGCCGGGCGCTCGGGCGCCCGCGGACGCGCGACGCGGACCCGGGGGCCGGCGTGGCGCCCGTCGAGGTGTCGCGGGCGACGGTGATCACGACCGATCCGCTGCCCGAGGATGGCGCGCGGGCGTGGCTCGAGGAGGCCATGGGCGACAGCGAGGCGACGGTCGGCGCCGCGCTGGCGCTGCTCAACCGCACGATCCACGGGCACCGGCTGTCGGCGGGCGACGCCTACGTGAGCGAGGTGCGGGCGGAGCAGGCGCTGGCGACCCGGATCGGGTACGGCTCGGGCGAGCAGGTCGCCGACGGCGACTGGGAGCAGGCGCGCGAGCTGCCGCCGCCGCGCGAGAAGCGCTCGATGCTCACGCCGCAGCAGCGGCTGGCCGCGTTGCTGTCGGGGCGCGACGTCGCGCTGGCGTGCGAGGAGCTCGCGCTGCGAGCGCGGCTGGACCTGGATCAGGGGCGCGAGCGCGAGGCGGCGCTGCAGCTGTCGCTCGCGCTCGACACGGCGCTCGCCGAGCTCGAGGGCTGGCGCGGCACCGCGTCGGTGGCTCGCCGGCTCGACGAGCTGCCCGCCCACCGCGAGGCCGTGGCGGCGGCCGCGGCGGCGGCGCTGCAGGGCGGGCTCCAGCCGGAGCAGACGGAAGCGGTCGCGGCGGCGCTGGCGCGGCTCGAGGCGACGCTGCGGGCGCGGGCGGCGGAGGCGTGAGCGGCTCGATCTCGGGCGGGACGCCGGAGTTCGGCTGGGTCGCGGTCGACGAGTACTTCGCGGCCGAGCTGCTGCCGGACCAGGCGGACTTCGACGCGCTGCTCGCGGCGAACGGCGCTGCCGGGCTCCCCGCCATCGACGTCTCCGCCGCCCAGGGCGCGCTGCTCGGCCTGCTCGTCCGCCTGACCGGCGCGAGCTCGGTGCTCGAGGTGGGCACGCTCGGCGGCTACTCGACGCTCTGGCTCGCCCGCGCCCTGCCGCCCGGCGGCCGGATCGTCACGCTCGAGGTCGACCCGCACCATGCGCGGGTCGCGCGCGACAACCTCGACCGGGCCGGGGTCGGCGGGAGCGTCTACGTCGTGGTGGGCCCCGCGCTCGACACGCTGCCCGGCCTCACGGGGCCGTTCGACCTCGTCTTCATCGACGCCGACAAGCAGCACAGCGCGGACTACGTCGAGCTGGCGCTGCCGCTGTGCCGGCCGGGTGCGCTGATCGTGGTCGACAACGTCGTGCGGCGCGGCGCGCTGGCCGACGCGGGCTCGGACGACCCGAAGGTGGTCGGCTCGCGCCGCGTCGTCGAGCTCGTCGGCGCGCACCCGCAGCTCGAGGCGACCGGCCTGCAGACCGTGGGCGCCAAGGGCTGGGACGGGATGGTGCTCGCGCTCGTGCGTCAAGGTCCCCGGAACGGGGCATGATCCCCCGACGGGAACGGCAGTCGAAGGGGAGGCAGAGCATGGGCAGGCACCTTGGGATCGCGGCGCTGGTGTGCGCCGCGTTGGTGGGCGGTTGCGGCGGGGATGACGAGGAGGCGGCCTCGGGCGAGGGCGGCACCACGAAGGTGAAGGTGGGCGTGCTGCCGATCGCCAACGCCGCGCCGCTCTACATCGCGCGCGACCAGGGCTACTTCAAGGAGGAGGGGATCGAGATCGAGCCGCAGCTCGCGCAGGGCGGCGCCGAGCTCGTGACGAGCCTCGTGGCGGGCGAGTCGCAGTTCGCCTTCCTCGGCTACGTCCCGGTGATCGTGGGGCGCGCCAAGAACCTCCCGATCAAGGTGATCGCCAACGCCGACAACGGCGCCGAGACGCCGGAGAAGGAGTGGCAGGTGATCATGTCCGCCAAGGGCTCGGACATCCGCGAGCCGAAGGACCTCGAGGGCAAGACGATCGCGATCAACGCCGTCAAGGGCGTCGGTGAGGTCACGGTGAAGGCGGCACTGGAGGCCGAGGGCGCGGACCCGGACTCGATCAAGATCCTCGAGATCCCGTTCCCCGAGATGCCGGCCGCGCTGGAGAAGGGGCGCGTCGACGCGATCTGGGCGCCCGAGCCGTTCCTCACCCAGGTGCTCGGCGCCGGCGGGAACGAGGTGCTTCCCGTCTACCAGTCGCTGGGGCCGCTGTTCCCGAACGGCGCCTACGCCACCACCGACGAGTACATCGCGAAGAACGAGAAGGTCGTCGAGGGCTTCGCCCGGGCCATCAACAAGGCGCTGAAGTACGCCACCGACAACCCGGAGGAGGCGCGCAAGACGATCACCACGTTCACCAAGATCCCGCCGGACGTGGTGGAGAAGATCCGGCTCCCGCTGTGGCCGACGGAGATCGACCAGGAGCAGGTCACCGACCTGATCGGCTACACGCAGAAGTACGGCGTGATCGAGGAGACGTTCCCGGTCGAGGACATGATCTGGGAAGGCGCGACCGCAGAGGACTGACATGGCACATCGAACCTCACCCCCATTCCGCGGCGACCACGTCGGCAGCCTGCTCCGCCCGGGGCGACTGCGCCAGGCGCGCGCCGACCACAAGGCCGGCACGATCGACGACGCCGAGCTGCGCGCCGTCGAGGACGACGCGATCCGCGAGGTCGTCGCGCAGCAGCGCGACGTCGGGCTCCAGGACGCCACCGACGGCGAGTTCCGCCGCACCTCGTGGCACATGGACTTCATCTACTCGCTCGAGGGCGTCAGCCAGGTCGAGGGCGAGAGCCTGCACGTCCAGTTCCGCAACGAGGAGGGCGAGTACGACTACGCGCCGCCCGCCATGCGGGTGGACGGCAGGATCGCCCTGCCGGGCGACGGCCCGGTCTTCGGCGACGCGTTCTCGTTCCTGCGCGAGACGGTGCAGGACGGCGTCACGCCCAAGCTCACGATCCCGTCGCCGAGCATGGTCCATTACCGCGGCGGCAACTCCTCGATCGACGAGTCGACCTACCCCGACATCGACGAGTTCTGGTCTGACCTGACGGCCGCGTACGGCGAGCAGGCGAAGCGCGTGCACGCGCTCGGCTGCCGCTACCTGCAGCTCGACGACACGAGCCTCGCGTACATCAACGACCCGGCGCAGCGCGCGCACATCGAGTCGATCGGCGGCGACCCCGACCACCTGCACGAGCAGTACATCGCCAACATCAACCGCGCGCTGGCGGGCAAGCCGGACGATCTCGCGATCACCACCCACCTGTGCCGCGGCAACAACCAGTCGATGTGGGCGGCCGAGGGCGGCTACGACTTCGTGGCCGAGGCGCTGTTCGGCGACCTGAACGTCGACGGCTTCTTCCTCGAGTACGACGACGAGCGCTCCGGCACGTTCGAGCCGCTGCGCTTCGTCCCGAAGGGCAAGCAGGTCGTGCTCGGCCTCGTCACGACCAAGCGGCCGCAGCTCGAGGACAAGGACATGCTCAAGCGCCGGATCGAGGAGGCGTCGCAGTACGTCGACGTCGACCAGCTGTGCATCTCCGGCCAGTGCGGCTTCTCCTCCACCGAGGAGGGCAACAAGCTCACGATCGACGACCAGCTCGCCAAGCTGCGGCTGATCGTGGAGGTCGCCGACGAAGTGTGGGGTTAGTCGGCGGCGCAGGCGGCGCAGCGCCCGCGCACGGTGATCTCGGCGCCGTAGGCCTCGGCGCCGAGGTCGCGCGCAGCGGCGACGGCGGGGCCGAGCTCGACGTCGGCGTCGAGGTCCTCGACGGCGCCGCAGACCGTGCACACGAGGTGGTGGTGCGGCCGCGTCCGCGGATCGAAGCGCACGGCGCGGCCGGCCTGCACGCGATTCGCGAGCCCGAGGTCGGACAGCAGCTCGAGCGCGGCGTAGACGGTCGGGAGCGAGACGCCGGGCACGGTCCCGTGCACCCGCGCGAGGACCTCTTCGGCGGTGCTGTGCCGCCCCAGGGCCTGCAGCGCGCCGTGGACGGCGAGCCGCTGCGGGGTGACGCGCATGCCGCGCGCGCGCAGGGTGTCGGTTAGGTCGGCCATATTCGGCTTGCCTAACTATAATACCTTGCTCGTTATTACAAGTTAGTTGCGATAGAATCCGAGCGGATGCTCTCGGACATCTCGCTGACCCACTGGAAGGAGGCCGACGACCGCTCGCGGGTGCTGCAGGTCGTGCAGCCGGGCCTGATCGGGCTGATCGACGGCACGCTCTCCACGCTCGCTCCGATCTTCGCCGCCGCCTACGTCTCGGGCTCGCGGGCGGCGCTGCTCGTCGGCCTGGCGGCCGCGCTCGGCGCCGCGATCTCGATGGGCCTGTCGGAGGCGCTGTCCGACGACGGCTCGCTCACCGGCCGGGGCGCCGCGTGGACCCGCGGCGCGATCACCGGCTTCGCCACCTTCGTCGGCGGCAGCGCGCATGCGCTCCCCTTCCTGATCGCCGACGTCTCGACCGCGCTGCTCGTCGCCTACGTCGTGGTCAGCTTCGAGCTCGTCGCGATCGCGTACGTGCGCAAGCGCTTCCTCCGGGTCTCGATGCGGCTCAGCCTCATCCAGGTCACGCTCGGCGGCATCGTGATCGCGCTCGTCGGCGTGATCCTCGGCCACGCCTAGTACCGTCTCGCGGCCATGGACCTGCTTCTCGTCTGCCTGATCGTCGTGATCGTCTGCTTCACCGCGGGCGCGTACCTCGCCGGCCACAACTAGCTAGAGCGCGGCGACGACCGCCTCGAGCTCGGCGACCACGTCCCCGCCGAGGCGCACCGCTGCGCGCTCGTCGTACTGCGTCGCCCCCTGCGTGACGATCGCCAGCGCGCCGCCGGCCCGCAGCGTCACCGACGGCAGCCCGGCCACGGGGTAGACCTCGAGCGACGAGCCCACGCACAGCAGCAGGTCGGCCCGCTCGGCGAGGTCCTCCGCGCGCGCCATCGCGTCGGCCGGCAGGAACTCGCCGAACAGCACGACGTCGGGCTTCAGCGGGTGCCCGCAGTCGCAGCGCGGGACGCCCACGGGATCGTCGGCGAGGCGCGCGCGGGTCTCCTCCAGCGGGTACTGCCGCAGGCACTCCAGGCACGAGGAGTGCGAGATCGACCCGTGGACCTCGACGAGCTCGCGGGTGCCCGCCGCCTCGTGCAGGCCGTCGATGTTCTGCGTGATGACCGCCTCGAGCAGCCCGCGCCGCTCGAGCTCGGCGAGCGCGACGTGCGCCGGGTTCGGCCGCTTCTCGCGCAGCTTCGTGAAGCGATCGCCGTAGAACTGCCAGAAGCGCTCGGGGTCGCGGCGGAAGACGTCGATGTGCGCGACCTCCATCGGGTCGACGTTCTCCCACAGCCCGGTCCCGGGCGAGCGGAAGTCCGGGATCCCCGATGGCACGGAGATCCCGGCGCCCGTCAGCGCCGCCACCGTGCCGGCCGAGCGGATCAGCTCGGCCAGCGCGGCGGGGTCGCTGCTGCTCACTTGCCCTTGAACTCCGGCGTGCGCTTGCCCAGGAACGCGCTGATGCCCTCGCGCGCGTCCTCGGAGGCGAACGCCTTCCCGAACGCCTCCTTCTCGGCCGCGATGCCCTCGTCGAGGTCGCCCTTGTGCGACGCCTGCTTGATCAGCTCGAGCGCGAGCGGGGCCTGCTGAGCGAACTTGCGCGCCCACTGGACCGCGGTGTCGAACAGCTCGTGGTCCTGGACCACGCGGTTGACGAGCCCGTGCTCGTAGCCGTCCTCGGCCGAGATCGCCTCGCCCGTGGTGTTCATCTCGAGCGCCTTCGCCGGCCCCACGAGCCGCGGCAGCCGCTGCGTGCCGCCGAAGCCGGGGATGATCCCGAGGTTGACCTCGGGCTGGCCGAACGTGGCGCTGAAGCCGGCGAGCCGGACGTCGCACGCCATCGCGAGCTCGCAGCCGCCGCCGAACGCCAGCCCGTTGACGGCCGCGATCGTCATCGTCCGCGATTGCTCCCACGAGCGCAGCAGGCCGTGCGCGCCGTCGAGCAGCTCGCGCCCGGAGGCCTCGTCCATCTTCGTGAACGCCTTGATGTCGGCGCCCGCGCAGAACAGCGCCGGGTTCGGCGAGGCGAGGATCATCGCCTTGATCGCCGGGTCGGCCTCGATCGCCTCCCAGGCCTTGCCGAGCGCCGCGATGACGTCGGGCGAGACCGAGTTCATCGGCGGGTTGTCGAGCCACGCGATCGCGTAGTCGCCGCGGGTGTCGAGCTTGACCACCTCGTTCTCGAAGCCCTCGTCGGGCTGCGGGTACGGGTAGAAGCCCTGGCCGGACTTCGCCCCCAGGCGGCCCTGGGCGACGAGCCGGCGCAGGATCAGCGGCGGCTCGAAGTGCTCGCCCCACTCGTCCTCGGCCTTCTCGAGCGCCGCGAGGACGTCGTCGAGCCCGCGGAAGTCGGCGCGGGCGAACGGCCCGGGGATCATCCCGGTGCCCATCATCATCCCGAGGTCGATGTCGCGGACGCCCGCGATGCCCTCCTCGAGCACGAGGCAGGACTCGACGAACGCCTTGAGCTGGAAGCGGTCGGCGAGCTGCTCGTCGACGGCGGGGGCGGTCTCAGGAGTGCTCATAGAAGCCCTTTCCGCTCTTCTGGCCGAGGTCGCCCGCCTCGACGAGCTCCTCCATGGCGCGGTGGACGTAGAAGCGGTCGCCGTAGGCGTCCTGCATGTCCTTGGCGACCTTCAGCGCGGTGTCGAGGCCGCTCATGTCGGCGAGATAGAACGGCCCCATCGGCACGAGCTTGGCGTCGGTGAGCGCCTTGTCGATGTCCTTGACGTCGACCCCGCTCTCGTCCTGGTAGCGCCAGATCTCCGACGCCGTCGAGGCGAGGATGCGGTTGACCACGAACCCCGGGCACTCCGCGCAGCGCACGGGCATCTTGCGGATCGCCTGGGCGAAGTTCGCGGCGGCCTGGACGGTCTCCGGCGAGGTCTCCTCCCCCTCGATGACCTCGATCAGGCGCATGTAGGAGGCCGGCCAGAAGAAGTGGAAGCCGACGACCTTGTCCGGGCGCTGCGTGATGTCGGCGATCTCGGTGATCGAGAGCCCCGACGTGTTGGAGGCGAGGATCGCGTGCCCCGGCGTCACGGCGTCGAGGTCCGCGAAGACCTCGTGCTTGATCGCCATCTTCTCCGGCACCGCCTCGATGACGAAGTCGACGTCGCCGAACTCGTCGTAGTCGGTGGTGCCGGTGATCAGCCCGAGCGTGTGCTCGGCCTGGGCGTCGGCCTGCTCCTGGGTCAGCTTCTCCTTCTTGACCAGCTTGGAGACCTGGCCCTGGGTGACCTCGCGGGCCTTTTCGAGCCCCTTGTCCACGAATTCCTGTTTGACGTCCTTGAGAAGGACGGGGATGTCGGCGGAGGCGATGACCTGGGCGATCTCGCCGCCCATGACACCTGCCCCCACGACACCGGCTTTGAAGACGAACATGGCCGCATCCTATGGGGCGAGCCGCGCCGCCGAGAGCCCGGCCAGGGCGGTCATGCAGACCGCCGAGGCCACGCACCAGACGCAGATCGCGTTGATCTCGAACACCTCCACGTAGGTCAGCCAGGCGGAGAAGCCGAAGCCCGCGAACGCGAGCGCGGCGGTGGTCGTGCGCGCGTCCCGGGCGAGCGAGACGAGGATCGCGACGTAGCCGAGCAGCCCCAGCAGCGCGACGGGGACGCCCGCGAGCTGCGCGTAGGCCGATTTCTGCACCGTGGCGCACCCGTGTGCGATCGCGCACACGGGCTCGCCGCCGGCGAAGTGGACCACCGTGAGGTAGCCGGCGATGGCGAGGCCGAGCCCCGCCACCGCCAGCGACAGCCGCCGCGTCATCGCAGCGCCTTCTCGAACGCGGCCGGGTCGAGCACGCCAGAGCCGATGACCTTGTCGCCCACGGCGAACGTCGGCGTCGAGTTCACGCCCAGGCGGGTGGCGTCGGCGTTGGCCCGCTCGAGCGCGGCCTGCCCGTCCGCGTCCAGCACCGGATCGGCCTCGACGCCCGCCGCCTTGGCCACCGAGCGCAGGTGGTCGTCGGTCACGTAGCCCGAGTTCTCGCTGCCCTGAGCGGCGTAGAACGCTTCCACGAACGGCCACAACCGCCCCTCAGCCTCCGCTCCGGCAGCGGCGCGCGCCGCCCGCACGGAGTCGGGGCCGAGGAAGTGGAGCGTCCGCAGCTGGAGCTTGACCTTGCCCGTGCGGACGTAGTTCTCAACCAGCCACGGGAGCGTCTGCCTCGACGCCTCCGCGCAGACCGGGCACTGGAGGTCGACGAACTCGGTCACCGTGACCGGGGCCTTCGGGTCGCCGAGCACCCCGTCGTGCTCGGGGATGCCGCGGAACATCGTGGACACCGGCTTGGCGGCGGGCTTCGCCCCGCCGGAGGCGGAGACGGCGATCGCGGCGCCGGTGACGACGACGGCCGCGGCGAGCGCGGCGAACAGCCGCGCGTGACGATGGAACATGAGGAACTCCTTCTTGAAATGGGTTGGCAGGTCGGTCGCGGAACTACGCGACGACCGGCGGAGCGCGGCCGCGCAGGAGGCGCAGCCGGGCGGCGCTCGTGCCCATCCACGAGCGCTGGAGCGGTCGCGAGGCGACCGCTGAGAAGAAGGAGAGCCGCGGCGCGGACGGCCGCAGCGCGCGAACGAGCTTCGGCGCGACCCGCAGTGCGAGCGCGAGCACGCCGCCCGCGACGATGCCCAGCGCCAGCAGCCCGAGCCAGCCGCCGCCGAGCGCGGAGCCCGCGCCGAGCAGCGAGGCCAGCCCGGCCTGGGCGGCGCAGGAGGTCCAGACCGCGCCGGTGGCGAGCGCCCACAGGCGCCCGAAGCCGGGTGAGGAGCCGGCCAGGCGGGCCACGAGCAGCGCCAGCCCGGCGGCGTAGAGCACGATCGCGGCGATGCCGGCGGCGGCGTACCAGCCCTGGCCGGCCGCCTCGAGGCAGCTCTGCGAGCCGGGCTCGCACAGCACCGCCGCCCGCGTCTGGTCCGTGAGGACCGCCAGCAGCGGGAGCAGCACGAGGGCGCGGATGGTCAGCGGGATGCGGCGCATCGGTTCACATTCTGCATCGGCAGATCAGGGGCGGCTCAAGAGAGCTCCATGTCGCCGCGCCGCTCGCGGGCGAAGCGCAGCAGCGACCGCGCGAGCGACTCGCGCAGCGAGCGGCGGATGAAGAGGGCGTCGGTGATCGGCGTGAGCACGTTGGCGCCCTTCAGCTCGTACTCGAGCTCGAGCGACACCTCGACCTCCCCCGACCCGGGCTCGAAGGCGACGCGCTGGGTGCCGCGGAGCTTCTCGTCCTCGACCGCGACGGTCTGGCCGACGCGGGTCTCGTAGGCGGTGACCTCCTCGACCACGCGCCCGCGCCCGCCGGGGCGCGAGTCCCAGACCGCCCGGGCGCCGACCTCGGGCCACTCGCCCTCGAGCTTGTGCAGGTACCCGAAGCCGTCGATCCAGGCCGGCCAGCGCTGCGGGTCGTACCACAGCTCCTCCGCCTCGGAGGCGAGCCCGGGCACGCGCTGGACGGCGCGGACGCGACCCACGTCAGCCGTTGACCGCGTCGCGCCAGCGCGCGATCGTCTCCGCCGCGTCACCCCCGGCCAGGAGCGCCTCAGCCGTGCCCAGCACCGGCAGGTCCTCGCCGGACGCGAAGCCGGTGACCACGGGCTGGCGGACCTCCGGGCGGTCGGCGGCGCCGAGATGCCAGCGCAGCACCGGGTAGGTCGACACGAAGCTGGCGCCCAGGTAGTAGGCGGCGCGCAGCACGTGCGTGCGCGAGCCCTCGGCGAACTCGCGGAAGCCGCCGCCGTGCTCGGCGACGACCTCGCGCACCCACTCGGGGGCGTCGGCCGGCGTGGCGTCGACGAGCTCGACCTCGGCGCCGATCCGGCCGAGCACCTCGGGCACCGACGCGAGGCTGAGGTCGGCCTTCGGCCCGGTCGCCTCGATCGCCGCCGCGCCGTCGTCGAGGAAGCGCTCGAGGTACTCGTGCGCCTCGGCCTCCGTGCCCTCGCGGAAGAACCACCAGTCCACTAGTGGTCCTTCTCGTGGCGTCGCGCCCGAGAGACCGGGCGCCGGTGATCGGCGTCCGCCGATCTCGGGTGGGACGTCGCGGGAAGGGCCACTAGAGCACCTCGGCCCGGATCGCCTCGATCGACGCCGCGATGCGGTCGAGGCGAGGGCGCAGCTCGCCGCCGAGCCGCTCGAGCTCGGCCCGCCCGGAGTCCGTGATCCGGTAGAAGCGCCGCGAGCGGCGCTCGGGGTGCTCCCACTCCCCGGCGATGTGGCCGTCGGCCTCGAGCGAGCGCAGGAGCGGATACATGGTGTTGGGGTTGACCGCGAGCGCGCCGGTGGTCAGCGCTCCGATGCGGTCCATCAGCTGGTTGCCGTAGGAGGGCGCCTCGGAGACGAAGTGCAGCACGAGCAGCGGCAGCAGCCCCGCGCGGCGCAGGTCGCCGATGAGCGGGTCGGTGCCGCCGGGCCCGGGCTTGCCGGGCGCGTCGACCGCGGCGCGCGCCGCGTCGACCGAGGCGGCCTCCGCCGCCGCCTGCGTGGTCTTGCGGGATGGCACGGCCCTGGATTGTCCCAGGGCCGCGCGTCCGAGGCAGCGCCCCGCTTGACAATGCCGCCCGGAGGCGGGTCAATAGGCGCGAGGTGAGAGTCCCGTACCGCGACCCACGGAAGGGCGCCAGGACCATCGGCCGCGCGGTCCGGTCGCGCGAGCTGACACCGGAGGAGCAGATCCTCGCCCTCCACGGCGCGATCGGCAACGCCGCCGTCGCCGGACTGCTCGGCGCCGGCGCGGCCGGGGCGGACGGCAAGGCCGCAGCCGAGGCCGGCTCCAAGGGCGGCGCCGCGGGCGGCTACGCCGACGGCAAGGCAGCGGCCGAGGCCGGCGGCAAAGGCAGCGGCTCCGGCTACGCCGACAGCAAGGCCGCAGCCGAGGCCGGCGCCAAAGGCGGCGGCTCCGGCTACGCCGACGGCAAGGCAGCGGCCGAGGCCGGCGCCAAAGGCAGCGGCTCCGGCTACGCCGACAGCAAGGCCGCAGCCGAGGCCGGCTCCAAGGGCGGCGGCGCGGCGGCTACGCCGACAGCAAGGCCGCGGCCGAGGCCGGCTCCAAGGGCGGCGCCGTCTACGCGGACGGCAAGGCCGCAGCCGAGGCCGGCGCCAAGGGCGAGGGCTACGCCGACAGCAAAGCCGCGGTCGAGGCCGGCTCCAAGGGCGAAGGCGGCTACGCCGACGGCAAGGCTGCCGGCGGCGCCGCCGCCGAGGCCGGGTCCAAGGACAACGCGGGTGCGGCGGACTTGAAGGCCTCTGACGGCTTCGCGATCGACTGGCTCTACGACCGCTACGCCAGGAAGCCGCGCTGGTAGAGCCCGCGTAGGCTCGGCAGCGTGCCGGCCGCGAGCTGCGCGGCGTCGAGCCCGCGCTCGGCGGCCACGGCGCCGACGACTTCGCGCACGGACCGGCCGTCGAGCGCGACGAGCACGTGGACGGCGAGCGGGTCGACCGGGCCGTCGATGCCGATGTCGTCTTCGAGGATGAGCCGGACGTCGGCGAGGTCGTAGCCCGCGCCCTGCCAGCGCATCGCGTGCACCAGCTGGTGGGGCGCCGCGGGGAGGAGCGCGCGCTCGAGCAGCGCGTCCTCCGGCTGCCCCGCGAGCGCGTCCTGCGCCGCGATGATCCGCTCGAGCTGCGCACCGCCGGGCCGGCGCGGCGGCCGCACCGCGTCGAGCCCGGCGAACCAGTTCGGACGCCACCCGAGCGCCGGCGCAGCACGACCGCGCCGAACCAGATCGCCTCGATCCCCGCCTCGGCGTAGAAGCGCACCCAGCGCGCGATCATCTCGGCCTGCACGCTCGCGCCCGACGCGCCCGCCGACAGCGCGGTCCAGCGCTCCGCGTACTCGACCACGCCCTGCGGGCCGTAGCTGATCGCGCAGGCATCGCAGCCGGTCCCCGCCACCCATTCGCGCGGCGTGTCCCAGCGCTCGCCGCCGGGCCCCGTCCCCCAGCTGCACAGCACGGTCGCCACCCCGCCCTCCTCCAGGCGCTCGCCGGCGCCGGAGACGATGCGCCGGCACAGCTCGCCGGGCGCGAGCCCGCTGTCGCGGAACAGCAGGTCGGCGTCGGGAGAGATCACGTAGGGCGGGTTCGAGACCAGCAGCCCGAAGCGCTCGCCGGCCACGGGCTCGTAGAGGTCGCCCACCCGCGCCTCCACCGCCGCGGCGCCGTTGAGCCGCGCGCCCAGCTGGGTGAGCGCCGCGGCCCGCGGGTTGAGGTCGGTCGCGACCACGCGCTCGGCGTGCGCCGCGGCGAGCAGCGCGTGCGGCCCGCAGCCGCAGCCGAGGTCGAGCACGGTCTGGCCCGGCCGCCGGATGCTCAGGTACGCGAGCGTCTGCGCCGACTCGCGCGGCCCCGGGACCACGTCGGACCGGGTACGGCCGCCGCCGGCGTCGTGCGCCATCAGCAGCCCGTTCCAGACGCTGATCCGCAGGCGCGCGCGGACGCGGTCAGCCTCCCGCTCGAGCAGGCCCTCCTCCTCGAGCGCCGCGGCGTCCACGGCCGCGAGGGCGGACACCGGCACCGTCGCGCCGAGGCCGAACAGCGAGGCGAGCGTCGCGAGCGGCTCGGGCCCCTCGAGCGCCTCGGGCAGGTGCGTCTCGAGGTAGCCGCAGCGCTCGAGCTGCTCGCCGAGCGCGCGGACCGCGTCGGGAGGCGAAGCTTGCGACGCCTCGCCTCCCGGGGTCATGCTCAGGCGGCGGCCGCCGCCGGCTCCTCGATCCGCCGCGGCAGCAGCGTCTCGCGGGCGATGACGAGGCGCTGGATCTGCGACGTGCCCTCGTAGAGCTGCATGATCTTCGCGTCGCGCATCAGCTTCTCGACGGGGTAGTCCTTGATGAAGCCGTAGCCGCCGTAGACCTGCACGGCGTCGGTGGAGACCTCCATCGCCGTGTCGGCGGCGAAGCGCTTGGCGTGCGAGGACTCGATCGTGTTGCGCTTGCCCTGGTCGAGCAGGACCGCCGAGTTCCAGGTCGCCAGCCGCGACAGGTGCACCTTCGTCGCCATGTCGGCGATCATGAACTGGATCGCCTGGTGCATCGCGATCGGCACGCCGAACTGGACGCGCTCCTTGGAGTAGTTCGTGGCGAACTCGAAGGCGGCGCGCGCGATGCCGGTGGCCATCGCCGCCACGCCGGGGCGCGTGCGGTCGAGGGTCATCATCGCGATCTTGAAGCCCTTGTTCTCCTCGCCGATCAGGTGGTCGGCCGGGATCTCGGTCTCGTTGAAGGTGATGGTCGCGGTGTTGGAGGCCCGCTGCCCCATCTTGTCCTCCTTCTTGTCCACCGTGATCGTGTCGTCCTTCGGCACGACGAAGCAGGAGATCCCGCGGTGGCCGGCGTCCTTGTCCGTCTTGGCGTAGACGGTGAACCAGTCGGCGTAGCCGCCGTTGGTGATGAAGCACTTGGAGCCGTTGATGACGTACTTGTCGCCCTTGCGCACGGCGGTCGTGCGCATGCCGGAGACGTCGGAGCCCGCGTCGGGCTCGGTGAGGCAGAACGAGGCGAGCTTGAAGTCCTCGGTGAGCATCCCGAGGTAGGTCTTCTTGATCTCGTCGGACGCGGCGACGGACAGCGGCGCGGAGGCGAGGCCGTTGGCGCCGAGCGAGGTGGTGATGCCCGAACAGCCCCACGAGAGCTCCTCCTCGATGATGCATCCATCGAGATAGGACGCGCCGGGCCCGCCGTACTCCTCGGGCACGTGCGTGTTCATCAGCCCGATCTCCCACGCCTTGCGCAGGACATCCTCGGGCCAGTCGCCGTCGCGGTCGTACTCCCAGGCGACGGGCCGGATCTCCTTCTGAGCGAAGTCGTGCGCCATCTCCTTCAGCGCCTTCTGCTCGTCAGTCAGGGTGAAATCGACCATCGGTGGCGTTCAGCTCCAATTCCAGATTGACTGGTCAGTCAACAATGATACCCGTCATCCGGCGATCGCCCACACCACGAGCGCGATCGAGCCGACGAGCAGGATCCCCGTCACGAGGGCGAGCCAGATCTGGCCCGGGAACAGGATCGGCCGGCGCGGGGCCATGGTCCGGCGTCTCACGCGTCGCCACATGGGACCATGGTCGCCGATGGAGGAGGCGTTCGGCATCGTCATCTTCGCCGTCGTCGGGATCTCGGTGGTGCTGGCGGTGGTCTCGCTGTTCTTCCGCGGCAGCGTCTACGACGAGATCGGCCGCGGCGGCATCGGCGACGACAGAGAGATTGGGTCGACCGCCCCCCAGGGGGGAGCGGTTGACCTTGGCGAGCGCGACGACGAGATCCGCCAGATGCTCGCCGCCCGCAACGCCCGCGCGGCCGCCCGCGGCGAGGCGGAGGTCGACGTCGAGGACGAGCTGGCGCGCCTGACGGCCCCCGCCGTCGACCCCGGGCTGCGCGACGAGGTCCGCGACCTCGTGATCGCGCGCAACGCCCGCCGCGAGGCGCGCGGGGAGCCGCCGCTGGACGTCGACGCCGAGGTCGAGCGGCAACTGCGCGAGTTCGGCGCCTAGCCGGACGTTCGACCCCTGGACGCCTGGACGCCCGTTCCGTCAAGCAATCAGGACGCCGGGCCGATCCACCGGTTCATGGCCTCCCCCCGCATTCGCACCTTGATCGCCCTGCTGCTGCTGTCCCTCGTCGGCGCGCTCGCCAGTCCCGCGAGCTCCCCCGCGTCCGACGCATCGGCGTCCGCGAAGCAGCGGGTCGCCAAGCGCAAGGGCGGCAAGGTGCGGAAGGCCTGGCCCGCCAAGACCGCCCGCGGCACGGCGCGCCGCAAGGCGCCGAGGAAGGCGCTCGCGCGCTTCCTGGCCAAGCAGGTCGGGCCGAAGCAGGTCGCCAAGAAGGGCAAGCGCCCGCTGCGCGCCCGCACGTCGGCCACCGGCCCGCTGCTCGACTTCCTCCCCGGCGACGGCAAGACCAACCTGCGCCTGGTGCGCTCCTTCGACGTCCCGGCCGACGACCCCGCCGCCGAGCGGATGGCGAACATGTCGTGGACCTACGACACCGCGATCGCCGCGGTCGCGCTCATCAACGCCGGCGAGAAGGCCCAGGCCGAGCAGCTGCTCGACCAGCTCGCCGCCCTCCAGCGCACCGACGGCTCGATCGACTACGCGTTCAACGTCGAGGACGGCTCGAGCCTGCAGTTCTTCAACACCGGCGCGATCGCCTGGACCGGCGTCGCCGCCTCGATGTACCGCTCCTACTACCGCTCGAGCAAGTACGAGGGCCTCGCCGGCGGCACCGCGAAGTGGCTGCTCACCCGCAAGCTCCCGAGCGGCCTGCTGTCCGGCGGCCCGACCGTCTCGTGGGCGTCGACGCAGCACAACATCATCGCCTGGTACTTCCTCATGCTCGTCACCGACCGCCTGCCCTCCGGCCTCGACGCGAAGGCCGTCACGGCCACCCGCGACGGCATGTCGACCGCGATCAAGCGCGACCTGCTCGTCACCGTCGACGGCAGCCGGATGGCGTTCAACCAGGGCGCCGGCGACGCGATGCGCCCGCTCGACGTGCAGACGCTGGGCACGATGTTCCTCGCCTATGACGGCGCGCTCGGCCGCAACCCGCAGGCCTCGACGCAGATGGCGAAGGTCGTCAACTACCTCTACAGCGCGTTCCCGGTCGCCAACCGCTCGATCGTGAAGTCGGCCGACCCCGCCACGTTCAACAACACCTGGGAGGCGAAGGGCCCCTTCTCCGGCTTCCGCCCCTACGCCGAGGGCGGCCCCGACGTGCTGTGGGCCGAGGGCACCGCGCAGGTGCGCTTCATGCAGCGCGTGCTCGGCATGTCGTCATCGAGCCTCGACAAGGCGATCAGCGCGTGGGGCGAGGTCAGCTCGAAGCAGGGCCGCGGCCCGCTGGGCGCCGACCGCACGGAGTCGAACGACATCAACGAGTACCACGTGTGGCCGACCTCGGCAGCCGCCAGCTGGACGCTGATGGGCGCCACGGGCGCCATCCACACGCCCTTCAATCCCTAGGAGTCCGAGCGCGAGATCGACTCGCCGCGCTCCTCGCGCTTGGCCTCCGAGTCGGGATCGCGCTTGTCCGCGATCACCGAGGCGATGATGCCGATCGCGAAGCAGACGGCGACGATCACCAGCGAGGCGACCGGGCCGATCTTGTAGAGGTCCTCGATCAGCAGCTTGACGCCGACGATCGCGAGCACGAGCGCGATCGTCTCGTCGAGGTAGCGGAAGCGCCGGATCAGGCCCTCGACGAGCACGAACAGCGCGCGCAGCCCGAGCAGCGCGAAGACGTTGCCCATCCAGATCAGGACGGAGTCGCGGGTGATCGCGAACGCGGCGGGGATCGAGTCGACGGCGAACGCGATGTCGGCGGCGACGATCGCCGCCAGGCAGACGAACAGCGGCGTCGCCCAGCGCTTGTCCTCACGCTTGACGAACCAGTGCCCGTTCTCGAAGTCGTCCGTGACGGGCCACACCTTGCGCACCCCGCGGACGATGAGGTTCTTGTCCGGATCCACGTTCTCGGCGACCCCCTTGAGGATCCGGTAGGCGAGCAGCAGCAGCGTCGCGCCGAGGACGTAGATGATGAAGTGGAACTGCTCGATCAGCGCGACGCCGCCGAGGATCGCCAGGCCGCGCAGCGCCAGGGCCGCCACGATGCCCCAGAACAGCGTCTTGGCGCGCAGCTCCTCGGGCACGCCGAAGTAGCTGAACAGCAGCAGGAAGACGAACAGGTTGTCGAGCGACAGCGACCGCTCGATGAAGTAGACGGTGATGTAGGTGACCGCGTCCTCGGCGTTCGAGAGCACCCACACGAGCGGCGCCACGAGCAGCGCGACGACGAGCCACCCGATCGACCACACGACGCCCTCGCGGAACGAGGGCTCGCGGCCGCGGGCGAAGAAGTGCAGGTCGACCCACAGCGCGACGACCGTGAAGCCGGCCAGCACCAGCCACGGCACGGGCCCCGTGAAGAACGCGAACGTCGTCATCAGACGAAGTAGAAGGTGAGCCCGAGCACGACGTAGACCGAGAGCAGCTGCAAGCCCTCGAACCACGTCGACTCACCCTCGTGCGTCACCGCCTGGGCGATCAAAATCGCCAACAGGATCGCGCCCAGCTCGAGGCCGTTGAACACCAGCGACATCGGGAACGGCCCGAGGAACAGCGACACGAGCACCAGCACCGGTGCGGCGAACAGGGCGATCTGGGCGCTCGACCCGATCGCGATGTTGACCGCCAGGTCCATCTTGTCGCGCGCCGCGAAGTAGATCGCCACCCAGTGCTCGGCGGCGTTGCCGACGATCGCCACGACGATGACGCCGACGAAGAACGGCGACAGGCCGATCGTCTCGGACGCCTCGGTGATCGAGCCGACGAGGATCTCGGACATCACGCCGACGGCGATGCCCGCGCCCGCGAGCATCAGCACCGACTTGCGCACCGACCACGGCTCGCCCTCGTGCTCGTCGCCCCCGTGCTCGGGGTTGAAGAGGTCCTTGTGCGTCTTGAGCGAGAAGAACAGCCCGGCGGCGTAGGTGAGGAGCAGCACGATCGAGACCGCGATCGAGAGGCGCTCGATGTCGCCGCCGAAGTTGACCGCCTCCTCATCCGGCCCGGGCAACCCGCCGCCGGCCACGAGCTGGAAGATCGCCGGCATGACGAGCGCGGTCGCCGCCAGCATCAGCATCAGCGACTGGACGCCCGCCGCCGTGCGGTCGAACCGTTGCCGCTCGCGCTTGCGGCCGCCGACGAGCATCGCGGCGCCCATGACGAGCAGGATGTTCCCGAGGATCGAGCCGACCAGCGAGGCCTTGACGACCTCCTGGAGCCCCTCGTTCAGAGCGAACAGGGCGATGATGATCTCCGGCGCGTTGCCGAACGTGACGTTGAGGAAGCCGCCGATGCCCGGCCCCGAGCGCATCGCGAGCTGCTCCGTCGCCTGCCCCATGAGCGCCGCGGTCGGGATCACCCCGGCGGCCGAGCAGGCGAAGATCACCGTCGCCTCGGCATGCGTCAGCTCGAGGACGATCGCGATGGGGATGAACGGGACGAGGAGGTACGGCCACCCCTCGCCACTCAGCAGGAAGCGGCGCAGACCTTGCACGGGCGCTCACCTTACATAAGCGATCGGCTTCTAGACTCTCGCCGCATGCGGCGGCGCACCTTCGGCACCACGGATCTCGAGACCTCGGCGGTCGGGTTCGGCACCTGGGCCCTCGGCTCGGACTGGTGGGGCGACCACGAGGACCCCGACGAGCTCGTCGCGCGCGCCCTCGACCTCGGCATCACGTTCTTCGACACCGGCGACACGTACGGCCAGGGGCTCAACGAGGAGCTGGTCGGCACCGCGCTGGTGCGCTCTGGCCGGACACGCGACGCCTACGAGCTGTCGACGAAGTTCGGCTACGTCCTCGACGCCGAGCGCAAGGGCGACAAGGAGTCCGAGCGCCCGCACGACTGGTCGCCGGAGCACACCCGGCGCGCGCTCGAGGCCTCGCTGCGCCGCCTGCGCACCGACTACGTCGACCTCTACCAGCTGCACAACCCGCGCATGGACGGGATCGCGTCCGACGAGCTCTACGCCGAGCTCGAGGCGCTCAAGGCGGAGGGCAAGATCCGCCACTACGGGATCGCGCTCGGGCCCAAGATCGGCTGGCGCGATGAGGGCGTGCGCGCGCTCGAGGAGCGCGACGGGCTGGCGTCGCTGCAGACGGTCTACAACCTGCTCGAGCAGGCGCCCGGCGCCGAGTTCCTCGAGCTCGCCGAGGAGCGCGGCGTGGGCGTGATCGCCCGCGTGCCCACCTCGTCCGGCCTGCTCGAGGGCCACCTCACGCCCGACCACACCTTCGAGGGCAACGACCACCGCCGCCACCGGCCGCGCTCATGGCTGATCGAGGGGCTGCAGAAGGTCGACCAGCTCGACTTCCTCACCCGCGGCGGCGAGCGCACGCTCGCCCAGGCCGCGTTCAAGTACGTGCTCGCCCAGCCGGCGATCGGCTGCGTCGTGCACACGGTGAACACCACCGCCCAGCTCGAGGAGTGGGCGGGCGCGGGTTCCGAGCACGTGCCCGACCTCGACGAGGGCGAGCTGGCCCGCGTCGACGAGCTCTACGCCGCGGGCTTCGGGCTCGGCGCGCCCGCCTGAGCCCCTGCCTCGGCCTGCGGCCTCGTCACCGCTTCGCTCGCGCCTTCGCCCAGGCGACGATCTCCTTCGAGCCGGCGACGGTCGTGTCGTCGTCGAGGATCAGCACCGGCACGTCGGTCTTGCCGGTGCGGCGCTTGGCCTCCTTGCGGCCGGCGGTGACCTGCAGCGCGTCCGGCACCAGCCGGGTGCTGTAGGCCTTGTCGACCTCCGGGTCGTAACCGGCGTCCTTCAGCGCGCTGTGGGCGGCGCCGCACGCGTGGTGGCTCCCGCCTCCGGTGCTCCAGCAGACGATCAATCGCATGGCGCGGAACCCTAGCCGCTGCGGAGCGACGAGCCCGCGAAGAAGAAGAACCAGATCTCGAACGCCACGACGGCGAGGACGACCACGCCGACGACGACGTAGTCGACGGACGTCAGCGGCGGCGCCGCGGCGCCCTTGCCGCGCGTGCGGGTGCCGCTCATCGGCTTGAGCCACGCCGTCTGCCGCCGCTTCGGCGGGTGGCCGGAGGCCTCGGCGTAGGCGGCATGCAACCACCCCAGGGCCTGCATCAGCGCGAACACGGCGACGCCGATGGCCACGATCACGACGAAGACGGCGAACATCGAGATCCCGGAGTCGGGGGCGACGCGCGAGCCGACCCACAGGCCGAGCAGCGGCGCGCCGGTCCAGATGTTGAGGGTCACGACGCCGATCGCCGCGACGAGGCCTATCCGCTGGAGCCGGCTGCCTACGGGTTGGTCAGCAGATCGGCGCACTTGCGCGCCTTCTCTACGTCACTGCCCGCGTCGGTGACGCACTGGGAGTACTTCTCGAGGTTCTCGTTGTTCGCGCCGGACGAGCCGCCGCCGGACGAGCCGCTGCCGCTGCCGGCCCCCGCGCCGCCGGTCCCGCCCGCGCCGCCCAGGCCGCCGAGGCCGAGCCCGCCGAGCTGCGAGAGCAGCTGGTCGAACGGCTTGGCGCCGGAGGGCTCGGAGACCTCCTGGTCCTCGTTGAGGTCGGAGATCGAGAGGTCGAGCTTGAGGTCGGCGGAGCCGCTCTGGCCCGAGCCCTCGGGGGCGACGATGCCGAGCGCGAGCACCATCCGGCGCAGGATCGTGTCGTCCTTGCCGGTGTAGATCTCGACGCGCGGGTTCTTGACCGCGTCGACGACCTGCTTCTTCTGGGCGTCGGTGAGCTGCGACGGCAGCTGCTCGGAGCCCTGGACGCCGAGCTCGCGCGTCTTCTTCAGCGCCTGGTTGAGGTCGTCGAGCAGCTTGTTGACGTCGACGCCGCCGGTGATCTTGATCGTGTCGTCGTCACCGACCTTGGCCTCGCCCTCGTTCTTCGGGTTCGTCAGCCACTGGCGCGGATCCAGGCCGAGCGAGGACAGCGACTGGTTCTGCTCGTTGCCCTGCTTCTGGGCCTGCTCGTAGCCGGCCTTGAACTGCTTGAAGACCTGGTCGGAGACGACGTAGTCGTTCCCCTGGAAGTTGACGAACGCCTTCTCGCCGGTCGAGGTCAGCCCGGCCTTGAGGCTCTGGCCGGCGCCCTCGAACGCGAAGTCGATGTCGAACTTCGGCAGCTTCTGCTTGCCCATGCTCTGGAACGGGCCCGAGACGGACAGCTTGATGGGGCCGTCGACGCCCTCCGCGCCCTGCGCGTCGACGTCGAGCGCGAGCTTGAGATTGCCCGACTTGACTTCCTTGTTGCCCTTGAAGGTGTCGTTGAGCAGCGTGTCGACGTCGGTGTCCGAGGACGCCTCGTCGCCGCCGCCGCCGCCACAGGCCGCGACACCCAGCGCCAGAGCGGCGAGGAGGGCGAGCAGGATGGCTTGCAGTGAACGGGTCACCTTGCGGCGAGCCTAGCATTGGGTCGATGACTTCCCAGCGAATTCGGCGAATGGCGTATTGCGCCTGTGTTGTCCTCCTGTTTGCGGCCCCGGCTGCCGAGGGGGCGCGCAAGCGGACCGTCAAGAGCGAGCTGACGCGGCTCGCGGCGACGGGCCAGATCACGACGCTCGAGCGCAACCAGCGGCTCGGCGGCTTCAACTCCGTCAAGAGCGCGGCGCGCCGGCTCCCGCGCGGGACCACCCGCCGCACGGAGCTGCTGGGCGTCGTCAGCACGGTCGAGGGGATCGCGGCCGCCCGCCGGCTGACCGCCCCGCGGCTCGTGCCGCTGTGGCTGACGCTCGAGCGCAACCGCTCGTACTGGACGACCAACACGCGCGGGCCGGCCGGGAGCCGGATGTCGTTCGCGGGCTCGCAGCTCGTGTGGCAGTACTTCCCGGGCCAGGGCCTGCAGTTCCACCCGCTCGCCAACTTCGCGAAGCTGAACGCGTTGTGGTCGAGCCGCAACCCGGCGATGGGCGACCTGCTCGACGAGCTGCTCGCGCTGCGCGTCCCGCGCGCCGGCGGCGTCGCCTGGGAGTACTACTTCGCGTTCGGCGGCGGCCGCCCGCCGTGGGTCTCCGGCCTCGCGCAGGGCACGGGCATCCAGTCGATCGCCCGCGTCGCGCAGCGGACCCGCCGCGTGGAGGAGGTGCTCCCGATCGCCAAGCAGGCGCTCGGCGTCTTCAAGACGCGGACGCCCGAGGGCGTGCGCGTCCCGGCGCCCGACGGCGCGGAGTACGCGCTCTACTCGTTCGCCCCGAACCTGCACGTCATCAACGGCTTCGTGCAGGCGGTCGTCGGCCTCTACGACCTCGGCCGCATCAGCGGCGACCCCGAGGCCCGGGCGCTGTACGAGGAGGGCGAGCGCGTCGCGCGGCGCGAGCTGCCGACGTTCGACACCGGCGCCTGGTCGCTGTACTCGCGCGGCGACGTCCAGCGCGAGTCCGACCTCTCCTACCACCAGCTGCTGCGCTCGTTCCTGCGCTCGATGTGCACGCGCACGGACGATCCCGCCTACTGCGACACCGAGCTGCGCTTCGCCCAGTACGAGCTCGAGCCGCCCGTCGTGTCGCTCGCGACGACCCGGCTGCGCGGCGGCACGACCGGCAGCGTGCGCGTGCGGCTGTCGAAGATCTCGCGCGTCGGGCTGAAGTTCTCGCGCGGCGGGCGCACCGTCTACACGAGGCCCGCGGTCGTCGTCGGGCACGGCGAGCGCACACTGAGCTGGCCGGTCCCGCGCCGGGCGGGCGACTACGAGGTCGCGATCACCGCGGTCGACCTGGCGGGGAACGTCGGCACCGCCGAGGGTACGATCGAGGTCTTGAAGCCGAAGCGCAAGCGCACCCGTTGAGGCCGCGCACCATCCTCTATACGGGCAAGGGCGGGGTCGGGAAGACCTCCGTCGCGGCCGCCACGGCACGCCGCTGCGCCGCCGCCGGGCAGCGCACGATCGTGCTGTCGACGGATCCGGCGCACTCGCTCGCCGAGTCGCTGGAGACCCGCGTCGGCTCCGAGCCGACCGAGGTCTCCGAGGGCCTGTGGGCGCAGCAGGTGCAGGCCCAGGAGGAGCTCGAGCGCAACTGGTCGGCGGTGCAGAGCTGGCTCGGCGGGCTGTTCATCGACCAGGGCGTGGACCGGATCGCGGCCGAGGAGCTGACCGTCCCGCCCGGCGGCGACGAGCTGTTCAGCCTGCTGCAGCTCAAGCGCCACGTCGACGAGGGCGAGTGGGACGTCGTGATCGTCGACTGCGCGCCGACGGGCGAGACGCTGCGGCTGCTCTCGTTCCCCGACGTCGCGCGCTGGTGGCTCGAGAAGGTGTTCGGCCGCGAGCGCCAGCTGCTGGCCGCGGCGCGCCCGCTGGCGAAGACGTTCTTCGACGTCACGCTCCCCGACGAGCGCGTGTTCGGCGAGGTCCAGCGGCTCGTCGAGAACCTGATCGCGATGAACGAGATCCTCCGCGACCACGAGCGCGTCTCGATCCGGCTCGTGATGTCGCCCGACCGGATGGTGATCGCGGAGGCGATGCGGACGTTCACCTACCTGTCGCTGTACGGCTACCTGACCGACGCGGTGGTCGTGAACCGGGTCTTCCCCGAGGAGGTGGCGGGCGGCTACTTCGGCGCCTGGCGAGAGGTCCAGCGCGAGCAGCTCGAGCTCGTCGAGTCGGGCTTCGCCCCCGTGCCGGTGCTGCGGGCGCCCTACTTCGAGCAGGAGGTGCTCGGCGCGACGATGCTGGACCGGCTCGGGAACGCGCTGTTCGAGGACGGCGACGCGAGCGCGGTGCTGCACGACGAGCTCGCCCAGGAGCTGTCGCTCGACGGCGACGGGGCGCGGCTGCGGCTCGACCTCCCGTTCGCCGAGAAGGGCGACATCTCGCTCAAGAAGATCGGGCTCGAGCTCGTGGTGCGCGTCGACGGGCAGAAGCGCACGATCATCCTGCCGCCCGCGCTTGCGCCCTACAGCCCGTCGTCGGCCTCGTTCACCGACGGTTCGCTATTGGTGAGCTTCAGTGACTGAGCCCGACCCACTGTCCGAGATGCGCTCGCAGGTCGACGCCGCCTACGCCGCGGCCGACCGGCTCGTGCGCGAGGCCGACGCCGCGGCGCGCGAGCGCGCGGGCGAGCGACAGGTGCCGCCCGCCGGCTACGAGGGCGAGCGCACGGAGGGCGAGCGGTCCGCGTTCCCCGACCTCGCGGCGCTGGCGGGGCTCCTCGAGGTGGCGCGGACGTCGCTGCCGCCCGAGGTCGCGCGCCAGCTCGCGGACGCCGTGCGCGAGCTGCTGGTGGCGCTGCGAGCGCTGCTGGACTGGTGGATCGCACGGCTGGAGCGCGAGCCCGAGCGCCCGATCGAGGTCCAGGACATCCCGATCGACTAGATAGACGGTTGGTTCCGCGGCCGCCGTGGCCGGATGTGCGTGTCCCGTGGATGCAGGGCGGTGCACGCCGAAGGGGGATAGTGGCAGCGCCACAGACCCCTTCCGGCGGGTGCCGCCCTGCGCCGCGGGACACGTGCAGACGGGTGCGGGGGTCGTGGAACCAACCGTCAGCGGCATAGACTCGGGCTCATGGCGACCTGGGTCCTGACGGGTTCACCGGAGAACTACGAGGCGACCGCGGCGCGTGGGCACACGCTGGTCGGGATGAAGGAGCGCCGGCGCCTGATGGCGGAGCAGATGGAGCCGGGCGACCGCATCGTGCTCTACCTGACGCGGGTGATGGCGTTCGCGGCCGCGATCCGCCTGACCGGTCCGCTGTTCGAGGACCGCACGCCGGTGTGGCCGGGCAAGCCGGGCAAGGTCGATCCGTACCCCTGGCGTTTCGAGGCCGAGCCGGAGCTCGTGCTCGAGGAGGACGCGTGGCTGCCGGCCGAGGCGGTCAAGGACGAGCTCGAGTGGATCCGCAAGTGGCCCGCGGAGCACTGGAAGCTGGCGTTCCAGGGCCAGCTGCGCACGGTCTCGGACGCCGACGCGCGGGTGCTGCTCGACGCGATGCGGGCTCGGTCCGCAGCGAGCGTCGGGCGGTGAGCGTCGCCGAGACGCTGCGCTCGCTGCCGCCCGAGTCGCGCCTCACGGGCGGCGCGGCGGCGGCGCTGATCTTCTCGATGGTGCTGCCCTGGTACCAGGTGTCGGCGCTCGGCAAGGCGGAGTCGCGCTCGGCGCTGCAGGTCTTCACGTGGGTGGAGGCGGCGATCCTGCTCGTGGCCGCCGCCGTGCTCTACCTCGTGTGGGCGCGGGCGCACCGCCAGCGCTTCCACCTCCCGGGCGGCGACGGGCTGATCGTCTCGCTGGCCGGCGGCTGGGTGCTCGCGCTGCTGGTCTGGCGGCTGTTCGACAAGCCGTCGATCAGCGGGCCGACGACCACCGTCGGCATCGACTGGGGCATCTTCGTCGCGCTGCTCGCGGCCGGCGCGCTGGTGGCGGCGGGGGCGCGGGTGCGCGCCGCGGGGCGGCCGGAGCCGGCCAACCCGATCGCGGAGGAGACGGAATGGGAGGTTCCGGAACGGCGCCCGCGCGAACGCGCCGCCAACGGTCAGCCGCGCGAGCACACCGAGGTCACGCAGGTGCTGAAGGAGCGGCCGCCGGCGTGGGAGGGCGACGCGCCGGAGCCTCCCGGGCGGGCGGAGCGCCCCGGCGACGAGCCGGACGAGCCCTCGCCGCCCGGGCCGCCGCCGCCGGACGACCGCCTGTTCTGAGCAACAAGGGCCGTGTTCGCCCGTTGGGACCGGCGTGCGCGCGCTCCCGCTAGCCCTCCTCGCCGCCGCGGTCCCCGCCGTCCCCGCCCACGCGGCGTCCGAGCCGCCGTGGTACCTGCATCAGACGGTTGCCCTCAGGCAATCGCCGGTGGAGCGCACGGCGCTCGCCGTCGCGCCGGACAACACGGTGCTCGCCACATGGGGCTCGACGGTCGGTGCGCGTACCCGCGCGCGGCGGCGGGCCGATTTCGGGCCGTCGCGGCAGCTCCCGGACGGCTGGGCGGACGGCCCGGTGGTGTACGGGCCGCCCTCACGCGCGGCGGTCGCGGTCATGCTCCCACCAGGCGCGAGCCGCCACCCCGACTCGGAGCTGCGGGTCGCGTTCGGGTCGGCCGGCGCCGGGTTCGGGCGCACGCGGCTCGTGACCCGGCGGCCGCGGATCGCGCGCCCCGACCTCGCCGGCAACGCCAGGGGCGACCTCGCGCTGGCTTGGTTCGAGGACCGCGGAACGAGCAACGACCGGGTGATGGTCTCGCTCCGCCGCCGTGGGCGCTCCTTCGCCGCCCCGGTCCGCCTCGCCACGGGGCGCATCCGCAATGTCACCGCCGCCGTCGGCCCTCGTGGACACGTGCTCGTCGTCTGGGAGGCGCGCGGGGTCGTGCGCGCGCGCTTCAAGGCACCGGGCGCCAGGTCCTTCCGGCCCGCCGAGACGATCCGCTCCGAGCCGGCCTTCTTCACCGACCTCCACGCCGCCGTCACGCGCTCCGGCCACGCGTTCGTCGCCTGGAGCGCGCAGCTGCGCACCGAGGGCGGCCAGGCCGGGCCGCTGCTCATCCAGGGCGCCACCCGGCGCGCCGGCGCGCGCTTCCGCCCGGCCCAGCTGCTCGAGCGGCTCGGCGCCGATGGGGGCCGTGAGCCCGTCGACCTCGAGATCGACTCGCGCGGGCGGGCGCTGCTCGGCTGGACCGGGGCGCGCGTCCGGCTCGCGGAGTCCTCGGGCGGCGCCTTCACCACGCTGCCCTTCACCGCCGAGGGCGTCCTCACCGATCTCGCGACCGGGCCGGGCGGCCGGCGCCTCGCCGTCTGGACGGCCGGCGCGCGAGTCGAAGCCGCGTTTGACCCCGGCGACGGCTTCGGCGTCGCCGAGCCCGTGGCGCCGAACGGAGAAGAGGTCCGCGCGGCGATCGGCCCCCGCGGTCAGTCGGTCGTGATCTACACGTACAACGATCGTGTGGAGGTTGCCTCGCGACGCGGGTAGGACCCCCGCATGGCCTCCACCACGCCGCGCGACCGCGTCTCCGTCCCCCGCCAGTCCGACGACTACACCCGCGAGGCCGCCGAGGCCCGCCGCGACTTCCTCGGGGAGCAGGTGGGCGCCAGCCTCGAGCACGTCGGCTCCTACTCCTTCGACCCGTCGGTCCTGCCCGGCAACATCGAGCACTTCACCGGGGTCGCCCAGGTGCCGCTCGGGATCGCCGGGCCGCTGCTCGTCGACGGCGAGCACGCGCAGGGCGAGTTCTACGTCCCGATGGCGACCGCGGAGGGAACGCTGGTGGCCTCTTACAACCGCGGCATGAAGCTGCTGCACGCCGCCGGCGGCGTCACGACGACGATCATGGACGACCGGATGCAGCGCGCGCCGGCGTTCCTGTTCGAGAGCGCCCGCGGCGCGCGCGCATTCGGCGAGTGGCTGGACGAGCACTTCGACGAGATCCGCGAGGTCGCCGAGTCGACGACGAAGTCGGGCCGCCTCCAGGACATCGAGCAGTACTCGGCGAGCCGCATCCTCTACACGCGCTTCAACTACACGACCGGCGACGCCGCCGGCCAGAACATGACCGGCAAGGCGACCCAGGCCGCCTGCCACTGGATCCTCGAGCAGTACCCCGACATCGAGCGCTTCTTCCTCGAGGGCAACTTCGCCACCGACAAGAAGTCGTCGCAGATCAACATGCTGCGCACCCGCGGCAAGCGCGTGGTGGCCGAGGCGACGATCCCCACTGTTCTCTTCAAGTCGATCATGAACTCGAGCTCCGAGCTCATGTACCGGGCGCGCCAGGTCTCGAACCTCGGCGGCTTCATGTCCGGCGTCAACAACAACGGCGCCCACTCCGCCAACGGCATCACCGCGATGTTCATCGCCACCGGCCAGGACGTCGCCAACGTCGCCGAGTCCTCGGCCGCCTTCACCTACGCCGAGCTGCGCGAGAACGGCGACTACTACTACTCGCTCACGATCCCGTCGCTGATCGTCGGCACCTACGGCGGCGGCACCGGGCTCGCCACCCAGCGCGAGTGCCTCGAGCTGCTCGGCTGCTACGGCAAGGGCGGCGTGCGCAAGTTCGCCGAGATCGTGGCCGCCACCGTCCTGTGCGGCGAGCTGTCGCTGGGCTCGGCGATCGTGGCCGAGGAGTGGGTCAACGCCCACGACCTCCACGGCCGCAACCGGCCCTAGCGGTCGGAGAGGTAGAGGCCGAGCGGCAGGCCGAGCGTCGCCATGAAGATCAGCCCGATCCCGGTGGCGATCAGCGTCTTGGACTTGTAGACGTGGCCGACCGTGCCCACGAAGAAGCCGGCCGCCATCAGGATGATGAACGGGACGGGCGAGGGATCGAAGGCGGCCAGCGGCACGGGGCGGCGAGCATTCCACAGTTCCTAGACTCCTGAGCCATGAGCGTCGAACCGGCCGGGGTCGAGGACGTCGCCGCCGGCCTGCGCGCCGTCGGCTACCTGCCGGGCGAGTCGACCGCGCTCGTGAGCTTCCTGGCCGCCCGGCTGGGCAAGCCGGTGCTCGTCGAGGGCCCCGCGGGCGTCGGCAAGACCGAGCTCGCCAAGGCGCTGGCGAAGTACCTCGACCGCCGGCTCGTGCGGCTCCAGTGCTACGAGGGGCTCGACGAGGCGAAGGCGCTCTACGAGTGGAACTACCGCAAGCAGCTCCTGCGCATCCAGGCCGAAGCCCAGGGCACGGGCTGGGACGCGGTGCAGGACGACATCTTCGGCGAGGAGTTCCTGCTCGAGCGCCCGCTGATGACCGCGATCTCCTCGCCCGAGCCGGTCGTGCTGCTGATCGACGAGATCGACAAGACCGACCAGGAGTTCGAGGCGATGCTGCTCGAGCTGCTCTCCGACTTCCAGATCTCGATCCCCGAGCTGGGGCGGATCGAGGCGCGCACGCACCCGGTCGTCCTGCTGACGTCGAACAACACGCGCGAGCTGACCGAGGCGCTCAAGCGCCGCTGCCTCTACCTGTGGCTCGACTACCCCTCGACCGAGCACGAGCTCGAGATCGTGCGCCTGCACGCGCCCGAGCTGCCGGCGCAGGTGGCCGAGCGGCTGGTCGAGGTCATCCACATGGTGCGCGAGCTCGACCTCAAGAAGCCGCCCTCGATCGCGGAGTCGATCGACTGGGCGCGCGCGCTGCTGCTGCTCGGCGCCGACGACATCGACGCCGACGTCTTCCGCTCGACGCTGTCGATCATCGTCAAGCACCGCACCGACCTCGACACGGTCGCCGAGCGCGTCGGGGTGCGGCTCGGCGTCGCCTCCTCGTCGTGACCTTCCCCGCCGGGGTCGTCTCGTTCGCGGAGGAGCTGCGGGCGGAGGGCCTGGCGGTGGGGACGTCGGAGCTGCTCGACGCGTTCGCGGCGCTGGGGACGGTGACCTGGACCGAGGAGGCCTCGTTCCGCGAGGCGCTCGCGGCCACGCTGGCGAAGTCGCCCGAGGACCGGCGCGTGTTCGATCTCGTGTTCGAGCGCTTCTTCTTCCGCGCCGCCGAGGCGGCGGCGATGGAGCAGGGCGTGCGCGAGCAGGGCGGGCTCGCCGGGGGTGAGGACGAGGACGGCATCACCGGCGGCGAGCAGATCGACTTCGACAACCTGCGCGAGCAGCTCATCCAGGCGATCCGCGCCGGCGACGAGTCCGCCATGCGCGACCTCGCGCGGCTCGCGATCGTCGCCTTCGGGCGCCGCGGCGAGGGCTCGGGCGTGCTCGGCGTCGACGTCCAGCGCATCCGCCGCGCGCTCGGGCTGCGCTCCGAGCCCGGCGGGCCGCCGCCCCGCGACCCGGAGGGGCCGCCGGCGACCCCCGGGCTCACGCGCGACCAGATCCGGCGCTTCGAGCAGCACCTGCGGCGCGAGCTCGAGCGGGCGCAGATCGAGCGCACGCAGTCGCTCCCGGCCTCGCGGCCGCTCAACGAGCTCGATCGCGCGCTGCCCTCCGGGCCGCTGCAGGACCTCGCGGCCGTGCACCGCGTCGTCGCGCAGCTCAAGCGCCGCCTCGCCACGCAGGGCCACGAGACGCGCGGGCGCAAGCGCCACGCCCACGTCGACGTGCGCCGCACCATGCGCGCGTCGCTGCAGACCGGCGGCGTGCCGGTCGAGCTCAAGTACCGCCCGCGGCGGCCCAAGCGCCCGGAGCTCTACGTGCTGTGCGACGTCTCGACCTCGGTGACGAGCGCGTCGGTGTTCTTCCTGTCGGTGCTGCACGCGCTCCACGACACGTTCCGCAAGATGCGCTCGTTCGTGTTCGTGGAGCGGATCTCAGAGGTCACCGAGGTCTTCGAGCGCGAGCGCTCGTTCCGCGCGGTCTCCGACGCCATCTCCAAGGACGCGGGGGTGGCGGACGTCTCCGGCTACACCGACTACGGGCGCGTGTGGCGCGAGTTCCTCGCCCAGGTCGCCGACGACCTGCACCCGCGCGCGACGGTGATCGTGCTCGGCGACGCGCGCACGAACGGCCGCGACCCGCGCGCCGACGTCTTCGCCTCGATCGTCGCGCTCGCCGGGCGCACGTTCTGGCTCAACCCCGAGCCGCGGCTGTACTGGAACTACGGCGACTCCGTGATCTCCGCCTACGAGCAGCACTGCGAGGCCCACGAGTGCTGGACGACGCGCCAGCTCGAGGACTTCGTGAAGGCGCTGACGAGGCCGTACGCGTGAGCCGCGGCGTGGTCGCGACCGCGGTGCTGGCCGGCGCGGGGGCGGTCGCCGTGCTCGCCGCGCTGCTGCTGCCGTGGTGGAACGCGCTGGTGCTGTTCGGCGCGCTCGACCGGATCGAGGGGCCGTTCGGCCTCCCCTACGACTGGGTGGAGACGCTGCCGGAGCTCGCCGCCGGGCTCGGCGCCATCGCCGTATCCGCGGCGATCTCGATCCGCTGGCACGGGCCTCGTGGCCTGGCGCTGCCGACCGCGCTCGTGCTCGCGGCCGGCACCGTCTTCCTCCTCAGCTGGTCGATCGATCCGCCCGATCCCGGCCCTGCCGGGTCGGTCGCCCTCGGCTGGGGCGCGTACCTGGCGACCGCGGCGCTGGCGGTCGCTGCAGTGGCGGCCTCCGCCCGCTGGAGGAGCGCGTGACCGACGCGGCCGCCCTGATCGAGCGCGAGCGCTTCATGACGCTCGCCACCGCGGACGCCGACGGCGTCCCGTGGGCCTCGCCGGTCTGGTACGCGCCGGCGGGCCCGTCCGAGCTGCTGTGGGTGTCGCGGCCGGAGACGCGCCACTCGCGCAACCTCGCGGCGCGGCCGGAGCTGGGGATCGTCATCTTCGACTCGCGCCAGACGCCGGGCGACGTGCAGGCCGTCTATATGGAGGGGCGGGCCGAGCAGACCGATCCGGAGCGGATCGCGATCTTCAGCGAGCGGTCGATCGCGCAGGGGATGGAGGAGTGGCCGGTCGTGCCCGACCACCTCCGGCTCTACAGCGCGGTGATCTCGCAGCACTGGGTGCTGCGGGATGACCGCGACGAGCGGATCCCGGTCAGTCCGTAGACGGCTTGCGCGGGCGGTAGGTCGTGAGCGGCTTGTTGAGGCCCTTGAGCTTCTTCTCGCCCGCGCTCGACCACTCGAACGTGGCGTCGCCGATGCGGTCCTTGACGGCCTCGGAGACGAGCACCGCGCCCGGGCGGGCGCGGCCGGTCAGGCGGCTCGCGACGTTGACCGTCGAGCCGAACCAGTCGCCCCAGCGGTTGACGGCCGGCCCGTAGGCGACGCCGGCGCGCAGCGGCGGGAAGCTCTCCTCGGCCTCGGCGCGCTCGAGCAGGTCGAGGCAGGTCGCGACGGCCGCCTCCGCGTCGGGCGAGACGAACATCACCGCGTCGCCGATCTGCTTGACCACGCGCACGGGCTGCTCCACGACCTCGCTCGCGAGCTTCGACAGCCGGCCCGCGAGCCCGCCCAGCTCCTCGACGTCGACGGTCTCCCCCAGCTCGGTGAAGCCGACGAGGTCGGCGAACGCGATCGCGGTCTCGGTCGTGTCCGACACCTTGCCCGACGTGCGCTCGGCGATCGAGATCACGTCGTTGCGCAGGAGCTGGCGCATGTGCAGGAGGAAGACGTGGTCGAGCAGGCGGCTCGCGAGCGGGAGCAGCTCGTCAGCGGCGTTCTCCATCCGGCGCGCGAGATCGAGCTCGGAGTCGCCCGGCTCGAGGAACGTCTGGGCGAACAGCACCCGCAGCGCCTCGGCGAAGCGCACCATGCCGCGCCCCAGCACGCGCGTGACCTCGAGCGTCTCCTCCGTCGAGAAGCCGGCCGCCGCGATCGCCGCCGTGTCCTTCGCACCCTCGAGGTCGGCCTCGCCGAGCACCTCGGCGTCCGGATCGGGGATCGCGAGCCCGAGCGCCCGGCGGAACTCGCGCAGCTGGTCGAGCTCGAGGCCGACCTCCTCGGCGATCTGGCGCTGGCTGTAAGCCTTGTCGCCCGCGAGCAGGCGCTCGACGGGCAGCAGCACGAGCCGGTCCTCCTCGACGGCCTGGCGCAGCTCGTCGACGCTGCAGCCCTCCTCGTCGTGCAGGTGGTCGAGCAGCTCGGCCCGCGCCTTGCGCGACTCCTCGTCCTCGAGGCCTTCGAGGAGTCCCTCGGCTTCCCAGTCCATGGCCGCCGGACGCTACAAGAGCTCGTCGGCGAGCAGATCCATGAGCAGGCCGTCGTGCCACTCGCCGTCGGCGTGCCGCTCGTAGCGGCGCAGCACGCCGACGGGCTTGAAGCCGAGCCGCGCGTAGGCCTTGATGGCTCGCTCGTTGGCGGCCGACGGGTCGATCGTGAAGCGATGGTGGCCGCGCTCCTCGATCAGGAACCGGATCGCCAGCCGCAGCGCCTCCGGGCCGAGGCCCGTGCCCTGGTGCTCGGTGGCGATCGCGATGTCGAGCGACGCGTGGCGGTACATCGGGTCCGTCTCCTCGCCCAGCAGCAGCACGCCGACGAGCTCGCCGCCCGCCTCGATGGCGAGCGCCGGCTCCTGGCGGTCGGCGATCAGCTCGCCGACCCGCGCCGCATCCCACACCTGCCACCACTCCGCCACCGCCGGCTCGGTCAGCAGCGCGAGCAGCGCCCCCGCGTCCTCCTCACGCACCGGCCGGAGCGTGACCCGGTCGCCGCGCAGGACGGGGGGAAGTTCCATGCCGTTAGGATGCCGGAGGACAAACAGGGGGGCTGGCGGAGGCCGGCTGAGATAGCGCCCACGACCTGGCGCTGACCCTTCGAACCTGTGGGGTAATGCCCGCGGAGGGAGCGATGCGCACACAGACCGAGGCTCCCGTGGTGGAGCCTCGCCACGTAGAGGGCGATCACGCCGGGGTGACCCTGACCGGGGTCTCGAAGGCGTTCGGGCCCGTGCACGCGCTGAACGGCGTCTCGCTGCACGCCGACGCGCGCGAGACGATCGCCGTCGTCGGGCCGAGCGGGTGCGGGAAGACGACGCTGCTCGAGCTCGTCTGCGGCCTGCTGGAGCCCGACGCGGGCACCGTCGACGCGCCGCCGGCGGCGCTCATGCCCCAGCGCGACGGGCTGCTGCCGTGGTTGAGCGCGCTCGACAACGCCGCGCTCGCGCTGCGCGTCGGCGGCGCCTCGAAGGCGGACGCGCGCGCCGCCGCGCACGAGCACTTCGCGGCGTTCGGGCTCGAGGGCTTCGAGCGCACGCGGCCGGCCGAGCTGTCGGGCGGCATGCGCCAGCGCGTCGCGTTCCTGCGCACGCTGCTGGCAGGGCGGCCCGTGCTGTGCCTCGACGAGCCGTTCGGCGCGCTCGACGCGCTGACGCGCGCGCAGCTCCAGCGCTGGCTGGCGGGCGCGCTCGTGCGCGAGCCCCGGACGGTCCTGCTCGTCACGCACGACGTCGAGGAGGCCGTGCTGCTGGCCGACCGGATCGTGCTGCTCTCGCCCCGTCCGGGGAGCGTCGTCGCGACGCTCGACGTGCCGCTCCCCCGGCCCCGCGAGCGCACGGCCGCCGAGGTCGTCGAGCTGCGCGAGCGCGCCCTGAGCGCGCTGGGGGTCTCGTGATCGCCGCGCTCGTCGTCATCGTCTCGCTCGCCGCGTGGGAGGCCGTCGTCCGCGCCGGCGCGGTCGATGAGCTGATCCTGCCCGCCCCCACGCAGGTGGCGACGTCGCTGTGGGAGGACCGCGCGATCCTCGGGCCCGACCTCGCGGTCACCGCCCAGGAGGTGCTGATCGGGCTCGCCGTCGCGGTCGCGCTCGGCGCGCTGCTCGGCGTCGGCATGCACGTCTCCCCCGCGATCCGCCGCGCGCTCAAGCCGCTCGTGATCGGCTCGCAGGCGGTGCCGGTGCCGGTGATCGCGCCGCTGCTGATCCTCGTGCTCGGCTTCGGGCTCGCGCCGAAGATCCTGCTCGTCGCGCTCGTCTGCTTCTTCCCGGTCGCGATCAACCTCTACGACGGGCTGCGCCGCGTCGATCCCGACGCGCTCAAGCTGCTGCGCTCGTTCGACGCCTCGCGCTGGCAGACGTTCCGCCACGTCGAGGCGCCCGCCGCGCTCCCGGCCGCCTTCACCGGCGTCAAGCTGGCCGCCGCGGTGGCGGTGATCGGCGCCGTCTTCGCGGAGTGGGCGGGCTCGGACTCCGGGCTCGGGCACGCGCTGCTGACCGCCAACGGCCAGCTCGAGACCGCGCGCGCGTTCGCCGCCACGTTCCTGCTGTTCGCGCTCGCCGTCGGCCTCTACGGCGCGTTCGCCGCGCTCGAGCGCCGGGTGGTGACGTGGCGATGAGGCGGCTCGCGCTGATGCTGCTCGCCGCGCTCGCCCTCGCCGGCTGCGCGGAGAAGAGCGAGGGCGGGCCGGGCGAGGGCAAGGTCGAGCGCTTCAACGTCGTCCTCGACTACTTCCCGAACGCCGACCACGCCGGCCTCTACGCCGCCCAGGCCGCCGGCGACTACGAGCGCGCCGGGCTCGACGTCGAGCTCAAGCCGCCGCCGGACCCCTCGGCGCCGCTGAAGCTGCTGCAGAGCGGCCGCGCGGACGTCGTCATCTCCTACGAGCCCGAGCTCCTGCTCGCCCGCGACAAGGGCGCGGAGCTCGTCGCGGTCGGCGCGCTCGTGCAGAAGCCGCTGACGACGCTGATGACGCTGGACGGGTCGATCGACGGCCCCGAGGACCTGCGCGGCAAGCGCGTCGGCACCGCCGGGCTGCCCTACCAGTCCGCCTACCTGAAGACGCTGCTGACAGCCGCGGGCGTCGACCCCGAGACGGTCAAGGAGACGAGCGTCGGCTACAACCTCGTGCCCGCCATGCTCGCGCGCGAAGTGGACGCCACGCTCGGCGCGTTCTGGAACTACGAGGGCACCGACCTGCGCCGCCGCGGCCGCAAGCCGACGATCATGCGGATGGAGAAGCTCGGCGTGCCGACCTACGACGAGCTGATCTTCGTCGCCCGCCGCAAGGACCTCGACCAGGAGTTCTCCTCCAAGCTGCGGCGCTTCCTGCGCGCCACCGCGGTCGGCCACCAGCGGCTGCGCGCGAAGCCGGAGGTCGGGGTCGACGCGCTCCTGAAGGTCGATCCCGGGCTCGAGCGCGGCCTCCAGACCGACGTCGTGAGCGCGACGCTGCCGGTCTTCTTCCCCGAGGACCGCGACAAGCCCTTCGGGTGGCAGGAGCCGCGCGAGTGGGACGCCTACGGGCGCTGGATGTTCGAGCAGAAGCTGGTCAAGCAGCAGCCGACCGCGGAGGAGGCGATGACCAACGAGTTCCTGCCGGGCGAGGGGCTCGACCCGGGAGTCTCGGAGGCTCCGTGAGCAGCCCGGTCGCGGCGGCGATGAACAGGTACGTCCCCGCCAGGCCCTTCCACTCCCCGTAGCGCTCGAAGAACCCGCGCACCTCGGCCTCGTCGGCGCGGGCCCGCGGGTTGCCGGTGGTCAGGCGCCCCACGAGCTTGAGGTAGCCGAGGTCGCCGGCCGGGACCATGTCGTAGCGCCCCTGCCCGAACAGCGACAGCATCTCGAGCGTCCACGGCCCGACGTCCGGGATCGCGGCCAGCCGCGGCCACGCCTGCTCGCGGTCGTGCAGGTCGATCCGCCCCGCCGCGACCTCGCGCGCGCAGCGGCGCAGCGCCAGCGCGCGCCGGTGGGCGAGGTCGAGCGCCTCCAGCTCGGCGGGCGCGAGCGCCGCGACACGGGCCGGCTCGGGCATGTCGCGCAGGCCCGAGTGCGGGCAGCGGCGGCCGAGCCTGCGGACGAGGCGGCGCTGGATCTCGAGCGCCCGCTGGAGCTCGATCAGCTGCTCGGTGATCGCCCACGCCAGCGCCTCCCAGGGCGCCGGGCGACGGTGGATGCGCACGTGCGGGCGCGACCGCACCGCCTTGCCGATCACGGGATCGCCCGCGAAGCGGTCGCGGAACTCGCGCAGGTCCTCGTCGACGCCGGTCGCCCACCGCATCCGCGCGATCGCCGCCTGCGCGGCCGGCCGGCTCTCCGAGCGGGCGGCGAACAGCACGCGCTCCGGCGCGGTCTGCGCGACCGCCACCAGGACCGGCTCGTCGCCGACGTGCAGCAGCCGCAGCAGCGTCGCGCCGCGGCGCCGCAGGATCCCGTCGCCCGAGCCGCGGCCGATGCGGAACGGCCAGGCGGGCGTGACCTCGACGCGTTCGTCGACCGGCGCGTCAGCCCAGGGGGAACTGCTCAATCGCGGCGCAGCAGGTGGACGTCGACGAGGAACGAGTTGCTCGACACGATCTCGCCGATCGCGTTCTTCTTGCGCTTGCGCCGGCGCGCGGGGCGCGTGGCGCGGCGGCGCGTCACGACCGCTGCGGTCACGGCGCCGGCGGCGAAGCCGGTGGCGGCGAGCGCCGCGGCCTGGCGGGCCGGCAGCTGCGCCGGGATGGCGGGCTCCAGCACGCGAGTGTGGTCCGCGACGACCGGCAGGCCGTCGACGACCTCGACCACCTCGACCGTTTCGTCGTCGGGGGACGGCTCGATGTCGTGCTCCTCGCTCACGTCGTCACAGCATGACGTACGCGGCCGACGCTAGTCGCGGCGGTCGTTCGGCTGCGTCCCGAACACGCGATCCCAGTAGGGAGCGCTGACGCCGAAGCCGCGCTCGTCGTCCTGGAAGTGGTGGCGCATGTGCAGCTCGCGCAGCCGCCGCCCGACGCGCGTGCGCGGCCGGTGGTGGTGCACGTGGTAGTGGACCATGTCGTAGGCGAGGTAGCCGGCCAGGAACCCGGCGCTGAACGCGGGCGCGTAGTCGGAGCCGAGCACGAGCCAGAACACGAGGCAGAACGCGCTCGCGAGCGGCACGCTGGCCGACGGCGGCATCACGAGCCGCAGCGGGTCGTTCGGATGGTCGTGGTGGACGCCGTGGAGCATCCAGTGCAGGCGCGCGCCGAGGCCGCGCTGGGGCTCGAAGTGGAAGACGACGCGGTGCAGCCAGTACTCGGTCAGGGTCCAGACGGCGTAGCCGCCGAGCGTCAGGCCGATGGCGTTGCCGAGGCCGACGCGCTGCTCACCGGTGAGCAGCAGGACGGCGATGACGGGCACGTAGATCAGGACCGGGACGGCGGGGTGCACGCGCGTGAACCGGTCCAGCAGCGCGGAGTTGAACATCGGGGGCGACGCCCGGAGCTCGTCTGTGCGGTCCATGGCCAAACGCTACCGAGCGGATTAGGGCGCCCTCAAGGGGGGTCAACCCCCCTTGAGATCACGCTCATAGACGCGGTAGCGGCGCACGACGCGGCCGTGCATCGCCTCCATCGCGCGGTTCATGTCCTTGTTGGTCTCGAGGATCCAGCCCATCTCGCCCCACGTCTGCGGCGTCTCGTTGGCCATGTCGAAGTGCTCGACGTACATCGCGGCGGCCACGCCCGTGTGCTGGAAGGACGGCTTGACGCCGAGGAAGCCGACCCGGACGCGGTCCATGATCTTGTTGCGCCGCAGGAAGTGCCACCAGCCGAACGGCAGCAGGCGGCCGTTCATCTTCACGAGCACCTGATTGATGTCGGGCACGGTGATCGCGACCGCCACCGTCTCCCCCTCGGCCGTCTCGGCGACCATGAACCAGTGCTTGTCGAAGACGAGCTGAAGCTCCTGGGCGTAGTGGTCGAGGTCGTCCTCGGAGTACGGGGAGAAGCCCCAGTTCTCGCTCCAGGCCTCGTTGTAGACCTCGGCGAAGCGGTCCATGTCGCGCCGCAGCCCGCGCCGCGACATCTTGCGGATCTTCACGCCGTGGCGCGGCTCGAGCTGCTCGGCGAGGTCGAAGATGATCGGGAGCATGTGCTCGCGGTCGGAGATGTCGAGCTCCCACATCAGGAGGTCCATCGCCTTGGTCAGGCCGGCCTCCTCGCAGCGCTGCCGGTAGTAGGGCGGGTGCCAGGGCTGCTTGATCATCGGCTGGCGCTCGAAGCCCTCGATCATCACGCCCGACTCGTCGTTCATCGTGAAGTCCATCGGGCCGATCATGTGGTCGCGGTGCTGCTCGCGCAACCAGCCGGCGGCGGCCTCCAGCAGCGCCGGCACGACGTCGGGGTCGTCCTCGAACTCGAGGAAGCCGAACATCCCCCACTTGTTGCCGTGGTAGCGGTTGAACGCGTTGTCGTAGTGGCCGGTGATGCGGCCGATCACGCGCCCGCCGCGGCGGGCGAGGAACTCCTGCGCCTTGCCGTGCTTGAAGAACGCGTTCTGGCGCCGGCTGAGGAACAGCCGCCGCTCCAGCCGCAGCGGGGGGACCCACTGCTCCGAGCTAGAGTGCAGCCGGTACGGCAGCTCGATGAACTCCCGTCTGTCGCGCCGTGATCCGACGGGTGTTACTTCGACCGGATTCGAGACCACCCGACCGCAATCTATATGCCGACCGCCATCGACGTCTTCGCGAAGGTCCGGGGCCACGAGCGCGCCGAGCAGCTCCAGGCGGCGCGCGAGGCGGACCTCCTCCCCTACTTCCGGCTGGTCGAGTCGCCGGCCGCCCCGGTGGTCGAGATGGAGGGCGCCGAGCGGGTCATGCTCGGATCCAACAACTACCTCGGGCTGACCGCCGACGAGCGGGTGCTGCAGGGGGCGCGTGACGCGCTCGAGCAGTACGGCACCGGCCTCACCGGCTCACGGCTCCTCAACGGCACCACGCAGCTGCACCTCGACCTCGAGCGCGAGCTGGCGGAGTGGATGGGCACCGAGGAGGCGATCGTCTTCACCACGGGCCACCAGGCCAACGTCGGCACGCTCGGCACGCTGCTGGCGCCCGGCGACACCGTGATCGCCGACTCCGGGGACCACGCCTCGATCCTCGACGGCTGCCTGCTGTCGCGCGCGAAGCTGCGCCCGTTCCGCCACAACCGGCTCGACAAGCTCGAGAAGATGCTCGTCCGCGCCGGGGACGACGGCGGCGGGGTCCTCGTGGTGGTGGACGGCGTGTTCTCGATGGAGGGCGACGTCGCCCCGCTCCCGGACATCGCCGCGCTGTGCGAGGCGCACGGCGCGCGGCTGATGGTCGACGAGGCCCACGGCGCGGGCGTGCTCGGCGCGCGCGGCGCGGGGGCGTCGGAGCTGTTCGGCGTCGAGGACCGCGTCGACCTGCGGATGGGCACGTTCTCGAAGTCGCTCGCGTCGTGCGGCGGCTTCATCGCCGGCTCGCACGAGGTCATCGACTACCTGCGCATCCAGTCGCGCGCGTTCCTGTTCACCGCGAGCGCCGTGCCGGCGGCGGTCGGCGCCGCGCTGGCCGCGCTGCGCGTGGTCCGCTCGGACGACGGGCCGCCGCTGTTCGCGAGCGTGCTCGAGAACGCGCGGGTGCTCGAGGACGGGCTGCACGACCTCGGCTACCGCGTGATCCGCGGCGCGCAGACGACCCCGATCATCCCGGTGCTGGTCGAGGACGACTGGAAGGCCGTGCTGCTGTGGCGGGCGCTCTACGACGCGGGCGTGTTCGTCAACACCGCGCTGCACCCCGCGGTGCCGCCGGGCGGCGCGCTGCTGCGGACCTCGGTGATGGCCACGCACGACCGCGCGACGCTCGACCGGGCGCTGGCCGTGTTCGGCGAGGTCAAGGCGCGCTTCGAGGCCGAGCACGGGGCGCTGCCGGGGCCCGAGTGAGGCTCGGCCGGATCGGCATCTGGCGGCGCCACCAGCCCGGGCCCGCGATCGTGCCGGAGCTCGAGGCGCTCGGCTACGGGACGCTGTGGCTCGGCAGCTCGCCGTCGGTCGCGGACGCGCGCCGCTACCTGGAGGCGTCGGAGGAGATCACCGTCGCGACCGGGATCCTCAACATCTGGCAGCACGAGCCGGCCGACGTGGCGGCCCAGCACGCGGAGCTCACCCGCGACTACCCCGGCAGCTTCCTGCTCGGCATCGGCGTCGGGCACCCCGAGGCGACGAGCGACTACACGCGACCGCTGAGCGCGATGCGCGCGTTCTTCGACGGCCTCGAGGGCGTCCCCCGCGAGGAGCTCGTCGCCGCCGCGCTCGGGCCGAAGATGCTCGACCTCGCGGCCGAGCGGTCGCTGGGCACGCACCCGTACTTCACGACGCCCGACCACACGCGGTTCGCGCGCGAGCGCATCGGGCCGGACGCGCTGGTGGCGCCCGAGCTGGCGGTCGTCGTCGAGGAGGACGCCGAGCGGGCGCGCGCGGACGCGCGCGCCTTCGCCGCGACCTACCTGGGGCTCACGAACTACACGTCGAACCTGCTGCGCTTCGGCTTCACCGAGCGCGACCTGGAGGACGGCGGCAGCGACCGCCTGATCGACGCGGTCATCCCGCACGGCTCGCCCGAGGCGATCGCCGAGGCGGTCCAGGCGCACTTCGACGCCGGAGCCGACCACGTCTGCCTGCAGCCGCTCGGCCACGGGCCGGCGCCGGTCGAGGACTACCGGGCGCTCGCCCGCGTGCTGCTCTGAGGCTGCTGAGCTGGAACGTCGCGGGCCGGGTGACGCGGCAGCCCGAGCAGGCCGCGGCGGTGATCGCGGCAGGCGCCGACGTCGTGGCGCTGCAGGAGGTGACGACGCGGACGCTGCCGCTGTGGCAGGAGTCGCTGGCGGCGTACGGGTCGGTCGTCTGCGCACCGCTGGAGCGCGCCGCCAGCAAGCGCCCGCTGGCCGTCCTCACCGCCGCGAGCTCGCCGCTCGAGGTCCTGCCGGCGCCGGAGGTGCCGTGGCCCGAGCGCATCCTGTGCACGCGGCTCGGCGAGGTCGAGATCGTCAACCTGCACTCGCCGATCGCCCCCGCCCCCGACCTCGCGAAGATCCGCACGCACGAGGCGGTGGCCGCGTACCTCGCCGGCGGCCGGGCGCCGCGCGTCCTCTGCGGCGACCTCAACACGCCCCGCCGCGAGCATGACGACGGCGACGTGATGACGTTCGCCTACGCGAGCTCGGGCAAGCTGCGGCCGGAGCGCGGCACGCGCTGGGACGACGCGGAGCGCGCGCTCGTGTGGGGCCTGCGTCAGAGCGGCTGGGTCGACGCCTACCGCGCGCTGCACGGCTACGGCCACCGCTCCGCGAGCTGGACGTTCGCGAACGACCGTGGCGGCTGGCGGCTCGACCACGTGCTGGTGGAGGGCCTCGAGCCGGTCGCCGCCGCGTACGCGCACGAGTGGCGCCGCGCGGGGCTGAGTGACCACTCGGCGCTGATCGTCGACGTCGGCTGAGGTCAGGCCGCCGCGACGGCGCCGCTCGGTTCCGGGCGACGGCTGAGGAACGCGTCGAGGACCTGCGGATCGAAGTGGAGGCCCGACTGGCGCCGCATCTCCGCAAACGCGTCGGCGGCGCTCCACGCGCGCTTGTACGGCCGTGAGTGCGTGAGCGCGTCGAAGACGTCGGCGACCGCGACGATGCGGCCGGAGATCGGGATCGCGTCCCCCGCGAGCCCCGCCGGGTAGCCGCTGCCGTCCCACTTCTCGTGGTGCGTCAGCGCGATCTCCTGAGCCAGGGCGAGGAGCTCGAACGCGCTCCCGGAGAGCATCCGCGCTCCCACCGTGGTGTGCGTCTTCATGTGCTCGAACTCATCCTCGGTCAGCTTGCCGGGCTTGGCGAGCACCGCGTCGGGAATCGCGATCTTGCCGACGTCGTGCAGGGCGGCGGCGAGCGGGACGAGGCGGAGCTGGCCGTCGGCCAGCCCCAGGCGCTCGGCGATCTTCACCGACAGCTCGCCGACCCGATGCGTATGCCGGCCGGTGTCGTCGTCGTGGAGCTCGGCGGCCGCGGCCAGCCGGGCGAGCATCTCGAACTGCGACTGCTCGAGCTCGCGCGTCGTCCGGCGCGCATCGGTGACGTCCTCGATCTGGGTGAAGAGCTGGATGACCTCCTGGCGGTCGTCGCGGATCGCCGAGACGGCGACGCTCGCCTCGATGATCCGCCCACCGTGGCGCAGGTAGCGGCCCTCGAACCGCCTCGTACCCGTCCCGCCCTGGACGAGCGCGTCGAGGGCGGCCGCGCCGGTGTGACGATCCTCGGGATGGACGAGAGCGGCGAAGTGCCTGCCCACGAGCTCGTCGGCCGTCTGCCCGAGCATGTTGCAGACCGCCTGGTTGACCCGCTCGATGCGGCCGTCGGGCGAGGTGATGACGCTCCCGATCGGCGCCTCCTCGAACGCGACGCGGTCGCGCTCCGCGCGTTCGCGGTGCCCCGTGACGTCGTGGATGGAGCCGATCGTGAACGTGCGGCCGTCGATCTGCATCCGGCTCATGCCCAGCACCATCGGGAAGGACGAGCCGTCCTTGCGGCGGCCCGTCGCGTCGCCGTGGTCGCCGGGTCCGACGATCGCGTCGAACCGGCGGCCGATCATCTCCGTCTCGTCGCCGTAGCCGAACAGTCGCAGCGCCGACGGGTTGACCGACTCGATGACGCCGGTCTCGGTGGCGGTCACGATGGCGTCCGCGACGTTCTCCAGCACCGCCCGCGCGCGCACCTCGCTGTCGCGGAGCGCGGCATTGAGCTGCGAGAGCTCCATGAAGGTCGAGACCTTGGCCCGCAGCACGTCCGCGAGCACCGGCGTGAACACGAAGTCGACCGCGCCGCCGGCGTACGCCTCCGCCGTCTCGAGCTCGTCACGCCCGAACGCGGTGACGAAGATGATCGGCGTGAGCTCCGTTCCCGTCGCCTGCCGGATGCGCTTGGCCGTCTCGTAGCCGTCGGGGCCCGGCCGCGCGTCCATGACGATCACCGCGAACCGCTCGGCCTCCACGACACGCCGGGCAGCCGCCTCGGAGTCCGCGTCGACGACCCGATAGCCGAGCGGCGCGAGCATCTCTCGGATCGCTCCGCGCTCCGTCGCGTCGACGCCCACGATGAGGACGGCGCCTGCCTCGGGCACACGCACTCGGTCGAGACTACAGGCAGGTTCATCACTACACAAACTTCCCTGATTGAACTAAAGCTTCTTGTACGGGATGCCGACGAAGATTGGAGAGCAGCATTACGTCAACCAAGGCGCTTCCCCGACAAAGGCACCCCCGTCGTGAGACGGGTCCGCAAAGTCACGGGACTCCAGCACGGAGTCAGCCGGACCACCGAAGGAATCTCGGGAGCTCGCCGCCCGAGATCACTGAGGTCGCCCGATGCGCCAGTCCACCACCCGCCGGCTCCGCCGGTTCGCAGTTCCCCTCGTCGCCGCCTGCACCCTCACCGGTGCGGCCGCCTCGACGCCGGCCATGGCCGCCGCGCCCTGCGCGAGCACCCTCTGCCACATCAACGCCCAGCGCACCGCCCACGGCCTGCGCCCGCTGCAGAGCGACGCGCGCCTCGAGCGCGCTGCCCGCCGCCACTCGCAGGACATGGTCGACAAGCGCTACTTCGCCCATGAGTCCCGGAGCGGTGCGCGCTTCAGCGCCCGCATCGCCCGCACCGGCTGGATGAACGGCCGCGCCAGCTGGAGCGTCGGCGAGAACATCGCCTGGGGCAGCGGCAACCAGGCCGCCCCCCGCGCGATCGTCGCCGCCTGGATGCGCAGCGCCGGCCACCGCAAGAACATTCTCAGCTCACGCTTCCGCGTCATCGGCGTCGGCATCGTCCGCGGTGCGCCCGTCGGTGGCGGCGGCGCCACCTACACGACCGACTTCGGCAGCTGACACGGAGCCGCCGCGCGGTTAGAGTCGCGCCATGGCCGCCGCGAGCCACGGTGAGCGGGTCGAGGCCCGCGCGACCGCGGAGCCGGCCCCGCTGCGCCCGGCGGCCGCACCCGGTGGTGCCGGGCTGGCCCAGACGATGCTCGCGCTGCAGCGCACGGCGGGCAACCGCGCGGTCGCCCAGATGGTCGCCCGCACGGTCACGTTCGACGAGTGCTCCTCCAGCCAGGAGAGCCGGGTCCTCAGCGCCCACAACAAGGCCAACCGCATGCTCAACACCGCGCTGCGCAAGACCAACGACTACGACGGCACCGACCCGGCCGAGGTCCACACCGCGCTGGCGAAGCACTTCAACTCGACCTCCACGTTCGTCGCCGGGCTCGTCGCCACCAACATCAGGAACCTCAAGAGCGAGATGGACTGGTCGTTCGACCCGCAGTACGAGTGCCAGTCCGAGCAGGACGACTCCGTGCTCGCGTGGGTGCCGTGGTGCATACCGGGCGCCGACATCGAGGTCTACCCGCTCTGGTTCACGAAACGGGACGGCACGCAGCGCGATCTCCACTCGCAGGCGTCGACGTTCATCCACGAGTGGTTCCACAAGTACGGGTGCAAGCTCGACGTCGGCTACTCGCACGAGGACGACTACGGCGAGCACTCGACGTTCCGGCAGCTCCTCAACGCCGACTCGTTCGGCGAGTTCATCCACGACGTGACCAGCTGAGCCGGCTTCGGGTGGAGCTGCTGAGCCTGGGACTCGCGGGAACGTCCCGCAAGCCGCACGAGCACCGCCTGCCCGTCCATCCCGCCCATCTGGAACGCATCGAGGCGCCGCTGCGGGAGCGGATCTTCCTCGAGCGCGGCTACGGCCGGCGCTTCGGCGTCACCGACGAGCAGCTCGCGCAGCACGTCGGCGGCGTGCGCTCCCGCGAGCAGCTCGTCGAGGAGTGCGACGTCCTCGTGCTCCCCAAGCCGTCGCCCGAGGACCTCGCGGCGATGCCGGAGGGCCGGACGCTGTGGGGCTGGCCCCACTGCGTCCAGGACGAGCAGATCACCCAGGTCGCGATCGACCGCCGCCTGACGCTGATCGCCTGGGAGGCGATGAACCACTGGACCCGCGAGGACCACTTCAGCCTCCACGTCTTCCACAAGAACAACGAGCTGGCCGGCTACTGCTCGGTCCTCCATGCCCTGGCGCTGACCGGCGCCACGGGGGCGTTCGGGCGGCGCCGGCGGGCCGCCGTGATCGGCTTCGGCGCCACCGCCCGCGGCGCCGTGAACGCGCTGCTCGCGCTCGGCGTGCACGACGTGACGGTGCTGACGCTGCGCGACGTCGCGGCCGTCGCCGCGCCGATGGCGCCGGCGCGGCTGGTCCCCCACGAGCGCGACCCGGAGCACCCGGGCCGCACGCGCGTGCTCAGCGGCTCGAGCCGCGTGCCGGTCGCCGAGGCGCTGGCCGAGTACGACATCGTCGTCAACTGCGTGCTGCAGGACCCCGACGACCCGCTGATGTTCGTGCTCGAGGAGGAGCTCGGCCGGTTCGCCTCCGGGAGCCTCTTCATCGACGTCTCCTGCGACGAGGGCATGGGCTTCGACTGGGCGCGCCCGACGTCGTTCGCCGATCCGATGTTCACCGTCGCGAACGGCGTGCGCTACTACGCGGTCGATCACAGCCCGTCCTACCTGTGGGACGCGGCGACGTGGGAGGTCAGCGAGGCGCTGATGCCCTTCCTCGCCACCGTGATGGCGGGCCCAGAGGCCTGGAACGCCGACCCGACGATCCGCCGGGCGATCGAGATCGCGCAGGGGGTCGTGCAGAACCCCAAGATCCTCTCGTTCCAGTCGCGCTCGGCGACCTATCCGCACGAGAAGCGCTGATCTCACCCAGCGCCGCGTGCGCGGCGGCGCGGCCGGCCTCCAGCCCGGCGCGGATGGTGGCCATGTCGCGCTCGAGCCGGCTCGGGACCGCGGAGTCCGGCGCGGGCCGGATCGAGTGGATCGACGGCTCGCGCGCCGGGTCGGCGTCGTGCTCGGCGAGCAGCGCCTCGTCGGCGCGCTCGCGCTCGACGCGCGTGCGGAACGCGGCCTCGAGCGCCGGTGAGACGCGGCGCAGCGCCCGCCCCGTGAGCGTGCCGCTCACCCGCCCCGGCGGGGTGACCGCCTCGCCGGCGCGGCGCGAGCGCAGGACGAGCACGTGCGTCGCGCCGTCGGCCAGCGCGGCGCGCGAGCGAAGCGGTCGGCAGGCCGCTCGCGCAGAGCGGCCGCCACCGGGTGCGTCAACGGCGGCGCGAGAACGAGAAGTTGACGCCCACGATGCCCGCCCAGACGACGAGCATCCCGACGACCCCGCCCTGCTCGGCGGCGATCGCGGTGATCGGGATACCGGTGCCGAGCGAGATGATCGAGAGCGCGAGCTGCTCGCCCCGGCCGTCGCCCCTCCAGGGCTCGGGCTCGGGCTTGGGCTGGCGGGCCGGCTTCGGCCCGGACGCGCGCGCCTCCGCGGCGGCCTCGACGCGATCCAGGAACGCGTCGATGACGGCCGGCTCCATCTCCTCGCCGAGCTCGCGCCGCGCCTCGACCAGGGAGTCGACGTCCTCGCGTGTCATGCGGTGCGGCGGCACGCGCCGACTTTACCGCCCGCGGGCTAGCCGCTCGACCCGTAGCCGCCGCCGCCGGGCGTGCGCACGACCACGACGTCTCCCTCCGCGAGCTCGCGGGCGGCCTTCGGGGGCAGCTCCTCGTCGTTGAGCAGGTTCTCCCCGCACGCGCCGTCGCCGCCGCCCTCGCGCCCCTCCGGGGCGTGGCGGCGGCGGTCCGTGAGCAGGTTCAGCGTCGCCGGCTCGAGCACGCGCACGGCGCGCTCGACGCCGTCCCCGCCCCGGTGCTCGCCGTCGCCGCCGGAGCCGTCGCGCAGCTCGTAGCGCTCGACGCGCATCGGGTACTCGAGCTCGAGCGCCTCGATCGGCGTGTTGAGCGTGTTCGACATCCCGACGTGCACGCCCGACGGCCCGGGGCCGGAGGCGCTCGCGCCCTGGCCGCCGCCGATCGTCTCGTAGTAGGTCCAGCCCTGGCCGCCGATGATCAGGTTGTTCATCGTGCCCTGGCCCTGGGCCGGGAGCTCGACGGCCTGGCCGAGCGCGGCGAGCACGGCGTCGGCGATCGCCTGCGAGGTCTCGACGTTGCCGGCCACGACCGCGGCCGGCGACTGCGCGTTGACCACGGAGCCCTTCGGCGCCTCGATGCTCAACGCCGCGTAGGTGCCCGCGTTGGCCGGCACGTCGGAGGGCAGCAGGGCGCGCAGCGCGAAGTAGCACGCCGAGCGGGTCACCGACAGCGGGCAGTTGACGTTGCCCGCCACCTGGTCGGCGGTGCCGGAGAAGTCGATCGACAGCGCGTCGCCGTCGACGGTGACCGCCACCGCGATCCGCACGTCGTCGTCGGAGACGCCGTCGCCCTCCATCGCGCGCTCGGCCTCGTAGGTGCCGTCGGGGACCTCGCGCAGCGCCTCGCGCGTGCGCCGCTCGGCGTACGCGACGACCTCCTCGAACGCCTGCTCGACGACGTCGCGCCCGCGCCGCTCGACGAGCTCCTCCAGCCGCCGCCCCGCGAGCCGGTTGGCCGCGGTCTGCGCGCGCAGATCGCCGCGGCGGATGGCGGGCGTGCGCACGTTGGCGAGGATCAGCTCGAGCACGTCGTCGCCGAGGCGCAGCGGCGGGATCACGATCCCCTCCTGGTAGACGTCGGTCGAGTCGGCCGGCATCGAGCCCGGGCGCATCCCGCCGACGTCGGAGTGGTGGGCGCGAGTGACGGCGTAGGCGAGGATGTCGCCGTCGACGGCGAGCGGCGAGACGAGCGTGATGTCGGGCAGGTGCGTGCCGCCGCGGTAGGGGTCGTTGACGATCCAGACGTCGCCGACCTCGGGCTCGTGCTCGATCACCGCGGCGACCGCCTCGGGCATCGCGCCGAGGTGGACGGGGATGTGCTCGGCCTGGGCGACCATCGCCCCGGACGCGTCGAACAGCGCGGCCGAGCAGTCGCGGCGCTCCTTGATGTTGGAGGAGTAGGCGCCGCGGATCAGCACCGCTCCGGCCTCCTCGGCGATGCCGGAGAGGGCGCTCGCGAGCACCGAGAGCGTGACGGGGTCGAGGCTCAACGCTCGAGCACCAGCGTGCCCGTCGAGTCGACCGCGCCCGACCAGCCGGGCCGCACGACGCAGGTCGCCTCGGCGAACTCCACGATCGCCGGCCCGTCGACCGCGAAGCCCTCGCCCATGCCGGCGCGCCGGTAGACCGGCACCTCGCTCCAGTCGCCGTCGAAGTTCGCCTTGCGCTTGCCCGCGTCGGCGTCGCCCTCGGCCTCCTCGGCGGCGAGCTCGGGCTTCTCGACCGGCAGCGTCGCCACCACGCGCGCGTTGACGAGCTCGACGTCCTCGCCCTCCATGCGGTAGCCGTAGCGGCGCTCGTGCGCCTCCGCGAAGCGCTCCTGCACGCCGTCGAGGTCATCGGCCTCGACCGTCAGCTCGAACGACTGCCCGCGGTAGCGCAGGTCGGCGCGGCGGCGCAGCTCAGGGCCGTCGAGGTCCTCGCCCGCCTCGGCCTCCATCGCCTCGAACGCCCCGACCGCGTCGTCGCCGCCCAGCAGCGGGCGCACGTAGTCGCGGCGGACGTCGGACATCGCGAGCCCGAGGGCGCTCAGCACGCCGCCGGCGCGGGGGACGAGCACGGCCGGGATCCCCAGCTCCTCGGCGAGCGCGCACGCGTGCAGGCCGCCGGCGCCGCCGAACGCGACGAGCGCGAACTCGCGCGGGTCGAGCCCGCGCTCGACCGAGATCACCCGCAGCGCGCGGCCCATCTCGGCGTTGGCGACGCGCACGACGCCGAGCGCGGTCTCGAGCGCGTCGAGGCCGAGCTCCTTGCCCAGCGCCGCGAGCGCGCCCTCGGCGCTCTCGGCCGACAGCGTCAGCTCGCCGCCCAGCTCCGCGCCGTCGCCGAGGTAGCCGAGCAGCAGGTTGGCGTCGGTGACCGTCGGCTCCTCGCCGCCCTTGCCGTAGGCGGCCGGGCCGGGGTCGGCGCCGGCCGAGCGCGGGCCGACGCGCAGCGCGCCGCCCGGGTCGGCCCACGCGATCGAGCCGCCGCCGGCGCTGACGGTGTGGACGTCGACCATCGGCAGCTTGATCGGGACGCCCGCCACCACGGACTCGGTCGTCGTGCTCGCCTCGCCGCCGAGCACCGGCGCGACGTCGGTGCTCGTGCCGCCCATGTCGAACGTCAGCACGTCCTCGTAACCGCTCGCCCGCGCCACGTGCGCCGCGCCCACGACGCCGCCCGCCGGGCCGGAGAGCACGCAGCCGGCGGCCTGGCGCGCCGCCTCCTCGACGTCGATGACGCCGCCCGAGGACTGCATGACGAGCGGGGCCGGCACGCCGGCCTCGTCGGCCCCGCCCGCGAGCCGCTCGAGGTAGGCGGCGAGCTTCGGGCCCAGGTAGGCGTCGGCGACCGTGGTGGAGAAGCGCTCGTACTCGCGGAACTCGGGCAGCACCTCGCTCGACAGCGAGACGTGGACGTCGCCGAGCGCCTCGCGCACCGCCTCGCCGACGCGCTGCTCGTGCTCGGGGTGCAGGAACGCGAACAGGAGGCAGACCGCCACGGCGTCGACCTCGGCCTCGCGCAGCGCGTCGACCGCCTCCTGCACGCTGGCGTCGTCGAGCGCCTCGATCTCGCCCTCCGGGCCCATCCGCTCGCGCACGGTGAAGCGCAGGTCGCGCGGGACGAGCGGCTCCGGCCGCCGCTCGGCCAGGTCGTAGAGCGCGGGGCGGTCCTGGCGGGCGAGCTCGATGAGGTCGCGGAAGCCGGCGGTCGTGACGAGCGCGGTGCGCGCGCCGCGGCGCTCGAGCAGCGCGTTGGTGGCGACCGTCATGCCGTGCGCGAACGCGCTCACGGCGCCCGCGTCGACCCCTTCGAGCGCGTGCAGCACGCCCTCCGACTGGTCAGACGGCGTACTCGGGACCTTCCCGGTCACGACGCCGCGATCAGTCAGGATGACTAGATCAGTGAAAGTTCCCCCAACATCGACCCCAACCCTGCTCATGTGCAGCCCTTTACCACAGTCTTGGCTCTGGGACACGGTTTGCTTTCTTCCGGTCTTGTCCAAGAACGCACAAGCGCCCTGTGCGAGAAATCACCCGCTTTTTGCGAATGCCGAGGGTGGTTGAGCGTTGCACGGATGCGCGTGGACTGACTACGGTTCGCAACCGGTCGACACGCCACACGCGAGTCGGGGAGAGAGGGGAACAGCAGGCTAGGACTCGGACGGAGAGCCGCCAGGAGGCGGCGGTTCTGCCGGTGCCTGGTTTCGCTCTCGCGCCGCATCGCGCGTGCCGAGGGCCGCGTCATACAAACGATTCTCGGCTCGTCGGGAGAGGATGAGCCGCGGGGAGGTTCAATGGAGGCAGCAACGGCGACAGCGCCTGCGCCGCAGCACATGCGCGCGCTGCAGCAGGCCAATCGCGTCCGCCTGGCCAGGGCGGAACTGAAGCGGCAGGTCACGGACGGGGAGACGACGGTTGCCGAGGTCGTGCTCGAGTGCCCATGGGAGGCCGAGAGCATGGCCATCGCCGATCTGCTGATGAGCCAGCACCGCTGGGGCCGCACGCGCTGCCGGCGGTTCCTGGCCTCGATCCCGATGTCCGAGACCAAGACCGTTGGATCGATGACCGAGCGCCAGCGGCGCGCTCTTGCGGCGCGACTGCGCGGCGACGTCGCCGATGTGAACGTGGACCCGTTCTCCGTCGCCGACTGGGCCGCTCGCAACTGAGACGAGCTCCGATCGCTACCCGCGGGGGCCGGCGGCGAAGCCCGGCCCCCGTGTGGCGATCTCCACGACGTGGCCGTCGGGGTCGTGCAGGTACAGGGACCTGAACGCGCCACGGTCGTAGAGATCCGTGCACTCGACGTCGCGCCCGCGCAGGTAGTCGCGCCAGGCCTCGAGCTCCTCGGCGGAGTCCACCACCAGCGCGAAGTGGTGCGTGGAGCCGACGCCGGTCACGCCCTTGGGCAGCTGCGGGTACTCCATGAAGGAGAGCAGCGCCCCGGCCTGCCCGTCGACCGCGCCGAACCAGACGTGGCGGCTGCCGGGGTCGTCGTCGCTGGGGCCGTCCTGGACGATCGCGAGGCCCATGACGTCGCGGTAGAACGCGATCGTCGCCTCGAGGTCGCTCGAGATCGCCGTGATGTGGTGCAACCCGCGCAACTGCATGCGCCGCTCGTCGTTCATCGCGCGGCAGCCTAGTTGTCAGCGGAACGTCAGGCCGCCCGAGCGGCGCCGGAAGACGGTGCGGAACGCCCACAGCGCGCCCGCGAAGACGGCGAGCGCGACCCCGACGACGGCGATCCAGGGCGCCCCCGCGAAGTACAGCGCGCCCGCCGCGAGCACCGCGGGCAGGCCCGCCAGCACGCTCGAGTGCGAGCGGTAGCCGTTGAAGTGCTCGCGCGCGGCGGTGTCGAGCCCGCCGAGCGACGCGAGCACGAGCCCGCACAGCAGCGCGACGCGGCCTCCGTCGGTGTCGAGGCCGGTGACGAAGCCGGTGATGAGCAGGCCGATCCCGACGAGCACGCACAGCTCGACGAGCGGGAACGGGTGCCACGGCGCCTTCGGGCGCTCGTCGTCGAGCCGCGCGGGACTGAGCGCCGGCGGCGGTGTCGCGGCGGCGGTCGGCGGCGGTGACGCGGCGCGGCGTGCGCGGCTGCGGCGGCCCATCAGAGCGAGGATGTCAGGTGGCTAACGGGCAGCCCGAGGAGATCTTGACGTGCCACCAGCCGGCCAGCATGCCGACGATGCCCAGGCGCGGGACGACGTGCCAGTTCTTGCAGCCCGGCTCGCCGATGTCGGCGTTCGAGACCCGGACCCACTTGTAGGCGCCCGGGTCGAGCAGCATGCGCTCGATCAGCAGCCGCCGCTCGGCCTGGCGCTCGCCCTGGCGGACGGCGTCCGCGCGCGCCGCGGCGACGCGGTCGGCGAGGTCGTCGCGGATCCGCTCGAGCTCCCCGAGCGACAGCAGGCGCGGGCCGCGGGACGGCACGCCGGCGCTGCCGGCCGGCAGGTGCGGGTACGCGGCGAGCACCGCGGAGGCGAGGTCCCGCTCGAGGCGGGAGATCTGCGCGCGCAGCGTGCGGCGGGCGGCGCGCTCGTCGACCTCATGCGTGAGCGGGGTGGTTGCCGACCCCGCGAGCGACTCCAGGTACACCATGCTGCACCTCCTTGCGGTGCGGCCAATGTACCACCGGGCTCTATCCTCGAACGCCGCTGATGGCGCGCAACGATCCCACGGACACGGGTGGCCTGTTCATCGGGCGGCGGCCGGGCACCGCGCGCGTCCACTACGCCGGCGACCCGGACCCCGGCAGCGCGCGGCGGCGGCGCATCGACCGCGCCCTGGCCGCCTTCATCCTCGTCGTCGAGACGCTCGTCTGCCTGACGCTGTGGGGCCCGCAGCCGGTCGCGTGGCTGTGGGTGGGCTCGCAGGTCGACTACCACTCCGGCTCGGTGACCCTGGGAATCGCGGTCGCGTTCGCCGGGATGATCGCCTCGCTGATGCTCACGCTGATGCTCGCCGTGCGGCTCGACGCGATCTGGAAGGTCGTGCGGCGCGCGAGCGGCATCGACCAGCGCGAGGGCGCGCTGCCCCGGATCTTCGCGGTCACGGCGATCGTCGCCGGGCTCGCGTTCGGCTTCTGGTTCCTGATCCTTGAAGGGCCCGCGCCGTCGCTGGCGCCGCAGTGAGGCGCCTCTTCGACCGCTACCGGCAGTACCAGGCGCTCCCGCCCGAGGAGGTGTCGCGCGAGCTGCGCGAGCGCCGCGACGAGGAGCGGGCGCGCGAGCTCGTGTTCGTGCCCGAGCTCGACCTCGCCCGCACGGCGTGGCACGAGCCGCCGCACCCGGAGGCCGTCAACGCGGCCACGTTCGCGCTGCGGCGGCGCATGAACGCCTACCCCGACCCCGCCGCGACCGAGGTGCGCGAGCTCGCGGCCGAGCGCCACGGTCTGCCGCGCGACCGGGTCGCGGTCGGCCACGGCGCGGCCGAGCTGCTGATGGACGCGTGCGCGCAGCTCGTCGCGGGCGGCGGCGAGCTGCTCGTGGCGTGGCCGGGCTGGCACCCGCTGCCCGATCTCGCGCGGCACGCCGGCGGCCGCCCGGTGCCGGTCCCGCTCGACTCGCTCGCCGGCCGCGCCGGCGCGGACACGCGCGCGGTCGCGCTCTCGAGCCCCAACGACCCGACCGGCGCCCTGGTCTCCCGCGACGCGGTGCGCGCGCTGTGCGAGCGCGTCGGCGAGCGCGTCTGGGTGCTGCTCGACGAGGCGCTCGCCGACTTCCTCGAGCCGGGCGAGGACAGCGCGAGCCTCGTCGCCGAGCTGCCCAACCTGCTGGTGTTCCGCACGTTCGCCAAGGCCCACGCGATGGCCGGCTTCCGGATCGGCTACGTGCTCACCCCGAGCGCCGAGCTCGCCGACCGCCTGACCCCCTCGTTCTCGGTCAACGCGCCCGCCCAGGCCGCGGCGGCATGGGCGCTCGAGCTCGGCGACAGCGTGCTCGCCCGCCGGCGCGCGGCGGCGCGGCGCGAGCGCGAGCGGCTCGCCCGCGCGCTGCGCGGCACGTCGCTGACGTTCGAGCCGAGCTCCGCCCCGTTCGTGTGGCTCTCCTCCGAGCGCCACGATGGGCAGGCGATCGCCGACCACCTGCAGGTCCGCCGCATCGCGGTCGCGTCCGGCGAGCGCTGGGGCGACGAGCGCCACGTGCGGATCACGCTGCGCGACGCCGCGGCCACCGACCGCCTGATCGCCGCCTTGCGAGAATTGGGCTGATGGCCGCACGGGCCACAGACCCCTGGACGCCACCCTGCGAGGATTTGAGCTAGGTGGCCCGCACCTACGACGAGATCGACGACCACATGCGCGAGTGGATCGCGCGGCAGCCGATGTTCTTCGTCGGCAGCGCGCCGCTCGACGCCGACGGGCACATCAACATCTCGCCGAAGGGCCCGGGCGGCACGCTGCGCGTGCTCGGGCCGCACAGCGTCGCCTACCTCGACTACGTCGGCAGCGGCGCGGAGACGATCGCCCACGTGCGCGAGAACGGGCGCGTCGTGGTCATGTTCTGCGCGTTCGAGGGGCCGCCGCGGATCGTCCGCCTGCACGGGCGCGCGGACATCGTCCTGCCCGCCGACGAGCGCTTCGGCGCGCTGCTCGAGGAGGCGGGCTTCGAGGAGCCGACGCTGCCCGAGGGCCGGCGCGCGATCGTCGTCGTCGACGTCGCCCGGATCGGCTCGTCGTGCGGCTACGGCGTGCCGCTGATGGAGTACTCCGGCGAGCGCCCGCACATGGACGCGTCGACCCGCAAGCGCGTGCGCACCCACGGCTCGGACGCCTACGTCAGCTACCAGGCGGAGCACAACGCGCAGAGCATCGACGGCCTCCCCGCCGTACCGCGCTGAGCGCTCAAACATTTCCCCGTTGTTGACGATGTTCACCGGGTGGTGCTGCGCCGCCCGCGTCCTCATCCTGCCCGCCTGACCCTCGCGTTCGCCGCGCTGCTCGTCGGCGTGCTCGTCCTGCACTACGCCGGCGTCGGCCCGGAGTGGCCGCCGTTCGCCGAGCACCTCTACGAGCTGGTCGAGGTGATCGCCGCCGGGTGCTGCCTGTGGCGCGCCTTCACGCACCCGGCCGAGCGCCTCGCGTGGCTGGCGATCGGCCTCGGCATGGTCAGCTTCGTCGCGGCCGAGTTCTACTACACGGTCTTCCTCCAGAACCGCGACGTGATCCCCTACCCGTCGCTGGCCGACGCGCTCTACCTCGGCCTCTACCCGGGCGTCTACGTGGGGCTGCTGCTGCTCGCGCGCTCCCGCGCCGGGCGGCTGCCGTGGATGCTCTGGGTCGACTTCGTGATCGTCGCGCTGGGCTTCAGCGCGGTCGCCTCCGCGCTCGTCTACGGCCGGGTGGTCGACGACACCGGCGGCGACCCGCTCCTGGTCGCCACCAACCTCGCCTACCCGGTCGCCGACGCACTGCTGCTGGGCCTGATCGCCGGTCTCCTCGGCGTGTTCGGCATGCGCGCGTGGCGCGCGTGGTCGTTCGCGATCGCCGGCTTCGCCCTGCTCGCCGTCGCCGACACGATCTACCTCTATGGAACCGCTACCGGCAGCTACGAGGTCGGCGGCGTGCTCGACGCCGCGTGGCCGGCCGGGATGGTGCTCGTCGGCGCAGCGGCCTGGCAGACGCCGGGGCGGCTCGACGGCAGCGTGCTGCGCGACCGCGGCTTCCTCCCCGTCCCGGTCGCCGCCGGCCTGTCCGCGACCGGGCTGCTGCTGCTCGACCACTACCACCGCCTCGACGAGGTCGCCGTGTGGGCCGCCGGCGGCTGCGTGCTCGCCGTCGTCGTGCGCCTCGGCGGCACGTTCCGCGACAACGGCCGGATGCTGCGCGCCAGCCGCCGCGAGGCGGCGACCGACGCGCTCACCGGGCTCGGCAACCGGCGCGCGCTGATCGCCGAGCTCGAGAGCCGGCTGGCGGTCTCGGCGCCCGAGCCGGTCGTGCTCGCGCTGTTCGACCTCGACGGCTTCAAGGCCTACAACGACCACTTCGGCCACCCCGCCGGCGACCTGCTGCTGCAGCGCCTCGGCTCCAGCCTCGCCGAGGTCGGCAGCACCGGCCGCGCGTTCCGCATGGGCGGCGACGAGTTCTGCGTCCTCTTCCCCGCCAACCACAGCGCCGACCTCGTCGGGCGCGCGCGCCAGGCGCTCTCCGAGGAGGGCGAGGGCTTCGCGGTGACCGCCTCGGCGGGCACCGTGGCGCTGCCCAGCGAGGCGCGCACGGTCTCGGACGCGCTGTCGATCGCCGACCGCCGCATGTACGCGCACAAGCGCGGCGGGCGCACCTCGGCCAGCAACCAGGCCAAGGACGTGCTGCTGCGCGCCGTGCAGGAGCGCAACCCGCACCTCGGCACGCACGGCGGCGAGGTCGCCGAGCTGGCCGAGCTGACCGCGAAGCGCCTCGACCTCGAGCCCGACGTCGTGCGCGCGATCCGCCAGGGCGCCGAGCTGCACGACATCGGCAAGCTCGCGATCCCCGACTCGATCCTCACCAAGGCCGGGCCGCTCGACGACGACGAGTGGGCGTTCATGCACCGCCACACGCTCATCGGCGAGCGCATCCTCGCGACGGCGCCCGCGCTGCTCGACGTCGCGCCGCTGGTCCGCTCGAGCCACGAGCGCTGGGACGGCGCGGGCTACCCCGACGGCCTCGCCGGCGAGGAGATCCCGCTCGGCGCGCGCGTGATCGGCGTCTGCGACGCCTGGGACGCGATGGTCACCGACCGCCCCTACCGGCGCGCGCTGCCGCGCGAGGAGGCGCTCGCCGAGCTCGACCGCTGCGCGGGCACCCAGTTCGACCCGTCGGTCGTCGAGGCGTTCCGCGCGGTCGTCGAGCAGCCGCGGGCGCGGCACCTGCGCGCGGTCCCGAGCGCCGTAGCGGCCGGCGCGCAGCAGCCGGCTTGACGCTACCCTCCGCGAGGTGGGAGCGCGCGGGGGGATCTTCACGTTCATGGTGGTCGCCGCGGTCGTGGTGCCGGCGATCGCCCAGGGCCAGGCGCAGGACGTGTGCGTCACCCACCCGGCGCCGCAGGACGGCAGCGTGGTCTGCGTGCGCCAGAACGCGCACACCGTCGACGTCTGCGACCGCAAGGACGACGGGCACCGCGCCTACGCGCGCGTGGTCACGCGCGGGACCTACCCCGCCTACCGCTCGCCCTACTACGACGCCAACAACCACAACAAGGGCTGCTCGAACCTGAACTTCGGCTCGCAGGTCGTGAGCGTCGCGGTGTGCGTGCAGACCAAGGGCTGCAGCGCGATGAAGTCGACGGGCGTGCCGCCGCCGGACAACACGACACCGGTCCCCACCCCGGCGCCGACGCCGGCGCCGACCCCGCCGCCTCCGCCTCCGCCGCCGCCGTCGAGCAACGGGGTCTCGCTCGGCGTCGGCCTCGACTGCGCGCCGCGCGGCCGCCGCATGCCGGTGTCGCTGTCGGTCCGCAAGCGCAAGGGGCGCGCGAAGCCGCGCGTCAACCGCGTCGTCTTCTACTACCGCAAGAAGGGCCGCGTGGTCGCCCGCAGCGATCGCCGGCGACCGTACAAGCGGACGCTGATGATCCACCTCTCCCCCGGGCCGCACCACGTCTACGCGCGCGTCTACTACCGGCGCCCGGGCAGCAAGAAGCTCCGCAAGGAGACCGTGAAGCGCCGCTTCACCGTCTGCGCGTAGCGTTCACGGTGTGAGCACCGGGACGGACACCGCGACGCGGATCGAGGAGCTCGCGGCGCGGCTGACCGACCTGCGCGCCGCCTACTACGAGGGCGAGCCGCTCGTGGCCGACGCCGACTACGACGCGCTCGAGGACGAGCTGCGCTCGCTGATCGCCGAGCACCCCGAGCTCACGCCCGATCCCAACCCGCTCGAGCAGGTCGGCGCGCCGGGGGTGCTGCACGCGCCGGTGCGCCACAGCCGGCCGATGCTGTCGCTCCAGAAGGCGAACACGCCGGAGCAGGTCGCCGAGTTCTTCGCCCGCTTCCCCGGCCAGCCGGTGGTGGTGATGCCCAAGCTCGACGGCCTGTCGCTCGCGGTCGTCTACGAGCGCGGCCGGCTCGCGCGCGCGATCACCCGCGGCGACGGGACGACCGGCGACGACGTGACGCCGCTCGTGCGCGCGATGTCCTCGGGGGTGCCGGACCGCATCGACGCCGACGCGCGAACCGAGGTGCGCGGCGAGCTCGTGATGCTGCGCTCGACGTTCTCCGCCTACAACGCCGAGCACCCGGACAAGCCGCTGATCAACCCGCGCAACGCCGCCGCGGGCACGATCCGCGCCAAGGACCCGGCGACGGTGAAGGGGCGCGACCTGCGCTTCTTCGCGTTCGACCTGCATACCGAGGACGGCGCGGAGGCCGACCTCGAGAAGGCGCTGCGCGACCTCGGCTTCGACGCCGCCGACATGCGCCACTGCGACGACGCCGCGGCGGCGCAGGCGGTGATCGAGGAGATCGAGGCGCAGCGCAACGAGCTCGACTACGACCTCGACGGCGCCGTGCTGCGGCTCGCCGACCGGGGCGCCTACGCCGCGGCCGGCACGCGCTCCAACAGCCCGCGCGGCGCGCTCGCGTTCAAGTTCGCGGCCGAGGAGAAGACGACGGTGCTCGCCGACGTGGTGTGGGACGTCGGCAAGATCGGCAAGGTGGCGCCGGTCGCCGTGCTCGAGCCCGTGTTCGTCGGCGGCACGACGGTCACGCGCGCGACGCTCGCCAACCAGGAGGTGATCCGGGCGCGCGACGTGCGCATCGGCGACACCGTGCTCGTCCGGCGGGCGGGCGACGTGATCCCGTTCGTGGCGGGGGTCCTGGATGCCGCGAAGCGCACGGGCGAGGAGCGCGAGATCGAGCCGCCGTCGACGTGCCCCTCGTGCGCCCAGCCGCTGACCGAGCAGGGCAACTCGCGCGAGCTCTACTGCACGAACGTCGCCTGCCCGGCGCAGACGGTGCGGCGGCTCATCCACTGGGCCTCGCGGGCCGCCGCCGACATCGAGGCGGTCGGGCCGGTGTGGATCGAGCGCCTGAACGAGCACAAGCTGCTCGAGCGGGTGTCGGACTTCTACGCGCTGACGCGCGAGCAGCTGCTCGAGTTCGAGGGCATCGCCGACGTCTCCGCCGACCGCATGATCGACTCGATCCGCGCCACCTGCGACGTCGGGCTGCGGCGGGCGCTGATCGGGCTGGCGATCCCGATGGCCTCCGAGGCCACCGCGACGCGCCTCTGCCGCGCGGGCTACTCGACGCTCGAGGAGGTCGCCGACGCGAGCGAGGAGGCGCTGCAGGAGGTCGAGGACATCGGCCCGAAGGTGGCCGCCTCGCTGCACGCGCACCTCAACCGGGAGAGCACGCGGGCGGAGCTGGCGCGGCTGCGCGAGCTGGGCGTCTCGCTGGACGTGCGCGAGGAGGACCTCCCGCCCGCGGTGGCCGCCGACGCGCCGCTGGCCGGCAAGACGGTGGTGATCACGGGCTCGATCGCCGATCCGCGCTCGGGCGAGAAGATCCCGCGACCCACGTTCCAGCGCCTGGCCGAGCGGGCGGGCGCGACGACCGCGTCGTCGGTGTCGGCCAACACCGACATGCTGATCTGCGGCACCGACGTCGGCGCGAGCAAGACCGCGAAGGCGGAGAAGCTCGGCGTCGAGGTCGTCGACCAGGAGGTCGTCTGGAGGCTCCTGATCGACGCCGGCGTGGCCTAGGTCACGCGGCTCTCGCTGAGCTCGAAGACCATCAGCACCTCGGTGCCGCCGGTGCGCCGGGGGCGGACCTCGAGATCGGCCGCGGTCTGGCCGATGAGCGGCAGCCCGAGGCCGAGCCCGGGACTGTCCTCGCGCCGGCGTGGGCCGCAGCCGTCGTCGCGGACGTACACGCTCAGGTAGCCGCCGGGGTGGCGGGCCTCGACCTCGATCGGCCCGCAGCGGCCGAGCTTGCGGTAGGCGTGCTTGACCGCGTTGCTGACCGCCTCGGAGACGCACAGCTCGATCGCGGCGAGCGTGTCGGCGTCGGCGCCCTGCTCGGCGGCGAACGTGCGCACGGCCTCCCGCGCCCGTTGGGGCGTGGCGGGATCCTCCGCGACGAAGGTCCAGATCATCTGCGGCTGAGAACGAAGCAGCTGACGCGGACTTGCGCCTTTCAGCCCGGTGACATTTCGTCCAGGAAGTCGCGCGCCACCTCATGTCGATGGCGCGGCGGCCGGCGACGCTCGACGCGCTGCGCGCGGTGGCTAGGGGCCGCCGATGATGTCGGCGACCGTCCACAGCGCCTCCTCGACGTGGATGTCGGGGACGCCGGCGACCTGGACGGCGAGCAGGGTGATCCGCGTGGTCTCGCGGCTCACGCCGCGCCCGGGGACGGTGGCGCCGAACAGGACGCCGACCGGCCCGGCGTCGTCGGCCAGCAGCAGGCGGCCCGCGGGGATGTCCGACGCGTACTCGCCCTCGCCGAAGTGCTCGCCGCGCTCCGCGGGGCGCAGCCCGAGCTCGCCCTCGACCCGGTCGGCGTCGAGCGCCGACACGGCGACGCCGGTCTCCACGATCGCGACCGTGAGCGCGTCGTCGAGCAGCGAGGCCGAGCGGAACCCGCCGTGCTTGATGCGGTCGAGCGCGAGCGCCTCGACCGGCGTGCGCTGCTCGTCGGGGTCGAGGCCGATGTGGCGGAAGAACACGCGGTAGGCCCACGGCACCGGCTGCTGCCGCAGCGCCACGGCCTGCGGGCCGCGAAAGCGATCCGACAGCAGGCGCAGGCGCTCGCGCAGCTCGGGCGGGCTGGGGCCGGAGCTCGCCGCGAGCGTCTGCTCGTGGAGGCGCAGCTCTGGGAACTCCTGCGCGACCTCCGGCGCGATCCAGGTCATCGCAGCGCCTCGACCCGCCGCGCCAGCTCCGCCTCGTCGAGGTGCTCGAACGACGTCCCTGCCACCTTGCCGCCGCGGCGCGCGAACGTGATCGTGGGGCAGATCGCCACCGCGAAGGCGTTGGAGACCGCGCCGTCGCGGTCGTAGCCGACCGGCATCCCCCACGCCCGCCGGCGCGCGATCCGCCGCACCTCGTCGCGGTCCCCGCGCACCGACACCGCGGCGAAGCCGACGTCCGGGAAGCGCCGGCGGACCCGCTCGACCACGTCGATCTGGCGCTCGCAGCGCGTCGAGCGCGTGGCGAAGAACGCGATCACGGCCGGCCCCCGCTCGGCCAGCTCGCACGAGTTGAGGACGGCGGGCCCGCGCACCTTGCACGCCTTCGACGGATCGACCTGCGCGTCGCCCTGGAGCTTCGAGGCCGCGAGCGGGACCGCGAACGGCGGCAGCTTCTCCCCCTCGGGCACGCCGCGCGAGCCCGGCGCGTCGGTGCCCAGCGTGTTGAGCGTGATGTAGCCGATCGCCACCAGCGCGAGCACCCCGATCACCCACGTGTAGCGCGACGACCCCGCGGGCGGGCGCGGCGGCGCAGGCTCGCTCATGCCGGGATGGCCGGCTCCTCGACGACGCCCGCCGGGCCCGGCGCGGGCGGCTGCGCCCGGGCGGCGCGGCGCTCGGCGAGCATCAGCACCGCGGGCAGCACGGCGAGCACCCCGAGCAGCGACACCGACAGGTCGACGACGGTCACGCGCCCGAAGTCCGACAGCATCTGGATGTCCGACAGCGCCAGCACGGCGAAGCCCGCGATCGCGGTGGCGCCTGACGCCACCACCGCCGCGCCCGTCGACGCGTACGTGCGCCGCAGCGCCTCGGCCGGCTCGAGCCCGCGCGCCCGCTCCTCGCGGTAGCGCGCGGTGAGCAGGACCGAGAACTCGGTCGAGATCGCGATCACGAGCGCGCCCAGCGTCGCGGACATCGGGTTCAGCGGCACCCGCAGCGCGAACAGCACGAGCGCCGACCAGCCGGTGGCGAGCGCGATCGGCACGAGCGGGATCCACGCGCGCTCCCAGCGGCGGTACACGAGCAGCAGCGCCAGCCCGACCGCCAGCAGCCCGGCGAGCAGCGTCCCGAGCCGCCGCCACGGCGAGGACAGCGCCTCGTTGGCCTGCGCGCCGAGCACCTGCAGGCCGGCGAGCCGGGCGGTCACCCCGGCCGGCGGGTCGAGCTCGCGCTCCATCGCGTCCATGACCTTCTTCTGGTCGTCGAGCGGCATCAGCTTGACGCCGAACGCGAGCGTCGCCGTCTTGCGGTCGGCGGTGATGACGGCCTGCGAGAAGTAGGCCGGCACGGCGTCGAGCAGCGCGCGGATGCGCGCCTGGTCCTTCGCCGCGTCCTCGGAGCGGAAGAGGTCGGGGAGCGACAGCGCCGGGCACAGCTCGGCCTGCCCGCAGCCGTTCTTCGACGAGTAGCCGAACTCCTTGAGCAGCCCCGCCTGGTAGTCGCGCATCCACTTCACGACCTTCGGGTCGGTGAGGTCGTCGCTCTCGACCACGACGTCGATCTCCCCCGCCACGCCGGTCGCCTTCTGCAGCGCGTCGAGGTCGCGCGCGCCGCGCAGATCCTGCGGCACGAGCTCGCGCAGGTCGGAGGTGACCCGCGTCTGCGAGTCGACCGCGAGCCCCACGAGCGCGATCGCGAGCCCGATCAGCAGCACGCGCCGCGGCCGCTCGAGCGCGTTGCGCAGCGTCCGCTCGCGCACGCGCCCGCCCAGGCGCCGCAGCGGGCCGAGCGCGCGCCCGATCCGCGCGCCCAGGCCGTCGACGAGCTCGGCCGCGCCACGCGCCGAGTCGCCCAGGGCGCCGCCCGCGCCACGCCGCCGCGCGGTCGCGGCGAGCGCCGCGGTGCCCGCGCTGAGCGCGAGGAAGAACGCGATCGCGATGCCGGCGACGAGCAGCACGCCGAAGCCGCGCACCATCGGCACCGGCGACAGCAGCAGCACGAGGAAGCCCACGCTCGTGGCCAGCGCGGCGGTCGCGATCGTCGGCACCGCGATGCGCGCGGTCCGCTCCGCGTCACCGCCCTCCTCCTCCACGCGCGCCTGGTACTGGATCGCGTAGTCGACGCCGAGCCCCAGGAGCACCGGCAGCACCGCGATCGAGGCCATCGTCAGCGACGTGCCGAGCAGCGCCATCAGCCCGAACGTGATCGACACCGCCGCGAGCGCCACCGCGAGCGGCAGCAGGCGCAGGCGGCTGCGGAACACGAACGCGAGCACGAGCGCCATCACGAGCAGCGCGACGACGAGCAGCCGCAGCAGCGAGTCGGTGAGCGCCGCCGCGAGGTCCTCGACCACCACCGGCGCGCCGGTGACCGTGTAGCTGGCGTCCTTGAGCTGCCACTCCTTCATCGCCACCGCGCCGCGCACGAGCTCGATCGCGCGCCGCCGCTGCGCCTCTGAGAGGTCGGGCTTCAGGCGCACCTGGATGACCGCCGAGCGCCGGTTCGGGAACAGGTAGGCGAAGCGCGCCTTCGGGGTCGTCGCGCCGCGCGCCGGGTCGAACACGAGCGCCGAGACGAAGTCGGGGTCGTCGAGCCGCGGCAGGCCCTTCAGGCCGAGCCCGTAGCGCAGGTTGAGCGTCAGCAGGTCGCGCGTGAACTCCGCGTAGACGAGCTGCTCGGCGGCGTTGGCCGCCTTCTCCTGGCCCGCCTTGTCGCGCCCCTGCGCCTTGGCGAGCTTGCGCGCCGCCTGCTTCGCGCGCTCGGCCTCCTGCGCCTTGGAGCCGAGCTGCTTCTGGAACTGGTCGTTGATCTCGCCGACCGCCGCGTTGATGAACGTCCCCGGGCCGTAGACGACCTTGACCGGCTTCGTGCGCGCGAACTCCGCGCACGGCGAGCCCTTCCCGCCCGGCGCCTCCTGGTCGGGTGGCTTGTTGCCCGACAGGCAGCCCTCGAGACCGAGCATGCGCCCGAGGTTGTCGGTCAGCACGAGGTTCGCGAGGTCGCCGCGCACGAGCACGACGATCGAGTGGTCGCCGAAGCGGTCGCGGTAGACCTCGGTCGCGCGGTAGGAGTCCGACCCCTTCCCGACGAGCGTCTCCGGCGCCGTGCTCGGCTCGAGCCGCAGCGCGAGCGCGGCCGCGATCCCGGCCGCGATCGCGACGGCGATCAGCACCCGGCCGGGCCGCCGGCCGGCGGCCCGCACGACCCGTTCGAGGAGCGTCCTCACGGGAGCCATCCAGCCGAGGATAGGGGGCTACTTGGGACGGACGTGCGGGTAGTCCGTCGTCTCCCCGCCGGTCGTGAACTTGCCCTGCTTCTCGCACGGCGGCGCCGGGAGCTCGCCCTGGACCGGGAACGCGAACTGGTTGATGCGGTCGATCAGGTCCTGCGTGACGCCAGACACCTCGGGCGGCACGACGGTCGGCACCGCGGTCGGGACCGGCACCGGCAGGTCGGGCACCGGCAGGTCGGGCACGACGGTCGGGGACGCCACCGGCGGCTGGGTCACGATCGTGGGCGGCGCGGTGCGGCCGCAGTGGCGGTTCTCGTAGACCTGCAGGTTGCGGTCGAGCCGGCGATAGCCGCCCGGCAGCTGGTAGGGGTTCGGGCGGTTGGAGCCGAGGCGGCGCGGATACGCGGCGAGGTTCTCGGGGTTGAGCGGGTTCGTCGTCCGCAGGTAGTGCAGGCGCGTGCCGGGGTCGAAGGCCTGGGTCGCGGACGCGGTGTTGGCGAAGAACGAGTTGAGCTCGCCCTTGTAGGCGCCGAGCAGCTCGAGGATCGGGATCAGCTGGCGCAGCGCGGGGTCGGTCTGGGCGAGCAGCGGGCGCAAGTCGCGCAGGATCCGCTCCGCCGCCGGGAAGCCCGTCTTCGACACGGTGATGAGCTTGTCGAGGTCGCGGAACAGCGCGCGCAGGTCGGGCGCCAGCGCCGACAGGTCCTCGAGCGTCGGGCTCAGCTCGCGCGCGGCCGGCCGCAGCTGGGTGACGAGCGGGTTCGTGTCGGCCGCGAACTCGTCGAGCCGGTCGAGCGTCACCTTCGACTCGCGCTCGAACGTCGGCAGCGCGACGAACGCCTCCTGCAGCTCGCGGTCGCGCGCCGCGGTCGTCGCGAACACGGCGTTGGAGTTCTCGATCAGCCCGCGCAGCTGGTCGCCGCGCTCGGTCAGCGCTTCGAACACCACGCCGGTGTTCGAGATCAGCCGCCGCAGCGCGCCCTCCTGGCGGTTGAGGATGTCGACGGCGACGCTCGCGTCCTCGGCGAACGGGCCGAGGTTGCCGAGCGCGTCGTTGACGTCGCGGCCGTGGCCCTTGATCGCCTGCGCCTGCGTCTGCATCCACACCTGGAACGCGTTGCGCGTGCGCGGGTCGAACGAGCGGTAGATCTCGTCGAGCTCGACGGTCGGCGACACCTGCGCCGTGCGGAGCTCGCCGCCCTCGGGGATCGCCTTCGCCTTTGCGGTGCCCGGCGTCAGCTCGACGTAGGTCTCGCCCAGCAGCGTCTTCTGGCGCAGGATCGCCTTCGAGTCCGAGGGCAGCGGCGCGTAGGTCGAGTCGAGCTGGATGACGACGTTCGAGCGCCCGGTCGTCTTGTCCGGCTCGATCGTCTTGACTTTGCCGACCGGCACGCCGGAGATCCGCACGTCGGCCTCCTGGGCGAGCTGCGTCGCCTCGGAGAACGAGGCCACGAAGCGGTAGCCCTTCGGCTTGAGCGGGATCGAGCCGCCGAACGCGAGCCACAGGAACAGCAGCAGGCCGAAGCAGGACAGCGCGAAGCCGGCCATGACGGCGATGCGACCGAAGGAGGGGGCGGCCTTCTGCATCAGCCTCCGCCCAACGGATCCTGGCTCGTTGACGGGCAGTTCTCCTTCGGGATCGCCAGCATGTCGGTCAGCGTGCCGAGCAGCGGGTTGGCCTGGGCGACCTGGTTGAGCACCGCGACGTCCTGGCAGGTGGTGATGAAGAGGCCGCGGCGGATCGGGCCGTGGGCGTCCTGCGTGGTGAAGATCTGATTGCCGAGGTGGTTGGCCCAGGCGACCCAGAACAGGTAGCCCTCCTCGACGCCCTTCGGGTTGTAGGCGAGCTCGTCGAGCAGGTAGTTGACGACCTTGAACGTGCGCGTCAGGTCGGGCGTGGCCTTCGCGAGGTCGCGCATCGCGGGCCGCAGCTCCTTGACCGTCGGGCGCGACGCGCGCACGAACGGGCGGATCTCGTCGCGGATGACCGGCGTGGTCTCGGTCACGAACGGGCGCACGGAGCGCAGCGTCGGCCCGAGCGCGCGGGCGCCGGGGCGCAGCGCCTGCAGGGTCGGCCCGAGCTCGTCGGCCATCAGCTTGGCCTTCCCGAGCCCGCGCTGCGTCTCGTCGAGCGCGGACGGCAGCTCGACCAGCGTCTGACGCAGGTTGGCGTCCTGGCGCGCGAGCGTGGCGAAGACGGCGTTCGAGTTCTCGACGAACTCGGCCACCTGGTCGTCCTTGGCGCCCAGCTCGTCCATGACGAGCGAGAGGTTGTGGATGACGCGCTTGATGTTCTTTCGGCGCTTGGCGAGCTCCCCGAACACCTTGCGCCCGTAGCGGGCCGACGGCTCGAAGCGTCGGATCGCCCGCGCGAGCTCGGGCCCGTTGCCGCGCAGGCCCTCGGCGCCGGCGCCGAGGAGGATCGTCAGGTAGTCGCGCGAGTCGGTGTCGAGCGACGCGAGGATCTCGTCGAGGTTGACGTCGGGCAGCGTCTCGGAGATCGGGATGACGTCGCCGTCGCGCAGCCGGCCCGCGCCCGGGGTGCCCGGCTCGAGCTCGGCGACCATGTCCTTGAGGCCGGTCTTCGGGCGCATGAGCACGGTCGCGTCCTTGTAGACGCGGCCGTACTTCGGCTGGATCCGCAGCGTGACGTTCGCCTTGCCGTCCTCGAGCTCGACCTTCGAGATCTCGCCGACCGGGACGCCGGCGACGTTGACGGTCTGGCCCTGGCCCGGCGTGACCGCCTGGGCGGTCGAGAGCTCGGCCTGGATGACGAAGAAGTCCTTGCCGACGACCGGCACCCAGGCCGGCAGCACGAGCCGCTGCTTGCCGAGGATGTAGATCGAGACCGCGCCCGCGATCAGGATCAGGCCGAGGATCGCGACGAAGTCGAGCCAGTGCTTGCGGATCGCGACCATCATGGCGTCCCCTCACCCGCCCCGCGCGCGGCCCACGGCCCGTTGATGTCGGGGATCTTGCTCTTGTGGCACTGGACGCTCGAGTTGTACGGCGGGCGCTTGCCCGGGAACTTCGGGCGGACGCCGAGCACCGGCGCCGGGCTCGAGCCGATGAGCTGGCCGCTCGGCGAGTCCTTGTCACCCAGCGCGACCGTGTCGGAGCCGCCGCCGGGCTGGAAGCGGACGTAGGAGCCGTTGCCGTCGAAGTTCTGGCTCTCGCCGGAGAGCCCGACCATCGTCCACCAGAACTCCTTGTAGTTCTCGGCGCCGGTCGTGAACTCGTCGCGCACCACGATGTCGCCGGTCGGCAGGATGACGTCGCGCGCGCACAGCGACGTGCGGTTGATGTGCGGCAGCAGGTCGAGCGAGGCGTCGGTCACCTTGGCGAGGTCGCGCGTCGCCGGCGAGAGGTCCTGGGCGAGCCCGCGCAGCTCGGCCTGCGAGAACAGCTTGCGCGACTGCTCGACCCATGGGAACGACGCGTCGATGGTGGCCGCCGACTCGCGGACGCCGGGCAGGATGTCGCGCGCGAACGCGCGCGTGGGCGGGAACGCGGCGTTGAGCGAGGCGAGCGCGGCGTTGGCGTTGGTGAGCGTCGGCGCGAGCAGCCGGATCGAGGTGCGCAGGTTGCCCTCCTCGCTCGCGAAGGCCGCCATCGTGGTGTTGAAGTTCGTGATCAGGTCCTTGAGCTGGCCCTCGTTGCGGATCAGCGCGCCGGTCGTCTTCGCGGTCCCGTCGAGCAGCCGCGCGACGTCGCGCGCGGGCTCGGTGCCGAGCAGCGCCTCGTTGACCTGGGCGGCCCCGCGCAGCGCGCCCGGCGAGTCCTTGTAGGCGTCGTTGAACGACTCGGCGGCGGTCTCGCCGCGGGCCGAGGGGTCGGCGTCGCGGTCGTCGGCGGCGCTCGGCTCTGAGTTGAGGCCCTGGGCGAGGCCGTCGAGCAGGTCGCGCAGGTCCTGGCGCGTGTCGCCCTGCAGGGCGGTCAGCACCTCGTCGAGCTGCACCGGGTTGGACGTGCGCGTGACCTTGATCACGTCGCCGGTCTCGAGCTTGGGCGAGGACGGGCTGCCCGGCTTGAGGTCGATGAAGAAGTTGCCCTCGAGGAAGATGCGCGGGCGGATCTTGGCCGTCGCGTCCTCGTGGATCGGCAGCCCGGAGTCCTTGATCTCCATCGTCACGAGCGCCTGGTCGGTGCCCTCCTTCGGCTCGACCGACTTGACCTTGCCGACGTTGACGCCGGCGATCCGCACGGGCGAGTTCGGGCGCAGCGAGTTGGCCGACTCGAAGACGGCCTGGACGCGGAAGCCCTTCGTGAACGGGATGTCCTTGGTGAAGCCGAGGAACGTCGCGACGAGCACGACCGCGAGCGCGATCAGCCCGACCGTGAGCGGGCTGCGACCGGTGCGGCGGCGGCGGGCGGTGGCCATTACTTCGTGCCCTCCGTCTTGGCCGGCTGCTTGCCGGGCACGTTGCCGACCACCTTGCGCCCGGCGAGGAACGGCTCGTTGCCGGCCTCGCACTCCTTGGTCTGGCCCGGCGAAGCGGTGTTCGGGTACGGGTTCGAGTGCAGGTAGTTGTCGCGCGTGGGCGTGCCGCCGTTGGCGGGCCCGCTCGACGGGCCGCCCTCGTTGTTGGGGCCCTGCGGCGTGGCGATGATGATGAAGCGCTGCCAGGTGCCGTGGACGTCGCCCTCGCTCAGCAGCGAGGAGACGTTGCGGAACCACAGCGTCACGTAGTTGCACTGCAGCTGGACCGGCGCGAGGTGCTGCAACGTCGGGTCGAGGACCTCGAGCGTCTCGGCGATGCGCTTGAGCCCGCGCGGCGCGACCGGGTCGTTGGCGAACCGCTGCAGCTCGGCCAGCAGCGACTCGAGCCGGCGGTTGAACGCGGGCGTGCGGCGCAGCGTGGTCTGGCCCTGGTCGAACGTCTCGGCGAGGTCGGGCGCGGCGGTCTTGAGCGCGGCGGCGCCCGGGCGGAGCTCGGCGAAGAGCGCCTCGGTGTTGCGCAGGAAGGGCCGCTGGCGCGGGAACGAGCGGATCGCCGCGTCGAGCGCGGGGACGCCCTCGGTGATCGAGTCCTGGATGTAGGGCCGCGCGACGGCCTCGAGCGCGGTGAACGTGCGGTCCAGGTTCACGAACAGCGACGCCTGCGTCTCGGCGGCGGGCGCGACGATGCGCGCGGCGTCGCCGAGCTCGTTGAAGAAGCGCTTGAGCTGCGTGTCGGGGTCGGAGAGGTTCTTCGCGACGGGCTGGACGTCGCGCAGCAGGGCGGGCAGCACGCCGAGCGCGGTGTTGATGCTCGACCCGCGGCCCGCGAAGGCGTCGCCGAAGCCCTGGAGGTTCTCCTGCATCGCCGGGCGCGTGGCGTCGTCGAACATGTTCACGAACTCGTCGAACTCGACCGCGGTGGGCTGGGAGGCCGACACCGGGATCGTGTCGCCGTCGTCGTAGCCGTCGTCCGAGGTGCCGCGCGTGATCTCGACGTACTTGAGGCCGAGGGCCGACTTCGGGCGGATCAGCACCGTCGAGTCCTTCGGCAGCGGGTCGACGGCGCGCTCGAGCTTCATCCCGATCACGGCGACGCTCGTGCCGTCCTCCCGGCGCTTGGTGGTGATCGAGTCGACGGCGCCGACGCGCGCGCCGCCGATCCGCACCTCGTTGCCCTTGACCAGCGCGGCGGCGCTCGGCGCCTCCATCTTGATCAGGTAGCTCGGGACGAACGGCAGGCCGGCGTTGGCGTTGTAGGACAGGAACATCGCCACGATGATCACCAGCACCGTGGCGGCGCCGATGAGGACCGGGTTGCCGGCGATCGAGGAGCCCTTGCCCCTCATCCCGCGTCCTTTCCGAACAGGTAGTCGAGGACGGCCTCGCCCTCGTTGGTGTTGGTGGCCTGCTGCTGCGGCGCCGCGGGCGCTTCAGCGGCCGGCGCGGGCGCGGTCTGGGCCTTCGTCTTCGTCTTCGTCTTGGCCGCCGGCGCCGGGGTCTTCGCGGGCTGCGGCGTCGCCGTCATCTCGGGCAGCGGCGCGGCGCTGTCGGGGTCCTTGCCTTGCAGCGCGGCGGTGGTGCGGCGCAGGATCGGGTCGGTGTCGGCGGCCGAGGCGGCGGACGCGCTCGACGACGTGGCGCCCGCGGAGGCGAAGCGGCTCGAGCAGCCGTCGACCGGCTCCGTGTAGTAGCGCGAGCAGGTGTTGAGGATCAGGCGCGCGCGCAGGTAGTGCCCGAACGAGTCGAAGCCGTTGATGGCGGCCACCTGGTAGAAGGCGTAGTCGAGCGCGCGCTCGATGCCGCGCCCGCGCTTCCACGACTCGAGCACGGCCGCCGCGGTCTCGCCGACCGGCAGCGCGACCTTCGCCAGCCGCCGCAGATCCTTGGTGACCGGGAGCGCGTCGCGCATCGCCGGGATGCCGATCTCGCTCGCGTCGCCGAGCGACTTCACCGCAGGGATGCCGAGATCCGAGAACGGGCCGAGCTCGATCAGCATGCGGTTGAGGTCGGGCGCGACGTCGCCGAGGTCGGCGAGCACCGGGCGCATCTCGTCGGACAGCCCGCCGATCCGCCGCATCGTCGGCCGCAGCTCCTGCAGGAAGCGCGGCAGCCGCTCGATGTCGGCCTCGAGGTCCTCGCGGCGCTCGGCGGTCGCCGCGGCGACCTTGCTCGAGCTCTCGATGAAGCCGGAGATCGACTCGCGCTCGCGGGCGAGCGGCGCGAGGTCGGTGTCGGAGTCGCGCGCGAGGTTCGAGAGCACCTTGTTCTGCGAGGCGAGCAGCTTCAGGACCTCGTCGACCTCCTTGAGCGCCGGGTCCGCGCGGCGGATGACCTGGTTGACCTCCTTGCCGCGGCCGGCGAGGCCGGTGCCGAGCTCGGAGACGATCAGCGACAGTCGCTGCCGGTAGGGCAGGCGCATGACGTTGTTGAGGAGATCGAGGTCGACCGACTTCTGCGTGTTCTCGACCGGCAGCAGGTACTGGCCCTCGCCCTCGCCGCGCTCGATCTTGCGCAGCGCCGGCGGCGGCTCGGCGTCGGCGGCGTGCTTCTGCGTCGGCGTGCACTCGACGAACTTCTCGCCGATCAGCGACTGCGGGCGCACCTGGCAGCTCGCGTCGGTGCGGAAGTCCTGGTACGCCGGGTCCTGGATGTCGAGCACCACGACCGCCTTGAAGTCGCGGGTGACGTCCATCGAGTCGATCTTCCCGACCTTGACGCCGGCGACCTTGACGTCCTCGCCCGGGATCACGAAGCCCGCGTTGTCGAAGATCGCGCGCACCTTGTAGTCGCCGCCGTCGTCGGCCGCGCCGGTCGTGACGACCGCGGCGGCGGCGAGGGCGAGCAGGAGGAAGACGGTGGCGACGCGCTTCACGGGCCGGGCACCACGTCGTTGGGGTCGCAGTCCTCGGGGCCGAGGTTGCCGTTGTCCGTGTAGGGCGCCGAGCCGTCGGCGGCGGGCTGGCTGGCGGCGCCCGGGCAGCGCTTGTCGACGTTGGTCTGCAGGCCCTCGAACTTCTGGTTGAGGCCCTGCGGGACGAGCACGCCGCCGGCCGGGTTGTCGGTGAACGAGAACGCGTTGAAGATCGGCTGGATGCGGGCGAAGTGGCCGTTGGCGTCGTAGTTGGACGTCGCCTGCCCGAAGTCGTGGAACCAGCCGGTCAGCTCGGGGACATAGGGGCGGATGAACTCGAGCACGGGCTGCGAGCGCTGCAGCGCGCCGCGCGAGTTGCTGAACGTCGGGCTCGCCACGCGCTGGAGCTCGGGCAGCTTCCGCGTGGCGTCGAGCAGGTCGTTGTCGGCGCCCTTGCGGGTGACGAGCGTGCGCAGGTCGCGGATCGTCGGCCGCGCGCTGTGGACGAGCGGGCGCAGCTCGCGCAGGAACGGGGCGAGCTCCTTCGTCGCCGGCTTCGACTCGGCGACGAGCACGTCGAGGTCGTCGAGCGTCGCGCGCAGGTTGACGAACGTGGTGTTGGCGCGGCGCAGCGTGGTGGGCAGCACGCCGAGCGCCTCCGACAGCGCGACGTTCTCCGAGGCGATCGCACCGGCGGTCGCGTTCGCGTTGCCGACGAGGCCGGAGAGGTCGTCGCGGCGCTCGGCGACCGCGGTGACCGCCCGCGAGGAGTTGACGATGAAGTCCGTCAGCGCGGTCTCGTCCTGCGTCAGCTGGTTGACGAGCCGGCGGGAGGTCGACAGGAACGGGTTGAAGTACTCGGCGGAGGCGCCGGCCTCCTTGCCGCGGCCCTCGTACTGCCGGGCGAAGCCCTGGATGACGCCCTGGAGGTCCTTGCGCGTGTCGGGGTCGAGCGTGTTGAAGACCTGGTCGAGGTCGACGACGTCGGTGGTCGAGCCGACCGCGAGCGTCGCGCCGTCGTCGAGCTCCTTGGCCGAGTTCGGCGCCGGGGTCAGCGCGATGTACCGGTTGGCGATGCCCGACAGCGACGTCAGGCGGATCGTCGCCTGCGTCCCCTCGCGCAGCGGCGCGTACGGCTCCTGGATCTCGACCTTGACGCGCGCGCGGTTGTCGTCGGTGAGCGTGATCGCGCGGATCGACCCGATGCGGCGGCCGCCGACCTGCACGTCGTCGTCCTTGACGAGCTGGCCGGCGTTCTGGAACACCATGTCGTACTCGTGCACGCCGTTCCCGCGGAACAGGAGCAGCGCTATGAGCACGATCGCCAAGGCCAGCGCGGCAATGGCCACGCCTCGGGCGATCGTCAAAGGTCCCTCTGCTCTCTCAACTCACGAATCCAAGCCATGCACGGAATCCCGTGCGGGCGCGGGAAACTATCCCGGATTCGTTTACTTCGCGTTAGGAGCCGCGAGTCATTCCATGCCGAGCGGCCCGCGCGATGCGCCGCTCAGGAACTGCCGCACGAACATGTTGTCCGAGTTGAAGAGCTCCTCGGCGGGACCGGACTCGACGATGCGGCCCTTCCACAGCACCGCGATGTACTCGGCCACGCGCTTGGCGGACATGATGTCGTGCGTGATGACGACGTAGGCGCCGCCGTTCTCCTCGTGGATCTCCTTGATGAGCTCGCACAGGAGCGCGGTGCGGACGGGGTCGAGGCCGGAGTCGGGCTCGTCGAAGAGCACGATGTCGGGGTCGAGCACGAGAGCGCGCGCAAAGCCGGCGCGCTTGCGCATGCCGCCTGACAGCTCGTTCGGCATCTTGTCGTGCGCGCCCTCGAGGCCGACCTCGCGCAGGCGCCGCGACACGATCTCGCCGATCTCGTCCTCGCCCTTGTCCGTGTGCTGGCGCAGCGGGAAGCAGACGTTGTCGAACAGGTTCATCGAGCCGAACAGCGCGCCGTCCTGGAAGAGGACGCCGAACTTCTTGCGCATCTCGAACAGGTCGTCGTCGGCCATGTTCGGGACGGACTCGCCGTGGACCAGCACGTCGCCGTCGTCGGGGTAGAGCAGGCCGACCATGTGCTTGATGCAGACGGACTTGCCGGTGCCCGACGGGCCGAGGATCATCGAGATCTTGCCCTCGGGGATGCCCATGTTGAGCCCGCGCAGGATCTTGTTGCGGCCGAACGCCTTGTGGACCTCGACGAACTCGACGGCGTCGGGCACGCCGGTCGGGCGCTGGGCGCCCGTGTGCCACTGGTACTCGTCGTCGGGGTTGCTGCCCTGGCGGGACTCCTGGAGGCGGCGCTTGTAGTCGGGATCGTCCTCGGGGCGGCGCTCCTCGGTCTGCTCCTCCTGCTGCGGCGGCGCCTGCTGCTGCTGGGGCTGCTGCTGCTGCTGCTGCGGGGGCTGCTGCCCGTAGACGTGGTCTTGCGAGTGGGTGTCGCGGGTGTCGTCGCTCACTTCAGCCTCCGATGGGTGCTCGTGGATTCGCGCCCCAGAAGAGCTGCGTTCCCAACATGCCGATGAGATGCACGAGCACGATGTTCAGGACCATCGATTTCGCAGTCGCGGTACCCACGCCGACCGGTCCGCCGCTGGCGTTGTACCCGTAGTAACAGCCGACCAGCACGATCGCGGTGGCCATCGTCATGCCCTTGATCACGCTGTACAAGAGGTCTGGTGGGTTCTGGAACATCCAGAAGATCAGGAAGAAGCCGCCGCTCGACACCTCCCCGATCTGTTGCACCACCGCCAGGTAGGAGGCGAAGAAGCCCGCTCCGATCCCCGCGAGGTACATGAACGGGAGCACGAGCCAGGCCGCGAGCAGCTTCGTCGCGCACAGGAACGTCAGCGACGGGATGCCCATGACCTCGAGCGCGTCGATCTCGTCGGAGATCCGCATCGAGCCGAGCTCGGCGACGATGCCGGTGCCGATCTTCGCGGACATCATGTAGCCGAACGCGTAGGGCACGAGCTCGCGCAGGTCGCACCACGCGGCGAACACGCCGGCGTAGGCGGGCGAGCCGACCGAGCGGTTGAAGTACGCGCCCTCGATCCCGCACTGCAGGCCGATGATGAAGATCAGGCCCCAGATCACGATCGTCGAGGAGAGGATCAGGATCCCCGCCTGGCGCAGCGCCTCGCCGAAGAAGCGCAGCACCTTGAGCGTGAAGACCTCGGCGACGATGCGCGAGCAGAACTTGACGATCTCGCCGAACGAGGCGATCCAGTCCTTGGGGACGCTCAGCCAGCCCATTACTTGATGACCGTGATCTCGGGGTGGGTGGCGAGCAGCGTCTGCGTGAACACGTAGTTGAACGCGAACACGCCCATCGTCGCGATCACGACCGCTTGGTTGACGGCACGGCCCACCCCCTCGGCGCCACCTGACGCGGTCATGCCCTTGTAACAGCAGACGATCGCGATGATCGCGCCGAACATGGTGCATTTGAGGACCGACCCCCAGAGGTCCGTGACCGAGGCGTTGGTGAAGAACGTCGCCCAGAACGGGCCGAGCGGGGCGCCGTTGACGAGCGTGGCGAGGATGCCGCCGAAGATGCCGAACAGCAGCGCGTAGATGTCGAACAGGCCGGTGACGAGCATCAGCGCGAGGAAGCGCGGGACGACGAGGTTCTTGACCGGGTCGACGCCGAGCACCTGCAGCGCGTCGAGCTCCTCGCGGATCTTGCGCGCGCCGAGGTCGGCGGTGATCGCGGTGCCCGCCACGCCGGCGAGCACGATCGCGGTCACGAACGGGGCGAACTCGCGGATCGACGCGAGCACGAAGAAGCCGCCGAGGCGGTCGAGCGCGCCGAACAGGACGAGGAAGTTGGCGGCCTGCAGGCCGGGGGCGCCGTAGCCGAAGGCGACGGTCGACACGACGAGCGGGAACCAGCACAGCTTGAGCGCGAACAGGAACTGCGAGACGAACTCCCCGCCGTACGGATACGGGGGGCGGATGGCCGACATGATCGTCTTCCCCGTGAGGATCATCATGTCGCCCACTTCTTCAAGCAGGCTCTTGGCTGGCAGGAACGCTCGGTCGGCGACGCCTCGGACCATCAATCTCCCCAGGTAGCGGCGGTGAACCCTATGCAATCCGTTGCACTGACACCAAACGTGAAGCGTCGGCGTAACTGGCGCTCAATATGCCCCTTGCGGGTACTTTCCAACCGATGGGGTACATTCGCGCTCGGATGAGGTCAAGGCCGACCATGGCCGCGCTCGCGGCAGCCGTGCTGCTCGCCGGATGCGGCAGCGAGCCGCGCCAGGACGAGAACGAGCCCGAGGGCTCCTTCCGCCTCGAGGTGGCCGACGCGAAGTTCCCGGCGGCGCAGTCGATCGCCGAGAGCTCGACGATGCGGGTCGACGTCCGCAACGCCGACTCGAAGGCCGTGCCCAACGTCGCGGTGACGGTCGAGACCGATCCGTCGAAGCAGGGCGAGGGCACGGTGGCGTTCGGCCAGCGCGTCGACGACTCGCGGCTGTCCGATCCCGAGCGCCCGGTGTGGATCGTCGACGAGGGCCCCGAGGGCGGCGACTCCGCCGCCACCAACACGTGGGCGCTCGGCCGGCTCGAGGCGGGCCAGACCAAGACGTTCCGCTGGAAGGTCACCGCCATCCAGCCCGGCTCCTACACGATCAAGTACCGCGTCTCCCCCGGGCTCGACGGCAAGGCCCGGCTCGCCGGCGGCGGCCGCACCGACGGCTCCTTCCGCGTCCGCATCGAGGACAAGCCCGTGCCCGCGCGCGTGGACGACGACGGCAACGTCGTCCGCGGCGAGGCGCCCGGCGCGTCGAAGTAGCGCTAGGCCCGGCGCAGCAGCGCGCGGCCGACCTGCTTGCCGCCCGGCGAGGTCGCGCGCCACAGCAGGCGCTTGCCGTGGCGGCGGATGAAGACCTTGTCGTTGCCCGTGCAGCTTCTTCGAGCGCGAGAGCTCCTTGTAGCGCAGGAAGTAGCCCCCGTTGCGACGCGAGAGGACGCGCAGCGTCCCGCGGCACGGCATCCCGGGGTTCGAGAGCCGCCCGGCGCGCGCGCCGATCTTGGTGCGCTTGATCGTCATCTTCATCGGGAACGTGCTGGTCCCGCCGCGGACGATCTCAACCGTCCCCTTCCACTTGCCCTTGACGCTCGCGGCCTCGGCGGGCGCGGCGACGACGAGCACGGCGAGGACGGCGAGGAGAGGAGACGCATCCGTGTCATGTCCACGAGCGTATCGGCAGACCCTCGACCAGCCTCAAGGGGTGTGACGACAAGCGCTCAGCGTGGCAACCGCGGCGCGATGATGCGGTAGGCCTTGAGGCCGAGCCCGAGGCGCTCGCGGTCCTCGGACTGCATCGGGTCGAGGCCGGTGAGCTCCTTCACGCGGTCGAGCCGGTAGGCGACCGTGTGGCGGTGGGCGTAGATCGCGGCCGCGGTCGCGTTCATGTTGCAGTTGCGGTCGAGGTAGGCCTCGAGCGTGCCGACGAGGTCGGTGGCGTACTGGTCGTCGTAGCGGACGGCCGGCGCCACGGTGTCCTCGTAGAACGAGCGCACCTCCTCCGGGTGGGAGGCGAGCACGCGGAACAGCAGCCGGTACGTGCCGCGCCCGATGTCCTCGGGGATCGGCCCGCCCTCGCCGTCGGAGCGGCGCAGGACGTCGAGCACGAGCTCGGCCTCCTGGATCGCGCGCGACAGCTCGGCCGGGTCGCCGTAGAAGGAGGAGACGCCGACGATCCCGTGGCGCTGCAGCCGCGCCGCGAGGTCGCGCGCCGCCGCCTGGGTCGCCTCGGGCGTGTCGGCGGGGAGCACCGCGTAGACGCGCTCGTCCATGTGCTGCGCGAGCGCGCCCGGGTACTCGCCCGCGATCGTGGCCACGACGTGGCGCGGCCGGTCGGTGGTCAGCTCGGCGCACAGCACGACCGCGCCGTGGGAGAGGTCGCAGCCGAGCCGGCCCGCCCGGCGCACGATCTCGACCGGGTCCATGTCGGGACGCGAGCGCAGCTCCTCGAGGAACGAGCCGCGCAGGTTCTGCTCGACCTCCTCGCGTGCCTCCTCGACGGCCACCTCGGTCAGGCACGCCACCGCCGCCAGGTGCAGGAACTCGAGCGCCTCGCCGTCGGCCTCGCCGAGCAGCAGCACGCGGCCGATCGTCTCGTCGCCCGAGGTGATCGGCACCTCGCCGCCGATCGCCGGCGGCACCGAGGTGGGCCGCCCGCGCGCCAGGTCGGCGACGTAGCGGCGCAGCGCGCCGACGTCCGCCGTGGCGCCCGGCGACAGCGCCGCCGGGCCGAGCCGCGGAATGACGATCGCCACCGGCGAACCGGTGGCCTCCGCGGCCAGCTCGGCGACGCGCCCCAGACCTTCGCCGGACAACACCGAGTCCACCATCTTCAGATGGACGGAGCGCAGCCGCTCGACGAGCGGAGGCGAGGCGGCCGGGTCCGGCCGCCCCGCGTTCTCGTGGGCTGCGCCCACTGCTCTGTCCTTACGCGTTCGCCTGCGCCGCGAAGTCGGGGTGGGCCTGCAGGGTTTCCTCACCGGACTCGCCGGTGCGGATCCTGTAGGCCTCCTCGACCGGCATGACGAAGACCTTCCCGTCGCCGATCGAGCCCGTCCGCGCGTGCTTGAGGATGGTGTCGACCACGGTCTGCACGTCACCGGTCGCGACCACGCATTCCACCTTCACCTTGGGCCGGAGGTAGTTGGTCAGCTCCGCTCCGCGGTAGCGCTCCGTCACCCCCTTCTGCCGCCCGGACCCCTTGACCTCCGAGATGGAGAGCGACGGGAAGCCGAGCTCGAGGAGCTCCGTGCGGATGGGCTCGAACGCCTCGTGCCGGATGAACGCTTCGACCTTCTTCATGGTGTGTGCAGCCCCCTTTCTAGGTCTGCGGCGACGGCTCGGCGATGCCGGCCGGCGTGTTCCGCTTGGGGGTGGAGGTTGCCAGTGGCGTGCCCGCCACCGTCGGCTCGTACAGGCCGCTGGGGAACTCCGGCTGCGGGATGAACTGCTCCGGGTAGCCGTACATGCCGTGCGAGGAGATGTCGAGGCCCGCGTCCTCCTCCTGCTCGCTGACGCGCAGCCCGATCGTCTTCTTGATCAGGAAGAACGTCCCGTAGGAGAGGATGAAGACCGCGACGAACGCCGCCGCGACGCCGACCGCCTGGACGCCGAGCTGCTCGAAGGAGCCCGAGTACAGGAGGCCCGGCACGCCGATCCCGTTGTACTCCGCGAGACGGTCCGAGGTGAAGATGCCGCACGCGAGCGTGCCCCAGACGCCGGCCAGGCCGTGCGCCGAGAGCGCGCCCACCGGGTCGTCGAGCTTCTTCTCGATGGCGAGCACCGCGTAGACGACGATGAAGCCCGCGACCAGGCCGATGATCGGCGCGGCCCAGAACTCCACGTAGCCGGAGGGCGCCGTGATGCCGACGAGGCCGGCGATCGCGCCGTTGCCGGACATGCCGACGTCGAGCGCCTTCGTCTTGTGCCAGACGAGGAGCGAGGCGCCGATGACGCCGCCCGCCGCGCCGAGCTGCGTGACGAGGATGACCTCGGCGAAGCGGCCGTCGGCGGTGCCCAGCGTCGAGCCGCCGTTGAAGCCGAACCAGCCGAGCCACAGGATCAGGACGCCGAGGCCGGCGAGCGGCATCGAGTGCCCGGGGATCGCCCGCGGCTTGCCGTCCGGTCCGTACTTCCCGCGGCGCGGGCCGAGCAGGAGCAGCGCCGCGAAGGCGCCGGTCGCGCCGACGAGGTGGACCACGGTCGAGCCGGCGAAGTCCTGCACGCCGCCGCCGATCTCCGACAGGAAGCCGCCGCCGAAGATCCAGTGCGCGCCGAGCGGGTAGATCACCGCGGCGAACACGATCGCGTAGATGACGTAGGCGGAGAACTTGATGCGCTCCAGCGTCGTGCCCCACACGATCGCCAGGGAGACCGCGCAGAACATGAACTGGAAGACCATGAACGCGGTCGTCGAGCCGTTGATCTCACCCTCGACGATGCCGCCGTTGATGGTGCCGCCGACCGAGAAGAAGAACCCCGAGTCGCCGAGGATCTTGCCCGCGCCGCCGAAGGCGAGCGCGAAGCCGACGGCCCACCAGGCGATCGAGGCGATCGAGAAGTTGGCCAGGATCTTCGCGATGCCGGTGCCGGCGTTCTTCCCGCGGGAGAAGCCGATCTCCAGGAAGGCGAAGCCCGCCTGCATGAACATCACGAGCACGGTCGCCACGAGCACCCATGTGAGGTTCAGCTCGTCGACGACCTGCGAGATGGGTGGATCGTCCTGCGCCATGGCGGCGCCGGGGAGCAACAGCAGAGCGGTGAGTCCCAGCAGGGACCCCCGAGCCAGCGAACGTCGCAAGACAACAACCTCCTCGGTCGTAAGGGAGCGAGGCTGAGTGTCGAGCGCACCCGTCCCAGGGTCATTGGACGGGTGTCGAAACATCCTCCGCGGTCTTTCTCCCTGCGGTCGATTTGCCCGCAAACTCCGGGATTCGGCGTTCCCGGGCGAACGCGAAAGGGGGATGTTTAGCCACGTGGACAATGGCCTCCGCGCGCGCCGTGTCTAGGCTGGCGCGCATGCCCAGAACCCGCACGCAGAATGTCACCGCCGCGCAGTGGAGCCCCAACGGGGGCGCGCTGGGCGCGCCCGACCTGACGGTCCCCGCCAACCAGATCTTCGGGGCCAACGTCTTCTCGCCCTCCGTCCAGCGCCAGCGCGTCCCGTCGGAGATCTTCAAGCGTCTTCAGGAGACGCTCGACGAGGGCCTCCCGCTCGACCCGATCCTCGCCGATGCGGTCGCCTCGGCGATGAAGGAGTGGGCGATGGAGAAGGGCGCGACCCACTTCACGCACTGGTTCCAGCCGCTCACCGGCTCGACCGCGGAGAAGCACGACTCCTTCTACGGCCCGACGGGCGACGGCGCCGCGATCGCCGAGTTCTCCGGCAAGGAGCTCATCCAGGGCGAGCCCGATGCGTCGTCGTTCCCGACCGGCGGCATCCGGGCGACGTTCGAGGCGCGCGGCTACACGGCGTGGGACCCGACCTCGCCGGCCTTCATCCTCGAGAACCCGAACGGCGCGCTGCTCTGTATCCCGACCGCGTTCGCGTCGTGGACGGGCGAGGCGCTCGATCACAAGATCCCGCTGCTGCGCTCGATGGACGCCCTGTCACGGTCCGCCGTGCGCGCGCTGCGCCTGCTCGGCGACGGCGACACCCAGCGCGTCTTCACCACCGTGGGCCCCGAGCAGGAGTACTTCCTGATCGACGAGCAGTACTACTTCGAGCGCCCCGACCTCATCAACACCGGCCGCACGCTGTTCGGCGCCAAGCCGCCCAAGGGCCACGAGCTCGACGACCACTACTTCGGGTCGATCCCCGAGCGCGTGCTCGCCTGCATGCTCGAGACCGAGCGCGAGCTGGCCAAGCTCGGCGTGCCGATCAAGACCCGCCACAACGAGGTCGCGCCGGCGCAGTACGAGGTCGCGCCGATCTTCGAGAACTCGAACGTCGGCTCGGACCACCAGCAGCTGACGATGCAGATCATGCAGAACGTCGCCCGCCGCTACGGGCTCGTCTGCCTGCTGCACGAGAAGCCGTTCGCCGGGGTCAACGGCTCCGGCAAGCACAACAACTGGTCGATGGGCACCGACACCGGCTCGAACCTGCTCGAGCCCGGCGCGACGCCGCACGAGAACCACCGCTTCCTGTTCTTCTGCGCGGCGGTCATCCAGGCGGTCAACAAGCACCAGGCGCTGCTGCGCGCGTCGATCGCCTCACCGGGCCAGGACCACCGCCTGGGCGCGAACGAGGCGCCGCCGGCGATCATCTCGATCTTCCTCGGCGCGGAGCTGGAGAAGGTCTACGGCGCGCTCGAGGCCGGCTCGGAGGACGCGGCGACGCCGAAGTCCGAGCTCGAGCTCGGCTCCTCGGTGCTGCCCGCGCTGCCCAAGCACGGCGGCGACCGCAACCGGACCTCGCCGTTCGCCTTCACCGGCAACAAGTTCGAGTTCCGCGCGCTCGGCTCCAGCCAGTCGCTGGCGCTCCCGAACACGGTGCTCAACACGATCGTGGCCGAGGCGATCGACGACCTCTCCGACAAGCTCGAGGCCGACGGCGGCGGCGACGAGGCCGTGCTCGACGTCGTGCGCGCCGCGTACGCCGACAACAAGCAGATCGTGTTCGACGGCGACAACTACTCCGACGAGTGGCACAAGGAGGCCGAGGAGCGCGGGCTCTTCAACCTCAAGCAGACCCCCGACGCGCTGCCGTGGCTGATCAACGAGCAGACCGTCGAGGTGTTCTCGCGCTACGACGTGCTCTCCGAGCGCGAGCTCGAGTCGCGCTACGAGGTGTCGGTCGAGCAGTACGTGACCAACCTCAACATCGAGGCGGAGACCGCGGCCGACATGGCCCGGACGCTGCTGCTCCCCGCGGCGCTGCAGTACATGGCGCTGCTCGACGACGCCGAGGAGGGCAAGGGCGTCGCGCGGCTGCAGAAGGAGATCGTCGGGCTGACCGACGAGTTCGTCGAGACGATCTTCGCGCTCGAGGAGGCCAACGCCGGCCACCCCGAGACCGAGGACGTGCTCGAGGCCGCCAAGTACGTGCAGGCCACGGTGGTCCCCGCCATGGAGACGTGCCGCGAGGTCGCCGACCGCCTCGAGCGGATCGTGCCCGACTCGCTCTGGCCGCTCCCGAAGTACGCGGAGATCCTCTTCATCAAGTAGGGCGGGCGGCTCAGGCGCCCGGGCGGCGGTAGGAGACCTTCAGGTCGTCCTGCCAGCCGCCCGGTGTCTCGGCGAGCTGCCACTGGCCCTCGAAGGCGTCGCTTGCGAGCGTGGCGGAGTAGCGCTGATCGAACCCGGGGGCGTCGCGCCAGAAGCGCAGCACGCCATCCTCGAGCGAGACGCCGTAGGTCCGGCGCACGCCGCGCGAGTCGAAGTACTCCATGACGAGCCCCTCGCCGGACTCGGGCGCGCCGATGACGCTGACCGCATCGGGGAACAGCTCGTGGTCGTTGCGCGAGCGCTGCACGAGGAAGTGCCCGCCCTCCAGCCACTCGAACGTGATGCTGCCGGGCACGACGCCATCGAACTTCGGGTGGGTCGCCTCGGTGTCCCAGGTGCCGATCAGCACGTCGAAACCGGTCATGTCCATGTGACGATCGTGCCGGAGCCGTAGGCCCAATGTCGGATGGTCCGGATCGGGGACGTTCCAGCGAACTCGACGCCCGTGTTCGGAACGCTGGGATCGTCAACCAGCGAGATCCACGTGGACTGGATGCCGCCGTCGCCGGCCGCAGCGTCCTCCGGCGCCGACGACGGGTCGCCCCGCCAGTCCGCGCCGACCTTGTCGACCTCGTCGAGCATGATCACCGGGTTGATCGTTCCCGCGTCGCGCATGCCTAGGGCGCGACCAGAATCGCCCCCTCGCCGGAGGCGTAGGCCTCCTCGCCGTGCTGGACGACGTCCATCCCCAGGGCCTCCTCGTGCTGGCTGGCGCGCAGCGGCATCAGCTTGCCGAGCACCTTCAGGATCAGGAACGTCATCCCGAACGCGTAGGCGGGCGTGACGAGCACCGCGAGCGCCTGGTCGAGGAGCTGCCCGGCGTTGCCGAACAGCAGTCCGTCCGCCACCCCGTTCCACTTCTCCTGCGCGAACAGGCCGATGAAGAGGATGCCGGTGAGGCCCGCGATGCCGTGGGCGGCGAGCACGTCGAGCGTCTCGTCGAGCCGGGTGCGCGGCCGCCACACGATCACGGCGTAGCTCGGGAGCGCGGCGACGGCGCCGAGCAGCATCGCCGACAGCGGGCTGATGAAGCCGGCGGCCGGCGTGATCCCGACGCAGCCGACGATGATCGCCGTCGCGGCGCCGATCGCGGTGACGCGGCGGTCGCGCAGCCCGTCGAGCACGAACCACACGACGAGCGTGCAGGCCGGGCACAGCAGCGTGTTCACGAACGCGAGCACGCCGGCCTCGCCGGCCGCGAAGCCGCTGCCGCCGTTGAAGCCGAACCAGCCGAACCACAGCAGCCCGGCGCCGAGCAGGACGTAGACCGAGTTGTGCGGCAGCAGCGCCTGGCGTCCGTAGTCCTTGCGCGCGCCCACGACCAGCGCCGCCGCCATCGCCGAGAAGCCCGAGGCCATCTCGACCGGCACGCCGCCGGCGAAGTCGAGCGTCCCGCCCGCCTGCAGCCAGCCGCCGCCGAACGCCCAGTGGGCGAGCACGGCGTAGACCAGCACCGACCACACCGCGGAGAACACGAGGTAGGCCGAGAAGCGCATGCGCTCGACGACCGCGCCAGACACGAGCGCGACCGTGATGATGCAGAACGTGGCCTGGAAGGCCATGAACAGCAGGTGCGGGATCGTCGTGCCGTCACGCGGCTCGAAGCCGACGCCGCGCAGGAACGCGTGGTCGAGGCCGCCGACGAGGCCGTTGCCCTCGTCGAACGCGATCGAGTAGCCCACGAGCGCCCAGCTGACGGTCGCGACCGCCAGCGCGGCGATGCACATCATGAACGTGTTGAGCGTGTTGCGGGAGCGCACGAGGCCCGCGTAGAACAGGCCGAGCGCCGGGGTCATGAGCAGCACCAGCGCGGTGGCGGCGAGCATCCAGGCGGTGTCGCCGGTGTCGATCCCGCTCATGCGCCGACCGGCGTGACGGCGTCGTCGTCCGTCTCCGCCGTGCGGATCCGCACGACGCGCTCGAGCGGCACGACGAAGATCTTCCCGTCGCCGACCTCGCCGGTCCGCGCGCCCTCGCAGAGCGCGTCGATGGTCGGCTGCACGAACGCCTCGGAGACCGCGATCTCGAAGCGCACCTTGTCCGCGAGCCCCATCTGCACGCGCGTGCCGCGGTAGGTCTCGACGCGGTCGAGCTCGCCACCGTGCCCCTGAACGCGGCTCAGCGAGACGCCGCGCACCTCGGCGCGGTACAGCGCTTCCAGCACGTCGTTCGCCTTCTCCGGGCGCACGATGCCGATGACGAGCTTCACGGGTCCGCTGCCTCCTCCGGTCGAGTCTCGATCGAGGCGCGGATCATGCCGATACAGCCGGAGTGAATCGCTACCCGACCACTCCGCTGCCGCTGAAGCTCGGCATCGCCTTCGTGCTCCTGGGCGCGTTCGGCTGGTGGGGGCTGGACCGCGCCGACCGGCTCGGCAACGAGCGGCGGCTGTCGGCGATCGCGTCGCAGATCGCGGGGCGCGACGTCGAGGTCAGCTGCCCCGGGCCGATCGGCCGCGCGCTCGGGCAGGACACGCTCGAGGGCAGCGTGGAGTTCGGCGCCGACGGCACGCCGGCCGACGAGACGAAGCTGCGCAAGACCAGCTGCGCCGAGCTGGACGCGCTGGCCGAGGGGCGGCGCGGGCAGGAGCTCGCCTGCACCGAGCGCGCGGGCATCCTGTGCGGCCGCCACGGCCGCGAGCTGGCGATGGCCGTGGACGTCATCACCCACGAGGCGTTCCACCTGCGAGGGATCCAGGACGAGGCGCGCACGGAGTGCTCCTCGCTGCAGACGATGGCGACGACCGCGCAGTCGCTCGGCGCCACGCCGGCCCAGGGCGCGGCGCTCGCCCGCGGGCAGCTCGCCGAGGCCTATCCGATGATGCCCGACCACTACCGCTCGCCCGAGTGCGCCGACGGCGGCGAGTTCGACCTGCGCCCGGACGACCCGAAGTTCCCCTAGGTCAGCTCGAGCGCCGCGAGGTGCTCCGGCAGGCCCTGCGCGACGCGCGCGGCGGCGCGCAGCGCGTCGGCCGCGTGCGTGGTGGTGACCGCCCACACGGTCATGCCCGCCGCGCGGGCGGACTCGATGCCCGCCGGTGCGTCCTCGAGCACGAGGCACGCGGCGGGGTCGACTCCGAGCCGCTCGGCGGCCAGCAGGTAGGGATCGGGGGCCGGCTTGCCGCGCTCGACCTGGTCGGAGGTCACGAGCACGCCGGGGATCGGCAGCCCGGCGGCGCTCAGGCGCGCGCGGGCGAGCGGCGCCGTGCAGGAGGTGGCGATCGCGATGCGGCCGAGCGGCAGGGCGAGCACCTCGCCGGCGCCGTCGTAGGCGACGACGCCCTCCGTGTCGCCCACCTCGGCGTCGGTGAGGAAGGCCGCCTCCTCGTCGAGCCGCGCCTCGGACACGTGCTCGGCGATCACCGCGCGCGCCGGGCGGCCGTGGTTGCCGGCCTGGATCGCCACGCCGTCGAGGCCGTGGCGCTCGCCCCACGCGCGCCAGCTGCGCACGGTCGGCGCCGACGAGTCGATCAGCACCCCGTCGAGATCGGAGATGACGGCCGCGAACCTCAAGGGACGGGCACGCGCTCGCGGTCGGCGGCGGGCGGCGCGGCGGTCGAGCCCGGCGCGGTCGGGCCGGCGGCGCGCTGCGCGAGCGCGAACACCGCGACGGCGCCGAGGATCAGCGTGGCCAGCGCCCACGACAGCGTGACGGCGTCGGCGAGGAAGCCGATGAACGGCGGGCCGATGAGGAAGCCGAGCGAGCCGAGCGAGGACACCGCGGCGATGCCGGGCCCGGAGGGCACATCGGGCTGGCGCCCGGCGGCGCTGAACATGAGCGGCACGCCGTTGGCGACACCGAGCCCGATCGCGAACAGGCCGACGAGCGCGGCGACCGGGGAGCCGATCAGGAGGAGCGCGGCGAGCGGGATCCCGGTCAGCAGCGCGCCCCAGCGCAGCGTGGCGACCGGGCCGAGGCGATGCGTGATCCAGTCGCCGGCCACGCGCCCGGTCGTCATGCCGGCAGAGAAGACGGCGAACGCGAGCGCCGCGACGGCGGCCTCGGCGCCGAGGTCTCGCAGGTAGATCCCGCCCCAGTCGGCCATCGCGCCCTCGGTGACCATCACGAGCAGCGCGAGGATGGCGAGCAGCAGCACGCCGCGCGAGGGGAGCGTGAAGCGCGGGGCCTCCTCGCCCTCGGCGGCCGAGCCCTCGCCCAGCCGGCGCAGGCAGACCACGACGAACGCGAGCAGCGCCAGCGAGGCGAGCGGCACGACGACGCGCGGCTCGACGCCGAGCGCCGCGAGCGCCGCCGCGAAGCCGGCGCCGATGACGCCGCCGAACGACCAGCCCGCGTGCAGCGAGGACATGATCGGGCGCCCGAGGTCGCGCTCGACGTTGACCCCGTGGGCGTTCATCGAGACGTCCATCGTCGCGTTGAAGGTGCCGAGCACGAACAGCGCGGGCACGACGAGCAGGGCATTCGGCGCGAACGCGAAGAGGTTGACCGCGAGCGCCGCGCCGATGCCGCCGATCCACGTCATGCGCACCGAGCCGTGCTTGACGATCGCCTGGCCGGCGATCGGGAACGCGACGATGACCGCCAGCGACATGCCGATCAGCACGAGCCCCATCTCGCTCTTCGAGAGGTCGAAGCGCTCCTGGATCCACGGGATCTGCGCCACGAACGTGCCGATCACGGCGCCGTTGACGAAGAACACGCCGGTGGTCGCCCAGCGGCGGGTCATGCGCGGGTCACCGTGACGCCGATGGCGCGGTAGGGGTCGAGCAGCTCGTCGTCGGCCGCGGCCTCGGCGACCACGTGGGTGAGCTCGCCGACGGGAGCGACGAGGTAGGCGCTGCCGGCGCGCAGCTTGTCGGCGGTGGCGAGCGCGATCACGTCGGCGGAGGCGGCCACCATCGCGCGCTTGACGTGCGCCTCCTCGAGATCGTCGGTCGAGAGCCCGGCCTCGGGGTGCAGCGCGCACACGCCGAGCACGCAGGCGTCGGCGCGCACGGTGCGCAGGAAGTCGACGGCGGCGGCGCCCACCGTGACCTGGGCGTGCTTGTCGAGCCGCCCGCCGATCATCACGACCTCGGCGGTCGGGTGCTCGGCGAGCGCGGAGGCGATCGGCGGCGAGTTGGTGAGGATCGTGCAGGCGCGGTTGGGCGGCAGGCGGCGGGCCAGCTCGAGGTTGGTGGTGGAGCCGTCGAGGATGATCACGCGCGCGTCCGCCAGCACGCTCACCGCGGCGTCGGCCAGCGCCGCCTTCGCGTCGGTCCACGTCTCGCGGCGGTGGCTGAAGGAGCCCTGCTGGGGCGCGGGCGCGAGCGCCCCGCCGTGCACGCGCTGGACGAGGCCCTGGGCGGCGAGCTCGCGCAGGTCGCGTCGTACCGTGTCCTCGGAGACGCCGAGCTCGTCGACGAGCCGCGCGGCGACGACCTTGCCGTCGCGCGCGAGCGCGTCGAGGATCGCCTGGCGGCGCTCGACGCTGAGGAGGGGACTGGCTGCACGCTCTTGCACGTTCGTGCATGGTACTGCATGGATGTGCGGGGGGGACGCTAGGTGACGATCAGGATGACCGCGACGATCACGCCGCCGACGATCACGATCCGGCGCAGCCACACCTCGGGCAGCCGCCGGCCGTAGTGCGCGCCCGCCCACGCGCCGGCGATCGAGCCGACCGCGATCAGCGCGGCGGCCTCCCAGGCGATCTCGGCGACCGCGATGAAGAGCACGGCGGCGACCGCGTTGGCGACGCCGGCGAGGACGTTCTTGACCGCGTTGAGGCGCTGCAGGTCGTCGGCGAACGCGAGCCGCAGGACGGCCAGCAGGATCACGCCCTGGGCGGCGCCGAAGTAGCCGCCGTAGATGCCGGTCAGGAACGTGCCGCCGGTCGCGCGGTGGAGGTGGTCGCGCTCGGCCTGCCGCGGCGTCGGCTTGAATGCCATCAGCGCGACCGCGAGCAGGATCAGGATCGGCACCGCGGCCTCGAACACGCTGCCCGGGAGCTCGAGCAGGAGGATGCCGCCGACGAGCGCGCCGACCGCCGAGCCGACCGACAGCGTCAGCACCCGCCGCCGCTGGCCGCGCAGCTCGCGGCGGTAGCCCCAGGCGCCGCTGATGCCGCCGAACACGAGCCCGACGGTGTTGGAGACGTTGGCCGTCACCGGCGGGTAGCCGACGGCGAGCAGCGTGGGGAACGTGATCAGCGAGCCCGAGCCGACGATCGCGTTGACCGCCCCCGCGACCACGCCGGCCCCCGCCACGGCGAGCATCTCGAGGAGCGACACCCGCCGGACGCTAGCGAGGCGAGCCCGCGACGGCGGGCCCGCCTCCCCGCCGTACGCATGGCGGCGTCAACAGCCGCCGTCGCCTTCCGAGCGCCGCTCGAGGCGGCGCCGCACCGGCGCGCTCTCGACGATCAGCACCGTCACCACGAAGCCCAGCACGACCAAGCCGATCCAGAACAGCATGACCAGCCTCCTTTGGGGAGAGGGAAGGAGACCTTCGGCCGAAGGGAGCGCGGGATGGTGAGGCCTGCCCGCTGCAGAGGGGCGGCCCCGGACTGGGTCAGGGCCAGACTTCCCTGCCTGGCCCCCGGCTTGGAGGACGCGGCGGCCTCCCCAGACCGCCGCGTCCGGACGCAGCCCCTACGGCCGCGTGTGGCCCTTGTGCTTGCCCTTGTCGTCCGGCTTGCCGCCGGGCTTGCCCTTGCCGCCGCGGACCTTGGCGTCCTCGCAGCCGGTGAGCGTGTCGTGCTTGTCGGCCCAGACGCGGTCCTCGCCGGCGCCGCAGTCGACGGTGTCGGCCTTGTGATCGCGCACGAACACGACGTCGTCGCCGGCGCCGGCGGTCACCTTGTCGGCGCCGCGGCCGGCGCGGATGCGGTCGTTGCCGTTCCCGCCGTCGAGCGTGTCGTCGCCGCGGCCGCCGTGGCTGCGGTCGTCGCCCTCGCCGCCGTTGACGGTGTCGTTGCCGCGGCCGCCGAACAGGCGGTCGTTGCCGGCGAGGCCGTCGAGCTTGTCGTTGCCGGCCTTGCCGAAGATGCGGTCGGCGCCGGGCGTGCCGGTCAGCGTGTCGTCGCCTGAAGTCCCCTTGGTGGTGGCGGCGAGCGCCAGGCCCGGCAGTGCGAGCGCGAGGAGAGCGGCGACCAGCAGAGTGCGTGACATGTGTCGAATCCCTTCGTCGGGTGCTGCTTCTGAAGGCACCACCCGCGCAGGGGAGCGCAGGTTGGGAGGTTGCGTCAGCGCTGCTTGAGCTTCGGCGGCTTCCCGGGCTTGACGGGCTTCTCCGCCTTCAGCGGCTTGGCGGGCTTGACGGGCTTGACCTTCTTGGGCGGCGCGTTGACGGAGCGCGACGACCCCGGCGCCTTGGCAACCTTCTTCTGCTGGCCGGGCGCACGCGCGTGCGCGAGGGCGCGCCGGCTTTGACCCGGGGGCTTGGCCCGCTCGCGGCGCGCCTTGGCGACCTTGCGACCGCGCGTGCCGGCGACCCGTCGGCGCGCGGCCCGCCGCTTCTGCGTCGAGACGACGACCGGCGTCTGCACCGCGGCGCCCGGCGTGGTGGCGCGCGCCGGCGCCGGCGCGGCGGCGGGCGCTGGCTCGACGACGGCCTTGCGCGGCGCGGGGTCGGGCGGCTGGACGATCGCAGCGCCGCCGCCGCCCGCCGCGCCGACGACGAGCGCGCCGGCGACGACCTTGGCGGCCAGCCCGCCGCCCAGCGACGCTCCGCCCGCCGCGGCGCCGCCGGCCGACGCGGCGCCGAGGACGCCCGCTTTGAGCCCCGCGCTCGGGATCACCGGCAGCACCAGCGCGAGCGAGCGCCGCTGCTCGCCGACCGCGTCACGGTAGGCGCGGCACGGCGCGCACTGCCGCAGGTGGCGGCGCAGCGGCCCGCGCCGCAGCACGCCGCCGCGGGCGGTCGCGAGCTGCTCGCGGACGTCCTCGCACGGCTGCTCGCGCGCGTCGCGCTCGGCGATCAGCGTCGTCCGCGCCTGGTGGATGAGCGCCTTGACCTTGGCGGTGCGCACGCCGATCACCTCGCCGATCTGGGCGTGCGAGAGGTCGGCCAGCTCGGCGAGCACGAGCGCGGCGCGCTGTGCGTCGGGGAGCTGCGCCACGTCGGCGACCACGGCGCGCAGGTCGGCGCGCGCCTGCACGTCCTCGCCGAGGCCGCGCGCGTCTTCGAGCTGGTCGTCGACCTCGGCGTCGGGCCGCCGCGCGGCCAGCAGCGTGAGGCAGCGGTTGCGCGCGATCGTGAACAGCCACGGCCGCAGGTCGTCGGGCGGACCGTGCTCGACCAGCGCCCCGTGCGCGCGCAGGAACGTCTGCTGCAGCGCGTCCTCGGCCTCGTCGTGGGAGCCGACCATGTGGCGGCAGAAGCCGAGCAGCGCGCGATGGTGGCGGTCGTAGACGACCTCGAAGGCGCGCTCGTCACCCGCGGCGGCGAGCTCGGCGAGCCGGGCGTCGGTGAGGAGCTTGTGCGCACGTACGACCATCTGACCCCTCAATACCCGCGAGGTTGGAAGCTTGCGCGG
>CAWERW010000003.1:0-40307 GCA_963811595.1 uncultured Solirubrobacteraceae bacterium
AGCCGCTGACCGTGCACGCCCACGGCTTCTCGAAGTCCGCCCGCGAGAAGATCGAGTCCGCCGGCGGCACCTGCCAGCTCATCGACGCCTAGGGCTGAGCAGCCCGCGCCGTGCTCGCCACGATCCTCAATTCGTTCAAGGTCCCGGAGATCCAAAACAAGCTCGCCTTCACGGCGGCGATGCTCGCGCTGTACCGCTTCGGCTCCTTCATCCCGGTGCCGGGCGTCAACGTCGAGGCGCTCAAGCAGATCGAGGAGAACTACGCCGGGGTCGAACATCCTCGGCTTCCTCAACCTCTTCACCGGCGGCGGAATCGACGTTCGGCGCTCTTCGCGCTCGGGATCATGCCCTACATCACCGCCTCGATCATCCTGCAGCTCCTCACGGTGGTCTCGCCGTCGCTGGAGAAGCTGTCCAAGGAGGGCGAGGTCGGGCAGCAGAAGATCACGCAGTACACGCGCTACCTGACCGTCGGCCTCGCCGCCGCCCAGGCCGTCGGCTACGTCTTCCCTCTTCCGCTCCCAGGGCAACGCCGCGGGCGCCCCGGTGATCGACAACTTCACGCCCGGCGGGATCATCCTGATCGTCGTCTGCCTGACCGCGGGCTGCGTGCTGCTGATGTGGATGGGCGAGCTGATCACCCAGCGCGGCATCGGCAACGGCATCTCGCTGATGATCTTCGCCTCGATCGTGGCCGGCCTGCCGTCCGGCATCCAGGCCTGGTGGACGAACCCCGACCAGGTCTTCAAGGTGATCATGCCCTTCCTCGCGCTGGGCTGCATCGCCGCGATCGTGTTCGTCCAGGAGGGCCAGCGGCGGATACCCGTGCAGTACGCGAAGCGCGTGATCGGCCGCCGCATGTCCGGCGGCGGGCAGACCTACCTCCCGCTGCGCGTGAACATGGCGGGCGTCATCCCCGTCATCTTCGCCGCCTCGATCATGGCCTTCCCGCCGACCATCGGTGAGCTGCTGCCGGGCGCGCAGGGGCTCGCGACGTTCTTCAGCCCGAACGGCTGGGCCTACATCGTCGGCGAGACGATCTTCATCATCCTCTTCACGTACTTCTACACGGCGGTCACCTTCAACCCGGTGGACCAGGCGGACAACCTCAAGAAGTACGGCGGGTTCATCCCCGGCGTGCGGCCGGGCCGGCCGACGGCCAGTTCCTCGACCGCATCCTCGCGCGGTTGACGTTCCCCGGCGCCCTGTACCTTGCCGCGGTGGCCGCGCTCCCGACCATCCTCATCAACCAGACTTCCGCGAACTTCTACTTCGGCGGCACGTCGATCCTGATCGTGATCGGCGTGGCCCTCGACACCATGAAGCAGCTCGAGGCGCAGCTCATGATGCGCAACTACGAGGGCTTCCTGAAGTGAGCGAGCTGAACCTGATCCTCTTCGGCCCTCCCGGCGCGGGCAAGGGCACGCAGGCGGCACGCCTGCGCGAGGACTTCGACCTGCCGTACATCGCGACCGGCGACATGCTGCGCGAGCACCGGTCCAACGAGACCGAGCTCGGCAAGCAGGCGGCCGAGTACATGAGCAACGGCGACCTCGTGCCCGACAAGCTCGTGATCGAGATGATCATGGAGGAGATCGAGACGAAGGGCGACGACGGCTTCCTGCTCGACGGCTTCCCGCGCTCGGCCGGCCAGGCCGACGCGCTGAGCGAGGAGATCGAGCGCCGCGGGCGCCGGCTCACCGCCGCGCTGCTGATCACGGCCGACGACGACACGGTGCTGCAGCGCATCACCGGGCGCCGGGTGTGCTCCAACGGCCACGTCTACCACGTCGAGAACGACCCGCCCAAGCACGAGGACGTCTGCGACCAGTGCGGCAAGCCGCTCAAGCAGCGCGACGACGACAAGGCCGAGGTCGTCTCCAAGCGCCTGAAGACCTACCACGAGCAGACGGAGCCGCTGAAGGATTACTACGAGGAGCGCGGCCTGCTGCGGCGCTTCGACGGCTCGCGCTCGCCGACGGAGGTGCACGACCACATCCGCGCGACGCTCGCCACGCTGCGCCTGGAAGAGCGGCTTTGATCATCAAGAAGTCCCCCGAGGAGATCGACGCGATGGCGGTCGCGGGGGACATCCTGGTGCGGTGCATGGACCTGCTGGCGGGCAAGGTCCGCCCGGGCGTCACGACGCTCGAGCTCGACCAGGCCGCCGAGCGCTTCATCCGGTCGCAGGGCGCGACGCCCGCCTTCAAGGGCTATCGCGGCTTCCCGGGCTCGATCTGCGCCTCGCCGAACCACATGGTCGTGCACGGCATCCCCGGCAAGTTCAAGCTCGGGCCCGGCGACATCCTGTCGGTCGACATCGGCGTCGTGAAGGACGGCTGGGTCGCCGACGCGGCGCGCACGTTCGCGGTCGGGGAGGTCTCGCCGGTGGCCGAGAAGCTGCTCGAGGTCACGCGCGAGTCGCTCTTCAAGGCGGCCGAGCAGTGCGTGCCGGGCAACCGGCTCGGCGACGTCGGCCACGCGGTGCAGTCGCACGTGGAGGAGAACGGCTTCTCGATCGTGCGCTCGCTGGTCGGCCACGGGATCGGGCGCTCGATGCACGAGGACCCGCAGATCCCCAACTACGGCCCGCCCGGCAAGCGCGAGCAGCTCGAGGAGGGCATGGTGCTCGCCGTCGAGCCGATGACGACCGCCGGCCGCCACCAGGTGCGCATGGGCGACGACGGCTGGGCGATCTACTCGCAGGACGGCTCGCTGGCCGCCCACTTCGAGTTCACGATCGCCGTCACGGGCGAGGGTCCGAGGATCCTCACCCCCTGGCACCTCTCGCGCGACCGCGCGGCGGCGTGAATTGCGGGCCTGCCCGGGTAGGGCAGGTCCATGATGATCACGGACTCCAGCAAGCGGGTGATCCCGTTTCGCGAGCGCGATGCCAAGCGCATCGGTGAGGGTTGCTTCTACCTCGACTCGATCGTCTGGCTCAACGGCGACAAGATCGAGCTCGGGGACAACGTCGGTTTCAACGTCGGCTGCTTCGTCAACGGCTTCAGCGGCCTGGTGGTGGGCGACGGGACGAACTTCGGCCCCTACTCGATGGTCCACACGGCCAACCACAACATGGAGGACACCGACCGGCCCGTCACCGAGCAGGGCTGGCGGGAGGAGCCGCCGGTGCGGATCGGGCGCAACTGCTGGGTCGGGATGGGCGCCATGATCCTGCCGGGCGTGCAGGTCGGCGAAGGCGTCGTGATCGGGGCGGGCGCGGTGGTGGTGCGCGACGTCGAGGACTACGCGGTCGTCGTCGGGAACCCCGCCAAGACGATCAAGTCGCGCAAGTGATGCGGGTCCTCTTCCTCCAGCAGCAGCCGTGCGTGCGGGCGCTGAAGTACGCGGTCGGGCTCGGCGGGCAGGTCACGCTGGGCTTCGCCTACCGCGCGCGCACGCTGTCCGAGCTCTACGGCGCCGGCGACGAGCTGTTCGACGCGTGGTATCCGCTCGGCGAGGACCCGGAGGCGTCGCTGCCCGGGATCATCGAGGCGTTCGCGCCGGACGTCATCCACTCCCACAACCTTCCCGACCAGCTGACCGTGCTCGCGATCGACGCGGTCGAGGGGCGGATCCCGGTGATCCACGATGTCCACGACATGCAGAGCCTGCGCCGGACGCCCTACGAGGACGGCTACCCCGAGCCGGAGGACCCGATCGGGCTCGAGCGCCGCGCCGCCCAGGAGGCCGCCGCGGTCGTCACCGTCTCGCCCGAGCTCGTGGCCGAGCTGGCCGCTCGCTACCGGCTCCCGCAGCGGGTGCTCGCGTACGCCAACTACGCGCTGCGCCGCGACCTGCCGGCGGAGCTGCCGCCGCCGCGCCCGCTCGACGGGCCGCCGCGGCTCGTCTACCAGGGCACGCTGTCGACCAACGGCGGCCACTACGACCTGCGCGACCTGTTCGCGGCGATCGCCGGCCAGGGGATCTCGCTCGACGTCTACCCGGCGCGCGAGGTCCCGGAGTACCGCTCGATCCCCGGGATCCGGGTGCACGAGACGCTCCCGCTCGCCGAGCTCGTGCGACAGCTGACGCGCTACGACTTCGGCTGGGCCGGGTTCAATACCGGGCTCAACCGCGCGCACCTGGACACCGCGCTGCCCAACAAGCTCTACGAGTACCTCGGCTGCGGCCTGCCGGTGATCACGCTGCGCCATCGCGCGCTGCGCCGGATGCTGCGCGACGAGGGCGTCGGGATCGCGCTCGACGACGTCGGCGCGCTGGCGGCCGCGCTGGCCGAGGCCGACGTGGAGGGGCTGCGGCGGCGCGTCGCAGCGTCGCGCGAGCGCTTCACGGTCGAGGTCCAGATCAGCCGGATCGCGGCGCTCTATCGCGAGCTGGCGGCGGCCGGCGGCGGGCTGCAGCGGGCGGCGACGGCGGCGGGGTAGCAGCCGCCCACAGGTGCGCCACCGCGAAGCCGCGGTACGGCCTCCAGGACTCGGCGAGCTGCGCCGCGCGCGCCGGGTCGGCTCCGAGCGCGGCGAGGCCGTGCTTGACGCCGAGGTCGGTCGGGAGGAACGCGTCGTCGTCGCCCGAGCGCAGCGCGACGTAGGCGGCGGTCCACGGCCCGATCCCCGGCAGGTGCTCGCCGAACGCCGGCGCTCCGGCCATGCCCACGAGCGCCCGTGCGCGGGCGCGCGGCATCGGGAGCGCGCCGGGGTCGAGCGCGGCCAGCGCCTCAGGCGTCGGGAAGCGGTGCGTGATGCCGCCCACCGGGGCCTCCAGCGGCGCGCCCGCCATCTCCACCAGCCGGCCCGCCAGCGTGCGCGCCGCGGCCACCGACACCTGCTGGCCGAGCAGGGCGCGCACGGCGAGCTCCGCCGGGTCCGGGTGCCCGGGGATGCGGCGGCCCGGCGCCGCGCGCACGAGCGGCCCGATCAGCGGGTCGCCGCCGAGGCGGGCGAGGATCGCCTCGGGGTCGGCGTCGAGGCGGAGGATGGTCCTGGCCGCCGCCTCGTCGCCCCGGATCTCGACGGCTGCCTCGCCCGGCCGGAGCTCCACGATCCCGCCGGGCAGGCTCCGCCGGTAGACGCCGTCGACCACCTCCTCCACGCCCGGGACCGCGCGTGCCGCGAGGAACGGCAGGAGCGCGCGGGCGTCGAGGGCGGGGTGGTGGGTGATTTGCACCGGGCTCCGGATTCTGGTGGGATCGGCTGGCCACTCAGGAGGAGGATGGAATGCGACGGGCGCTCGTCATGATGATCTTCGGCGCACTGGTGCTGATGCTGCCTCCTGCTGCGTCCGCTCACGATCGCGACGTCCGTTGCGGCAACGCGATCTCGGACGACCCGGAGTTCGAGCCGCAGGTCATCCGGGGTGGCTCGGTCGGCGACGTCTTCGTGCCCCGAGGGACGTGGTGCGTCCTCGCCGGCGCGGACGTGCGCGGGAACGTCACCGTCTCGCGCGACGCGATCCTGATCGCCGGTGACGACGACGAGGCCGGCGACGCCCCCGGGACGATCCGCGGCAACCTGACCTGCCTGCGCTGCGAGTTCACGGGCGTGATCGAGAAGACCACGATCCGCGGGAGCTACAGCTCGGTCGGCGCGACGGGCGGCTTCGTCCTCTGCGACTCGGCCGTGCGCGGCCACGTCAGCGTCCTCGGCGCCAACGGGTTCGTCGACCTCGGTGGATCCGCGGACGAAGAAGCTGAGTGCGGCGGCAACACGATCGGCGGCGACCTGACGGTGGCGGGCAACCACGTCGGCGGCAGCGAGCTCGACACCATCCGGATCCAGGACAACGCGGTCCGGGGCAGCGTCCGGCTGCTCCTCAACCGCGGCCCGTCCGCGGTCATCGGCAACACGATCAAGGGCCGGCTCGACTGCAACGGCAACCAGCCGCCGCCCACCGGCGGAGGCAACCGGGCCGCGGTCAAGCAGGGCCAGTGCCGCAGGCTCTGATCTGACCTCACGGGGTGCAACGCTTCGGCGTTGCACCCCATATGCACTACTCGACCCTCACCACCCCGATCGGCGAGCTCCTCCTCGTCGCCGACGCCGACGGCGCCCTGACCGCCGTCCACCTCCCGGGCCGGCACGGCTCGACGGCCGGCATGCAGCGCGACGACGCGCTGCTCGAGCCCGCGCGGCGCCAGCTGACCGAGTACTTCGCCGGCGAGCGCACGGAGTTCGACCTGCCGCTGCGCCCCGCGGGCGCGCCGTTCCAGCTCCGGGTCTGGGAGCGGCTCGCGGCCATCCCCTACGGCGAGACCGCGTCGTACGGCGAGATCGCGCGCGAGCTCGGCCATCCGACCGCCTCGCGCGCCGTCGGCGCGGCGAACGGCCGCAACCCGATCGCGATCGTGGTCCCGTGCCACCGCGTGATCGGCGCCAACGGCTCGCTCACCGGCTACGCCGGCGGCCTCGACCAGAAGCGCGCGCTGCTCGACCTCGAGGCCGGGCGCGCGGCGCTGGTGTGAAGACCTACACGCTGATCGGCGCCGACGGGCAGCCCTACCAGAGCGCGGAGAAGGGGCTGCTCGGCGGCAACCGCCGCACGAAGGTCTACGGGACGATGGACTGCCCGGTCGCGCTGTCGTTCCTCCGCCGCGGCTTCGAGCCGAAGCACCGCGTGTTCTTCGCCGACGAGCGGACCGCCGTCGCCGCCGGATTCCGCCCCTGCGGCGCGTGCCTGCGTGAGCGCTACCGGGAGTGGAAGGCGGGGTAGGGACCGACGGCGACGATGAGAGTCGCCGCCCTGCTCGCGCTCGCCCTCCTCGCCGGCTGACCACCCGGCCGATCCCGACGGAACGCTCGACCGCGTCGAGGGCGGCGTGCTGCGGGCCGGCGTGTCGCCGAGCCCGCGCTCGCGCGCCGAGGTCGCGCTGGTCGAGCGCTTCGCCCGCCGCCTCGACGCCGCGTCGTACGGGTGCGCGACGGCCCTCGACCTACGACGACGAGCGCCCGCATCCGCTCAACGCGCGCATCCGGGACGAGCTGCAGGCGCTCCCGTGGGTGGCGGAGGCGGAGGTCCGCATGCGCGAGGAGGGTCACGTCTTCGGCGTCGAGGCCTTCGTGGTGCCGGCGGATCCTGGCGCGGTGGCGCTCGAGCGGCTCGACGAGGCGCGCGAGCGCCTCCAGGGCCTCGACTGGAAGCTGCGGGACGTCGTCGTGGCGCCCGTAGCGGAGCTACCGGGCGTGATACAGACGGCCAAATAACCGCGCTATACTCCCCGGTCGCGCTCAGGCCAGCGGGCCATCGGCGTGCAGTAACCCGCTCCGGGGGATGGTAGCGGCGACCGCACCGGTCTCCAGAGCCTCCCCGTCCGGATCATCAAGCTCGAAAGGGATCATGAAGGTACGACCGTCGGTCAAGCCGATGTGCGAGAAGTGCAAGATCATCCGACGCAACGGTCGGGTCCTCGTGATCTGCCAGAACCCCCGCCACAAGCAGCGGCAGGGCTAGGAGGAAGATGGCTCGTATCGCCGGGGTCAACATCCCGCTCAACAAGCGCGTCGAGGTCGGTCTGACCTACATCTACGGGGTCGGTCGCTCGACCTCCAACCAGCTGCTCACGCAGATCGGCATCTCGCCCGACACCTACGTCCGTGACCTCACCGACGACGAGGTGGCCAAGCTGCGAGATGCGATCGACGACGACCTCACGGTCGAAGGCGATCTGCGCCGCGAACGCTCCCAGAACGTCAAGCGCTTGATGGAGATCGGGTCCTACCGTGGCATGCGCCACCGCCGCGGGCTCCCCGTGCGCGGTCAGAACACCAAGACGAACGCGCGCACGCGCAAGGGGCCGAAGCGCATGTCAGTGGCCGGCAAGAAGAAGGCGACGAAGAAGTAATGCCGGCTCCAAGACGCCCCCAGCGCGGCCGCCGGAAGGTTCGCAAGAACATCCCGATCGGCCAGGCGCACATCAAGACCAGCTTCAACAACACGATCGTCGCGCTCACCGACCGCGAGGGCAACGTCATCGCGTGGGAGTCCGCCGGCGGCGCCGGCTTCAAGGGCTCGCGCAAGTCGACGCCCTTCGCCGCCCAGGTGACCGCCGACGCCGCCGCCCGCAAGGGCATCGAGCAGGGCATGCAGAAGGTCGAGGTCTTCGTGAAGGGCCCGGGCTCGGGCCGCGAGACCGCGATCCGCTCGCTGCAGGCCGCAGGCCTCGAGGTCACCGGCGTGCGCGACGTCACCCCACAGGCACACAACGGCTGCCGCCCACGCAAGCGGCGGAGGGTCTAAGACTTGGCTCGCGACACATCTCCTCAGTGCAAGCAGTGCCGCCGCGAAGGGCAGAAGCTCTTCCTCAAGGGCGAGCGCTGCCTGACCGACAAGTGCGGCGTCGAGCGCCGCTCCTATCCGCCCGGCGAGCACGGCCGCGGGCGCCAGAAGCAGTCGGAGTACCGAGTGCAGCTGCGTGAGAAGCAGAAGGCCCGCCGCTACTACGGCGTGCTCGAGGCGCAGTTCCGCACCTACTACGCCAAGGCTTCGCGCCAGCCCGGGATCACCGGCGAGAACCTGCTGCGCATCCTCGAGTGCCGCTTCGACAACGTGCTCGTGCGCCTCGGCTTCGCCGCCTCGCGGCGCCAGGCGCGCCAGATGATCCGCCACGGCCACTGGTCCATCAACGGCCGCCGCGTGGACATCCCGAGCTACCAGGTGCGCGACAACGACGTCATCGCCGTCAGAGCGGGCAGCGAGGGGGCCGACAAGGTCATCCGCGATGCGACCGAGCTGACGGCGCAGGTGCCGCCGTGGCTGCAGGCCGACCACGACTCGCTCACCGCGAAGGTGCTGCGCAAGCCCGACCGCCGCGAGATCGCGGCGCCGGTGCAGGAGCAGCTCATCGTCGAGCTGTACTCGAAGTAATCCCGTCCTTCATTTCCATGCCCGGGGCCCAAGCTCCCCTGCTGTCCCCGCCCCCGGGCCGCTCCACCCCCGACGACGTTAGGACCCTGATGCTCGACTTCCAGATCCCCCGAATCACCGCCGAGTCGGTCGAGGACAACCGCGGCTCCTTCACGGTCGAGCCGCTCGACCGTGGCTTCGGCTACACCTTCGGCAACTCGCTCCGCCGCGTGCTGCTGGCCTCGCTGTCCGGCGCTGCCGTGACGTCCGTCCGGATCGAGGGTGTCGCGCACGAGTTCTCGACGATCAAGGGGGTCACGGAGGACGTCACCGACATCGTCCTGAACCTCAAGGGCATCGTCTGCCGCATGCACTCGGACGCGACCGAGATCGAGGCCCCGCTCGTCGTCACGGGCCCCGGCGACATCACCGCGCGCGACATCGACCTCCCCTCCGGCGTCGAGATCCTCAACCCGGACGCGCACATCGCCACGCTCGAGAAGAAGACCAAGCTCGAGCTCTACCTGACGATCGGCCGCGGCCGCGGCTACCGCCCGGCGGAGGACAACAAGTCCCCCGACCAGCCGATCGGCGTCATCCCGATCGACTCGATCTTCTCGCCCGTGCGCCGCGTGGCGTACAACGTCGAGCAGGCGCGCGTCGGCCAGCGCACCGACTTCGACAAGCTGACGCTCGACATCGAGACCGACGGCTCGATCGATCCCCAGGCGGCGCTGCGCGACGCGGCGGAGATCCTGATCTCCTCGCTGTCGATCTTCACCGACGAGGACCGCATCGAGGAGCTGCGCGCCGGCCCGGCCGGCGTCTCCGCGCTCGACAACGGCGCGGGCGCGGCGGGCGCGGGCGCCCTCGCGGCGGCCGGCGGGCGCCCCGGCGGCGGCCCGATGGACGACATCCTCATCGAGGAGCTCGAGCTCGGCGTGCGCTCGTACAACTGCCTCAAGCGCGCGGGCATCCAGACGGTGGGCGACCTCGTCTCGAAGTCCGAGGGCGAGCTGGCCGCGATCCCGAACTTCGGCAAGAAGTCGATCGACGAGGTCATCGAGACCCTGAACCAGCGCGGGCTGGGCCTTCGCACCGACTAACCTGACGGATCGATGCGCCACCAGAAGACCCGCCACAAGCTGTCCCGCAGCGCCTCGCATCGCAAGGCGCTGCTGGCCAACCTCTGCGTCGAGGTGATCGACCACGAGCGCATCAAGACCACCGAGGCCAAGGCCAAGGCGGTCAAGCCCGAGGTCGAGAAGCTGATCACGCTGGCCAAGCGCGGCGACCTGCACGCGCGCCGGCAGGCGATGTCGACGCTGCAGCACCCCGACAAGGGCGTGATCTACAAGCTGTTCGAGGAGATCGCCCCCCGCTACAGCGCCCGCCCGGGCGGCTACACGCGGATCCTGAAGCTGGGCCCCCGGTCGAGTGACTCGACCGAGATGGTCTACCTAGAGTTGGTCTGACCGCCAAGCTCACACTGGCCTACGACGGCTCCCCTTTCATGGGGTGGGCCGTCCAGCCGGGTGAGCGGACGGTCTGCGGCGAGCTGACGGCGGCGCTGGAGACGGTGCTGCGCGCGCCGGTCTCGCTGGTCGTCGCCGGTCGCACCGACCGCGGCGTGCACGCGCTCGGGCAGGTCTGCTCCTACGAGGGCGAGCTGCCGCTGCTGCGCTCGGTCAACGCGGTGCTGCCCGACGCGATCGCGGTGCTGGAGGCCGAGGCGATGCCCGACGGGTTCTCCGCGCGGCACGACGCGCGCTCGCGCGCCTACGTCTACCGGCTGCTGGCCCGCGCGGCGCCGTCGCCGTTCGAGCGCGGGCGGGCGCTGTGGTGCCCCCATCCGCTCGAGGAGGAGGCGCTGCACGCCTGCGCCGCGCTGCTCTCCGGCACGCACGACTTCACGGCGTTCACGCCCGCCGAGACCTACCACCAGCGCTTCGCGCGCGACGTGCTGGGCGCGCGCTGGGAGCGGGACGGCGACGTGCTCGAGTTCCACATCGAGGCCGACACGTTCATGCGCCACATGAACCGGATCCTCGTCGGGACGATGCTCGACGTCGCCTCAGGGCGCCTCAGCATCGAGGCGTTCGCGGCGCTGCTCGAGGGGCGGCCGCGCGCGGAGGCGGGGCGCACCGCCCCGCCGCACGGGCTCTACCTGGCCCGCGTCACCTACTAGCCAGCAGGCGCTGGATCTCTTGCGCGAAGTCGGACAGCGGCTGCGTGTCCGTGGGCGGCGTGATCGTCGTCTCCTCGCCCACGTCGGTGTACTCGACGCGGTACTCCATGCGGCCGCCGGTGATGCCGCCCGCCGCCTCGCGGTTGGCCGCGGGCGTCGTGAACTTCGCGGTGATGAGGAGCTGGCGGATCGTGTCGTCGTCCGCGACGCCGACCTCGAAGCGCGGGCTGCCGAACATGCGCTTGACCTGGCCGCGCTGCTGCGCGGTCAGCTTGCCGCCCGGGATCGTCTCGGCCGCGCCCTGGGTCGGTAGGCCCTGGCTCAGGCGCTCGATCTGGTCGAGCACGCCGTCGACGTCGATCGCGCCCTTGTAGAGCGTCAGCTGCTCGCCGTCGAAGTCGCGCTCGCCGGCCTCCTTGACGTCCTTGACGGCGGCGAGCGGGTTGAGCCCCACCTGCGCGAGGCCCTGCTGCTCGGCCTGGCGCGCCTGGTCGGTGAGCTGCTGGACGGCGTTCTGGCCCGCCTCGAAGTCCTGCCCGCCGAGATTGATGAAGAAGTTGTCGCCCGTGGACACGATCCGGCTCGTGAACTTGGTGGCGAGGCCGGAGAACGCGATCTTCCAGTCGAGGCTCGGGAGCTTGTCGGGGCCGTTGTTGCGCAGCGGGCCGTCCATCGTCAGCTCGAGCTCGGGGCCGACGGAGGCGGGTGCGTTGTCCCACAGGATCCTGAAGGCCACGGCCGTCTGCGCGCTGTCGAGCGGCTTGACGCTCGACAGGGTCTCCTTCGCGCTCTGCTCGGTCTCGCCCGAGCCGCCGCAGGCGGGCGCGGCGAGCGCCGCGACGAGGATGAGCAGGGTGAGGAGGGTCCGCTTCATGGTCCGGAGGGTGGCACAGGGATACCCGTTCCAACAGGTCCCAGGACCGGTCCCGACGCGAAGTTGAGACCGTCGGCCCTGTGTGAAGCGGCCGTCCGCTGGCAACCTCGAGAGGTATGAGGTTCTCCCTCCGCAGCGAGCGCGGACAGACCGCCAGCGAGTACATGGGCGTGCTGCTCCTCGTCGCCGTGATCATCGGCGCGCTCATCTACGCCGACGTGGACGGGCAGATCGCGCGCGCCTCGAAGGACATGGTCGCGCTGATCGCCGGCGGTGGGAAGGACGACTCGGGCGGGGGCGCCGGCGGCGGCGGGACGAACGGCCCCGGCGGGACGAACGGCCCGGGTGGCACGAACGGCCCCGGCGGCACGAACGGCCCCGGCGGTTCTGGCGGGTCGGGCGGCTCCGGTGGCTCCGGTGGCTCCGGTGGCTCGGGCGGCTCCGGCGGGTCGGGCGGCTCCTCCGAGGAGGACGACACGAAGGTCTGCCTGGACTCGACCACCGAGGCGGCGACGTGCCTGACCGCGCTCACCGGCCCCAACTCGGTCTCCGAGAAGGTCAACGAGCGGGCGCGCCAGAAGGTCATGGACGCGCAGAAGAAGCTCTACAACACCGCGCGGCCCGGCACCCCTGAGTACAACAAGGCGCTCGCCGCCCGCGACAAGGCGCTCAGGGAGCTCTTCCGCAGCCGGCGGATCACCGACAACTTCGTCGTCAAGCCGCTCGCCCAGGTCCGCAAGTACGCCGACCCGCGCTACAAGGACATGCAGAAGGGCTGGGACCGGATGAACAAGGCGCTCGGGCGCGAGCCGGCCATGAAGACCGCCCCGGCGCCCGGCAACCAGTCCTCCGGCGCACCCGTGACCAAGAAGACGCCTGGGGCGCGCGTGCTCAGCCACCTCGGCAAGCTCGGCAAGGGCCTCGGCGTGGCCGGCACCGCGCTCGGCCTCTACAACAACATCAGCAAGGACGGCGCGGCGAAGGGCATCTTCGAGACCGCGGCCGGCACCGCCGCCGCGTACGGCATGGGCGTTGGCGTCACGGCCGTCTGCGGCGCGATCGGCGTCGCCACCGTGGGCGTGGGCGGCCTGGCCTGCGCCGCGGCCGCGTTCGGTGGCAGCTACCTCGCCGGCAAGTACGGCACCCAGGTCGCGGGCTGGGCATGGGACCGCGGCGCGGAGGCCGTGGACGCGATCAACGACAACGTCGTGAAGCCGGTCGCCGAGGTCACCGAGAAGGCCGCGGAGAAGGTCGTCGACGTCGGCGAGGACCTGGTGGACGGTGGTGAAGCCGTGCTCGGGGCGATAAATCCCTTCGGCTAGCATGGCCCGGGTGACCGGGCCGGCCGGCTGAGCCATGTCCTTGTTCCGCAAGAAGCCCAGGAGCCAGGGCGAGCAGCTCGGAGCGTGGAGGATCGACGCGATCCCCAGCCGCGACTTCGGGCCCGAGATCGATGCCCTGCTCGCCGAGCTCGACGTGCCCGCCAAGCGCGAGCGTCGCGGGTGGGAGGTCGGCCTCGACGGCGGGCCGCTGCTCGTCAACTGGCTCGACGAGGACCGCGTGCTCACCGGCCTCGCGTTCCTCGCCGACACGCACGACGCCCGCGAGCTGACCGACCTGCTGCGCCACAACCTCGACCCGCGGGTCGTCTGGTACGCGCTGGGCGACGCTGAGGAGGACTCGCTCGCCGCCCGCTTCAGGCTCCCGTTCGACACCTTCGACCGCGCGGCGGCGCTGCTGGCGATCGAGACCACCGCCGCGCTGCTCGGCGACGACGCCGTCGCCGCGCGCGCCCGTACGCTGCGCGGCGGGCCGGCGGGCGAGATGGAGGAGCAGGGCGCCGACGCCCGCACCCGCGAGGCGCTCGCGGCAGGCCTCGAGGCGGCCGGCCTGTCCGTCACGGACGCCGGCGAGCGGCTCGAGGTGCAGGTCGAGCGCGGCGTCGTGCAGGCGATCCCGCGCGACAACGGCGAGAGCGTGCTGTTCATGCACGAGCTGGAGTACGGCGACGGGACGGAGCACGTCCCCATGCTGCGCTGGATGCTCGAGAGCAGCGACTGGTCCGGCGCGCGGCTCGGCCTCGCGCCGCTGCCGGGCGGCGAGGGCGCCTTCGCCGCCTGCGCCGTGTCCGCCGCCGGCCTCCAGCCGCAGGCCGCGGCCTGGGGCGTGGAGCAGGTGCTGCGACTCGCCGACGGGTACGACGCGAACACGGGCCGCGGGTGAGCCTCGAGATGGTCATCACGATCGCGTTCTTCGCGCTGCTCGTGTTCGGCTACCTGTTCGCCGTCGTCAAGGTGTGGCGCGGCGAGAGCGAGTTCGACGGCGAGGATCCGCCCGCGTTCTGGCCGTTCAGCCTCCCGCTGTGGCGTGGCGCGGGCCGCGCGCTGCCGGTGCTCGGCCTCGGCGGGCTGCTCCTGATCGGCGGCGGCATCGCGGGCGACCTCCTCGGCTCGGACTCGCGCTACTACGACGCGGTGATGGCCGTCGGCTTCTGCGGGCTGCTGCTGACGATCTTCGTCGGCTTCCCGATCATGTACTACAACCGCCCCAAGCTGTTCGTCCCGCCGGCGTGGCGCGACGACCCCGGCGCCGTGGCGGAGTGGCGCGCCGCCCGCGCGCGTCGCTAGCGCGCCCGCACGCAGACCCGGCCGTCGGCGAGGCGCCGCACGCTCGCGCCCTCGGGGATCGCGGCGGTCTCCGCCGCGGCGCGCGCGTCCTGCATCGAGGCGAAGCAGACCAGCGGGGTGGCGGGCGCCCGCTGGGCGGCCTTGGGCTGCGAGCGCGCGGCCGCCGTGCTCGCGCGTGCGGGCGCCGCGGTCTGCTCGGGCGCGTGGTCCGGTCCGCCCGACGCCAGCGTGACCGCGACCGCCAGCCCGGCGAGCGCGGGCACCGCGAGCCCGGCGCCGGCGCGGCCCGCGAGGAGCCGCTCGGCGCCCGAATACAGAAGCAGCCCCGCCGCACCGGCGGCGGCGAGGCCGAGCGCGAGCTCGCGATCGGCGAGCAGCAGCGCGCCGGCGAGCAGCGCGGCGGCGGCGCGGGCGCCGGCGGGCACGCGCGCCCACCGCTCGCCCCCGGGCCGGGCGGCAGCGGCAGCCACGATGATGCCGGCGCCCGCGAGCCCGAACGCCCAGGCGCGCAGGTCGCCGAGGTAGGCGCCCCAGATCGAGCTCACCACCGCGTCGCCCCAGCTCGTGTCGAAGCGCTCGAGCGTGAGCGTGCGCGTGGCGATCCAGCCCGCGGTCAGCACGCCGCCCGCGGCCGCGAGCGTCACGCCGGCGCTCCACAAGCCGCGCCGGCGGTCCGGCGCGGCGAGCGCGCCGGCGACGAGGCCCAGCAGCCCGAGCACGAGCAGGATCGGGGCGGCGCGGGCCGCCCCGTCGGTGCGCCGCGCCGCCCGCAACAGGGCGCGCTCGGCCCCGCTGCCGCCGATCGACATCAGCGCCGGGTCGGCGTGCTGCGGCAGCCGCGTCGCCAGCACCGGCGTGCGCTCGGCGAGGGCGGCCCGGACCTGGGCCGCCATCTCGGGCACGCGCAGCGCCGGGCGCGGCTCGGAGGACTCGAAGATGTCGTGATGGAAGGCACGCACGCCCGCGCCGAACCGGCCCTGGAACCACGGGCCGGCGGCGACGTCGGCGGCGGCCGCCTCGAGCGCCGGACGCAGCGTCACGAGCCCCGGCGACCGTTCGACGACGCCGTCGGTGAAGCGCGTCGCGATCTCCATGTCGACCTCGTCCTGGCCCAGCGCCGAGACTGCGCGGTCGCCGAAGGCGGCGCGGTCGAGGATCGCCGAGCCGGCGTAGAACGCGAGGACCGCCGCCACGATCATCACGCCGGAGCCGACTAGGAGCACGCGGGAGGCGATCCTGCCCATGCTGCAACGCTAGGCGCGCCGGCGCACCGGAGGCTGGCCGAACGGCCAGGATCCGTGCCGATCTATCCTCGGAGCCGTGCTCCGAGTCCTCCTCACCAACGACGACGGCATCCGGGCCGAGGGCCTGCAGACGCTGCGCCGCGCGCTGGCGCAGGTCGACGACGTCGAGCTGGCGGTCATCGCGCCCGACGCCAACCAGTCCGCCACCGCCCGCTCGATCACCACGCGGCGGCCGATCTGGGTCGAGGAGATCGACTTCGGCGACGGCACCGTCGGCTACGCCACCGACGGCACGCCGGTCGACTGCGTGCGCTTCGCCTCGCTCGGGCTGATCGACGGCTTCACCGCCGACCTGATCGTCTCCGGCATCAACCACGGCTCCAACCTCGGCGACGACATCACCTACTCGGGGACGGTCGCGGCGGCGCTCGAGGGCGTCGTGCTCGGCATCCCGGGGATCGCCGTCTCCCAGCAGTCGGCCGCGCGCGAGATGGACTTCCGCCTCGGCGACCGCTTCGACTTCGAGGCGGCGGCGGCGTTCACGGCGCGGCTCGTGGAGGAGATCGACGACCTGCCCCTGCCCGAGGGGACGCTGCTCAACGTCAACGTGCCGTCCGGCGAGATCGACGGCGTCGACGTCGCCCGGCTCGGCAAGCGGATCTACCGCGACCAGCTCACGGTCGTCGAGGAGGACTCCGCCCGCAAGCAGTACCGCATCTACGGCGACGCGCCCGACTACCACGACGAGGAGGGCACCGACCTCGCCGCCATCGCCGCGTGCCGGATCGCGGTGACGCCGCTGCACTTCGACCTCAACGACGAGCCGGGCCTCCAGACGCTGCAGGCCTACGACCTCGCGCGCCTGCTGGCGCCGGCGGCGCGCGAAGTGGAATGAACCGGGTCGACGAGCTCAAGCGAGAGCTCGCCCACCACAACCACCGCTACTACGTCCTCGACGACCCGGAGATCGGGGACGACGCCTATGACGCGCTGCTCGACGAGCTGCGGGCGATCGAGCGCGACCACCCGGAGCTCGTCACGCCCGACTCGCCGACCCAGCGCGTCGGCGCCGAGCCGGTCTCGAAGCTCGAGAAGGTCCGGCACCTGCAGCCGATGTTCTCGCTCGCCAACGCGCGCTCGGAGGAGGAGCTGCGGGCGTGGGTCGCGCGCATGCGCTCGCATCTCGCGCGCGAGGGGATCGACGAGGCCGCGTTCGAGTACGTCGCCGAGCCGAAGATCGACGGGCTCGCGATCTCGCTGGTCTACCGCGACGGCGTGCTCGAGCGCGGCGCGACGCGCGGCAACGGCGAGGTGGGGGAGGACGTCACGCACAACCTGCGCACGATCCCCTCGATCCCGCTCAGCATCGACGACGCGCCGCCGCTGATCGAGGTCCGCGGCGAGATCTACATGTCGCTGTCGGACTTCACCGCCCTCAACGAGCGGCGCGCCGAGGCGGGCCTCTCCACGTTCATGAACCCGCGCAACTCCGCGGCCGGCACGATCCGCCAGCTCGACCCGCAGCTCGCCGCCGAGCGCCCGCTCTCGATGTGGTGCTACGGCATCGGCGCCACCGAGGGGATCGCGTTCACGAGCCACTGGGAGTCGCTCGAGTGGCTGCGGGAGCACGGCTTCCGCGTCAACGGGGACGTCCAGAAGCTCGACACCGAGGACGAGGTCGTCGCCCAGTGCCTGGCCTGGCAGGAGCGCCGCGGGGCGCTCGACTTCGAGATCGACGGCGTCGTGGTCAAGCTCGACGACTTCGAGCTGCAGCGGCGCCTCGGCGTCGTGGGGCGCGACCCGCGCTGGGCGATCGCGTGGAAGTTCCCGCCGACGACCGCGGTGACGAAGCTGCACGAGATCCACTGGAACGTCGGCAAGTTCGGCGACCTGCACCCGTTCGCGGCGCTCGAGCCGGTGCACGTCGGCGGCGTCACGGTCAAGCTCGCGACGCTGCACAACGAGGAGGACCTCGCGCGCAAGGACATCCGCGCGGGCGACGAGGTGATCGTGCTGCGCGCCGGCGACGTGATCCCGCAGGTGCTCTCGCCCGCCCCGCACGCGGTCGAGAAGCCCGACCGCTCGCCGCCGGCGCGGCCGCCGGAGCGCTGCCCCGTCTGCGACACGCCGACGATCAAGGAGGGCGTCTTCACGCGGTGCCCGAACCGCGACTGCCCCGATCGCCGCTGGCAGCTGCTGAAGGCGTTCGCGGGGATCATGGAGATGGACGGGCTCGGCGAGAAGCAGGTCGCGCGCCTCCAGCAGGAGGGCCTCGTGCGCACGTTCGCCGACTTCTACCGCCTCACGCGCGAGCAGATCATGGAGCTCGAGGGCTACGGCGAGGTCTCGGCCGACAAGCTGATCGCCTCGATCCAGGCCTCGCGCGAGCAGCCGTTCGGGCGCGTGCTGTTCGCGCTCGGGATCGAGGGCGTCGGCTGGGTCACCGGCCGCAGCCTCGCCCAGCGCTTCCGCACGATCGACGCGCTGCTCGCCGCCACGCCGGAGCAGATCGCCGAGACCTCCGGGGTCGGCCCGAAGGTCGCCGAGCTCATCCACCGCCAGCTCGCCGACCCGCAGATGCGGGCGCAGATCGACGAGCTGCGGCCGTACGTGCGCTTCGAGGAGGAGGGCCCGCCGCCCGGCGAGGGGCCGCTCGCGGACAAGACGTTCGTGCTCACCGGCACGCTCCCCGACCTCACGCGCGAGGAGGCCACCCGGCGCATCGAGGCGGCCGGCGGCAAGGTCACGTCGTCGGTCTCGCGCAAGACCGACTACGTCGTGGCCGGCGCCTCGCCGGGCTCCAAGCTCGAGAAGGCAGAGCGCCTCTCCGTGCCGGTGCTCGACGAGGCCGGGCTGCTCGAGCTCCTGTCCGGGTAGTCTCCGACCCGCGATGGCCGACGATCCGCTCTACGTCACGGTCGAGATCCCCAAGGGGTCGTCGAACAAGTACGAGTGGGACGACGAGCTGGGCGGGATCAAGCTCGACCGCCTCCTGTTCTCGTCGCTCGGCTACCCGACCGACTACGGCTTCTTCCGCGACACGGTGGCCGCCGACGGCGACCCGCTCGACGCCATGGTCGTCGTCTCGGAGCCGACGTTCCCCGGCTGCGTGATCGAGGTCAAGCCGGTGGCGCTGTTCCGCATGCGCGACGAGAACGCGGAGGACAACAAGATCCTCTGCGTCCCGTTCACGGACCCCAACTGGAGCCACATCGAGACGCTCGACGACCTGCCGACCAGCCTCAAGGACGAGATCTCGCACTTCTTCTCGATCTACAAGACGCCCGAGTGGAAGGTCGTCAAGGTCGACGGCTGGTACTCACGCGAGGAGGCGCTGGAGTCGATCGACCGCGCGTTCTCGCGCTTCCGCGAGGGTCAGGGCGAGTAGCGCGCGAGCGCTGACAGCATCCGGTCCTGCAGCCGCCGGGCGCCGTAGGGGGAGACGCGGTTCATGAGGAAGGCGAAGGCCACGCGCGAGCCCGCGGTGGTCTGGCAGTAGCCGGCCAGCGCCGAGACGTCCCGCAGCGTGCCGGTCTTGGCCTTGCAGCGGTCGCGCGCGACGCTGCGGCGCATGCGGTCGTAGAGCGTGCCGTTGCGGCCCGCGACGGGGAGCGAGGTCTCGAACGCGGGGCCCGACTCCTCGGAGGCCATGTGGTCGAGCAGCGTGACGACCTGGCGCGGCGTCGTGCGGTTGCCGCGCGAGAGCCCGGAGCCGTCCACGACCCGCGGGCGCAGGCCGAAGCCCGCCATCGTGCGCTGCACGACGACGGCGCCGGAGCGCGTCGTGCCCGAGGTGCCGAACTCGGCCCCGAGCGCCTTGATCAGCGTCTCGGCGTTGAAGTTGTCCGACGGCCGGTTCGTCTCGCGGGCGAGCTCGGCCATCGTGGGCGAGGAGTGCTCGGCGAGCGCGATCGCGGACTGCGGCGTGGCGCCGGTGCGTGCTCTGGCCCCGATCGCGACCCCGCGGCGGCGCAGCGCGCGCTCGAACTCGCGGGCGGCGAAGCGCGCCGGGTTGACCTGGAAGTAGGGGCGGCGCTTCCCTGAGCGGCCGCGGTTGAAGGTCAGCGCGCTGAGCGGCCCGACGTCGCTGGTGACGCGGTAGCCCTCCGAGATCGTCCCGCGCAGCGAGTCGAAGGCCGTCTCATCGCCGATCACGCGGCCCGTGACCTCGCGCAGGCCCTGGTCGAGCACGAGCTTGTCGGCGAGCTCGGTGGCTTGGCGCGAGCCGAAGGCGGGGTCACCGCCGCCGCGCAGGTAGAGGTTGCCGATCAGGACGCCGGCGGGGTCGACGCCGACGTCGCCCATCGCGCGCGTTGTGAGGTGGCCGTCGGCGCCGTAGAGCGTGAGCGCGGTCGCGGTGGTGAAGAGCTTGTTCACGGATGCGGGGGTGCGCGCCGTGTCCGCGCGGTAACCGTAGATCTGGCGGTCCGTGTCGAGGTCGACGACGAGCGCGCCCGCGCTGCCGCCCGCGAAGCGCATCTGCGAGGCGAGCGCCGAGCGCGTGCCGGCGGGCCCCGCGGCCTGGGCGGCGGCGGGCAGCAGCAGGGCCGCGAGGGCCAGTACGGCGATGAGACGAGCGATCCGAGCCATCGGTGATTCGAGAGTAGGCAACCCGCCGGTCGCGGTGAAGTCGCGGTTGCGTTCCGCCGCCCGGCCCGCGATAGTCGCGCGATGCCTCACCGGCGGGTCCTGCTCCCCCTGCTCGTCGCGGCGCTCCTGCTGGTGCTCGGTCCGGCGCAGGCGCTCGCGGCGCCGGCCTGGCTCGACGCGGAGCCGCAGTCGGCGACGGAGCCGTTCGAGAGCGGCCCGGACGTGGCGACCGACGCCGTCGGCAACTCCGTCGCCGTGTGGCTCGACAACGGCCAGGTCAGGGCCGCGTTCCGCCCGCGCGGCGGCACGTGGGGCCCGTCGGAGGATCTCGACCCGGGCGCCGAGCTCGAGAACGCCCCTCCACGCGTGACCGTGCAGCCGGACGGCCAGTTCGTCGCGGTCTGGGTGACGGCGCGGTTGGTCACCGAGGACGGCTATCCGCTGCGCTGGGCGCGGCGCCCCGCCGGCCAGGGCTGGAGCGGGCCTGCGACGATCACCGGCATCGGCTGCTGCCCGGGCATCGCCGCGCTGGAGGCGAGCGCCGACGGCAGCGTGACCGTGGTCCGCACCGACGAGGGCACGCCGACCTCCCACACCAAGCCGCCCGGGAGCGAGACCTGGGGCGGCGGCGAGTCGGTGCCCACCGGCAGCGGCGGCGTCTACGCCTTCGGCCCCGACGGCAGCGCGATCGCCGTCAATCAGACGTGCAACTTCCCGGGCCCGTACTGCATGACCGCGTGCCTACCGGCCGCCCGGCGGGCCCTGGGGCGCGGAGGAGCTGATCGCCGCGGTCCCCGCCGGCGACCTGGTGACGAGCTATGAGGTGACCCCGGCCGGCGGCGGCTACACCGTCGTATGGGCCGAGGCGGACGACAACGGCGAGGGCACGGCCCTCGCGCCGAGCCGCGTCCGCACCGCCGACCGGCCCGCCGGCGCCGCCCGCGGGCTGCCCGCGCCGTGGCTGGGGCAGCGGACGGTCGCGACGGTCCCGAACGAGGTCGTGGAAGCGGTCGACGTCGCCACCGGGCCCGACGGCGCGCAGGTCGCCGTGTGGCAGGACGAGCGCATGACGGCCGCCGTCCGCGGCGGCGTCGCCGCGGGCTGGGGCCCGGCGGAGGACATCGACGCCGTCGGCTCCTCGGGCGCGCAGCCGTTCGCGACGATCACCACGACCGGCGTGCCGGCCGTCGCGTGGGGCTCCGACGGCGCGGGCTCCGCGTTCGCGCACGCGGCGCACCGCGACACGGCCGGCGCCTGGAGTGCGCGCACGCTCGGCCCGGGGTCCGAGGGCACCGTGACGCTGCGCGACATCGCCGCGGACGGCGACGGCAGCGCGCTCACCGGCTTCCGCGCGGCCACCGGGGGGATCTTCACCGCCGGGTTCGACGCGGGCGGGCCGCGCTTCAGCGCGTTCTCGCTGCCGACGGGCACGATCGGCCAGCCGCTGCCGTTCTCCGCGGCCGCCGACGACAACTGGTCGGGGCCGGCGACCGCGATCGAGTGGCTGTTCGGCGACGGCGGGAGCGCGGTCGGCTCCGCGCCCTCGCACGCCTACGCCGCGGTCGGGACGTACACCGCCAGCGCCGCCAGCGCGGACCAGCTCGGCAACCGCACCCTGGCCAGCGGCCCCGTGCCGGTGACGCCCGTGGCGCCCCCGCCGCCGCCGGGCTGCGGCACGTCCGACAGCGACCGCGACGGCATCGGCAACGCGTGCGACGACAACAACGGCGCCGCGCGTCCGCGGCCGTTCCGGACCGTCAACGCCACGGTCGTCTCGGGCGAGGTGTTCGTGAAGCTGCCGGCCGGCTCGGCGAGCGCCTCGCAGGCGCAGCCGCCCAGGGGCTTCGTCCGGCTCGAGGGCGCGGAGACGATCCCGGTCGGCGCGACGCTCGACACGGCGCGCGGCCGCGTCAAGATCCGCAGCGCGGCGACCACGGGGCGCAAGCTGCAGACCGGCCAGTTCTTCCGCGGGCGGTTCGTGATCCGCCAGGTCCGGCGGAAGCGGCGGTCGCGCACGCTGATCACCGACCTGCGGCTCAGCGGCTCGTCGTTCCGGCGCACGTGCCGCACCACGCGCGCGTCGGTCTCCCAGCGCCGCCGCTCCAAGCGGCGCGTGCGGCGGCTGTTCGGCAACGCCAAGGGCTCGTTCCGCACCAGCGGGCGCAACGCGGCGGCGACCGTGCGCGGCACGCGCTGGGGCGTCCAGGACCGCTGCGACGGCACGCTGGTGGCCGTCCAGCAGGGCCGCGTGGAGGTCCGCGACCTCGTCAAGCGCAAGACGATCATCCTGCGCGCCGGCCGGACTTACGTGGCAAAGCGCCGCTGACCGCCGGAATAGACTGACCCACGGATGGGCAAGGTCGTCAAGCTCGAGAAGGGCGCCGGCAAGGGGCGCCGCGCCCCTCGGCGCGCCCAGTCGCGCACGGCGCTCGTGCTGGGCGGCGGCGGGTTCACCGGCGGCGTCTATGAGATCGGCGCGCTGCGTGCGCTCGACCTGCTCTCGGTCAACCGCAGCGTCAATCAGTTCGACATCTACGTCGGGACGAGCGCGGGCTCGCTGATCGCGGCGCTGGCCTCCAACGGCATCACGCCCGAGCAGATGATGCGGATCGTCAACAACCAGGTCCCGACGCCGTTCCGCGACATCAACCTCGACATGCTGCTGAAGCCGAACCTGCGCGAGTACGCGCTCAAGGGCCTCCAGCTGCCGCTCCACCTGCTCGGCGTCGCGCGCTCGCTCGGGCGCAGCCTCGGCTCGTTCTCGACCGTCGATCTCGCGATCGCGCTCGCCGACGCGCTGCCGTCCGGCCTCTACAGCGGGTCGGGGATCGAGGAGTACGTCCGCACCGTGCTCTCCGACCCCGATCGCACCGACGACTTCCGGCTGCTGCAGAACGAGCTCTACCTGGCCGCCACCGACCTCGACACCTGCGAGCGGATCGTGCTCGGCGCCGAGGGCTGGGACGACGTGCCGATCTCGACCGCCGTGCGCGCCTCGACCGCGCTCCCGATGGTCTACACGCCCACGAAGGTCAAGGACCGCGAGCTGATCGACGGCGGCGTCGTCTCGACCACCAACCTCGACATCGCCGTCGAGGCGGGCGCGAAGTTCGTCGTCGTCGTCAACCCGCTGGTGCCGTTCGTCAACGACTTCTCGAAGCAGATCCCGACGCTGCTGGGCACGCGCGTCCGCCGCGTCAGCGACATGGGCTTCCCGAAGATCGCCTACCAGACGTTCAAGCTCCTGGCCTACCAGCGCCTGCACGAGATGGCGCGCCAGTGGCAGGAGCGCTACCCGGGCGTCGACATCGTCCTGATCGAGCCCGAGCCCGACGACGAGCTGATGTTCCAGACGAACATCCTCAACTACTCCTCACGCGTCGAGGTCGCGAAGCACGGCTTCGAGTCCGTCACGGTCAAGCTCGCCAAGGACTACGACCAGCTGCGCGACGTCTGCGGCCGCCACGGCATCGAGATCTCCGCCACGCGCGTCCGCAAGGTCATCAAGCACTTCTCCGCCGAGAAGGAGAAGACCCGCGCGTGGCGGAGGATCCTCGAGCAGACCACCGGAACGCTGCTCCGGCAGTCCGCCGGGGATTAGCTTGAGTACAGCTTCTCGAACAGGTCCGCGTACTTCTCGTTGACGACGTTGCGCTTGACCTTCAGGGTCGGCGTGAGCTCGCCCGTCTCCTGCGACAGGTCGTGGTCGAGGATCACGAACTTCTTGACCTGCTCGACCTGCGCGTAGTTCTTGTTGGCCTCGTCGAGGATGCCCTGGATGAGCTCGTGGACCTTCGGCTCGTTCGCGAGCACCGCCGGGTCCTCCGACAGCCCGTGCTCCTTCGCGAAGTGCACGATCTCCTCGGGGTCGAGGGTGATCAGCGCGACGGGGAACGGCCGGCGGTCGCCGTGCATCACGGCCTGCGAGATCCAGCGCGACTGCTTGAGGTCGTTCTCGATGTTCGCCGGCGTGAGGTTCTTGCCGCCCGCGGTGATGATGATGTCCTTCTTGCGGCCGGTGATGGACAGGAAGCCGTCCTCGTCCAGCGACCCGAGGTCGCCGGTGTGCAGCCAGCCGTCGACGATCGTGCCGAAGCTCGCGTCGTCGTTCTTGTAGTAGCCGCCGAAGATGTTCGGGCCCTTGATCAGGACCTCGCCGTCCTCGGCGATCTTGATCTCGCAGCCCGGCAGCGGCTTGCCGACCGTGCCGAGCCGGTGGTCGTCGACGGTCTGGGTCGTGGCCACGGTCGCGGTCTCCGTCATCCCGTAGCCCTCCATCACCGGCACGCCGCAGGCGTAGAAGAACTCGAGGATCTCCTTGGCGATCGGGGCGGCGCCGGTGTTGGCCTGCTTGAGCTTGCCGCCGAACGCCCCGCGGACGTTCTTGAACAGCGCCTCGTCGGCCTTGTCGTAGTGGGCCTGCAGCTCGGCGGGGACCTCCTGGCCGGCGGCCTGCAGCGCGCGCACCTTCATGCCCACGCCGACCGCGCCCTTGATCTGCTCGGGGTCGCCGTTGGAGGTGACGAGCGTGTAGATCTTCTCGAAGATCCGGGGCACCGACGGCAGGTAGTCGGGGTGGACCTCCATCAGCTCGGGCACGATCTGCTTCGGGTCGCCGCCGAAGTAGGCGATCGAGCCGCCGAGGTCGATGGCGAGCAGCTGGATCAGCAGCGCGTAGGCGTGCGCGAGCGGGAGAAAGAGGTAGACGACGTCCCCCTCGTCCAGCACCCCGAACTCCTCGCACATGTTCACGACCTGGCGATAGTTGTGGTGCGAGAGCACGCAGCCCTTGGGCGGGCCGGTGGTGCCCGACGTGTAGATGATCGTGTACGTGTCGTCCGGCGTCACGGCCTCGCGGCGCTGCTTGAGCTCCGCGTCCTCGCGGCCGCGGCCGCGCTCGCGCAGGTCGTCGAGCGAGATCGCGTCCGCCACGTCGCCCGACGGGTCGATCGCGATCACGTGCTTCAGCGCCGGCAGGTTGTCGCGGACCTCGACGATCTTGGCGACCTGGGAGGCGTCCTCGCAGACGATCGCGACGGACTCGGAGTTGCCCGCCACCCACTCGCACTCGCTGGGCGAGTTGGTCGGGTAGATCGGCACGACGACGGCGCCGGCGCTCGAGATGGCGAAGTCGCAGGACGTCCACTCGGCGCGCGTCGAGCACAGCAGCGAGACGCGCTCGCCGGGCTCGATGCCGAGGTCGATCAGCCCGCGGGCGATCTCCGAGACGGTGCGGCCGAGCTCCTCGTACGAGACGCTGTGCCATTCGCCGTCGCGCTTGTAGCGCTGGGCCTCGTGCCCGCCGTGGCGGTCGGCGGCGAGCGCCATCAGGTCGGCGATCGTCTTCGACCCGGTGGATGCCGCCGCAGGGGCGACCGTGCCGGCTTCCATCTCTTTGAGCCTCCTCGGGAAGTGCTGAGGAGGCCGATACTACTTACCGATCGTCAGGCGGTGGCAACCCTGGGTTGCGAAGAGGAGATTGCGGCCTGCTCGGAGAGGTTGGCGAGGAACAGGGTCTTGTCGATACGGCCCTGGAAGATCGGCACGCCCAGCTCCATGCACTTCTCGATCACCTGGCGACGTTCCATGCCGGCTTCGCGCGCGAGCTCCGTGGGCGTGAGGTGAATTGCCATCAGCTGTCAGCCTCCTGTGAGGATTGCCACGTTGCCAGGAAGTTATCGCGTGCTCAGGACACCCACAACGGCAATGGCTCAAGGGTTCCTAAATTGGGGCCTAGACCGGATTCGGGATGTCGACGAACTCGTGGACGATGCCGTGGTGCTCCGCGAGCAGATCGCCGAGCCGGCGGACCCCGAACGTCTCCGTCGCGTAGTGCCCGGCCGCGATGAAGTGGATCCCGGCCTCGCGCGCGTCCGCCATCACGTGCTCGGCGGGCTCGCCGGTCAGGAACGCGTCGAGCCCGAGCGCGACCGCCTGCGGCAGGTACTTCGCGGCCGAGCCGGAGATGATCCCGATCCGCCGCACCCGCTCCGGGCCGGCGTCGAACACGAGCGGCGGGCGCTGCGTGACCTCCTCCACGCGCGCGAAGAGATCGGCCGCCGCGATGCCGTCGCCGGCGTACTCCCCGAGCCGCCCGATCGCCGCGAACGGCTCGTGGCGCTCGCAGCCCAGCAGACCCGCGAGCAGCGCGTTGTTGCCGACCTCGGGGTGCGCGTCGAGCGGCAGGTGGTAGGCCGCGAGCGCGAGGTCGTGCTTGAACAGCGGGCGCAGCCGCTCGGCGAGCGTCGGGGTCAGCCCGGTGGGCAGGAAATCCCAGAACAGGCCGTGGTGCACGAGCACGAGGTCGGCCTCCAGGGCCGCTGCGCGCTCGAACAGCGCACGTTGCGCCGAGACGCCGGTGACGACCTTCGTGACGACGTCGCGGGTGGGTGGGGGCGGAATCTGGAGTCCGTTAGGACCCATGTCGTCAAACGCACCGGGATCCAGCAGCTCGTCGAGCGTTCCGAGCACCGCGGAAATGCTGACCGGGGAGGTTTCAAATGGCATGACTACGGCGATCCTGTCAATTGAACGTTGGAGTTCGGATGGCTACGTTGCCGCGTCATTCAACAGGCACCAGGTAAAGGACGAAACTGTGGGTAGGGGAACGATGGTCGTGGATGCGCCGGTATCCGTGCCCCTCGAGGCGCCGGAAGGCCCGTCGGATCTCGTCCTCGTCGCGGCCGTCCGCCGCGGCGACGATCGCGCGTTCGAGCAGCTCTACGCGCGCTACCAGCGCCGGATCTCCGCCTACGTGCTCGGCATGGTCAAGGACCACGGCCGCGCCGAGGACATCACGCAGGAGGTCTTCATCTCCGCGCTGCGCCGCATGCGCGAGACCGACCGCACGATCGCGTTCAAGCCCTGGATCTACGAGATCGCCAAGAACGCCTGCATCGACCAGTTCCGGCGCTCGCGACGCGCCGAAGAGGTCTCGATGGACGCGGACGAAGGCCTCGGGCAGGCCGACCACGGCCGTCTCGTCGCCGGCGACCCCACCCCGGACGACGCCGTCGACGCCAAGCAGCAGCTCGACCACCTGTGCGGCGCCTTCGGCGGGCTGTCGGACTCCCACCACGAGATCCTCGTGCTGCGCGAGTTCGAAGGCCTGTCCTACCGCGAGATCGGCGACCGCATGGGCCTCAGCCGCCCCGGCGTCGAGAGCACGCTCTTCCGCGCCCGCAAGCGCCTGGGCGAGGAGTACGACGAGCTCGTCTCCGGCCAGCGTTGCGTGCGCATCCAGACGATCATCGCCGCGGCCGGCGAGACCGCGCTGGGCGCCCGCGACACGCGCCGCCTCGCGCGTCACATCGCGCACTGCCAGCCGTGCCGCCGCCAGGCCGTCACCGCCGGGCTCGACACCGCCGTGCTGGCGCGCAAGCCGCTGCGCCGCGCCGTCGAGCGCGCCGCCTCGTTCCTGCCGCTCCCGGCCTTCCTGCGCTCGCGCCTCACGCCCGACCAGGTCATGCCCGTCTCCGAGCCGATGGCCGCCGCCTGGTCGAAGGCCGTGGCCGTGGCCGCGACGGTGATCGTCGCCGGCGTCGGCGCGGGCGTGGCTCCGCGCTCCGACGGCTCGACGCCGGATCGCAAGCCCGATCGCTCCAAGCCCGCCGCCATCAAGAGCGGCGGCTCGGCCACCGCAGCGGCCCCGGCGCCGCGGCGCGCCGCCACCGAGGCGGCGAAGCAGCTGCGCGCGGACCGCACCAGCGGCACAACCCGCAGCGTGCGCCGCGGGCTCGGCTCCGGCCGCAAGGCCGCCAAGCCCAGCGACGCGGCCGCGCAGAGCCCGACGGCCGCGCGCAAGCCCGCCGCACCGACCAAGCCGGCGGCGCTCAACCCCGGCGTCGACGCCCCGAACCCCACACGCGGCGTCCGGCCCACGGTCCCGCCCGGCGGCGACGGCGCCCCGAAGCTCCCGCGCCTCCCGCAGGTCAACCTGCCCGCGCTCGAGCCCGGTGTCGGCGCCAACCAGGTCGGCAGCACGGTCGAGAAGACGGTGCAGGACACCACCCAGGCCGTGAACGACACCGTCGAGACGGTGCAGGACACGGTCGACGGCGTGACGGGCGGGCTGCTGACGCCGTAGGCTCTCGGCCGTGCCGGAGTCAGACGCGGGCTCGTTCGTCGAGTCCTTGATGGACACGAATCTCTACTCGATCGGGGCGTACTTCCACGATCGGCACCCCGAGCTGGTCGACTCCGTCGTCGCGGAGGCAGAGGCGATCGAGCAGGACGGCCTGGAGGACTACGCGAGCGCCGGCGACCTCCCGCTCGAGACCGCGTTCCAGACCCTCGTGACGGGCCTGGCCGTGCGGTACTACCGAGCGGTGAACGGCTAGAGTAGGGAGCGCATCGGGGCGTGGCGCAGCCTGGTAGCGCGCGCCGTTCGGGTCGGCGAGGTCCCCGGTTCAAATCCGGGCGCCCCGATTGCAAACGGACCTGCACCAGGCGCGGGTTCCGCCGCTGGCAAAGACAGAAGGGGCGACGAGCGCGATGCATCGCGAGATCGCCGGACTGGCCGCTGCATTGGGCGTTCTGGCATTCCCACCGGGCTCCGGCAGCCCGGAGGATGCCCCGAGCGCGCAGACGACCGCGCCGGCTCCGGTTCTGAGGGGTCTCCCGGCGCGCGTGCGGACCGAGCCGCTGAACGCGATCAGCCGCGCCGAGCCCCCATCCGCCCCGGTCGAGAGCGCCTTTCCGGCGCGCGGGCGCCACGACTTCGGGACCGCCGTCAACGGCTTCGGCGGTGGTCGCGGACACGACGGTCAGGACATCTTCGCCGACTGCGGGACGCCCGTCGTCGCGGCTCGCGCGGGGAGCGTCGTCGAGGCGGACACCGGTGGCGCCGAGGGTCACTACGTGGTCATCAAGACCGCTGACGGACGTCAGCAGGCGTATCTCCACCTGCTCCATCCGCGCTCCGCGAGACGGGGAGAGCGCGTCGGCGCCGGCGAGCGCATCGGCAGCGTGGGGCAGACCGGCAACGCGGACGGCTGCCACCTGCACTTCGAGCTGTGGACAGCCCCGGGCAGATTCACGGGCGGTCGCGCGGTGAACCCGCGTCCGGCGCTCGACCGCTGGGCGCGCGGTAGCTAGGCCGGCAGGCGGTCGAGCAGGCGGCCGAGCTCCGCCAGCTCGTCGTCGGAGTAGCGGTCGGCGAACAGCTCGGCCACGCCCGCCAGGTGGGTCTTGCGGGCGCGCGTGACGAGGGCCTCGCCCTCGGGCGTGAGCGCGACGAGGAAGCCGCGCGCATCGTCCGGGCAGGGCGTGCGCTCGACGAGCCCCTCGCGCTCGAGGCCCTGGACGAGCCGGGTGATCCCCGAGCGCGTGAGCAGCACCGCCTTGGCGAGCTCGACCGGGCGCAGGCGCTGGTCGGGCGCCCGCCAGACCTGCAGCAGGACGTCATAGTCGGAGAGGGTGAGGGAGTGCTCGTCGGCGAGGTCGCGCTCGAGGCGGCGCGAGATCGCGCTGTGCGCCTTCAGGAACCGCGTCCAGGTCGCGAGCCGCTCCCCCTCCAGGACGGCTATGACGAGACCTCCTGCGTCGCGCGCGGGTTCGGCAGCGGGGTGAGGATCTTCTCGATCTGGTCGCGCATCGGCTCGAAGCGGGGCGGCAGCGTGAGCTTCTCGCCCAGGTGCTCGATGTCCTCGTCGGTGTCGAAGCCCGGGCCCATGGTGGCGAGCTCGAACAGCACGCCGCTGGGCTCGCGGAAGTACACGGAGCGGAACCAGAAGCGGTCGATCACCGGCGTCGGGCGGGCGTTCCCGGACTGCGCGACGCGGTCGCGCCACGCCTCCTGCTCGTCCGTCCGCGTCGCGAACGCGATGTGGTGGATCGAGCCGGCGCCCTGCGAGCCGCGCACGCCCTGCGGCGGCGGGTCGTAGGCGTAGAGGCCGCCGCGCTCGTCGCCGCGGATCTCCCAGGCGCCGTCCTCGCCGCCCGTGAAGCCGAGCGTGTCGCGCAGCAGCGCCTCGCTGCGCGCGGGGTCGCTCGCGTAGGCGCGGACGCCGTCGAAGCCCTGCAGCGCGTGCTCGCGTGGGATCCCGGGGTGGTCGGCGATCAGCGGCGCGTCCGGCACGTCGGCGACCTTCAGCTCGTGCTCGAGGCCCTCGGGGTCGCGGAAGCGCAGCCGGTCCTCGACGCGCTCGGCCTCGACGCCGTGCTCGGCCAGGCGGGCGGCCCAGAACTCGATCGCCGCCGGCGCGGCGACGCGCCAGACGATGCGGTGGACCTGGCCGTCGGAGGGGCGGCCGCGGGCGGCGCCCGGGTACTCGAAGAACGTCAGGTCGGCGCCGGGCGAGCCCTGCTCGTCGGCGTAGAAGAGGTGGTAGACGGTCGGGTCGTCCTGGTTGACCGTCTTCTTGACCATCCGGAGCCCGAGCGTGCCGGCGTAGAACTCGACGTTGCGCGGCGCGTCCCCGGTGATCGCGGTGATGTGGTGGATGCCTTCCAGCTTCATCGGGCGCTCTCCCTCGCTCAGTTGTTGCGTCCTCAACAATATAGCACGGGTAGGGTGCCGCGATCATGCGTTCAGCCGCCACCGCCGCCTACCACTGGATCGCCCTGATCATCACCGCCGGGCTCGTCGTCCAGTTCTTCCTCGCCGGAGTCGGAGTCTTCGGCGCCGACAGCTTCGACGCTCACACGAGCATGGGCTGGATCCTGCACACCGCCTCGATCCTGATCCTCATCGCCGCGATCATCGGCCCGCGCGACCGCAGGTCGATCCTCATGTCGATCGCCTTCATCGTCGTGTTCACGATCCAGGCGATGCTGCCCGGAGCGGCGGATGACTCGCCCTGGCTCGCCGCCTTCCACCCGCTGCTGGCGCTGGCCGTGCTCGGGATGGCCGCCCACATCGGGATGCCGGCGATCAGCCGACGACGGGGAGCGTCCGCTCCTCGTCAAGCGCACTGAGCGCGTCCTGCATCTCCTCGGTGACCGCCTCGTAGGCGGTCTCGGGGTCAGGGTCGGCGCCGTAGCGCTCGCGCAGGTCGATCGGCGGCAGGACCTGGACCTTGATCTTGGCCGGGAGCGGGAAGCGGCCGGGGAAGTCGAGCAGGTTGATCCCCAGCGGCGGGCCGATGGAGACCGGCAGGACCTTGATGCGGCTGAGCTTGTCGAGCTGCAGCAGCTTGGCGGCGCGCTGGCCGCGCGTGACGAACAGCGCGGTCTCCTGCCCGCCGATGGCGACGACGGGGACGATCGGCACGTCGTGCTCGAGCGCCAGCTTGATGAAGCCCTGGCGGCCGCCGAACTGGATCTTGTCGCCGTGCCAGCTGGGGCGGAACGTCTCGTAGTCGCCGCCCGGGTAGACGAGCACGGGCGCGCCGAGCGCGAACGCCGCGCGCGCGTTGTCGTGCGAGGCGGGCACGACGCCGTAGCGGCGGATCAGGCCGAGCAGCGGGCTCTTGGCGGCGACGTCGTGGGCGAGCTGGTGGAAGCGCCGGTCGGGGCCGAAGTGGTCGTAGAACGCGGCGGCCAGCACGAACGTGTCGGCGATCAGCAGGCCCCCGGAGTGGTTGCCGACGAGCAGCGACGGCTCGCCGCTGGGGATGTTCTCGATCCCCGTCACCTCGCCGCGGAAGTAGACGCGGTTGACCGCCTGGAGGTAGGGCAGCGTGCGCCGGATGTGCTCGCCGTCCCAGGCGTCGAGCGGGTCGGCGGGCAGGCCGTTGGCGAGCTCCTCGACGTCGTTGAGCGCGCCGGCGGCGTACTCGAGCAGGCCGTCGAGCGGGGCCGGGCTGTGACGTGCGACACGGCGGAACGGGTTGTCGGGGCGCACGGGTAACCCCTACCCGATCCAGAGGTACATCGATCCATGACACAACTGGTCCGGAAGACAGAGGACGAGGCGGCCGCGCTGGTCCGCCTCGGGTTCGAGGAGCTGCGCGGCTTCACCGAGAGCGTGGGCTCCACCGAGCGCGACATCGCGGGGCGGGTGTTCGGCTACGTCCCCGCCGGCAGGCCGATCAAGTTCGTGCACGACACGGTTGCGCGGGGCGTCGTCGGCGCGCTGGGCGGCGCCGCGACCGCGGCCGGCCGCGGCGCCGGCACGCTCGTGGAGCGCCGCCCGCGGCCCGAGCGGCCGCTGTCGGCGACGGCGCGCGGTGGCCTCGGGATCTCCGTCCTCAACGGGCTGGTCGGCGACCGGCTCGAGCGCGAGGGCAGCCCGCTGGCCCAGCCGATGGCGATCCGCGTCGGCGGGCTTCCCGTGACGCCGGCCCGCGCCTCGCTGGCGCGGGCGTTTCCCGCCGCGACGCCGCGGCTCGTCGTCTTCCTCCACGGCCTCATGGAGTCCGAGCGCGGCTGGCATCTCGGCGGCCGCGAGGACTACGGCTCGCGGCTGGCCCGCGACCGTGGCTGCACGCCGGTCTACGTCCGCTACAACTCCGGCCGCCACATCTCCGAGAACGGCCGGTCGCTGTCCGACCTGCTCGGTCAGGTCGTGGCGGAGTGGCCCGTCGAGGTCGAGGAGGTCGCGCTCGTCGGCCACTCGATGGGCGGCCTCGTGTCCCGCAGCGCCTGCCACATCGCGGCGCTCGACGAGGCGCCGTGGGCCGAGCACGTCCGGCACGTCATCTCGCTCGGCTCACCGCACATGGGCGCGCCGCTCGAGCAGGCCGTGCACTACCTCTCGGCCGGGCTGCACAAGCTCCCCGAGACGCGCATGATGAGCACGTTCCTGCGCCGCCGCAGCGCCGGCATCCGCGACCTCCGCCAGGGCTCGCTCGTCGACGAGGACTGGCGCGAGCGCGACCCCGAGGCGCTGCGCGCCGCCGCCTGCCAGGAGGTGCCGCTGCTCGAGGGCGCCACGCACTGCTTCGTGTCGGCCACCGTCACGCGCAGCCCGCGCCACCCGCTCGGGCGCGTGATCGGCGACACGCTCGTGCTCGTGCCGAGCGCGTCGGGCCGCTCGCGCACGCGCAAGCTCGGCTTCGAGGCCGAGTTCGGCCTGCACGTCGGCGGGACGCACCACATCGCGCTGCTCAACCACCCGGCGGTGTACGAGAAGCTTCACGCGTGGCTGCGCTAGCCGACTACCCGCACGTCCTCGACATCCCGACGCGCTGGAAGGACAACGACGTCTACGGGCACGTCAACAACGTCGAGTTCTACTCGTACTTCGACACCGTGATCAACCGCTTCCTGATCACGGAGGGCGGCCTCGACATCCACGCCGGCGCGGTGATCGGGCTGTGCGTCGAGTCGCACTGCGCGTTCAAGGCCGCGCTGTCGTTCCCCGACCTCGTGCGCGCCGGCCTGCGGGTCGCGCACCTGGGGCGCTCGAGCGTCCGCTACGAGATCGGGCTGTTCCGCGAGGACGACCCGGAGCCGGCGGCGGAGGGGTGGTTCGTCCACGTCTTCGTCGACCGCGCGGAGCGGCGCCCGCACGAGATCCCCGCCCACGTGCGGGGAGCGCTGGAGCGCCTGCTGGCGGGCTCCTGAGCCGCCCCTGCCATCCTGTAGCGCCGAGATGAGGCGAGCAGCAGTGATCGCAATCGCCGCGGCCGCCCTCGTGGCCGCGTGCGGGTCGGGAGACGACGGTCGTGCGGCGACGCCGGCCGCCACCGCCACGGCGTCCCCGGAGGCGACGGCCACCACGACGCCGCGCGCCCAGGCCAGCCGCGGCGTGCGGCTGCGGTCGATCGGGCGCTTCGAGTCCCCGGTGTTCGTGACCTCGCCGCCCGGCGACCGCCGGCACCTGTTCGTGGTCGAGCAGGAAGGGCGCATCCGCGTGCTCGTCGGCGGCAAGCGGCGCAGCGCGCCGTTCCTCGACATCCGCAGCCAGGTGACCTCGGGCAGCGAGCAGGGGCTGCTCTCGATGGCCTTCGCGCCCGACTACGCCCGGTCGGGCCGCTTCTACGTCTACTTCACGGACAACTCGGGCGACCAGCGCATCGTCGAGTACCGGCGCGCGAGCGCGACCCGGGCCGACGCCGGCTCGGCGCGGCTCGTGCTGCGGATGGACGATCCGGAGAGCAACCACAACGGCGGGCTGATGCTGTTCGGCCCCGACGGGCACATGTACGTCGGGACCGGCGACGGCGGTGGCGGCGGCGACCAGCACGGGGCACGCGGCAACGCGCAGGACCTCGGGTCGCTGCTCGGCAAGATCCTGCGCATCGACCCCGCCGCCTCGGGCGGGCGCGCGTACACGGTGCCGAACGACAACCCGTTCGTGGGCCGCTCGGGCGCGCGCGGCGAGATCTACAGCTACGGGCTGCGCAACCCGTGGCGCTTCTCGTTCGACCGCCGGACCGGCGACCTCATCATCGCCGACGTCGGCCAGAACGAGATCGAGGAGGTCAGCTTCGTGCGCCGCGGCCGCGGGCGCGGCGCGAACTTCGGCTGGCGCCCGTTCGAGGGCCGCTCGCGCTTCGCCCCGGGCGAGAGCGCGCCCGGCCACGTGCCGCCCGTGATCACCCGCAGCCACGGCGCGGGCTGGTGCTCGATCACCGGCGGCGTCGTCGTGCGCGACCCCGCGCTGACGAGCCTGCGCGGGCGCTACCTGTTCGGCGACTTCTGCCAGTCGCGCATCATCTCGGCGCGGCTGAGCGCCGGCCGCGCGCGCTCGGTGCGCGCGACGTCGCTGCGCGTGGAGAGCCTCTCCTCGTTCGGCGAGGACGCGCGCGGGCGCGTGTACGCGGTCTCGCTGAGCGGGCCCGTCTACCGGCTCGTCCCGCGATGAGCGTCGAGGAGCTCGGCCAGATCGACATCACCCGGGTGCGCGCGGACAACCCGGGTCCGTACACGCTGTCGGGGACCAACACGTGGGTCGTCGGGCGCGACCCCGCGTGGGTGATCGACCCCGGGCCGGACATCGGCGAGCACCTCGACGCGGTCGCCGCCGAGGTGGAGGCGCGCGGCGGCGCGGGCGGGATCGCCGTCACCCACGACCACGGCGACCACGTCGAAGGGCTGCTCGCGCTGCGCGAGCGGCTCGGCCGGCCGCGGGTCGGCGCGCGCCGCTACGCGGCCGACGTCCGGCTCGCCGACGGCGACCGCTTCGGCCCGCTCGCCGTGCACTCGGTGCCCGGCCACTCCCCCGACCACCTCGCGTTCGTGTGCGACGGCGCCTGCTTCACCGGCGACGCCGTGCTCGGCGAGGGCAGCGTGTTCGTCGCCGAGGACCTCGGCGAGTACCTGGCCGCGCTCCAGCGCCTGCGCCGACTGCCGCTGAAGGTCATCTGCCCCGGGCACGGGCCGCCGGTGTGGGATCCGCTCGACAAGCTCGACGAGTACCTCGCCCACCGCCGCGAGCGCGAGCGCAAGCTGCTCGAGGCGCTCGAGGCGGGCCTACGCGAGGAGGACGAGCTGCTCGACCGCGTGTGGTCCGACGCGCCGGCCGCGCTGCGGCCGGCCGCCGCCGTCACGCTGGGGGCGCACCGAGAGAAGCTTCAGGCCGAGGGGCGCTGGCCGCAGCGAGACGGCGGTACGCCAGCGCCATAGCGGCGTCGAGCGGGGTCGAGCCGCCGGCCGCGGCCTCGTCGAAGATCGTCCGCAGGGTGGCGCCGATCGCGCGCACGCGGGCGTCCGCCCGCTCGGCCGAGTAGCCGGCCGGCTCGAGCTCGACCGAGATGTTGAGGATGCCGCCCGCGTTGGCGACGAAGTCCGGCGCCCACAGGATCCCGCGCTCGGTCAGCAGCTCGGCGACGGGCTCGGCGGAGAGCTGGTTGTTGGCGGCGCCGGCGATCGCGCGGCAGCGCAGGGCCGGCACGGTGTCGTGGTTGAGCATGCCGCCCAGGGCGCACGGCGCGAGCACGTCGACGTCGGCGAGCAGCGCGGCGTCGGGATCGGTCCAGTCGGCTCCGAGCTCGTCGGCCAGCGCGCGCTTGCCCTCGTCGACGTCGGCGCAGACCAGCCGCGCGCCCTCCGCGGCGAGCAGCCGTGCGAGCGCGCCGCCGACGCGGCCGAGGCCGACGACCGCGACCGAGCGCTCGCCGAGGTCGGCGCTGCCGAACGCGCGCTCGCAGGCGACGCGGATCGCCTCCTGGACGCCGAGCGCGGTCCAGGGGCTGGGGTCGCCGGAGCCGCCGCGCTCGACCGCGAGGCCGGTCACGTGGGGGGTGCCCTCGGCGATCACGGTCATGTCGGCGTCGGAGGTGCCGACGTCCTCGGCGGTCCGGTAGCGCCCGCCGAGCATGTCGACGGTCTCGGCGAAGTCGAGCAGCGCGGCGCGGCGGCCCTCCGGGTCGAGCGGCGGGTCGCCCGCGCGGCGCATGATCACGCCCTTGCCGCCGCCCTGCGGGAGGTCGGCGACGGCGGCCTTGAAGGTCATCGCGCGGCTGAGGCGCAGCGCGTCGGCGACCGCGTCGCGCGAGTCGCCGTAGGTCCACATGCGGCAGCCGCCGAGCGCGGCGCCGCGGGCCGTCGAGTGGACGGCGACGATCGTGAACAGGCCGGAGCGCCGGCCGCGGCGGACCAGCAGCTCCTCGTGCTCGAGGGTCTCCAGGTAGCGGTCGATCCGCCGAGCCTAGCGGCTGGCCGGGGGCGCCACGGGGCCGCCCTCGCTGGGTGGCGCTGACTCCTCGCCGGCCGGCTCGGAGGGCGGCGGCTGGGTCGTCGTCTCGCTGCCCTCGCCGGTCGTGGGCGGGGCGGTCTCGGGGCTGAGCGGCGTGGTCTCCGCGGGCACCGGGTCAGCGCTGACGGGCGGCTCGACCGGCGCGGTCACGCCGCCGGAGACCTCGTCAACGGGGTCGGAGGCGACGCCGCCGCCCAGGCTGCCGGGCTCGTAGACCGGGATCGACGGCGGTGCCAGCGGGGCCTCGGCGCGGCGGGTCTCGCGGCGGGCGCGCGCGTCCGGCGCCGGGCGGGCGGCGGCCGGCGCGCTGCGTGGCGCGGGGGCCGTGGCGGCGGCGCTCGAGAGCGCGACGCGGCGCTGGAACGGCGTGGGCTGGGTGGCGGACGCGGCGGCGGCCTTGGCGGCGTGCTCGCGCGCCGGGGCGCGGTCATGGGTGGCGAGGTTCTTGACCTCGACCGCGCCGCCCGCGGTGAGCGCCGCGGCGCATGCGACGGCCGCGACCTTGCAGGCGGTGGCGCCGCCCACGGCGGCCACGCCGCCCGCGGCGGCTCCGCCGCTCGTCGCGGCCGCGCCGCCCGCAGCGGCTCCGCCGCCGCCGATGCCGAACAGCTTCGCGGCCAGCGCCGCGGCGCCGACGCCGGGGGTGAGGGCGGCGAACGAGGAGCGCACGCCGCGCAGGGCGGTGCGGTACTCGCGGCAGCCGGTGCACTCGCGCATGTGGCGGCGGGCGCGGCCGGACGCCTTGACGCCGCGGTCGTAGGCGGCGGCGAGGTCCTCGCGGATGACCGAGCAGTCGGTGCTGCGCGCCTCGGCGGCCTCGACGAGGCCGAGCCGCGCGCGCACGAGCAGCGACTTGACGGCGGGGACCGTGACGTCGAGCGCGGAGGCGAGGTCGGCGTAGGACATGCCGTCGATCTCGCGCATCAGCAGCGCCGAGCGCTGCTGCTCGGGCAGGCGGCCGACGTCGGTGACGAGGCGGCGCAGGTCCTCGCGGCGCTGGGCGTCCTCGATCGGGTCGTGCAGCGGCGTCCGCGACATCTCGAAGATGTCGGCGGGAGCGGGCATCGGCCGGCGCAGGTGGTCGATGCAGCGGTTGTGCGCGACCCGGTAGAGCCAGGCGCGGACGTTGACGGGGCGCTCGTCGGCGCGCAGGGCGCCGAACGCGCGGACGAAGACGTCCTGCAGCACGTCCTCCGCGTCCTGGCGCGAGTGGGCGCTCAGCATCTGGCGCACGTAGGCGAACAGGCGCTGGCGGTAGCGGTCGTGGAGGACGTTGAACGCCTCGTCGGCGCCGGCCCGGAAGAGCGCGAGCAGCTGATCGTCGGAACGCAGCCGCAGGAGCGGGGCCGAGATCGTCAGGCGAGAGATGCTCGCCGGTGCTCGAAGGGCGGAGGCTTCCACGGGGGTCGATCAGCTCCAGGTGCGGTGCTGCGTTACGCCGACTCTAACCTCTGCGGCGGTCCGAAGTTGTGAGCTTGAGGACATGTCATGCCCAATTTGCCCATCAGTGAAGGTGTCGAGGTGCCGCTCGAGGAGATCGAGCTGCGGATCTCGCGCTCCTCGGGGCCGGGTGGCCAGCACGCGAACGTGACCGCCTCGCGGGTGGAGGCGGTGTTCGACGTCCACGCCTCACAGGCGCTCACGCCCGATCAGAAGGCGCGGATCGGCAGCCGCCTCGGCTCGCGCGTGACCGCCGTCGCGCAGGACACGCGCTCCCAGCACCGCAACCGCGAGCTCGCGCTCGAGCGGCTCGCAAGACGGCTTGCAGGAGCGCTCAAGGTCAGCCGCCCGCGCACGAAGACGCGCCCGACGCGCGCGTCCCAGCAGCGCCGGATCGAGAGCAAGCGCAAGCGCAGCGAGACCAAGCGCGCGCGCCGCCGCCCCGAGCTCGACTGAGATGCCCTAGTTCACGCGCCGCGAGCGGTCCGCCCAGAACGGCTCGCGCAGCTGGGTCTTGAGGACCTTGCCCGGGCCGGACTTCGGCAGCGGCTCGTCACGCAGCTCGATGGCGCGCGGGACCTTGAAGCCCGCGATCGCGGCGCGGCAGTGCTCGAGCAGCGCCTCGGCGGTGACCGGCTCGCGCGGGACGACGACGGCGTGGACGGCCTCGCCCCAGCGGTCGTCGGGAACGCCGAACACGGCCGCCTCGTCGACCGCGGGGTGCCGGAGCAGCGCGGCCTCGACCTCGAGCGAGTAGACGTTCTCCCCGCCGCTGACGATCATGTCCTTCGCCCGGTCGACCATGTACAGGTAGCCCTGCTCGTCCTCGGCGACGATGTCGCCGGAGCGGTACCAGCCGTCGACCAGCGCGTCCGCGGTCTCGTCCGGGCGCCTCCAGTAGCCGAGCATCACGTTCGGGCCGCGGATCCACAGCTCGCCCGGCTCCCCGGCGGGCCCGCGAACCTCGACCTCGACGCCCGGCACCGGGACCCCGACCGAGAGGAGCCGCTCACCGCCCCGCCGGTGGTCGTCCGGCGAGAGGTGGGTCACCGTCGGCGCCGCCTCCGTCATCCCGTAGAACTGGGCGACGTCGCAGTCCGGGAGACGGTCGAGCACGCGCCGCTGGAGCGCGGCGGAGATCGGCGACGCGGCGTACTGGACGTGCCGGAGCGACGACAGGTCGGCGTCGTCGGCGCCCGGGGCGTCGAGCAGCATCTGCAGCATCGTCGGCACGAGCACGGTGTGGGTGATCCGCTCGCGCTCGATCGTCTCCAAGCACGGTGGCGGCGTCGAAACGCGGCAGCACGACCTGCTCCGCGCCCACCCATGTGCAGGCGATCAGGTTCGCGATCCCTGCGACGTGGAACATCGGGCAGACGTGGAGCCAGCGCTGGCCGGCGCGGTGCCCCGTCGCCACGAGGTTGTGCTGCGCGTTGGCGAGCAGGTTGCCGTGCGACAGCATCACGCCCTTCGACCGGCCGGTGGTGCCGCCGGTGTAGGAGATCGCGGCGAGCGTGTCGGGCGGGTGATCCGGCGCGGGACGCGGCGGGCCGGAGATGAGGTCGCCCCACTCGACGCGCTCGCAGCCGAGGTCGACGTCGCGGTCGGTGATGAGCATCGACAGCTCTGCGTCGTCCGCGATCGAGCGCAGCTCGTCGGGCGCCAGGCGGTAGTTGAGGCTGACGACGACGCCGCCGGCGGCCGGAACGCCCAGCCACGCCTCCACGTGCGCCTGGGTGTTGGCGGCCAGCACCCCGACCCGCGCGCCCGGGGCGAGAGCCACGCGCGCCAGGCGCCCCGCGAGCTCGCGGTAGGTGAGCGCCACGTCGTCGACCCGCAACGCCACCGCGTCCCCGTACAGCCGCGCCGCTCGGCGCAGCGGCCAGCCGAGATCGCTCACAGCCCCAGCAGGCGGGCCGCGTTCTCCTTCAGCACCAGCGGCCGCACCTCGTCGCGGATCTCGAGCTTCTCGAAGTCGGCGAGCCAGCGATCGGGCGTGATCAGCGGGAAGTCCGAC
>CAWERW010000004.1:0-150350 GCA_963811595.1 uncultured Solirubrobacteraceae bacterium
ACGATGTCGACGCAGTTGTCGCCGGCGGTGTCGCAGCGCAGCCACTGGTAGGTGGCGGTCAGCGGGTGCGAGCCCTCCCACGTGCCGTCCTGGCCGACGATCGTCTGGCCCGAGCGCGGGGTGCCCGGGACCGTCGGGATCTCGAGGTTGTTGGGCGGCAGCGGCTCCACCGGCGCGGTGACGACCGAGATCGCGGCGGAGGAGCCGGCGCTGTTGGAGGCGGTGACGACGACGCGCACGACCAGGTCGATGTCGTCGCCGGTCAGCGTGTAGGTCTCGTCCGTGGCGCCGAAGAGGTTGCTGCAGTCGTTGCCGACCGAGTCGCAGCGCTGCCACTGGTAGCTGTAGGTCAGCGGCTGCGTCCCGTCCCACGTGCCGGTGTCGGAGGTCAGCGTGCCGCCGTCGACCCAGTCGCCGGTGACGACGGGCACGACAGTGTTGGAGGGCGCCTCGGCCTCGACCACCGCGGTCGGGGCGGTCTGCGCGGCGGCGATGCCGACGCCGTTGGAGACGGTGACGAGCGCGCGGATGGTCGAGCCGATGTCGGCCGCGGTCATCGCGTAACTCGTGCCAATCTCGCCGGCGATAGCCGTGCAGTTGTCGCCGGCGGCGTCGCAGCGCTGCCAGACGTAGTCGTAGTCGAGCGGGTCGGTGCCGGTCCAGGTGCCGTCGTCGAGCGTCAGCGTGCCGCCGTCGAGCGTGCTGCCGGTGAGCTGCGGGGCGACCGCGTTGGCCGGCGGGTCGGCGATCACGGCGCTGGTCGGGAGCGAGCTCGCGGTGGCGTCGCCCGCGACGTTGGAGGCGGTGACCTCGACGCGCACGGCGTGGCCGATGTCGTCGCCCGTGAGGACGTACGTGGCGCCCGTCGCGCCGGCGATGTCGACGCAGTCGGTGCCGTCGGTGTCGCAGCGCTGCCACTGGTGGTCGTAGCCGAGCGGGCCCGTGCCGGTCCAGCTGCCGTCGCCGGCGCTGAGCGTCTGGCCGTCGCGCGCCACGCCGGTGACCGTGGGCACGACGGTGTTGGCCGGAGCCACCGGGTCGACCTCGGTCGACGGGACCGAGACGGCCGTGGCGGAGCCGGCGTCGTTGGAGGCGGTGACCTCGCTGCGGATCGTCGCGCCGACGTCGGCGCCCGTGAGCACGTAGCTCCACGCGGTCGCGCCGGCGATGTCGGAGCAGTTGTTGCCCGCGGTGTCGCAGCGCTGCCACTGCACGTCGTAGCCGAGCGGCGCCGTGCCGGTCCAGCCGCCGAGGGTCGTGGTCAGCGTCTCGCCGTCGAGCAGGGTGCCGCTGACGACCGGGACGGTGACGTTGGCGGGCGCGAGCTGCTCGATCGTGTCGGTCGCGGACGAGGTCGCGGGGGGCGAGGACCCGGCGTCGTTGACGGCGGTGACGACCACGCGGATCGTGCTGCCCACGTCGGCCGGGCCGAGAATGTAACTCGAGCCAGTCTCGCCCGCGATGTCGACGCAGTTGTCGCCCGAGGCGTCGCAGCGCTGCCACTGGTACTCGTAGGTGATCGTCGGCGTGCCGTTCCACGTGCCCGGGTCGGCCGTCAGCGTGGAGCCGTCACGCGCGATGCCGCCGATGCTCGGGCCGCTGGTGTTCGCCGCCGGGCCCTCGTCCGAGACGAGCCACAGTGCGCTGGGGACGAACAGGTCCTGGGTCGAGGAGAACGCGAGGACCGCCGAGCTCTGGTGGTTGGCGAGCAGCCCGGTGCTGTTGAAGACGTCGATGTCCGTGCCCTGCGTGTTGTTGTAGGCCGGGGTGCGGCCGCCCATGTACACGCCGTCGACGGTCATCGACGAGTTCATGAGGTTGTTCAGCGTGTTGAGCGGGTCGGTCAGCGTGTTGCCGTTGAACGTCGCCACCTCGGTCTGCAGGCCGGCGTCGCCCTCGAAGGCGAGCAGGCCCGTCTTGGTGGCCACGGTCCCGCTCCCGGGCGTGAAGAACGGCGCGATGTTGGTCGAGAACGTGCGCGTGGCGTCGACCGTGCCCAGGCCGTCGTAGACGCTGACCCGGTGCACGTCCTGGGTCCCGTCCTCGTAGGCCACGACCAGCGACCAGCCGGCGTAGCGGTCGTCGCCGCGGCCGGTCTGGACGTTGCCGACCGTGAAGGTGCCGCTGCCGGTGACGGCGCTCGTCACGTTGGCGAACGCGCGGTAGCGCGTCGGCCGGCCGGTCGAGGTCAGTACGTCAGCCGCGTTGGCGGTGATCGACTGGTAGGCGCCAGAGCCGGCCTTGAAGCTCACGGTGCCGCGGTTGGCGGCGTTGGGAGCGGCCGAGCCGCCGGTGCCGGCCGCCGTGTCCGCGCCCCAGTAGAGGCCCGCCCAGGTGACGGTCGCGCCGGCGGGCAGGGTGAGCGTCGCCGTCGACGAGTTGACTGTCGAGCCGTCGCCGTCGATGTCGACGTAGCCCATGTTGTAGTTGTTGTTCATCGTCGCCGTGCTGCCCGTGCGGTTTTGCGCGTTGGTGCAGTTCGCCGACGTCGGGCAGGTCAGCAGCTGGTTGCCGACCGCTTCGATGCTGCCGCGCATGGTCTGCGCGTAGCGCTGCGTGAACGGCGTGTCGTCCGCCTGCGCGGCGGGGGCGACGAAAAGGAGCCCTGCGAGCAGGGCGAGGAGGACCGCTGGGACGACGCGCCGGGGGGACACCCAACATCTGTCGGTCCCGGTCCACCGCGGCTTGAGCCGTGTAGACCAAGGTTCTGCTTGGACGTTCGTACTACTAGGCGGAGGCGAGCGAGCCGCGCGGGTCCAGCACCGCGGACTCGATGCGCTCGGCGATGCGCTCAGCCGTGAAGCCGACCTCCTCGTGGAGGAGCTTCGGCGCGCCGTGCGTGACGTAGCGGTCAGGCAGCCCGACGCGCAGGATGCGCGGGGCGGCGCCGCCGTCCGACAGCGACTCCCAGACGCCGGAGCCGAAGCCGCCGTGCAGCACGCCCTCCTCGACTGTGACGAGCAGGTCGTGCTCCGCCGCGAGCTGGGCGAGCAGGCCGGTGTCGAGCGGCTTGGCGAAGCGCGCGTCGGCCACGGTGACGTCGAGGCCGCCCTCGGCGAGCACGTCGGCGGCGCCGAGCGCCTTGCCGACGCCGGTGCCGTAGCCGAGGATCGCCACGCGCTCGCCCTCGCGCAGGATCTCGCCGGTGCCGATCTCGAGCCGCTCCGGCTGGGCCGGCAGCTCGACGCCGACGCCCTCCCCGCGCGGGTAGCGGATGCCGACCGGCCCGTCGTGGCGCAGCGCGGTGTGGAGCATGTGGACGAGCATCGCCTCGTCGCGCGGCGCCATCAGCGTGATGCTGGGGAGACATCGCAGGTAGGCGATGTCGAACACGCCGTGGTGCGTGGGGCCGTCGTCGCCGACCAGGCCGGCGCGGTCCATGCAGAACACGACCGGCAGGCTCTGCAGGCAGACGTCGTGGACGATCTGGTCGTAGGCGCGCTGCAGGAACGTCGAGTAGATGGCGCACACCGGGCGCGCGCCCTGGAGCGCGAGGCCGGCGGCGAACAGCACCGCCTGCTGCTCGGCGATGCCGACGTCGAAGTAGCGCTCGGGCAGCGCCTTCTGGAGGATCGAGAGCCCGGTGCCGGAGTTCATCGCCGCGGTGATGCCGACCACGCGCTCGTCGCGGTGGCACTCGCGCACGAGCGCCTCGCCGAACACCTGCGTGTACTGCGGCGGCGCGGGCTTGGCGCCCGACGGCTTGGGCGCGGCCGGCGCGGGCATGCGCTTGGCGATCGACTTCGGCTTCGCGGCGTGCCACTTCTCCATGCCCTCGAGGCCGCCCTCCTCGGCGGGCGCAAAGCCCTTGCCCTTGACGGTGGCGACGTGGACGACGACGGGGCGCTCGGCCTCGAACGCGTGGCGCAGCGCGGCGCGCAGCTGGCGCACGTCGTGGCCGTCGATGACGCCCATGTAGGCCCAGTCGAGCTCCTCCCACAGCAGGCCCGGCGACGTGAACGCCTTGATCGACTCCTTGACCTGCGGGCCGAGGCGCTCGAACGCGGCGCCGATGCCGGCCGGGAGCTTCGTCAGCCGCTCCTCCACGCCCTCGCGCGCGCGCCACATCTTGGGCTCGAGGCGGACGCGGTTGAAGTAGCGGGAGAGCGCGCCGACGTTGGGCGAGATCGACATGCCGTTGTCGTTGAGCACGACGACGAGCGGGGTCCCGAGGCCGCCGGCCTGGTGGATCGCCTCGAAGGCGACGCCGCCGGTCATGGCGCCGTCGCCGATCACGGCGGCGACGCGGCCCGGGGTGCCGACGCCGTGGCGCATCGCCTCCTTGATCCCGACCGCGTAGCCGATCGAGGTCGAGGCGTGGCCGGCGCCCATGATGTCGTGCTCGGACTCGAAGATCGAGCAGAACGGGGCCAGCCCGGAGTACTTGCGGATGGTGGCGATCTGGTCGCGGCGGCCGGTGAGGATCTTGTGCGGGTAGGCCTGGTGGCCGACGTCCCAGAGGATCTTGTCCGTCGGGGAGTCGAGCAGGCTGTGGAGCGCGACCGCGATCTCGCAGGCGCCGAGGTTGGCGCCGAAGTGCCCGCCGATCTCCCCCACCGTGTCGATCAGCAGCTCGCGGACCTCCTGCGCGACCTGCTGGAGCTCGTCGTCGGAGAGCTCGTGGAGGGCGCGAGGGCCGTCGATGCGGTCGAGGAGGCGGGTCATGAGGTGCGGGTGGCGATGAAGTCGGTGATGCGCTCGAGCTCCTCGGCGCCGCCGAGGGCGGCCTGCGCCAGCGCTGCGCGTGCGCCGCGGTGCGAATCGGCCGCCATCTCGCGGGCGCCGTCGAGTCCGTATTGGGTCACGTAGGTCACTTTGCCGTGGCGCTCGTCGCTTCCCCGGGGCTTCCCCAGGGCGTCGTCCGTGCCGGTCACGTCGAGGATGTCGTCGACGATCTGGAAAAGCACGCCCAGCTCGACCGCGAAGTCGCGGAAGTGAGGCAGTCTAGAGGCTTGGTCATCACGCTCCGTGAGGAGCAGTACGCACTCCACCGACGCGCCGATCAGCCGCCCGGTCTTGAGCTCGTGCAGCCGGCGCAGGCTCGCGGCGCCCTGAGGGACGAGCGCCTGCACGTCGATGTACTGGCCGCCCACCATCCCGGTCACGCCGGTCGCGGCGGCGAGCTCGCGGACGGCGGCGAGCAGGTTGGCGGGCTCGCCCTCCTGCTCCGTGAGCACGAGCCGGAACGCCTCGGCATAGAGCCCGTCGCCCGCGAGGATCGCGACGTCCTCGCCGAACTTGACGTGGCAGGTCGGGCGGCCGCGGCGCAGCTCGTCGTCGTCCATGGCCGGCAGGTCGTCGTGGATGAGGCTGTACGTGTGGATGAGCTCGAGCGCGGCGGCGAGCGGGAGCACGGTGGCCGGGTCGCGGCCGGTCGCGCGGGCGGTGGCGAGCGCGAGCACGGGCCGGATGCGCTTGCCGCCGGCGAGCAGGCTGTAGCGCATCGCCTCCTCGAGCCCTGCGGTTGACGGCTCGGCGGCGAAGCGCAGGCCGGCGAGGTAGGCCTCGACCTGCTCGCGCAGGTGCTCGGGGTAGGCGGCGGGCGTGGTGCGCGCCTCGGGGCGCGCGCTCACGACTCGAGCGCGAGCTGCCCGGCGGCCGCCGGCGCCTGGAGGTCGGCGGCGCGGACCCGGCGGTCGAGCTCGGCGCCCGCCTCCGAGGCGGCGCGGGCGCAGTCCTCGACGAGCGCGGCGGCGCGATCGGCGTCGAGCGCGCCCGAGCGCAGCTCGGACGCGGTGCGCTCGAGGCGCGCCACGAGCTCGTCCAGGCGGTCGGGCTCAGCCATGGTTGGCGCCATTCTCGCGCACCTCGTCGAGCGCCGCGCCGAGGATGCCGTTGACGAAGCCGGGCGCGTCCGGTCCGCAGAACGCCTTCGCGATCTCCACGGCCTCGTCGATCGCGCCCTCAGCGGGGATCGGGCGCTCGCCCTCGACGAGCTCGGGATGCAGCATCTCGAGCAGCGCCGTGCGCAGGATGGCGCGTTCGAGTGGTGCGATGCGGTCGAGCGTCCAGCCCTTCGTGTGGCGCTCGATGCGGGCGTCGAGGTCCTCGGCGTTGTCCTCGGTCGCGTGCGCGAGCGCGCGCGTGAACGCGGCGGCGTCGCGCTCGAAGACCTCGTCGAGCGGGCGACCGGTGAGGTCGTGCTGGTAGAGGGCGAAGACCGCCGCCCTCCTCTGCTCCGTCCTACGCACGGGACATGTAGCTGCCCGAGCGGGTGTCGACCTTGACGCGGTCGCCGATGTTCACGAACAGCGGGACGCTCACGGTCGCGCCGGTCTCGAGCGTCGCCGGCTTCGTGCCGCCGCCCGACGCGGTATCGCCGCGCATCCCCGGCTCGGTGTGCGTGACCTCGAGCTCGACGGAGGCCGCGAGCTGGATGTCGCCCGGCTGGTCGTCGATGTAGAGCAGGTCGACGGTCTCGTTCGGCCGGATCCACTGCAGCGGCTCGCGCAGGCTGTCCTCGGGGATCTCGATCTGCTCGTAGGACTCCGTGTCCATGAAGTGCGCGTCGGTCCCGTCGGCGTAGAGGAACTGCATCTTGCGCGCCTCGGTGCGCACGGGACGGAACTTCTCCCCCGCCCGGAACGTGCGGTCGATCACCGCGCCGTCGGCCGCGCGGCGCAGCTTCGTGCGAACGAACGCGCCGCCCTTGCCGGGCTTGACGTGCTGGAAGTCGAGGATCTTGAAGATGGTCCCCTCGACGTCGATGTGGTTGCCGTTCTTGAACTGGTTCGTGCTGATCATGCGCCGCCCAGGATAGGAGCTCAGGCGCGCGCGACGGCGTCGCGCAGCACCGCGGTGTCCGCGTAGACGCGGCCGCGGGTCAGCTTGCCCTCCTCGAACTCGTAGATCCACACGTTGTGCACGTCCACCGTCTCGCCGTTCTTGGCCCGCGCCTGCACGTGGACCGGGACGACGATCCGGTCGCCGGCGTCGATGAAGCCCTCAGGCGTCGAGGCGAACTCGTCGAACCACCGCCAGAGCTCGCGCGTGAACCAGCCGATGGCCGCCTCGGCGCCGTGGCGGGTGCCGCCGTAGGGGAGCGACTCCGGCACGACGAGCTCGCAGTCGGGGTGCAGGACCTCCCGCAGGTTCGCCGGCTCGTCCCTGCCCCATCCCGCGAACGCCCGGGCGAGCAGCTCGGCGTTGCTCATCGGGTGCCGACGCCGATGTTGACGGGCGCGGTGAGGACGGCGGCGCCCACGCGGATCACCGCGTCCCGGACCTCCGCGGTCTGATCCTCGGTGAGCCCGAGCTCGCCGAGGATCGCGGCCACGATCGGGTTGCTGTGGACCAGCCAGTCCCACAGGTGCTCGCCGGACCTGAACTCGGTCGCCTCGGTGATCGTCTCCACCTCGACGTCCTCGAGGCCGGCTTCCGCCATCTCGTATCGCAGCCGCTCGGGGTCGTGCAACTGGAAGGGCAGTGGCAGCGGGTCCATCGGCGGGCCCTCGAACGACGGGACCACGGCCTGGACGGCGACCACGAAGACGCCCAGGAACTCGATCGCATGCGGGTCGCCGTAGACGGTCATCAGCACCCGGCCGCCGGGCCTGACGACGCGCGCCAGCTCGGCGATGCCCTTGGGCATGTCCTCGAACAGCATCACGCCGAACTGCGAGCCGGCGATGTCGAAGCTGCCGTCTTCCAGCTCGAGCGCGTGGCCGTCCATCGCCTGCGTCTCGATGCTCAGCGCCTCGTCGCGGGCGCGCTGCTCGAGCAGCGCGAGCATCGCGGGAGACAGATCCGTCGCGAGGACGCGCGCGCCCAGGCGGGCCGCGGGGATGCTGAGCGCGCCGCTGCCGGCTGCGACGTCGAGGAAGCGCATGCCCGGGCGCAGGCCCGCGCGGCGCAGCCCCTCGTTGCCCAGCCACATCTGCGAGGGGGTGTTGGTCCGGTCGTAGCCAGGGGCGATCGCGTCCCAGGTGGTCATGACAGTGCCTCCAGAAATGCCTCGGATTGCTCGGCGTGCGGGACATGCCCCGCGCCCTCGACGACATGCAGCGGCCACCCGAGCCGGCGGCTCGCCGCCTCGCCGAGGGCGAGCGGGACGAAGCGGTCGTGGCGGCCCCACACGAGCGAGGCCGGGACGGCGATGCGCTCCAGCTCCGCACCGGGGATCTGCTTCGTGCCGGCCCTGATCAGCCGGTTCATCGTGCGCCTGACGTGCGGGACGTGCGCGCGGGCCAGCGAGTACGCCTCGAAGGCCGCGAGCCACTCGGCGTCAAGTGCGCGCACGCGATCGAGGTCGAGGAACGCCCGGCGCTCGAAGCGCTCCGCGTTGCGCTCGGTCGGCCGCAGCGCGAACCGGATCGCCGTCACCCGCAGCCCGACCGGCATGCGGTAGCGCCCGACCCCGGGTGCGCCGTAGATCACCAGCCGCTCCAGGAGCTCGCCGCGGCGGGCCGCGAAGCGGGCGGCGAGGCTCCCCCCGAGCGAGTGCGCGACGAGCGCCGGTGGCTCGTCGCAGGTCAGCCGGAGCAGTGCCGTGAACCACTCCGCGAACGTCGCACCGTCGAGCCGGGCGACCGGATCGGACTCGCCCAGCCCGGGCAGGTCGGGGATGACCACCCGGTGACGCTCGGCGAGCGTGGCGACGACGGGAGCCCAGATCGCCCCGCCGCACTCGATCCCCCCGTGCAGGAGGACGAGCGGCGGCCCATCGCCACCCTCGAGCACCGTGGTCGAGGTGCCGGCGAGCTCGACCCGCCGCTCGCGGACGGGCAGCCCGGCCAGCATCCGCGCGCGAGGTCCCCGGGCCACCGAGATATTCGACATGGCGCGAGGCTAAGCTCGCGCCCGCCCTTCCGCATCGCCTGGATTCACCAACTCGGCGGAGCGGGCCGCGTGGTCATTTCTGACCACGCGAACGCGCTCGCGGCGGTGCGCGAGGAGACGCCGAGCTTGGCGAAGATGTTCTGCAGGTGGCGGGCGACCGTGTGCTCGCTCAGCACGAGCTCGGCGGCGATCTGGCGGTTGCTCTTCCCGCCCGCGACGAGACGGAGCACCTCGAGCTCGCGCGCCGTCAGGCCGTGCGCCTCGGGGGCCGGCTCGGGTCGCATCAGCGACTCCACCCGGGCGAGGTCCGGCGCCGCCCCGAGCCCCGCGAAGACGCCGCGGGCAGCCTCCAGCTCGAACGCGGCCGTGTCGTCGTCCCCGAGCGCGCGACAGGCGAGGCCGACCAGCGCACGCGCGCGGGCGACCTCGTACGGAGCCTCGAGCTGCTGCCACAGCCGCGCGGCGCGGCGGAGGAACGCCAGGGAGGCGCCGGCCTCACCGGCGGCGAGCTCGACCGCTCCCGTCGCGAGCGCCGCCATCGCCTGCAGCATGGCGCTGTCGTGGGCGTCCGCGATCTCCGCGAGCTCGGCGCAGGCGCCGCGCGCCTCCTCCGCGGCGCCGACCGCCAGCGCGATCTCGACCTGGGCGGGAAGCAGCCGCGCGCGCTGCGGCCGCTCGGCGGCCTCCCCGACCGCCCGGCGGATCGCGGCGGCCGCGCTGCGGGCGTCCCCCTGGGCGAGCCGGAGCAGCGCGAGGCCGGGCATCGGCTCGCGACCGGAGCGGCTCGCGTCCCGGTAGGCCTCCTCGGCCGCGTCGAGCTCCCCGCGCAGCCGATGGACCTCCCCCTGCAGGTAGACGGCCTCGCCGCCCGCGAGTGCGTTCTTCCCTTCAGCGGAGCGCCGGCCCGCCCGCCGCGCCTCCTCGAGTGCCTCCGGCCAGGCGCCGTGGAGCCACATGATCTCGGCCCGGTGCGTGAGGCAGCGGCCGGTGAAGGCCACCATGTCCGGCTGCTGCTCGCACCAGTGCGTCAGGGCGGCGGTCCATTCCTGGGCGCGGCGCGGCTCGTAGGCGGCCTGGCAGCCGAGGATCACGCCGCAGTAGACGAGGCCGCTGACGATCGGCGACAGCTCTCCGGCGCTGATCGCCACCATCGCCTCGTCCAGCAGGCCGAGGCCTTCCGCGACCCGACCCTGCAGCACGAGGTACGAGCCCTGCGACTGCGCGGCGAGTGCGAACAGGTCGGGATCGCCGAGGCGCTCGCCGACGGCGGCCGCCTCACCCGCCGTGCCGGCCGCCGCCTCGAGATCGCCCTCGGCCTCCTGCCGGAACATCGCCGGGAAGAGCAGGTAGCCCCGCTCGGCGCAGTCGCGCTGCTCGCGCTCGACGAGCCGCTGCGCGCGCCCGATCCAGCCCATCGCCGGCCCGGTCTCTCCCCGCAGCATCAGATTGAGGCCGACCCAGACCGCGCAGCGCACGGCGTGGAGCCCTTCGCCGCGAGCCAGCCACGCCTGGTGGGCGCGCTCGAGGCCGCGAAAGTAGTCGGCGTCGCGCCCCAGCATGTAGGCCGTCGTCGCCAGCCGCTCGAGATCCTCGGCCTGCAGGGGCGCCGCCGCGTCGGCGCGCGACAGCGCCTCGTAGGCGGCCGACCAGGCGCGCCTCGCGTAGAGCTCGCGGCCTCGTTCGATGTCGACGGCGGCATGCACGACGGGTGCCGCACAGCATCTCACCGGGCAGCGCGGGAATCGAGCGCGTCGCCGATGATCGTCGCGGTGGTGGTGGCGCCGGCGACGAAGCCGAAGAACGGGCCGAAGTCGCGTGTCGAGGGGAAGCCGGGGATGTAGAGGCCGGGGACGCTCGTCTGGAAGTCCGGGTCGAGGACGGGGAAGCCGTCGGCGCGCTCGAGCTCGGGCAGGTAGCCCACGCGGCGCATGTCGGGCGCGTAGCCGGTGGCGAGCAGCACGTGGTCCGCCTCGATCCGCGTTCCGTCGGTGAGCCGTGCGCTCACCACGCCGTTCCCGGCGATCTCCGCGACCTCCGTGCGCGGGTGGAGAACCGCGTCCGCGATCCGCGGCGCCAGCCATGGCTCGAGCTGGAGCCGGCCGACCTGCCAGAAGCGCTGCGCGATCGCCGTCCGCTCGGCCTCCGGCAGCGACCGGAACCACCCGCGGGTGCGGCGGGTCTCGGCCAACTGCTCACCGACGAAGGACCAGTCGGACTCCGTGAACTCGGGCGTGTCGTGGCGGTACACGACGTCGACGCGCTCAGCCCCCGCCTCGGCCAGCAGCGCGGCCCACTCGAACGCGCTCTGCCGCCCGCCGATGATCAGCACGCGCCGGCCCTGCAGGCCCGCGAAGTCCACCGTGCGCACGGTGTGCGACCACAGCTCCGGCGCCAAGCGCGAGACCCACGCCGGCTCGACCGCGAACGAAGCGATCCCCGGCGCCGCGACGACGCGCTGAGCGGCGATGGTGGACCCGTCGTCCAGAAGCGCGGCAAAGCCTTCGCCTTCCTCGATGCGGGTGTTCACGCGCCGCGGAAGCGGCGTGAGGGTGTTCACGCGCTGCCGCAGCGGCTCGATGCCCTTCCGAGCGGCGAACCAGTCCGCGTAGGCGATGAATGTCTCGACCGGGATCGGCCCCTCTTGTCGCGCGCCGAGGAAGTCCTGGAGGGTGTCGGCGCCGGAGGCGTCGAGGTGCCATTCAGGCCCCGACCGCAGCAGCATCCCCGCCGGCATGTGCTCGCGCCAGAAGCCCATCGGCTCGCCGAGCACCACCACGTCCAGGCCCCGCCGCCGCGCCTCCGCCGCCACGGCGAGCCCGTACGGCCCTGCGCCGATGACCAGCAGCTCCATGGAGGCGCGTATCCTGGCCGCCGATGGCCGACAGCGCAAGCCCCGTCCTCGTCGCCGGCGCACGCACGCCGATCGGGCGCTTCCGCGGCGCCCTGAGCGACCGCTCCGGCGTCGAGCTGGGCGCCGCAGCCGTCCGAGCCGCGCTCGAGCGCGCGCCCGGGCTCGAGCCCGACTACGTCGTGCTCGGCAACGTCCTCCAGGCCGCCGGCGGCCAGAACCCCGGCCGCCGCGCCGCCCTCCAGGGCGGCGTCCCCCGCCACGTCCCCGGCATCACCGTCAACGACGTCTGCCTCGCGAGCCTCTCCGCCGTCGCGCTCGCCGCGAGCATGCTTCGCGAGGAGGAGGCGACGACGGTGCTGGTCGGCGGCTTCGACTCGATGACCTGCGCGCCGCACGCCGTCCACGTGCGCGGCGCGGGCGCGATGGGCGACCAGCCGATGATCGACGTGATGGTCCACGACGGGCTCTACTGCTCGATCCAGGACGCCGGCATGGGCGAGCTCTCCGACGCCGAGAACGCGCGGCTCGGCATCTCCCGCGAGGACCAGGACGCGTTCGCCGCGCAGTCGCACGCCCGCGCCGCCGCGGCGACCGACGAGGGCCGGCTCGGCGACGAGATCGCCACCGACGGCCTCGGCCTGGAATCGGACGAGGGCATCCGCCGCGGCACCACCGCCGACAAGCTCGCGGCCCTCCGCCCCGCCTTCGGCCGCGACGGCACGATCACCGCCGGCAACGCGTCGCAGATCTCCGACGGCGGCGCCGCCGGGATCGTCACCACCCGAGCCCGCGCCGAGCAGGCGGGGCTCGAGCCGCTCGCCGAGGTCGTCGGCCGCGCGGTCGTCGCCGGCCCCGACTCGACGCTCCACCTCCGCCCCGCCGAAGCTGCGCGACGCCTCCTCGACCGGCAGGGCCTCACCCCCGCCGACATCGACCTGTGGGAGATCAACGAGGCGTTCGCCGGCGTCCCGCTCGCCACCATGCGCGCGCTCGACCTCGACCCCGCGCGCGTGAACGTCAACGGCGGCGCCGTCGCGCTCGGGCACCCGCTCGCCGCCTCCGGCTTCCGCCTCCTCCTCACGCTCGCCCACGAGATGCGCCGCAGCGGCGCCGAGCTCGGCGTCGCCAGCATCTGCGGCGGCGGCGGCCAGGGCGAGGCGATGCTGCTGCGGCGTCAGACCTCGTAGTCGCCCGGCTCGGCCTCGATCAGCCGCGGCAGGTCCTCGCGCACGCGCATGAGCGCCGCCACCAGCTCCGGGTCGAGCAGCACGCCCGCCTGGCGCTCGAGCTCGTCCAGGGCCTCGTCGATCGGCCACGCCTGCTTGTAGGAGCGGGCGGAGATCAGCGCGTCGAAGACGTCGCCGACCGCGCAGATCCGCCCGACCAGCGGGATCTCCTCGCCGCGCAGCCCGCGCGGGTAGCCCGAGCCGTCCCACCGCTCGTGGTGCGTCATCGCGATCTCCTCCGCCATCCGCACGATCGGCGACTCGCTGCCCGCGAGGATCTCCGCCCCGACCGTGGTGTGGCGGCGCATGCGCTCGCGCTCGTCGGCGTCGAGCGGACCGGGCTTGTGGAGGATCGAGTCGGGCACGCCGACCTTGCCGATGTCGTGCATCGGCGCGGCGTGCAGGAGCGTCTCGCAGTCGGCCGGCGGCAGCCCGATCGCCTTTCCGAGGTGGGCGCAGACGCGGCTCATGCGCGTGATGTGGCGCCCGGTCTCGGGGTCGCGCGACTCCGCGACCTGCCCGAGCCGGTGGACGATCTCGAGCTGGGAGTGGCGGAGGTCCTGGGTGCGCTCGCGCACGCGCCGCTCGAGCATCCAGTTGTCGCGGATCACGCGCTCCTTCTCGACGATCAGCAGCCGCGCCAGCACGCCGAGCATCTGCCGCACCGCCTCTGGATGGGCGGCGAGCACGGCGTCGAGCGCCTCGGCGCCGATCTCGACCGTCTCCGAGTCCTCCACCGCCACGACCGTCGCGGTGCGCGGCGTGCGGTCGAGCACGGCGAGCTCGCCGAACGCGTGCGGTGGGACGAGCCGCGCCAGCACGTAGACCTCGATGCCCTCCGTGCGCCGCACCTCGAGCGCGCCCCCGCGCACGAGGTGCATGGAGTCGCCGGGCGCGCCCTCCTCGAACACGGTCTCGCCCGCCGCGTAGTGCCGCGGCCGCGCGTGCTCCGCCAGCGTGTCGAGCGCCTCCGCCGGCAGGCAGCCCAGCACCTCGCTGCGCTGCAGGTCCGCCTGGTCTACCGCCACACGAGGAGTGTGACTAGTTGCAGACGAGGCAGCGGCCCGCCACGCACGTGCAGGCGGGGCTCACGAACGTCGCCGGCTTCGGCTTCCAGCGCCGCAGCCAGTCGTGGGCGGCCGGCTCGTGGCGGTCGGAGCCGCCCCAGCGCGCGGCGAGCGTGGCGGCGAGCAACTCGCCCTGCGCCTCGGTCCGCTCGGAGAGCACCGCGACGACGCGGGCGACGAGGCGATGGTCAGATTCTGACATCGCCCCACTGGTCCCCCGCCGCGGGGCGGCCGAAACCGCCCCGCGCGCACGTCTAGGCCATCTGCGGGACCTTCGCGAGCGCCTCGCTGTACATCGTCATCTGGCGCGCGACACCGGCCTCGGCGTAGCCGGGCATGACAGTGAGCCCTTCGACGATCAGCGACGCGTCGATGATCACGCGCCGGAACTCCTCGTCGTCCTCGACGGCATGGATCTGCGCGTCGTCGCCGCGCAGCACGGCGAAGCCGTTGACCGTCGGATTCGCGCCGAACAGCATGATCTCGAACCCTTCGATGCGGCCGTCCTGCTGCATCCGCCCGTAGAGCCCGACGGACTCGTTGAACACCTCGAGCGCGCGCTCCTCGCGGCCGCGGACGGGATTGCTCCAGCCCACGTATAGAACTCGGTCGGCCATCCGGCCTCCTTCGCCCCGACCCGGCCCCGTGCCGGGCCTGTCGGCCCGACCCTCTCACACCACGAAGTCGAAGTGTGCGCGAGTTCCGTTCACGCGCATGACTAGCGCAGAGTCGAAGATCCCGTCGCCGCGGTTGCGCGTCTCGCCCGGGAAGTAGAGCTGCGTCGTGAGCACCTCGCCGCCACGCGGCTGGACCTTGACGTGGATGTGGCGCGTGCGACCGGGATACAGCCCCGGGCGCACGGTGAGCAGGCGAAAGCGGCCCTTCGCGTCCGTAAACTGGTGGCCGCGCCCGCCCGAGCCGGAGTTGTCGTACTCGCCGTCCCCGTCGGCCTGCCAGAAGTCGACGAGCGCGCGGCGGCGCGGCCGGCAGCTCGGCGAGAGCACGCGGCCGGTCACGAGCAGCGCGCGGCCGTTCGTGTTGCCGCGCAGGTTGCGGCGCCGCGGCGAGCCGGGGGCGAAGTACGGGCCCTCGGTCTGCTCCGGCGTCTCGTCGCCGTCGTCGCACGTCGGGGTCCCGGCGAGCGGGGCGGCCACGTTCTCCTCGCCGCACGCGACGAGCGCGATCGGCAGCGCGAGCCCGAGCTCCATGAGCCGGCGGCGGGTGAGGTCGTCCATGCGGGCGCAATCTACGCCCGCTTCCTGAGAGCGGCCTGAGATACCGTGGGCGGCATGGACGCCACCCAACTGCGCGGCCTCCAGGCGCCGCTGAAAGAGCGCTACCGCGACGACCCCGAGGCGGCCGTCGTGACCCTCAAGGCGAGCGGGAGCCTCGGCGAGGGCATCTCCTGCTCCGTCGAGACCGGCCGCGCGCTGCACGAGGCCGGGCTGCACCCCGCCAGCGGCGGCGACGGCTCGCAGCTGTGCTCGGGCGACATGCTGCTCGAGGCGCTCGCCGCCTGCGCCGGAGTGACGCTGCGCGCCGTCGCGACGTCGATCGGCGTCCAGGTCGACGGCGGGCGCGTGCTCGCCGAGGGCGACCTCGACTTCCGCGGCACCATGGGCGTCGACAAGCAGGCGCCGGTCGGCTTCCGCGCGGTGCGGCTGCGCTTCGAGCTCGAGACGGACGCGGGCGAGGACGAGCTCGCCACGCTCCTCAAGCTCACCGAGCGCTACTGCGTCGTGCTCCAGACGCTCGCCCGGCCGCCCGAGCTGAGCGCGGGCATCGCGGGCAGCGCCGGCGCGTAGAGCCGCCAGGCCAGTAGGCCGGCGAACGGGAGGCTCCAGGCGAGGTAGACCAGCGCCTCGACGTCGGGCGTCGCGACGGGCAGCAGCCACTCCCAGGTCGCCCACGTCGCCAGCGTCATGAAGAGCGCGAACACCGGCGGCCGCTCGGTGCGCGTCGCCTCCCACGCCACGAGGGCGATCACCGCGGGTAGCGCGTAGTAGGCGGTGTTCCAGGGGTCGAGCACGCAGCGCAGCACGAACAGCAGCGCGAGCAGCGCCAGCGGGTCCGAGCGCCGGCGCCAGGCCAGCAGCGAGAGCGGCAGCGCCACGGCCACGATCAGCGGATGCGAGATCGGCGACAGCCACCCCGGAGCGGCGCGGTAGCCCTCCTTGACGACGCCGTCGGCGCCGCGGACGACCTCTCCCGTCGACCCGAGGAACCACCACACCTGCCAGGGCTGGAAGATCTCGCCGGTCTGCACGGCGGCCCCGGTGGGCGCCGCCACCGGGCTGGCCAGCAGCACCGGCACGACGAACGCGGCGGCGATCGCGCCCGCGATCGCCAATGCGCGCCGGCGGTCGGCCTGCAGCGCGAGCAGCACCGGCCCGACGGCGAGCAGCGCCCACGCCTTGTTGGCCATCGCGAGGCCGAGCAGCACGCCGGCGAGCGTCGAGCGCTCGCGCAGCGCGGCGAGCACGGCGCCGGCGCACAGCACGGCGCCCAGCAGCTCCTCGGGGTGGCCGATGTCGAGCGCCCGCAGCGTGATCGGGTTGGCGGCGCACAGCCCGACGACGATCGCGACCGTCCCGCGGCCGGCGCCGCGCGCGAGCAGGCTCCCGGCGAGTACGACGGCGAGCGCCGCCCCGGCCAGCAGGCACGGCGCGGCGGCCGCGCGGAAGACCGCGACCTCACCGCCACCGATCGCGTCAGCCGCGAGCGCGAACGGCGCGCGCATGATCAGCGAGCCGCCGTAGGCGGGACAGAGCTCCAGGAACCGCCCGAAGTCGCCGTGCACGAGCGCGGCGAAGGCCGGCGCCGCCTCGACGTCGTAATCGGTGAAGTAGAAGCCGAGCAGGCCGAGCCACGCGAGGGCGGCGGCCCCGAGCAGCGCGAGCAGGGTCCAGGGCAGCAGCGGACGGGCCATGGGGCTCCATCGGCGCCGCGGACGCGTTCCTTAACGACCCGGGCCCGCTCTGAGAGCGGGCCCGGGGTGGTGAGGAGGTGTTCCGGCGTCGCTAGTTCAGCGAGTACCAGTTCGGCGAGCCGTCGAACGGGGCGCCGAGGTCGGAGTTCGGGTGGATCGGGCACGTCCGCGAGTTGCGGTCGGGCAGGCACGGGTTGAACGGGTTGACCCGGCCGTACGCGTCGGGGTGGTTGGTGTCCGGCGGCTTGGGCGCGTCCGGGTCCACCTTGCATCCGCTCTCGCCGTCCCACAGCCCGGAGGCGTCGTAGCGGCTGAGCTCCATGAGGTTCGGGATGTCGTCGAAGTCGACGTCGTCGGCGCCGTCGCGCACGCCGTCACCGTCGCTGTCGCCGTCGACGAGGTCCGTACCCGGGTAGCCGATGTAGTACGGCTTCTCCATCGAGTAGCACTGCTTCCAGTATTCGTCGTACATGCGGCCGTGCGACTCGTCGTAGTTCGTGAGGCCGTCGGCGTCCTCGTCGCGCTCGTTGTCGGACAGGTAGCCGTCACTGTCGATGTCGTTGTAGTACAGCTCGCTGGGGTCCTCGACGCCGTCGCGGTTGACGTCGAACAGGCCGTAGTTGTTGCGACCCGCCGTGTTCCACCATGGCAGCCCGTCGTCGGAGGAGATCGAGTAGTCCCAGCCGGGACGGTCCACGAGCTCGACCTGGCGGTAGCCGTTGGCGGCCGCCCAGTTGACGAACGCGGTGCGCTTGTCGTAGGTGGCGGCCTCGAGCGTCGGCTCGCGGCGGCCGGCTTCGGGGCCCGACTCGATCCGGCGCGACACCGAGTACTGCTCGCCGTCGGAGTAGCTCAGCGGCGTCAGCGTGCGGTTGCCGACCAGGTACCAGAGCTTGAACTCCTCGCGCAGCGTCAGCACGTCACCGTCGTAGTCGATGCCGGCGTCCGGGAAGAGCGGGTTCGGATACGGGCGCTTGCCCGGGAAGGGCATCGAGCCGTTCGGATCCTGGAACTCGTTGTCGTTGAGGTCGAGCGCCGACTTGAACTCGTAGCCGTCTTCGACACCGTCGCCGTCCGTGTCGGGCGAGCACGTGTCCGTGCGCAGCGTGTCCTCCTGCGCGTCGGTCAGCAGGTCCTTGTCGTCGTCGTTCTCGTCGCGGTTGAGCACGCCGTTGCGGTCGCAGTCGTACTCCCAGCGATCCTCGAGACCGTCGTCGTCGGTGTCGGCCTTGCAGGGGTTGAGGTTCAGGCTCTCCTCGATACCGTCGCTCAGGCCGTCGTTGTCGTCGTCGCCGTCGACCTTGTTCTGCTTGCCGTCGTTGTCGCAGTCGCCGTCCGGCAGCGACTCGACGAAGCCCGGGGGCAGGGCGCTGGGAGCGAGCGAGATCACCGGCGAGCGCGAAAGGGTCGTGAACTTCTTGCCGAACTTCTTGGCCAGCACGCGGACGCGGAAGCGGGTCGGCACCACGCCGGTCCCCCGCTTCGTGAACTCGCGCTCGAGCTTGCTCGGCAGCTTGACGCGCAGCAGCTTGGTCGTGCCGACGCCGGCCTTGACGAAGACGGCCTTGCCGCCGTCGCGCTTGAAGACGACCGAGTTCTTGTTGCGGCCGCGGAGGAAGTACTTGCCGCGGACCTCGATGGTCTGGCCGATCGAGGCCTGCAGCGGGCGGACGGAGGTCACGACCGGAGGCTTGGCCTTCTTCTTCTTGGCGGAAGCCTCGGCGTGGACGGCGGCGCCCGCGGTCGCGGGAACCATGAGAGCACCGAGGGCGGCCACGAAGGCGGCGCGGCGCAGTGATGGGCGAATGCGGGCGAGGGAAGTCATACCTCGCCCGTATCGGCGCGAACCCGGAGAGGCTTGAATCCTCAGCTGACCGTTGTCAGCGCCTTGACTGTCGTGCTCAGGACGTCGCGCCCGTTTCCGGTGAGTACCACGAGATCCTCGATCCGCACGCCGCCGCGGCCGGGCACGTAGACACCCGGCTCGACGGTCACGACGTTGCCTTCCGCGAGCGCGTCCTGGCCCGACCGCGCCAGCCGCGGGCCCTCGTGGACCTCGAGCCCGACGCCGTGGCCCAGCCCGTGGCCGAAGTGCTCGCCGTGGCCGGCGGCGGCGATGATGTCGCGCGCGACGGCGTCGATCTCGCGGCCCGTCGGGCCCGGCCGCACCGCGTCCAGCGCCGTCTGCTGGGCGTCTAGTACGAGCTCGTACATCTCGCGCAGATCGTCGGCGATCTCGCCGGTCGCCCACGTGCGCGTGCAGTCCGAGCAGTAGCCGTCGACCTCCGCGCCGAGGTCGAGCGTGACGAGCACCCCCGCCGGGATCTCGGCGTCGCGCGGCTCCGCGTGCGGGAGCGCGCCGTGCGCACCCGAGGCCACGATCGAGGGGAAGCTCGGGCCGGTGGCGCCACGCCGCCGCATCTCCTCCTCCAGCGCGCGCGCGACCTCGCGCTCGGTGCGGCCGACGACGCCGCGCTCGAGCACCCACGCGTAGATGTCGTCGGCGAGCGCCGCGGCGACGCGGATCCGCTCCACCTCGCCCGGCTCCTTGCGCATGCGCTCGGCCTCGACGAGACCGCCGGCTGCGACGAGCTCGATCCGCTCGGGCAGCAGCTCGCGCAGGCGCGAGTGCTGCCGCACGCTCATGTGCTGGTCCTCGAAGCCGAGCCGCACCTGGCCGCCGGGCCAGCCCTCCTTGAGCGCGTCGGCGAACTCCTGCGGCGCGCGCTCGCGGTCGAAGCCGTCGACCTCCGTCTTCGCGCGCTCGACGTAGCGGAAGTCGGTGATGAAACGGCGCGTGTCGGGGCCCACCACCGCGAGCGCGTTCGAGCCCGTGAAGCCCGTCAGGTAGCGGATGTTGACGAGGTCGGTGACGAGCAGGAGGTCGACCCCCTGCTCCCCGAGGCGCCCCGCGACGCGGTCGGCGCGGCTCACAGCGCCGCCTTCAGGTGCTCGAGGCCCTCGCGGTAGCCCTCGTGGCCCTTGCCCAGCACGCGCGCGACCACGACGTCGGCGAGCACCGAGAGATGGCGCCACTCCTCGCGCTCCTCGGGGTTGGAGAGGTGCACCTCGACCGCGGGCAGCCCCGCCACCTCGACCGCGTCGCGCAGCGCCCACGCGTAGTGGGTCCAGGCGCCGGGGTTGAGCAGGAGCCCGTCGGCGTAGTCGGAGGCCCGGTGCAGCTCGTCCACGTACTCGCCCTCGTGGTTGGACTGGAAGAAGCGCACCTCGAGGCCGAGCACGCGCGCGTACTCCGAGACGTGGCGCTCGAGCTTGGACAGTGAGAGGTCGCCGTAGATCTCCTTCGGCCGCCGGTCGAGCATGTCCAGGTTGACGCCGTGCATCACGGCGATGCGGTTCCTCATCGCGTCAGCTCCTCGATCGCGGCCTGCAGGTCGCCGTCGGCGATCGCGCAGCCCGGGCGGACGCGCCCGGGCTCCTCGACGAGCACGAAGCCCACGCGCCCGCCGCGGCGCTTCTTGTCGCGCTGGACGGCCGCGGCCACCGCGGCGCGGTCGATCGCCGGGTCGAGCTGCGTCGGCAGGCCGTGGGCGGTCAGGAGGCCCGCGACCTCCTCGCGCAGCTCAAGCTGGTTGGACAGCGTCAGCGCGGCGAGCAGGCCGAGGCCGACCGCCTCGCCGTGGCGGTAGCGCTCGTAGCGCGTCGCGGTCTCGATCGCGTGCCCAACGGTGTGGCCGAGGTTGAGGGTCTGGCGCTCCCCGGCGTCGCGCTCGTCGCGGGCCACGATCCTCAGCTTGACGCGCGCACACGCGAGCACGAGGTCGCGGTCGGGCGCCGCGTCGCGCGACCGGACGCGCCGCCACAGCTCGCCGCCGGCGATCAGCGCGGTCTTGATCACCTCGGCCCAGCCCGCGGCCAGCTCCTCCGCCGGCAGCGTCGCGAGCGTGCCGGGGTCGACCATCACGGCGGCCGGCTGGTGGTAGGCGCCGGCGTAGTTCTTGCCCTCGGGGAGGTCGACGCCGGTCTTGCCGCCGTACGCGGAGTCGACCTGGGCGACGAGCGTGGTCGGCACGTGCACGACCGGCACGCCGCGCTGGTAGATCGCCGCGCACAGCCCCGCCACGTCCCCCACCACGCCGCCCCCGAGCGCGACGACATGGTCGTCGCGGTCCATCCCCGCGGACGCGAGCGAGCGCAGCACGGCCTGGGCGGTGTCAAGCGTCTTGTGGCGCTCCCCCGTCGGGATGCGGATGTCTTTCGCCACCTTCCCGACGCGCTCGGCGTAGAGCGGCCCGACTGCCTCGTCGGTCACGAGGAAGCTCCGCCCGGGCTGCGGCCACAGCCCCGAGCCGAGCAGGCCGTCGCCGGCGTACACGGGGTACTCGCCCGCCCACAGCAGCTTCGTCCCCGGCGGGGCGCCGGCGAGCGCGTCGATCGAGGGCAGCGCGCGGCGCACCTCGTCGCGGCGGTCGGCGGGCAGGATCGCGTCGGCGAGCGCGGTGTACAGCGGCTCGCGCTCGGCGTGCAGCGCCCCGAAGCGCTCGCGGTCGCGCGCCAGCGGCCGCCCGGAGCGGCAGCGCTGCCAGGCCGTGTCGGCGTCGACGTCGAGCAGCACCACGGTGCGCTCGGCCAGCGCGTCGCGCACGCGCTCGGAGGTGACGGCTCCGCCGCCGAGCGAGAGCACGGGCGCGTCCCCGGCCAGCAGCTCGCAGACGACGGCCTCCTCCTGCTCGCGGAACGCCGCCTCGCCGCGATCGGCGAAGTACGACTCGATCGAGCTGCCGAGGCGCTCCTCGAGCACGCTGTCGGAGTCGACCGCGGTCGTGTTCAGGGCGGCGGCGGCGCTGCGCGCGGCGAGTGACTTGCCGGCGCCCATGAACCCGATGAACACGAGGCGCCCGCTATCTAGGGCCGGCGCCGCTTCCACCCGATCCGCTCCTCGTAGGCGGCGAGCGCCGCGCGGACGTCGTCGATGTGATCGCCGCCGAACTTCTCGCGGTAGGCGCCGGCCAGGACGATCGCGAGCATCGCCTCCCCCACCACGCCCGCGGCCGGCACGGTGCAGGAGTCGGTGCGCTCGCGCAGCGCCTGGGCCGGCTCGCGGGTGGCGATGTCGACCGAGCGCAGCGGCTTGGTCAGCGTCGGCAGCGGCTTCATCGCGCAGCGCACGACGAGCGGCTCGCCGGTCGACATGCCGCCCTCGACCCCGCCGGAGCGGTTGGTCTCGCGGAAGTAGCCGCGCTCGTCGTCGTAGAAGATCTCGTCGTGGGCGGCCGAGCCGGGGCGCCCGGCGAGGTCGAAGCCGTCGCCGATGCCGCAGCCCTTGATCGCCTGGATCGAGAGCATCGCGAGCCCGATCCGCCCGTCGAGCCGCTCCTCCCAGGAGACGTGCGAGCCCAGGCCGGGCACGAGCCCGAAGGCGCGGACCTCGAAGACGCCGCCGAGCGACTCGTTGCGCTTGCGCAGGACGTTGATCTCCTCGACCATCGCCTTCGTCGCGTCCGGGTCGAGGCAGCGCACCGGCGAGGCGTCGACGTCGGCGAAGTCGTCGAAGGCGAGCCCGTTGCGCTCCGGCGCCTGGACAGAGCCGATCTGCGTGACGTGCGAGACGACCTCGGCGCCGAGCGCGCGCAGGAACGCCTTCGCGAGCGCGCCGCCGGCCACTCGCGCCGCGGTCTCGCGTGCGCTCGCGCGCTCGAGGACGTTGCGGACGTCGGTGAAGCCGTACTTCTGCACGCCGGCGAGGTCGGCGTGGCCGGGGCGCGGCAGGTGCACCTCGGGCACCGCGGCCTCGACCGGCCACGGGTTCATCCGCTCCTCCCAGTTCGCGTAGTCGCGGTTCTGGACGAGCAGCGCGATCGGGCCGCCGAGCGTGCGGCCGTGGCGGACCCCGGAGGTGACCTCGGCGGCGTCGCGCTCGATCTTCATGCGCCCGCCGCGGCCGTGGCCGAGCTGGCGCCGCGCCATGTCGGCGTTGATGGCATCCAGATCGAGCTCGAGCCCGGCGGGCAGGCCTTCGACGATGCAGGTGAGACCGGGGCCATGCGACTCCCCGGCCGTGATCAGGCGCAGCGGCACGCGGAGAAGCTTAGGGGCGCCGGGCTTTCGCCCGGCGCCCGCTGTGGCCTGAACCTAGAAGGAGGCGCGAGCGATCTTGGCGGTCTTGGCGACGACGGCGCGGTAGGCCTTCTTGGAGAGCTTCTCCAGGCGGCCGGAGCGCTTGTCGTAGCGGTAGCGCAGGGGACCGTCACCCGCGATCCGGGCGCGGATGATCTTCTGACCCTTGAGCGACACGCGCGCCTTGGCGGCCTTGGCCTTCTTGGCGCTCGTCGTCGTGGTCTTGCGGATCTTCACCACGTCCAGCTGGTACTGCTGGCCGCTCGCCTCCTCGGTGACCACGCCATCCTCGCCGGGCACGTCGAAGAACTCCGTCTCGCCCTCGCGGATGTGGATGGTCTCGCAGGTCGTGCGGGACGGGCGGCACTCGCCGTCGCCCTGCGCAATGACGCCCGAGTCGAGCATGAACACGGCGGTCTTCTTGTCCTTGAGCAGGCCGAGGTAGATCAGCACGGGCGCGTCGGCGGACGGCAGCGCCTGCAGGCGCTTGACGTCGCGGCGCGGCGGCGTGCCGGTCTCGCTGGCGCCGAAGCGCACGGTCAGCTCGTTGAGCTCGTAGGTCTTGTTCTTCTTGGGAGCCGGGATGAGCGGGGTGCTCGTGTCCGGCGCGGGGGACGCGCCGACGGAGTCGCCGCCCTTGTCGGGGCTCGAGCCGGTGCCGGCGGGAGCGTCGACCGCCGCGGCGGTCTTCGGCTCGGGCGACGGCTCAGGCGTGGCCTGCGGCTTGAACGGGTCCTTGCGCGAGCCGAGCACATGGCGGCGGCCTGCGCGGTCGCCGTCGGCGGCGGGGGCCACGATCGGCTCGGCCGCGAGCACGGCCTGCTTGCCGGACTTCACCGCCACGACGGGGGCGGTCGCCGGCGGAGCCGGCTCCTCGGACAGCAGCATGGGGACGGCGGCAGCCGCGGCGACCAGCAGGATCGCCACCGGCCACAGCTTGCGCTGCACGAGGAAGCGCCAGGTGTCGTTGAGAACGCTCATCGGGTGGCTCCAGAGATGGTTGCGGTCGTGGTGGTCGCGGGGGCAGTGGTCGCCGGGGCGGCGCCGCCGGCGGCCGGGGCCGAGCCGGTCGGGCTCTCGGCGGTGGCGCCCGCGGTCAGGCCCTCGGTGGCCGGCAGGAGGTAGGCGTTGGCGGCCACGTCGGCGGTCAGCGCCGGGAAGCCCTTCTCGGCGTCAGGCGTGAGCGTGACGCTGTTGAGCAGCAGCAGCCGGCCGGTGACGCCGAGGCCGCCCTTGCGGACCGCGACGAAGCGGTCGAGGCGGTCGAAGAACTTGCCCAGCTCGAAGAAGCTGCCCTTGAACCCGAACGAGAACGGGATCGTGGAGAAGCCGGCGGTGCCGACGGTGGACGCGCCCGGGGGCGGCGTCGGGCCGGTGGCGGGCACGGCGCCGGGACCGGCGGCCGGGGCGCCCTGCGCGCTGATGTTGATGGTGCGGAAGTCGACCTTGGTCTTGTCGGCGACCGCGTTCAGCTGGACCATCAGCGAGCGCACGTCGTCGTCGGCGGGGACGGCCTTGCCGAGACGGGCGACCAGCGAGTAGTTGGCCTTGTACGCACCGCGGGCCTGCTCGTAGGAGGCAACCTCCTCCTCGGCCTGCGCGAGCGCGGCCTGCTTGGTGGAGATCTGCGTGTCGAGGGCGACCGCCTCCTCGCGCTTGGGCGAGAGGACGAGCATCCAGTAGGCGCCGACCGCGGCGATGGCGGCCACGGCGACGAGCAGCATGGTGTTTCTGCGGGTCACGAGGATCAGCCTCCGGGGGTGGGCGCAGGGGTGGACGAAGCCTTGGCCGACGAATCGTCGGTGCCCTTGCCGGTCGCATCGGCGTCCGCGGGCGCGGCGCCGGCGGCGCCGGGGGCAGCGACCTCACCGGTGGCGGTCGCGAGCGCGCCGGCCACAGCGGCCTTCTCGAAGAAGACGACCATCTCGAAGCTCGGGGGCGAGCCCTTGCCACAGGGGCCGACGGCGCTACCGCCGCCGGCGTTGGCGCCGGCGGACGCGGCGTTGGCCTTCTCGGACTTGGAGAGGCTGACGCGGGTGACGCCCTGGACGTTGCGCAGGCGCGACATCAGCGTCGCGACGGCGGGCTGGCTCTTGGTGCAGCCGGAGAGCTCGATGGCGGGCGCGGTCGCGATGGCGCTGCGCAGGCCGGAGCCCGAGCCGCCGGCGGCGGTGGCGCCGCCGACCGTGCCCCTGAGCGAGCTGAGGTAGACGTTGGAGGGCAGGGCGCGGGAGAGGTCGCGCATCGACTGCTCCCAGTCGAAGCGGGCGCTGGCGAGCGCCTGCACCGTGGCGGCGCGCTCCTGAGCGAGCGTCTGGAAGTCGGCGTACGGCTTCAGCTCGGCGGCGTGCTTGAGGGTCGCGTCGTTCTTGGCGCTGACCTGCGCGAGGGTCGCCTTGCGGTCCTTCACCACGTTGGTGGCGAGGACCGAGCCGGCGACGCCGGCCACGACGAGCGCCAGGACACCGAGGACGATGAAGGCACCGAGACCGCCCTTGGTCTCCATGGCGGAGGGGCGGGGGGCGCCGGAGCCCTTCTGCGTGGAGCGCAGCTCGGGCGTGAGGAGGTTGACTGCTCGCATGGAGTAAGTGACCAGGTGGAGGTAAGGGACGGGTCGGCGCGGTTACGAAGGGCACTGCCCCACCGCGTCACGCTGACGTATCGGCAGGGCGCCGACGGGCCTTTAGATCAGACGAAGGTGTCGACGTACCAGTCGACGATCGCGTCGCCGGCAAACAGCCCGACGATGCCGCCGAATGCCAGGTACGGGCCGAACGGGATCGCGGTCTTGCGCCCCTCCGCCGCACCCTTGCGGGCGATGATGAGCGCGCCGACGACGGATCCGGCGACGAGCGCGACGAGCATCGCGGGGCCGACGCTGCGGCCCAGGAAGAGGCCCATGACGGCCGCAAGCTTGACGTCGCCCATGCCCATGCCGGCCGGGTAGGCGAGCGCGGCGATGAGGAGGAAGCCTCCCGCCCCCGCCGCGGCTATCAGGTGCTCGGTGAGCGCTCCGGGGTCGGTCAGGAGCAGGATCCCGACGGACACCACGGTGCCGATGAGCATCAAGGTGTTGGGGATGATCCGGTGGTCGAGGTCGATCAGCGTGACCGGCACGAGCAGGATCACGAACGCGAGCCCGAGCCAGGCGTCCGAATCGGCGCCCTTGTCGAGCACGACGGCGACGAGCAACGCAGCCGTCACCGCCTCCACGATCGGATAGCGAGCCGAGATCGAGGTGTGGCACGACCGGCAGCGCCCTCGCAGCACGAGCCACGAGAGCACCGGCACGTTGTCGTACGGCTTGATCGGCGTGTCGCAGGACGGGCAGTGCGACGCCGGGAACATCACGGACTCCCCGCGCGGGAGCCGGTAGGCCACCACGTTGAGGAACGACCCGATGATCAGGCCGAACGCGCCCGCGAGGGCGGCTGCGTATGCGAGCGTCATCGCGAGCGTCATGTTGTCAGCACCCTGCCCCGGCGCCGGTGACGGCGCGGGCTAGCGGTCCTCGACCGCCAGGCCCGCGGCGACCGTGAGGCGCCCGGGGTCGACGCCTTCCAGCGTCCCGTCGACGTCGGCGACGGCGACCTCGACCGGCAGCTTCAGCTGCTCGGCGAGCTTCGCGGCGAAGCCGGGGATCGACGCCGCGGGGCCGGTGAGCAGCGCCCGCGAGACGGTTTCCGCGTTGTCCTGCATGCGGTAGAAGTTGAGCGAGTTGCGGATCGTGTCGGCCAGCTGGTGCACGCCCTCGTCGAGGGTGGCCCGGGTGGCAGCGACGAGCTCCGCGTCGCCCTCGACCGACTCCAGCGGAGTCTCGAGGCCGACGTGACCGAGCCACATCCGCGAGTGCTCGAGCGTGAGCGAGCGGCGCTCGGCGAGCGTCGCGACGATCGCCGCGAGGCCGCCGGCGGCGGCACGCGTGAACAGGCAGCCGGACTGGTTCGCCACGGCGACGTTCGTGAGACCGGCGAGGTTGATGTAGAGGACCGCGCCCTCGTCATCGGCCGACGCGAGCGCGCGGACCATGCCGAAGGCGGCGAGGTCGATCCCCTCGACCTTCAGGCCGGCGTCCTTGGTGGCGCCGACGAGGCGGTCGATGAGCTCGCGGCGGGCGGCGACGATCACGACGCGCATGCGGGGGCCGCCGGCCGTATCGACCAGCCCGAGCGGGACGTAGTCGAGGATCGCCTCGTCCATCGGCATCGGGATGTGGTCGGGCGCCTCGGCGCGCACGGCGGCGTCGAGCGCCTTCGCATCCTCGAGCGGCGGGAGGTCGATCGAGCGCACCACGATGCGCTGGTTCGCCACGCCGAGACGCACGCGGGTCGGAAGGTCGTTCTCGGCAAAGAAGGTCTTGAGCGCCTCGGAGAGCGCCGGCCCGTCGGTGACCTCACCGTCGCGCAGGATGCCCGGACGCAGCTCGGCGACGGCGCCGCGCGTGATGGAGATGTGGCCGTTCACCGTGGCCTCGGCGGCCGCGATGTGGCTGGGGTCGAGATCAAGCCCGACCACCGACTGGTTGTTCTTTCGATTCCGCTTGAGCACGAGGCTCGTATCGGCAGGCCGGGCGGGGCGCTTGAGCACCGGTGCGTCACTCACGTGACCGTGGCTTTAACGACGAAGAGGCGGGCCCGGAGGCCCGCCTCGACGCGGAGATTGAGTGACTCTCGACTGACTACCAGCTCTGCGAAGCGGGGCAGCCACCCTTGGTGGTGCCGGTACGCGTGCAGGAGCGGGTGACGGTGCCGTCAGCGGCCTTCGCGATCGTGAAGACGTTGTTCGTCTTCGACGTGACGCTCAGGGTGTAGGAGTCGGCGGCCGACGCGACAACGGTGAAGCTGTTGCCGGGGGCGGCGGCGAGGGACTGCTCGATGTCGACGAGCTGAGCCTTCGTCGCGACGTAGCTCTGGTTGTCCGTGTAGAACGTCTCCATGGCGGTCTGGCCCTGGCGGACGGACGTCTTGCCCTCGGTGTCCTGCGCACGGGCGCGCTGACCGAGGAAGGCGGGAAGGGCGATCGCGGCGAGAATGCCGATGATCAGAATGACGACCAGGAGCTCGATAAGGGTGAAGCCCTTCTCGTCCTGGGCGCGCGAGCGCAGCTTGTTGAGCATTTGGTGAACCCTCCTGAAGGGATCGTTGGGCCTGTGTGTGACAACTCGCCAGGTCCTCGGTCCCTCAGCCGCATGGGTCGAACTGACCCGGTGGCAGCCCGGCTGACTCATCCTGAGCTCCGTGGCTTTGCGTCTCGCCCTCGCGGACGATTTGCCTTTAGCACCTTTGGTTCTGGCACGACGGGTATCGGCAACCCCCTGCTCGGACTTAACCCCTGCTGAAGCGCATTTCGTACATGCGGCTAGGCTGGACCGGTGCTGGGTCGCCGACTGCTCGTGCTGTTCGCCGTACTGCTCGGCCTGACCGCCCTCGCGACCAGCCTGGCGCCCCGGCCGTCCACCACGAGGCCGGGTCTCACGCAAGCGACGCCCTCCCCCACCGCGACGCCGGCGCCGGAGCGCCCCGCCTCCGCCTCGCGACGGATCGAGAAGACGATCGCGGCCGACCCCGGCCGCCCGCCGGCGCGCGTCCGGGCGCGCGTCGGCGACGTCCTCGCCCTCACCGTCGAGGGCGACCTGCTCGACGCGGTGGAGATCGCCCAGCTCGGGAAGCTCGAGCCGATCGAGCCCGGCTCCCCGGCGCGCTTCGAGATGCTGCTGGAGACGCGAGGCGAGCTCCGCGTCTCCCTGGTCGACGACGAGCGCGTGATCGGGCTCGTCGACGTCCTCGGCCCGCGCGCCTAGGCGCGCGGGACCGGGCTCAGCGGGGCGGGACCTGCTCGTTCGAGCGGACGACGTGCCAGCTGGCCGCGATCGGCTCGAGGAAGTACGGCGGGCTGCGGTAGCGCAGGCGGTCGTCGTAGTTGTAGTCCTTGATGAAGCCCGTACCGCCGGTGGTGCCGACCGCGCCGCGGTACTTCTGCGCGATCGCGCCGTTGACCGTGAGGGTCTCGAGCTTGGCGCCGCAGTCGTGGTTGTCGACCGCGAAGGAGTGCAGGAGCGACAGGATGGCGGCGTCGATACGGACGTTCTTCATGACCGGCGACACGTTGTCGCAGCCGCTGTCGACCGGGTGGTAGACCCGCACGAAGTTGTTCGCGACGAGGCCGAGCACGGAGTTGCCGCTGCCGATCAGGTCGCCGTTGGATGTCCCCGTCGGCGGGCGGATGATGATGTCGTTGGCGGCCGCCAGCGTCAGGCTGGAGGTGTAGGTGCCGCTGACGTAGAGGTTGCCGCACGTGTTCGGCTCGTTGTAGGTCGCGTTCGACGGCGGCGGCTGGCTGCCGCAGCCGCCGGAGCGGTTCGCCACGTAGATGACGCCGTTCGTGGGCAGCGCGCGGGTCTGCGGGTTGCCGCTGTTCACGTACGGGTTCGTGACCGTCATGTTGTTCGACGGCGAGCCGTTGAAGCGGATCGTGGTCTTGCCCTGGTAGACGAGGCCGCCCGTCGTGGCGACGGTCTGCAGCGTCGTGTTCGTGGGCGGCATCGTCAGCGCCTTGGCGCCGGCGCGCCGCGGGCCGTGGAACACGGGGTCACCCGCGCAGCTGCTGCCGCCGACCTTGGTGTAGCCGGGCGCCGGGCCGCTGAACTCGATCGAGTCCGCGCTGTTGCGCCCGAACTCCGGCGTGCCGCAGGTCAGGATGTCGTCGTTGGTGTGGAACGGGCCGTTGATCTCGTCCGCGCTGGCGAACTGGATCTCCGAGCAGTTGTTGTCGCGGTCCTCGCGGTACTGGTCGCCGCAGTTGGCCTGCGCCCACGTCTGGTTGCTGCCGTAGTTGATCGGGTCCGTCGTCTCGAAGTCGGTGAAGTACAGGAAGTCGAGGAACGAGCGGCGGCGGAAGGACGCGATCAGGCTGCGCTTCATCTTGCTGCCCGCGCGCGGGCGGCCCGTCGCGCGGACCTTGAACGTGCCCGTGGCCGGGTCGATCATGGTGGCGAAGTTGTTCTCGAGGCAGGTCGAGTAGCCGGTGGCCGGCATCAGCTCGAGCGTGTACTGCGTCTGCGCGCCCGCGACCTTGCGCCAGCGGCGCGGGTCGGTGCCGGTGCCGTTCCAGCGCTGGTTGACCGGCTGGTTCTCCGTCGCGTTCGGCGGCGGCACGTTGGTGCAGCGCGTCCAGTAGTCCGGGTCCTGGTTGAGGTGGTACTGGTAGTAGTTGATCCCGGCCTCGGCCGCGGCGTACGCCTGCTTGCGGTCCTGCGAGTCGCGGGTCAGCGGCAGGTCGCCGTTGGCCGCCGAGAACGCGGCGGCGACGAACAGGGCGCTCGCGGCCATCACGCCCATGACGATGATCATGGAGAAGCCGTGTTCGGCGGCGAGGAAGCGGGTGCGGATTCGGGGGATCAGGCGCATGTGGGAGTGGGTGCTGGGTCGTTGGGGTCCGCGACGCGGACGTAGACTTCGTTCTGGAGCGAGACGGCGCCGGCGGCCGATCCGGCCTTGTTGCCCGGCGGCAGAGCCCTGAAGTTCACTTCGATCTTTGCCACGCGGGCGAGGTCGGTCGCGTTCAGCGGAGTGGTCAGCCTGAGCTCGGGACGCGGCGGCACGGCGAGGTTGTAGGCGTAGTACTTGAAGATCGGGAGCACCGTGCCGTCCTTGGTCTGCGCGCGGGTCACGTCGCCGACGAGCAGCCGGTTCAGCGTCTGGGTCGGGAAGGTCAGCGGCGAGCCCTGGCCCGGCCACACGCGCTCGGTCACAGTCCTGGCCGTGGCGTTGAAGACGAGCTCGTGCTGCTCGATCGCCTTCGAGCCGTCCGAAAGGTCCATGTGGAACTTCACGGAGTCGTCGGTGCCGGCGACGAGCGCGGGAACCGTCGGGCCGTAGCAGACCTGCGACCGCAGCTGGCGCGTGATGGTGTCCATCGTCAGGCGCGCGCGCTGCGTCGCGTTGACGCGGCCGGCGACCGCGTTGGACTGCTTGACCGTCGTGTCGAGGATCGCGAAGACGGCGAGCACGGTCATCGTGCTGATCGTCATCGCGACGATCAGCTCGATGAGTGTGAAGCCGGACTGGGAGCGGGCGCGTCGTGTCATGCCGTGTTGGGGCAGGTCCCGTACGCGCTGCCGGTGCCGAAGAGGTCGACCACCGGACTCGCGACGTCCGGCAGCTTCATGCCGCGGTGGTACCAGTTCCTGACGCCGGTGACGAGGCGCATGCGGCGGTTGGTCACGTGCGCCGGCGTGATCGCCTCGGCGCACACGGTGTAGTTGCCGAACGGCAGCGCCGGCTCGAGCATGTAGCCGTTCAGGTCGGTGGCGGGCGCGTTGAAGGTGAACTTCTCGGTGCAGTTCGGGCCCTTCGAGTAGACGACGATCCTGGTCGTCAGGGTCTGGACCGCGTTGAGCGGGTTGCCGTTGTAGAGCACGCGCAGGTTGATCGAGGGCAGGCGGACCTTGACGGCGGGCGTCGCCTGGCCCGGCTGGACGTCCACGAACGCCGCGGGGTACGTCGTGTAGTAGTCCGGGTCGTTGTCGGTCGGGTCCGCGCCGGGGCAGCCGCCGCCGTAAAGGCCGTAGCCGTCGGTGAAGGGGAACAGGCCGGAGGCGGTGATCGTGCCCGCGGCTCCGCCGGCGGGGTCGTAGACGCGCTGGCCGGCGAACGGCGAGAACGGGCCGCTGGGCACGCCGGAGTTGGCGGCGGACAGCTGCGTCGTCGTGGCCGGCACGGTCGCGCCGCCGAGCGTCTCGGTGTCGAACTCCGCGTCGACGCTGGCCGCCTCGTCGTAGGTCATCGTCTTGACGTTGACGGTGCCCTGGCTGACGGTGGCGCCGACGGAGGAGTTCTGGTTGCCGCCCTTGTCGACCCAGCCGGCGGAGTTGACGCGCGCGGTGTAGTTGCCGACCGGGACGTAGGAGAAGATCGCGCAGCCGGCGGAGTTCGTGTTGTTCGTCTGCGTGGCCGCCCCGGTGATCGTCACCGGCATGTTCTCGACGCCCGCGCCGGCAGCGTTGTTGACCTGGATGCCGAGCGTGCCCTGGTTGGTGCCGAACGCGCCGACCGGGGGCGCCACGAGGCTCGACATCTTCACCGGCGGGATCGGCGTGTTGATCAGCGACGACTCGGTGGTCGAGGTGATCCGCATGTAGTCCGCCTGCGTCGCGCTGTTGTTGCACGACTGAGTGCCGCCGGTCGAGTCGCGGACCCAGTCGACCTGCGACTTGACCGTGTACTTGACCTTGTTGATCTCCACCTCGATCAAGCGCGAGTCCTCGTAGTTGGCGAGGTCGACCGCGCGGAACGAGCGCAGGCGCTCCTGATCCTGCTCGGTGAGCGCTGCGGCGACCGAGCGGGCCTTCTCGCGCCCGGAGCTCTGCTGGGCGGTGTCGAGGCCCTTGAGGACCCCGAGGGCGATGATCGCGATCAGCGCGGAGGCGGCGATCGCTTCGATCATTGCGAAGCCGCGGTTGTCGGCAAGACGGATTCCAAGCATTGTTGGCGGTATCGGCGCATGGCGCCGAGCGCTTGACCTAGATATCCGTCGAGTGGCCGTCGCGGCGGCGGAGCCCGAGGATGGAGAGCAGGAAGGACGAGAACAGGATCTGCAGCCCCACGATGATCAGCGCCGACGCGGCCACCAGCAGCCGCTCCTCGGACAGGACGCCGAAGCCGCGCTGGATCCAGGTGACGACGATGACCGCGGCGATCAACGCGCCGGCGCCGGCGATGGCGCCACCCGCCAGCAGGCCGTGCTCGAGGCGGAAGCGCGCGCGCATGCGGTCGAACCACGCCTCGCGCTCGCCCATGAAGTAGCTGCCGTACGCGTGCGCGCACAGGCCGAGCGCGAGCACCTGCGTGCCGACGACGGCCAGCAGCGAGCCCGCGATCATCGAGTGCAGCTGCCACTCGCGGCCGAGCACCTCGATGCGGCTCAGGGACACGAGCCCGACCAGCGCGCCGAGCAGCAGCAGCGCCGCGCCGGGGATCACGAACAGGTGGGTCGGGCTGTGGACGAGCAGGAAGCGCAGATGGCGCCAGCCGTCGCGGAAGCTCGAGAGCTTGGAGGTGCCGCCGCGCGGGTGGTAGTCGATCGGCAGCTGGCGGATGTCGAGCTTGGCCTTGGCCGCGCGGATCACCATCTCGGAGGCGAACTCCATGCCGGTGGTGCGGAGGTCGAGCGCCTCGAGCTTGTCGCGGCGGAAGGCGCGCATGCCGCAGTGGGCGTCGCGGACGCCGGTGCGGAAGAAGACGTTGAGCGTGCCGGAGAGGATCGGGTTGCCGATGTAGCGGTGCAGCCACGGCATGGCGCCGGGCTGGATCCCGTCCATGCGGTCGCCCATGACGAGGTCGGCGCCGTCCTCGAGCTCGGCCAGGAACCGCGGGATCTCGCCGAAGTCGTAGGTCAGGTCGGCGTCGGCCATCACGATGTGGCGGCCGCGGGCGGCGGAGAAGCCCGCCATGTAGGCGTTGCCGTAGCCGCGGCGGCGCTCGTGGACGACGCGCGCGCCGGCAGCGAGCGCCAGCGCGGCGGAGGCATCCTCGGAGTCGTTGTCGGCCACGACGACCTCGCCGGGGATCCCGTGCTCGGCCAGCGTCGTGAGCGCCCACGCGACGCAGCGCTCGATGTTCTCGGCCTCGTTGAGGCACGGGATGACGACGCTGACGAGGAGCTCGTCCCGCTGCGGGGAGAGGACTTCGGGGTCCGGGAAGAGAAGGGGCTCGGCGATGCTCATGGCTGGACATGGGTCGTATCGGCCGCTCGCGTGAAAGGTTTGAGTGCGTGCGCGTCTGCCTCGTCTACGACTGTCTCTTTCCCCACACCGTCGGGGGCGGCGAGCGCTGGTACCGCAACCTCGCCGAGCGGCTGGCGGCGGACGGGCACGACGTGACCTACCTGACCCTGCGGCAGTGGCCGCGGGGCGCGGATCCGGGGGTACCGGGCGTGCGCGTGGTGACGGCGGGGCCGCGGATGGCGCTGTACACGCGATCGGGGCGGCGGCGGATCGGGCCGCCGCTGGTCTTCGGGGCGGGCGTGTTCGGGTTCCTGGCGCTGCGCGGGCGGCGCTTCGACGTCGTCCACACCGCCTCGTTCCCCTACTTCTCCCTGCTCGCGGCGGGCTTCCTGCGGCGGCCGTGCGGCTTCCGGCTCGTGGTCGACTGGCTCGAGCTGTGGACGCGCGCGTACTGGCGCGACTACCTCGGGCGCGCCGGCGGCTGGCTCGGATGGCGGGTCCAGCGGGCCTGCGTGCGCATCCGCCAGCAGGCGTTCTGCCTGTCGGCCCTGCACGCCGCCCGGCTGCGCGAGGAAGGCCTGCGCGGCCCGGTGACGGTGCTCTCGGGGATCTACGAAGGCCGTGACAGTGAGGCTCAGGTCGAGCCTTATGTCGACTCCGGCGTGGTCGTGTTCGCCGGCCGCCATATCCCGGAGAAGCGCGTGCCGGCGATCGTGCCCGCCGTCGCCTCGGTCCCGGGCCTGCGCGCCGAGATCCTCGGCGACGGCCCGGAGCGCGGCCGCGTGCTCGCGCTGATCGAGGAGCTCGGGGTCGCGGAGCGGATCTCGGCGCCCGGGTTCGTCGACTCCCAGCGCGTCGACGCGGCGCTGCGCGGCGCGCTGTGCATGGTCCTGCCGTCGCGCCGCGAGGGCTACGGGCTCGTGGTGGTCGAGGCATGCGCGGTGGGCACGCCCGCGGTCGTGGTCGCCGATCCCGACAACGCCGCCACCGAGCTCGTCGAGGAGGGCGTCAACGGGTTCGTCGCGCCGTCGGCGGCGCCCGAGGACCTCGCGGCGGCGATCGTGCGCGTGCGCGAGGCGGGGCCGGAGCTGCGGGCCTCGACGGCGGCGTGGTACGCGGCGAACGCGCGGCGGCTCTCGCTCGCCGAGTCGCTCGAGCGGGTGGCGGAGGCGTATCGCGCGTGACGCTGGTCTCGGCCATCGTCGTCACGCAGCGCGGCGGCCCGCTGCTCGACGCGTGCCTGGCCGCGCTGCGCGCCGCGCTCGCGGAGCTCGACGCCGAGCTGCTGGTCGTCGACAACTCGGAGGCGGGCGTCCGCGCCGAGGGCGCGCGCGTGCTGCCGCAGGGGCGCAATGCCGGGTTCGCGGGAGGCGTCGTCGCGGGGCTCGAGACGGCGGCCGGCGAGTGGATCCTGCTCGTCAACGACGACGCGGAGCTCGAGCCGGACGCGGTGCGGCTGCTGCTCGCGGCGGCCGCCGGCGCGAGCGGGGTCGGCTCCGCGTGCGGGCAGGTCCGCTTCCATGCGCGCCGCGACACGATCAACACCGCCGGCCTCGTCGTCGACCGTCTGGGCGTCGCATACGACCGCCTCGCGGGCGCGCCCGCCGTCGGCGGCGGCCCGGTCGAGGAGGTGTTCGGCGCATCCGCGTGCGTCGCGCTCTACCGTCGCGCGATGCTCGACGCGATCGGCGGCTTCGACAGCGAGCTTCTTCGCGTTCGGCGAGGACGCCGACGTCGCCTGGCGCGCGCGCACCGCCGGCTGGAGCTGCCTGTACGTGCCGGCGAGCGTGGCCTACCACCACGGCTCGGCGACCGCGGGCGAGGCGTCGCCGGGCAAGTACTTCCTCGTCGGCCGCAACCGGATGCGGCTGCTGGCCAAGAACGCCACCGGCGGTCAGCTCGCGTGCTGGGGCTGGGCGATGGCGCTGTACGACGTCGCGTACATCGGCTTCGTCGCGCTCACCGACCGCACCCTCTCCCCGCTGCGCGGCCGCGCGGCCGGCCTGCGCGAGTGGCGCGCGTACCGCGTGGCGGGCGCGACCACGCGCGGCCGCGCGCCGCTCGCGCTGCCGACCGGCCCGCTCGGGGCGTGGCGGCAGAGGAAGGCGTACCGCTCATGACCCTCGTCGTCTCCCCCGAGCCGCTCGGCGCGGAGCTGGCCGGCATGGCCATCCGGGCCACAGAGCTCGCGCGCGCGGCCGGCGGCGACGCTGTCTACGTCCACCCACACGCACCGGAGGACCTGCGCGCCCGGGCGGCGGCGGCCGGCGTGGTCGTCGCCCAGCCCCCGTGGCCGCTGGCCGCCCGCGAGCTGCGGCGCTCGGGCGCGCGGCTGATCTACGACCTCTACGACCCCGAGCCGCTCGAGGCGCTGCAGTTCCTCGCGGGGCGGCGGGCGGGGATGCGCCGGACGGTCACCGCCATGTCGCTCGACCGCATGGTCGATGCGCTCCACGACGGCCACGCGTTCCTGTGCGCGTCGGAGCGCCAGCGCGACCTCTGGACCGGCACGCTGCTCGCCCAGCGCCTGATCACGCCCGCGGTCCACGACGCCGACCCGACGCTCGGCGGCCTGCTCGCCGTCGTGCCGTTCGGCGTGCCCGACGCCCCGCCGGCGCCCGGCCCGGGCCCGCGCGAGCGCTTCGGGCTCGCGGCCGACGACGAGCTCGTGCTGTGGAACGGCGGGCTCTGGGACTGGCTCGACGCGGAGTCGGTGCTGCGCGCAGTCGCGAGCCTGAGCCCCGAGCGGCCGCGCCTGCGGCTCGTGTTCATGGGCACCTCCGGCGCCGCCCAGGCACGCGACGCGGAGGCGCGCGCACGCGACCTCGCCCGCGAGCTCGGGCTGCTCGGGCGCGTGGTGCGCTTCAACGACGGCTGGGTCCCCTACGACGAGCGCGGCGCGTGGCTGCTGCAGGCCGACTGCGCGGTCGCCGCCCACCGCGACCACCTCGAGACGCGCTTCTCGCATCGCACCCGGCTGCTCGACTGCATCTGGGCCGGGCTGCCGGTCGTCTGCACCCGCGGCGACGAGCTGGCCGAGCGGGTCGAGCGCGACGACCTCGGCACCGCCGTGCCGGCCGAGGACCCCGCCGCCCTTGCCGCCGCGCTCGCGCGCGTGCTCGACCGCGGCCGCGAGCCATACGCGGATGCGCTCGCCGCGGCCGCCGCGGACCTCCGCTGGTCGCGCGTGGCGGAGCCGCTCATCCGCCTCATCGAGGCGCCCGGGCCGAGCGCGTCCCTCGGCGCCCGCGCCGGCCGCCCCCGCCCCCGCTCCGCCGGGCTGCGGGCGCGCGACGCGGCCTACCTCGTCGCCCGCACCGCGCTCAACGCGGCGGGCCGCCGGGACTGGCCGCGCGTGCGCTGAACGGACCGCTCATCACCGCGTCCAGCGCGCGCGGGTCGCGCGTCCGGCTCCGCACCTCGCGCCGCGCGCGCAACGTCGCCGGCAGGCCCCGCGCCGCCCCGCGCCACCCCCGCAGCACCGCCCGCCAGGTCCCCCGCCGCACCGCCCGCGCCAGGGCGTAGCCCTGATACGCGACGATGAGCGGCGACCAGACCGCGAGCCGCGCCGCCGGGAAGGACTTGAGCACGAGCGCGACCGTGTTGCGGGCGATGAGCTCGGTCTCGAGGTCGCCCATGCGGCGACTCGTCGCGCCGCCGAGGTGGTACGCGACCGCGGCCGGCACCCACAGGCAGGGCAGCCCGGCGAGCTGGGCGCGGAGGCCCCAGTCGGCGTCCTCGAGGTAGGCGAAGAAGCGCTCGTCGAAGCCGCCGACCGCCTCGAGCGCCGAGCGCCGGTACAGCGCCGCCCCCGCGCACGGGCTCGCGACGACGCCCGGCTCGTCGTACTGCCCGCGGTCGGGCTCTCCGTGCCCGCGGCGCCAGGTCGCGCCGTACCACGTGACGAGGTCGCCGGCGCCGTCGAGCACGCCGGGCTCGCGCAGCATCCGCAGCTTGCTCGCGGCCGAGCCCGCCCGCGGGTCGGCGTCCAGCGCGGCGACGAGCTCGGCCAGCCAGCCGGGGTCGAGCTCCATGTCGTTGTTGAGCAGGGCGACGAGCTCCGCGTCGCCGGCCGCGGCGATCCCCGCGTTGACCGCCGCCGCGAACCCGCGGTTCTCCGGCAGGGCGACGACCTCGGCGTCGCGCTCGCGCAGCGCATCGGCGGTTCCGTCGCTCGACCCGTTGTCGACGACGATCACCCGGAAGTCGCGGAACGACTGCGACTCGAGCGACCGCAGCGCCTCCTCCACCAGCTCGCGGCCGTTCCAGGTCGGGATGACGACCGCGACCCGGCTCACCGCGGCGGCCGCCCGCGCGTGATCAGCGGCTCGAGCTCGCGCCGGCCGACCCGGCGCGCCGCCTGGATCGCCCGCCGCTGGCGCAGCACGCGCGGCAACCCGCGCGCCGCGGCCCACATGGCCGCGAGGTGCGCCCTCCCCATCCCGTCGCGGATCGCCACGTAGAGCAGGCCGGCGTGGTTGACGAGGATCGCCGGCGCGTGGCGGACGAGCGCGCCCGCGGGATAGCTCTTCAGGATCATCCAGACGTTGTTGCGCCGCGGCAGCCCGTAGAAGAACGGGTCCGGCTTCCCCTCCCGGCGCGTCGACGCCGCGCCGACGTGGTAGGCGATCGCGCTCGGCGCGTACACGCAGCCGTGGCCCGCGAGCTGCGCGCGGAAGCCCCAGTCGACGTCCTCGAGGTAGGCGAAGAACGCCTCGTCGAACAGCCCGACCTCCTCGAACGCGGAGCGCCGGTATGCGGCCGCGCCCGCGCACGCGCTGAACACGCGGCCGGGCGCGTCGTACTGGCCGCGGTCGGCCTCCCCTTGGCCGCGCTGGAGCGCGATGCCCGACCAGCGCAGGGTGTCGCCGGTCGCGTCGATCACACCGCGGTCGTCGAAGCGCAGCATCTTCGCCGCCGCCGACGCGGCCCCCGGGTCCGCCTCCAGCGCGGCGACCAGCTCGCGCAGGAAGTCGGGGTGCAGCTCGACGTCGTTGTTGATCAGCGCGACCACGTCGCCATGCGCGCGCTCGATCCCCCGGTTGGTCGCGGCCGCGAACCCGAGGTTCGCGGGCAGCGCCACGAGCGTCACGGCCGGCCAGCGCGAGCGGACGTGCTCGGCGGTCCCGTCGCTCGAGCCGTTGTCGACCACGATCACCTCGTCCGGCGCCAGCGACTGGTGCTCGAGCGACGCCAGCGCGAGGTCGAGCAGCGCCCGCCCGTTCCACGTCGGGATGACGACGGAGACGCTCACGGCTTGTCGAGCACGAGCACGGTCCGGTAGGCCGGCCCCCGGCGCATCCGCCGCAGCGCGGCGAACGCCAGCCGCACGACGGCCGGGCTCCCGAGCGCGAAGCGCCCGGTCAGCGCGGTGCCGCCGCGCACCGTGTAGAGGCCGTGGAGGGCACGGAACGCCGGCGCGGGCTGGTGCTTGCGGACGCGCACGCGCGCGCCGTCGCCGCCGGCGCGCTCGAGCGCGGCCCGCACGTCGCCGCTGCGCGGGAGGCCCGCCGCCAGGTGCTCGGCCACCCACGGGTGCGGCTCCCCGTGGCGCGCGCGGTATGCCGAGTCGAGCCAGCGGTCGAGCTCGAGCGCCGTTTCGTCGGCCGGGAACGTGACGATCAGCCGGCCACCGGGCCGCAGAGCCCGCAGCATCTCGCGCAGCGCCGGCTCGCGCTCGTCGCCGGGCAGGTGCTCGAGCACCTCGAGGCACAGCACCGCGTCGAACGACCCGTCCGCCACCGGCAGCGCGGTGGCGCGCCCCGGGCGCCGGTCGAGCCACTGCGTCGTCCGTTCAGCGGTGCGCTCGAACGCCGGGTCGACGCCGGTCACGGGGTGCGCCAGGAACTCGGTGACGCCGCCCGACCCCGAGCCGACCTCGAGCACGCGCAGGTCCGGCTGCCAGTGATCCGCGAGCAGCCGCAGGACCGCGTCGTAGCGAAGCGCGGTGTCGAGGTTGCCGGCACGCAGCCGGAAGCGGGTCGGCATGGCGTCGGCCACGAGAGCGGGCTCAATCGTAGACCCGCCTGCGGCAGCCGTACGCTTGCGCGATGCTCCCGGCCCTGAGCCGCAACGTCGCGGCCAGCGTCGTCAACGCCGCCGCGGTCGCGGGCACCTCGCTCGTCGCGGTGCCGCTGATCCTCGACGCGGTGGGCACGGCCGGCTTCGGCGTCTGGACGATCGGGCTCGCGCTGGTGCTCTACGCGTCGATCCTCGAGACCGGGCTCGGGCCGGCCGTCCAGCGCTTCACGGCGTTCGCCCGCGGCCGCGGCGACACCGAGGAGCTGGCGCGGATCGCCGTCACCACGGCGGTCGCCTACGCGCTGCTCGGCGCCGTGCTCGGGCTGGCGCTGGCGGCGCTCGCGCCCGCGCTGGTCGACCTCTTCGACGTGCCCGCCCGCCTGCGCACCGACGCGGAGTCGATGTTCCGCATCCTCGGCGGCGCGCTCGCGCTGGCGCTGATGGCAGCGGGCGCCGGCAACGTCGCCCAGGGGCTCCAGCGCTTCGGCACCCTGGCCTGGAGCGCCGCCGCCGGCGCGGTCGCCTTCCTCGCCGCGATCGCCGCGCTGGCGGACGCCGAAGGGCTGCCCGGGCTCGCGATCGCGGCCTGCATCGGCCAAGGCGTCACGCTGCTCGCCCGCGCGGCCGCGCTCGCCGGCCTCCTCCGCGGCGGCCCGCCGCGGCTGCTGCGCCGGGCGGAGCTGCGGCAACTGGTCGGCTTCTCCGCGCGCCTGCAGGTCACCGTCTTCTCCGAGCTCGTCAACTGGCAGAGCGACAAGCTCGTGGTCGGCCTCGTCGCGCCGGCCGCGACGGTCGGCCAGCTGGGCATCGGCGCGCAGTTCGCGGACGGCGGCCGGCTGCTCGCGGGCGCCGCGCTGTCGCCCGTGCACTCGGAGTTCGCGCACCTGGCCGGCGCCGGGGACGAGGCCGGCCTGCGCCGCCGCTTCGGCGTGCTGCACCGCCTGTGGGTGCTCGGCGTGCTCGGCGGCGGCGTGATCGGCGCCGCCACGCTCCCCGCGCTCATCGAGGCCTGGCTCGGCGAGGGCTACGACGAGGCCGCGCTGCTCGGCGCCGCGCTCGTGCTGGCCGCCGCGGCCGGGCTCTCGACGGGCACGGGCGTCGCCTACATGCGTGCGATCGGCGCGCCGGGGCTGGAGGCGCGGATGGGCCCGCTGATCGTGACCGCCAACCTGGCGCTGACGATCCCGCTCGCGATCACGAGCGGCGCCCGCGGCGTCGTCGTCGGCACGCTCGTCGCGTACGTGATCGGCGCGTGGTGGTTCTTCTCGCGCCTGCGCCGGCACATCCCCGCCTCGCCGCTCGCGAGCGCCGGCGAGGGCATCAAGGTCGCGCTGCTGGCGCTCGCCGCCGGCGCGGCCTCGCTCGGCATCGGGCTGGCCGCCGTCGCGTTGCTCCCGACCGGGGTGGCCCTGATCCCGGTGGCGATCGGGCTCGCGCTCGCGCTCGCCTTGTACGCCGTCGCCGCGCTCGGCGTCAGGCCGACGCGCTCGGGGCTGCGGCGTGCGCGTCGTGACCCGGGATGAAGCGCCCGCTGCCCTCACACCACGGGCACGTGACGGTGCTCGGCGACCCGCCGAGGTTGGAGACGACCTGGCCGGTGCCGCGGCAGGGGCGGCAGGCCTGCGGATCGAGGGGCTGGTCGCTCACCCCTCTGACGGTAGCGACCCCGTCAGGCGAGGCCGGGCGGGGCGACCGAATGTGACGCGCGCACGCCCTCGGAGAACCGCACGGCCGGGTCCGCGGAGATGTCGGTCGGCAGCGCGCGACGCAGCGTCGGCGCGACCTCCTTGTCCGTCAGCGGATTGTCGATGGTGAACTTGCGGAACGTGTTCTGCGCGCGCAGCACGTCGCCGAAGCGCATCAGCAGGCCGTAGACCGCGGGCGCGCCGAGCGGCGAGCGGGCGGCCAGCGCCGCCACGAACTCCGGCTCGAAGCAGCGGGTGACGATGTCCTCGCCGAGTGGGTGGGCGAACACGAGCGCGCCGTTGGGCGCCTCGTCGTCGTCGCACAGCGAGGGGAACGCGGAGCCGCCGATGCTCGTCCACAGCCAGCCCTCGACGCCCTCCTCGCGCGGCACGACGACCGAGCTGGTGAGGCGGCGCAGGATCGGGAAGCGGCCCTCGGACGGGAGCGCGCGCGCCGAGCCGGGCTCGGCGGCCGCGACGGCGATCGCGCCGAGCGGCATCACGAGCGGCAGGCGCAGGACGCCGCCGTGGACCAGCTCCATGCCGGCGGGGCTCAGCTTCAGGTAGTCGACCGTCGAGCGGCGGCGCTTCCACGAGCGCGGCGACTCGAGCTCGAGCAGGTGGTCGTGGCGCGCCGGGTCGGCGGGCGTGGGCTCAGGGGACGGCTGAGGCGGTGGTGCGCTGGACGGGCCGGACATCTCCAGGACTACATCGGCACGCGGGCCGCGAGATTTGAGCCCGGATCAGGCGGGCGCCGTCTCGGCGGCCGCGATCACGCTCTTGCGGCCCTTGTGGCCGCGCTCGTAGAGGAGCACGACCGCGCGCGTGGCCTCGTCGCCCTGGCGCACCCGCTTGACGACCTCGGCGGCGGACTGGTCGTCGTATCCGGGCCATGGCGCCTGCACCTCGATCGCCGGTTGCGGGTCGCCGGCGGGGCCGAACGAGGCGACCGGCTCCGCTTCGCGCGAGACGTGCGCGGGCGCGTCCCCGAGCAGCTCCGCCTCGGGGCCCGGCTCCGGCACGGCTGCCACGGGCGGCTGCGGCTGCGGCCGCGTGCGCCGGCGGGCCGCGCTCGGGCGGGCGGCGGGGCGGCGCGCGGCGGCCTCGGCGGCGGCGACGCGCTCGGCCTCGCGGCGGGCGCGGGCCGCGGCGGCAGCTTCGGCCTCCGCTTCGGCGGTGGGCACGTAGGGGCGCTCGTCGTCACCGCCGGTGAGGCGCCTGATCGCGCCGCGCAGCGCCATCTCGAGCAGGATGAAGGGAAGCCTGAGGAGCGAGAACATGGGTCCTGACCCTACCCCGCCGCCGGGCCCAGCAGCCGCTCGACCGGCACGCAGTCGCGCCACTCGCCGTCGAGCATCCCGTGGCGCTCCTCCACGCCGATCTCGCGGAAGCCCGCGGCGCGGGCGAGCGCGCGGCTGGCGGCGTTGATCGCGAACATGCGCCCGACGAGCTTGTGCAGCCCGCGCCGCTCGGCCTCCGCGCACAGCGCGCCGAGCAGCTCGCGCCCGACCCCGGCGCCGCGGGCGCGCGCCGCCACGTAGACGCCGTACTCCCCCACGCCCGCGTAGACGCAGCGGTCCGAGTACGCGGTGACGCGCGCCCAGCCGAGGAGGTCGTCGCCATCGGCGGCGACGAGCAGCGGCCCGTCCTCCTCGAGCCAGGCAGCCACCTCCGCGGCGTCGCGCGGATGCGTCTCGAACGTGGCGGTGCGGTCGGCGATCCCCTCGTTGTAGATGGCGGCGATCGCCGGAGCGTCCTCGCGGCGGGCGGGTCGGATCGTCACGGACTCCATCTTGGCGTGCCGCTACGGTCGCCGGCGTGTGGCGGATCCGTGAGCCGGTCGCCGTGTTCGCCGGCGGCTGCATCGGGACGCTCGCGCGCGCGGCGCTCGCCGAGGGCCTGCCGGTCGGCGCCGGCGGCTGGCCGTGGGCCACCTTCGCCGCCAATCTGATCGGGGCGTTCGCGCTCGGCTGGGTCGCGGCCACGCTGCACCGCGGCCGCCGCCGCGCGTTCCTCGCCACCGGCGTGTGCGGCGCGCTGACCACGTTCTCGACGTTCCAGCTCGAGCTGCTCGAGCTGCTCGACCGCGGCCGGGTTGCGGTGGCGGCGAGCTACGCGGGCGCGAGCCTCGCGCTCGGCCTCGCCGCGGTCCTGGCGGGGCGGCGGCTGGCGGTGGGCCGGTGAGCCCCGCGATGTGGGTCGCGGTGGCGCTCCTCGGCGGGCTCGGCGCGCTCGCACGCTGGCTCGTCGACGGGCTCGTCTCCGCGCGCGTGCACCACGGCTTCCCCTACGGGATCCTGGCGGTCAACCTCGGCGGCGCCGTCGCGCTCGGCCTCGTGGCGGGCGCCGCGCTCGAGGGCGACGCGCGGCGGCTGGCGGCGACCGGCTTCCTCGGCGCCTACACGACGTTCAGCACCTGGATGCTCGACTCCGATCGCCTGTGGCTGCAACGGCGGCGGACCGCGGCGGCGGTCAACGTCGCGGGCTCGCTGGCGCTCGGCCTCGCCGCGGTCTGGCTCGCGCGGCAGCTGCTGTAAAGGTCTAGGCTAGGCAGGCTGATGACCGCAACCGCCGCGTTCCGTCACGAGGCCGTCTTCTACGCAGGTCCCGAGGCCTTCCTCGATCGCGTCGCGCCGTTCGTGGAGGAGGGCGTGGCCGCAGGCGAGCCGGTCATGGTCGCGCTCGAGGCGCCCAAGCTCGCCGCGCTGAAGCGCCGGCTCGGCCGCTCCGCCGACCAGGTGGTGTTCGCCGACATGGGCGAGATCGGCCACAACCCCGCCTGCATCATCCCGGCGTGGCGCGACTTCGTCGCCGGCCGCAGCGGCCCGATGCGCGGCGTCGGCGAGCCGATCTGGCCGGGCCGCAGCCCCGACGAGCTCGTCGAGTGCCAGTGCCACGAGGCGCTGCTCAACCACGCGTTCGCGGAGGCCGCGGGCTTCCACCTGCTGTGCCCGTACGACTCCGTGCACCTCGACCGCGAGGTGATCGAGGAGGCCGAGCGCTCGCACCCCTGGGTCGGCGAGGCCGAGAGCGCCCGCTACCGCGGCCACGACGACCCGCCGCCGCAGCTCTGCGCGCCGCTCCCCGGTCCCCCGGGCGACCCGGTCGAGCACCGCGTCACCCGCGACACGCTCCCGGCGATCCGCGCGATCGTCGACGAGCACGCGCGCGCGGCCGGGATCTCCGAGCTGCGCGCCGGCGACCTCGTGCTCTCCGCGCACGAGGTGGCGAGCAACAGCGTCCGCCACGGCGGCGGCGCGGGCACGATGCGGATCTGGCATGACAGCGAGGGCGTCGCCTGCGAGTTCCGCGACGGCGGCCGGCTCGACAAGCCGCTGGCCGGCCGCGCCCGCCCCGAGCTCGACCAGTCAGGCGGCTGGGGCCTCTGGCTCGCCAACCAGCTCTGCGACCTCGTCCAGATCCGCACGCTGCCCGACGGCAACCTCGTGCGGCTGCACCTGCGCGGCTAGCCCTCACGCGCCGGCTCCGCCGGCCGTTGCACGGGCATGACGACACTCACCACCGAGCCCGGCCTCGCCGGGCGCGTCGACGCGCTCGACTGGGCCGGCCTGACGGCCGAGCTCGACGGCCGCGGCTTCGCGATCACCGAGCCGCTGCTGAGCGCGGCGGAGTGCGACGAGCTCGCCCAGCTGTTCGACGGCGGCCGCTTCCGCTCCACCATCGACATGGCCCGCCACCGCTTCGGCGACGGCCGCTACCGCTACTTCGACCACCCCCTGCCGGACGCGATCGCGACGCTGCGCAGCGGCTTCTACGGCCACCTCGCGCCGGTCGCCAACCGCTGGTCGGAGCGCCTGGGCGGCGCCGCCGACGCGTTCCCGCTCGCCCACGAGGAGCTGCTCGAGCGCTGCCGCGCCGCCGGGCAGCAGCGCCCGACGCCGCTGATCCTGCGCTACGGCGAGGGCGACTGGAACGCGCTCCACCAGGACCTCTACGGCGACGTCTACTTCCCGTTCCAGGTGCTGACGGTGCTGTCGGAGCGAGGCACGGACTACGAGGGCGGCGAGCTCGTGCTGCTCGAGCAGCGCCCGCGCGCCCAGAGCCGTGCCCACGTCCTCACCCCGCCCCGCGGAGCGTTCGTGATCTTCCCCACCCAGGTCCGCCCGAACGCCGGCAAGCGCGGCTACCACCGCGTCGGCATGCGCCACGGCGTGAGCACGCTCACCGCGGGCTCCCGCACCGCGCTCGGGATCATCTTCCACGACGCCCGGTAACGCGGGCGAACGCCCAACGGCGGCTGGGTAGGGGTCGGGTTCGGACCTGTCAGGGATCTGGCCCGACTTCTCCCCTATCGCGACCGCGACCGGGCCTGGACGGGGACTTATGCGGCTCCTGCCCGTGTTTCTCCCCAACCGGCCTCGACCGGCGGGTGCAGTGGGGACTTATTGGGGCTCAACGACGAGAGGCGCCCCTCAGGGCGCCTCTCGAAACACCTCAGATCCGGCGACCGCTTACTGGATCGAGTCGTAGACCTTGAACATCGGCATGTACATCGCGACGACGATGAAGCCGACGATGCCGCCCACGAGGACGATCATCACGGGCTCGAGAATGGAGGTCATCGCCTTGATCGCGGCGGCGACCTCGGCCTCGTAGAAGTCGGCGACCTTCGTGAGCATCGTGTCCAGGTTGCCGGTCTCCTCGCCGACGGCGATCATCTGGGCGACCATGCCGGGGAAGATCGGGGCCTCGCGCAGCGGGGTCGAGATCGAGCCGCCGGACTTGACCGAGGCGATGACGTCGTCCATGGCGCGCTCGACGACCGTGTTGCCGGCGGTCTTGCCGGTCACCTCGATCGCCTGCATGATCGGGACGCCGGCGGAGTAGAGCGCCGAGAACGTGCGCGACCAGCGCGCGAGGGCGATCTTCTGCACGGTCTTGCCGATGTTGACCGGCAGGCGCAGGCGGAACTTGTCCCACTGCGGGCGGCCCCACGAGGACTTCTTCCACTTGCGGAAGCCGACGACGCTGCCGACCGAGACGATGATCAGGATGTACCACTGACCCGTCACGAAGTTCGACAGGTTCACCGTGAACTGGGTGATGAGCGGCAGCTTGCCGCCGAAGTCCTTGAAGATGCTCACGAACACGGGCACGATGAACGCGATCAGCCCGAGCAGCGTGCCGAGCGCGAAGGTCAGCACGACGGCCGGGTAGGCCATGGCGCCCTTGACCTGGCGGCGGAGCTCGTCGTCCTTCTCGAGCTGGTCGGCGGTGCGGTCGAGCGACTGCTCGAGCACGCCGCCGGCCTCGCCGGCGCGGATCATCGCGACGTAGAGGGGACCGAACACCTTCGGGTGCTTGTCGAGCGCGTCGGAGAAGTTCAGGCCGGACTCGATGTCCTCGCGGACCTTGCCGAGGACCTCCTTGAACTTGTCGTTCTCGACCTGATCCTCGAGCACGTAGAACGCGCGCAGGAGGGTCATGCCGGAGGAGACCATCGTCGCCAGCTGGCGGGTCATGATCGTGAGCTCGGCCGCCTTGACGCGCTTCGGCATCAGGCTGAGCTCGATGTTCATGCCGCTCTTCTTCTCGTCGAGCCGCATGACCTGGAGCCCGCGGTTCTTGAGCTCCTCCATGGCCGCCGCGTGGCTGACGCCCTGGACGGTGCCCTCGGAGGGCAGGCCGGCGCCGTCGACGGCCTTGAAGGTGAACGTCGCGCTCGCGGCGGCCATTACGCTGCCACCGGGAGGTCGTCTGCGTTCTCGACGAGACGGCGCAGCTCGGCCGGCTGGCCGGACCGCGACTCGGCCGCCGCCATCGTGATGTGGCCGGCCCTCACGAGCCCCGCCAGCGAGGTGTCCATCGTCTGCATGCCGTGCTGGGCGCCCGTCTGGATGAGCGAGTAGATCTGGTGCGTCTTGCCCTCGCGGATGAGGTTCCGGACGCCCGGGGTGGGCACGAGGACCTCGGCCGCGACGCAACGGCCGTTGCCGTCGGCGGTCGGGACGAGCGTCTGGGTGACGACGCCCTGGAGGCCGATCGAGAGCTGGGCGCGGACCTGCCCCTGCTGCTCGGGCGGGAAGACGTCGATGATTCGGTCGACGGTCTGCGGCGCGTCCTGGGTGTGGAGCGTCGCGAAGACGAGGTGGCCGGTCTCCGCCGCGGTCAGCGCCGTGCCGATCGTCTCCATGTCGCGCATCTCGCCGACGAGGATCACATCGGGGTCCTGGCGCAGCGCGGCCTTCAGGCCCATCGCGAAGGTCTGCGCGTCGGTCCCGATCTCGCGCTGGTTGACGATGCACTTCTTGTGCGAGTGCAGGAACTCGATCGGGTCCTCGATGGTGAGGATGTGGTCGTCGCGCGTCTCGTTGATCTCGTTGATGATCGACGCGAGCGTCGTCGACTTGCCCGAGCCCGTCGGGCCCGTGACGAGGACGATCCCGCGCGGCTTCTTGGCGAAGCCACGGACGACGGGCGGCAGCCCGAGCTTCTCGATCGGCACCGTCTCGTTGGGGATCAGGCGGAAGGCGGCACCGAGGGAGCCGCGCTGGAAGTACGCGTTGACGCGGAAGCGGCCCTGGCCGGGCACGGAGTACGCGAAGTCGAGCTGCCAGTCGGTCTCGAGACGCTGGCGCTGCGTGGAGTTGAGGATCGTGTAGACGATCTCGCGGGTGTCGGTGGGCGTCAGGTTCTGAAGCCCCTCCATCGGCACGAGCGCGCCGCGCTTGCGCAGCATCGGCGGCGAGCCGGAGGTGATGTGGAGGTCAGACGCCTTCTGCCTGACGACCTCGATGAGGATCTGAGAGAAATCGAAGTTCATGGGCGTACTCGGTATCGGCAGGTCGCGGCGCGACCTGTAGGCCCTACCGGGTGCCGGAGACGCGCGCGATCTCGGCGATCGAGGTGAGGCCGCGGCGGACCTTCTCCAGACCGTCCTCGCGGAGGCGCATCATGCCCTCGTGCACGGCGGCGTGCGCGATGTTCTCGGAGGGCTCGCGGGCGACCGCGAGCGCGCGGATCGTCTCGGAGACCCACATGACCTCGTAGAGGCCGACGCGGCCCTTGTACCCGGAGCCGCCGCAGCGGGCGCAGCCGACGGGCTCGTAGGCCTCGAGGTCGAGGCCGACGTTGAAGCCGTTGGCGCGCATCACGTCGGCGGTGATCGTGGTGCGGCGCTTGCACTCCTCGCACAGCAGGCGCGCGAGGCGCTGGGCGACGACGCAGTCGACGGCGGAGCCGACGAGGAACGGCTCGATGCCCATCTCGATCAGTCGCGAGATGGCGCCCGGCGCGTCGTTGGTGTGCAGCGTGGAGAGCACGAGGTGGCCGGTGAGCGCCGCCTCGATGGCGATCTGCGCCGTCTCGCGGTCGCGGATCTCGCCGACCATGATGATGTCGGGGTCGGCACGCATCATCGAGCGCAGGCCGGAGGAGAACGTCAGGCCGGCGCGCGGGTTGGTCTGGACCTGGGTGATGCCCTCGAGCTGGTACTCGACGGGATCCTCGATCGTGATGATGTTCTTCTCGACCGTGTTGAGCAGGTTGAGGGCGGCGTAGAGCGAGGTCGACTTGCCCGAGCCGGTCGGACCCGTGACGAGCACCGCGCCGTGCGACTGCGCGATCGCCTTCGTGAAGCGCTCGAGCGCCTGCGGCAGCATGCCCAGCGTCTCCATGGCGATCAGCGCCTTGGACGAGTCCAGGATGCGCATGACGATGTTCTCGCCGAACGCCGACGGCAGCGTGGCCACGCGGAGGTCGATGTGCTTCTCGTCGAGCTCGAGCGAGATGCGGCCGTCCTGCGGGACGCGGCGCTCCGCGATGTCGAGGTCGGAGAGGATCTTCACGCGCGAGGCGACGGCCGGCACGGAGTTCTCCGGGATGATCGCCGCGTCGCGCAGCACGCCGTCGATGCGGTAGCGGACGCGCATGTCGCCGTCCTGCGGCTCGAAGTGGATGTCGGAGACGCCGCGGTCGACCGCCTCGGTGATGATGCGGTGCACGAGCTGGATGACCGAGGCGTCCTCGCCGGCGGAGCCGAAGTCGATCGGCCGGTCCTGCTCGCGCGTGTCGTACATCGGGCCGTTCGATTCCGGCCGGGCGGCGGAGGGGTCCGGGACCTCCACCTCCTCCTCCTCGTCGAGGTCGAGCAGCACGGCGGCGTACTCGGGATCCTCGAGCCGCTCCAGCAGCCACTCGATGTCGGCGCCCGAGGCGACCGCCGGGCGGACCTCGTAGCCGGTCATGACCGCGATGTCGTCGACCGCCAGCACGTTGGCCGGGTCGGCCATCGCGACCAGCAGCGTGCGCTCGGAGACGAACGACACGGGGACGGCCTGGTAGCGCTTGACCGCGGCCGGGGTCACGAGCTTGGCCGCGTCGGGGTCGACCTTGTAGTTGCGCAGCGCGACGTGGTCGAGCCCGAAGCGCTCCGCGACCGCGCGCGCGAGCTGGTCGTCGGTGATGGAGCCCTGCGTCAGCAGGACGCGTTCCGCCGCCGATCCGGCCGACTGCGCCTTCGCGATGGCGTCATCCATGACCTCGCGTTCGACGAAGCCGAGATCGACGAGGACGTCCGTGAGCACCCGGCCGGAGCCGCCACGCCGCGACGGGGACGTGATGCCCCGTTTCGGCTTGCTGGGTGCAGCCCCGGTCTGTGTCGATGGGTTCATGGACTTGGCGATGTCGTGATGGCCTCCCGCATCGCCATACGGGGAGCCATCATGCCGGTCCAGCGTTCGAACGACGCAGCGCCTTGTGCGATCAAGATCTCGACCCCGTCGATCACGCGTGCCCCCTGCGAACGTGCCGCTTGGAGGAATCGCGTCTCGCCAGATCCGTAGACCAAGTCGACCACGCAACTTCCGGCCTCGAAGGTATCGGCCTTGAGCGGAATCGCCTTGAACGGATCAATGTTGGGGTCAAGCCCCAGAGCGGTGGCGTTCACGATGATCTCGGCATACCCGGGAACCGCGGTGTAGCGCGCGCCGAGGGCCTCGGCGAGCGCCGCCGCCCGCTCCGGCGTGCGGTTCCACACCTCGACCTGGGCGCCGGCCTGCACGAGCGCCCAGACCGCCGCGCGCGCCGCCCCGCCCGCGCCGAGCACGAGCGCGGGCCGCCCGGCGGGGTCGAGCACGGCTCCCAGCGCCTCGATCAGCGCCGGCGCGTCGGTGTTGTCGGCCAGCATGGCGCCGTCGCGCTCGAAGGTCAGCGTGTTGGCGGCGCCGATCGCCCGCGCGGCGGGGCTCGCGCCGTCCGCCAGCGCCAGCGCCGCCTCCTTGTGCGGGATCGTCACGTTGACGCCGCGGAAGCCGGCGGCGGGCAGCGCGCGCACGGTCTCGGCGAACAGCTCCGGCGGGAGCGGCAGCTTGAGGTACTCCCAGTCCTCGAGCCCGGCCACCCGCAGCCCCGCGTTCTGCATCACGGGCGAGCGCGAGTGGGCGACCGGCCACCCGCAGACGCCCAGGTAGGTCGTCAAGGACCGCCGCGGGAGGCCTGGTAGCGCGCCACGTCTTCCTCGAACTGCGCGTTGGTCTTCGAGAACGCGTGCTCGCCGGACTTGCCCGGCTTGCGCACGAAGAACAGGTAGTCCGCCTTCGAGGGGTTCGCCGCGGCGCGGATCGACGAGAGGCCCGGGTTGCCGATCGGCGTCGGCGGCAGGCCGCGGCGCGTGCGGCTGTTGTAGGGCGTGTCGCGCTCGAGCTCGGAGACGCGCAGCGGGCGCGCCCAGTTGTTGATCTGGTAGCGGATGGTCGCGTCGATCCCGAGCGGGATCCCGTCGCGGAGGCGGTTGTGGATGACCGCGGCGATCAGCGGGCGCTCGCGCGCGAGCTGGGCCTCGCGCTCGACCATCGACGCGATGATGAGCACGTCGTAGCGCGTCAGGTTGCGCTTCTTCGCCGTCGCCATCGGGACCTTGCTGACGTTGTCCTCGAAGGCGTCGAGCTGGCGCTTGACGAGGTCGCCCGCGCTGGCGCCGGCGATCATCTCGTAGGTCGCGGGGAACATGAAGCCCTCGAGCGTGCGCTTGTCGCGCGGCAGGCCGAGCGTCTGGGCGCGCCGCAGGGCGCTCCGGCTCCTCGTCGCCTTGGTGTAGGAGCCCTCGAACGGGCCCTTGTCGACGGCAGGAGCGTTCTCGCGGATCGAGCGGCCCTCGGGCAGCGTGAACTTGAACGTCTTGACCACCTTCGCCTTCGGGCCCTGCATCAGGGCCTCGATGGCGGCGCCGTTGCTCATCCCCTTGGGCAGCGTGTACTTGCCCGGACGCAGCTTGGCGCGCCGCAGCGTGACCGTCGCGTTGGCCTCGAACAGGCGCGCGTTGTCGATCACCCCGGCGTCGCGCAGCAGGTTGCCGATCTGGCCGGCGTCGGCGCCCGCCGGGATGTTGACGGCGACCGCGCCCGTGGGATCGTCGTGGAACGGCTGGAAGGTCGCGTTGATCAGGTAGAGCGCGCCGCCGATCAGCGCCAGCGCGAGCACGGCGAGCACGCGGCGGCCGGCGCGGCCGCGCGGCGCGCCGGCGGGGCGCCGCCCGTTCGAGCGCGGAGGCGTCACGGGCGTGCGCGGTCCGCGCGGGGGCAGCCCGCGGCCGCGCTTGGGAGGCGTGAGCGGCACGGGCTCGGGCTCGGGCTGCCTCGGGCTCCGGCATCTCCCACTCGACGGCGACATCGTCCTCTTCCCACTCGGGATGGAACTCCTGGGTCGCCTGCGGGGCCGGCTGCTCGAACCATGAGCCCTCGGCCGCGGGCTCGGGCTCGGGTTCGGGTTCGGGCTCGGGCGCCGGCTGGGTGCGCTCGACGCGGAAGGGGTCATCGGCCCCCGCCGGTTCGGGCGGGCGCGGGTTGCGAGCCAGGAACGTCTCCGGGGGCGGAGCGACCTCGCCGCGGCGAGCGGCGCGTTCGGCGGCGGCCCGGGCGCGCTCCTCGGGGCTGCGCTCAGGGGGTGTCGGTTGGCGACGCGGCACGTGCTGCCGCCACATTGTGGCGGGAGGACCGGTCTGACGCGCCGCGACCCCCTCCGGCGGGTCAGCGCTCGTCCGCCGTCAGCAGCAGCGAGGCGGGCTCTCCGGCCTCGTCGCGGACCAGCGAGAGCTCGCCGTCGACGGGAACCATCAGGCCCTGGGAGTGCATGTAGGACGACTGGAACTTGACCGTCTCGATCTCGCCGGTCTTGAGCGCCGCGAGCTCCTCGGTCTGCTGCTTGTAGACGGCGCGGTCGTGCACCGACGGCCACACGGCCTTGAGGAACTCGTGCTCCTGGTAGCCGACGAGCTTCGAGAACGCCGCGTTGAGCTCGCGGAACTTGCCGTCGAGGTTGAGCACGGCCATCGGCTGCGGCGCGTCGTCGAAGCCGTGGCGCGGCTCGCGCGTCGGGACCTCGCGGATCGAGCTCTCGCGCTGGGCGCGGAGCTTGCCGAGCTCGGCGCGGCGCTGGACCGAGCCGCCCCGGTCCCCGCCACCGCCGCCGCCGCTGCGAGCGGCGAGGCCGATGATCTCGCGGAACACCTCGGAGACGCGCTCGTTGTTCTTCTCGCTCTCGGTCTCGGCCGCCTTGCGCGCGCTCGCGGCCTCGCGGCGGGCGATGATCGCCGCCTGGCCGGCCGAGGTCAGCCCGGCCTTGAACTCGTCGAGCTGGGACAGGGCGAAGTTGAGCTCGGAGCTGATCTGCTCCATGCGCTGGTCGCCGGCCTGGGCGCGCTGCATCGCGGCCTGGGCCTGCTGGCGCGACATCGCGGCCTCTTCGAGGACCTTGTCGGAGGTCGCACGCAGCGTCGCGATCTCGGCCTGGGCGGCGGCGAGCTGCTCGCGCAGTGCGACGTCGCGCTTCTCGGCGGCCTCGCCGACCTGGGCGACCTCGGCGGAGATGTCGCTGCGCAGAGCGTCGGCGGAGCTGGCGGCGGTGTCGACCGCGGCCTCGGCCTGCTCGCGGGCGGCGGTGGCGAGGTCGGAGGCGGCCTCGGCCTGCTCGCGCGCGGCGACGAGGTCGTCGCGGAGCACCGCGACCTCCTCGGTCACCGTGCCGGCCTGCTCGCGGGCGGCGGCGACGGCCTCGGCCTTGACGGAGGCGAGGTCGGCGGCGAGCTCGGTCTTGACGGCGGCGACCTCGGCGGCGGCGGCCTGCGCGGCAGCGGCGGCCTGCTCGCCGGTGGCGGCGACGGCTTCGGTGACGGCGGCAGCCTGCTCGCCGGCTGCCGCGGCGGCGGCTGAGGCGCTCTCGGCTTCCCGGCGGGCGGCGGCGACGGCTTCGGTGAGGGCGGCGGCCTCGGTGACGGCGCGCTCGGCCTCGTCGCGGGCGCGGCTCGCGTCCTCGCGGGCGGCGTGCGCGGCCTTGCCGGCGGCGGCGGCCTGCTCGCGGGCGCCGAGCGCCTCGTCCTTGGCCTCGGTGATGTCGGCGCGGCCGACCTCGAGCTCGGCGCCGAGGCGGGCGACGCCGGCGCGCAGCTCGTCGGCGTCGGCACGCGCGGCGGTGGCGGCTTCCTGGGCGGCCTTGGCGGCGCCGGCAACCGTCGTCAGGCGCTCGGTGACGGTGCGGACCTCGCCGAGCACGACACCGGCCCCGCGGTCGACGTCGGCGATGCGCTCGCCGGCTTCGTGCGCGGCCTTGCGGGCGGCGTGGGCCTCGGTGCGGACCTCGGCGGCCTCGACCTTGGCGGCGGCGGCCTCGGCGCGCGCGGCGGCGGCCTCCTCGTGGGCGACGTCGGCGCGGCTCGCGGAGGCCTCCGCCTCGGCGGCGAGCGCGGCGAGGCGCTCCTCGAGATCGGAGTCCGCGGCGCGGGCGGCCTCGAGCTCGGCGCGCAGCCGGTCGAGGTCGGCCTCGAGGCGCTCGGTGGCCTCGGAGCCGTGCATGAGGGTGTCGACGCGCTCGGCGAGCCCGGCGTCGGCGCGGCGAAGGAGCTCGAGCCCTTCGTGGGCCTCGATGACGAGGCGCTCGATGCGCTCGACGGCCTCGGCGGGGACCTGCTCCTCGCCGTGGCGGGCCTCGAGCGCCTTGCGGGTCTCGGCGACCTGCTCGGCCAGGCCCTGCTCGCGCTCTTCGAAGAGCTTGCGCACCTCGGCGACCTGGGCGGCGAGCTTGGCCGACACGGCGGTGTCCATCTGGGCCGACTGGCGGCGCGCCTCTGAGACCTCGTAGGCGAGCGCCTGCTCGCGCTCCTCGAACGCGGCGCGGGCCTCGGCGAACTGGCCCTCGAGCGCGGACTCGCGCTCGGCGAACGCCGCGCGGATCGCCTCGACCTCGGCCAGCGCTTCCTGCGCCGAGCCCTGGGAGTCCTCACGCGCGGCGCGCAGCGCCTCGACGGCGGCGCGCAGCTCCTCGCTCTCCTCACGCAGCGCCTCGACGTCGGCGTCGCGATCGTCGCCGGCGGTCAGCGCCTCGATACGCGCGCGCAGCTCGGCGGACTCCTCGCGGGCGCCGGCGGACTCGGTGCGCAGCTCGTCGGCCAGCTCGTTGAGCGCCTCGAGGCGCGCGGCGGCCTCGGCGCTCTCGCGCTGCAGCTCCTCGAGGCGGCGGCGGTCGTCGCCGGCCAGCCCCTCGGCCTCGGCCTTCTCGACCTGGACGCCGGCGACCTGCTCGCGCAGCCGCTCGCTCTCGCGGCGGACCTGCTCGATGCGCTCCAGCGCGGCGGCGAGCTCCTCGCGGGCGCTCTCGTTCTCCTGCTCGCGCTCGCGCTCGACGCGCTCCATGAGCTCCTCGAGCTGGGCGCTCGCGGCGGCGGTCTCGGCCTCGCGCTCGCTGCGCAGGCGCTCGATCTCGGCGCGCAGCTCGGCGCGGGCGGCCTCGGCGGCCTCCTCGGCGACGGCGCGCAGCTCCTCGCGGGCGGCGACGGCCTCCGCGGTGCCCTGCTCGAGCTGCTCGACCCGCTCGGCGAGATCGCCGCGGTCGGTCTCGGTCCGGCTCTCGATCGCCTCGAGCGCGGCGGCGAGGCGCTGCTCGGCGGCCTCCATCGCCTCGGCGCGGGCGCGCTCGCTCTCCTCGATCTTCTCGGCCAGCTCGAGGCGCACGGCCTCGGCCTGCTCGGCCGACGCGGAGCTCTCGTCGCGGGCGGCGGTCTCGTCGGCAAGACGCTGCTCGAGCTGGGAGATGCGCTCCAGCAGCTCGGTCTGCTCGTTGGCGAAGGCGCCGCGGACGCGCTCGAGGCGCTCGATGCGCTCCTGCAGCTCGTCCTGCCCGGTCGTGTCGACCGTCGGGGTCTCCTCGAGGCGCGCGATGCGCTCGAGCAGCTCGGCCTGGTCGCCGGTGTAGTCCTCGGAGGGACGGATCTCGTCGCGGACCTTCTCGAGCTGCTCGCGTGCCTCGTTGACCTGGCGTTCGGCCTGCTCGGCGCGGTCGCGGCTGGCCTGCGCCTCGCGGCGCGCCTCCTCGAGCGCTGCGGGGAGGTCGGCGGCGGTCTTCTCGAGATCCTCGATGCGCTCGAGCGCGGAGAGCAGGCGCGCCACGACGGCGGCGGCGTCGTCGAGGTCGGCGATCGAGTCGCCCGAGATCCCGGGATCGGGATCCATCATCTCCTCGACCTCGGCGTCCGCGGCGGCGCGGCGCGCCTCGCGGGAGGCGAGCTCCTCGTCGACCCACGGGGTCGGCTCGAGCGGGCGGAAGGCGACGAGCGTGCCGGCCGTGCGCCAGCCGTCCCACGGCTGCGGCTCGGTCTCGAGTGCCTGGCGCAGCGCGCGCACCACGACCGGGTGCTGCTGGCGCATGCGCATGAGCATCAGGTTGCGCGGCAGCTCGAACGCGAGGTCCTCGAGGAAGAGCGAGAAGTCGAAGCCCTCGTCGAGCTTGACCGGGATGAAGGTCATCTCCAGCGGGAACGAGCGCTTGTCCTCCGCGTAGATCGCGCTGACGGGCTGCTGCGCGCGCGTGCGCGGAGCCTCGCCCTGCTCGAGGAAGCGGCGCCACGCCTCGGCGTCCGGCGGCGCGTGGTCGACGAGCGTGTCGAACAGCCCCTTGCCCAGCACCTCGGCGGCGTCGAGGCCGAACAGCAGCTCGGCCGGCTCGCTCCACTTCGAGACCGCGCCCTGCCCGTCGGTCAGGACGAAGAACCCGTTGATGATCTGGGTGAGGAGTCCGTCGAGCGGGTCGTCGGAGCCCGTCGTCTCGTCGACGTCAGGGTCCTTCGGGGGTGTCTGCTGGATGGGGTTCATTGGAGGATCCACGACGTAACCATTCCTCCAGGAGAACGGCGGCCGCGCGGGAGTCCTCGGCCTTCGCGCCCCCGGATTGGCGCGCCAGCTTCGTGGTGAAGCGTTCGTCGTAGACCTCAATCGGCATGTTGAGCCGATCACTCAACCGCTGGACGAACGCACGGGTCTCGCGCGTCTGGTCCGAGTCGCCTCCGGAGAGCGACAGCGGCAGCCCGACCAGCACCGTCCCGGGATCCAGCGTCTCGATCAGCCCCACGAGCCGGCCGAAGCCCTTGCGGGTGGCGGGCGCCAGGACCGGGTCGAGCGGGGTCGCGAGCGTGCGGGTCGGATCGGAGACCGCGACACCGCAGCGCGCGCTCCCGTAGTCGAGCGCGACGACGCGGCTCAAGCCACGGCCTGGCGGATGACCTCTTCGGCGGCCTTGAGCGCGTCTGGCAATAGCTCCGGCTCACGACCACCGGCTTGGGCCATGTTGTCGCGGCCGCCACCGCCGCCGCCGACGACCTGCGCCGCGGCCTTGACGACCTCACCGGCCTTCACGCCGCGCGCGATAGCGCCAGGGGTCGCGGCGACCAGCAGATTGACCCGGCCCTCGCCCGGCGTGGCCAGCACGACGACCGCGGGGTCGTCGAGCTTGCCCTTGATGAGGTCGGCGATCTGCGGAAGCTGCTTCGGGTCTGCTGAGGCTTTGACCTCAATGACCACCTGAATCCCGTCAACGTTCATCACCGCGTCGTACCGGGCATCGACGGAAGCGGCCGGCTTCTTCTCCAGCTCGCGGCGCTTGGCCTCGCGCTCGGCGGCGACCTCGGCGACCTGGTGCGGCGTCGTGCGCAGCGCCTTCGCCGCCTCGCCCAGCACGCGGTCGCTCTCGCGTAGCCAGTCGATGAGGACGGGCCCGGTGATCGCCTCGATGCGGCGGACGTTGGCCGCGCTCGAGGTCTCGGTGGTGATCGTGAAGGCGCCGATCTCGGCCGTGCTGCGCACGTGCGTGCCGCCGCACAGCTCGCGCGACCACTGGCCGTCGCCGACCTCGACCATCCGCACGACGTCGCCGTACTTCTCGCCGAACAGGGCCATCGCGCCGAGGTTGCGCGCCTCGTCGAGCGTCGTCGTGAGCGCGCGCACGGGCTGGTTGGCGAGGATCCACTCGTTGACGCGGTCCTCGACCGCGCGCACGTCCTCCTCGCTCAGGGGCGAGCCGTGGGTGAAGTCGAAGCGCAGCTTGTCCGGGCCGACGTAGGAGCCCGCCTGGCGCACGTGGCCGCCGAGGCGCTCGCGCAGCGCGGCGTGCAGCAGGTGCGTCGCGGTGTGGTTGCACTCGGTGGCGCGGCGCGCCGCACGGTCGACGAGCGCGACGACGCGCTCGCCCTCGCGCAGCTCGCCGCGGGTGGGCTCGAGCACGAGCACCTGGTCGTCGCCGATCCGCAGCACGTCGGTGACGGTCGCCGCGCAGTCGCCGGACTCGCAGCGGACCTCGCCGGCGTCGTGGACCTGGCCGCCGCCGGTGGCGTAGAACGGCGACTCGACGAGCTTGGCGAGCACGCGCCCGTTCTCCGTGGCCACCGCCCCGACGGCCGTCGTCTGCTCGACGGTCTCGTAGCCGGTGAACTCGGTGTCGAACCCGGCCGCGCTCGCGAACGCCTGCGCGCGCTCGCGGCCCTCGTCGCGCCCGCCGCGGCCGGCGCTCGCACGCGCGCGCGTGCGCTGATCCTCCATGAGGTTCTCGAAGCCGGCCTCGTCGACGCCCAGGCCCTGCTCGGCGGCGAGCTCGAGCGTGAGGTCGAACGGGAAGCCGTAGGTGTCGTGGAGCTGGAACGCCTCGGCCGCGCCGATGCCCTCGGCGCCCGTCGCCTTCGCGCGCGCGATGTGCTCCTCGAGGATGCGCGTGCCCTGCTCGAGCGTCTGGCCGAACGCCTCCTCCTCGCGCGCGAGCCACATGTCGACGGTCTCGGCCTGCTCGGCCAGCTCCGGGTAGCCGGCGCTCATCAGCTCGCGCACGACGCCGGCGAACTTCGGCAGGAAGCCGGGCTCGATGCCGATCCGGCGACCCTGCAGGATCGCGCGCCGCATGATCCGGCGCAGGACGTAGCCGCGGTCCTCGTTGGAGGGCACGACCCCGTCGGCGATCAGGAACGACATGCCGCGCGAGTGGTCGGCGAGGATGCGCAGCGCGCGGTCGGTGTCGGCGTCCTGGTGGTAGCGGCGGCCGCTGAGGCGCTCGCCGAGCTCGATCAGCGGCAGGAAGAGGTCGGTCTCGTAGATCGAGTCGGTGCCCTGCTGGAGCACCGCCATCCGCTCGAGCCCGAGCCCGGTGTCGATGTTCTGCGCGGGCAGCGGCGTCAGGACGCCCTCGGGCTCCTGGTCGTACTGCATGAAGACGAGGTTCCAGTACTCCAGGAAGCGCTCGTTGTCGCCGCCCGGGAGGTCGTCCTCGGCGCCGAACTCGAGCCCGCGGTCGTAGTAGAGCTCCGAGCACGGCCCGCACGGGCCCGTCGAGCCCGCCTGCCAGAAGTTCTCCGAGCGCGGCAGCGCGACGATCCGCTCGCGCGGCACCCCGACCGACAGCCAGGCCTCGATCGCCTCCTCGTCGGGCCCGAGGCCGAGCTCGGGGTCGCCCTCGAAGATCGTGATCCAGATCCGCTCCGGGTCGAAGCCGAGGTGCTCGAGCGAGAACTCCCACGCCATCTCGACCGCGCCCTGCTTGAAGTAGTCGCCGATCGAGAAGTTGCCGAGCATCTCGAAGAACGTCAGGTGGCGCTTGGTGATGCCGACCTCGTCGATGTCGGGCGTGCGGAAGCACTTCTGGCACGAGGTCAGCCGGTGGTGCGGCGGTGTCTCGCGGCCGGTGAAGTAGGGCTTGAGCGGGTGCATGCCCGCGCTGATGAGCAGCGTCGAGGGGTCGTTGCGCGGGATCAGCGAGGCAGAGGGCTGCCGCTTGTGGTCGCGCGCCTCGAAGAAGCTCTGGAACGTCTCGCGGATCTCGTCACCGGTCACACCGGCAGTGTATGGACGCGCCGCCCACGCGCCATCGGCAGCAGGGCGAGCCCGGCGAGCACGGCCGTGAGCGACATGAACGCCCAGCCGCCGGCGAACGCGTCAAGGGCGTCGCCCGGCGCCGGCGTCCCGACGATCGCGACCCACGCCGCGAGCCCGAGCGCGGCGCCGATCTGGCGGAACATCGTCTGCACCCCGATCCCGGTCGAGAGCTGCTCGGGCTTGAGCGTCGCCGCCGCGGTCGCGGTGAACGACGGCAGCAGCAGGCCGACGCCGATGCCGGTCAGGACCTGGCCCGGGAGGATCTCGGTCAGGTAGGCGGGGTCGGCGCCGACCTGGGTGATGAACCACAGGCAGCCGGCGGCGAACACGAAGCCGCCGACCGCGCCGAAGGCAGCGGGCCGGCGGCCGTCGGCGAGCCGCCCCGAGGTGAACGCGGTCGTCGCGGCCAGCAGCGGGCCGGGCGCGAAGGCGAGGCCGGCCGTCAGCACCGAGTACTCCCAGACCTGGGTGAAGAAGAGGACGTTGCCGAGCAGCAGCCCGGCGAAGCCGGCAGAGAACAGCAGCGTCGAGAGCCCGGCGAGCGCGAAGGCGGGCACGCGCAGCAGCGAGAGCTCGACCACCGGGACTGGATGGCGGGCGCAGCGGCGCAGGAAGGCCGCGCCGAGAACCGCGGCGGCCGCGAAGACGCCGAGCACGCGCGCGTCCCAGTTCCACTGCTGGCCCTCGGTGAGCCCGAGCGTGAGCAGGGCGACCGACGCGATCAGCAGCGCGATGCCCGCGAGGTCGGGCAGCCGGGAGGCGCGCGCGTCCCGGACCTCCGGCGCCAGCCGCAACGCGAGCACGATGGCGATCAGCCCGAGCGGGATGTTGACGATGAAGATCAACCGCCAGCTGACCTCGACGAGCAGCCCGCCGAGCGGCGGCGCGATCGACGCCCCGACCGCGCCGATCCCGGCCCACGCGCCGATCACCGTCGAGCGCCGCTCGGGCGGATAGAGCGGCAGCACCAGCCCGAGCGAGTTCGGGGTCAGCGCCGCGGCGCCGACGCCCTGGACCACCCGCGCGGCGACGAGCGCCTCGACCGAGGGCGCCAGCGCGCACAGCGCCGAGCCGAGCGTGAACAGCGCGAGCCCGATGACGAACACCTTGCGGCGGCCGTAGAGGTCACCCAGCCGCCCGGCCGGCACCAGCACGGCGGCGAAGACGATCGCGTACGCGGTCAGCACCCACGAGAGCTGGGAGAGCCCGGTGCCCGCGAAGTCCCGCCGCAGGTCGGGGAACGCGATGTTGACGATGAAGAGGTCGAGGACCGAGAGGAAGACGGCGAGGCCGACGACGGCGAGCACGCGCGATGGTTGCTTCATGCAACTACCCTACCCACCGCGGTTGCATGATGCAACAATGACGAGCACGATGCTCGACCGCACCTACCCCGCCCAGGTCTGCTCGATCGCCCGCACCCTCGAGGTCGTGGGCGAGCGCTGGACCGTGCTGATCATCCGCGACGCGTTCCTCGGCCGCGCCCGCTTCAGCGAGTTCCAGCGCAGCCTCGGGATCGCCCGCAACATCCTCACCCAGCGGCTCGCCCACCTCGTCGAGGAGGACGTGTTCGAGCACACGGACGACGGCCGCTACGTCCTCACCCGCAAGGGCCGCGAGCTCGCCCCTGCCCTGCACCAGCTCATGAAGTGGGGCGACCGCCACTACGCGACCGACGGCCCGCCGCGCCTGACGCTGCACCGCGGCTGCGGCGGCAGCGTCGAGGCCGACATGGTGTGCGAGCGCTGCGGCGAGCTCGTGAAGCCCGGCGGGATCGAGCTGGTGCCCGGGCCGGGTTACGCGATGGTCCCGTAGCCGACGACCACGTCGCCCGCGTACAGGCACGCCGTCTGGCCGGGCGCGGCGCCGTCGACCGGCTCGGAGAGGCGCAGCGTGACGCGCCCGCGCCCGTGCTCCTCGACCGCGCAGCCCAGCGGCTTGGAGCGGTAGCGCAGCCGCACGGCGTCGACCTCGGCCGCCGGCCGGTGCAGCAGCGCGCCGCGCACCGCCACCTCGCGCGTGGCGAGCTCGGCGTGCGCGCCGACCGTCACGCGGTTCGTGCGCGCGTCGGTGGCGAGCACGTAGAGCGGCTCGGGGGCCGCCACGCCGATGCCCTTGCGCTGGCCGACGGTGAAGCCGTGGTGGCCGCGGTGGCGGCCGAGCACGCGGCCGCCGCGGTCGACGAGGTCGCCCGGGCGCTCGCGCGCGCCGCCGTGGCGGGCGAGGAACGCCGCGCGGCCGGTGCCGGCGAGGAAACACAGGTCCTGCGAGTCGGCCTTCGACGCCACCGGCAGCCCGGCCTCGGCCGCGAGCGCGCGGACCTCGGGCTTCGTCAGCTCGCCGAGCGGGAAGCGCATGCGCGCGACGGTCGCCGGCGCCAGCGCGCACAGCATGTAGGCCTGGTCCTTGGCCGGGTCGGCGGCCGAGCGCAGCAGCCCGTCCCCGGTCACGCGCGCGTAGTGCCCGGTGGCCAGCGCCGCGGCGCCCAGCGCGTCGGCGAACGCGAGCATCGCGTCGAGCCGCACGTGGCCGTTGCAGCGCACGCACGGGTTCGGCGTCTCCCCCTCCGCGTGTCCGGCCAGCCACGGCTCGACCACGCCGGCCCGGAACTCCGGGCGCAGGTCGAGCGTGAAGTGCGGCATGCCCATCCCGTGCGCGAGCGCGCGGGCGACCCGCACCGCGTGCGCCGAGCAGCACGAGGCCGAGGCGTCGTTCGCCTCGTCGGCCCACAGCTCGAGCGTCACCGCCACCGGCTCGCCGCCCGTCCGCAGCGCCGCCACGGCGGAGTCGACCCCGCCGCTCATCGCCACGAGCGTCCGCGTGTCCGAGGGCTCCAGCGCCGCCCCCGCGCGCACCGCCACGCCCAGCGCGCGGTGCAGCGCGTCCGCCGCCAGCTCGGCGGCGTGCAGCTTGCCCGGCGACAGCCCGCCGAGCTCATCCGCGATCGCGTGCGTCCCGACGCGTGCCGCGTCGAGCACGCGCGCCCCGCGCACGAGCGCGACGACCGCCGAGCCGGCGGCCGTCACCGCGCCGCAGCCGGCGGCCTCGAAGCCCGCCTCGGCGACACGCTCACCTTCCACGCGCAGCGAGATCGAGACGAGGTCGCCACAGGCGGCGCCGCCGGCGGCTCCGCTCGAAGCGCCGGCGGGCCGATGCCCGTACCCCTGCGGGAACTGCAGGTGCTCTCTGAACTGCTCAGCGCTCACGCGCCGAGTGTAGGCAGCGTGCCTAGAAGCAGCTGAGGCCGTGCGTGCCGTGCTTCGCGAGGAACTTGTCCTCGTTGCGGTCCATCTTGCGGTCCGCCGCCCGGAGGATGCTGGCCGACTTCGCGGGATTCGCCTTGGCCTCGTTCATGGACTTGGCCACGATCGCGGTGTTGTCCACGCCGCCGCGGTAGAAGTCGCGGTGGAACTTCGCGTGCTTCTTGGGCGGCTTGACCCCGCGGACCTTGGCGTCGCTGTCGACGCTGATCGCGTGGAGGCCGGCGAGGAACGCGGGCACCGCGGCGGCAGACGTGGGCTGCGCGAGCGCCTTCGACTGCTGCTCGGCCGACACGCAGATCGCGTCGAGCTGGCGGAAGTAGGGATCCTTGATCGTGCTGCCGCCCGAGGAGCGCAGCGCGTCGACGACGGCCTGGTCGATCGTCTTCGCATCGACGTACCCGACCAGCGTCTCCGCCTTCAGGTTGCGGTCGATGATGACGACGGTCGGCGACTGGTCGACGCTGACGCCGCGCGTGATCGCCTGGTAGCGCCCGACCGACTTGATCCAGTGCGCGTCGACGAAGACCTGCTTGCCGTAGCGGTCGACGCGATCGAGCTCGCGGCGCACGGCCTTGTCGTCGTAAGAGCGGTTGTTGTAGAAGAGCAGCGCCAGCACCTTGCGGTTCTTGACGGGGCGGCGCACGTCCTTCGGCAGGCTGCGCAGCGCCTCCTTGGTGAGGGCCGGCGGGGCCGCGGTCTCGCCCGTGGCGGGCGCGGCGGTGGCGGGGTTCGTGTTCACGCCGGTGGCCGGGTCGGCGGCGACGCCACCCTCGGTCTCGGCGATCGCGCCACCGGCGGCGGCGTCGGCGCGGGCGGCGGCGGTGTCAGCGCCGCGGACGGCCTGGTTCACGGCGGAGCCGGGCTTGGAGTTGGTCTGGGCGTTCGGGTCCTTCGCGGGCACCGTCGACGCGGCCGGGGGAGCGGCGGGCACCGCCTCCTCCTTGGGCCGGAGGAACAAGAAGTATGCGGCGCAGAGGCCGATGACGGCGACGAGGAGGATGCGAATCGGCGGCGAGATCTGGCTCATGTCTCACCCCCTATCGGCAGACGCGCGCCCCGTCCTTAGGGTGACTTCCGCGAGAGCCGCAGCCCGAGCTCGCCGAGCTGCATCTGATCGACCGGCGCCGGCGCGCCGGTCAGCGGGTCGGCGCCGCTGGCGGTCTTCGGGAACGCGATCACGTCGCGGATCGACTCGAAGCCGGCGATGATCGCCGCGATGCGGTCGAGGCCGAGCGCGAGCCCGCCGTGCGGCGGGGCGCCGTAGCGCAGCGCCTCGAGCAGGAAGCCGAAGCGTTCCTCCGCCTCGGCCTCGGAGATCCCGAGCACCTTGAAGACCTCCTGCTGCATCTCGGGGCGATGGATACGGATCGACCCGCCGCCGATCTCGGTGCCGTCGAGGATCACGTCATAGCCGCGCGATCGCATCGCGCCCGGGTCGGCGAAGTCGCCGGTCGGCGTGGTGAACGGGTGGTGCACCGAGTCCCAGCGCCGCTCGCCCTCGTTCCACTCGAAGGCGGGGAAGTCGACCACCCACAGCGTCTCGTGGCGGCCCGCCGGGACGAGGTCGAGCCGGCGCGACAGCTCGAGCCGCAGCGCGCCGAGCGCGGTCGCCGCCACGAGCTCCTTGTCGGCGACGATGAACAGGACGTCGCCGGGCCGGGCGCCGAGGCGGCGCGCGATCTCGGTCCGCTCGTCCTCGGAGAGCGCCTTCGCCGCGGGCGAGCGCCAGCCGCCGCCCTCCTCCACGAACGCCCACACGAGCCCGCCGGCGCCGAAGCGCTGGACGTGCTCGGTCAGCCCGTCGAGCTCCTTGCGCGACAGCTCGTGCGCGCCGGCGTTGAACCCGCGCACGACGCCACCGCCGGCGAGCACGCCCGCGAACACGCGGAACTCCGTGCCGGCCACCGCCTCGCCGAGGTCGGCGATCTCGAGGCCGAAGCGCACGTCGGGACGGTCGGTGCCGTAGCGCAGCATCGCCTCGCCGTAGGACATGCGCGGCCACGGCGGCGCGGCGACCTGGAAGCCGGTCGCCTCGTAGACCCGCGCGAGCATCCCCTCGATCGTCCCGATGACGTCGTCCTCGTCGACGAAGCTCATCTCGAGGTCGAGCTGGGTGAACTCGGGCTGGCGGTCGGCGCGCAGGTCCTCGTCGCGGAAGCAGCGGGCGATCTGGTAGTAGCGCTCGAAGCCGGAGACCATCAGCATCTGCTTGAACAGCTGCGGCGACTGCGGGAGCGCGTAGAACGAGCCCGGCGTCAGGCGCGAGGGCACGAGGAAGTCGCGCGCGCCCTCGGGCGTCGACCGGGTCATGATCGGCGTCTCGATCTCGAGGAAGTCGTGCGCGTTGAGGTAGTCGCGGATCGCACGGTTGACGGTGTGGCGCGTGACCATCGCGCGCTGCATGCCCTCGCGGCGCAGGTCGATGACGCGGTGGCGCAGGCGCAGCAGCTCGTCGACCGGCGTCTCCTCGTCGACCGGGAACGGCGGCGTGGTCGCCTCGGCGAGCGTGTCCGCCGCGGCCACCTCGAGCTCGATCTCGCCGGTCGCGAGCTTCGGGTTGACGTTCCCCTCCTCGCGCCGCACGATCGTGCCGGTGGCGGAGACGACGTGCTCGGAGCGCAGGCGCTCGGCGAGCGCGTGCGCCTCGGCGGCGGTCTCGGGGTGGAAGACGAGCTGGACGAGGCCCGTGCGGTCGCGCAGGTCGATGAAGATCAGCCCGCCGTGGTCGCGGCGGCGGTGGACCCAGCCGGCGACGCGGACGGTCGAGCCGACGTCGCCCGCGCGCAGCTCGCCGCACCAGGCGTCGCGGTATTCGTTCGCGCGCGGCGGCCTCACAGGGCTTTGCCCCCGCGGATGTGATGCATGACCGTGTCCGGCTCCACCGTCTTCTGCTCCCCGCTCTCCATGTCCCTGAGGGAGGTCCCCTCCTCACCCAGGATCGCAACGAAGCGGGCCCCGGCGCGGTCCGCCTGCTTGAGCTGGCCCTTGAGCGAGCGGCCGCCGAGCTCGAGCCGGGCGGCGTAGCCGGCGCGGCGCGCGTCGGCGGCGAGGCGGAAGGCGGCGGCCGCGTACTCGGGCGCGGCGTAGGCGACGTAGAGGTCGAGCGGCGGCGGCGCGACGGGCGGCGGCGGAGACGCGAGCAGGATCCGCTCGACGCCGGCCGCCCAGCCCATGCCGGGGGTCGGCGCACCGCCGATGACCTCCATCAGGCCGTCGTAGCGGCCGCCGCCGCCGACGCCGCTCTGGGCGCCGAGCGCGTCGGAGGTGAACTCGAACACCGTGCGCGTGTAGTAGTCGAGCCCGCGCACGAGCGTCGGGTCGACCTCGTAGCCGACGCCGGCGCCGTCGAGCAGCGCCTTGACGGTCTCGAAGTGCTCGCGGTCCTCGTCGGTCAGGTGGTCGAGCAGCAGCGGGGCGCCGCGCATCACCTCGCGTGTACCGGGGTGGTCGGCGTCGAACGCGCGCAGCGGGTTGAGGTCGATGCGCGCGCGCACGTCCTCGGACAGCTCGGCCTCGTGCGCGCGCAGGTGGTCCTGGAGGTCGCGGCGGTAGGTCTCGCGCGTGGCCGGCGTGCCGAGGCTGCCGAGCCGCAGCCGCAGCCCGCGCGCGCCGACCGCCTCGAGCAGCTCGGCCAGCAGCAGGATCAGCTCGGCGTCGACGCCCGGGTCGTCGGAGCCGATCGCCTCCGCCCCGACCTGCCAGAACTGGCGGAAGCGCCCGGCCTGCGGGCGCTCGCGGCGGTAGTAGGCGCCGAGGTACCACAGCTTCACGGGCTGCGGGAGCTTGTGCATCCCGTGCTCGAGGTAGGCCCGGCACACCGGCGCGGTGCCCTCGGGGCGCAGCGTCAGCGACTCGCCCGGCCCCTCGTCGAGCGTGTACATCTCCTTCTGCACGACGTCGGTGGACTCCCCCACCCCGCGCGCGAACAGCTCCGTGGCCTCGAAGGTCGGCGTCTCGATGCGCGTGTAGCCGGCGCGCTCGAGGATGCGGCGGGCGTGCGCCTCAAGCGCGCTGCGCGCGAGCGCGTCGTCGCCCAGCACGTCGAAGGTGCCGCGCGGGGCCTGGATCTTGGGGCTCACGCGCGCTCAGTCTATGAGCGCGCGTGAGTGGGCGCTCACCTCGTCGGTGTGCTCGTGACGTTGCACTCGAAAGACCGCTCGCCGGCGCCGCCAGGCAAGGACGCAGACCCGAAGGAATACCCCTGGTATTTCGAGTGGTCGAGGACGATGCCTGGCGGTGATCGGCGAGCGCCGATTTCGGGTGGAACGTTGCGGGCAGGCCGACTAGCAGCGGCGGCGCCCGAAGTCCGCCGTGTAGGTCGCGCCCGCGCCCGCGGCGCCCGCGGCGCCCGGCGTGCCGGGCGCGATCCCGACGCCTACCTCGCGGAACGAGGCGCCGAGCAGGATCGGCCGGTGGGAGGCGCTCCGCATCCACCCCGCGACGCGCGAGGCCGGGGTGCCGGAGGCGCCGGCTCCCCACGCGATCGTCTCGCCGGCCGACCACGTGCAGCCACGCCCGACGTAGCCGACGATCCGCAGGCGGTCGATGAACGTGCGGCCGCTGAGCGACGTGTGCCCGAAGTACCCCCGGTGGACCATGTCGAGCGAATGACGATGCGCCGCGCGGATCAGCCTCGTGTTGGCGCGCACCGGCGCCAGCCCGCGCTGCTTGCGCTCGACATTGATCAGGCAGATCGTGACGCGCGCGGGCCCGCCCGCGCACGCGGCGGCGCGCGCGGTGGAGGCGCCGGCGTCGAGGAACGCGGCGGACACCGGGGCCACCGCGACCATCATCGCCGCCGTGTGCGCACGCCGCTTGCGGCGGCGTGCCTCCGATACGCGTTCGGCCCTGCCTGTGGCGCGCAGCATCGCCAGCGCCAGGATCAAGAGGAGCAGCCAGCACGCGAGGAACAGCGTGATCACGCTCATGGAGAGAACCTCCCCTGCCAAGGGGTTCGCGGAGTGCTGAACCGTGTCCTCGGTCAAGCGGTTCCGCGACTCGCGGCTTCTCCCCGACTCGTCGCAGAGGGCTGGTTCCCCCTGCGAGCAGAACTAAACCTGCAGGAGAAATCGTTTGGTCAGCGATACTGACCAAACGGGGCTCAAGTCACGGACGACTTCAGCCGTAGAGGTGATGACTGGGGCGCACCGATGAGGCCCCGGCCGACCAGCCAGTGTCCTCTGGCTGCTTCTCAACCCGGTCGGGGCCTCATCCGTGCGCCCGAGCGTGCCGGGCAGTCTGCCGGTTTCCGGCAGTCAGGGGTATTGGCCATCCGTCCAGTTCGCGTCGAAAAGCTGACGCGGACCGGGCGGTGCGTCGCTCAGCTGCGGGGAGCGAGCTCGCGCAGGAACGGGTTGGTGGCCCGCTCTTCACCAATGGACGTGACGCCCATGTGGCCGGGGTACACCGTCGTCTCGTCCGGCAGGCGCTCGACGAGGTCGGCGAGCGTGCGCATCAGCGTCTGCGTGTCGCCGCCCGGGAGGTCCGTGCGCCCGACCGAGCCCTGGAAGAGCACGTCGCCGGAGAACACGGCCTGCTCGGCCGGGATCGAGTAGGTCACGTGACCGGGCGAGTGGCCCGGCGTGAAGAGCACGTCGATCTCGAGGCCGGCGAGCTCGAGCTTCTCGCCGCCGGAGACGAGCTCGTCGGCGTCGTAGGACTCGAACGGCCCGAAGCCCGGCCACGGGACGAAGCTCATGATGTCGGCGAGCACGCCCTTCTCCAGCTCGGGGCAGTAGACCGGCGCGCCGGTGTGGCGCGCGAGCGGGGCGACCGCGCCGACGTGGTCGAAGTGCGTGTGGGTGAGGAGGATCGCGGTGACGGTGTAGTCGCGCTCCTCCAGCGCGGCGATCAGGCGCTCGGCCTCCTCGCCGGGGTCGACCACGATCGCCTCGCGGCCCCCGTCGCGGGCGGCGAAGAAGCAGTTCTCCGCGACCGGGCCGACCGTGAACCCGTGGACCTCCACGTCACTCCTTCGGCTTGTTGAACCGCTTGTACATCCAGCTGTCGAACATGTAGCCGAGCGGGATGTAGATCAGCATCGCCAGCAGGCAGATCACGATCGCCTGGCTGGGCGGGACGTCGTCCTGGAAGAGCCCGATCTGGGTCAGCACGAACAGCAGGACGGACGCCGCGGCGGCGCGGATGATCGCCTTGTTCCAGGTCGGCGGCTGGGCGAGCCGCTCGCGGCGGGCGCTCGCGCGATCGGTCTTCTTCGCCTGCGCCGGATCGGGCTTGCGGCCCGTGCGCCCGCGCGCCTCGATCGTGCCGGCGGCGTTGCCGCGGTGCTTGGAGCGGCGCTTGCGCTTGGTCTGGGCCATGGCCTAGGAGTCTAGGTAATCCTCGAGCGTGCGGGGATTCCGCAGCGGGACGCCGAGGCCGGCGAGCGCGGCGGCCGGAGCGAGGCCGACGAGCTCCGCCCCCGCGACGGCCGCGTGGCGCGCGACGGCGGCCACGACCTGCGCCGCGGTGGTGAGCGTGTGGTCCTCGATGTTGGTCGACACCTGCGTCGTGCCCGTGCTCTCGAGGCGCAGCCCGAGCGCGCGCACGCCCGGCAGCCCCTCGGGGCCGCCCTCGCGGATCGCGGCGGCGATGTCCCGCGCCTGCGCGAGCGTCGCGGGCGGCGCGAGCTCGACGTTGAAGGCGACGAGCGGCGGGCGCGCGGCGACGAGCGTCGCGCCGGCGGTCGGGTGCGGCGCCGGCGGACCGTAGTCGGGCGCGAGGCCCTCGAGCGCGCCGGGGCGCCTGAGGCGCGCGCGCGTGCGCCCGCCCGCGAGCGCGCCGTAGAGGTAGACCGGCAGGTGCAGGTCGGTCGCGAGCCGCTGCGCGACCAGCAGCGCCTCCGCGACGGCGGCGCCCCGCTGGGCGGGCTCGCGGTAGACGACGGGCGCGACGTCGACCGCTCCCACGCGCGGGTGCGCGCCCGCGTGCGCGCGAAGATCGATCCGCTCGACCGCCTCGCGCGCGCCTTCCAGCAGCGCTTGGTGGAGCACGCCCGGCGCCCCGGCGAGCGTGAACACCGAGCGATGGTGGTCGGCGTCGGTGTGGACGTCGAGCACGCGCGCGCCGCCGGTGGTGAACGCGGCGCCGATCGCGTCGAGGGTCGCCGCGTCGCGGCCCTCGGAGACGTTGGGGACCGCGAGCAGCAGCAGCGTCAGTGGACCGGGGTCGTGGCGACGATCCGCCACGGCGTGGCGGGGTCGTCGCCGAGCGCGAGCGTCCAGCGCTCCGTGAACGTCGTCGCGTGGTCCTTCGAGCCGTCGAGCACCGCCGCGGTGTCGCGATCCTCGAGGTAGCGACGGCCGTTGAGCTCGGCCTCGACGGCGAAGGTCCGCGCCTCGGCGTCGAGCGCCACGATCCGCAGCGCGTCGAGCCGCGGCCCGCGGACGACCAGGCGGGTCTCCTCCCCGCGCGGGTACAGCAGCGCGTGCGCGGCCTCGGGGGTGGCGGCGCGCTCGAGCGCCGCGTCGGGCCCGTCGACCGCCTCCGCCCACGCGGCGACCGCCCGGCGCGCGGCGGCCTCCAGCACGTCGGGAGAGAAGCGCCCGTCGACCACCGACAGGTCGAGCGCCTGCATGCGCGCGTCGCCCGCGTAGTCGACGTCGACGATCTCCGCGATCGCGCTGTCCGGAACGGCGTCGGCGACGGCGAGCTCGGTCAGCGCCTCGTCGTGCATGCGCGCATCGTCGGACCACGGCGAGGCGACGATCGGCGCGTCGAGGTGGTGCAGGCCCTCGGCGTCCTGCTCGATCGAGTGCAGGATCCAGCGGTCGCCCACGCGGCCGAGCGTCCAGTACTCCGCCAGCGTCGTGTACTCGCTGCTCGAGTCGTTGCGGGTGATCGCGTTCCCGTTCGCGTCGACCACCACGTCGCGCAGCCAGGCGGTGACGCGGACGACGACGCGGTCCTCCGTGTCGTCCTCGCGGTTGGTCAGCCCGACGTACTCGACGTCCGGGCCCCGCTTGATCTCGCACACGTTGTGCCAGCCCTTGCGGTCGAAATCGTCGAGCCGCAGCACCCACTCCCGGTGCAGGTCGGGGCCGAGGTGGCCGGCGAGCGCGGCGCGGTCGCGATCGGTCCACGCCTTGACGATCGCGCGGTGCAGGTCGGCGGCCTCCTGCCTGACCTGGTCGGCGGCGAAGTGCGCATCGTCGCCGGCCGCCTCGGCCGACGCCAGCTCGACCTGCGCGACGCGGGCGCGGCGCTTCTTGCGCTGGCGCAGCGCGGCGATCGTGCCGAGGCCGAACATCGCGAGGAAGATCGCGGCGAAGATCAGGAACCCGAACAGGCTGATGCCCCCGCCGGAGCCGGTGCCGCCGCTCGAGCCGCCGCCGCCGGAGAAGCCGCCGCCGCCCCCTCCCCCACCGCCGCCACCGCCGCCGCCGAAGCCCGACGAGCCGCCGCCGGGCGCGGCGAGCGAGTCGACCGCGAGCAGGAGGCCGACGAGGACCACGAGCGACAGCGTGGGCAGCAGGAGCGTCAGGCGTGCGCGCACGGGTTGGAGTATCGCGCAGCCACACGGCGGGAATAGCAAGGCTGGGCGCGTCGTCCTTCAGGACATGCTCACCTACTCCTCCCTCTCCGGCGCCCTCGCGGCCGAGCGCGAGCGCGAGCTGCGCGAGAAGGCGCGCGGCGCATGGACACGCCGCCAGCGCGGCGAGCTCAAGCTCCGCGAGGCCACGGCCGACGACGCCGCGGCGCTGCACCGCCTCGCCCGCCTCGACTCCCGCGGCCGCCCGCCGGCCGGGCGCCTGATCGTCGCCGAGGACGGCGGCGAGGTCGTGGCCGCGGTGGCGGTCGAGACCGGCGACGCGATCGCCGACCCGTTCCGCCCGACCGCGGCGATCGTCGCGCTGCTGCGCCTGCGCGCCAACCCGGTCTCCCGCGGCAGGCGCCTCGGCCGTCGCCGCCTGGCGTTCGGGTCCTAGACTCCAGAACCCCGCCGGAGTAGCTCAGTCGGTTAGAGCAGCGGAATCATAATCCGCGTGTCGGGGGTTCGAGTCCCTCCTCCGGCATGGGAAGTGCCTGCAAATGGGCACTTTCGCGCGCGGGAGGACATGCGGAATCGATCCCGCGTGTCCAGCCGTAACGCGCGCGCCATTTGGCGCTGGCGCGTGCGACGGTGCGGGGCGCGCTGACAATTGTGTCCCCCGCGTGTCCCCCCAGATCGGCGGGTGTGACCAGGCGGTGGGCCTGGGGGTTGTGGCGCGCGGCGCGAGCGCGTCGCGGTCGGCGACGGCTGTGGCGTCCCACGTGAACAGGAGCGCGGCAGCAGCACTGTCGCTTCCGTGTGTGATTGCAGGAGCGCCGGCGGCGCCGTGGTCTTGCTATCGCTGCTTCAGCGCGCCGAACGCACCGGCGAAGAACACGAGCGGGTCGTAGCTGGGGGAGGTGTGCAGGGCGTCGACCCGTCCTACGACGATCCAGTGATCGCCGGCGGGGTGCTCGGCGACGATCGCGCACTCGAGCGAGGCGAGGGCGTCGGTGAGCAGCGGTACGCCGCCGCGTCCGGGCTCCCAGTCGAGGCCGGCGAATCGGTCCGCGCCGGGAGGGGTCGCGCGTCTTGCGAAGCGCTCGTGCCGGCGCCCCAGCACGTTGACGCCGAAGTGCCGAGACCGCCGCATGCGCGACCAGGTGAGCGAACTGCGGGACGGGCAGAAGCAGACGAGGGGCGGTGCGAGCGAGACGGACGTGAGCGAGTTCACGATCAATCCCGTGGGTTCGGCGTCAGGCGCCGCCGTGACGAACGCGACGCCGGTCGCGAACCTGGCGAGCGCGTCGCGCAACGAGCGCGCGTCGGGCGTCGCCGCGGCCGGGGTTGGTGCGGCGAGCGTCATCTCAGTGCAGCGATGTCTCTTCGCCGAGAGCGACGTGGGCGAGGTAGTCGTAGGCGCGGTTGGCGCCGAGCGGGTGCATGAAGGATCCGGCCTTGACGTCGCGGTAGGCGCGCGCAAGCGAGCTGCCGTTGAGGTAGCCGGCGCCGCCGGAGAGGGCCAGGGCACGCTCCACCGTGCGGGCAGCCGCTTCGTTGACGAATGCCTTCGCGGCCTGCGCCTCGGCGAACAGCGCGACGAGCTGCTCGGCGCTGCCGTCGGACGCGGGGTTGGCGGCGCGGTGCTCGTCGATCAGCCCGGCGGCGCGTGAGAGGACGCCGCGTGACGCGGCGAGGTCGACGGCGTTGTCGGCCACCTGCATGCGTGGGCGAGCATCTCCGTTGATGTGCGCGGCGATGCCGCGGCGGGCGATCGCGTCGGCCGACTCGGCGATGCCGAGCGAGGCCGCGGCGTGGAACAGCCCGGCCGCCAGGTTGCGCTCGATGTACGGCACCGGGTCGCCGGCTCGGAAGCCGCCGCGGATGCCGGACTCGGGCAGCGCGACGCCCTCGAGCGAGATCGAGTTGCTGCCGGAGGCGCGCATCCCGAGCGCGTCCCAGTCATCGTGCACGACGACGCCGGGCGCGTCGGTGGGCACCATCGCGTAGGCGTAGCGTTCGATGTCCTCGCCGTCGGCATAGGTGACGGCGACGTAGAGGGCGGTGGCGGCGGGGGACATGGTGCAGAACGTCTTGCGGCCGTCGATCCGCCAGCCCGACTTGGTCCGGGTGGCGACGGTGCCCGGCCGCGTGAGGTCCTGGCCGCGCTCGCTGATGGCGGCGGCCAGCACGATCCCGTCGTGGGCGATCTGCTCGAGCGAAGCGGCGAAGCTGCGGGCGCGGCGCTCTGCGCCGGACGCGACCGCGATCTGGCGACGACGCTCCATGTTGTGCACGGCGACGAGGTGCATGTTCACGCCGATCGCGACGGAGGCATCGCCGCGTGCCAGGCGGCTTGAAGCCACGACGAGGTCGTGCGCGGAGGAGACGCCGAGCCCACCGAGCTCGACGGGGATGGGCGCTGCGAAGTAGCTGGCGGTCTTCAGCGCGTCGATCGCCTCGAAGGGGTAGGTACCGTCGCGGTCGTGCTCGGCTGCGCGGGCGACGAGCTCCTGGGCGAGCTCCTCGGCGATCGCCACCAGGCGGGCGCCCACGGCGGTGCGGGCTGTGAGTTCGATCGGCATGGCGCGATCTCCAATCCGTTCGTCATGCGCCCGTGGCCGGAGCGTGGCTCCGGCCAGGGGCTCATGCGACAGCTAGTCGGTCGTCACCTGGACGGCGACGGGCACACCGTTGGTGACCATGTCGTAGACGGCCGAGCGGTTGCGGGCCCGCTCGACGACATCGCGGAGCTTCTCCTCCGGCGCGTCGCCCGTCACGCGGAACGAGACGCCGATGCGCTCGAAGCCGTTGCGGGGCTCGTCGTCGACGCCGAGCGCGCCGCGCACGTCCATGTCGCCGGTCAGGGTCGACTCGACAGATGTGAGCTGCACCTTGCGCGCCGCGGCCACGTAGACGATCGAGGTGGTCAGGCAGGCGGCGAGGGCGTGCAGCAGGTACTCGGCCGGGTTGGCGCCGGTATCGCTGCCGAGCAGGATCGCCGGCTCGCCCGCGTCGATCGCAAACACCTCGCTGCGAGTGGTGTCCTCGCCGCCCGCCGCGTAGAAGTCCTTGATCGTCGAGCGGTTGTGGGCGCCGTCGATCCAGCGGTTGGTGGCGCGGAACTGGAACTTCGCCAGCTCCGGCTGAGCCTTGATCAGGTCCAGCGTGGCGAACATCTTCTCCGTGTCCACGCCGTTGCGGAACGTGTCCGTGATCACGGTCACTTTGAGACCTCCTCGGTGCTAGTGGGGCGGGGTTGTGGCAACCAGCGAGATGCTCTCGACCGCGTAGGTGCTGCAGGCGTTGAGTGCCCGCTCGGAGATGAAGCGGTAGTCGTTCTTGCGTACTGCGCGCACGTGTAGGCCTTGCGCCTCGATCGCCTCCAGGTAGTCGCGGCGGGGGATCGCCCCGGCGATGCAGGCGGCCCACAGCTCGACGTTGCGTCGCGTGCGCTCCTTGAGCGGGCGGCCGCTGACAATGTCGGCGATCGCGAGCCTCCCGCCGGGCCTGAGGACCCGTGCCGCCTCGGCGAAGACGCGGCCCTTGGCTGGCGAAAGGTTGATGACCCCGTTGGAGAGCACTGCGTCGAAGCTCGCGTCGTCGAACGGGAGCTCCTCGATGTGAGCCTCCACGAATCGGACCTGCGAGAACGCCTCGCGGTCTCGAAGCCGCGCAGCCTTGTCGAGCTGTTCGTCGGTGATGTCCACCCCCACGACGTGACCCGACTCGCCAACCAGCATCGCCGCGCAGAAGACGTCGGTACCGGATCCCGAGCCGAGGTCGAGCACCGCTTGACCGGGTTGGAGCGCGGCGAGGTCGAGGTGATGCCCCACTCCCGCGAACGACGCCAGCGCCTCGGCCGGGATCGCGTCCAGGAGCTCGCCGGCGTAGCCGAGGCGCTCGGCCAGGTTCCTGCCCACCTCGAAGTGGAGCTCCGTCTCCTCCCCGCGGGCGACATGGCGGTACATCTCCTTGACCTCCGCCGCCAATCGCTCGCCGTCGACCAACGAGCGCGCGTCGAGCTGCGGCAAAGCTTCCCTCGGGCGCATCCCATCAGCCGTGGGGCCAATCTTGAAACTCATCGGTACCTCCTGGTGGCAATGCCGAGACTCCACCAGCGCGCCGTGTGACGGCGCGTGTGATCACACGGCAGCAGCGAGCTTGGCGTGCAGCGCCGGGTTGTCGATCGCCTCGCCGAGGAGGCGGGCGGACTCGACACCGCTGGGATCGCCGAGCCTCGCGCGGTGCAGCGCGGCGCGTACCACGAGCTCGCGCATGTCCCCGCGGGCGGCGAGCCGCTCGAGCCGGGCCACGCACTCGCTGGCATCGGGCGCGGCATCGGCGATTGCGACATCGGCGAGCGCCTCCAGGCAGTAGGCGTGCATCCAGACGTACGGATCGGCGAACCGCACCGCGCGGACCGCGGCGTCGCGCAGCCACGCCAACGCGGAGGGGCGCTCGCCCGCCGCCTCGTGCACGAGGCCCCTCGCGCGCGCGGCAATCGCCTCCCAACAAGGGTCGCCGATGCGACAACCAAGCGCAAAGGCGTGATCGAGTAGCGCGATAGCGCGATCGGGGTCGCCCTGCCGCAGCGCGACCTCGGCCCTCAGCGCTTCCGGGAATGGCTGGAACGCCACCCAGCCGTCCTCGCGTACGAGCGCGAGCGAGTCATCGAGCATCTCGACCGCCTCCTCCCACTGGTCGCGTAAGAGCAGCGCACGGCCGAGGATCGCCAGCGACCACGCCGCCTGGCGGACGTCGCCGCAGCGGCGCGCACTCGCGATCGACTCCCAGAGCAGACCGATCGCCGCCTCGTAGTGCGCCCGGTCAGACAGCGCCTTTCCGCGCACACCGAGCACGGCCGCACGCTCCTTGTCGTCCGCCGCGAGCGTGCCGGCCCGTGCCAGCCACCTGCCCGCCGATACCCCGCGACTCGCCTGTGCCCACACGAAGCCGATCTCGCGGCAGACCTTGCACTCGACCTCGCGGTCGCCGGCCGCCTCGGCGAGCGCGAGCGCCTCGTGCAGCACCGCCGCGCCCTCCTCGTCACCGCCTCGAACGGAATGCACCAGCGCAGCCCCCAGCGCCCCCAGTCCGCGCGCGAGCAGCGCCGGGTCGCCAACGCCCCGCGCCTCGGCACAGGCCTGCCTCAGACATGCCACTCCCGGTTCGACCGCGCCAGCAGCCACGGCCGCGCGCCCCGCGTCGAGCTGCCCCACAGCGGCCGCCCGATCGCCGCGTCCCGGAGCGCTCTGCGCGCCGTGCTCGTCGGCCGCCCGGCGCACCCCCGGATCGGGCGCGCGCCCCAACTCGCGGCGAAACAGCACCTCGCAGGCGTCGGCATGATCGCGCGCAGCAGCGACCTCGCCCGCCCTCGCGAGGCAGCGCACCAGCAACTCGTGGGCACCATCATCGAATCTGTTCAGCGCGAGCGCCCGAGACGCCAGCGCCGCACCGTCAAGCGGAACACTGGCCGCTAACGCACCCAGCGCCGCATCCCTCAAGACGGCCTCGCAGACGCCCGCAAAGCGCCGGCGCTCCACCAGCAGCCACGCGTCGAACTCCGCGCCGGCGCCGGGATCGACCCCCTCCAGCAACTCGCCGCGAACGAGCTCGGGATCCGGCTCGCCGGAAGCCAGCGTAAGCACGTCCACCACAGCCCCCGCCGGCAACCCCAGCGCCACAGGATCCCCGTGCATCGCGCCGGGAACCCCTAGCGCGCGACGCAGCTGCGCCAACGTCCAGCGCAGGGCACCGCGCGGATCATCGGCATCGCCGAAGACCAGCCCCGCCAGCCGCGTGCGCGCCACCGGTCGCTCCGCCAGCACCACGTACGCCAGCACGGCCCACGCCTTATGACCGCGCGGCGGCGCGACAATCGCTCCGTCGCGCTCGATCTCCGGCGGTCCCAGCAAGCGGATCACGTGCGCCGACACGACACGACGATCGTAAACCGCCCTGCCCTACGCAGCCTAAGACGACGCTCAACCTGGACCACCCCCCGAGTGCACGGCGGCCCTGGCTCCCCGTCCATACATGCGGAACGGTGCCGCCTGCTGCCGCCCGGTCCTGGCGGGGCGCCCGCTCTGCCGGCACACGCTCGCCAAGGACGAGATGCGAGCGTCCTCGCACATCGCAAGCTCGCTGTCGCAATGCGCTGAGCGACGCGGGCGTCGCGCGCCATCTCGCGCAGGAGCTTCTGCGGATGTGTCCCCTCTCGTGTCCCCCGCCCCCGTTTGCGGCTCTGTAGAGCCAAGAAGCAGCGGAATCATAATCCGCGTGTCGGGGGTTCGAGTCCCTCCTCCGGCATGAGAAGTGCCTGCAAATCGGCATCTTCTGAGCCGGAGGGACACGCGGAATGCATTCCGCACGCCCAGGCTTCGGAGCGTCGAATTCGGCTCTGTGCCGTGAGCGTTTGCTCCGGGGGCGCGCATTAATGTCCCCTCCGCATGTCCCCCCGGACGCGGGCAGCTCCGCTTCCCCCGGTGGTGCTCGTGTCGCCTCGGAACGAAGTGACTCGGGCACGCTGCCGACGCGTTTCGCGCTGGTGCGGCAGTGGCGTGCCCCGCCCATCGCGACGTCGCGCAGCCAGCACCTCCTGCGCGATCTCACCAGTCTCGGCCCGCTAGGCGAGGACCATCAGTCAACCAGCCGCAGGACGCGCGCCTTGGTCAGGCGGCGGTCACGTCGGAGAAGCTTCGTGTGCCGACAGCGCGCGCTGTTCGTTCAACGCGTAGGCGATTGCGTCCTCGAAGCTCAGCTGAGCGCCTTCGCGGACGGCGTTGTCCCATGTCTCGGCTCCGCGGCGCGTTCGGGCGGTTGTGAAGAAATCCGCCTCGAGCCTCGCTTCGATGTCGTCCTGCTGCTGGCCGTAGCCGTGCGCTGCCGCGGCGCCTCTGAGGCGCGCGGCGTGGCCGAGGTCGCCGTCGACGACGGCGACGGCCGCAAGGCCGAGGAGACCTTCGGAGGCGATCGGCAGAGCACTGAGCCGGCGGCAGAGCTCGAGTTCCTCTCGGAAGGCCTCGCGGGCGGCGTCCGTGTCGCCGGTCAGAAGGGCGGCCAGCCCGGTATTGCCACGCAGGATCATCCAGGGGCCCGGGTTGCCGACGTCGCGCAGGATCGGCGCTGCGCGTTCGGCGAACGCTCTCGCGTCGCGGTCGGCACCGAGGGCCAGCGCGCCGTAGGCGGCGTCGCTGAACAGCTGGCCGAGTCTGACCACGTTGCCGACGTGCTCCAGCTGCACGGCGGCTCGGTCGACGCGTTCGCGCAACTCTGGGAGTGTGGCGGCGGCGCTCGCCTTGGCTCTCAACGACTCGGCGATCTCCCATTCGTCTTCGGCCGCCGTCGCGCATCGCAGCGCCTCGTCGGCGACCGAATCCGCGGCGTCGTACCGGCCGGAGATCGTCCACCACGCCGAGCATCCGTGCAGGACCCTGGCGAGCACGAGCGGATCGCCGAGAGCGCGGACAACGGCTTCAGCCTCAGCAAGGGCCGTGGACCCCTCGGCGCCGCGGCCGCACCATCGCAGGTAGAAGGCCTTGGCCATGAGCGTGCGGCCATGCTCCGCCGGGTGGTTCCCGGCGCCGGGCAGGGCCAACGCCCGGTCGATCCAGTCGACCGCGTCCCTGGCGTAGTGCTCTCGTTGGTCCCAATACGGGCAGAGCGCTGCGACCATCGCCAGCGCCAGTCCGGCATCCGGCTGGCCGACCGCCCACCGCAGGGCGGCGTCGAAGTTGTGAATCTCCACGTCGAGACGCCTGAGGTGCTCCTTGCCGCCCGCCCGCATCAGCAGCTGCTCGGTCCCGTGGCGCTCGGCGACGGCCAGGAAGTGCCGGTAGTGGCGCTCGCGGACGGCTTCGCGGTCGTGGGCTACCGCGAAGCGCTCGGCCGCGTAGGCGCGAACGGTCTCGAGCATCTGCAGCCTGGTGGCCGGGTGCGACTGCCGTCGGCGTACGAGCAGGCTCTTTCCGACGAGGTGATCGAGCGTGTCGAGGTCAGCGTCGGTGACCGCCTGGGCCGCGTCGATCGTCGCGCCGCCCGCGAACGCGGCGAAGCGCACGAAACACGCCTGCTCGCCGTCGCTCAGCAACTCGTAGCTCCAGTCCACGGTCGCGCGCAGCGTGTGGTGGCGCGCAGGCGCATCGCGGGCGGCGGCGCCGGGAGCGCCGAGTGCCACGTCCAGACGCTCGGCGATCTCGACGGGCGACATCAGCACGCAGCGGGCGGCGGCGAGCTCGATCGCCAGCGGCAGCCCGTCGACACGCCGGCAGATCTCGCCGACCGCCGCAGCGTTGTCGTCGCTGAGATCGAACGCGGGATCGTGGGCTCGTGCCCGCTCGACGAACAGCGTGAAAGCGTCCTCCGTGTTCTCGGGCGTTGCGAGTTCGCGCAGCGAGAGTGGCGGGACGGGATAGCGCTCTTCGGCGCGCAGCGCGAGCGGCTCGCGGCTCGTGGCGAGCACCGTCAGTGCGGGACAGGCGCCCAGCAGCGCGCCGATGAACGGCGCGGCGGCGAGCACATGCTCGAAATTGTCAGCGACGAGCAGCAGACGTCTGGCGGCAAGGAACCGCTCAGCCGCCTCGTTGGGCGTCTCGCCGGCGAGCAGAGTGATCCCGAGCGCGCTCACGACAGCCGCGGGCACCTCCTCAGGCCGTTGCAGCGCGGCGAGCGACACGAAGCACGCACCGTCGGCGAAGCCCGCCCGAACGGCACGAGCAGACTCGAGCGCGAGCCGGGTCTTCCCCACGCCGCCCGGTCCCGTTAGCGTCAAGAGCCGGACCGATGCGGTGGCCAGTCGCTCGTTGATCGCCGCGAGCTGCTGCTCGCGAGCGATGGTGCGATTCGGAGGCGCCGGCAACATGCTGTCGCGGCGCATGTCCGGCGATGCCCGTGGGTCGTGACGCTCGTTGGACGGTGTCCCACCCGTGGCGGGTGCGGAATCGAGTGTGGGGTCGTGGGCGAGGATCGCCTCGTGCAGGTCATGGAGCTCGGTGCCCGGCTCGATCCCGAGCTGGTCGATCAGCACACCTCGCGCGTGCCGGTAGGCCTCGAGCGCGTCGGCTTGCCGGCCGCTGCGATAGAGCGCGAGCATCAGCTGCGCGTGCAGCCGCTCACGCCAGGGGTGCTGGGACGTGAGTTGCTGCACCTCGCCGATGAGTTCGGCGTGGCGCCCGGCGGCCAGATCGGCGCCGATCCGGACCTCGACGGCGGCGTGGTGCTGCTCTTGTAAGCGGGCGATCTCGGCCGGCGCGAACGGTACGGAGGACAACTCGGCCAATGGCGGCCCACGCCAGAGCTCGAGCGCCTCGCGCAGTGTCGCCGCAGCGTCCTCCGCCCGGCCGGCCGCGAGCGCCTCACGGCCGTCGGCGACCAGCCGCTCGAAGCGATCGGCGTCGAGCTCGCCACGACGGACGCGGAGGCGGTAGCCGGCTGGTGTGGTGACGAGGACATCCGGGTCGCCGAGCGCCTTGCGCAGCCGTGCGACGTAGACCTGAACCGTCTTGACCGCGCTGGGCGGCGCATCCTCTCCCCACAGCCCGACGGCGAGGCGTTCCGCGCTCACCGGCTCGTTGGCGTGCAACGCGAGCACCGCGAGCACCGCGCGCGGTCGGGCACCGCCGAGCGGTACCGCACGGCCGTCGGCGCGTACTTCGAGCGGCCCGAGGAGCCCGAAATCGAACACTGCCAGGCGACGTTACCCGGCCCGTGAGACCGCGTGTCCAGGGCGTCGGCGCCCTGACGCGCGGCGAGCTGATCACCAGGCACGGTCCGCGAGGAGGTCGGCGGCCGGGACCGGGAGCTCGCGGACGATGGGCAGGCAGTACGCGTGGGCGGAGAGCGCGTCGGTGCGCTGAGCGGGCTGGGTGATCTGGGCGACGGTCATGTCGGGCGGGCTCCTGGCGGCGGTTGGACAGGGCGACTGCCGCCACCGTCGCGGGCTGCGCTTGCTGCCGGCTTGCCCGCTGGCAGCAGCCGCGTTGCTGCCGAACTGAAGCTGGCCAGTAACCAAGGGGCGGGAGCGTGGCGATCGCCGACACGGCACCCGTCCACCACACAGGAGCCCCGTCATGCCCCGCAGCATCATCCGCACCCTCACCACCGCGATCGCGATCGCGGCGCTCGCCGCCCCGACCGCCCTCGCGCGGCCCGCCGACATGCCCCCGGCCGTCGCCAAGGCCGCCGCCGCCGAGCAGCACAAGCAGGCCCGCCTCGCGCAGATCAACCCCTACCCGACCCGTCCCGCGCAGGGTGAGCAGGCCAACCCGCGGCCGGAACCGACGACGATCGCGGCGCTCAGCGCGCCCGCCGAGCGCGACATTCCCTGGACCGCGATCGCCATCTGGCTGGCCGCTCTCGCCGCGATCGCCGGGATCATCAGGCACAAGCGCCATAGCGGACGCACCCGCGTCACCGCGTGACCAGCACCGCGCCCAGGCGCCGGCCACAAGGCCGGCGCCCGGCGCAGCTTTGGCGTTCAGCGCCAGCACTGCCAGCGCCGCCCACGGCCGGGAGCCACCGAGCTCTATCGCGCGGCCATCGCCGCGTACCTCCAGCGGACCAAGGATCGAGTACTCGACCCAATGACTTCCGGACGTGATCCCGGGACGGCAAGGCCGCCGACCACTCGTGACGGCTCGGCGAGGCGCGGGAACGCGTACCTGGCACCGCATTCCTGTCCCCTTTTCGGTCCCCCAGGGCCCTCAAACTCAGTCACAGAGCCAAAGCGCGCCGGAATCATAATCCGCGTGTCGGGGGTTCGAGTCCCTCCTCCGGCATGGGAAGTGCCTGCACATGGGTGGCTTTTTGCTGCTTCTGGCGAAAGCGGGACGCGCGGAATCATTCCGCGTGTCCGGGCCTCCCGCACTCTGGATTTCGCTCTGGGCGGTGAGGGCGATTCTCGGGGGCGTGCAGACCTGTCCCCTCGCATAGCCCCCAGAAGACGCCCGCACCGCTTCGAAGCCCACCCAGAGGCGGAGTGACGCGGTTGCGGTGGGCTCGGCACGTCGACTAGGGTCGGCTCGAATGAGCTCCCGGGCCCGGCCGGTGCTCGCCGGCGTCTTTCGCAACCGCGATCTTCGCCGGGTGGCGCTGTCCTACGCCGGGTTCATCTCGGCCGAGTACGCGGTCTGGATTGCGATGCTCGTGTATGCGTTCGGCCAGGGCGGGGCGACCACCGCGGGCCTCGTCGCGCTCGTCCAGCTCGTCCCGGCGGCGCTCTTCGCTCCGTACGGCGGCGTGCTTGCCGATCGCCGCTCGCCCGCGCACGTGCTCATCGCGGCCTACCTGGTCCAAGGCGCCGCCATGGGCGCCACGGCGCTCGCGTTGGTCGCCGGCGGCCCGCCGGTTCTCGCGTACCTGTTCGCCACGGTGGGCTGCACCGCGGTCACGGTCACCAGGCCGGCCCAAGCCGTGCTCGTGCCAGAGCTCGCCCGCGAGCCCGACGAGCTTACGGCGTTCAACGTCGTCTCCGGATGGATCGAGAGCGCCTGCATCTTCGTCGCCCCGGCGATCACCGGGGTCGTCCTTGCCGTGTCGACCGTCGGGGCGGTGTTCGCACTCTGCACCGTTCCCGCGCTCGCCTCGGCCGCCGCGCTCACAGGCATCGCGCGGCGCGCGTCCCACAAGAGCGCTCCGGCTGAATCCGCCGTACAAGGGACGCTCGACGAGCTCGCGGAAGGCTTCCGGGCGGTCGGCGGATCCCCGGCGTCGCGGTTGCTCGTGCTGCTTCTGGCAGCGGAGTACGTGGTCATCGGGGCGTTCGACGTGCTCGCGGTCGTGCTCGCGATCGACGTGCTCGATCTCGGCGAGTCCGGCGTGGGCTACCTGAACACCGCTTTGGGCGCCGGGGCAGTGGTCGGCGCCATCGCCACCGTCACGCTCATCGGCCGGCAAGGGCTCGCGCTTCCGGTCCTGACCGGCGCGGCGCTCATGGGGGCGCCGCTCGTGCTGCTCGGGGCGTTCCCGACCGTGCTCGGAGCGTTCGTCCTCCTCGGCGCGGTGGGGGTGGGACGAATCGTCCTCGACGTCTCCGGACGCACGTTGCTCCAGCGGGTGGCCCAGCCCGATGTGCTCTCACGGACGTTTGCCCTGCTCGAGGCGCTGTCGATGGTCGGGCTCGCCCTCGGCTCCGTCCTGGTGCCCGCGCTCGTCGCAGTGGGTGGAGCGGAGGCGGCGCTGATCGGGGCGGGGATCTTGCTCCCCGCCGTGGCGTTGCTTCGCATCCGTACGCTGCTCGCGATCGACTCCATGGCAACCGTTCCGATCGTCGAGGTCAGTCTGCTCAGGTCGATGAAGATCTTCGCGCTGCTTCCCGCGCCGGTGCTCGAGAGCCTCGCGCGAAACCTCATTCCCGAGCGGGTCCCGGCGGGGAACGCCGTCATCCGGGAGGGTGAGCCCGGCGACCGCTACTACGCGATCGCCGACGGCGAGGTCGACATCTCCGCGGATGGCCGTGCACTCGCGACGCGTCGCCGTGGCGAGGGCATCGGCGAGATCGCGCTGCTGAAAGAGACTCCGCGGAACGCGACGGCGGTCGCTCGGACCGACGTGCTGCTCTACGCGCTCGAGAAGGAGCCGTTCGTGACGGCGGTCACGGGCCACGCGCCGGCCGCGCGGGCGGCCGAGGAGGTCGTCAGGGAGCGGCTCGTGACCTTGCCCGCCGAGGACCGGCCGTGACCGCCGAATCGGTCGTGCTGGGCACGATCTACCTCGTGGACATGGTCGGTCGACGCGGCTGGCGACGTCGGTCGGGCCCGTGCGCGCGGACGAGCTGCGGAGGAGGTTTTCGCCTGTCGCTCGAGGTGAGCGCGGCTACGGCTTCATCGAGCCACGCGCCGCCGCGAGCGAGCTGAGTCGAGGCGGTTGACGGCGGTGAGGACGCGCGGCATCCGCCGCGCCGCGGTGACGATGAGGCGGTCGCTCAGGCGCGGCTTGGGCGGCCGCGCCTGCGCGCTCGGCTCGGGTGTGCTTCCGGTGGCCGCGAGCAGCTCCCAGTCGCCGGGCACTCCCTTCAGCTCATGGATCCCGCGCGTGGCGAAGTTGCCGCCTGAGCTGGCGACGAGATCGCTCACCGTCCTGGAGACGAGCGTCTCGCCGGACGCGGCGGCCGCACCGATCCTCGCCGCTACGTGCACTGCCATCCCGGCCAGATCGTCGCCGATCCGCTCGCACTCGCCGGTGTGGATACCGACTCGCAGATCGAGCTTCAGGGTGCGCACGACCTCGTGCAGCTGCTCGGCGCAGCGGATCGCGGCCGCGGGGCCCGGAAGCGTGCACATGGAGCCATCGCCGGCGGTGTGGACGATCTGCCCGCCGTGGTCCTCGACGCAGTCGCGGACCAGGCGGTCGCGCCGGACGCTGAGCCTGCCCCATGCGTCGTCGCCGATCTCCGAGATGAGCTTGGTCGAGCCGATCACATCCTCGAACAGCACCGTTGCCATCCGGCGATCCGATGGCGGGGCAGCCTGGCCGGTGACGAGCTCGACGTTGTGCTCCCAGACTGGGACGAAGCTCTCGCCGAAGGACATCCCCGGCTCGCTCGGCCGCAGGACGTGAAGCTCGCCGGCGGGAAACAGCTCTGCGGCGTGCCGGCTCACCGCCTCGGGCATTGTGTTGGTCGGCATGTGCAGAACCCGAACCGGGCACTGCACCTGAGGGACGATACGCGACACGTCCGTCCGCAACGCGGCTTCGAGGTACGTCTTCGCCACTGCCGGGCTGGCGACCGTCCGCTCGAGCAGGGCGGCTTGCCGGTAGACGCGCGGCGAGGCGATCACCGGGTCCCAGACGTCGATCATCCTGCCGCTGCCCCAATCGTCGGCGACCTCGAGCCACGACTCGGCCCAGCGACGCGCCTCGCCCGGCTCCCAGCCGGTCAGGTCGGGGTCGTCGGCCAGCGGACCGGACAGGATGGGAAGGTTCAGCACCAGCCCGTCGACGCGGTCCGGGTACATGGCGGCGAACATGACCGCGCCAGGCGCGGTGGCGCCCGACCCGTAAACCAGCGCCCGGTCCAGCCCGACCGCATCCAGGACCGTTGCGATGTCCTGCGCCTGCTCCTCGAGCGTCGGTAGGCGCTCGACCGGCTCCGACAGCCCGATGCCGCGCATCTGAAAGAACGGCGCGCACCATGCTTCGCCGAAGCGCTCCGACTGCTGGCCCCACGCCGGGTCCGTCCACATCAGGTCCAGATGCGCGCCGAGGTCCAGGTACCTCACGAACCCGGCCGTCCCGGAGCCCACCACCTGATACGCAAGATCCCGCCCGCCACAACTCACATACCGAATGTCAGGCGGGACGGCCACGGCCGAAGCGTAACGCCGTCTGAGAGCTAGATGGGGCCTTTGAGCGACGCGTTCTCAGAGGTCCGCGGCCTCGACTCGTGGTACGCGAACATCAAGGCCGTCGAGTGGGAGACGCCGCGGCCGCTCGCCGTCGGCTCGCGGCTCGCGTTCCTCGCCACCCTCCTCGGTCGCCGGCTCAGCTACACCTACGAGATCCGCGAGCTCGTGCCCGGCGAGCGGCTCGTCATGAGCACCGCGCAGGGCCCGGGTTCGAGTCCCTCCTCCGGCATGATAAGTGCCTGCAAATAGGCTGCTTTTCGACGGATGCAGTCACGCGGAACAACTCCGCGTGTCGCCCAAACGATTTGGCTCTAGGCCGACACCGAGTACGGCGCGCGATGACAATGGTGTCCCCCAGCGTGTGTCAGCCGGCATCGGTCTCTCCGCACGCGGGCGCCCGTACATCCACGTGAAGCGGCATCACCGGCAGAGCGCTGTGCCTCGGGCCGACCGATAAGGCTGCATGCTGGCCCCTCGAGCCGGCGCTCGGCCGATCGTTCACGCGAGCGTCGTCGCGGGCGTCGCTCAACGTCGTTGGTTGAATCCTCGAGCAGTTCGTGCCCAAGGCAACGACTGTGGCAACCTGATCTGCGTGCAGCTCGACGCCGCCGGCTGCGGATGACATCCACGACGATGCGAGCGGTCGTACTCCGTGCCGCCGGGGGGCCCGAACAGCTGGTCCTCGAGGAGATCACGACCCCGGCGCCGGGGCCTGACGAGGCGCTGGTGCGCGTTCACGCCGCGGCGATCACCCGCGACGAGCTCGAGTGGCCTGTCGACCGACTCCCGGCGATCCCGTCCTACGAGCTGTCCGGCGTCGTGGCTGAGCTCGGGGCCGGCGTCGACCGGCTTGCGGTCGGGGACCACGTGTACGGCATGACCGCCTTCGACCGCGACGGAGTCGCGGCCGACTACGCGGCGATCAACGCGGAGCTGCTCGCGCCCAAGCCGCGCGGGCTCAGCCACCCCGAGGCGGCCGCCGTGCCGCTCGCCGCGCTCAGCGCCTGGCAGGGGCTTTTCGAGCACGGCGGGCTTGCGGCGGGCGAGCGGGTGCTCATCCACGGGGCCGCGGGCGGGGTCGGGCAGTTCGCGACACCGCTGGCCAGCCGACACGGCGCACACGTGACCGCCACGACGTCGGCCCGTGATGTCGAGCGGGCTCGAGAGCTCGGCGCCGACGTCGTCATCGACCGCACGGCGCGATGGGACGCGAGCCTCGAACCCTTCGACCTCGTCTTCGACACCACCGGCGGCGAGCGGCTGCACAGTTCCCCCGGCGTGCTGCGCGACGGTGGGCGGCTCGTCTCGGTGGCCGAAGAGCCGCCCCACGCGAGCGGGATCCGCAGCGTGTACTTCGTCGTCGAGGCAAACCGCCGGCAGCTGGCGCAGCTCTCGGTGCTGCTCGACGACGGCCTGCCGCCGCCGGCCGTCGACTCGCTGTTCACGCTCGAGGATGCCGCGCGCGCCTTTGAGCGCAGCATGGCCCGCGACAAACACGGCAAGGTCGTGCTCGAGGTGACGAGCTGACCACTCGCGGCTGGGGGAGTCGTTTGTGGGGCGCGGTGCGGGCTGCCCCGTTCCCACGAGGGGGCAGTTCGGCACGGTGCTCTCGTCCCGCGCGGCGGCTCGAGGCCTGGGCGGCGCTGTCGCTTCTGCCTGATGCGACAGCGGAGGATGCGCGCGATCACGACGCCACGTGTCGTCCAAGGCGGGAGTCGTGTCGAGCTGGAAGCCGGCAGCCTTGATGTCGGTGGTGGCCAGATCGCACGTGCCGCCGCCGAAATCGGCTGTACAGCGTCGCGATCGTGATGCGCCCGACCGCCTCATCTCGCAGGTTCATCCTCGTGCTGCCCGACGTCCAGCCGTCACCGCCGATCGCCGACGAAGACCGTCCGCCCGAGCGTGCACTGGATCCTCGACGCGATGACCGCGTCCCCGGCCTTCGCCGAGAATGGCCGCCTGGACGCTCTCGGAGCGAACGCGCTCGGCCGCGCCCTGTTTCCCGCGATCTTCGGCCGCGGTCGACAGCCCCGCAACTGGGCACGGTTCGTGTTCTTCCACCCCGAGGCCCGCGACTTCTTCGCAGACTGGGATCGCGCCGCGAACGACTGCGCTCGTCGCCTACACCGCAGAGCCCGGCTCGAAGTCGGCGGAGGCGTCCGGCCTGCTTGCGAGCTGGGCAGCGACGGAGGAGCCCAGCGATTCAATCGTCACCGGTGCCGCAGCACGCCGGCATTCGCGGGACGCGCGGTAGCACCATCGCAGTTCGCCCCGGCCGGACGGCGGCCCAGCCACCCTCTTGCCACGCAGAGCAACTGTCGCAAGGCCGGACCCCGAACGCCGCTTCCGCCTACGAACCGCTCTCGGATGACAGTTGTGACCAACGCGTGTCCAACTCAGGATCAATGTCGCCACCCAGCAGGTGGTCGGCGAGTGGCGTGGGTGAGTCGCGGCTCAACGCGTCCCAGCCCGGTGCAGGGCGTCGCCCCTGGACGCCCTGCACCGGCCGCGATCACCCGGGCGCCTACTCATACTCGTCGTGCAGGTTCCACCACCCGTAGGGGCCCGCGTTCCTCCCCCCGACGGTCGCCGCAGTGGCACGCGGGGTCTGCGGGTAGCCCTCGGGGGAGTCCTCCCACGCCTCCTGGCGTCCGAGCGCCGTCATGTCGAGGTAGCTGAACGTGCTGACCAGCGCCTCGTCGCCCCGCTCGTTGATGAAGTAGGTGCGGAAGATCCGCTCGCCGTCGCGGATGAAGGCGTTGGTGCCGTGCATCTCGGCGACGCCGAAGTCGGAGTCGAAGTCGTCCGTGATCGTGTACCACGGGATCTGCTCCCAGCCCATGCGCGCCTTGTAGCGCTCGATATCGGGCTGCGGTGCGCGCGAGGCGAACACGAGGGTCGTGTCGCGGGCATTCAGATGGGCGAGGTGACTCATCTGGTCACCGGTGACCAGGGAGCAGCCACGGCAGCCGCCCTCGGGCCAGTCGTCCACGCCAGGCTCGTAGAAGAACCGGTAGACGATCAGCTGCCGGCGCCCTTGGAACAGGTCGAGCAGGCTCGCCGGGCCGTCCGGGCCCTCGAAGCGGTAGTCCTTCTCGACGGCCATCCTCGGCATCCGGCGGCGCTCCGCGGCCAGCGCATCGCGGGCGCGGGTCAGCGCCTTCTCCTTCACCAGCATCTCCTCCCACGCGGCCTGCCACTCCTGCGGCGACACGACCGGCGGCATGTTCTCGAGTTGCATGACGATTCTCCTTCTCTTGTGGTTGCTTATGCGGCGGCCGGCGCGGGGTCGGCGGCGGCCCTGGGCGCGCGCTCGCGGCGCCGGCCGAGCAGCGCGGTCGCGGCTGCCGCCCCGAGCGCGGCGACGGCGATCGCGACGGCGAAGGCGGACTGGTAGCCGTCGGTGAGCGCGGCCAGGGGGTCGGCGCCGTGTGCGCCGGACACGGCGACCGTGGACAGGATCGCCACGCCGATTGCGCCGCCGATCTGGAACGACGCGTTGTTGAGGCCCGAGGCCAACCCGGCGTCGCTCTCGGCCACGCCGGTCAGCGACGCGATCGAGCCGGCGACGAAGGCGGCGCCGATGCCGGGGCCGAGCAGCAGCAGGGGGACGAAGAGGTCGCCGAAGTAGCTGCCGCCGACCGACACCTGCGTCAGCAGCAGGCTGCCCAGGCCGGTGAGCGCCATGGCGACGACCGCCACGCGCCTGACGCCACCCTTGGTGGCGATCGCCTGCGCGATGGAGGTTCCGATCACCGCCGTCACCGGCATGACGACCGAGACGAGCCCGAAGTGGATGGGCGACCAGCCGAGGACCTCCTGGGCGTACTGGGTGAGGATGAACGGCACGCCGAAGGCCATCGTCCCGAGCGCGAGGAGGACGAGGTTGCCGCCCACCAGCGCCCGCGACCGGAACACGCCCAGCGGCGCCAGCGGAGCGACGGAGCGCGACTCGATGCCGGCGAAGACCGCGGTCAGGGCAGCCGCCAGCGCGAGCAGGCCGAGCGTCTGGGCGCTCGCCCAACCGGCCTCCGGGGCCTCGACGACCGCGTAGACCAGCGCCACCAGCGCGGCCGTGATCGTTACCGCGCCGGCGATGTCGAAGCGCCGCTTCGCAGTTGCCTCGCGGCTCTCGCGCAGGAGCACCGGGCTGAGGGCGGCCACCGCGGCGGCGACGGGCACGTTGATGAAGAAGATCCACTCCCACCCGAGGCCGTCGGTGATCGGGCCGCCGATCAGCCACGCCGCGGTCCCGCCGATGGCGCCGGTCGAGCCCCAGATCCCGAGCGCCTTGTTGCGCTCGGCGCCCTCCGGGAAGGTTGTCGTGACGATGGACAGGGCGGTCGGTGTCAGGATCGCGGCCGCCACTCCCTGCACGACGCGCGCGATGAGCAGCGCGGTGACGCTTCCCGCCAGCCCGGCGCCGAGCGAAGCGAGCGCGAACAGGGCGGTGCCGACGATGAACATCCGGCGTCGGCCCAGCAGGTCGGCGGCGCGCCCGCCGAGCAGCAGCAGGCCGCCGAAGCTGAGCAGGTAGGCGCTCAGCACCCACTGCAGGTCCCCGGCCGAGACGGCCAGGTCCGCGTCGATCGAGGGCAGCGCCACGATGACGATCGCGGAATCGAGGATGACCATGAAGAAGGCCGTGCACAGCAGCGCGAGCGCCTGCCAGCGGCGGGGGTCGGGCTGTGCCGGGGGGTGTCTGTGCTGTGAGTTGGGCACGATGTCTCCTTGTCGAAGTCGCCGCCCGAATCGGCGGCCTCGTCAAGACGTCGCAGCAGGGAGGGCGATTTGGACACGCTTCCGGAATCCGTCAGCGCAGCGCGTCGAGGCGCCGCTCAAGCTCGGCGCGCTCGACGGCGTTGGCGCTGAGCGCGATCGCCCGCTCGTACGCGGCCGCGGCGCCCTCGGCGTCGCCCGCGCGGCTGAGCAGCTCGGCGTGCGCCGCGTGCAACGGCTGGTAGCGCTCGAGCGCCGGATCGCCGAGCAGCGGCTCAAGCAGCGCCAGGCCGTCGGCGGGCCCGGACGCGAGCCCGACGGCGACCGCGCGGTTGAGCTCGACCACCGGCGACGGGTTGAGCATGGCGAGGGCGCCGTACAGCTCGGCGATCTGCGCCCAGTCCGTGGAGTCCGCGTCGGGAGCCTCGATCTGCAATGCGGTGATCGCGGCCTGCAGCTGGTACTCGCCGGGACGCCGCAGCCGCACCGCGCGCGCGAGCGCCGCGAGGCCCTCTCGGAGCCGGTCCTCATCCCACAGCGAGCGGTCCTGCTCGTCGAGCGCGAGGTAACGGCCGCTCGCGTCGACACGAGCGACGCGGCGCGCGTCGTGCAGCAGCATCAACGCCAGCAGTCCCCACACCTCGGCGTCGTCGGGCATGAGCCGGGTCAGCAGCTCGCCGAGCCGGATCGCCTCGTCGCACAGCTCCTCGCGGACGAGCCGATCGCCCTCGGCGGCCGCGTAACCCTCGTTGAAGATCAGGTACACCACCCGCAGCACGCCGCGCAGGCGATCGGGCAGCTCCTCGTCGGCCGGCACTCGGTACGGAATGTGCGCTTCCGCGATCTTGCGCTTCGCGCGAACGATCCGCTTGCCCATGCTCGGCTCGGCGACCAGGAAGGCGCGGGCGATCTCCCCTGTCGTCAGGCCACCGAGCGCCCGCAGCGTGAGCGCCACGCGGGCGGGCATCTCCAGCGCCGGGTGACAGCAGGTGAAGATCAGCCGCAGCCGGTCGTCGACGATTGTGCTCTCGTCCTCCATCGATGGCTCCTCGTGCGCGTTGTCCAGGCGCGTCAGCTCGGCCAGCCGCTCGGCGCGACCGGCCACGGACCGGTTGCGGCGCAGGCGATCGATCGCCCGCCGCCGCGCCGCCGTGGTGATCCACGCCCCCGGCTTGGCCGGGATCCCGTCGCGCCGCCATACGGTCACCGCGGCCTCGAACGCGTCCTGCACGGCGTCCTCGGCCAGCTGGAAGTCGCCGACCTGCCGTATCAGGGTGGCCAGTACGATCGCCCGCTCTTCGCGGAACGCCCGCGCGACCGCTGCCGAGACCGGGTCGGCCGGCTCCACGCCACGGCTCACGCCAGGTCGCTCACCGCCTCGTCGGGCACGTCCACGCCGGCCTCCCGCGCCACCTCGAGCCACTCGCCAGGCGACACGACGGGGCGGACCTCCACCGTCGCCCAGGGCAGCATCGGCAGCCGCTTGGCGTGCTTCAGCGCCTCGTCGAGGTCAGCGCACTCCAGCACGTAGTAGCCCGCCAGCACCTCCTTGGTCACCGCGAACGGTCCGTCGGTGATCTCGGTCTGCCCGTCGCGCTGACGGACCGAGGTCGCGCTCTCCGTCGAGCGCAGGCGCTGGACGCCCACGAGCAACCCCGCCTCGCGCAAGCTTGCGTGCAGCTCGACCAGCGCCGGCGTCACCTTCTCGCGCTCGGCCTGGACGGCCGCGTCGACCTCCTCCTCATACACCAGCAGCATGTACCGAGACATCGCCGCACCCTAGGCGACGACCGCGCGGATGGTCGGCACGCCGAGCGCCCTGGCGACCGACACGCGGTGATGGCCGTCGCGGATCGCGTAGTCGTCGCCGACCCGGATCACCGAGATCGGCGGCAGCGTCGCGCCGCGGTTGAACGCGAGCCAGACGCTCCTCCAGCGGCGGCCGGTGAGCCCGGCCGGGCGGAATGCGTCGTCGAACTGCGCGGCCCGGTTCGGCTCCGTGGTGCCCCGGATCGCGTCGAGCGTGATCTCGAGCGGGCCGCGGCGAGAGCCGGTGAGGGAATGGCCGGCGTCGTCGTAGACGGCCAGCCTGCGCTCGCAGCGCTTCAGGCGCCCGACGAGCGCGGCGCGGCGCCGCGCGCGGGCCGCGCGCTTGAAGGCGCGCTCGGCCTCGAACCGGGTCCACGGACTGGTGGCTGTGTGCTGCGGGTTGGACACGATGGCTCCTTGTCGACGTCGCCGCCCGGATCGGCGGCCTCGACAAGACGTCGCAGCAGGAAGGGCGATTTGGACAGGCTCCGGAAGGCCCGCCTCAGCGGCCGGCTCGGCGCCGCTGCGCGGCCGGCAACCCATCCAAGCCCTCCCTGAGCGCCGCCCCCGCGACCGCGATCGCGTCGATGCTGTCGGACTTGCCGCGGTCACGAACGTTGCGCCGCGACGCTGCCATCAGTTTCGTGGTGACCCGTAGGACCCGCTCGCCGCGCCCGATCAGGAACCGCTCAAGGACCCCGAGACATGCCGGCCATGAGAACTGCCTGCAGACCGGCACTTTCCCCGCGAACCGGGGACGCCTGCATCGTCGCGACCTCAGCTCGGGCGCCCAGATCAGACGCGGGCGGTGATCAGCGCGTAGCCGAGGCTTCCGCGCGCGATCGCCTCGATCGCCATGCGGGCGAGCGCTGCGGCCTCGCGCGCGCGCTCGCGCTGCTCGCCCGGCGGTGTGAGCATCCGGGCGACTCGGAGCCGCGCCTCGACACGGTCGGCCATGGCGCGCAGCTCGGCGTCGTGCGGCTCGGTCGCCAGCGGCTCGCAGCCGGCGTCGCGCAGCAGCGCGACGTACTCGTCGGCGCTGCGGGCGTCGGCCACGCACGCGACCTGCGCGGACGCGGTGCGCAGCGCGGCGGGGAGTGCGTCGAGGTCGGCGGTGACGTCGGCGATCGCGATCGTCCCGCCCGGCCGGACGACGCGCGCCATCTCCGCGATCGCCCTCGGCTTGTCGGGGAACGTGCACAGCGAGCATTCGGAGAGCGCGACGTCGAAGCCGGCGTCGCGGAGCGGCAGCGTCTCGGCGTCGCCGACCAAGAAGCTCGCGCGCTCGCCGGCGCCGGCCGCGTGCGTCGCCTGGGCGATCGCGCGGGCGCCGAGGTCGACGCCGACCGCCTCGCAGCCCAGCTCGCGCGCGAGGAGGAGCGCGGTGGCGCCCCGGCCGCAGGCGACGTCGACGACGCGCTGACCCGGCGCGACGCCCGCCAGCTCTGCGAGACGCAGGGTCAGCCGCTCCCCGCCCGGGTGCAGCTCGCCGTCGAGCAGCCAGAGCACCTCGTCGCTCTCGTAGAGCTGCGCGCAGCAGGCCTTCAGCTCATCGGGCAGCAGGCCGGTCACGCGATCGTTCCGGCGGCCAGGTCCGCACGGACCTGCTTGCGGTAGCCCGCGGCGTTGTAGGCGCAGAACGGGATGATCCTTCCGTCGGGGACGATCTCGCCCACGCAGCACTTGCGCAGCTTCCCGACGTCGAGCGTCCACTCGTCCTGGAAGTCCTGCGCGACGACCATGAACCCGCGCGCCGCGACGCGTTGCAGCTCCTCGGGCAGCCCGACGCCGCAGGCCACGCAGTCCAGCCGGTCGCCGGTGCGCTCGGTCCCGCCGGCCGCGGATGCGCTGAACAGCCCGCTCAGCGCGGCGGCCACCTCGAGGTCGGGCACGGCGCGGTTGGTCACGAAGCCGAGGTAGCGGTCGACGTCGACGAGCCGCGGCAGCGGCACGAGGTCCTCGCCGTCATAGAGCGCGTAGGTCGCCGAGCGGCAGGTCGGCGAGCAGCACGGAACCGCGACGAAGTCGTCCTCGCGGAACCACTCGGGCAGCTGCGCGCACACCCCGCGGATCACCTCGACGTTGGTCAGCCGGTCGAGCGGATCGAACTCGGGATGCCGTCCGGTGTGCGTGACCGGCTGGAAGAAGACGCCGTTGACGGCCGGATGCTCCACACCGAACCGCACGATCGCGCCGAGCTCGTGCTCGTTGATCCCGCGCTCGACCGCAGCGGCCAGCGAGACGCCGACGCCGGCGGCGGCACAGCGATCCAGCGCCGCCTGCTTGATCTCCTGCAGCCGCCGGCCCCGGATCGCCAGGTGGGTGGCGTCATCGAACCCGTCGAACTGCAGGTAGACGTGGATACCGAGCTCCGCGAGCGCCGGCGCGAAGCGCGGGTCGCGCGCCAGCCGGATGCCGTTCGTGTTCAGCATCACGAGCGGGATCCCGCGCGCCTTCGCAGCGCTCAGCATCTCGAGGATCTGCGGGTGGATCGACGGCTCGCCGCCCGACAGCTGGACCGCCTCGGGCTCGCCCTCGGCGGCGACGAACGCGTCGAGCATCGACTCCACCTGGGCCAGCGACAGCGAGTAGCCGTCCGGCTGATGCCCGGTGCCCGACTCGGCGAAGCACACCGGGCAATCGAGGTTGCAGCCCGTGTTGACCTCGATGATCCCGAGGCACGTGTGCTGGGCGTGCTCCGGGCAGATGCCGCAGTCGCGTGGGCAGCCTTCCTCGGTCGCGGTCTGTCGCAGGAGCGGCTCGACGCCGGGCCGCTCGTAGCGCTGCGCGGCGCGCCAGCGCTCGCTGTCGCCGTACGCGAGCGCTTCGAGCAGGCCGTGCTCGGGGCACTCCCGGCGGAGGATCACGCGACCGTCTCGCTCGATCAGCTCCGCGTCGAGCACGGCGCCGCAGAAGGGACAGATCGACCGGGTCGCTGTGGGCAGGGTGCCGCGCGCCGCCACGCACGGAGTATCCCAGCCGTGTAGAACGAAACGATGACGCTTCCGCTGCGCACCGCGGTCGCCGGCTCCCTGCTCGCCGCGGGGGCTGCCCTCGTCGCGCGCGCCGGGCTGACGCTCGACATCGGCGTCGGCCGCAGACTCCGGCCGCTCGGCCCGATCGCGCTGGACATCGCCGCGCCGCCCGAGCTCGTGTTCGACGTCATCGCCGCGCCGTACCTCGGCCGGACGCCGCGCGCGCTGCGCGGCAAGCTGGAGGTGATCGAGCGCGGCGCCGATCTCGTCCTCGCCGCGCACCACACGCCCGTGGCGCCGGGCCTGACCGTGACGACGGTCGAGACCGTGCGCTTCGAGCGCCCCCGGTGTGTCACGTTCCGGCTCGTCAAGGGGCCGGTGCCGCACGTCGTCGAGCGCTACGAGCTCCGTGCCGGCGGGAGTGGGACGGCGTTCGAGTATCGCGGTGAGCTGGGCACCGACCTGTGGGCGCTCGGCGCCTGGTGGGGAGCGGTCGTGGCGGCGTCCTGGGAGCGCACGGTCGCGAGCTCGCTGGAGGCCGTCCGCACCGAAGCGGAGCGGCGCGGCCGGTTGTGAGCCTCAGCAGGCGGCTGGGTCGGCCGGGAGCCGCGAGTGCCTGCCCGGCGGAGCGGTCGTGCAGAGCGCCATCGAAAGCTACTGCCCTCCTCCCACTCCAGCTTCGGACCAGAGCTGAATGTCCTCCAGGCGCGCCAAGCGCTCCCAGACCTCGCTCGCCTGCGCATCGATGCAGACGGACGCGCTGTGACGGATCATCCCGCCGCTCTAGTCGGGCAGTGGCGCGTCAGCGGTGAAATAGGGCGCGCGCTCGCCGCGGGCGACCTGGTTGCCGAGGCGGTCGATGATCATCGCCCACGTGTAGCCGCACATGGCCATCTCGCCGTCGGCCGCGTGGTCGGGCCAGCCGCCGTGCTCGAACCTCAGGAGGGTGCGGCCGTCCTCGTCGCGCTCCAGCTGCCAGGTGATCGAGGTGCCGATCCAGCCGGGGAAGCCGCCGACCGGCGTCCACCGCACGCGCTGGGCGGGCTCGAGCTCGTCGACGCGCACCTCGAGCGTCTTGGCCCAGTCGGGGCCGAACCCGAAGCGGGCGACGGCGCCCGTTTCCTCCGGCACCTCGAGCTGGTCGGTCCAGTTGCCGGCGAGGCCCTCCTCGGTCGCGAGCGCCTCGTAGACGCTCTCGGGCTCCGCGTCGACGGTGGTGCGGAAGTGAATGGCCGGCATGTGCGGTCCTCTCAGTCGTTGACGATCCAGGGATCCGGCTCGGGCAGGTGGCCGGCGGCGGCGCGGGCGAGCCGCGCGAGGTAGTGCGCCCAGCCTTCGGCGTGAGGGTCGCGGGCGGGCTCCGGCAGGCCGTGGTGCAGCAGCGTCAGGCGCGTGCCCTCGCCGTCGGGCTCGAGCGTGACCTCGACGCGCGAGGAACCAGCCGCCGCGAGGAGGTCGCTCCGCTCGAAGCCCCACGTGAAGACGACACGATGCGGCGGATCGACCTCGACGTACTCGCCGAGCACGACGTCGCGGCCGTTGGGTTCGACGCGGAACGTCCCGCCCGGGCGCGGATCGAGCAGCGCGGAGACGCCCATCCAATCCACCATCCGCGCCGGGTCGGTGAAGTACGGGAACACGACCTCCGGCGGCGCGGCGATCCGCAGCTCGCTGCGCACCGGCTCAGTTGCGCCCGGCATCGCGCCTCCCGGACGCGTGCTCGCGCTCGGCGGCGACCTTCAGGCGAGCGAGCGCAGCCGGCCACATCGCCTCGACGTACGCCCTGACCTCCTCGAGCCCATCCGGGCGGGCCTGGTACCAGCGGCGCGCGCCTTCCCGGCGCTCGGCGATGAGGCCGGCTGCGAGCAGGATCCGCAGATGCTGGGAGATCGCCTGCCGGCTGACGTCGAAGCGCGCGGCGATGTCGCCCGCGGTGCGTTCCTCGTCGACCAGCAGCGCGAGCAGCTCGCGCCGGCGCGGCTCCGCAAGCACCTGGAAGACATCGGCGGGCAAGATCTGCAAGTATACACTTGCGCAAGCAGTTGCTTGCTTATCTGGTAGAAACACCTCATGGCCTACGACGAGGATCTCGCTGCGCGAGTGCGCGGAGACAAGGGCTAGGCGCGTGGCCGTCGACATCGTCTGCGAGCTCGAGATCCCGCGACCGCGCGCGGAGGTCGCCGGCTATGCCGCCGACCCGGACAACACGACCTCCTGGTACGCGAACATCAAGGCCGTCGAATGGGACACGCCGCGACCGCTCGCGGTCGGCTCGCGACTCGCGTTCATCGCCACGTTCCTCGGGCGCCGGCTCAGCTACACCTACGAGATCCGCGAGCTCGTGCCCGGCGAGCGGCTCGTCATGAGCACCGCGCAGGGCCCGTTCCCGATGGAGACCACCTACACCTGGGACGACGCCGGCGAGGGCACGACGCGCATGACGCTGCGCAACCGCGGCGAGCCCTCCGGCTTCGCCAAGGTCGCGGCACCGGTCATGACGCGGGCGATGCGGCGAGCGATGAATGGGGACCTGCGGCGCCTCAGCGGGATCCTGCAGCGACGCGCGACCTCCGGCGCACCGCCGGGCGACGCTGCCGAGTCGCGCCGCGTCGACTGAGGTTCTCGACGGTCGACCCGGCCATGGCCGGGGCTGACTCAGCGGCCGGCTCGACCGCCGTGCAGCGTCCGCGGCAGCCCGAAGTGCCGGAACAGGCCGGTGTCCGGGAAGCCGGTGATCGCGGCGACGCGATCGTCTCGCAGCGTGAGCACCATCAGCCCGTACGCGTGGCCGATCGGCGCGTGGGCGTCGAGCTGGTAGCAGCCGAAGGCAGGCTGGCCGTTCGCACGGGTGGGCACGAGCCGGAAGCGGTCGAGGCGCCCGCCGGCAGGGACCGTCGAGAGGAAGCCCGCGATCGCCGCCGGCCCGAGGTACTCGAGCGGCGTGGGCGGCATGGTCAGCGACGCGTCGTCGGTCAGCAGCGCCACGACCGCGTCGACGTCCCCGCCCTCGAAGGCCTCGACGAAACGTGCCACGACCGCGCGTTCGGCAGCGGAGCCCGGGAGCGGCGCGCGGTCGCGTTCCACGCCCTTGCCGACTGCGGAGCGCGCGCGGCGCAGCGCGCCGTTCGCGGACGCCTCCGTGACACCGAGCATCTCGGCGACCTCCGACGCCGTGAAGCCCAGCACGTCGCGCAGCACGAGCACCGCCCGCTGTCGCGGGGGGAGCCGTTGCAGGCCGGCGATGAACGCGAGCCCGATCGCCTCACGAGACTCGTGGCGTGCCTCGGGCTCGTCCGGCAGCGGCTCGAGCCAGATCGGCTCGAGCAACCGGGTCGGGGCCGGTGGGACCGCGGGCTCCTCGGGTGGGGGTGGCGACTCCGGCAGCCGGCGCCCGCGGTCTCGCAGGGCGTTCAGGCAGCGGTTCGTCGCGATCCGGTACAGCCACGTCCGCATCGACGCCCTCCCTTCGAAGCCCTCAAGCCCGCGCCAGGCCGCCAGCAGCGTCTCCTGCACGAGGTCCTCGGCATCCTGCACGGAACCGGTGATCCGGTAGCAATGGACGAGGAGCTCGCGGCGGTGGCGCTCCGCGAGGTCCTCGAACGAGATGTCAGCGGACGACCGGGCGCTCACCGGCCAAGCCTCGCACCGATCGCCGCGCTCATGCGGCCATCGCGCGCCGCAGCTCCTCGCCGTCGTAGAAGAGCTCGCCGCGCACGATCTGCCCGTCGGCCACCTCGAGCACCTCGGCCGCGCTGAGCTTGCCAACGCCTGGGATCGCCATCTCCCAGTCGACGATCGAGCACACGCTGTCGCCGTCGACGAACTGGCGGCGGACCACGAAGCTGGTCACGGCCCGGCCGGCCTCGCGGGCCATCGCCCGGTAGCCATCGGCACTGTCGAAGCTCGCCACCGGCCCTGTGAACGCGAAGTCCTCGGCGAGCGGTACCTCGCTGAAATCACCGGCCTTGCTCTGCCATGCGTCGTAGTACTTGCGCACTGCCTCAGCGGCACCCATCGGGAGCTCTCCTCACGTCGATTGCGCTTGCACCCGGATTGACACCGGATGGCCGCGAAACTGACCGCGCTACCCGGCTAGAGGTACCGGAGCGCCAGATAGCCGGTGACGAGCAGCATCGAGACGAGGGTCGTCGCGACGCCGATGCGCATGAAGTACAGGAAGCCGATGGGCTCGCCGGCGCGGGAAGCGAGCCCGGAGGCCGCGACGTTGGCGGCGGCGGCCACGAGCGTCGCGTTGCCGCCGAAGCAGGCGCCGAGCGAAAGCGCCCACCAGTAGGCGTCGTCGCCCGTGTCGCCTTGGAGCGAGTCGACGACGGGGATCATGGCGGCGGTGAACGGGATGTTGTCCACGACGGCGGAGCCGACCGCAGAAGCCCACGTGATGCCGAGCAGCTCGGCGGAGCGGTTGCCTTGGGTGACGGAGGCGATCCCCTGGGCGACCTCGTCGATCGCGCCCGTGTGCTCGAGCGCGCCGACGAGCACGAAGAGGCCGATGAAGAAGAACAGGGTGGGCCACTCGATCGAGGCCAGGGATCGCTCGAGCGGCTGCCGGCTGGCGAAGAGCATCACCGTCGCGCCGGTCATGGCGACCGTCGCGGGCTCGATGTGCAGCGCCTGGTGGGCGAAGAACACGAAGATCGTGAGGACGAGGACCGGCACCGTGCGCTTGAGCTCCGGCATGTCCTCGATCGCGTCGCGCGCGTTGAGCTCGAGCACGCGGCGGCGGGCCTCGGGCGACGCCTGCAGACTGCCGCGGTAGAAGAGGTAGAGCCCTGCGATCACCACCGCGAGGGTGACGACGACGATCGGGGCGAGGTTGACGATGAAGGCGATGAACGAGAGGTCCGTCGCGCCGGCGATCAGGATGTTCGGCGGGTCGCCGATCAGCGTCGCGGTCCCGCCGATGTTCGAGACGAGGATCTCGACGACGATCAGCGGGATCGCGTCGATGTCGAGCGCGTCCGCGAGCAGGAACGTGATCGGCACCACGAGCAGGATCGTGGTGAGGTTGTCCAGGAACGCCGACAGCAGCGCGGTCGTGAGCGCGAGCGAGGTGAGCACCGCGAGCGGCCGGCCTCGCGAGAGCTGCCCGGCGCGGATCGCGAGCCACGTGTAGACGCCCGTCGGCTCGGTGACCTTGACCATCAGCATCATGCCCGCGAGCAGGCCCAGCGTGTTCCAGTCGATCGCCTCGATCGCGCCCTCCTGATCGATCGTCTGCGTGAGCAGCACGAGCACGGCGCCCAGCAGCGCGACCTTCGTGCGGTCGATCCGCTCGCTGGCGATCAGCGCCAGCGCCGCGACGAACAGGAGGATCGCGAGCGTCAAGTTCCGAGGAAGCGGTCCGCGACCGAGCGGAAGAAGTCGGCGCGGGTGATCACGCCGACCACCTTTCCGTTGTCGGTCACGGGCACGATCAGAACCCGGTGATGGAGGAAGATCTCGGCCACCTGGACGTCGGAGAACTCGACGTTCACATCGACGTGCTCGGTGTGCATGTGCGCGCTGACGGGCTCGCCGCGGCATTCAATGCGCTTCTCGATCGCGTCCTCGAGGCTGCGCCGCACGAACCCGGCGTACTTGAGCTCCTTCAGGTAGCCGGGGAACACCGCGCCGAGAAACTCTCGTTCGCCGAACACGCCGGCGAGGCGCTCGCGCTCGTCGACGACCGGCAGCGCCGGCAGGTCCGTGTCGAGCAGGGTTCGCGTCGCCTTCTCGACGGTGTCGCCGGTGTGCAGCAGCGGCGCGTCGCGCAGGATCGCGTCACTGACGGTTCGTGGGTTCAAGGCGGTCTCCTCACAGGTACCTGACAGCGATGTATGCCGTGGCGATCAGCATCGAGACGAGCGTGACGGGCAGCCCGATGCGAAGGAACTGGACGAAGCCGATCGGCCGGCCGGCGCGCGCCGCCATGCCGGCAGCGGCGACGTTCGCGGCCGCGGCCACGATCGTTGCGTTGCCGCCGAAGCACGCGCCCAGCGCCAGCGCCCACCAATAGGCGTTGTCGCCCTCGTCTCCGGCGAGCTGCTCCACGACCGGGATCATCGCCGCCGTGAACGGGATGTTGTCCACCACGCCCGACCCGATCGCTGACACCCAGGCGATCCCGAGCAGCTCCGCGGTGCGGTCTCCCGCGGTGACCGAGCCGACGCCCTGCGCCACTTCGTCGATGGCGCCGGTCTCCTCCAGCGCGCCGACCATCACGAACAGCCCCACGAAGAAGAACAGCGTCGGCCACTCGATGCCGGCCAGCACGTCCTCGACCTTCTGGTTGGAGATCAGCAGCATTGCCGCTGCGCCCGTCAGCGCCACGGTCGCCGGCTCGATGTGCAGCGCCTGGTGGGCGAAGAAGAGCAGGATCGTCGCCACGAGGATCGGCACCGTCCGCTTGAGCTCCGGCATGTCCTCGATCGAGTCCGCCGCATCGAGCTCCATGACGCGCTGGCGCGCTTCACGGGAGACCTGCAGCTCGGATCGATAGAACGCGTACAGCCCGGCCGTCACCACCACGAACGTGAGCGCCGCGACCGGCGCCAGGTTGACGATGAACTCGACGAACGAGAGCCCGGTCGCGCCCGCGATCATGATGTTCGGCGGATCGCCGATCAGCGTCGCCGTCCCACCGATGTTCGAGACCAGGATCTCGATGATCACCAGCGGGATCGGGTCGACGTCCAGCGCGTCGGCGAGCAGGAACGTGATCGGCACCATCAGCAGCACCGTCGTCAGGTTGTCCAGGAACGCCGACAGCACCGCCGTCGTCACCGCCAAGGACAGCACCACCGCGAACGGCCGGCCCTTCGAGATCTGCCCGGCCCGGATCGCCACCCACGTGTACGCGCCCGTCGGCTCGGTCACCCGGACCACGATCATCATCCCCACCAGCAGGCCGAGCGTGTTCCAGTCGATCGCCTCGATCGCGATCTCCTGATCGATCGTCTGCGTGAGCAGCACGAGCACCGCGCCCAGCAGCGCGACCTTCGTGCGATCGACGCGCTCGCTGGCGATGACCGCCAATGCGGCGACGAAGATGACGATCGCGAGCGCCATGTCAGACGCCCATCGGGGCCGAGAAGACGAGAAGTGGAGGTGAGCTCACGGGTGGGTGCGGGGTCGACGAGATGTGTCGCCGACCAGGCTTCCCGGCACGCCGCTGGCAAGCATAGTCCCTCCGGACTCCGACCTCGTGCGACGGCGGGTGCGAATCATCGCGACCACACCGTCCCTGTAGGACGAAGTGTGGCGGAACTCGGCCGCGACGGAGCAGATCATCGTCGAGCGACTCGTCCAGGACGGGACTGCGCCACTGAACGCGCGGGAGTGGTCCCGCCACCAGGACATCGACCTGATCGCCGCCGTCGCCATCGCGCTCGAGACCCTCGAGCCCTCAGATGGCTAGAGGGCAGCTCACCGGATCGAGACTGGTCCGGGTGTTCCCGGGAGGCGAGGGAGATGCTGCGACCCGACGCGGGAACGGTCAGGATCGAAGGTCGCGCGCTCCACGACGACTGCTGACCACGCGGCCGTGGTCGCGGCTCCAGCTCGACCGGTAGCCCCGTTCGAGCGCCGACGCGCCAACGGCTGATCCGCTCCGCCGCGTGCAGCGCCATAGCGCGTGAGGGGCGTGCCTTGGCGCGCCCGGATGCGGGAGCAAGGAGCACGGATGTCAGAGGTCAACAACCACCTCTTCGAGACGATCGACCAGCAGCACTCGCATGAGTCTGCGCACACGCGGCGAACGCTGGTGAAGACGACCGCGGCGGCGCTCGGCTCGATGGGCCTGCTCGGCTACGCGTCGGGCGATGCCTTCGGCGCGGTGCGGACGAGCTCCGAGAACTCGGTCGCGAACATCACGACCGTCGCCGCGACCGCCGAGGTGCTGGCGACGATCGTCAACACCGTCGGTCCCGAGAAGCTCGGCGACCGCCTGGACGCGACGACGCGGCGCAACATCCGCGCGGCCGCGCAGCAGGAGAAGAATCACTACGAGCTGCTCACGTCGAGCGCCGTCGGCGGCAAGCCGGCCACGACCTCGATCCATGTGCCCGACGAGGTCTTCTCCTCGCCCGAGGCGCTGCTGACCACGCTCGCCGTCGGCGACCAGGTCTTCATCAACGCCTACCTGCTCGCGAACACGGTGTTCGCGCGCCAGGGCACGCTGAAGGGCTCGCAGTTCGCCCGCTACACCGCCGAGATCATGGCCACCGAGGCCGTGCACCGCGCGCTCGCGCTGCAGTCGCTCGGCAAGCTCGGCAACGACCGCGTCTACGCGAAGTTCGCGCAGCGCGAGGCCGTCACCGGCCTGCCCACCACCGGCGCGCCGGGCTTCTACAAGATCCTCGAGGCGGTGACCGTGCTCGAGTCCGCCGGCTTCGGCTTCGGCAAGGCCGGCAGCAAGCCGGGCCAGATGTACAGCTACGCCGAGGTCTCGGCCCGCACCCCGAGCGATCCCGACGTCAACACGATCGCGATCAACTAGCCAGGCCGCATCGCCGTCCGGCCCTCCTCCTCACCAGCCGGTGGCGAGGAGGTGCTGGACGGCGAGCGCGACCGCGACCTGGAGGACCAGCCCGCGGCGCCGCCAGCCCTCGGGCAGGAGCGCGCAGCTGAGCAGGATCCAGGGGATGAACGGGAGCCAGATCCGCTCGACCTCCGCCTTGCTCATCTGCGTGGCGTCGGCGACCAGCACCGAGGCGAAGCCTGCCGCCGCGAGCGCGGCGACCGCGCTGCGCGGCCCGCGCGCGAGCTGGGCGAGGCCGGCGCCGGCGAGCGGTCCCGCGCTGATGGCGAGCGCGGCGAGGCCGCCCCAGGTCCAGTAGCTCGCGGGGCGCCTTCCACCGACGCCCTCGAGGTAGCGCTCGCGGAGGACCGGCAGCGCCTCGAGGTAGGAGAACCCGAGCGCCGCGAAGGCGCCGATGACCGCGAGCGCGGCGATCGCGGCGATCGGCAGGGACGGCCACCAGCGGCCCGACGCGACGACCGTGAGCGCCAGGATCCCGAGCAGTACGAGACCGTAGGAGAGCATCGCGCACGCCCCCAGCAGCAGCCCGGCCGCGACCGCCCAGGCCGCGCTGCGTCGCGCCCCCGCCAGGGCCAGCGCGGCGAGCCCCCACGCGGCGACGGCCGCGAACATCGCGTCGGCGGAGACGGCCTGCCAGACCGCAGCCGGGGCGAAGACGAGGAACGGCGCGGCCCGCCGCGCGTTCGCCTCGTCACCGAGCGTCCGCACGGTGAGCAGCACCGCGACCGCGGTCGTGGCCGCGATCACGGTCACGACCATCCCGGCCGCGAGGCCGCCGCCGAGTCCGACGCGGTCGAGGCCGACGAAGAAGAGCAGCGCGCCCGGCGGGTGGCCCGCGACGTGCACCGCCCAGTTCGGCTTCGGCGCCGACGAGTAGGGGATCCGGCTGACGAACTCCTGCAGCAGCTGATGGACGTCGGTGACGTTGCGCGCGGTGCGCAGGTACTCGTAGGGCGTCCCGAGGATGTGGCCGATCCCGTCGGCCCCGTCGACGAGGGCGAGCGAGAGCATCCACGCGAGCCCGGCGGCGAACACGGCGGCGAGCAGTGCCCGCCACGGCAGCCGCTGCGAGAGGTCGGCGGCGTAGCGCGCCGCGAGGAGCGCGAGCACGAGCGCGGGGACCGTGCCGGCGCCGACGCGGGGGTCCCACTCGGCGTGCAGCGGCGGGAAGGATCTGACCCGCACGTTCCAGCCGGTGAGGGCGGGCACGGCCATCGCCGCCGCGACGAGGGCCAGCGCGACGGCGAGCCCTCGTGCCGCGACCGTCACGAGGCGCGCAGCGGGGCGCGCGCGAACTCGCGCATCCCGGCCGCGAAGTCCTCGCCGGCGCGGAAGCCGAGGGTCTCGGCGGCGCGATCGGCCGACGCGACGATGTGGCGGACGTCGCCGCCGCGCCAGTCCCCCGTGACCACGGGCCGGGGTGCGCCGTCGAACGCGTCGGCGAGCGCCTCGGCCATGTCGAGCACGGTGCGCGGCGTGCCGCTGGCGACGTTGAACGCGCCGGGAACGGGCTCGGGAGCGAGCAGCGCGCGCAGGTTGGCGCGCGCGACGTCGCGCACGTGCACGAAGTCGCGGCGCTGGCCGCCGTCCTCGAACACGCGCGGCGGGTCGCCGGCCTCGAGCGCGCTGCGGAAGATGCTCGCCACCCCCGCGTACGGGGTGTCCCGCGGCATGCGCGGCCCGTACACGTTGTGGTAGCGCAGGGCGGTCACCGGCACCCCGGTCTCGCGCGAGAACGCGGCGCACAGGTGCTCCTGGGCCACCTTGGTGGCGGCGTAGACGCTGCGCGGATCGAGCGGCGCGTCCTCGTCGACCGTCCCGGGCGCGAGCGCGTCGCCGCAGACCGGGCACGGCGGCTCGAAGCCGCCCGCCTCCAACGTCTCCCGCCGACGCGGCCCCGGCCGCACGGCGCCATGGCGCGGGCAGCGATAGCTGCCCTCCCCGTAGACGACCATGCTCGACGCCAGCACGATCCGGCCGTCGAAAACCGAGCCCGCGAGCGCGCGCAGCAGGACGGCGGTCGCGAGGTCGTTGTGGCCGACGTAGTCGGCGATGTCGCGGATGTCCGCGCCGAGCCCGACCATCGACGCCTGGTGGCAGACCGCGTCCACGCCGGTGACCGCGCGCTCGGCCACCGCGGCCTCGCGCAGGTCGCCCTCGATCCACTCGGCGGCGGGGTTGAGGTAGTCCGGGCGAGCACCGTGCGCGACGGGAAGCAGCGCGTCGACCGCGCGCACGGCGTGCCCCTGCTCGACGAGGGCGTCGACGACGTGCGATCCGATGAACCCGGCGGCGCCGGTGACGAGCACGACGGTCATGTAAGCCTCTCGCAAGATGCCGGGGTTAGCGTCGCCGGCGTGCGCCAGGTCATCCTGCCGGTCCTGAACGAGCGCGAAGCGCTGCCGTGGGTGCTCGAGCGCATGCCGGCGGGGTACGAGCCGATCGTCGTCGACAACGGCTCGACCGACGGCTCCGGCGAGCTCGCCGCCAGGCTCGGCGCCCAGGTCGTGCACGAGCCGCAGCCGGGCTTCGGCGCCGCGTGCTTCGCCGGGCTCGGCGCCGCCCGCGCCGAGGTCGTGTGCTTCATGGACTGCGATGCGTCCTTCGACCCGCGCGAGCTGCCGCGGGTGGCCGACCCGGTCGACGCGGGCGTCGCGGAGCTCGTGCTGGGGGCCCGCCGGCCGCAGCCCGGGGCGTGGCCGCTGCACGCGCGCGTGGCAAACCGGGCGCTGACCGCGGAGCTCCGCCGCCGCACCGGCGTCGGCCTGCGCGACCTCGGCCCGATGCGCGCGGCGCGCCGGGAGGCGCTGCTCGGCCTCGGGCTGCTCGACCGGCGGTTCGGCTGGCCGCTCGAGATGGTGGTGCGCGCGGAGGCGGCCGGGTGGCGCATCGAGGAGGTCGACGTGACGTACCTCCGCCGGGCCGGGCGCTCGAAGGTCACCGGCACGGTGCGCGGCACCCTGCGCACCGTGCGCGACATGGCAGCGGCGCTGGCGTGAACGCGACGCTGATCGTCATCGCCAAGGCCCCTGTGCCCGGCCGGGTCAAGACGCGGCTGACGCCTCCCCTGCGCCCGGCCGACGCGGCCGTGCTGGCCCGCGCGGCGCTCGAGGACACGCTCGCCGCGGTCGCCGCGTCGAGGCTGGCGAGCCGCCGCGTGGTCGCGCTCGACGGTGATCCCGACGGCTGGCTGCCCGACGGGTTCGAGCTCGTCGCGCAGCACGGCGGCGGCCTCGCGCGCCGGCTGGCCGGAGCCTTCGAGGACGTCGGCGGCCCGGCACTGCTGATCGGCATGGACACGCCCCAGGTCACGCCCGGGCTGCTCGACGCCGGCCTCGCCGCGCTCGCGGACGGCGCCGACGCGGTGTTCGGGGCCGCGAGCGACGGCGGCTACTGGGCGATCGGGCTGGCGCGCCCCGACCCGCGCGTGTTCGACGGCGTCCCGATGAGCGAGCCGCACACCGGCGCGGTGCAGCTCGAGCGGCTGAGGACGCTGGGACTCGAGACGCGTCACCTCCCCTCCCTCCGCGACGTCGACACGTTCGAGGACGCGGGTGCCGTCGCCGCCGCCGTTCCGCGCGGGGGCTTCGCGGCCGCGCTGCGCGATCTCGCCACGCAGAGCACCGCCGACGCGGCGAACAGCGCGCCGCTGATCAGCAGCCAGCGCGCGAGGTAGTCCGGCGCGGGCGTCCCGCTGACCTGCTCGAGCTTGGCGGTGCTGCGGCCGAGGATCAGCGGGAAGTACACGAGCAGCAGCAGCCCGGAGAGACCGGCCGGGACGCGCACGTAGTTGATGGCGCCGCCCGCCGCCCGCTGCGCGACCCGGTCGAGCGCGGAGTAGGCGGGCAGCAGGACGAGGTCGTGGAGGATCACGGCCGCGACGAACCAGAGGAGCAGGTTGCCGGCGGCGCGGACGTCGACGAGCTGCAGCAGCGCGAAGCCGGCCAGGGCGAACGCGGCCAGGTGGGCGAGCGCGTGAAGCGGCGACGCGCCGTAGCGGCGGCGGAAGCCGCTCATGCCACGCCCTTGAACGTCAGCGCGCCCACCCACTTCGTGTTGTGTACGCCGGGCAGTGCGGGCACGATCACGCGCGCCGGGAAGCCGTGGTCGGGCGAGAGGTCCGCGCCGTTGACCTTCAGCGCCAGCAGCGAGCGCTCGTCGCCGAACTGGGTCGCGGTCAGCGTCGCCTGCCGGAACGAGCCGTCGCGCTGGAGCGACTCGACGAGCAGCTCGCCCGCCCCGCGGGCGCCGACCGCCTCGGCCAGGCTCGCCAGCGGCACGCCGGTCCAGCGCTGCGTGGTCGTCCAGCCCTCGACGCAGGCGATCGGCAGCTTCTCCGTGCTCTGCTCCATGGCGAGCAGGTCGGCACGGCTGAGCCGCAGCTCGCGCTCGCCCGCGCGTACAGCGAGCCGGTAGCCGTCGCCGGTCATCGCGGGCGTGACCCCCGCGACCCGGGCGGTCTTGTTGACCTGGAAGCCGTTCGGCCCGGGTCCCGGATCCCCGCTCCGCGGCGCGAGCAGCGAGAGCCTGCGCAGCGGGCCGCCGATCGTCTCGCCGGCGTTGGCGAGCAGGAGCAGCGCCGAGCCCGCGCCCACGAAGCCCAGCAGGCCGCGCCGGCTCATGGTCGGCGCGGCGGGGGCGGGCGCCACGAGGTCGTCGCGCACCGCGCGATCGCGGTAGGCGCGGACCATCACGGGCAGCTTCACCACGATGTGGACGGCCAGGGCCGCGACGAAGACGACGCCGCCGTAGTAGTGGGCGACGACGAAGCTGAAGTTGAACGCGTAGTAGTTCTGCGCGTTGGCGACGCCGGTGGCGAACTCGAACACCGCGCTGGCCACCAGCAGGCCGATCGACGCGCGCTCGATCGCCTGCGCGGGCGAGGCGACGGGCGGCCAGATGAACAGCCGCGGGATCACCGACCACAGCTTCGCCAGCAGCAGCGGCACGGTGGCGAGGCCGACGTTGACGTGCAGTCCCTGGGTCAGGCCGTAGAGCCAGGCCGGGGCCGTCGGCCAGCCGATCCCGAGCGGGATGTCGCGACCGGGGTCGACGATGGCGTTGCTCCCCACGCCCGGCTCGTAGGCCGCATGCGAGAGGAAGCCGGTGAGGGCCACGACGGTCACGCCGCCCAGGAGCAGCGTGCCGAGCAGCGTCGTCAGCCACGGCCCCCGCAGCGGGCTGCGCCAGAACTCCGGGCGGAACGGGCCGGGTGGCCGCCTCATCCCGCGGCCTTCCGCAGGCGCGCGAACCAGCGCCCGCCGCCCTCGAAGCGGCCGGCGACGCGCAACCCCGCCGGCCGCGCGAGCGCCACGATCGCGTCGGCGTCGACCCGCGCCCAGTCGAACCAGGGCCCGACCGCGCCCGCGCCCTCCAGCCGCATGCCGACGACCGTCGCGCCGCCGCCCGGCGCGTCGACCTCGACGATCGCCTCCGCGCCGGGACGCAGCAGCTCCGCGATGCGGGACAGCAGTCGCGCCGGGTCGCCGCCGATCCCGATGTTGCCGTCGAGGAGCAGCACGCTCCCCCACGCCCCGGCGGGCACCCGCTCCGAGAACACGCATGCGCGCAGTGCGCGGCCGCCGCGACGGCGCGCGAACCGCACGGCGACGGGCGAGACGTCGATCCCGGTCGCCGGGCGGCCCCGGGCGGCGAGCGCGGCGAGCAGGCGGCCCGGGCCGCAGCCGACGTCGAGCACGGGCGCGGCCGCCCGCTCGAGCGCGAGCAGGTCGACCGGATCGGCGGGCGCCAGCCAGCGCCGCAGCGGGAGCGCGGCCGGCGGGCCTGCGACGGTGCGCACGCGCCCGTCGTGCTCGCCGCCCTCGGCGTGCTCGAGCAGCCGCCCGTAGAGCTCGATCGTCGTCACCGCGGCCCCCATGGGAACGACGCTATGCGCGAGATCGAACGCCGGGCTTAACTGCGCGGGAGCGAGAAGCGCACGCGCGTCCCGCTCGGCGACTCGGCCAGCCAGATCCGCCCGCCGTGCGCCTCGACGATCGCGCGCGAGATCGCGAGCCCGAGCCCGGCGCCGGCGCGCGTGCGCGCGGCCTCGCTGCCGCCGCGGTAGAACGGCTCGAACACGCGCGGGCGGTCGGCGTCGCCGATCCCGTCGCCGGTGTCGGCGACCTCGATCTCGACGCGTCCGTTCGCCGCCTCGGCGAGCACGGTCACCGAGCCGTCGGCCGGCGTGTGGCGGATCGCGTTCTGGATCAGGTTGAACAGCACGCGCTGGACCTTCTCGGGGTTCGCACGCGCCGCCTCCTGCTCGCGCACGTCGGCCCGCACGCTGACGCCCTTCGCGTCGGCCTCGGCGCGCAGCGCGTCGACCGCCTCCTCGACGAGCTGGCCGAGCGGCACCTGCTGGAGCGTCCACTGGATGTCACCCGCCTCCAGCCGCGACAGCTCGAACAGGTCGTCGATCAACGCCGAGAGCACGTCGATGTGCGTGCGCATCTGCCCGAGATAGCCGCGCCGGGTCTCCGCGTCGACGATGTCGTCGCCGACCGCCTCGGCGAGCAGCCGCAGCGAGGTGATCGGCGTGCGCAGGTCGTGCGACACGGCGGCGATCAGGTCGCCGCGCGCGGCCTCGGCGTCGCCGAGCTTGCCGATCGCCGTGTTGACCGCCCGCGTCAGCTCGGCGAGCTCGTCGGCGCTCCCGTCGACGGCGGCCGGCGTCCGCGAGCCGTCCCCGACCGCGACAAGCGTGTCGCGCAGCGCCTCGACGTCCCGGATCGCCGTCGTCGCGAACAGCTGTGCGGCGCGCACCGCGATCGCGCCCGCGAACACGACGATGACCATGAGCAGCAACGCGTCGTGGGCGGAGACGAACATGAGCTCCGCCGCGACGGCCGCGAGCACCACGAGCTGGCCGACGGCCACCGCGACGCCGACGGTGAACTGGCGGCGCAGCGACCAGCGCCGCGGGCGCCGGTCGGCGAGCACGTGCGCGAGCACGAGCACCACGGTGCCCAGCGCTGCCAGCCCGAGCCACACCAGGAAGCCGTCGCCGAGGCCGTAGCCGATCGCCACCGCTCCGGCGAGCGCGGCGCTCATCCCGAGCACGAGCAGGAGCGAGCGCCGCACGCTCATGGCTGGAAGCGGTAGCCGACGCCCCACACGGTCTGCAGGTACCGCGGCGCGGCGGGATCGATCTCGACCTTCGCGCGCAGCCGGCGGATGTGGACCGTCACCGTCGACGTGTCGGAGTAGAAGGAGTACTGCCACACCGCGTCCATCAGCTGATCGCGCGAGAACACCCGGCCCGGGTGGCGCGCGAGGAACAGCAGCAGGTCGAACTCCCGCAGCGTCAGCGCCGCCTCCTCGCCGCGCACGAACACCCGCCTCGTCTCGGGCTCGATCCGCAGCTCGCCGATCGCGATCGGGGCCTGGCCCGCCCCGGCATCGGCACCGGGATCGGCGCGGCGCAGCACCGCGTCGACGCGCGCGACGAGCTCGTTCGGCGAGAACGGCTTGACGACGTAGTCGTCGGCGCCGAGCCGCAGGCCGACGACGCGGTCGGACTCCTCCCCGCGCGCGGTCAGCAGGATGATCGGGACGCGCGGGCGTAGCGTGCCCTCGTCGGCCGCCCGCAGCCGCCGCATCACCTCGAGCCCGTCGAGGCCGGGCAGCATCAGGTCGAGGATGACGAGATCCGGCCGCCGGTCGCCGGCCAGCTGGAGCGCCTGCGGCCCGTCGGCGGCGACCCGCGTCTCGTATCCGGCCCGCTCGAGATAGCGCGAGAGCACCTCGGTGATCGTGGGCTCGTCGTCGACGACGAGCAGGGATCCGCGCCGGTGACCGTTCGTCTCCACGCACCGATTGTTCGGGGCGAGCGTCCGGAAGGCAAGGTCTGCGGGCGCCATGTTCATCGACCCGTAAGGGAGAGGGGCGTGCGCGTGCGTACCTTCAGAGGATGGCCGCCGTCAAGGCCCACGGGCTGGTCAAGACGTTCGGCGCGGGCCGCGCCGCGCGGCGCGTGCTCGACGGCGCCGACCTCGAGGTGGCCGCCGGCGAGGTCGTGGCGGTGCTCGGGCGCTCGGGCTCGGGCAAGTCGACGCTGCTGCATCTGCTCGGCGGGCTCGACCGTGCCGACGCCGGCCTGATCGAGGTCGACGGAGAGCGGGTGACGGGCGCGTCCGAGCGTGCGCTGAGCGCGCTGCGGCGCCGCCGGGTCGGGTTCGTCTTCCAGTTCTTCCACCTGCTGCCGGAGCTGACCGGAGAGGCGAACGTGCTGCTGGCCGCGCGCGTGCGCGGTGCGCACCCGGATGCCGCGCGGCGCGCGTGCGAGCTCGTCGACCGGCTCGGGCTGCGCCCGGTCGCGGCGTCGCTCCCCGCACAGCTCTCCGGGGGCGAGCAGCAGCGCTTCGCGATCGCGCGGGCGCTCGTCAACGACCCGGCCGTGCTCCTCGCCGACGAGCCGACCGGCAACCTCGACGTCGAGGCCGGCGCCGCGGTGCTGCGGCTGTTGCGCGCGGGCGCCGACGAGGGACGCGCGGTCGTGCTCGTCACCCACGAGCCGGCCGCGGCGGAGATCGCCGACCGCGTGCTGCGCCTCGACGCGGGGCAGCTGGTCGCGGCGTGAGGCGGCGCCGGTGGCTCGCGGCGGCCGGGATCGCCGCCGCGTCGGTGGTCGTCGGGACCGCGACGACCGTCGGCTACGGGCTCCACACCGGCTTCGACCGCGCCGCCCGCGAGGCCGACCTGCCCGACGTGATCGCGCGCTTCGACCGCGAGGAGCTGGAGACCCTCGACGAGCGCGTGCGGGCGCTGCCGAACCTCGAGGCGCGCTCCTACCGGCGCGAGCTCACCCGCGTGCGCATGGCCGACGACCAGGGTCACTTCCTGCGCCGCGGGACCGTCCAGATCCTCCTCGGCGGCCGCCGCGGCTACGCGATCACGCGCGGGCGCGACCTCTCGCCGCGCCCCGGTGAGGTCGTGATCGAACGCGGCCTGGCCGAGGAGTGGGGCCTGCTGCCCGGTGACGCGCTCGCGCTCGAGGGCTTCGGCGAGCTGCGCGTGGCGGGCGTCGCGCTGTCGCCCGACAACGTCGCCTTCCCGCTCGCGCGCACCGCGCGCGTGTACGTGGGCGAGCAGGAGGTGCGCGACGCGTTCGCCTTCAGCGAGGAGATCCGCCCCGACATCGCGCTGCTCTGGCTGCGCGATCCCGCGCGCGCGGACGTCACGCTCGCGCAGGCGCGCGTGACCTCGTTCGGCATCGGCTCGCTGTCGTTCGTCACCCGCGAGGGCGTGCGGGTGCTGCTGTCGCAGGCGGCCGGGATCGTGATCTCGCTGCTCGTCGCGTTCTCGCTCGTGGCCCTGCTGGGCGCCGGCACGATGCTCGCGGCCGGTGCGCACGCCGACGTCCAGCGACGCCTCGGGGCGATCGGCGTCCAGCGCGCGCTCGGCTTCACGCCCGCCGCGATCGCCGCCCGCGGCGCGCGCGAGGCGGCGCTCGTCGCGCTCCCGTCGGCGGCGGCGGGGATCGCGGTCGGCGCGCTCGCCGTGGCCGGGCCGTCGGCGGCGCTGCTCGGGGCGCTCAACGAGCAGCCGCCGGGCGCCGCGCTCGTGCTGCCGCTGCTCGCCGGGCTCGCCGGGGTCGTCGCGCTCGTCACCGCCGCGGCGACCTGGCCGGCGTGGCGCGCGGCGCGGCGCCCGCCGGCGGCGATCCTCCGCGGCGGCGACCTCGCCGGTCGGCCGACGAGCGGCGGGGGCGGCGGGCTCGTCGCGCTCGGCGCGCGCTTCGCGACCGCCCCGCGCGGCCGCTGGCTGGCGTCCGTGCTGACCATCGCCGTCAGCGCCGGCGTGGTGATCCTGATGCTCGCGCTCGCCTCGCTGCTCACGCGGTTGCGCGACGACCCGGGCACGGTCGGCAAGCGCTACCAGCTGTCCGCGAACCTCGACGCGTCGCAGCTGCCGGCGGTACGGCGGCTCCCCGGCGTGCGCGACGCCGCGCCGCGCTACCAGCTGTCCGGCGCCGACGCGTACCGGCTCGGGCAGCCGGTGCGGCTGATCGGCTACCCCGGCGACCACACGCGGTTCGAGGCGCCGCCGCTGGCGTCCGGGCGGCGGCTGCGCGCCGCCAACGAAGCGGAGGTCGGCGTCGGGCTCGCCGACGCGCTCGGGCTGCGGCCCGGCTCGACGCTCGCCGTCCAGGCCGGCACCGGCGAGGACGTCCGCCTGCGGGTGGCCGGCGTCGTGCGGGCGCTCGAGAACCAGGGCCGGGTGGCCTACACGCGCGCCGCGCCGCTGCTGGCCGCCGATCCGGGGCTCGCGCCGACGCTGGCGATCCGGCTGACCGCGGGCGCCGACCGCGCGCGGGTCGGCGCCGGCCTGGCCGCGCTCGGCGCGCGGCCCGCGCGTGTCCGCGGCGCCACCACCAGCAACGCCCAGTTCCTCGGCATCCTCGCCGCCGTGCTGCGCGGCGTCGGGCTGGCGATCGGCCTCGTCTGCCTCTACGCGCTGATCCAGGCGCTCGCCATCACCGCGCGCGAGCGCCGCGGCGCGGTCGCCCTCCTGCGAGCCGCGGGCGCGGACCGGGCCACGATCGGGCTCGTGCTCGCGGGCTCGGCGCTCGCCGTCGCCGTGCCCGCCGCGCTGACCGCGGCGGTGCTGGAGCGCGTCGTGCTCGGGCCGCTGGTCAGCGCGCTCGCCGCCGGCTTCGCCGCGCTGGAGCTCGCGCCGACGCTCGCGCAGGTGCTGCTCGTAGTCGCGGCCCTGCTGGCGCTCGCGGGGCTCGCGAGCGCGATCGTCGCGCACCGCGTGATGCGCGAGCCGATCGTGGCGGGGCTGCGGGAGGAGTGATGCGCGCCGCGCTCCTCGTCGCGCTGGCCGCCGCCCTGCTCGCCGCCGGGTGCGGGTCAGGCGGCGGCGACGGGCCGCCGCCCGGCTCCACGCTGACCGCGACGCTCGTCGACCGCGACGGCGACGGCGCGCTCGAGCGCGGCCCCGGCGAGCCGCTGCGCGACCGCGAGGAGCTGGCCGGCGCCGCCGGGCGCGGTGAGCCGCTCGCGACCTTCGCCCAGATCAGCGACCCGCACATCCGCGACGAGGAGTCGCCGGCGCGCGTCCCGTTCCTCGACCGGCTCGGCGGCGTCTTCCGCCCCGCCTTCCGGCCCCAGGAGGCGCTCACCGCGCAGCTTCTGACCGCAACGGTCCGCTCGCTCAACCGCATGCGCCCGCGCGCGGTCGTGGTCACCGGCGACCTCGCCGACAACGCGCAGGCGAACGAGCTCGCCACCGCCCGCGCTGTCCTCGACGGCGGCCGGGTGCGCCCCGACTCGGGCGCGCCGGGTTACGCCGGAGTGCAGGAGCCCGACAACGCCGATCCCTTCTACTACCGCCCCGACAACGACCCGCCGCGCCACCCGGGGCTGCTCGACGGCGCGCAGCGGCCATTCACCTCGCCCGGCCTCGACGCGCCGTGGTACCCGCTGCTCGGCAACCACGACCTGCTCGCCCAGGGCGAGGCGCCGCGGACGCCCGCGATCCAGGCGCTCGCCACGGGCGGCCGGCTGATCGAGTCGCTCGATCCGGCGGTGCGGCCCGACGCCGGCACCGACGCGCCGGCCGCAGTCGCCGCGCTGCTCGCCGGCGGGGTCCCAGGGCGCACGCGCGCCGTGCCCAGCGACCCGGCCCGGCGTCTCGTCAGCCCGGCCGAGGCGATCCGCCGGCTCGGCCGGCGCGGCCGCGAGGCCGGCCGCCTCGACTACAGCTTCGACATCGGCGCCTCGGTGCGCGGCATCGTGCTCGACGTGGTCGACCGCGGCGGCGGCGCGCGTGGGCTCGTGTCGCGTGCCCAGATCGCCTGGCTGCGCGGCGAGCTCCGGCGCGCCGCGAGCCGCTACGTCGTCGTCTTCTCGCACCAGCCGCTGACGGAGTCCGACGGCGGAGGCGCGGCGCTGCGCGCACTCGACGCCGCCCCGCGCGTCGTGGCCGCGGTCGCCGGCCACCGCCATCGCAACGCGATCACGCCGCGTCCCTCAGGGCCCTACTGGCTCGTCGAGACCGCATCGCTCGCCGACTTCCCGCAGCAGGCGCGCTTCTTCCGGCTCGTCCGAACCGCCGCCGGAGGCGTCGCGCTCGAGACCTGGATGATCGACCACGCCGGCGCCGGGCTCGCCGGCGTCTCCCGCGAGCTCGCGTTCCTCGACGCGCAGGGCGGGCGGCCGCGTGGGTACGCCGGCCGCCGCGACGACCGCAACGCGCGCCTCTGGCTGCCGGCGCCGTAGTGTCGAGGCCCATTCCGCGGCCGGCGCCGGTGATGAGCCAGGTGTTGTTCTGTGTGGTCATGGCGTCCGCGCGGCGGCGGGTCTACGCTGGCTTTCGTGGAGACCAAGCAGGAGATCCGTGCGGTCCTGGCCGGCGTGAGCATCCAGTACTACACACGCCTGGAACGCGGCGACATGAGCGGCGCCTCCGAGGGTGTGCTGGAGGCACTGGCCCGGGCGCTCCAGCTCGACGACGCCGAACGCGCCCATCTCTTCGACCTCGCCCGCGCCGCCCAGCCGGTCGGGGCGCGCCCGCGCCGCCGTCAGCCCAAGCCGCGCATCCGGCCCGAGATCCAGTGGACGCTCGACGCGATCACCGGCGCCACCGCACGTCGGGGACGCTTCAACCACCCCGTCGTCGGCGAGCTGACCTACGCCGCGGAGCCCGGATCGCGGTCGGCAGAGGCCCTGGCCCTCCTCGGAAGCTGGGCGGCGACGAGCGACCGGGCCGAGTCCGCGGCGGACACCGCATGATCGAGCATCGACCACTGGGCCACACCGGCGTCTCGGTGAGCAAGTTCTGTCTCGGCGCGATGATGTTCGGCGCGTGGGGCAACCCCGACCACGACGAGTCCGGCCGGATCATCCACCGCGCGCTCGACGCGGGGATCAACTTCATCGACACCGCCGACGTCTACGGCCAGGGCGAGTCCGAGGAGATCGTCGGCAAGGCGCTGACCGGCGGCAAGCGCGACGACGTGATCCTCGCCACCAAGTTCCACAACGCGATGGGCTCCGATCCCAACCGGCAGGGCAACTCGCGCCGCTGGATCATCCGCGCGGCCGAGGATTCGCTGCGGCGGCTGGGAACCGAGTGGATCGACCTCTACCAGGTCCACCGCCCCGACCCGCGCACCGACGTCGAGGAGACGCTGGGCGCACTCACCGATCTCGTCCAGCAGGGCAAGGTCCGCTACATCGGCGCCTCCACCTTCCCGGCGAGCCAGATCGTGGAGGCGCAGCGTGTCGCGCGCGACCGGCAGCTGCAGCGTTTCGTCACCGAGCAGCCGCCGTACTCGATCCTCGTCCGTGCCGTCGAGGCCGACGTCCTCCCCACGTGCCTGCGCCACGGACTGGCGGTCATGTCCTACAGCCCGCTGACGGGCGGGTGGCTGTCGGGGCGCTGGCGCAAGGACACCGGGCAGCAGTCCTCCTCGCGCGCCGGCCGGCTGCCAGCGCGCTTCGATCTCTCAGAGCCCGCCAACCAGCGGAAGCTCGACGCCGTCGAGCAGCTCGCCCAGTTGGCCGACGACGCTGGGATCACGCTCATCCAGCTCGCGATCGCGTTCGTGCTCAACCACCCCGCCATCACCGCCGCGCTGATCGGGCCGCGCACCATGGAGCAGCTCGAAAGCCAACTTGCTGCGGCGGAGGTCGTCCTGGACGAGGGGCTCCTCGACCGCATAGACGAGATCGTCCCGCCCGGCACCACCATCAATCCGGAGGACAACTCGTTCGCGAATCCGGCGCTCGAGCCGGCGGCGCGCCGGCGCTAGTCGAGCCGACGCCGCGAGCTGCTGCTTCCGTTCGGGCTCGGCATCGCGGTGGAGACGCCTCCACGCGACGACGCGCGCAGCCTCGGATACTCTGGCGCGGTGCACCACTCGACCTCTCCCGACCGGGGCGGTGCTGACGGCGCATTGGACGCGCTTCTCGGTGCCCGGCGGCTGCGGTCGGTGTTCCAGCCGGTGGTCGACCTGGAGACCTCGACCGTGTTCGGATACGAGGCCCTCGCACGGGGACCAGAGGGCTCGGCGCTCGAGCGACCTGACCAGCTGTTCGCGGCCGCCCGCGCGGAGGGACGGCTCGCCGAGCTCGATGCGGCGTGTCAACGGACAGCAGTGGCCAGTGCGAACGCGCTCGGGGTCAAGGCCCCGCTGACGCTGTTCGTCAATGCCGAGCCCAACGAGATCGGCTTCGGACCGCTACCCGAGATCGGGCCGGGCATGCGAGGCATCGTGGAGCTGACCGAGCGCACCTTGACCAACCATCTCTCAGAGCTCGTGCCAGCCGTCCAGCGGGCACGCGCCGACGGCTGGGGCATCGCGCTCGATGACGTCGGCGCGGACACCCGCTCGCTGGCGTTGATGCCGCTGCTTCGCCCCGATGTCATCAAGCTCGACCTGCGCCTCGTCCAGGAGCAGCCCACGCCGGAGATCGCCGCGATCGCCGGCGCCGTCGGCGCGCAGGCCGAGCGCACCGGCGCCACCGTGCTCGCCGAAGGCATCGAGACGCCGAAACAGGCGGAGTACGCGCGGGCGCTCGGCGCGACGCTCGGCCAGGGCTACCTCTTCGGCCGCCCCTCCCCGAAGCCGACGACGAGCCCCACGACCGACGTTCCGCTCCCGATCTTCACCGCCTCCCTGCCCCACGCCTGGAGAGCGCCGTTCGAGCTCGCGTGCGCACACCGACCCGTGCGCCGCGGCACGATGCCGCTGCTGGCCTCCATCAGCCGCGAGCTCGAGCGCCAAGCGGCGCGCGGCCACCGCACATCGCTGCTGATCAGCAGCTTCCCCGACGCCCACAAGTCGACGGCACGCATCGAGACCGTCTACGAAGAGCTCGCCGCCAACCTCGCCTTCGTGGCGACGCTCTCGGTCGGCACGCAGGCCCCGCTCGAACCCAGCCGCAGAGGCGTCAACATCCGCGACGACGACCCGCTGCACGGCACGTGGAACGTCCTCGTGATCGGCGCGCACTTCGCCTCGATGCTCGCCGCCCGGGACGCCGGCCCGGGCGAGCAGGGCGAGGACCCCCTCTTCGACTTCATCGTCACCTACGACCGCGACCTCATCGTCGAGTGCGCCCAGGCGCTCATGCTGCGCATCGCCCTCGACGATCAGCAGAAAGCGGCGGTCGCCCCGACCTCACTCGGCGAACCCGGACACTCCGGCTCCCCCTGACGCGACCGCGGCTCGAGCACGACCGGACCGCTCTCGCCCGCCTCGTGCGCGGAGTTGATTGAACCCGGATCGCTCATCGGGCCGCCTGATCGCCGTCAAGCCTCCGACTACAGCGGCGGGCCGTCGAGTACGAACACCTCGGAAGCCATGTCTGCCCGATCGTCATGGTCGCTGAGGAACGAGACCACCTGCCGGCCGGTGAGTAGCTCAATGCCGCCGACCAGGTCGTCGCGCATCGTGCTCTGGAACTCGCGGCGAACGGTGACCACCAGGTCGCCCTCGCCCTCCTGCGTCAGACGGCGTTCGGCCTTGGTCATGTTGTCTCCCGTGATGCAGACGACGACGTTGTCGCGAATCGTCGTGCGCGCCTTGGTCGGCCCGCGACCGATGTACTCGGCGAAGAGCCGGACGACGAGATTGCTGATCGCAGCGGTCAACGAGCCCGGCGTGCGCACCTCGGCCCCGGTGGTGCCGGCCATCGCCAGCCTCCGCTCTCATCTCCCTCTAGATCCAAGCCGCGCGCAAAGCAGAGGGAAACGACCAGAACCCCACGAACGACAACCGTCACGAAGCCTAGTACCGCCCTCAAGCGGTCAGTCTGGTCGCGGCGGTACCCGCCGCGGAATCAGCTCGGTTCCTCGGCAGCTGATGCGTACGCCAGGATTCCGGCCGCGCCGGTGAGCTCGAGCACCCGTTGGACCACCGGCGGGCCCGGAATGACGCTGAACTGCACTCCGTCGGCGGAGCAGTCGCTCTGCCACGAGAGCAGCATCCGGATGCCGGTCGAGTCGAGGAAGCGCACGTCGCGGAGATCGAGCACCAGCCGCGTGAACCCAGCGGACCACAGCTCGGCGAGCTGCGCGTCGACGCTCGGAACGGTCGCGAGGTCGAGCTCCCCGACAGGGCAGACCCGCACCTCGTGGCGGTTGGGCACAACGTCGACCCGGAACGGCTCGCGATCCGATGGATCGAAGGTCACTGCGCTCAAAGCTCCGTCCGACATCGAAACCTCCAGCGGTGATGGCGGTTCCGACCACGTCGCGACTTCCAGGAATCGCGGAAGTTTTCGGAGGGTGAGTTGGCAGCTGCCAGCGCTTCACATCGCCGACAACTGGCTGAAAGGTAGCGCGCGATGCGCCCCGCCGCCAGCGCCGACGTCCGAGCGTTCAGCGGGCCTGGGGACGTGATCGCTCAAGCCGGTCTGGTTCTCGCAGCAGCGGAGGCACCGGCTCGCCCGGGCTCGGACTGACTTTCGGTTCCCGGCCCGCTCGTGCTCGCAGACGCTGCGCACGGTCCGCCTCGCGGAGGAGCTCTCGGACGTAGCGCTCGAGCGGCCTGTCATGTCCGGCCATCGCAGCCCCTAGCCGCAGCTCGTGCACCGATACGTACCAGCCGATGCGTTGCTGCCTGCCGGGACTGGATTCGCCATCACTCGCTCCTCTCGTGATTTCCAGCCCAGCGCTACCCAGCGTGGAGAGCGCGAATTCACGGCGCGCGCGGCGGTGTACGAGCGCAGACGTCGAGCGCGCTCGAGCGCACGATGGCGGCCGCTGGGAGCTGCCCGCTACGTCGGGCGGACGCCGGGGCAGCTGCGCGAGGGCCGCGGCGGGGCGCTCGCCTCGATCCCACGTCCGAGCGCAGGATCGTCGTCTGTCCCTGCGCAGCTCCTTGTAGGCGGCGTGGTCCTCCGATCCGGGCCACGTCCTCGCCCAGTTCTCGCGAAACCGTCGAGAAGCTCTGGTCGGCTCCGCTCACCAGGTGAGAGGCGCCCCACGACACGGAGAGACACGAGATGAACCGCCAGGAACTCGACCGAGAGCTCGGACAGCCCGCCGCGGGCGAACTGCTGGAGTCCGCGCGGCTCGCCCGGCTCGCCTACAACGGACCGGATGGCCTGCCGCGCGTGATTCCCATCGGATTCCACTGGAACGGCGAGCACATCGTCATCTGCACGGCGACGACGGCCCCCAAGGTCCGGGCGATCACGTCGCGCCCGCAGGTCGCGGTGACGATCGACGCCGGCAGCACCGCGAGCGAAGCGAAGTCCCTGCAGGTGCGCGGGACCGCGACCGTGGAGATCGTCGACGGAATCCCGGACGAGTACCTCGCGGGCTCGAGGAAGTCGTCGGACGCCGAGCAGGCCGAGGCATTCGAACGCGCCGTCCGGTCGATGTACCCGCAGATGGCGCGCATCTCGATCGAGCCGCAATGGGCGCGGTTCTACGACTTCGGCGCCGGACGCATCCCAGCCTTTCTCTCGACGCTGGCGAGCGAAGCCGCCGCTCGAGCTCGGTGATCGGCACGCTCGGTCGTGTCAGGGACGACGAGGACGGGCCGGCTTGCGTGGAGGACGAGTGCTGACGAGACACTCCCCAAGTTGATCGCCACGCCGGCGGCGCCGAAGCCGTGGTCGAGCAGGAGCTGGGTGAACACGCCCGCCGGCGGAGTGGCCGGTGATGATCGGAGGCGATTCGAGCTCGCCGACGAGCGCCTCGAGGCGCTCCATGATCGCCGGGACGGTCACGCGCTCGATCGGCGTGGTGCGCGGCGTGACCCAGAAGCCGTGGACCAGGACGATCGTGTCAGGCGTGGAGCTCATGCCATCCCGTCGCTCGTGTGACGTGCACCAGCGAGGACCGGACAGCGGCCGGGTCTGAGACAGCGCGGGCTACGCGTAGTAGGCGTCGATCGGGACGCGAGCCTCGGCGAACAGGGCGGGCCCCTCGAAGGCGACCTCCGCCGCGTCGGGGCCGGCGGCGGTCGGCGGCCTGAGGTCGTCCAGCTGCTCGCCGGACAGCGCGAAGACGACGCGCCCGAGGCCGGAGCGCGAGATCGCGCCCGCGCACATGGGACAGGGCTGGCAGCTCGTGTACATCGTGGTGGACCGCGCGACGTCCGGCTCGAGCTCTCGAGCGGCCCACAGGGCCAGCTTCAGCTCGGGATGGGCCGTGATGTCGCGCTCTGTCACGACGGTATTGCGGTCCTCGGCGAGCACGTCGCCCGCGGGCCCGACGAGCAGCGACCCGTAGGGCATGTCGCCCGCGGCGTGCGCCGCAGCCGCCAGCTCGATCGCCCTGCGCAGGTGACGTTCGTCGGTTTCTGTCATCGGTCTCCTCCGGCGGCCACGTACATACCACGCCCGCTCGAAACCGTGTATTGATCCGGCGTGCCCGACGACACGCCGGGGTAGGGCACGACCGGGGAGGGTGAGGATGGCCTCAACGGAGGCGAACGGCAGGGCGACGACCGACATCGACACCGAGGAGACGCGCGACTGGCTGGAGTCGCTGGACTCGGTGTTGCGCAACGACGGCGCCGAGCGCGCGCGCTTCCTGCTCGAGCGGCTGGTCGCGCAGGCGGGCCGCGTCGGCGCGTCGCCGCCGCTCGGCGGGACGACGCCCTACGTCAACACGATCCCGGTCGACCAGGAGCCGGAGTACCCGGGCGACGAGGCGGTCGAGCGGCGCATCCGCACGCTGATCCGCTGGAACGCGATGGCGACGGTGCTGGAGGCCAACAAGGAGTCGTCCGAGCTGGGCGGGCACATCGCGAGCTACCAGTCGGCGGCCACGCTGTACGAGGTCGGCTTCAACCACTTCTGGCACGCGCCGTCGGAGGACCACGGCGGTGACCTCGTGTTCATGCAGGGCCACTGCGCGCCCGGCTTCTACGCGCGTGCGTTCCTGGAGGGCCGGGTGAGCGAGGACCAGCTGCGCCGCTTCCGGCAGGAGATCGGCGAGAACGGCGGCTTCGACGGCGCCGGCATCTCCTCCTATCCGCACCCGTGGCTGATGCCCGACTTCTGGCAGTTCCCGACCGTGTCGATGGGGCTCGGCCCGATCATGGCGATCTACCAGGCGCGCTTCATGAAGTACCTCCACGGCCGCGAGATCGCCGACACGCAGGGCCGCAAGGTGTGGGGCTTCCTCGGCGACGGCGAGACCGACGAGCCGGAGTCGCTCGGCGCGATCTCGATGGCGGGCCGCGAGAAGCTCGACAACCTGATCTTCGTCGTCAACTGCAACCTGCAGCGGCTCGACGGCCCGGTGCGCGGCAACGGCAAGATCATCCAGGAGCTCGAGACGGTGTTCCGCGGGGCGGGCTGGAACGTGATCAAGGTCGTGTGGGGCTCGCGCTGGGACGAGCTGCTCGCGCGCGACACCGAGGGGCGGCTGCTCGCGCGCATGGAGGAGGCCGTCGACGGCGAGTACCAGACGTTCAAGGCGCGCGACGGCGCCTACGTGCGCGAGCACTTCTTCGGCAAGGACCCGAAGCTGCTCGAGATGGTCTCGGACATGTCCGACGACGAGATCTGGGCGCTCAACCGCGGCGGCCACGACCCGCGCAAGATCCACGCGGCCTACGCGGCCGCGGTCGCCCACACCGGCCAGCCGACGGTGATCCTCGCCAAGACGATCAAGGGCTACGGGATGGGCGAGGCCGGCGAGGGCCAGAACATCACCCACCAGCAGAAGAAGATGACCGAGAACGCGCTGCTCGCGTTCCGCGATCGTTTCGGCCTCGACCTCTCCGACGAGGAGGTACGCGGCGGCGGCTTCCACCGGCCGCCCGCGGACTCCGAGGAGATGACCTACCTGCGCGAACGCCTCGACGCGCTGGGCGGCGGGCTGCCGGTCCGCCGCGCCAGGTCCGAGCCGCTGGCGGTGCCCGACCTGTCCACGTTCGGGGCGCAGCTGCAGGGGAGCGGCGAGCGCGAGAACTCCACGACGATGGCGTTCGTGCGCATCCTCAACACGCTGCTGCGCGACAAGCAGATCGGCCGCCACGTCGTCCCGATCGTGCCCGACGAGTCGCGCACGTTCGGCATGGAGGGCATGTTCCGGCAGTTCGGGATCTTCAGCCAGCTGGGCCAGCTCTATCAGCCCGAGGACTCCGACCAGCTGATGTTCTACAAGGAGGACAAGCAGGGCCAGATCCTCCAGGAGGGCATCAACGAGCCGGGCGCGTTCGCCGGCTGGATCGCCGCGGCGACGTCGTACTCCAACCACAACGTCCCGATGATCCCGTTCTACATCTACTACTCGATGTTCGGGTTCCAGCGGGTCGGCGACCTCGCGTGGGCGGCGGGCGACTCGCGGGCGCGCGGGTTCCTGCTCGGCGGGACCGCGGGCCGCACCACGCTCAACGGCGAGGGCCTGCAGCACGAGGACGGCCACTCGCACCTGCTGTCCTCGACGATCCCGAACTGCGTCTCCTACGACCCGACCTACGCGCACGAGGTCGCGGTGATCATCCAGGACGGCCTGCGGCGGATGGCCGGCGAGCAGGAGGACGTCTTCTACTACCTCACGCTGATGAACGAGAACTACCCCCACCCCGCGATGCCCGAGGGCGCCGAGGAGGGGATCGTGCGCGGGATGTACCTGCTGCGCGAGAGCACCGTCGAGGCCGAGCAGCGCGTGCAGCTGCTCGGGTCGGGCACGATCCTGCGCGAGGTGCTCGCGGCGGCGGAGCTGCTCGAGTCCGACCACGGGGTCGCCGCCGACGTGTGGAGCGTCACGAGCTTCACCGAGCTCGCGCGCGACGGCATCGAGACCGAGCGCTGGAACCGGCTGCACCCGACCGAGGATGCGCGGGTCTCCTACGTCGCGACCCAGTTCGAGGGCCGCAAGGGTCCGGCGATCGCCTCGACCGACTACATGCGCAGCTTCGCGGAGCAGATCCGCCCCTACCTGCCGGGCGCGTACACCGTGCTCGGGACCGACGGCTTCGGCCGCAGCGACTACCGCGTCAAGCTGCGGCAGTTCTTCGAGGTCGACCGCCACTACGTCACGGTGGCGGCGCTGAAGGCGCTCGCGGACGGCGGGGAGCTCGAGCCGGCCGCCGTGCAGAAGGCGATCGAGTCCTACGGCATCGACCCCGACCGGCCCGCGCCGATCCGGGTCTGAGAGAAGGAGCGCATGAGCACGGCGACGGCCGCATCCGACGTCCTGGTCCCCGACATCGGCGACTTCACCGACGTCCCGATCATCGAGATCCTCGTCTCCCCCGGCGACACGGTGGCGGCGGAGGACCCGCTCGTCACGCTCGAGTCCGACAAGGCGACGATGGACGTCCCCTCGCCGATGGCGGGCGTCGTCCAGGAGCTCAAGGTCAACGTCGGTGACAGCGTCTCCGAGGGCACGCTGCTGCTCACGCTCGTCGCGCCCGAGCAGGCCGAGGAGGAGCAGGCGACAGAGTCGCTGGCCCAGCCGACGGAACAGGAGCCCGCCGCCGAGGAGCCGTCGAGCTCCGAGCCCCCCGCTGCCGCCGCCGCCGAGCCGGCTCCCGACTCCGCTCCCCCGTACGCGAGCCCCGGCACGCGGCGGCTCGCCCGCGAGCTCGGCGTCGACCTCGCGCAGGTGACGGGCTCCGGGCGCAAGGGCCGGATCACCAGCGACGACGTGCGCGCGGTGAAGGACGGCCCGCCGGCCCAGGCCGCCCCGTCCGGCGGCGACAGCGGGCTCGACCTGCTGCCGTGGCCGTCGATCGACTTCTCCAAGTACGGCGAGGTCGAGGTCGTCCCGCTGTCGCGGATCCGGAAGATCTCGGGCGCGAACCTCGCCCGCAACTGGATCCGCATCCCGCACGTCACGCACAACGACGAGGCCGACATCACCGACCTCGAGGCGCTCCGCAAGACGCTGAACGAGGAGTACAAGAAGCAGGAGGTGCGCGTGACGATGCTCGCCTTCCTGATCAAGGCGTGCGTCGCCGGGCTGAAGGAGTTCCCGGACTTCAACGCCTCGCTCGACGGCGACAACCTGATCGTCAAGCACTACTACAACATCGGCTTCGCGGCCGACACGCCGAACGGGCTCGTGGTGCCGGTGGTCAAGGACGCGGACGCCAAGGGCATCATCGAGATCGCCGCCGAGATGGGCGAGCTGTCCAAGCAGGCGCGCGCGGGCAAGCTCAAGCCGGGCGACATGGCGGGCGGCAACTTCACCATCTCCAGCCTCGGCGGGATCGGCGGCACGAGCTTCACGCCGATCGTCAACGCGCCGGAGGTGGCGATCCTCGGGGTCGCGCGCTCGGCGATGAAGCCGATCTGGGACGGCTCGGAGTTCGCGCCGCGGCTGATGATCCCGCTGTCGCTCTCCTACGACCACCGCGTGATCGACGGCGCCGCCGCCGCGCGCTTCGTGAAGTACCTGGTGACCATCCTGGAGGACATGCGGAGGGTGCTGCTGTGATCGAGGTCAAGGTCCCTGACATCGGCGACTTCACCGACGTCCCGGTCATCGAGATCCTCGTCGCCCCCGGCGACGAGGTCGCACCCGAGGACGCGCTGATCACGCTCGAGTCCGACAAGGCGACGATGGACGTGCCCTCGCCGGCCGGTGGCGTCGTCAAGGAGCTGAAGGTCGAGGTCGGGGACACGGTCTCGATGGGGAGCCTGATCCTCATGCTCGAGGGCGCCGCGGAGGAGGCCGGTGCCCCGGAGCCGCCGCCCGCGGAGCCCGCTTCCGACGCCGACGTGGAGGCCGACGTGGTCGTGCTCGGCGCGGGCCCCGGCGGCTACACGGCCGCCTTCCGCGCCGCCGACCTCGGCCTCAAGACCGTGCTGGTCGAGCGCCACGAGCGACTCGGCGGCGTGTGCCTCAACGTCGGCTGCATCCCCTCGAAGTCGCTGCTGCACATCGCCCGCGTGATGAGCGACGCGGAGGAGTCCGCGTCGTACGGGATCACGTTCGGCAAGCCGGAGATCGACATCGACGCGCTGCGCAGCTGGAAGGACTCCGTCGTCGACAAGCTCACCGGCGGCTTGGAAGGGCTGGCCAAGCAGCGCAAGGTCGAGGTCGTGCGCGGGACCGGGACGTTCGCGTCGCCCAACCTGCTCTCCGTCGAGGGCGAGGCGGGCACGACGAGCATCGGCTTCAAGCACTGCATCATCGCCGCGGGCTCGAGCCCGACCGTGCTGCCCGGCATGCCCGAGGACGACCCGCGGCTGATGGACTCGACCGGCGCGCTCGAGCTCGCCGACATCCCCGAGCGGCTGCTCGTGATCGGCGGCGGGATCATCGGCCTGGAGATGGCGACGGTCTACGACGCGCTCGGCTCCAAGGTCACGGTCGTCGAGCTGCTCGACTCGCTCATCGCCGGCTGCGACACGGACCTCGTCAAGCCGCTGCAGAAGCGGATCGAGAAGCGCTACGAGGCGATCCGGCTGGGCACGAAGGTCGAAGGCGTCGAGGCGCTCGACGACGGGCTGCGGGTCAGCTTCGAGGGCGGCGAGCCGGAGACGTTCGACCGCATCCTGCTCGCGGTCGGCCGGCGCCCCAACGGCGACAAGCTCGGCGCGGACGCGGCGGGCGTCACGGTCGACGACGGCGGCTTCATCCGCGTCGACCGCCAGATGCGCACGAACGTCCCGCACATCTTCGCCATCGGCGACATCGTCGGCGAGCCGATGCTCGCGCACAAGGCGACGCACGAGGGGAAGGTCGCCGCCGAGGTGATCGCCGGCCACGACGTCGCGTTCGACGCGCGGGCGATCCCGAACGTCGCCTACACCGATCCCGAGGTCGCGTGGATGGGGCTGACCGAGATCGAGGCCAAGGAGCAGGGCGTCCCGTACGAGAAGGGGACGTTCCCGTGGGCCGCGTCCGGCCGCGCGCTGTCGCTCGGCCGCGCCGAGGGTTCGACGAAGCTGCTGATCGATCCCGAGACGCGGCGCATCCTCGGCGCCGGGATGGTCGGCGTCAACGCCGGCGAGCTGATCGCCGAGACGGTGCACGCGCTCGAGATGGGCGCCGACGCCGAGGACCTCGGCCTCACGATCCACCCCCACCCCACGCTCTCCGAGACCGTCGGCTTCGCGGCGGAGGCCGCCGAGGGCACGATCACCGACCTCTACATGCCGAAGCGGCCTTCACGAGCCGCCGCCACCGCGACCTGAGGTATAGGGTCGGTCGCCGCACCGTTCCACCTATCAACCAGGAGGGCTACGTTGAGGAGAGGGACACTCGCGACCTGCGTGATGGCAGGGTCGCTGCTCGCGTCAGCTGCACCGGCGCTCGGAGCGTCGAAGAACGTCCAGCTGGTGGGCAACCTGCCGGAGGCGAAGAACGCCACGGCGATCAACTTCCTCGATTACGGGCGCAGCAGGGGTGCCGCGAGGAAGTCCGACGGCGGCAAGCACGGAGACGTGATGCTCGTCACGGGCCGCTTCGGCCTGAAGTCGTACTCGCTGCGGAACCCGCGGAGGCCGCAGCTGCTCGACGAGGTCACCGCGCAGGACCTGCGTCTGCCGGGCGACCCGGCGGTCAACTTCGACTCCACCCCGCCGTCGACGTTCTGGCAGAACGAGGACATGGACGTCGATCGATCGCGCAAGCTCGTGATGCTCTCGCGCGATCCGCGCGCTTACGCCGGCTCGACGTCCCGGGAGCCGGGTGAGCCGGACCCCAACGGGGCGACGAACATCGCCGGCGTCTACGTGGTGGACGCGAAGGATCCGTCGAGGCTCAAGATCCTTTCGTTCGAGCAGCTGCCGACGGGCCACACGACCACCTGCATCAACGACTGCAAGTGGCTGTGGACCGGCGGGCCGGCGGCGACCACCAAGCAGCAGGGACCGCCGCAGAACTGGGCCGGCGGGCGCCCGATCATCGTGACCGACCTCTCGAACCCGTCGGATCCGAAGGGCTATCCGATGGATCCGGTGGACCTGTTCCGGCGTGACGGCGTGACCGCGTACTCGCACGACGTCCAGGTCGACGACATGGGCATCGCGTGGGTGTCGGGCGACGGCGGGACGCGCGGCTACTGGACGCGGGGAACGCACCGCGACCCCGTCACGGGCGAGACCCGGACGGCGACGCCGCTGAAGCCGATCCCCTATGGGGGCGGCGGCCTGGAGCGCGTCGTGACCGGCGACGACACCGGCGGCTTCGAGCACAACGCCGAGCGGCCGGTCGGCCGTGACGCTCCCAGGAGCGATCCGCGCTACCGGAGGGGCGACCTCCTGCTGGCCACCGAGGAGGACTTCGGCCCGGCCAACGAGGCGTGCCGCGCGCAAGGCCAGTTCACCATCGCCTCGCTCGCGGACAGCTACGGCGGCCAGGCGTGGCGCTCGACACCGGCGAGCCCGTTCCGGCTGAAGACGGTCGGCAGCTGGAGCCCGTACCAGAAGCGGGGCTCACGCCCGATCGGCGGCCCGTACAACCCGCTGGCCAACTTCTGCTCGGCCCACTACTTCGACGTAGAGGGCAGCAGCGTGGCCTACGCGTGGTACGGCGAGGGGACGCGGTTCCTGGACATCTCGGACCCGACGGAGATCCGGCAGTTCGCCTACTGGCGGCCTGACGACGGCATCGTCTGGGCCTCCTACATCCACGGCGGCTACGTCTACACCGCGGACCGGACCCGCGGCGTGGACATCCTGCGGCTGACGAAGGGCGCGAGCCAGGCTCGCGCCGCACGCCGCGAGGTGCAGGCGTCGTCGCCGTCGCGCAAGCAGCGGCGGTTCCTGGCGAGCCTCTCCCAGCAGTTCCGGGTGGACCCCGGCACGGCCGGGCTCTGCCTGCTGGACGTCTAGGACGGCAAACGAGGGGCGGCGCGCCGGGCGACCGGCGCGCCGCTCCCCGCCGCCCAGGTGCGGGTACCCCCCGAATCCGCCGAGCTGGGGAATGCTCAGCGGGGGTCGTGGCGTCTTAGTTGCCATGACCGTCCGGCCCCTTCACCTCGATGCTCGGCGTGACGCTGCGTACGACGCGGTGATCGTCGGCGGCGGGCCTGCGGGCCTGAGCACCGCGCTCGTGCTGGGCCGGGCGAACAAGCGCGTGCTCGTGGTCGACAACGACCGGCCGGCGAACGCCGTGTCCCAGGGCGTCGGCGGGCTGCTCGGCCACGCCGGCGTGAAGCCGGCGGACCTGCGAGACAGCGGCCGGCGGCAGCTCCGGGAGCTTGCGGACGTCGAGGTCCGTCACGGCGCGATCGACGACATCGAGCCGACGGCGGACGGGTTCGTCGTGACGCCAGCGGACTCGGCTCCGGTCCACGCCCATGCGATCGTGCTCGCGCACGGGTTGCGCTACGACCCGCCGCCGCTGCCCGGGATCGAGGCCCTGTGGGGACGCTCGGTGTTCCACTGCGCGTTCTGCGACGGCTGGGAGGTCCGCGACCGGCCCCTGGCCTTCCACGGCAGCGGCCCGGCCGCCGTGCGCTCGGCGCTCGTGCTCGCGGGCTGGAGCAACGACGTCGTGCTGTGCACGGACGGCGCGCCCGACCCGGGCGGCGCGGTGCTGGCCACCGCCGGCGTGCGCGTCCGGACGGAGCCGATCGCCCGGCTTGCCGGGCACGACGGCCGCCTCGAGCAGATCGAGTTCACGCACGGTCCCGCCGAGCGGCGCGAAGCGCTGTTCGTGAACACGCGGCGCGACCAGCCGAACGGCCTCGCCGCCGCGCTCGGGTGCGAGCTGACCGCGGCCGGGACGATCGTCACCGACGCCGACGGGCGGACGAGCGTCCCGGGCGTCTACGCCGCCGGCGACGCGGCGACCGCGCATTCGCGGTCGGTGGCCAACGCGATCGGCACCGGGTCGCGCGTCGCGTACGCGGTGGCGCTGGAGCGGCTCGCGCCGATGGTCGCCGCGGCCGCCTGACCCACGCGCGCCGGGGTCTCGACGCCGGCGATCGGCGGCAGCGGCTTCTCCGATCCCGCCCCGGCCTCCTCGAGCCGTCGCAGCTGTGGCAGCACGCGGGCATCGAGCGACCCGAAGCCCTGGTTGTAGGCGTTCACGGCCGAGTTCAGCTGACGGCCGAGCTTCGCGTAGGGCTCGAGGAACGTCGCGATGCGCTTGTGCAGCTCCCGGCCCGCCGCCGCGATCTCCCGCGCGGACTCCGCGATCTTCTCCTGGCGCCACCCGTAGTAGGTCGCGTGCAGCAGCGCGATCAGCGTCGTCGGGGTCGCGATCAAGACGCCCTTCGCGGCGCCATGCTCGAGCAGCGTCGGCTCAGCCTCGAGCGCGGCGCAGTACACGCCCTCGTTCGGGATGAACATCACCACGAACTCGGGCGACGACGCGAACTGCGCGTGGTAGCTCTTCGCCGCCAGCGCGTCGATGTGCTGCCGGGTCTGGCGGCCGTGCTGCCGCAGCAGATCCTGCTGCTCGGCCTCGTCCGTCGTCTCGAGCGCGCGGAGGTACGCGTCCATCGGCACCTTCGCGTCCACCACCACGTCGCGCTCGGCGGGCAGGTGCACGACGAGATCGGGCCGCAGCCGGCTGCCGTCGGAGCCGGTCACGCTGGCCTGGGAGACGAAGTCGACGTGCTCGGTCATGTTCGCGGCCGCCACGCAGTTGCGCAGCTGCATCTCGCCCCATGCGCCGCGGACCTGCGGGCGCTTCAGCGCCGAGGCCAGCGTCCCGGTCTGGTCGCGCAGGCGGCCGACCTCGGCGCTCATCGACTCGAACATCTGCCGCGTCTGCCCGTGCGTCGTCCGCCGGTCCTGCTCCAAGCGCGCGACCTCGTCGCTCACGCGCTGGAGGTTCTGCGCGATCGGATCCAGGCTCCGCTTGATCTCCTCGGTGCGCTTCCCGAGCTCCCCCGCGGCGGTGGCGCGATCCGCCTCCCGCTGCGCCGTGCCGAGCCGCTCGAGCTGTTCGGCGGCGTGCCGCAGCGCGTCGGAGGAGATCGCCTTCATCTGCTCGGCGAGCTGCTCGCGGTTGCCCGTGACCAGCGCGAGCTGCCGCTCGTGGGCGGCGCGCAGTCGCGGGAGCAGCAGAATCGCGAACGCCCCAGCGCCGATGAGGAGTCCGAGAAGAAACGATGCGGTCATGTGGCCCTTCCTTGCTCGCTGTTGAGCCTTAGAGGTGAGGGAACGTCACGAAGAAACGTACCGCGCCGGTCGGACGGATCAGCGCACGGTGACTCGCTCGGCGAACGCCGCCACGAGCTCGATCGTCTCCTCCTTGCCGAGCTCGTTGAAGACCTCGTGACGCGCGCCGTCGAGGACGCGCAGCTCGCTGTCAGGGCCCGCGAGGCGCTCCACCACCGGCCGTGCGAGCACGACCGGCACGAGCTGGTCGTCGCCGCCGTGGACGTAGAGCAGCGGCAGGTCGCCGAAGCCCGGCCCCTCGGCGATCGCCCGGTCCGCCGCCACGAACGCCTCGAGCGTCGGCCGCTTCCAGCCGCCGTGCCACACCAGCGGATCGGCGGCGTACGCCGCACCGACCTCGGGGTCGCGCGAGAGCACCGCGACGTCGATCGGATCCGACGGCGGCTCCGGCGCGGCGAGCCAGCCCTCGATGACCGGCCCCAGCCCGATCGCCGGGCCGCTGAGCACCAGGCCGGCGAGATCCTCGCGGTGGCGCTGGGCGTATCGCGTCGCGATGAGTCCGCCCATCGAGTGACCGACCATGACGACCGGCAGATCACCGCGCGCGTCCTCCACCACGGCGCGCAGGTCGTCGACGACCGGCTCGAAGTCCTCGACGAGCGCCTGCTCCCCCGCCGACCGCCCATGCCCGACGTGATCGGGCCCGACGACCGCGGAGCCACGGGCGGCCAGCGCCCGCGCGACATGGTCGTAGCGGCCGATGTGCTCGCCGTAGCCGTGCACGAGCACCACGAGGCGGGCCGGGTCCTCAGCGGGCCAGCGCCGGACCTGCACGCGGCCGACCGTCGTCATGGAGTCGCTCACCGCCGCGAGTCTACGGTCGTACGATGGCGCCCGTGCGCTACGCGACACCGCCTGCCGAGCCGCCCGCGCTGACCGACTGCCGGTTCTACCACTCGATCGAGCTGCCCGGCATCGGCCTGCAGCAGGGGTACTGGGATCTGCGCGGCGGCTACGACGACTACTTCGGCGGGCACGACTTCAGCGGCCAGCGGGTGCTCGACATCGGCACGTCCAGCGGTGCGCTCGCGTTCGAGATCGAGCGCCGCGGCGCGTCCGAGGTGGTCGGCTTCGACCTCGCCGAGGGGCTCACCTATGACCGCCGCCTCCCCGTCCCCGAGACGGCGCTCGCGGAGTCCCGAGCCCGCATCGCGCAGAGCAAGAACGCGTTCTGGCTGGGCCATCATCTCCTCGCATCGGGCGTGAAGGTCGCCTACGGACACGCGGGCGCCCTGCCCGCCGAGCTGGGCAGGTTCGACGCCATCGTCATGGGGAACATCCTGCAGCACCTGCAGGATCCCGTCGGCGCCGTCCTGCAGGCGGCTCGGCACAGCGACCACCTGATCATCACCGAGGCGGACTGGATCCGAGGCGTCGTCGACGACGACGACTTCATCGGGATGCTGATGTTCGACCTCCCGACCCCGTACTCGTGGTACCAGGTGAAGCCGGGCCTGCTCCGCAACCTGCTCGGCCGCTGGGGCTTCGCCGATCAGGAGCTGACCCGGCACGACCAGACGCAGCTGGATGACGCGAAGGTCACGGCGGACGGGGCGGTCACACGCGAGCCGGCACAGGTTCGCGTCCCGCACTACACGTTGTCGCTCAAGCGCCCTGGGTGAAGCCGAACCGCCCGGGCCAGGGTTGTTAGGGTACCCTAAGTTAGGGAGCCCTAATGGAACCTTAGCGGCGGTGGGCCGCCGGATGGGAGTGACGTGCCGATCAGACTTGTCTTCCGCTGCGGCTACTGCGACGCGCAGCCCGACCGCGACACCCAGCGCACCCTCGAGGGCCAGCTGCTGGACCGCCGGTTCGGCGCGTATCTGGATGCGCAGCCGGGCAACTGGCTGATCTTCACCGGCGGCGGGCCGCTGGGCGGCAGGCGCTACGCCTGCCCTTCCCATCGCACGAGCCTGACCACGGATCTGCGCGCGCACTACGGCGGGATGAGCCGGCTGGTCTGCGACGCGGGCCCCTACCCCGCGCTCTGGCCCAACGGCTTCAGCAGCCTCGACGAGCGCGAGCTCGCCGATCTGCTCGCCGGCGCTGAAGCCGCGCCACGCGCTGCGTAGCGGCGGTTGAGCCGCCTCAGCTGACAGCGCACCCCGGCGGCGTAACGCCGCGCGCGCTCGCGTGACTGTCGCCGCATGCTCTCCTTCACGAATCTTCTCGTCGTCATGGCGATCGCGTTCGCCGTGCCGCTGCTGCTCGGCCTGTTCCCGCGGGTGCAGCTGCCGTCGGTGGTGCTCGAGATCGCCGCCGGGATCGTCGTCGGCCCGTCGGTGCTCGGGATCGTGGAGGTGGACGAGGCGGTCCAGGTGGTCGCGCTGCTCGGGCTCGCGTTCGTGCTCTTCCTGGCCGGGCTGGAGATCGAGTTCGAGAAGCTGCGCGGGCAGCTGCTGCGGATCACGCTGCTCGGGTTCGCGCTGTCGTTCGCGATCGCGCTCGTCGTCTCGCTCGGACTCGAGGCCGGCGGGCTGGTCGACACGCCGCTGCTGGTCGCGATCATCCTGTGCGCGACCTCGCTCGGTGTCCTCGTCCCGGTGCTCAAGGACTCGGGCGAGATCTCCACCACCTTCGGGCAGCTGATCATCGCCGCCGCGTCGATCGCGGACTTCGGCGCGATCATCCTGCTCACGATCTTCTTCTCCGGCGAGGGCGGCACCGGGTCGACGCTGCTGCTGCTCGGCACGCTGTTCCTGCTCGCCGCGACCGTCCTCGTGATCGTCCGCGGCGCGGAGCACTCCATGCGCATCCGCGCCGACCTGCTGCGCCTCCAGGACACCACCGCGCAGATCCGCGTCCGCGCCGCGCTCGTGCTGCTGGTGGGCTTCGCCGCGCTGGCGGAGACGCTCGGGCTCGAAGCGATCCTCGGCGCGTTCGTCGCCGGCGCCATCGTCTCGCTCGCCGACCGCGACGAGGTGATGACCCATCCGGACTTCCGCGGCAAGCTCGAGGCGGTCGGCTTCGGCTTCTTCATCCCCGCGTTCTTCGTGACGAGCGGCGTGCGCTTCGACCTCGATGCGCTGACCGCATCCACGTCGAGCCTGCTCATGGTCCCGATCTTCCTGCTCGCGCTGCTCGCCGCCCGCGGCCTGCCGGCGATCGTCTACCGAGGTGCGCTGGACGCGCGGCACACCGCGATCGCCGGGCTGATGCAGGCGACCTCGCTGCCGTTCATCGTCGCCGCGACCGCGATCGGCAGGGAGCTCGACCTCATCGACGCCGCCGGCAGCGCCGCCCTGATCGGCGCCGGCCTGCTGTCCGTCGTGCTGTTCCCGCTCGGCGGGCTGCTCCTGCTCCGGCGCCGGGGTGACACGGGAAGTCAGACCGTGAAGACTTGCGCCGATGAGGAGCGACGAGGAGACGCTGGCCGCTCTGCGGAGCGGTGACGAGCGGGTGTTCGTCGAGCTGGTGCAGCAGCACCAGGCCCTCATGCTGCGCGTCGCGTCGCGCTACGTGCGCAGCCGGACGGTCGCCGAGGAGGTCGTGCAGGAGACGTGGCTCGGCGTCGTGGCCGGGCTGGAGCGCTTCGAGGGCCGCGCCTCCCTCAAGACCTGGATCTTCCGGATCCTCGTCAACCGCGCCATCAGCCGCGCCCAGCGGGAGGGGCGCACGGTTCCGTTCTCGTCGGTGAGCGACGACGAGCCGGCGGTCGACCCTGACCGCTTCCGCCCCGCGGGCGACCCCTACCCCGGCGGCTGGAAGCGATTCCCCGATCCCCTGCCCGAGCAGCGGCTGCTCGAGCGGGAGACGCTCGCGATGATCGAGGCGGCGATCGGCGAGCTCCCCGGTCGCCAGCAGCTCGTGATCGTGATGCGCGACATCGAGGGCTGGTCCGCCGAGGAGGTCTGCCGGTCGCTCGAGATCAGCGAGGCCAACCAGCGGGTATTGCTGCATCGTGCCCGCTCGAAGGTCCGCAGCTGCCTCGAGTCCTACCTCAACCCCGCGGCGGTGGTGACGTGAGCTCGGCGCGAACCATCACCTGCCAGGAGCTCACCGAGGCCCTCACGGACTACCTCGAGGGCGTCATGCCGCTCGAGGATCGGGAGCGCTTCGACGCGCACCTGGCGATCTGCGACGGCTGCGTGACGTACGTCGACCAGATGCGCCAGGTCATCGCGACGGTGCACGAGCTGCGCCCGGACGACGTCGAGGCGACCGCTCCGGACGATCTGCTCGAGGCCTTCCGCGCGTGGAAGCGCGGCGAGCCGATCCCCGGAACCTGAGCCGCGTGTAACGCCGGCGCCCGACGCCGGACAAGGCGTCCATGACCACGCTGACCGACAGGCAGGCCGAGCTGTGCGAGGCCAGCACCACCGACTACTCGGACCTCCGAGCGTTCTTCATCAACTGCACGCTCAAGCGCGGGCCCGAGCGCTCCCACACCCAGGGGCTGATGGACATCTCCATGGAGATCATGCGCCGCAACGGCGTCCAGGTCGACGGCATCCGCGCGATCGACCACCAGATCGCCACCGGCGTCTGGCCGGACATGACCGAGCACGGCTGGGAGCACGACGAGTGGCCCGAGATCTTCGAGCAGGTGATCGCGGCCGACATCCTCGTGCTCGGGATGCCGATCTGGCTCGGCGAGAAGTCGTCGGTCGCGACGCAGGTCATCGAGCGCCTCTACGGCAACTCCCACCTCCTCAACGACGCCGGGCAGTACGCGTACTACGGCCGCACCGCCGGCTGCCTGGTGACCGGCAACGAGGACGGCGTCAAGCACTGCGCGATGAACACCCTCTACTCGCTTCAGCACCTCGGCTACGTCATCCCGCCGCAGGCCGACGCCGGCTGGATCGGCGCGGCCGGCCCCGGCCCCTCCTACCTCGACGAGGGATCAGGCGGGCCCGAGAACGACTTCACCAACCGCAACACGACGTTCGCGACCTGGAACCTGCTGCACATGGCGCGCATGCTCAAGGACGCCGGCGGCATCCCCGCGCACGGCAACCAGCGCTCTGAGTGGGACGCCGGCGCCCGCTTCGACTTCCCCAACCCCGAGCACCGCTGACATGCGCGACGATCGCGTGCTCCCCGAGACGAGAGCGCTCGGCGTGTTCATCGTCCCGTTCCTGCTCGTCGCCTTCCCGCTCCTGTACTTCTTCCCGAACGACACGGGCAACTGGTGGGCGTGGGAGATCCGGCCGTCGATGACGGCCCTCATCATGGGCGCCGGCTACATCGCGGGCGGCTACTTCTTCGTCCGGGTCGCGCGCGCCACGCGCTGGCATCGCGTGCACATCGGCTTCCTGCCGATCACCGCCTTCACGGCCTTCCTCGGCGTCGCGACGTTCATCTACTGGGACGAGTTCGACCACGACCACGTCGCGTTCTGGCTCTGGACGGGCCTCTACGTCACCACGCCGTTCCTCGTCCCGCTCGCGTGGCTGCGCAACCGGCGGACGGATCCCGGCGCGCTCGAATCAACGAGCGATCGCTACCTGCCCCGAGCCGTCCGGTCGACCCTCGCGGCGGCCGGGGTGACGCAGTTCGCGATCGCCCTGGTGCTGATCGCCTCGCCGTCGACGATGGTCGACATCTGGCCGTGGCCGCTGACCGAGCTCGGGGCGGCCACGCTCGGCGCCTGGTTCGCGCTCCCGGGCGTCACCGCGCTGATGATGGGCATCGACGGGCGCTGGAGCGCGATCCGCATCACGCTCGAGAGCCAGCTCATCGGTCTGTCGCTGATCCTGCTCGCCACCGTGCGGGCATGGGGGCAGTTCGACAAGGACAACACGCTGACGTACGTGTTCGTGGGCGGGATCGCGCTGCTGCTGGTCGGCCTCGCCACGCTCTGGAGCGCCAATGTGCTCCGGCGTCAGTGACGAGCTACGGCGTCGCCCAGGCGGGTGTGCGTCCAGGCGGTGAACGCCTCCGCCGGAACCGGGCGGCTGAAGTGGTAGCCCTGCGCGTAGTCGCAGCCGAAGGCGGTGAGGGCGTCGAGGGCCGGCTTGTCCTCGATGCCCTCGGCGACGACCTTGAGGCCGAGCGCGTGGGCGAGCTCGATGGTCGAGCGGACGATCGCGGCGCTGCGCGGGTCGGTGGTGACGCTGGCGACGAAGGAGCGGTCGATCTTGAGCTCGTCGACCGGGAGATCGCGGAGGTAGGCCAGCGCGCAGTAGCCGGTCCCGTAGTCGTCCACGGCGATCCGCAGCCCGAGCGCTCGCAGCGCCTCGAGAACCTCGCAGGCGCGCTTCGGGTCGATCATGATCACGCTCTCGGTGATCTCGAGCTCCAGGGCGCCGGCGGGGACGCCGTGCGTGTCGAGGAGCCCTGCGACCCGCTCGGCGAGGGAGTCGTCGAGCAGGTCCGAGGCGGAGAGGTTGACGGCGACGCTCAGCGCGAGGCCGGCCTTGCGCCAGCCGGCGAGCTGCATGACGGCGGACTCGAGCACGAGGCGGGTGACGGCGTTCATCAGGCCGCTCTGCTCGACGACCGGCAGGAAGGCGTCGGGGTAGAGCATCCCGCGCGTGGGGTGCTCCCAGCGCACGAGCGCCTCGGCGCCGAAGACGGCGCCGGTGTCGACGTCGATCTTCGGCTGATAGTGCAGGACGAACTGGCGGTTCACGATGGCGGCGTCGAGGTCCTGGATCGTCTCGAGCCGGGTGCGGTTCGCCTCGTCGAGCTGCGGTTCGTAGAGCTCGACACGGGAGTGGGCGTCCTTGGCCGCGTACAGCGCGACGTCCGCACGCCGCAGCAGGTCGGGGATCTCCACGTCCATGTCGGCGTGCTCGGCGACGCCCGCGCTCGCGTCGATGCGGACGCGCGCGCCGTCGATCACGAGCGGCTGCGTGAGCCGGTCGAGGATGCGCGTGGCGATCAGGCGTCCGTCGTCCTCGGGGCCGAGCGTCAGCAGGAGCGCGAACTCGTCCCCGCCGAGCCTGACGAGCAGGTCGGGGTCGGCCGTGCGGGCCGCGAGGCGCCGCGCGAACTCGCGCAGCAGCGTGTCCCCGGCGTGATGGCCGAGGGTGTCGTTGATCTCCCTGAAGTTGTCGAGGTCGATCAGGACGAGCGCAGGTCGGTGGGTGCCCGCTGACGCAAGCAGTCGCTGCTTGCCGGAGTCGAAGAGGAAGCGGCGGTTTCCCAGGCCGGTGAGCTCGTCCGTGACCGCCTGGCGGCGGGCGTCGAACAGGCGCTGGACCTGCCGGAAGCTGGTGAACGTCCGTGCCGCCGCGAGCAGGAGGGTGAACGTCGCGAGCGCGACGACGGGGACCGGCAGCTGGTTGAACGCGGAGATCACGAGCACGACCACCGCGGTGAGGGTGGCCAGCATCGGGATCGCCAGGATCATCCTCGACCGGCCGGATTCGAACCCGTGCGGCTGCTGGGGCCGCCAGATCGCGAAGGCGATGCACGAGACGCCGGCGGTCCACCAGAGGAACAGCCAGCTCCCGACCTCGTAGGTGCCGGCGTTGATCTGCAGCGCGTACATGACATCGGCCGCGCAGAAGAGGGCAAGCCCGCCGGCGATCCACAGCCACATCGAGCCGCCGCGCAGGCCCTGGACGGCGATCAGGCCGCCGATCATCGCGACGACGAGGAGGTCGGCGGTCGTGTAGGTCGCGCCGACGAGCACGGTTGCGGTGTTGCCCTGCGTCGCGGAGAAGACCGGGCTCAGCGCCGCGGCCAGCGCCGTCGCGGCACCCGCGGCGCCGAGCGCGCCGTCGAGCCAGAGGGCCCGCGGGAAGGAGCCGTGGTCGCGCCGCACGAGGCAGACGATGGCGGCGGTGACGCACACGTAGAACCCGAAGTAGGCGAAGTCGGCGGGCGACGGGACGGGCGGGCTGGCCTCGAACTGCAGCCACGCGGAGGTGAGCACGTTGCCGGCCGTCTGCGAGAGCATCGCCAGCCCGAGCCAGATCGCCGGGGCGCGGCGCGGGCCCCCCACCCACGCGAGCGCGAAGCAGGCGGCCGTCGGGACCAGCATCGTGGAGTTGCCGACCCAGCCGTACAGCGAGTCGTAGCCGGCGCCGCCGCGGACCGCCTGGAACACGGCGAGCATGCCCATGTTCACGACGAGCAGCACACCGCAGACCATCCGTAGACGAGACTCGCGATTGGTGAGCATTATCTGAGCATCGGCCGCGCCCGCCAATCCCTCAAGGACGTGCCGACGCGAACCAGGGATCATGTCTCCGTCACGCCCATGCCCTCGCACGCGCATCTCTCGCAGGCCCAGCAGCACGAAGACCGGCTGCAGGCGCTGATCGACTCCTCCCCGCTCGCGCTCGTGGAGTTCGGGCTCGACACGTGCATCCGGCTGTGGAATCCCGCGGCGGAGCGGATCTTCGGCTGGACCCGGGAGGAGATCCTCGGCCGCGACGGGCTTCCGATGGCGCCGGACCACAAGCGCGCGGAGAGCGAGGACCTGTTCGCACGCGTGCGGGGCGGCGAGTCGATCAACGACCACGAGACCGTCCGGCAGCGCAAGGACGGCCGGCTCGTCCCCGTGTCGATCGCCGCCGCGCCGGTCCGGGACCGTTCGGGCCGCGTCGTCGGCAACCTCGTCGCCTACACGGACATCACCGCGCGCAAGGAGCAGGAGGAGCGGCTGCAGGCGGTGATCGACTCCTCGCCGGTCGCGCTCGTGGAGTTCGACCAGGACACCCGGATCCGGCTCTGGAACCCGGCCGCCGAGCAGATCTTCGGCTGGGCTCGCGACGAGATCCTCGGCCGCGTGGGCTTCCCGATGGCGCGCCCCGACAGGCGGGAGGAGAGCGGGGACCTGTTCGCGCGCGTGCTGGAGGGCGAGTCGATCCACGACTTCGAGACCGTGCGCAAGGCCAAGGACGGCCGGCTGATCCCCGTCTCCATCTCGGCCGCGCCGGTCAGGGACGCGGCGGGGCGCTACGTCGGCAACCTGGTGGCCTACACGGACATCACCGAGCGCAAGGAGCAGGAGGCGGAGGTGCAGCGGCTCAACGTCGAGCTCCACACCCGGCTCGAGGAGCTCGCCGCGTCGCGGGCGCGAATCGTCACCGCGGGCGACGTCGAGCGGCGCCGGCTGGAGCGCAACCTGCACGACGGCGCACAACAGCGCATCGTCGCGTCGTCGCTCAGCCTCCGCGTCGCCCTCGCCAAGCTCGACAAGGACCCCGAGGCGGCCCGCGCGCTGCTCGAGGACGCCGGCCAGGAGCTGTCGCTCGCGCTCGACGAGCTGCGCGAGCTGGCGCGCGGCCTGCACCCCGCGGTGCTCACCGATCGCGGGCTGCGCGCCGCCGTCGAGTCGCTCGCGGGCCGCGCGCCCGTCGTGGTCGAGCTCGCCGAGATGCCCGACGAGCGACTGCCGCCGCCGGTCGAGGCGGCCGCGTACTACCTGATCGCCGAGGCGCTGACCAACGTCGCGAAGTACGCCGCGGCGACCAGCGTGCGCGTTCGCGTCACCGCGGGTGACAGCAGCGTGACCGTCGAGGTGACGGACGACGGCGTCGGGGGCGCGGACCCGGCCGGCGGCTCGGGTCTCCGCGGTCTCGCCGACAGGGTCGAGGCGCTCGGAGGCTCGCTGGAGGTCCACAGCCCGGCGGGCGGCGGCACCACGCTGCGGGCGACGATCCCCCGCGAGCCGGGCCTGCGGCGGCGTTAGCCGCTCCAGGTACGCTCGCGCCATGTCGAAGATGCGCGACGCGATGGTCTCCCAGCCGGACGAGCTTGCCCGACTCCTCGGTGACGCGGCGCCCGCCGAGGCCGCCGCCGAGCGCCTCGCCGGGCGCCGCGTCCTCCTCGTCGGCATCGGCACGAGCTGGCACGCCGCGCACCACGGCGCCTGGCTGCTGCGCGAGGCGGAGACCCAGGCCGAGGCGCTGCACGCCGCCGACGCTGCGCCCTACGGGCGGCCGATCGACCCGGCCGACGGCGTGATCGTGCTCAGCCACACCGGCGGTACCGGCTACACGATGCAGATGCTCGAGCGTGCGCGGGAAGCGGGCGCGGCGACGGTGTTCGTCTCGGGCATCGGCAGCGGCGGCGACGTCGAGACCGTCGCGGCCGAGCAGTCCTACGCCTACACGGTGAGCCACACCGCCGCGCTGCTGCGCCTCGCGCAGATCGCGACCGCGCTCGGCGCCCAGCTCGGCCCGCTCGACGCCGTCCCCGAGCGCGTGGCCGCCGTGCTCGGCGCGCCCGGGCCCCTGATCGAGCCGCCCGCCCGCCTCGTCGAGCTGATCGGCGCCGGCCCGAATGCATGGACCGCTCAGGAGGGCGCGCTGAAGATCCGCGAGGCGTCGTATCTCGCCGCCGAGGGGCTCTCCTCCGAGCAGTTCTTCCACGGGCCGAGCGTCGCGCTTGACGAGCAGGACGCGCTCGTGGTGCTCGACGGGGGCGGGCCGGCCGCCGAGCGCACGGAGACGATCGCCGCGGCGGTCGAGGTCACCGGCGCGCAGGTCGCCCGCTTCCGCGAGCGCGAGCTCGGCGAGCCGCTCTCCGTGTTCCCGCTCACCGTCGTCGTCCAGCGGATCGCCGCAGAGCTCGCCGACGCCCGTCAGGTCAGCCCCGACCGCTTCCGTTACGAGCAGGACCCCCGCCGCGAGCGGGCTTTCGAGGGCGTCGGATTCTGAGCCCTCTCGCGCAGTAGCCTGAGCGGATGGAGCTCCTGCAGCCCGAGGACTGGAGCGAGGCGCTGGACCTGAAGGCGGCGCACCCCACGGCACTGCCGATCTGGGGTGGGACGGACGTGATGGTGGACGTCAACTTCGGGCGCGCGCGGCCAGAGGCGATCCTCGATCTCACGCGCGTGCGCGCGCTCGCGGAATGGGAGGAGCGCGACGGCGCGCTGCGCATCGGCGCCGGCGTCAGCTACACGACCGCGATCGCCGACCTCGGGGACCGGCTGCCCGGCCTGGCGGCCGCGTCGCGCACGGTCGGCTCGCCGCAGATCCGCAACCGCGGCACGATCGGCGGCAACCTCGGCTCCTCCTCCCCCGCCGGCGACGCGCTCCCGCCGCTGTACGCGAGCGAGGCCGTCGTCGAGCTGGCCTCGACGCGCGGCGAGCGCCGCGTCCCCGTCGCCGACTTCATCACCGGCCCGAAGCGCAACGTGCTCGAGCCCGGCGAGCTGATCGCGGCGGTCCACGTCCCGCCGGCCAAAGGCGCGCAGCAGTTCTCCAAGATCGGCACCCGCAACGCGATGGTGATCGCGGTCTGCTCGTTCGCGCTCGAGCTCGACCCGGAGCGGCGCCAGGTCCGGACGTGCATCGGCTCGGCGGCGCCGACGCCGGTCCGCGCGGCGGACGCCGAGACGTTCGCGGCGGCCGAGCTCGACTGGGACGGCGCGGGCGCGCTCGACGAGCCGGTCGCGAAGCGCTTCGGCGAGCTGGCCGCGCAGGCGGCCAGCCCGATCGACGACGTCCGCGGCAGCGCCGCCTACCGCCGCCACGCGCTGTCGGTGCTGGCGCGCCGCACGCTGACCTGGGCCTGGAGCGAGCAGTGCGCCTGAACGTCACGATCAACGGCGAGCCGCGCGAGGCCGACGGGCTGTGGGAGGGCGAGAGCCTGCTGCACGTGCTGCGCGAGCGGCTCGGCCTGCCCGGGGCCAAGAACGCCTGCGAGCAGGGCGAGTGCGGCAGCTGCTCGGTCTACCTCGACGGGGAGCTCGTGTGCGCCTGCCTTGTGCTCGCCGGCCAGGCCGAGGGCCGCGAGGTCACGACGGTCGAGGGGCTCGCGCCCGAGGACGAGCTCTCGCCGATCCAGGCGGCCTTCCTGGAGGCGGGCGCCGTCCAGTGCGGCTTCTGCACGCCCGGGCTGATCGTCGCCACCGACGACCTGCTGGGCCGCAATCCGGAGCCGACCGACGGCGAGATCCGCGAGGCGCTCGCCGGCAACCTGTGCCGCTGCACGGGCTACGAGAAGATCCTCGACGCGGTGCGGATGGCCGCAGCACGGCGATGACCCGGCTCGTGATCGACGGCTGCGCGATCGCCACGGTCGACGCCGACGCCACCGAGCACGACGACGGCCACATCGTGATCCGGGACGGATTCATCGAAGCGGTCGGCGCCGGCCCCGCGGACCGGCAGGACGGCGACGTCCGCATCGAGGGCGGCGGCACGCTCGCCACGCCCGGCCTCGTCAACTGCCACCACCACCTCTACCAGTGGGCCACGCGCGGGCTCGCCCAGGAGGCGACGCTGTTCGAGTGGCTGCAGGACCTCTACCCGGTGTGGGCCCACGTCGACGAGGAGATCGAGCGCGCCGCCGCCCGTGCCGGCCTCGCCGCGCTCGCGCGCTCGGGCTGCAGCACCGCCTCGGACCACCACTACCTCTTCCCGCGCGACGGCGGCGACCTGCTCGCGGTCGAGGTCGAGGCCGCCCGCGAGGTCGGGCTGCGGTTCCATCCGTGCCGCGGCTCGATGGACCTCGGGCGCTCCGACGGCGGCCTGCCGCCGGACGACGTGGTCGAGGACCGCGAGGCGATCCTCGCCGCGTCCCAGGACGCCATCGACCGCTACCACGACCCCGCGCCGGACGCGATGGTGCGGATCGCGCTCGCGCCCTGCTCCCCGTTCAGCGTCACGAAGGAGCTGATGCGCGAGTCGGCCGCGCTCGCCCGCGATCGCGGCGTGCGGCTGCACACGCACATGGCCGAGACCGAGGACGAGGAGCGCTTCTGCATCGAGCTGTTCGGCTGCCGGCCGGTCGAGTACCTCGAGCAGCTCGGGTGGCTCGGCGACGACGTCTGGCTCGCCCACTGCGTCCACCTCGACGACGACGAGGTCCGTCGCTTCGGCGAGACGCGCACCGGCGTCGCCCACTGCCCGAGCTCGAACGCGCGGCTCGGCGCCGGCATCGCGCCGGTCCCGGCGCTGATCGGCGCCGGCGCGCCGGTCGGCCTGGGCGTCGACGGCGCGGCCTCCAACGAGGCGGGCGAGCTGGGCGGCGAGCTGCGCCAGGCGCTGCTCGTCGCGCGGCTGGCCGGCGGTCCGCAGGCGCTGACCGCGCGCCAGTCGCTGGAGCTGGGCACGATCCACGGCGCCCGCTGCCTCGGGCGGGAGAGCGAGATCGGCTCGCTGGAGCCGGGCAAGGTCGCCGACGTCGCGCTGTGGCGGCTCGACGACGTCGACCACGCCGGGATCGCCGACCCGGTCGCCGCGCTCGTGCTCGGGCCGCGCCCGCTCGCCGACACGCTGCTCGTCGGGGGTCGCGTGGTCGTGGAGCGCGGCGAGCTGCGCACGGCCGACGAGCAGGCCATCGCCCGCGAGCTCGGCGACCAGTCGCGCCGGCTGGCGAGCCGCGCAGGAGTGGCGGCATGAGCACGGTCACCGAGACCCGCGACGGCGTCGGCGCCAGCGTTCGGCGACCCGACGGCATTCCCAAGGTCAAGGGCGAGTTCGCCTACTCCTCCGACGCGTGGGCCGATCGCATGCTGTGGGGCTCGACGCTGCGCTCCCCGCACCCGCGGGCGAGGATCCGCAGCATCGAGATCGGCGCCGCCCTGCGCGTCCCGGGCGTGCACGCCGTGCTCACCCACGAGGACGTCCCCGGCCGCAAGACCTACGGCCTGGAGATCCAGGACCAGCCCGTGCTCGCCTGGGAGGACGTCCGCTACCAGGGCGAGCCGATCGCGCTCGTCGCCGCCGACCACCCCGAGACGGCGCGCGCGGCGGCCCGGAAGATCGAAGTCGACTACGAGGTGCTCGAGCCGCTGACCGACCCGGAGAAGGCGCTCGACCCCGCCACGCCGCCGCTGCACCCGCGCGGCAACCTGCTCCGCCACGTCCCGATCCGCCACGGCGACCCGAACGCCTCCGGCGAGGTCGTGGTCACCGGCGAGTACGAGGTCGGCATGCAGGACCAGGCGTTCCTCGGGCCCGAGTCGGGGCTCGCCGTGCCTGCCGAGGACGGCGGCGTGGACCTCTTCATCGCCACCCAGTGGCTGCACGTCGACCAGGACCAGCTCGCGGCCTCGCTGGACCTGCCGCCCGAGAAGGTGCGGCTCGTGCTGGGCGGCGTCGGCGGCGCGTTCGGCGGCCGCGAGGACCTCAGCATGCAGGTCCACGCGTGCATGCTCGCGCTCCACACCGACCGCCCGGTGAAGATGATGTACGGGCGCGAGGAGTCGTTCTTCGGCCACATCCACCGCCACCCCGCGCGGATGCGCTACGAGCATCACGCGACGCGCGACGGCAAGCTCGTGGCCGTGCGCGCGCGGATCCTGCTCGACGGCGGCGCCTACGCCTCGAGCTCCACCGCGGTCTGCTCCAACGCCGCCTCGTTCGCGTGCGGGCCGTACGAGGTCCCCAACGCGCGCATCGACGCCTACGTCGTCTACACGGACAACCCGCCGTGCGGCGCGATGCGCGGCTTCGGCTCCGTGCAGGCCTGCTTCGCGCACGAGGCGCAGATGGACAAGCTCGCCGCCGCGCTCGAGATCGACCCCGTCGAGCTGCGGCTGCGCAACGCGATGGGGACCGGCTCGACGCTGCCGACCGGGGCGACGGTCCGCTGCCCCGCGCCGGTCGCCGAGCTGCTCACCCGCGTGCGCGAGATGCCGGAGCCCATCGATACGGGCGGCGTGCCGGGCGGCATCGCCAACGTGACGCGCGGCGAGGGCGTGCGCCGCGGGGTCGGCTACGCCGTCGGTTACAAGAACATCGGCTACTCCGAGGGCTTCGACGACTACTCGACCGCGCGCGTCCGGCTCTCGCTCGTGCACGACGAGCCGCTGGTCGAGGTCCACACCGCGGCCGCGGAGGTGGGCCAGGGGCTCGTGACGGTGCAGGCGCAGATCGCACGCACGGAGCTCGGCGTGGAGCGTGTGGTCGTGCTGCCCGCGGACACCCAGGTCGGCACCGCCGGGTCGAGCTCCGCCTCCCGCCAGACGATGATGACCGGCGGCGCGGTGAAGGCCGCGTGCGAAGCGGTGCGGGAGGAGCTCGAACGCCGGGGCGGCCGGCTGGACGAGCCGATCGAGGCGACGCGCGAGTACCACCATCGCGAGACCTTCCCGCTGGACGAGAACGGGCAGGGCGACGCGCACGTGACGTTCGCGTTCGCCGCCCACCGGGCGGTCGTGGACGTCGACGCCGAGCTCGGCCTCGTGCGCGTGGTCGAGATCGCCACCGCGCAGGACGTCGGCAAGGCGATCAACCCGCAGGCCGTCGAGGGCCAGATCGAGGGCGGGATCGCGCAGGGGCTCGGGCTCGCGCTGATGGAGGAGATCCAGGTCGTCGACGGCGAGGTGCGCAACGCGTCGTTCACCGACTACCTGATCCCGACCGTGCTCGACATGCCGCCGGTGCGGCTCGACGTGCTCGAGCTCGGCGACCCCGAGGCGCCGTACGGCCTGCGCGGCATCGGCGAGCCGCCGACGATCTCCTCGACGCCCGCGATCGTGGCCGCGCTGCGCGCCGCCACGGGCGCGGCGCTGACGCGGGTGCCGGTGCGGCCCGACGACATCGTGGGGCTGTGATGCCGGTTCCGCCCGCCGAGCTGACCGCGCACTTCACGATCGCCGGGCCCGACGAGGCGCTTGGCGCCGCGCGCGAGGCGGCGGCCGAGCTCGCGCTCGACGCTGGGCCGGGCGAGCTCGCGCTGTCGGGCGCGCGCGACGAGGTGCTCGGCGCGCTCGTGCGGCGCCGTCGAGGCCGCGCTCGACGCCGGCGCGCATCAGCTGGACGTCAGGCTCGAGGCCCCGCAGGAGTCGCGGGGTTGAGCTACACCGGCCGCGCGCGGACCCGGCTGATCGCGGTCGCCCGCGGCGACGCGGAGCCGGACCTCGTCATCGAGGGCGCGCGGGTCTTCTCGGTGTTCACGCGCGAGTGGCTGTCCGGCGACGTCGGGATCGCCGACGGCCGGATCGCCGGCATCGGCGCCTTCGACGGCGGCGAGCGGCTGTCCGCCGACGGCGCCTACCTCGTGCCCGGGTTCATCGACGCGCACATGCACGTGGAGTCCTCCAAGCTCACGCCCGCCGAGTTCGCGCGCGCGGTGCTCCCCCACGGCACCACGGCGATCGTGTGCGACCCGCACGAGGTCGCCAACGTGCTCGGCTCCGACGGCGTGCACTGGCTGCTCGACGCCTCCGAGGGCCTGCCGCTGACGGTCTACGTGATGGCGCCCTCCTGCGTGCCGGCCAGCGGCTTCGAGTCGCCGCGGCGCGCGCTGACGCCGGGTGACATGGAGGCGATCCTGCGCCGCCGGCGGGCGCTGGGCGTGGCGGAGATGATGAACTTCCCCGGCGTCGTCGCGGGCGACCCGGAGGTGCTCGAGAAGCTCGAGGTCCGCGGCGCCTCGCACGCCGACGGCCACGCGCCCGGCGTCCTCGGCCGCGCGCTCGACGCCTACGCGGCGGCGGGGATCCGCTCCGACCACGAGGCGACGACTCTGGAGGAGGCGCTCGAGAAGCGCCGGCGCGGGCTGTGGGTGCTGATCCGCGAGGCCTCCAACGCCCGCAACCTGCGCGCGCTGCTGCCGCTGGTGGCCGAGTACGGGCCGGAGCACTGCGCGTTCTGCACCGACGACCGCGAGCCGGACTTCCTCTACCGCGAGGGCCACATCAACCAGATGTGCCGCGTCGCCGTCGAGGCGGGCCTCGCGCCCGAGGACGCGCTGCTGATGGCCAGCCTGCACGGCGCGCGGGCGCACGGGCTCGAGGACCACGGCGCGATCGCGCCGGGCTACCGCGCCGACCTCGTCGTGCTCGAGGACCTCGCGCGCTTCGCGCCGTCGCTCGTGCTCGCCGGCGGGCGGGTGGCGGCGCGCGACGGCCGCGCCGAGCCGTTCGACGCCCCCGCGGTCCCCGCCCACGTGGTGCAGACCGTGCGCAGCGCGCCGGTGTCGGCCGCCGACCTCGCGCTCGACGCGGACGGCGCCTCGCGCGTGCGCGTGATCGAGATCGTCCCCGAGCAGCTGATCACGATCGCGCGCGAGCTCGAGCCGACCGTGCGCGACGGCGCGGTCGTCGCCGACCCGTCCCGCGACCTCGCGAAGATCGCGGTGATCGAGCGCCACCACGCGACCGGCCGCGTCGGCCGCGGCCTCGTCACCGGCTTCGGCCTGCGCCGCGGCGCGTTCGCCTCCACGGTCGCGCACGACGCGCACAACCTCGTCGCGGTCGGCGTGGACGACGACGACCTGCTCGCGTGCGCCGCGCGGCTGCAGGAGATCGGCGGCGGCATCGTCGTCGCCGACGGCGGCGTCGTGCGCGGCGAGCTGGCGCTCCCCGTCGCGGGGCTGCTCTCCGACCGGCCGGTCGAGGAGGTCGTCGAGCGCCTCGAGGCGCTGCACGCGCTCCTCCGCGACCTCGGGGTCGAGATCGAGGCGCCGTTCACGACGCTGTCCTTCCTGGCGCTGTCGGTGATCCCGGCGCTGAAGATCACCGACCGCGGCCTGGTCGACGTCGAGCGCTTCGAGCTCGTGCCGCTCGGGGTCGGCTGACCTGCCATGACGCTGCAGACACGAGGGAGCGACATCGTCGACGGCGACGACGTGATCCGCCTCAAGGGGGTGAACATCGGCGGCTGGCTGAACATGGAGAACTTCATCACCGGCTACGCCGCCAACGAGACGATGATGCGCGCGGCCGTGCGCAAGGTGCTCGGCGACGACACGCTACGAGCTGTTCTTCGAGCGGCTGCTGACCGCCTTCTTCGCGGACGCCGACGCCGCTTGCTCGCCGGGACCGGCCTGAACTGCGTGCGCATCCCGGTCAACTACCGCCACTTCGAGTCCGACGTCAGGCCGTTCGAGATCATCGAGGACGGCTTCCGCCACCTCGACCGGGCGATCGAGGCGGGCGGCGACACGGCATCTACACGGTCATCGACCTGCACGCGCTGCCCGGCTCGCAGAACCAGCACTGGCACTCCGACAACCCCACCCACCGGGCGCTGTTCTGGGACCACCCGCACTTCCAGGACCGCGTGGTCGGCATGTGGGAGGCGATCGCCGACCACTACAAGGGCAACCCCTGGGTGGCCGGCTACAACCCGATCAACGAGCCGGCCGACGAGTCGCGCGAGGTCGTGGGCCCGTTCTACGACCGCCTCGTCGCCGCCATCCGCGAGATCGACCCGGGCACATCCTCTTCCTCGACGGCAACACCTACTCGACCGAGTTCGGCGTCTTCGACGAGCCGCTGGAGAACACCGTCTACACGCTGCACGACTACGGCCCGCCGGGCTGGGCCGCGCCGACGAGTACCCCGGGCCCGAGTCGGCGGAGGAGAAGTACCTCGAGCGCACCGAGTACGCACGCCGGACCGGCACGCCGATCTGGGTCGGCGAGTTCGCCCCGATCTACACCGGCGACGAGGCGGTCGACGCCGAGCGCCGCCGGATCCTCGACGACCAGCTGAGATCTACAGGCGCTACGGCGCCGGCTTCGCACGTGGATGTACAAGGACCTCGGCCGCCAGGGGCTGACCTCGGTCCGGCCCGACTCCCCGTACGGCGAGCTGGTCGCCGACTTCGTCGCCAAGAAGCGGCGGCTGGGCGTCGACCAGTGGGGAAGCACCGGCCGCGAGAACCCCGAGGTCACCAAGCCGATCCAGGACATGGTCGCGCGCGAGGCCCCGGACTTCGACCCCTACCCGTGGGGCCGGTTCGACTGGGTGCGCACGCTGGTGCTCAACATCGCGGTCGCCCAGCCGCTGGCCTACGAGTACGCCGAGCTCTTCCGCGGGCTCGGCGACGACGAGCTGATCGCGCTCGCCGACTCGTTCGCGTTCGACAACTGCGTCGTCCGCGAGAGCCTGCGCGACCAGCTGAGCGCGGCGTGAG
>CAWERW010000005.1:0-292765 GCA_963811595.1 uncultured Solirubrobacteraceae bacterium
CGCCTGGCGCAGCTCGATGCGGCGGATCTTGCCGGTCAGCGTCTTGGGCAGCTCGTCGACGAACTCGATCTTGCGCGGGTAGGCGTAGGCCGACAGGCGCTGGCGCACGAAGCCCTTGATCTCGTCGACCAGCTCGTCGCTGCCCTCCTTGCCCTCGGCGAGCACGATGAACGCCTTGACCACGTTGCCGCGCCGCTCGTCCGGCGAGGCGACCGCCGCCGCCTCGGCGACGCAGGCGTGCTCGAGCAGCGCGGACTCGACCTCGAACGGGCCGATCCGGTAGCCGGCGGCGATGATCACGTCGTCGGCGCGGCCCTCGTACCAGACGTAGCCGTCGTCGTCGATCGAGGCCGCGTCCTTGGTGTGGAACCACTCGCCGCCGAAGTCCTCCTCGGTCGCCTCGTCGTTCTGCCAGTAGCCGAGCGGGTAGTGCGGGTTCGACCGCGCGCGCAGGCAGATCTCGCCGCGCTCGCCCTGCGGCAGCGGCTTCTCGTCCTCGTCGAGGATCTGCACGTCCCAGCCGGGCATCGGCTTGCCCATCGAGCCCTCGCGGACGTCCATGAACGGGTAGTTGGCGACGAGCGGATAGGACTCCGTGAGCCCGTAGTAGTCGAGCACGGTGACGCCGTACTGCTCGCGGAACCAGCGGATCGCCTCCGGGTTCAGCGGCTCGCCGGCCGAGCAGACGATGCGGAACTTCTGCGGGTACTTCTCGCCCGCGTTCTCGATGCCCATCATCGAGCGCATCGCGGTCGGCGTCGTGAAGACGTTGGTCGCCTCGTGGCGCGAGAGGAAGTCGAGCTGCTTGTGCGGGTCGAAGCCGCCCTTGCGCTGGAGCACGAGCTGGACCGCGCCGTAGCGCCACGGGCCGAGCAGCGGCGCGATGCCGGCCGCCCACGCCCACTCGCCCATGCCGTGGAAGCGCTCGCCGTCCTGCACGTCGTGGCAGTAGACGAACTCCTCGTGCGCGAGCAGGTAGCGGTGCGCGTGGACGATGCCCTTGGCGAGCCCGGTGGTGCCGGAGGAGTAGTAGAGCTGCGCCGGGTCGTCGGCGGCGGTGTCGACGACGTCGAAGTGCTCGTCGCCGCTCTGGAGCAGCTCGTCGTCGAGCAGCAGCACGTGGTCGACGAGCGACGCGTCCACGCGGTCCTTGTTGGCCTCGTTGGTGACCAGCACCTTGGCCTGCGAGTCGGTGACGCGGTGCTTGATGCCGTCGTCGCCGTAGAGCACCGACATCGAGAGCAGGATCGCGCCCGCCTTGTAGGTGCCGAAGAAGGCGGCCGCGGTCTCGGGCGTCGGCGGCAGCAGCATCGCGACGCGGTCCTCGCGCTCGACGCCGTGCTCCCGCAGGACGTTCGCGAAGCGGTTGGAGAGCTCCTGGAGCTCGCCCCACTTGACCTCGCGGACGTTGCCCTCGGTGTCCTCGTGGATCATCGCCAGCTTGCCGGCGTCGTGCTTGTCGCAGACGTCGACGGCGATGTTGTAGCGATCAGGGACGTTCCACTCGTGGGCCTCGACGGCCTCTTCGTAGCTGGTGTGCTGGCTGGCGGTCGACATGAGGGAGGTATACCCCCTGCCGACCGCCGGACGCCGCTTGCGTGCTACTTCGAGCGCGAGCGCGAGGTGGTCCTGCGGGAGCGCGTGCGCGCCGCCTTCTTGGCGGCGGCGCTGCGCTCGTTGGCCTTGCGCTTGCGCGTGGCCGCGGCCTTCTTGGCGGCCGCCTGGCGCTTCGCCGGGCCGCCCTTGGCGCGATCCTCGAGGTCGTCGACGAGCGAGCGGAGCTCGGCGACGGCGCGCTTCGCGCCCTTGCTGGGCGGGCTGCTGTCGGCCCTGCCGAAGGCCTTGGCGAGGTTGTTCGCGGCGCTCTTGCGCAGGCCCTTCGCCCGCAGCTTGTCGAACAGATCGGTGTCCTTTGCTGCCATGCCGTACTCCCTGTTTCCGGGGACAGTCGTCTCCAACGACTAGTCCCCACCTTGGCTGAAGGGCAATCGCGGGTATGCACCAGCGCATGCCCTCCATCGGCTTCCATGCTTCACACGAGCAGATCCCGCCCAGCCGCCTGCTCGCCGCGGTCCGCGCGGCCGAGGCCGCCGGCTTCGACGCCGCGATGTGCTCCGACCACTTCTCGCCCTGGAGCGAGCGCCAGGGCGAGTCGGGCTTCGCCTGGTCGTGGCTCGGCGCCGCGCTCGAGGCCACGAGCCTCTCGCTCGGCTGCGTCAACGCGCCCGGCCAGCGCTACCACCCGGCGATCATCGCCCAGGCCGCCGCGACGCTGGCGGAGATGTACCCCGGGCGCTTCTGGGTCGCGCTCGGCAGCGGCGAGGCGTCCAACGAGCACATCACCGGCGCGCCGTGGCCGGACAAGGCGACCCGCAACGCACGCCTGCGCGAGTGCGTCGACGTCATCCGGGCGCTCCACCGCGGCGAGGTCGTCGACCACGACGGGCTCGTCACCGTCGACCGCGCGCAGCTGTGGACGCTCCCCGCCGAGCCGCCGAAGCTGATCGCCGCCGCGGTGAGCGCGGAGACCGCGGGCTGGGCCGGCGAGTGGGCCGACGGGCTCGTGACCATCAACCAGCCGCGCGAGACGCTCGAGCGCGTGCTCGCGGCGTTCCGCGAGGGCGGCGGCGAGGGCAAGCCGGTCTTCCTCCAGATCCACCTGTCGTGGGCGGGGAGCGAGCAGGAGGCGCTCGACGTCGCGTACGACCAGTGGCGCACCAACCTCTTCCAGCCGCCGATCCCGTGGGATCTGCACACCGTCGAGGCGTTCGACGAGGCCGCGCGCTTCGTACGCCCGGAGGACCTCCACGCCGGCGTGCGCATCTCCGCCGACCTCGGGCAGCACACGGCATGGCTGCAGGAGTACGCGGAGCTCGGGTTCGACGCCCTCTACCTCCACCACGTCGGCCGGGAGCCGGAGGCGTTCATCGACGCCTTCGGGGAGCGCGTGCTCCCGGAGCTCCGATGAGGGCCAAGGCCACCAGCGACCTGTGGTGGAAGAACGCGGTCCTCTACTGCCTCGACGTCGAGACGTACCTGGACTCCAACGCCGACGGCGCCGGCGACCTGCCGGGCCTGACCGAGCGGATCGACTACCTCGCCGGGCTCGGCGTCTCGTGCCTGTGGCTGATGCCGTTCTACCCCTCGCCGCGCAAGGACGACGGCTACGACATCACCGACTTCTACGGCGTCGACCCGCGGCTCGGCACGCACGGCGACCTCGTCGAGCTCGTGCGCACGGCGCGCGACCGCGGCATCCGCGTGATCGCCGACCTCGTCATGAACCACACGTCCGACCAGCACCCGTGGTTCCAGGCCGCGCGCGCCGACAAGGACTCGCCGTACCGCGACTTCTACGTGTGGCAGGACGAGAAGCCGCCGGAGAAGCCCGGCGACCTCGTCTTCCCCGACAAGGAGACCTCGAACTGGGCCTGGGACGAGGCGGCGGGCCAGTACTACCTGCACCGCTTCTACTCCCACCAGCCCGACCTCAACATGGCCAACCCGGCCGTGCGCGACGAGATCGCGCAGGTCGTCGGCTTCTGGCTCGAGCAAGGGCTGAGCGGCTTCCGCGTCGACGCCGTGCCGTTCATGCTCGAGCCGATGGGGATGCCGGGCGGCGCGATGGTCGACCCGCACGAGCTGCTGCGCGACCTGCGGCGCTTCATCGGCCGCCGCAGCGGCGAGGCGATCCTGCTCGGCGAGGTCAACCTGCCGCCCGACGACCAGCGGACGTTCTTCGGCGACGAGGACGGCGACGAGCTGCAGATGCTGTTCTCGTTCACCGTCAACCAGGCGCTCTACCTCGCGCTCGCGCGCGAGGCCGCGGCGCCGCTGCAGCAGGCGCTCGCGGAGCTGCCCACGATCCCCTCCGACGGGCAGTGGGCGAGCTTCGTGCGCAACCACGACGAGCTGACGCTCGACAAGCTCTCGACGTCCGAGCGCGAGGAGGTGTTCGCCGCCTTCGGCCCCGAGAAGAAGCTGCAGCTGTTCGGCCGCGGGCTGCGCCGGCGGCTGCCGAACATGCTCGGCGGCGACCAGCGGCGGATCCGCATGGTCTACAGCCTGATGTTCTCGCTGCCCGGCACCCCGGTGCTGTTCTACGGCGAGGAGATCGGCATGGGCGAGAACCTCGCGATCGAGGGGCGCATGAGCGTGCGCGCGCCGATGCAGTGGTCGAACGGCCCGCACGGCGGCTTCTCGGCCGCCAAGCACAAGAAGGACCTCTGCCGCCCGGTCACCGAGGGCGAGTTCGGGCCCGAGAACGTCAACGCGTTCGACCAGCGCCGCGACCCGGACTCGCTGCTCAACTGGATGGAGCGCCTGATCCGGCGCCGGCGCGAGACCCCCGAGCTCGGCTGGGGCGCGTTCACGGCGCTGTCACCGCGCGAGCCGGAGGTGTTCGCGCACCGCTGCGACTGGGACGACTCGTCCGTCGTGGCGGTGCACAACCTCGCGGGCGCCAAGGTGAAGACGCGGCTGCCGGTCGAGGAGGACGCGACGCTGATCGACCTCCTCGGCACGGACGACCTCGAGCCCCCGTTCGACCTGGAGCTCGAGCCCTACGGCTACCGCTGGTACCGCCTCGCGGCTAGTCCTCGTCTTCCTGGCGCTCCTTGATCTTGCCCTCGAGCTGCTCCATGACGTCGGGGTCGCGCAGCGTCGTGACGTCGCCGAGCTCGCGGCCCTCCGCGATGTCGCGCAGCAGCCGGCGCATGATCTTGCCGGAGCGGGTCTTCGGCAGGTCGTCGGCCCAGATGATGCGCTTCGGGCGGGCGAACTTGCCGATCCGCTTGCCGACGTGCTCGCGGATCTCGTCGACCAGCTCGTCGGAGCCCTCTCCCTGCGAGCCCTCGAGCGTCACGAACGCCGCGACCGACTGGCCGGTGTCCTCGTCCTGCTGGCCGATCACGGCCGCCTCGGCGACCTTCGAGTGCGAGACGATCGCGGACTCGATCTCGGCCGTCGACATGCGGTGGCCGGAGACGTTGAGCACGTCGTCGACGCGCCCGATGACGTGGAAGTACCCGTCGTCGTCCTTGCGCGCGGCGTCGCCCACGAAGTAGACCTCGCGGCCGAACTTGTCCCAGTAGGTCTCGATGAAGCGGTCGTGGTCGCCATAGAGCGTGCGCAGCATGCCCGGCCACGGCCGGTTGAGCGTCAGCAGCCCCTGGTCGGTGCCGGCGTCCTCGCCGTCGTCCTCGTTGACGACGCGCGCGTCGACGCCCGGCAGCGGGCGGGTCGCGGAGCCCGGCTTGGTCTCGGTGAGCCCCGGCAGCGGCGAGATCATGATGTGGCCGGTCTCGGTCTGCCACCACGTGTCGACGATCGGGCAGCGCTCGCCGCCGATGACCAGGTGGTACCAGAGCCACGCCTTCGGGTTGATCGGCTCGCCGACCGTGCCGAGCAGGCGCAACGAGGAGAGGTCGTGCTTCTCCGGGTACTCGGCGCCCCACTTCATGCACGCGCGGATCGCGGTCGGCGCGGTGTAGAAGAGCGTGACGTCGTACTTGTCGCAGACCTCCCACCAGATGTCCTTGTCCGGGTAGTCCGGCGCGCCCTCGTACATGACCGAGGTGGTGCCGTTCGCGAGCGGCCCGTACACGATGTAGGAGTGCCCGGTGACCCAGCCGACGTCGGCCGAGCACCAGTAGACGTCCTCCTCCGGCTTGAGGTCGAACACCAGCTTGTGCGTGTAGGCGACGCCGGTCAGGTAGCCGCCGGTGGTGTGGAGGATGCCCTTGGGCGCTGCGGTCGACCCTGACGAGTAGAGGATGTAGAGCGGGTGCTCGGAGTCGAAGCCCTCGGCCGGGCACTCGTCGTCGGCGGCCTCGCAAAGCTCGTGGTACCAGCGGTCGCGGTCGTCGTCCATCGGCGCGTCGTTCTCGGCGTGCCGGACGACGACGATGTGCTCGAGCGACTTCAGGTCGCCCATGCACTCGTCGACGTCCTTCTTGATGTCGGCGGTCTTGCCCTTGCGCCGCGCGCCGTCGACGGTCACGAGCACCTTGGCCTCGGAGACCTCCATGCGCTCCTTGACCGACTCGACCGAGAAGCCGCCGAACACCACGTTGTGGGGCGCGCCGATGCGGGCGCACGCCAGCATCGCCACGACGACCTCGGGGATCATCGGCAGGAAGATCCCGACGACGTCGCCGGCCTCCACGCCGAGGTCCTTGAGGCCGTTGGCGAACTTCTGCACGTCGCGGTGGAGGTCGTCGTAGGTGACCTCGCGCTCCTCGCCCTCCTCACCGCGCCAGTAGAACGCCACGCGGTCGCCGTTGCCGGCTTCCACGTGGCGGTCGACGCAGTTGTGGGCGACGTTGAGCTTGCCGCCCACGAACCACTTGGCGTTGGGGGGATCGGACCAGTCAAGGACCTGGTCCCACTTCTCCTCCCAGTCGAGGGCCTCGGCCTGCTTCTCCCAGAAGCCCTCGTAGTCCTCGTCGGCCTCGTCGTAGATCGAGTCGTCGCTGACGTTGGCCTGCTCGCGGAACTCGTCGGGCGGCGGGAACTTCTCCTGCTCCAGCAGCTCTTCGAGACGGCTCTCCAGCGAGGTGGTGTCAGCCATGCCCTGTCTCCTCCGTCCGATCTACGACGCGTGCGGTTGGGGACCTTAGTGCTCGGCCGCGGCCTGCTCCGCACCCAGGCCGGTCTCCGACCTGACGCGCAGCTCGTGGAACGACCGCTCGGCGCCCCGCTCCGTGGAGAGGACCGTCCCCAGCCAGCAGCCGAAGAAGCCCATCGGGATCGAGATGATCCCCGGGTTGTTGAGGTCGTACCACGTGAACGCGCCCGTGTCCGGAGCGCCGGGCGGGCCGCCCCACACGATCGGGCTGATGATGATCAGGCCGAGCGCGGAGACGACGCCGAACAGCACGCCGGTGACCGCGCCCGTGGTGTTGAAGCGCGGCCAGCTCAGCGCCAGCAGCAGCGCCGGGAAGTTCGCGCTCGCGGCGATCGCGAACGCGAGGCCGACCATGAACGAGACGTTCAGGCCCTCGCCGCCGAGGATCGCGATGAAGATCGCGATCGCGCCGATGGAGATCGCGGCGATCTTCGCGACTACGACCTCCTCCTTGTCGGAGTTCTGGCCCTTGCGGATGATGCTCCCGTAGATGTCGTGCGCGACCGCGCTCGACGCCGACAGCACCAGGCCCGCGACGACCGCGAGGATCGTGGCGAACGCGACGCCCGCGATGATGGCCAGGAACAGGTCGCCACCCGTGGTGCCCGCCCCGCCGCCGAGCTCCTGGGCGAGGTTCGGTGCCGCGAGGTTGCCGCCGGTGCCGGCGGCCTCGACACCCTCCTGCCCCAGCAGCGCCCGCGCGCCGAAGCCGATCACGGTGGTCAGCAGGTAGAAGAACCCGATGATGAACATCGCGTAGACGACCGACGAGCGCGCGGCCTTCGCGTCCGGCACGGTGAAGAAGCGCATGAGGATGTGCGGCAGGCCGGCCGTGCCGAGCACGAGCGCGAGGCCAAGGGACACCATGTCGGTGTTGTTCTTGAGGAACGTGCCCGGGCCGAGCGAGAACGTCGACTCCTCGGCCTTGCCGGCCTCGTCGGCCTGGTTGAACAGCTCGATCGGGTTGAAGCTCGTCTTGGCGAACACGAAGATCGACATCACGACGATGCCGGTCATCAGCAGCACGGCCTTGATGATCTGCACCCACGTCGTGGCGACCATGCCGCCGAAGACGACGTAGACGAGCATGAACGTGCCGGTGATGAGCACCGCGGGAGTGAAGTCGATGCCCACGAGCGCCTGGATCAGCACGCCCGCACCGACCATCTGCGCGATCAGGTAGAAGGCCGCCACGTTGAGCGTCCCGATCGCCGCCGCGACGCGCGCGGGGCGCTCGCGCAGGCGGAACGAGAGCACGTCGGCGATCGTGTACTTGCCCGAGTTCCGCATCCGTTCGGCGAGCAGGAACATCACCGTGAGGAACGCGACGAGGAACCCGATCGAGTACACGAAGCCGTCGAAGCCGAAGAGGTAGATGAGGCCGGCGATGCCGAGGAACGACGCGGCCGACAGGTAGTCGCCCGAGATCGCGAGGCCGTTCTGGAAGCCGGTGATGCCGCGGCCGGCGGCGTAGAAGCCGACGGCGCTCGAGGCGCGCTTGGACGCCCAGAAGGTGATGCCGAGCGTGATGGCGAGGACGATGGCGAAGACGACGACCGCCGTCGTGTTGACCTCCGCGAAGACGATCATCGCCCGCCCTCCGCGCCCGTGGTGGCGGCTCGGCTGCCGACGGCCTCGCCGCCGTTGCCGTCACCGCGCGTATCGGCCTGGGCGTAGCGCTGGTGGTGGCCCTCGTACTTCTCGATCGCCTTCGCGGCGAGCGGGTCGAACGTGTTGGCGGCCTTGCTCAGGTAGAGCAGGCCGAGCACGAGCACCATCACGAACTGCGTGAGCGCCAGGCAGTAGCCGACGGTCAGGCCCTCGTAGACGCTCTCGGCCATGAAGTCCTCGGCGTACGCCACGAGCAGGATGAAGCCCATGTACCAGGCCAGGAAGAAGATCGTCCCGGGCAGGACGAACGACTTGCGCTTCTTGACCAGCTCCTGGAACTCCGGCGACCGCTCGATCGCCTCCCAGTCGATGTCCCCTCCGGCCTCACGCGGCGCCGATCCTTCCACGATGACTCCTCCCCTCGGTGGGCTCCTCGAGAGGCGGATACCCCGCTAAGTGCGCCGCTTACGCTTCTTCTTCCGCGAGGCGGGGTGTGCGCGGCCGTCCGACGGGCCGGCCTCCGGCTCCGGCTCCGGCTCGGGCTCGGGCTGCGAGCGCCCGCGGCGCTGGGCCGCGGCCTTCTGGCGCTCCACGCGCTGCGCGGCCGCGCTGGGCCACGGCTGCGCCTCGCCGGTCACCCACGCGGGCGGCATCCCGCTCGGCCAGCGGCCGGCCAGCAGCAGCGCCATCGCGGCGAGCCAGAACGTCTGCACGATCGGCAGCGGGGACAGGATCGGGAGCACGATCAGCGCGCCGCAGATGACCCCGAGCACGCCCATGAACCGCGTCAGCAGCCCGGTGCGCATGGCGTTGAGGCAGATCACGACCCACGCGAGGCCCATCGCGAGCGAGGCGAGCCCGATCGCCTGGGTGCCGGGGATGCCGATCAGCTGCGCGGTCACGAGCAGCGACGAGTCGCCGATCGCGTCGGCGCGGTCGACGGTGCGCGACCCGTCGAGGAAGCCCGAGATCTCGGCCGAGGTGCCGAGCGTGAACAGGACGGTGGCGACCGCGCCGCCCACGCCGCCGGCCAGCGCGACGTAGATCCAGAAGCCCTTGAACGCGTCGGTCCGCGAGCGCACCGCGCTGGCGAGGTACGCGAGCATGAGCGCGATCGCGATGAACCCGATCCCGCGCGCCAGCGCGGTCAGCAGGACGGTCATCGCGCGGTCGTCGTAGAACTCGTAGTAGGCCGTGCGCAGGCTCGGGAGCGCGCCCACGCTGCCGTCCTGCCCCGCGCGCGCCAGCGAGTCCGCGAAGCCCGTCACCGGCGCGTCGTTGAAGATCGCGGCGGTGGCGACGCCGGAGCCGATCACCAGCACGGCGCCGAGCGCCGAGGCGATCGCGGCCCGCGGGCCCTGCTTGGCCTCCCATTCGAGGGCCTCGTCGGGGGTCGCGGCGGCCACGGTCAGGCCGTCCGCTCGGGCGGGCCGCCGATCGGCGTGCGCGCCGGTCCAGCGCGCATCGTCCGCCGGGGTGGCTCGGGATCGATCTCGTTGCGCCCGGCGACCCGCGACACGCGGTCGCCGGCGAACAGGAGCACGTCCAGCGCGGGCGCGAGGACGCGGATGAGCGTCTCCACGCGCCGCCTGCGAGCGCGCTGGGATGGGGTGAGGGCCGCCACGGGGGAGCGATTGTAGACTCGCGCCCCCGTGCTCATCCGTGAGGTCATGACCGAAACCGTCGTCACCGCTCCGCCCGCGTGCAGCGTGCGACAGATCGCCGAGATGATGCGCGAGCGCAACGTCGGCTCGGTCGTGCTGATCGAGGAGCAGCGCCCCGTGGGGTTCCTCACCGACCGCGACCTCACCGTCTCGGTGCTCGCCGACGGCCGCGACCTCGGCGACCACGCCGCCGACCACGCGTCCACGCCGGTCATCACCGCGGGCGCCGAGATGCAGGTCGACGAGGCTGCCGAGCTGATGATCCGCCACGGCGTGCGGCGGCTCGTGATCGTCGACGGGGAGCGGCTGATCGGAATCCTCACGCTCGACGACATCTCGTCGCGCACGGGCGACGCCGAACTCGCCGCGCAGCTCTCGACACGGGTGACGCGCGCGGTCATGCCGGATTTCTTCTTCCACGAGCGAGGTGACCACTGATGGAAGGCTTCGGGAGCTTCTTCAACGATCCTGAGATGCAGCGCCGGCTCCAGGAGATGGCCGAGCAGATGCAGAGCGCGCAGTCGATCGCGTGGGCCGACAACGCGATCAAGCTCGCGGTCGACATGACCGTGGCGGCCATCAACCGGGTCAACGTCCAGGGCACCACCGAGCAGCAGGCGCAGCAGATCCGCGCCGTCATGGCGGTCGTCTTCCCCGAGGCCGTCACGCTCGTGCGCGAGGCCCGGCAGGGCCTCTCCTAGGCTTCGGCGCCCCGGGCCTCGCGGCCCGCCGCGATGACCTCCTTGAAGGAGCGGAAGCGGAAGATGAACACGAGCGCGCCGAAGCCGACCGCGAACGAGGCCGCGCCGATCGCGATCTGCTGGCCGACGGAGTAGGCGGCCACGGTCGCGCCCGCCACGCCGCCCGCGAACACCTTGACCAGCAGCGCCTGCTGGACGCCGGCGCCGCCGGGCGTGAACGGCACGAGCGCGGCGACGGCGTTGACGCCGAGGACGAGCAGGACGTTCTTGACCGAGCCGCCGACGTTGAACGCCTCGAGCAGGAACCAGAACGCGGTGAAGCGCAGGCACCAGGCGCCGAGCTGGACCAGGAAGACCTCGCGGACGTAGCGCCGGCGGTCCTTGAGGATGACCACGCCCTGCCGCACGCGGGCCCAGAACGCCCGCACGCGCGCCGACAGCACCGCCACGGCGACGAGCGAGAGGATCGCCAGCACGGTCAGCAGGAACAGCGTGAAGCGCGGGTTGGAGGCGAAGAACGCGAGGTCGAAGATCGGCAGCTTCGAGAAGTCCGGCGGCTTCGGGAACGCGCCCTGGGTGAACGCGAACGCGAGGATCGGGATCGCCATGCAGAGGTCGAAGATCGCCTCCACGAAGAAGCTCGAGCCGACCGCCGGGTAGCTCGAGTTCGGGATCGAGGTCTTGGTCAGGAAGAGCTTGATGATGTCCCCGCCGCGCGCCGGCACGACCTGGTTGAAGCCGTACGCGGCCATGTAGGCGCCCCAGATGCGGCGGAACTCGAAGCGCTCGTCCGGGTAGGCGGCCCGCAGCACGTGGAAGTACGCGCGGGCGCGGATCGTCAGGTACGCGATGAAGGCCGCGAGCCCGACCAGCAGGGCGATCCACTGGATCGAGGCGAGGCTGCCGAAGAAGTCGCCGACGGCGTCGAAGAAGGCCGACACGGCCTGAGGTTACGCGGCGCTCAGCGCGTCTGGCGTGTAGGGCGGATCAGCAGCTCGTTGACCGACACGTACGGCGGCTGGGAGACGACATAGAGGATCCCGTTGGCGATGTCCTGCGCCCGCAGGATCTCGCCGATCTGCTCCCGCATACCGTCGAGCGTCTCGAGCACCTCGCCCTCGTTGTGGCTCTGCAGCTCGGTGTCCACCATCCCCGGCTCGATCAGCGTGACGCGGATGCCGGCCTCGGTGACCTCGTTGCGCAGACCCTCGGAGAACGCGCCGACGGCGAACTTGGTGGCCGCGTAGACGGCGTTGCCGGCGCGGGCGAACCGCCCGGCGACGGAGGAGACGTTGACGATGTCGCCGCTCCCCTGAGCGCGCATGATCGGCAGCGCGGCGGACGTGCAGTAGAGGAGACCGAGCACGTTGACGTTGATCATCGTGCGCCACTGCTCGCTGTCCGCCTGCTCGACCGGGCCGAGGAGCATCACGCCGGCGTTGTTGACGAGCGAGTCGAGGCGGCCGAGGCGCTCGTGGGCGGTCTCGACGAACGCGCGGGCCTGGCCCTCGTCGGTCACGTCGACCTCGAGCGGGACGGCGGTGCCGCCCTCGTCCTCGATGCGGGCGGCGAGCGCGTCGATGCGGTCCTTGCGGCGGGCGCCCAGCGCGACGCTCGCGCCGGCCTTGGCAAGCGCCAGCGCGGTCGCTTCCCCGATCCCCGAGGAGGCGCCCGTGATCGCCACCGCCTTGCCCGACAGCTCCGCCATCCGGCGGGGGACTCTAGTCGTCGATGGGCGTGAGTGCGGCCGCGAGCTTGTCGCGCGACGAGTAGGCGGCGAACGTGTCGAGCGTGCCGGCGAGGTCGAGCACGCGGCGCGCCGTGCCGGGCGGGCACAGCAGGGCGAGCGGGCGGTCCTCGCGGGCGAGCAGCGCGCGGGCGCGCAGAAGGGCGCCGAGCCCGGTGGAGTCGAGGAAGGCGACGTCGGTCAGGTCGAGGACGAACGCGCCCTGGGTCCCCCACACGACGAACTCGACGGCCTCGGTGAAGCGCGTCGCGCTGGTGAAGTCGAGGTCGCCGGTCAGCGCGAGCCCGCGGGCGCCGCCAATCGTCGTCTCGCGGATGGTGAGGGATTCGAGGGCGGTCATGGCTCGGAACGTAGGACCCGCGCGACCGCTTCGAAGTTGCAAGGTTGGCGGACGTACGTATGCGCGCGGACGCGCTCGATGAGATTGACTGTCGCTGTGAGCGACCGCGCGATCTCGATCGTCGACGCCGATCCCGAGCTCGGCGACCTGCTCGACAAGGAGGACTTCGAGCGCGCGCAGCGCGGGGCGCTGGCGCGCGTCGCGCGGCTCTCGCCGGGTCACTGGGACGCGGCGGCGTCGCTCGAGCACGACGCCCACCACCGCGGCTTCCTGCTCGTCGACGGGCTGCTCTCGCGCGAGGTCGACGTGCTCGGCCGGCGCTGCGTGGAGCTGATCGGCCCGTGCGACGTGCTGCGGCCGTGGTCCTGGGACGAGGCGGGCTCGCACGTGCAGGCCGAGGTCGGCTGGCAGGTGCTCGAGGAGACCACGCTCGCGGTGCTCGACCACGGCCTCGTCGAGCGGATCACGCCGTGGCCCGCGATCGGCGTGGAGCTCTTCAACCGCGGGACGCGGCGGGCCCACCACCTCGCGGTGGCGCTGGCGATCGCGCACCACCAGCGCATCACCGACCGGCTGCTGCTCACGCTCTGGCACCTCGCGGAGCGCTGGGGCCGGGTCACGCCCACGGGCATCCTCGTGCCGCTGCCGCTCGGCCACCAGCGGCTCGCCGACCTCGTCGGCGCCCACCGGCCGTCGGTGACGAGCGCGCTCGGGGAGCTCACCCGCGCGGGCCAGATCTCGCGCCGCGACGACGGCGTCTGGGTCCTGCACGGCTCACCGCCGGAGGAGCTGCGCCACCACAAGCTCGCTCAGGTGCCCACGTAGGGCATCCTGAGCGCGTGGCCGACTACACCAAGCTCAACCTGAAGCAGGACGTGGAGGACATGGCGCCCCGGTTCGGCTACTTCCGCCTGCCGTTCGGCCACCAGCACGGCGAGCAGGAGGAGGTCTACGTCGTGCTCTCCGGCAGCCTGCGCGTCAAGGCCGGCGAGGACGTCGTGGAGCTCGCCGAGCTCGACGCGATCCGGGTGCCCGGCGCCACGCCGAGATGCTGATGGACTTCTGGCCCACCGACGACAAGGAGCAGTCATGAAGGTCACCGGAGTCGACTTCACGTGCGTGCCGATCCAGGACTTCGACCGCGCACGGGAGTTCTACGAGGAGACGCTCGGGCTCGAGTTCGGCAAGCGCTGGGGCAACATGCCGGCGGCCGAGTACGAGACCGGCAGCCTCACCATCGCGCTGATGCAGCCCGACGCCTTCGGGCTCGAGTTCAAGCCCCACAGCCTGCCGATCGCGCTGCACGTCGACGACGTCGCGGCCGCCCGCGAGGAGCTCGAGGCCAAGGGCGTCCAGTTCCAGGGCGACATCATCGACTCCGGCGTCTGCCACATGGCGAACTTCGCCGACCCGGACGGCAACCAGCTGATGCTCCACAACCGCTACGCGCCGCCGGGCGTCACTCCGCCTTCAGAGCAGTGAGCACCTCGTCGTCGTGCGTGCGCGGCGACGCCTTCGGGATGACGTGCTTGACGATCCCGTCGGGATCGATGATGAACGTCGCCCGCTGCACGCCGAGGAACGTACGGCCGTACATCGACTTCTCGACCCACGTGCCGTAGCGCTCGGCGATCGCGTGGTCCTCGTCGGCGAGCAGCGTGAAGTTCAGCCCCTGCTTGTCGTGGAAGCGCTTGACCGCCTTGACGGGGTCGGGCGAGACGCCCAGCACCGTGGCGCCGAGCTCGGCGTACTCGCCCTCGTGGTCGCGCACGCCGCACGCCTGCGTGGTGCAGCCCGGCGTGTCGGCCTTGGGATAGAAGTAGAGGACGACCGGCCTGCCGCGCAGGTCCGACAGCGTGACGGGCTCGCCGTCCTGGTCGGGGAGGGTGAAGTCCGGCGCCTCCGCGCCCAGTGCGATCACTTGAGCAGCCTCGAGAGCCGGCGGTCCTTGAGAACGCGTCCCTCCGTCTGGCAGGCGGGGCAGTAGGTCATCACGTAGTCCTCGTAGAAGACGGCCTCGAGCACGGCCTCGCAGCGCGGGCACGGCTCGCCCTGGTGCGCGTGGACGCGCGTCGGCTTCGGGAACTTCTCGGGCAGCGGCATCGCCACCTGCTCCTCGTAGACGTCGAGCACGCGGCCGAGCTCGGAGACCATCGCCTCGCGCAGCGTCCCGGCCTCCTCGTCCGACAGGTCGTCGCCGCGCTTGAACGGGGACAGCCGCGCGGTGTGGAGGATCTCGTCGACCCAGGTGCGCCCGATCCCCGCGACGACCTGCTGGTCGCGCAGCAGCGAGTGCAGCGGCCGCGGGGCCTTCAGCAGCGGCGCGAGGTCCGGCGGGTCGGGCCACGCCTCGGGCCCGAGCCGATCCAGCGCCTCGTCGCCCTCGACCGCCTCCGGCCGCAGCAGCTTCACCCACGCGCGCTGGCGCGTGCCGAACTCGCGCAGGCGCAGCTCGCGGTCCTCGGACAGCCTCAGCCCGACGCGCATCGTGCGGTCCTTCATCGTCGCGCGCTTGGGGAACAGCTGCAGCCGCCCCGCGCTCATCAGGTGCGTGAGCAGCACGAGCCCGCCGGCGTCGATCATCAGCAGCTTGCCGCGCCGCCGCACGCCGTCGATCGTCGCGCCCTCGAGCGCGCTCAGCGGCGGGTCGAACGTCTTCAGCGCGTTGATCCCCGGCGCCACCGCGGTCTCGATCGTCTCGCCCACCACCGACTCGTTGAGCCGGCGCGCGGTGATCTCCATCTCGGGCAGCTCGGGCATCGTCCGTAGACGGTAGCTATGTAGCGTCCCCGGCCGGATGGACGACTGGGTCGCGAAGTGCTCGCAGGAGATCGCCCGCCGCGCGCCGCGCGAGCTGGAGGCGCTCGTCGCCGTCTCGTCCCCCTCGGGCGACCGCCACGGGGCCGAGGAGTGCGCGTCGGTGTGCGCGGCGCTGACGCCCGACGACGCCGAGCTCGAGCGCATCCCCTGCTCCTCCCCCGACCACGCCGACGACCTCGTGGCGCGCCTGCGCGGCAGCGGCAGCGGGCGGCTGCTGCTGCTCGGCCACCTCGACACGGTGATCGCGCACGAGGCGCACCGGCCGCTGGAGCGCGACGGCGACAAGCTCGTCGGCTCGGGCTCGGTCGACATGAAGGGCGGCGTGGTGCTCTCGCTCGGCGTGCTGCGCGCGCTCGCCGCGCGGCCGCAGGACTACGCGGAGACCGTGCTGCTGCTCGTCTGCGACGAGGAGTGGCGGACCGCGCCGTTCGCCCACACCGAGCGCTTCGCCGGCTTCGACGCCTGCCTCTGCTTCGAGGGCGGCGCGCGCACCCCCGAAGGCGTCGAGGGCGTCGTCGTGCGCCGCAAGGCGGCCGGGACGCTGCGCGTGCGGGCGCGCGGGCGCGCGGCGCACTCGGGCTCCGCCCCCGACCGCGGCCGCAACGCGCTGCTCGCGCTCGCCGCCGCCGCCCAGGCCGTCGCGGGCTGCCACGACCCGAAGGGGCCCGACCACCTGACCGCCGTCCCCACCGTCCTGCGCGCGGGCGACGCGTTCAACGTCGTCCCCGGCGACGGGGAGCTGATCAGCGACATGCGCGCCGACTCCTCGCACGCGTTCGAGCGCGTGACCACCGCCATCCCCGCCGAGGTCGGCGGCGCGACGCTGCATCCCGAGATGGTGCGCCTGTGGCCGGGCATGGACAGCACGGACGCCACCGGCGGCCTGCTGGAGCGCGCGTCGGCCGCGCTCGGCCAGACCGTGGCGCCGATGCGCCGCGGCGGCGCGAGCGACGCGAGCCACTTCGCGTCCGCGATCCCCGTCACCGTCGACGGGCTCGGCCCGCGCGGCGGCGCCGCCCACAACCCGGACGAGTACATCCTCGAGGAGTCGCTGGCCACCCGCGCCGCGGTGGCGCTCGCGGTCGCCCGCGCCGCGCTCAGTCGGTGACCGCGAGCGACTCGAGCTCGCGCGGGCGCAGCATCAGCATCAGCTCGGCCTCGCTGCCCCTGACCCTCACGGCGACGACCGCGCCCTTCTTGAAGTCGACGCGCCCGCCGGTGAGGTCGTAGACGACCTGGGTGAACGACGGGTCGTGGCCGACGACGAGCACCCGCGCCTCGGCGCCGTGGCGGTCGAGCAGCTCGATCGCGTCGGAGCGCTCGAAGCCGTTGGCGAGCACCGCCTCCTCCTCGGGCTCCACGTTGAGCGCCTCGGCGGCGAGCCTCGCGGTGCCCGCCGCGCGCACCTTCGGGCTCGTGTAGATCGCGTCGAACTCGACGCCGAGCCGCGCGAGCGCCGCGCCGGCGGCGGCGGACTGGCGCTCGCCGCGCGCGGTCAGCTCGCGCTCGGGATCGGGCTTTGAGTCGTGCGGCACGGCCTCGCCGTGCCTCAGGAGCCACAGCTGCTGGGCCACGCGGCGGAGCCTAGCCGCCGCGGCAATTGTGAACGGGCTAGGCGCGGCGGACGCGGAAGCGCACCACGCGCGACAGCTCGCCGGCGCGCAGCGTGAGCGCGTAGCGGCCCGGCTTCAGCGCCCGGCCGGGCAGCCGCACCCGGTGGCGGCCGGGGCGGCCGGCCAGCGTGACGGTGCGCACGCGCCGCGACCCGCGGCGCAGCGTCCCGCGCACCCGCACCGCCTCGCTCGCGGCGAGATCGAGCGTGAGGAAGACCCCGGGCCGCTTGCAGCGGGCGGAGCGCCGCGTGCAGAAGCGGCCCTTGGTCGCGCGGGCGCGGAACGCGGTGACCGTGGGCGTCGCGGTGCCCGGTTGCGGCCCGCCCGTCGTCGGCGGGGGCGGCGTCGCCGTCGCCGTCGGCGAGGCGGTGGGCGACGCCGTCGGGTCGGGCGTCGGCACCGTGCCGGTCGCGTTGACATGGACGGTGCCGCGCATGAAGCCGTGGACGTCGCAGTAGTAGCGGAACACGCCGGGGTCGTCGAACTGGCGCGACCCGCTGAAGTTCGAGCTCGGCGCCGCGACCGGATCGACCTCGCCCTCGAAGTGGACGCTGTGCATGAGGCTGCCCTGGCCGTCCCATGTCACGGTCTCGCCCGGCAGCACCGCCACCTCGCGCGGGCTGTAGAACGAGTCGCGGATCGCGACGGTCTGGTTGGCCGCGAACGCCGGGAGCACGCCGAGCGCGCCACACCCGGCGAGGATCGCGAAGGGGATGACCCGCCTCACGGCTGGCCCTACGCAGGCGGGAGCCGAAAGGTTCTAACTGGCGCGGATCGGCGGGCCGCGCCAGACCCGGCCGTCCGGCCCGGTCCACTGCACGCGGTAGCGCTGCCCCTTGCGGTGCCGCGCGCGCAGGCCGAAGACGCCGCGCCCGTTGGTGGCGACCGTGCGCAGCGCGCGGAACGGCCGGCCCTTGCGCGGCGAGACGAGGATCGTGACCTGCGTCTTCGTCGGCGACGGGCGCACGCGGCCCCACAGGACCGCCGAGCGGCCGACGCGCTCGGCCGCCAGCGGCAGCCGGAACGCGTGGTAGGACGGCTTGGCCCGTCCGTCGGAGTGGCGCAGGCCGGACTCGAACCCGCTGTAGCGCTCGACGCGGCTGCCCTTGCGCGGGCGGTCGTCGTGCAGCAGGTACTGCGAGAACGACTTCACGCGCGGGTTGACGTAGGCCATGTGCTCGGCGATCCCGAGGTACTCGGCCTGGCGTGCGAGCGAGACGCCGACGAACGGGTCCGGAGCGCTCTGGATCCCGAACTCCGTCAGGTAGATGCCGAGCCCGCGCCCGATCGCGCCGGCCTTGCCCGCCCGGTTGAGCGCGGTGGTGAGGCGCGACAGCACGCCGATCGTCACGTCGTCGCGGTCGGGCGGCGTGAAGCGCGGGCCGACGCGCGTCGTGTAGGCGTGGTGGGCGAAGCCGCCGGCGCTCACGCGCTTGCACTTGCCCTTGCGCTTGTAGGAGCGGTTCAGGCACAGCGCGCCGCGCAGGAACGCGAGCGGCGCGACGACGCGCGGGGTGCCACGCGGCGCGGTCTCGCCGAACAGCAGCGTGTCGGCGCCGTTGCCGGAGGCGCGCAGGCCGCGCTGGCCGGCGAGGAAGAGGTTGCGGTAGATGCGCGGCGACTTCGCGCGCTTCTTGACGAACTGCGGGCGCAGGAACTGCGGATGGTTGGGCTCGTTCCAGATCGACCACAGCCCGACGCGGTCGCCGAAGCGCCGCCCGACGGCGGTCGCGAACGCCTCGAACTCCTTCGGGCTCGGCTTCGTGATGGTGTCGCGCTTGCTCGCCGTCGCCCACTTCGGCACCGGCCCGGTGAGCGTGAGCTGGACGGCGACGCCGCGCGCGCCGGCCGCCTCGAACAGCGCGTCGAGCCGGTCCCACGTGCCGGCGGGATAGGCGGCCGGATCGGCGGCGTCGAAGTCCGGGCGCCGCTTCGAGGTCGCGGCGGGCGCGAAGTCGCGCCAGTAGACGAGCACGCGCACGCGGTCGACCCCGAACTCGCGGATCTCCTGCAGCGTGCGGTCGCGCGTGCCCGGATCGAGCAGCTCGCGCGGCGCCTCGAAGGTGAGGCTCTGCGTGCTCGACGCGGACGCCCCCGCGGGGAACGCGAGCAGCACGACGAGCAGAGAGAGGGGGAGCAGGCGGGACAGCATGGGGAGAAGACCCTGTAACCCCCTGGGGAGCCACAAGGTTCGGCCTTCGAGGCTAGCGATTACCCTGTCGCGCCCGTGACCGCGATCGTCGACACGCGCGAGGAGGCGGCGGCGCTCGAGCTGCCGCCGCTGCTCGTGCGCCGCCCGCTCGAGGACTACCTGGAGGCCCACGGGCTCGGCACCGGGCCGCTCGAGGCGGAGCCCGTCGGGGAGGGCCACTCCAACGTCACCTACCTGATCCGCCGCGGCGACCTGCGGCTCGTGCTGCGCCGCCCGCCGCGGCCGCCGCTGCCGCCCTCCGCCCACGACGTGCTGCGCGAGGCGCGGCTGCTGAGCGCGGTCGAGGACGCCGCCGTGCGCACCCCGAAGGTGCTGCTGGCGTGCGACGACGAGTCCGTGATCGGCGCGCCCTTCTACGTCATGGAGTGCAAGGCGGGCGACGTCATCACGCAGGCGCTGCCCGCCCATCTCGACTCCGAGGCCGAGCGCCGCCACGTCTCCGAGCAGCTCGTCGACGCGCTCGTCGAGATCCACGCGGTCGAGTGGGAGGCGTGCGGGCTCGAGGGCTACGGCAAGCCGACCGGCTACCTCGACCGCCAGCTGCGCCGCTTCGGCGGGCTGTGGGAGCACAACAAGACGCGCGAGCTGCCGGTGCTCGACCAGGTGACGGAGTGGCTCGTCGCCGAGAAGCCGGAGTCCGGCCCGGCGACGATCGTGCACGGCGACTACCGGCTCGGCAACGTGATGTTCGCGCGCGAGACCCCGGCGCGGCTCAACGCGGTCTTCGACTGGGAGCTCGCCACGATCGGCGACCCGCTCGCCGACGTCGGCTACCTCGCCGCCACGTGGGCGCAGGAGGGCGACCCCGAGAGCCCGGTGTCCGCGCTGGGCGGGCTGACCCGCGGCGCGGGCTTCCTCAGCCGGCAGGAGCTGATCGCGCGCTACGAGGCGCAGTCGGGGCGCTCGATGTCCGACGTGCGCTGGTACATGACGCTGGCGATGTGGAAGACGGCGGTGTTCCTCGAGGGCTCCTACAAGCGGCGGCTCGCGGGCACCACCGAGGACCCGTGGTTCGACCTGCTGGAGCAGGGCGTGCCCGACGTCGCCGCGCGCGCGTGGGGCATCGCCCAGGGCCGATGACGCGCGAGGGCCTGCTGATCGACTTCGGCGGCGTCCTGACCACGAACGTCTTCGAGTCGTTCGCCGCCTTCTGCCGCGCCGAGGGGCTCGACCCCGACACGGTGCGCGACCGCTTCATGGAGGACCGCGCGGCGCGCGACCTGCTGGGCGAGCTCGAGGAGGGCCGGATCGCCAACGCCGACTTCGAGGCGCGCTTCGCCCCGATGCTCGGCGTGACCGACCACGAGGGCCTGATCGCGCGGCTGTTCGCCGGCATGCGGCCGGACGAGGCGATGTTCGACGCCGTCGCCGCCGCGCGCCGCGCCGGCGTGCGCACCGGGCTCGTCTCCAACTCGTGGGGCGAGGAGGGCTACGACCGCACGCGCTTCGGCGAGCTGTTCGACGTGCTGGTGATCTCGGGCGAGATCGGCATCCGCAAGCCGGCGCCGGAGATCTACGCGCTGGCCGCCGAGAAGCTCGGCCTGGAGCCGGAGCGGATCGTGTTCGTCGACGACCTCGCCGGCAACCTCAAGCCCGCGCGGGCGATCGGGATGGCGACCGTCCTGCACCGCGACGCCGCCGGCACGCTCGCGGAGCTCGAAGCGCACCTCGGCGTCAGCCTGCGCTGATCGCCACCACGCCCGCCAGGGCGAGCACCACGCCCACCCCCTGGATCCGCGCGATGCGCTCGGCGAGCACGAAGCGCGCGAGCACGACGGTGACCGCGGGGTAGAGCGAGCCGAGCACCGCCACCACCGACAGCAGGCCCTGCTGGGTGGCGAGCGCGTAGAGGCCGTTGGCGCCGAGGTCGAGCACGCCGATCATCGCCAGCGTGGCGAGGCTCGCCCCGTCGCGCGGGAGCGCCGGCCGGACCGCGAGTGCGGCGGCGACGAGCAGCGCCAGCGAGCAGCCGCGCGAGACGACGATCACCCACGACACGTCGGCGCCCTCCGACGCGCGGTCGAGGCCGACGAAGAACGTCCCGAAGCCCGCCGCCGCCACGAGCGCGAGCCCGATCGCCGCGCGGTTGGGCGGGTCCCCGCCCTCCTCGATCGGCTCGCGCGACGCGAGGATCACGCCGGTCAGCGCGATCGCCATGCCGGCGATCTGCAAGGAGCTCGGCCGCTCGCCCTCGACGAGCCCGACGAGCACCGGCACCACGGCGGCCGTCGCCGAGATCGGCGCGACCACGCTCATCGTGCCGATCGCGAGCGCGCGGTAGAACGAGGCGAGGGCGATGATCCCGGCCGAGCCCGCCAGCGCGGCCCAGCCGACCGCGGTGCGCGACGGGAGCTCGCCGCCGACCGCGAACGCGAACGGGACCAGCAGCGCGAGCGCGACGCCCTGCGAGACCAGCAGCACCGCGAGCGCGGCGCGCTGCCGGCTCTGGAGGCCGCCGAAGAAATCGGCGAGCCCCCAGCACAGCGACGAGCCGAGCCCGAAGACGACCGCGAGCAGTGGCTAGTCCCGCTTACCGCGCCCGTACAGCAGCTGCACCGCGCGGGTCAGCAGCTTCGTGGTCCGCGCCTTGTACGGGAACATGTGCAGGTCCTTCTTCGGCGCGAGCCGCGTGACCAGCAGCGACTGCTGGCGGCAGTACTTGCGGATCCCCTGCGCCCCGTGGCGCTGGCCCATGCCCGACGTCTTCCAGCCGCCCATCGGCAGCTCGAGCGCGAGGTAGTTGAGCTGGTGGTCGTTGACGCACACGGCGCCGGCCTCGATGCGGCGGGCGATCTCCTCGCCGCGCGCGGCGTCCTTCGACCACACCGACGCGGACAGGCCGAACGGCGAGTCGTTGGCCAGGCGGACCGCCTCGTCGGCGTCCTCCACCTTCATGATCGGCAGCGTCGGGCCGAACGTCTCCTCGGTCATCGCCGTCATCGAGTGATCGACGTCGACGAGCACCGTCGGCTCGTAGAAGTGGCCCTTCTCCGTGCTGCCGTGGCCGCCGACGAGCACCTTGGCGCCCGCCTTCTTCGCGTCCTCGACGTGACGCGAGATCGTCTCGATCTGCGGCGGCACCGTGAGGGCCCCGACGTCGACCGTCCCCGCCTCGCCCGGCACGCCCTGGCGCAGCTCGCCGACCTTCTTCGCGACGCGCGCGACGAAGTCGTCATAGATCGGCGCCTCGACGTAGACGCGCTCGACGGAGATGCACGTCTGGCCGCCGTTCTGCATCGAGTAGTAGGTGGCGGCGTTGGCGGCGCGCTCGACGTCGGCGTCGCGCAGCACGATCATCGGGTCCTTGCCGCCGAGCTCGAGCGAGACCGGCGTGAGGGTCTTCGCCGCGCGCTCCATGATCGACTTCCCGACCTCGGTCGAGCCGGTGAACATGATCATGTCGGCGAGGTCGATCAGCTCCGGCCCGATCTCCGAGCCCTTGCCCGGGGCGACCTGGTAGATGCCCTCGGGCAGCCCGACCTCCTTCATGCCCTCGGCCATCAGCAGCGAGGTCAGCGGCGTCGCCTCGGCGGGCTTGAGGATGACCGCGTTGCCGGCCGCCATGGCCGGGATGCAGTCGCCGAACGAGTTCGTCAGCGGGTAGTTCCACGGCCCGATGACGCCGACCAGCCCGACCGGGCGGTAGCGCACGACGAGCTTGCGCCCGAGCACGAACGGGTTGGCCGAGCGGACCCGCTCGTCGCCCAGGTAGTCGGGCGCGCGCTTGGCCCAGAAGCCGAACGCGTTGGCGCCGTAGGCGACCTCGGCGAGCATCGCGTCCTCGAAGGCCTTGCCGGACTCGGAGACGATCGTGCGGGCGATCCGCTCCGCGTTGTCGGTGACCCACTTCTGCGCGCGGCGCAGGATGCGGGCGCGGCCGTCGAAGCCGAGCGCCTCCCACGCGGGCTGCGCCGCCCGGCCGCGCTCGGCCATCGCCCGCAGCTCCTCGGCCGAGACGGCCGGGACGTGGCGGATGACCTCACCCGTGGCCGGGTTGTGGACCGGGATCTCGGTGCTGCGCTGCTCCTCGACGGTCGCCATCCGGGCTCCTCCTAGGTGGTCTCGAGCTTCTCGATCTTCGCGTCCTCGGTCGGGCGGTCGCGCCCGTCCGTCGGCAGGCCCTCGAGCTCGTCGACGATCTCCATGCCGGACTTCACCTCGCCGAACACGGTGTGCTTGCCGTCGAGCCACGGAGCGGCGTCGACGGTGACGATGAAGAACTGCGAGCCGTTGGTGTTCGGCCCCGCGTTGGCCATCGCGAGCGCGCCGCGGACGACCTTGTGGTCGTTGATCTCGTCCTCGAACTCGTAGCCGGGACCGCCCGTGCCGGTGCCCTGCGGGCAGCCGCCCTGGATCATGAAGTCCTTGATGATCCGGTGGAAGGACAGGCCGTCGTAGTAGCCGTCGCCGGCGAGCTTCTTGAAGTTCTCGACGGTCTTCGGCGCGTCCTCGTCGAACAGCTCGAAGACGATCGGGCCTCGGTTCGTGGTCATCGTGATCTCGGACAGTGGGATCAGCTCCTAGCGGTTTCGAGTCTCAGGGTGTGGCCGCGCACGTCGGTGCCGTCCACGGCGCCGGCGACGCGCTCGGCGTCGCCCGCCGGCACCTCGAGCAGCGCGAAGCGCTCGAGCAGCCGGACGTTGCGGATCGCCTCGCCGTCGAGGCCGGCCCCGGCCGCGACGGCGTGGATGATGTCGGCCTCGGCCAGCCCGGCGGCGCGGCCGCCGGAGGCGATCAGCTTCGTGTACTCGCCGTTGGCGACGGGCGCGTCGTGCGGCTTGCGGTGCCGGCGCGGGCGCTCCTCGGCGCGCGACGGGGCGATCTTGGCGCCCTCGGTCCACGGCGCGATCGACGTGTTCGCGTTCTTCTCGATCGCGGTCAGCTCGCGCCGCTGGCGCGGCTCGACGAACATGATCGCCCGGCCCGAGCGGCCGACCCGGCCGGTGCGGCCGATGCGGTGGACGTAGACGTCGGGCGAGGTCGGGACGTCGAAGTTGACGATGTGGGTCACCGAGGCGATGTCGAGCCCGCGGGCGGCGACGTCGGTGGCCACGAGGATCGGCAGGCGGCCGCTCTTGAACGCCAGCATCACGCCGTCGCGCGAGCCCTGGCTCATGTCGCCGTGCAGCGCCTTGACGTTCATCCCGCGGTCGCGCAGCGTGCGGTAGAGCTGGTCGCAGCGGATCTTCGTGCGCACGAAGACGATCGCCTGGTCGGGCCGCTCGGCCTCGAGCACCCTGGCGAGCATGTCGTTCTTCTCGCGCGCGCCGACCTCGACGTAGAACTGCTCGACGGTGTCGATGGTGAGCGTCGCGGCCTTGACCTTGACGGTCACGGGGTCGTAGAGGTGGCGGTCGGCGAGCGCGCGGATCTCGGGCGGCATCGTCGCGCTGAACAGCGCGGTCTGGCGCCCGCCCGGGCACAGCGAGAGGATCTTCTCGACGTCCTCCAGGAAGCCGAGGTCGAGCATCTCGTCGGCCTCGTCGAGCACGACGTAGCGGCACGAGTGCAGCAGCAGCGAGTGGCGGCTGATGAGGTCGAGCACGCGGCCGACGGTGCCGACGACGATCTGCCCGCCCTCCTTGAGCTGCGCCTGCTGGGTGCGGATGGGCGCGCCGCCGAAGACGGCGACGGGCTGGATGCCCTTGCGGGCGCCGTAGGCGCGCAGCGCCTGGGTGACCTGGATGCACAGCTCGCGCGTCGGGGTCAGGACGAGCGCCTGGACCTCGTCGTCGGACGGGTCGACGAACTGGATCATCGGGAGGCCGAAGGCGGCGGTCTTGCCGGTTCCGGTCTGGGCTTGGCCGATCACGTCGCGGCCGGCCAGGAGCTCGGGGATGGCCTGCTCCTGGATGGGGCTTGGATTCTCGTAGCCGACGTCGTGAAGCGCGGCGAGAATGGGCTCGGCGAGTCCGAGCGTGTCAAAGGGCGTCATTCGCCCGTCGATCCTAGAAGGCTGGGGGCTTGGGGCGCTCCACGGCGGGGAAGGGTGGTGGCATGGACGAGGCGACCATCACCCCGTACCGCGACGGCCCGCTGCTCGTGCGCGGCCCGTTCCGCCTGCTCGACCAGGACGGCAACGAGATCGAGACCGACCGCGGCACGGTCGCGCTGTGCCGCTGCGGGAAGTCGCGCCTGCGGCCGTTCTGCGACGGCTCGCACAAGGTCGTGCGCTTCCGCGCGCCGAGCACGCCCGAGGACGGGCGCGAGGCGGGCTCAGCCGATCGGTAGCGCCGCCGCGGCGTCGAGCGGCGCGAGCAGCGAGCTGCGCCCCGCCTCCCACGCCTCGAGCACGCGCGTGGCCCAGCGGCCGTCGAGCTCGACGAGCGCGCGGGCGCCCCACAGCACGTCGGCGCCGAGCGACGGGTCCTGGCGCGCGAGGCCGCCGGCGAGGTCGACGGCGGCGATCGCCTCGTGCACGGCGTCGGCGGTGACGTGCTCGTCGAAGAAGTCGGTGGTGGCCGCGTCGGCGCCGAGCCGGCGCAGCGCGTTGCCGTAGCGCCGGTTGGGCACCGAGGAGGACATCTCGAACAGCGCGAGGTGGCCGACGAGCGCGCCGCGCCAGCGGCGGTGCAGCCCGAGGAGCGACATCAGGTTGACGGTGGCGAGCGTGAAGCCGGGGATCAGGTCGAGGTAGGCGCCGTAGGCCGAGTCGAGCCCGAGGCCGTCCATCGTCTTGGCGAACAGCTGCGCGTGGATGCGATCGGCGTCGCCGCCGCCGTACTCGTCGGCCTGGATCTCCACCATCGCGGCCTTCGGCGCCCCGCTGAGGCGCGGCAGCGCCCACGAGTGCGGGTCGGCCTCCTTGAGCTGGTAGGCCGAGCGGTGCACGACGAACTCGAGCACCTCCGCGAGCGTGCCCTCGCGCTCGAGGTGCTTGGAGAGCGACGGCGCCTCGTCGGCGGCCTCGACCGCGCGCAACGCGATGTCCATGTCCTCGGGCGGGACCTCGCCCTCCGGCGCGCCGAGCACGTCGATCAGGCCGGCCTCGAAGCGCGCCTCCAGACGCCGGCGGTACGCGAGCAGCGACGGCTCCCACTCCCACTCGTCGGCGACGCCGGGGAGGCCGCGGTAGTGCAGCTCGTAACACAGGTAGAGCGCGAACTGGAGGTCCTCGTCGCCCAGCGGATCGGCGGGCGCGGGCACCTGCGGGGCGCGCAGCGAGTGGGGGTCGCGCGCGAGCGCGTCGAGCAGGGCGTCCGAGAGCCGGCCGCGCGGGACAGGAAGGGACGGCACGTGAGCGTCGCTACCCACTGGCAGGGGGCGTGAACCGTGTCCAGAATCCCCTGGGCGTGCGGGCAGTCGTCCATCTCGCGACGGGCCTGGCCGTCGCCGCGGTCGCGTTCGCGTTCGGCCGCTGGCTGCGCGACCCCGAGCCGGGCGGGACGCTGATCGTGCTGCTGCTCGCCGTCGGCGTCGTCGTGCTGGCGGCGCGCCGGCTCTACGGGCCGGGCGGGCTGGGGCGCGCGCCGGCGCCTGGAGCACCCGCACCGCCTCCGCCGCCTGAGCCGCCCGACGACAGGCTCGACCTCAACCGCGCGAGCGCCTCCGAGCTCCGGCGCCTGCCGGGCATCGGCCCGGTCGGGGCAGGCCGGATCGTCGAGGAGCGCGAGGCGGGCGGCCCGTACCGATCGGTAGGTGACCTCGTGCGGGTCGCGGGGTTCGGGCCCTCGCGGGTCCGCGGGCTCGGCGGGCGGTTGAAGGTCTAGCGAGCCGGGTCGAGCAGCAGCTTGCCGCTCGTCCGCCGCGCCTGCATCTCCTCGTGCGCGCGGCGCGCCTCCGACAGCCCGTAGACCTCGCCCTCGACGACGCGGAGCTCGCCCGACTCGACCAGCCCGAACAGCTCCTCCAGCGGCTCGGCCACCATGCCCGGGCGGCCGAAGCAGTGCATGAGCCAGAAGCCGACCACGGCCTGGCTGCGGGCCATCAGGGCGCCGTTGCTCACCTGGTTGGGCTCGCGCGACGCCATCCCGTAGGTCACGAGGCGGCCGAACGGCGCCAGCGCGCGCAGCGACTGGTCGAACACGCGGCCGCCGGCCATCTCGAGCACGATGTCGACCTTCTGGCCGCCGTTGGCCTCGCGCAGCGCGGCGGCGAGCTCCTCCTCGTTCGGGTCGAGCGCGGCGTCGGCGCCGAGCTCGATCGCGAGCAGGCGCTTGTCCTCGGTCGAGGCGGTCGCGATCACGCGGCCGGCGCCGTAGCGCTTGGCGAGCTGGACGGCGAGCGAGCCGACGCCGCCCGCGGCGGCGTGCACGACGACGCTCTCGCCGCGCTCGAGGCGGGCCGAGGTGCGCAGGATGTGCCAGGCGCTCAGGCCCTGGACGACGAGCGCGAGCGCCGCGGCGTCCGAGACGCCGTCGGGCAGCGGGAAGACCGCCTCGCGCGGCGCGACCGCGTACTCGGCGTAGCCGCCGGTGCCGGTCAGGGCCACCACGCGCTTCCCGTCGACCTCGCCCGCCACCTCGGTGCCGGGGATCAGCGGCAGCTCGTAGCTCGCCAGGTACGAGTTCTCCCGCGCGTGGGTGTCGGCGAAGTTGATGCCCACGCGGCTGACCTTGATCAGCACCTGCCCGTCGCCGGGCTCCGGGGCGGGGTGGTCCTCGACCAGCTGCATGACCTCGGGGCCCCCGAAGTCGGTGATGACGACGGCGCGCATGGCGCGCACGCTACCGTCCTCGCCCGCAATGTCGCTCACCGTCGTCGGATCCATCGCGTTCGACGCCGTCGAGACCGAGACCGGGAAGCGCGACCGGCTGCTCGGGGGCTCGGCGGTGCACTTCTCGCTCGCCTCCTCGTTCTTCGCCGACACCCGGGTGGTCGGGCCGGTCGGCGACGACTTCGGGCAGGCCGAGTACGACGCGCTGCACTCGCGCGGGGTCATCACCGACGACATCGAGCACGTGCCCGGCGGCAAGACGTTCTTCTGGGCCGGGCGCTACGAGCGCGACGTCAACCACCGCCACACGCTGCAGACCGACCTCAACGTCTTCGAGCACTTCCAGCCGTCGCTGTCGGAGGCCTCCGCGGCCGCCGACGTCGTCTTCCTCGCCAACATCCAGCCCGACCTCCAGCGCGAGGTCCGCGAGCAGTGCACGCAGGCGCGCTTCGTGGCGATGGACTCGATGAACCTGTGGATCGACATCGCGCACGAGTCGCTGCTGCGCACGATCAGCCTCGTCGACGGCGTGATCCTCAACGACGGCGAGCTCAAGCAGCTCACCGACGAGCCCAACCTCGTCCGCGCCGCCCACAAGGTGCTCGACCTCGGCCCGAGCGTGGTCGTCGCCAAGCAGGGCGAGTACGGCTCCGCCCTCTTCACGCGCGACGGCTACTTCGCCCTGACGGCCTATCCGACGCCGGACGTCATCGATCCGACCGGCGCGGGCGACTCGTTCGCCGGCGGCTTCATGGGCTACATCGCCGCCCATCCCGAGGACGAGGTCGACGACGGCCTCCTGCGGCGCGCCATGGCCTACGGGACGGCGCTCGCCTCCTTCAACGTCGAGGCCTTCGGCCCCGAGCGCGTCCTCACCCTCACGGGCGAGGAGATCGCGGGGCGCGTCGCCGAGCTGCACCGCAGCTCGTCGTTCGACGACGCGCCCATCGCGCTCCGCTGATTACTGGATGAAGCCCGTCTGGGTGACGAGCTTGAGGACCCGCGACTCGTTGCGCGGCCGGTCGAAGGCCACGGGAGCCGGGAGGTCGTCGGTCTCGCCGCTCGCACCGCCGCTGTTGATGAAGCGGATCCACGCCGCGTGCCGGGCCTCGACCGAGTGGATCGAGAGCGCCGCCGCGACCACGCGCCGCTGCAGCAGGTTCGGCCCCTGGCCGGCGTAAGCCGACACGCCGACGTCCTCGAGCGTCTGCGCGGTCGCCCTGAACTTCGCCTGGTCGGTGACCGTGTCTCCGAAGTCGAACTCCGGCTTCTTCACCGCGCCTCGCCCGATCACGGTCTTCAGCAGCGTGACGTGGCTCGCCTCGTGCGAGCCGGTCACCTCGGCGAAGCGCTTGACCACGGGGTCGGTGAGCGCGCCGGACGCGTTGGCCTGGCGGTAGAACTCCGACTCGAGGTACTCGAGCGTGAGCGCATAGTTGAGGATCTTGACGTCGTTGCGCCGCGACTTGCGCTTGCGCGAGATCGCCGCCTCCGCGGGCGACGCGAACCCGGTGAACAGCACGCCGCCGGCCAGGAAGCCGGCTCCCGCGACGCCGCCGCGCTTGAGGAAGTCGGCGCGCGTGGCGCCGGCGGCTTCGGCGGTCTCGCGGAGCGCGCCGTCGCCGTCGAGCGCCTCCAGGGTGATCAGATCGGACATGGCAAGCAGCCTCCCGTTGGTCGATGGACCTGCGGGGGTCGCTAACGCACCAGCCCCGATCCCGGATCAATCGGAGTACCATCCGGCGCAGATGGGGTGGGCGATGTTCTATCTCTTCGTCGCGCTCAAGATCCCCTTGCTCGCGGCGATCTGGTTGGTCTGGTGGGCGATCAGGCAGGTGCCTGACCCGTCGGAGGACGTGCGCGACGACGGCGGCACGAAGAAGCGCCCGCACCCCGTCCCGCGCCTGCCCAGGACCCCGCGGCGCGGCCCGCACGGCGACGCCGTGCCGCTCTCGCCCCCGCGCGTGCGCAGCGTGCGCGCCCGCGGGCGCGAGTTGTCGCGCTAGGCGCCCTAGGCGAACAGCGCGATCAGCACGACGACGATCACGAGCACCCCGAGGATGCTCGTGGCGACGATCGCCTGCCACTGGCCGCGCCAGAAGTCCGGATTGGCGCGATCGCGCGAGTGGCGCCCCTCGGGCGGCTCGCCCACCCAGTCGTCGTCATCGGCCATCGCGACAGCATCCCATGGCAGACTTGCGGCCGTGGCCGACCGCGCGCTCCATTCCGTCCTGTCCGACGGGACGATCCGGCGCCTGGTCGAGGAGGGGCGGATCAAGATCGACCCGTGGGACGCGGGCCGCATCCAGCCCGCCTCGGTCGATCTCTGCCTCGGCGACTCGTTCCGCGTCTTCCACAACCACCGCACGACCGCGATCGACCTGCGCGAGCCGCCGGTCAACCTGACCGAGGAGGTCGTGGTCGAGGAGGGCGCGTTCGTCATCCACCCCGGCGAGTTCGTGCTCGGCCGCACGCTCGAGTGGGTCGAGCTGCCCGACGACATCGTCGCGCGCATCGAAGGCAAGAGCTCGCTGGGCCGGCTCGGGCTGATCGTCCACGCCACGGCGGGCTTCTGCGACCCGGGCTGGAAGGGCACGCTGACGCTCGAGCTCAACAACCTCACGCGCGTCCCGATCAAGCTCTACCCCGGGCTGCCGATCGCGCAGCTCTCGTTCATGACGCTCGACGCGCCGGCCGAGCGGCCGTACGGCTCCGAGGGGCTCGGGTCGCACTACCAGGGCCAGGTGGCGGCGACGGAGTCGCGTTACGAAGGCCGGCCCTCCGTCCGGTAGCTTTCGCGCCCGTGCTGCACGCCCTCATCACGTTCGCCGCCGAGGAGGCCGGCCACGAGGAGTCGTCGAAGACGCTGTTCTACGTCTGCGGCCTGCTGCTCGCCGCGTGGGCCGTGGTGGTCTCCGCGATCGGCATCAGGGCCCACGAGACGTTCCCGTCCTCCAAGGGCCAGGCACGCGGCGTGATGACGATCAGCGCCGTGCTCGTCGTGCTGGCGATGGCCAGCGCGATCATCACCTCCTAGGTTCACATAGCGCGGGAGGCGGGTATGCCCGCCGCACCTTGGAAGCAGCGAGCATCCCGGCCGCAGCAGTCCCGCTCGAGTCGCGCGAGTCGTTCGCCGACTCGCTCGCGAACCGCCTCGCCCTCGGCGTCGCCGCGGGCCTGATCGCAGTGCTCGTGCACGGCGAGGCGCCGCGCCTCGCGAGCCAGGAGCTCACGTGGCGCGCCCTGCTGGGCCGCTGAGCGCATAATAGGTTCATGGGAACTGAGGAAGAGACCACGAACGGCGGTGGCGTCGCGACTGCCAGCGACACGCTGACCATCACCGACAACCGGACCGGCGAGACCTACGAGGTCCCCGTCGAGGACGGCACCGTGCGCGCCATGGCGCTGCGCGACATCAAGGTCTCCGAAGACGACTTCGGGCTCATGACCTATGACCCGGCGTACACCAACACCGCGTCCTGCCGGTCGGCGATCACCTACATCGACGGCGACAAGGGCATCCTCGAGTACCGCGGCTATCCGATCGAGCAGCTCGCGGAGAAGTCGACCTACCTCGAGGTCGCCTACCTGCTGATCCACGGCGATCTGCCGACCCAGCCGCAGCTCGACGAGTGGGTGCACGAGGTGACGATCCACACGTTCGTGCACGAGAACGTCAAGAACTTCATGCAGGGCTTCCGCTACGACGCGCACCCGATGGGGATGCTGACCGCGTCGGTCGCCGCGCTCTCGACGTTCTATCCCGACGCGAACAAGATCAAGGACGAGGACGTGCGCTACGGGCACCTCGTCCGCCTGATCGCGAAGATGCCGACGCTGGCGGCGTTCTCCTTCCGCCACAACATGGGCCAGCCGTACGTCTATCCGGACAACGACCTGCGCTATCCCGGCAACTTCCTGAACATGCTCTACAAGATGACCGAGCTCAAGTACGAGCCCGATCCTCGCCTGGAGCGCGCGCTCGACATCCTCTTCATCCTGCACGCCGACCACGAGCAGAACTGCTCGACGTCGGCCGTGCGCTCGGTCGGGTCATCGCAGGTCGACCCCTACTCCGCGGTAGCCGCCGGCGTGGCCGCCCTCTACGGCCCGCTGCACGGCGGCGCCAACGAGGCCGTGCTGCGGATGCTCAAGCGCATCGAGACCAAGGAGAACATCCCGGACTTCATGAAGGGCGTGAAGGACGGCGAGGAGAAGCTGATGGGCTTCGGGCACCGGGTCTACAAGAACTACGACCCGCGGGCGAAGATCATCAAGACCGCCGCCGACGACGTGTTCGAGGTCACCGGGGTCAACCCGCTCCTCGAGATCGCGCTCGAGCTCGAGAAGATCGCGCTCGAGGACGAGTACTTCGTCGAGCGCAAGCTTTACCCCAACGTCGACTTCTACTCCGGCCTGATCTACGAGGCCCTGGGCATGCCGGTGGACATGTTCCCCGTGCTGTTCGCGATCCCGCGCACGAGCGGCTGGATCGCCCAGTGGCTCGAGATGATCGACGACAAGGAGCAGAAGATCGCGCGCCCGCGCCAGATCTACACCGGCGCGCGCACGCGCGACTACGTGGAGATGGGCAGCCGCTGAGTGCGGCGCCTCACAGACGGGAGGGCGTGGGTCGGTTGTAATACGCAACCGTGCACACCCTCCCCGATGGCACCCGCATCCTGATCCGCCCGATCGACGCGTCCGACAAGCTGCGGCTGTCGGTCGCGCTCGGCCGTCTGAGCGAGCGGACGATCCGCCAGCGCTTCCTCGCCGCCAAGCCGCGCCTGAGCGCGGCCGAGCTGCGCTACCTGACCGAGGTGGACGGCCATGACCACATCGCGCTCGTCGCGGTGCTGACCGACGACCCCGAGTCGATCGTCGCCGTCGCGCGCTGCGTGCGCTTCCCACTGCCTCGGCCAGAGGCCTCGTCACCGCTTCGCTCGCCGCCCGACACCGCCGAGTTCGCGATCGTCGTGGGAGATCCGTTGCAGGGCCGCGGCCTCGGCTCGCTGCTGGCGCGCGAGCTCGCCACGACCGCCCGGGCCGCCGGAATCCGGCGCTTTTCCGCCACCATGGCGGGCGAGAACGTCGCCGTGCGGCGCCTGATCGCGCACTTCACGCGCACGCTGGAGCACGACCACACGGCGCACGGCGTGCGCGAGGTCGTGGTCACACTGGCGGCGTAGCCGGAGTTCCGGTTAGGCTGGCCCGCGGTGCGTACGCGGGAGCTCGGACTCGCCGATCAGCGCTACCGGTCCCTGGTGGAGCAGGTGCCGGCAGTGTCTTACGTGGCCCGGTGGGAGCCTGGGTCGCCGTTCTCGTACGTCTCGCCCCAGATCGAGGACCTGCTCGGCTTCCCCGCCGAGCGCTGGGTCGCCGAGCCGGAGCTGTGGGCCGAGCGCCTGCACCCGGACGACCGCGAGGCCGTGCTGCTCGAGGAGCTGCGCACCCACGACGCGCAGATCGGCTTCGACGGCGAGTACCGCCTGATCGCCGCCGACGGCTCCGTCGTCTGGGTGTGGGAGCGCGACACGATCGTCTACGGCTCCGACGGGGCGCCCTCCCACACCGAGGGCGTGATGGTCGACATCACCGAGCGCAAGCTCACCGAGGCGCGCTCCCAGCACTACCTCGACGTCGCCGGGACGATCCTGCTCGTCATGCGCACGGACCAGACCGTCGAGCTGCTCAACCGCCACGGCCGCGAGCTGCTGGGCTACGAGGACGGCGAGCTGATCGGGCGCGACTGGTACGACGCCGTGGTTCCCGAGGACGACCGCGAGAACCGCCGCGCGAACTTCCAGCGCGTGCTGCGCGCCGAGGAGCAGTTCACCTACCACCAGGGCGACGTCGTCACGCGCGCCGGCGAGCGCCGGACGATCGCGTGGCGCAACACGCTGCTGCGCGACGTCTCCGGCTACGTCACCGGGATCCTCGCCTCGGGCGAGGACATCACGGAGCGCCTGCGCGCAGAGGAGGAGATCTCCCGGCTCGCCTACTTCGACCCGCTGACGGGGCTGCCCAACCGCGCCCAGCTCGAGGCCGAGCTGCGCCGCTGCGTGAACCGCTGCGGGCGCGCCGGCCGCGCCGTCGCGCTGCTGCTCGTCGACCTCGACAACTTCAAGCTCGTCAACGACTCGTTCGGCCACGGGGCCGGCGACCGCCTGCTGCGGCGGATTGCGGGCCGGCTCCGCGGGTTGGAAGGCGACGGCATGCTCGCGCGGCTCGGCGGCGACGAGTTCCTGATCCTGCTGCCCGACCTGGCCGACGGCGGCGAGGTCGTCGCGCGCGACGTCGCCGACGAGGTCGCGGCGCGGCTGTCGGAGCCGTTCAAGGTCTCCGGCGCGGTCTTCCACGTCCACGCGAGCATCGGCATCTCCCTCTACCCGGAGGACGCCCACGCGCCGGTCGAGCTGCTCCAGCACGCCGACATGGCGATGTACCAGAGCAAGGGCCGCGGCCGCGCGGCCTCGACCGTGTTCGCGCACGTCGCCCAGGACCCGCTCGAGCGCCTGTCGCTCCCGGCCCGGCTGCGGCGCGCGATCGCCGGCGACGAGCTCGTCCTGCACTACCAGCCGATCGTCGAGCTCAGCTCCGGGCGGCTCGCCTCGATGGAGGCGCTGCTGCGCTGGAACGACCCCGACCGCGGGCTCGTCTATCCCGACGACTTCATCCCCGCCGCCGAGGAGATGAGCCTGCTCGAGCCGATCGGCGACTGGGTGCTCGGCGCGCTCGCGCAGCAGGTGCTCGAGTGGCGCGAGGCGGGCCTCGAGCCGCACGTCAGCTTCAACGTCTCGCCGCGCCAGCTGCACCGCCCCGACTTCGCCGAGGAGCTCGCCGCTCGGCTGGAGGAGCTCGCCATCGACCCGTCGTGGCTGACCATGGAGCTGACCGAGTCCGCGACGCTGCGCGAGCCCGAGCGCATCGGCCCGATCCTGCGCGACCTCGACGCGGGCGGGCTGCGGCTGGCGATCGACGACTTCGGGGCGGGCTGGTCGTCGCTGGCGCGGCTGCGGCTGCTGCCGGTGCACACGCTCAAGATCGACCGCTCGTTCCTGCGCGAGATCCCCGAGGACCCCGAGGCGGGGGCGATCGTCGACGCGGTCATCGCGCTCGCCGACGCGCTCGGCATGGACACCGTGGCCGAGGGCGTGGAGACGCGCGTGCAGGCGCTGTTCCTCGCCGCGCAGGGCTGCCGATATGCCCAAGGCCGGTATTTCGGCGACGCCGTGCCGGCCGCGCAGCTCACCGACGCTCTAAGAGAAGCGTCCAGCGACTGAAGCGCGGGCCCTCCGGGGCCGATGAATGTTCCATGGAGGCCTCGCGCTCACTCCGAGTCCTGCTCGCAGACGTGCCCGAGCCCGACGCGATCGAGATCGCGGAGGCGCTCGAGTCCGCGGGCTGGTCGGTGCACGCCCGCCGCACGACCGGGGGCGAGGGCCTCGAGGCCGCGCTGCTGGACCGTGGCTGGGACGGCGTGCTGTTCGGAGGCGAGGGCCCGACCGCCGTTCCCGCGCGCAAGGCGCTCGCGCTCGTGCGCCTCGCCGACCCGCATCTCCCTTTCGTCGCCATCACCCGCTCGGTGCGCCGGCACGACCTCGCCGCCGTGGTCAAGGGCCTCGAGGCCGGCATCGCCGTCGCCGCCGGGCCCACCGAGGTCGCCGAGACGCTCCAGCGCGAGCTCGAGTCGTCCCGCCGCCGCCGCGCCGAGGGCCGCGCGCACCGGCTGCTGCTCGCCCAGCAGGCGATCACCGACCACCTCGCGGCCGGCCAGGGCCCCGACAGCCTGCTGCAGGGCGTGCTCGGCGCGCTCTGCGAGACGCTCGGCTTCGCCTGCGGCGCCGTCTGGCTCCCCGACGGAGACGGGCCGACGCTGCGCTGCGTCGCCTCCTGGGTCGCCCCCGACGCCGGCCCCGCGGTCAACGCCTTCGTCAGCGGCTCGAGCCGCCTGCGGCTCGCCCCCGGCCGCGGCCTGCCCGGCCGCGTCTTCGCCTTCCGCCGCCCCTCGTGGGTCGCCAACGTCCGCGCCGACGCCCAGGAGCCGCGCGCCGGCGCCGCGCGCCATGCCCGCCTGCGCGCCGCCGTCGCGGTGCCGCTGGCCCAGGGCGACGAGGTCTCCGGCGTGCTGGAGCTGTTCGCCCGCGACGTGCGCGAGCACGACCCCGAGACCGAGGCGATGCTCTCCACCGTCGGCGGCCAGCTCGCCCGCGCGCTCGTGCGCGAGAACGCCACCTCGCTGCGCGACCCGCTGACCGGCCTCCCGACCGCCGCGCTGCTCGAGGAGCACGTCGAGCTCGCGCTCGCCCGCGCCCGCCGCTCGGGCGCCGGGGTGATCGTGCTGCACCTGCGGCTGCTGGCCGGGCCCGACCTGCTCGCCCCGCTCGCGATGCGCGTCACCGACGTGCTGCGCGCGACCGACGTGCTCGCCCGCACCGGGCCGTCGGAGCTGGGCGTGCTGCTCGCCGACCTCCGCTACGACACGGTCGACGTCATCGAGCGCGTCAACGGCCGCCTCTCCGAGGCGCTCGAGGAGCCGCTGCTGCTCGGCGGCGACGAGATGCGCGTAGAGCCGGTGATCGGGCACGCCGCGTTCCCGGCCGACGCCGACGACGCCGAGGTGCTGATGGCGATGGCCAAGGACTCGGCGCACGCGCTGCGCCCGCGCACGGCAGGATCCCCGGCATGGCGCACCGAGTTGTCGTCCGATCCGGACCCCGAGTCGAGCGGCTTGAGGCCGGTTCGCTCGACGCAGCACTCGAGCTGATCGAAGAGCGGGCGCGCGCGCTCGCGGGAGGGCCGGGCCGCAGGACGGTCGACCTGCGCTACAAGTCGTTCGAGCCCGTGCAGCAGGTCGCGCACCGGCTGGAGCTGTCCGGGGGCAAGGTGCACGCCGGCGTCGACGTGCGCGGCGACGGCTCCGTCGAGGCCTGGACGGGGCGCATGCGCCGCCGGCTCGTCGAGCAGCAGCCCGGGGAGAGCCCGTACGCGGCGCTGCGCCGTACGCTGCAGGGGTGAGCAGCCCCATCTTCATCGTCGGGGCGATGGGCTCGGGCACGACGCTGCTGCGGCTGATGCTCGACAGCCACGAGAACATCGCCATCCCGCCCGAGACCGGCTTCATGCGCGGCTACGACGCGCTGCGGTTCACGCCGTTCAAGTGGTCGGGGCGCAACTGGACCGGGCGGCTGGGCTGGAGCGAGGAGGAGCTCGACGAGGAGCTGCGCGGGCTCTACGACCGGCTGTTCATGCGCTACGCGGAGCAGCACGGCAAGCGCCGCTGGGGGGAGAAGACGCCGCTGCACACCTGGCACGTCGCCGACCTCGCGCGGCTGTTCCCCGACGCCCGCTTCGTCGCCGTGGTGCGGCACCCCTACGGCAGCATCGCCTCGAACATGAGCCGCTTCCGCTCGCGGCTGGCACGCGCCGCCGCCCAGTGGATGCAGCCGTGCCGGGAGCTGGCCGCGCAGGCCGCGCGCCTCCCCGACCGCTGCGTGATCGTCCGCTACGAGGACCTGGTGCGCCAGCCGGAGCCACTGCTGCGCGAGCTGCTCGAGTGGCTGGAGGAGCCATGGGATCCGGCCGTGCTCGAGCACCACAGCGTGCAGGGGCAGCGCGGCGGCAAGCTCGTCGTCGAGGGGCGCAGCCGCGCCGACGACCCGGTCGACGAGACGCGCGTCGCGAAGTGGACGAAGTCGATGCTGGCCGAGCACCGCAAGTGGCTCGAGGAGCGCGTCGCGCCGCTCGCCGCCTTCTACGGCTACGACCTCGAGGACCCCGCGGCGCTCGCCCCGCTGGCGGACGGCGGGAGCCCGCTGCTCCACGGCGCCGAGGCGGCGGCGCGGATCGAGCGCTACCCGGCCCTCGAGCTGGCCAAGGGCGGCGTGGCAAGCATCTACGACCGGCCCTACGACCCGCGCAAGCTGATGGTCCTCAAGCGCGAGGAGTACGCGTGGCTGACGCGCCCGCGCGGTGTGCGGCGGATCGGCATCGCCGCGGTCCGCCGGCTGCCGTTCGCCCCGGCGCGCCGCGCGATCGTCAAGGGCGTCCGGACGGTCCGCGGCGCGCTCGGGCTCACGCGCCGCCACCGCGACATCCCGACGCGCGGGACCTCGTCCGGGTGAGCGGCCGCGTCGTCTCCGTCAACGTCGGCCGCCCGGCGCCGCTCTCGACCGGCAGGCGCGTGGTCCAGTCCGCGATCGGCAAGCGGCCGGTCGAGGGCCCGGTGGCCGTGCGCGGGGTCAACCTCGAAGGCGACGACCAGGCCGACCGCTCGGTCCACGGCGGCGTAGACCAGGCCGTCTACGCCTACGCGAGCGAGGACATCGCGCGCTGGAGCGAGGAGCTCGGGCTTGAGCTGGGGCCCGCGGCGTTCGGCGAGAACCTCACGCTCGCCGGTGTCGACCTCTCCGGCGCGCGGGTCGGCGAACGCTGGCGCATCGGCGGCGCCGAGCTGCGCGTCACCGGCCCGCGTGTCCCCTGCTTCAAGCTCGAGGCGCGGATCGGCGTGCGCGGCTTCCAGAAGCGCTTCCTACACGCCGGGCGGCCGGGCGCCTACCTCGCGATCGTCGGCGAGGGCGAGCTGCAGGCGGGCGACGCGGTCGAGCTCGTCCACCGCCCCGAGCACGGCGTCACCATGGCGCTCGTCCTCGAGGCCCTGATCGTCGATCGGGCGCGCATCCCCGAGCTGGCGCCAGCCCGCGACGACATGTTCCCGAAGCTCGCGGGCTGGTACGAGGAGCTGATCGCTGCCTAGGCGGAGCTACTCGCGCGTCACCCGCACGTCGTCGACCCCGGCCTCGACGAGCGACGCGCCGGACGCGTCGGCCGCCTCGACCTGAAGCGTCACGGTCTGGCCGGCGAACGCGCTGAGGTCGACGGTCGTGCTCGCCCAGGCGCCGTTGCGGTTGCTCGCCGCGCCGGGCACGTTGAGCACCGTCGACGTCGTCGAACCGAGCACCCGCACGCGCAGGTAGTCGGCGCTCGACGAGTTGGACCCGTGCGCGAGGTAGTAGGAGAGGCTGAGCCGGTACGTCGACCCGCCGGTGAGCGCGATCGGCCCTGAGCGCATCGTCGTCGTGCCGCCGTCGACGTCGTGGTCACCCGCCGCGGCGCCGGCGAGCCGGCCGGTCACGAGGTCGTTCGTCCCGCTCACGGTCGTCCCGAGCTGCTTCGCCCCGCTCGAGGTCGTCGCAGCCGGGTCGCCGCGCTCCCAGCGGCCGGCCGTCGCGGTGTCGGTGCCGCCGGGGTTGCTCGTCCAGCCGTTCGCGGTCTCGAACGTGTCGGAGTAGATCGTGACTGCGCCCGGCAGGCCGCAGTACTGCGTCTGCTTGCCGATCGTGCGGTACATGCAGTCGGCGTTCTCGAGCAGCCGCAGGACCGCCTCGCGGTTGCGCGTCGTCTCGCGGCCGATCACCTCGTCGGGCGGGTAGAAGCCCGGGCTCGACGAGCGCGGGTAGAGCTCGAACGTGTAGGCGAAGACCTTGTGCTGGCCGTAGAGCCAGTCGTCGATCGTGCCGTCGGTGATGTAGAGGTCGGAGCCCTGCTGCGGCGTGAAGCCGTTGGTGCCGGCCATGTTGCGCCCGAAGGTCGAGAAGACCGCCTGGTCGTCGGTCGTCATGTCCGCAGGGACGTCGGTGTAGGTGTAGCCGTAGGGCCACAGCACGAGCTCGGAGTAGGTGTGGAAGTCGATGCTCGCCTTGATCTGCTGCACGCCGCCGACGACGCGCGAGTTGACGAGATCGCGCACGTTGCGCGTCTCCGGCGCCGAGAACGCGCTGGCGCCGCGGTAGGTCTCGGACGAGAACGCCGAGCTCGAGCCGCCGCAGCAGCCCCAGCGGTAGGCCCAGTTGCGGTTGAGGTCGGTGCCGACCGCGCTCGAGCCCGTGTTGGGCTGGCGGTTCTTGCGCCACGAGCGGTAGGAGCCGGTGGCGATGTCGTACTCGACGCCGTCCGGGTTGACCATCGGGACGATCCAGATCTCGCGCGTGTTCACGATGTTCTGGATGCGCGCGTCGCTGGAGTACTTCGACGTCAGCTCGCCGAGCACGTAGAGCGCCATCTCGACCGTGAGGTGCTCGCGCGCATGCTGGTTGGCGGTGAACATGACCTCGGGCTCGGACTCGTCGGCCGCGACGTTGTCGGAGACCTTGAGCGCGTAGACGGGGCGCCCCTGGTACGTGTTGCCGAGCGTGATCCGCTGCACGAGCGACGGATACGCGGCGACGACCGAGTTGATCTCGGCGACCGTCTCGTTGTAGTCGTGGTAGGCCGCGTCGGCGGCCGGGAACGCGGCGGTGCGGGCGCGGGCGCCGCGGCGGGCGCCCCTGCGGGGCGGCTTCGCCAGCGGGCGCAGCCCGTAGCCGAGGCGCCGCACGCGGCGCGCCTCGCGGCGGGTCATGCCGGCCACGACGTGACCGTGGTCGACCTCGACGATCGCGGCGCCGCGCTTGGCGATCATCGAGCGGTCGAAGCGGTCCCTCACGCCGTCCACCTCGTAGAGCTTGGCCCGGTCGGCCGCGGCGGCGGGCGCGGCGAGGAAGAGCAGGGTGAGCGGCGCGAGCAGGAGCGCGCGGCGTAAGCGGAGGCGCAACATGCCGCGACCCTACAGATAAAGGGTGGCGCCGTAGCGCCGCAACCAGCGCGCGTGCTCGCGCCAGTCCGGGACGCGCGATTCGAGCAGCGCCCAGAAGCGGGGCGAGTGGTCCATGACCTCGAGGTGGCAGACCTCGTGCTCGACGACGTAGTCGAGCACCTCCTCGGGCGCGAGCAGCAGCCGCCAGTTGAACGACATGTGGCCGCGGCTCGAGCACGACGCCCAGCGCGTCTTCTGCCCCCGGATCGTCAGCCCGTCGTAGCGGGTGCCGGCGCGCGCGACGGCGGCGTCGAGCCGCGGGCCGATCTCGGCGCGCGCCTGGCGGCGGTACCAGCGCTCGAGCGCGGCGGCGGCGTCGCGCTTGGGCACGAGCAGGTCGTCGCCGCGGCGGTGGACGCGCTCGCGGCCCGGCTGGGGCACGAGCCGCAGGTCGCGGCCCAGGTACGGCACGGTGCCGTCCGGCCGCGCGACCTCGGCGGCCGCGCGGGCGAGCGTGCGGCGGCGGCGCTCGATCCAGCCCTCGAGCTCGAGCACGGCCTGCGCCGCGGCGCGCTCGGGGGCGCGCTTCGGGAGGATCACCTCGACCTCGCCGGACCCGTCGACGCTGACGCGCACGCGCCGCGCGCGCGGCGAGCGGCGCACCCGGTAGTCCATCATCCGCCCCGATGGAGCATTCGAGGGTCCCCCTCCCCAAGGGCGTCCGGGAGCCCTACACGGTGTTCGTCAACGGCGTGCGCCAGCACCTGGGGACCGACTATGAAGTGCGCAGCGGCGTCCTCGTCTTCAACCGCTCGCTCGAGAAGGAGGGCAAGCTCGGACTCGGGCGGTGGTTCCTCGGCGCGTGGGGCGTCGGGACCTACCGGAAGAACGACCAGGTCGACGTGGCCTGGGAGGTCGACGGGAAGCCGCGCGTCGCTCACGCGCTGGACATCGAGAAGCCCGGCTGACCCGTCCAGGGGCTCAGGGTGCGCAGCGCGCTGAGGATCGCGCGCGTCGCGGGCGAGCGGTTGAGCGTGTAGAAGTGGATGCCGGGGGCGCCGTTGGCGAGCAGGTCGGCGCACTGCAGGGTCGCGTAGGCGACGCCGAAGTCGGTCGCCGCGGCGGGATCGTCGGCGCGCAGCTCGAGCTCGGCCTGCAGCTGGGCGGGGATGTCGGAGCCGCACATCGACGTGATCTTGCGGATCTGGCCCGCGTTGGTGATCGGCATGATCCCCGGGATGATCGGCACGTCGATGCCGATCTCGCGCGCCCGGTCGACGAACTCGTAGTAGCAGCGGTTGTCGTAGAACAGCTGCGTGATCAGGAAGCCCGCGCCGGCGTCGACCTTCTCCTTCGTGTACCGGAGGTCGGTCTCCGCGTCGACGGCGTGGATGTGGACCTCGGGGAAGCAGGCCGCCCCGATCGCGAAGTCGTAGTCGACGCGGATCATCTCGATCAGCTCGCGCGAGTACTGCAGCCCGCCCTCGGTGGCCGTCCACTCCGTCTCGCCCTGCGGCGGGTCGCCGCGCAGCGCGAGCACGTTCTCGACGCCGCGGTCGCGCATCAGGTCGAGCGTGGTCCGCAGCTCCTCCACGGTCGCGCCCACGCACGTGAAGTGCGCCATCGCCTCGAGCCCGAAGTCGCGCTTCATGCGCGAGACGATGTCGACCGTCTTGACCTTCTCGGCCGGCGAGCCGCCCGCGCCGTAGGTCACCGACACGAACGTCGGGTCGAGCGTCGAGAGCGCCGCCAGCGCCGTCTCGAGGTTGCGCGCGCCGTCCTCCGTCCTGGGCGGGAAGAACTCGAAGGAGAACGACGGCTCGTCGCTCTGCCTGATCCGGTCGTCGATCCGCATCGCTCTAGAGCGTAGCCCAGCGCTCGGGCTCGCCCTCCAGGCGCTGGACCGCCCCGGTGGCCTCGAGGTGGGTGAGGTAGCAGAGGAGCTTGCTGAGCAGCCAGCCCGCCACCTCGGGGCGGAAGGCGTCCCCGTAGACCGCGGGCGCGAGGTCGTAGGGCGTGAGCGGACCGCCGGTCAGCCCGGCGAGCGTCGCGTCGAGCCGCTCCGCGACGAGGCGGCGGTTGGCCGTGATGTGCTCGGCGACGTCGGCGAACGGCCGCCCGTGGCCGGACAGGGCGAGCCGCGCGTTGAGCGCCTCGACGGTGTCGAGCGAGCCGGCGAACTCGCCGACGGGGTCCGGGGTGTGGCCGTAGTCGAAGTAGAGCGACACGCGGCCGAGCAGGTGATCTCCGGAGAGCAGCACCCGCCGCTCGGGCTGGAACAGGCAGACGTGCGAGGGCGCGTGGCCGGGCGTCTCGTGCACGCTCCAGGGCCCGAGGTCGGTCTCGATCTCGACCCCCGGGACGAGGTCGCGGTCGGGCTCGAGCGGGCCGGAGGCGAGCGAGCGCCCGGTGGAGGGCGGGTCCTTCGGGACCCCGCTCGCGCGCGCGATCTCGACCCGGCGGGCGTGCGCGGCCTCGGGGTCGTCCGCGTAGGCGGAGAAGTGCGCGTGGTCGGGGTGCGCCCACACCTCGCAGCCCGCGCGCTCGGCGATCGGGTGGGCCTGGCCGCAGTGGTCGGCGTGGGCGTGGGTGACGACGACGAGGCGGATCTGCTCGATCCGCAGCCGCACCTGGTCGAGCGCGCGCTCGAGGTTGGCGAGCGAGCCGGGCTCGTGCGTGCCGGTGTCGACGAGCACGATCCCGTCGCCCGCCGCGATCGCCCACGCGTTGCAGTGCGGGACGCCCGGCCACGGCAGTGGCAGCCGCAGCCGCCAGACCCCGGGGAGCACGCGCTCGCCGCGGCCCACCTCCCGGGGTCGGGTCGGCTTGCGCATGGGGCGGGACGGTAACGTGGCGGCATGGCCACCAGCGCTCAGGAGACGACCCCGAAGGCCGTGATGACCGCGTACTTCGACGCGCTCACGCGGCACGATCTCGACGCGATCGCCGCGGCGTGGGCGCCCGACGGCGTCTGCCACATCGCCGGCCAGCCGGACGCCCACGGGCCCGACGGCGTGCGCGCCTGGTGGGCCGAGTTCTTCGGCAGCTCGCCGGACCTGCGCTTCGAGGTCGAGGACATCGTCGGCGAGGGCGACCAGGTCGCCGTGCACTGGTCGGCGACGGGGACGTTCGCGGGCCCGGGCTCGCTGCAGGGCATCGAGCCGACCTTCGCGCGCCTCGACCTCGCCGGGCTCGACATCTTCCGCCTCCGCGACGGGCAGATCGCCTCCGAGCACGCCTACACGGACGGCATGACGCTCGCCCGCCAGATCGGGATGCTGCCGCCGGCCGGCTCGAGCGCCGAGCAGCGCATGACGCGCGCGTTCAACGGCCAGGCGAAGCTCAAGCGGCGCGCGGTCTGCAACGACCCGGAGCGGATCGCGGAGGGCGTCTGGCTCGTCCGCGGCGGCTTCCCGCTGAAGACGATGAACGTCTACCTGATCGAGGACGAGGGCGGCGGCGTGACGATGTTCGACGCCGGCATCAAGGCGATGTCGACCGGCCTCGCGGCCGCCGCGTCGTCACTCGGCGGGCTCAACCGGATCGTGCTCGGCCACTCCCACGGCGACCACCGCGGCGCCGCGCCGGCGCTCGGCGTGCCGACCTTCTGCCACCCCGCCGAGCGGATCGACGCCGAGGGCGACGGCGGCGACCACTACTTCGACTGGTCCGACCTCAGCGTCCCGGCCCGCTGGACGCTGCCGCGGCTGCTGCCGGTGTGGGACGGCGGGCCGGTCGCGATCGCCGGCACGATCGACGAGGGCGAGGACGTCTCGGGCTTCCGCGTCGTGCACATCCCGGGCCACGCGCCGGGCCAGATCGCGCTGTTCCGCGAGTCCGACCGCGTCGCCCTGACCACCGACTGCTTCTACACGCTCGACATCGGCACGGGCCGCCACGGCCACGCGCGCGTGCCGGCCGCCGGCACGAACCTCGACACGGAGCAGGCGCGCGCCTCGATCCGCAAGGTCGCCGCGCTCGAGCCATCGGTCGCCTGGCCCGGCCACGCCGACCCCGTCACCGGCGACGTGCGCGCTCAGCTCGAGCAGGCCGCGTCCTCGACGTAGCCGTGGGGAGGCGGAGCCGCCGCCGCGGCGCCGAGCAGCTCGCCGCACCCGAGGTCCCCTACGACGGGGAGGGCGTCACGCTCGTGCTGCGCGGCGCGCTCTCGCCCGCGACGCGGATGGAGTACGCGAAGGTGCGCGCCGGCGGGCTCGAACAGGAGGACGCCTGGCAGCGCTCCGTCGAGTTCCTCTTCGAGCGCCTCGCGGTGCGCTGGGAGATCGCCGGGGCGGAGCCGCTCGAGCGCCAGAAGGACCTGCTCGCGCGCTTCCGCTTCGCCACCGGCGAGGAGCGGGCGTGGATCCGCGACGTGCTGCGCACCCACCTGACCGCGCACTTCCCCGACATGGAGGCGCCGTGAAGATCGTCGACCTGTCCGTGCCGACCGGGCCCGGCCCGGGCGAGCCGCTGCCGCCCACCATCGACTACGAGGACCACGAGCGCTCGGCGCCCCTGCTGGCGCAGATCTTCGGCTGCGACGTCTCCGACCTCCCCGACGGCAAGGGCTGGGCGTCGGAGACCGTCACGCTGATCACCCACGCGGGCACGCACGTCGACGCGCCGTGGCACTACTTCCCGACGTCCGGTGGCGAGCGGGCGCGCACGATCGATGAGCTGCCGCTCGACTGGTTCCTGCGGCCCGGGGTGCGGCTCGACGTGCGCGAGGTGCCGTGGGGCGAGCGGATCGAGGTCGCCCACCTCGAGGAGGCGCTGGCCGCCTCCGGGCACGCGCTGCAGCCGTACGACATCGTGCTGCTGTGGACGGGGGCGGAGGGCGCGTGGGACACGCCGGAGTACTTCAACGCCGGCTCGGGGCTGACGCGCGAGTCGACGCTGTGGCTGCTGGAGCGGGGCGTGAAGGTGATCGGGACCGACGCGTGGGGGCTCGACCGGCCGTTCGTCGCTCTGCGGGCCGAGTTCGAGCGCACCGGCGACGCGTCGATCCTGTGGGAGGCTCACCGCGCGGGGATCGACCTCGAGTACTGCCAGATCGAGAAGCTCCACAACCTCGCCGCGCTGCCCGAGCCGACAGGCTTCACGGTCTCCTGCCTGCCGGTCAAGGTCGCCGGGGCCTCCGCGGGCTGGTGCCGCGCGGCGGCGATCGTCTATGAGGGGTGATCCGGAGCCCTTCGCGGCGCTGCTCGCCGGCTACTGCCTCGACGTGCAGGCGGGGCAGCAGGTGCTGGTGCGCTCGACCACGCTCGCCGCGCCGCTGCTGCTCGCGCTCCAGCGCGAGATCCTGGAGCGGGGCGCGTGGCCGGTCCTGCGGGTCGCGCTGCCGGGCCAGTCGGAGGGCTACTGGGCGGCCGCGCGCGACGCGCACCTCGACGGCGTCGCGCCCGCCGAGCTCGCCGACACCGAGGGCTCGGACTGCCTGCTGACGATCCAGGCGCCGGTCAACACCAACGAGCTCGCCGCGGTCGACCCGGCGCGGCTGGCCCGCGCCGCCCGCTCGCGCGCGGCGATCCGCGAGCTCGGGATGCAGCGGCGCTGGTGCGGGACGCTGTGGCCGACCCCGGCGGCCGCGCAGCAGGCGGGGCTGGCGACCGGCGACTTCGCGGCGCTCGTCGAGCGCGCGCTGTTCCTCGACCGCGACGACCCCGTCGCGGCGTGGGGCGAGCTGAGCGCGACCCAGGCGCGGCTGATCGAGCGGCTCGCGGGGGCGCGCGAGCTGCGCATCGAGGCCGAGGGGACCGACCTGACGCTGAGCGTCGCCGGCCGCACGTGGGTGAACTCCGACGGCAAGCGCAACATGCCCTCGGGCGAGGTCTTCACCGGCCCGCTCGAGGACTCCGCCGAGGGCGTGATCCGCTACACGATCCCGTCGAGCCCGCGCGGGGTGCCGGTCGAGGGGATCGAGCTGCGCTTCGCCGAGGGCCGCGTGGTCGAGGCGCGCGCCGACCGCGGCGAGGCCTACCTGCGCGAGACGCTCGCCACCGACGAGGGCGCCTCGCGGCTCGGCGAGATCGGCATCGGCACGAACTTCGGCATCGACCGGCCGGTCGGGATGATCCTGCTCGACGAGAAGATCGGCGGCACCGTCCACCTCGCGGTCGGCCGCTCGTATCCGGAGACCGGCGGCGTGAACGAGTCGGCCGTCCACTGGGACATGATCTGCGACCTCCGCGACGGCGGCCGCCTGAGCGCGGACGGCGAGCCGATAACCCTCAACTAGGGGTCCGACCTCTCAGCCAGTCCTCGTCGCGGATCGCGTCGACCGGCGCGAGCGGCATGACGTGACCCGAGCTCCCGCGCGTGGTCAGGAGGACGCGCACGCCCGCACCTCCCCGGGTAATGTCGGCGGCGACATGGATGTCAAGCTGCGCCTTCTTGCGGCTGCGCTCGCGGCCCTGGCCGTCTGTGCGCCGCCCGCCTGGGCTGCGCCGGGGGATCTGGACGCCTCGTTCTCGGGCGACGGCAGAGTCTCCACGCTGACGAGTCCGGACACGTTCGTGGCACGGGCGCTGGCCATTCAACCTGACGGACGCATCGTGGTGGCGGGCTATTCCTGCGACACCGGAACCTGCGGTCCGACGGGTGACTCGTCGTTCCGGCTCGTGCGCTACACGCCCGACGGCGGGCTCGACACCGACTTCGGCGCCGGCGGCATGGTCACGACCGCGGTCGGCGTCGGCCGCTCGCAGGCGTTCGACGTGGTCGTGCGCGGCGACGGGCGCATCGTCGCGGGCGGCGTGGCGAGCGCGGACGCCTTCGACCCGGGCTCGTTCGCGCTCGTCGGCTACCGCCCCAACGGCACGCTCGACACCGGCTTCGGCGCCGGCGGCCGGGTCATCACCCGCGTCGGGACCGGCTTCGACGCGATCTCGGACCTCGTGCCGGTGGGCGGCGAGCGCGTGGTCGCCGTCGGGCAGGCGGCCGACGACGGGCGCGACCACTTCGCGCTCGCCCGCTACGACGGCCGCGGCGCGCCCGACCACGGGTTCGGCGCCTCCGGCGCGCTCCTCGTGCCGGCGTCGGCCGGCTACGCCTACGGCGCGGCGGGCGCCGCGCTGCCGGACGGGCGCGTCGTCGCGGTCGGCGCGTCGGGCAGCGGCTCGGCGACCGAGAGCCTGCGCTTCAGCGGCACGCCGGTCAGCTTCAGCGGCGACGCGAGCCCGCCCTGGATCCGCCCGATCGGCGCCTCGTACTCCTACGCCAACGCGGCGACGGCCTGGGGGGACGCGCGCGTGCTGTCGGCGGGCGTGGCGACGGAGCGGAGCGGCCACCCCGCGATGGCGCTCACGCGCACGAGCCCCGAGGGCGCGCTCGACCGCACGTGGGACGGCGACGGGATCGCGCTCGCGCGCGCCCGCGACGCGACGGTCGCGACCGACGTGCTGCTCGACCCCGAGGGCCGCGCGGTCGCGGCGGGCCACTCCAGCGCCGGCAGCACGCACGAGTTCGCGCTCGCGCGCTTCGACGGCGCCGGCGCGCTCGACCGCTCATTCGGGGGCGGCATGGTGCTCACGAGCTTCCCGGGCGTGACCGTCGCGCGCGCGACCGCGCTCGCCCGCCAGGCCGACGGCAAGCTCGTCGTCGCCGGGATCGCCTGCGCGTCGGGCAGCGGCCCGCAGTGCTCGGGCGGCTCGGCGCGGCTCGCGCTCGCCCGCTACGACGTCGCGCCGGGCCCCGCGCCGCCGCCGCCGCCGAGCGGCGGGGTCGGCGGCACCGGGACGGCGCGCAGCGCGCCGTTCGTCGGGCTGCCGTCGCGGCTCGTCGCGCGCCGCGGCCGGGTCCGCGTGCGCGTGCGCTGCCTGCAGGCCGCGCGCTGCCGCGGCACGCTCACGCTGCGGCGGCTGCGGACGGGCAAGCGCTCGCTGCTCGTGGGGTCGAAGCGCGCCTCGATCCCCGCCCGGCGGACGCGCACGGTCGTGGTGAAGGTGCGCCGCCGCAGCCTCGGCACGCGCCGCAGCGCGCGCGTGCGGATGGAGTTCGCCGGTCGTGACGCGGCGGGCAAGCGGAGACGGATCGCGAAGCGCGTGCCACTTCGGAGGCGCTGACCGGCCCTCGACCTTCCTCCGCGTGATACAAGCGGTGGCGGATGCGACGCCGCCTGCTCCCCGCCCTCCTCGCCGCGGCGCTCGCGGCACTCCTCGCGCCCGCCGGCGCGGCCGCCGCGCCGTGGACCTGCGAGGCCAGCGCGCTGCGCGGCGCGCTCGGCCCGGCGCCGCCGGTGGAGCCGATCACGGCCAACAAGGACGCCGCCGCCTGCGTGACGCAAGCCGCCGGCGGCAACCCGCCCGCGGGACTGCCCGGCGGCGCGACCGGCGGCGTGCTGTTCGCCCGCACCACCGCCACCGGCGACGCGGCGCGGCCGGCTTCGCAGCGCGTCACCGCCGAGGGCGGCTTCGGCGAGCTGCGCGTGCCGCTGCTGCCCGGCCTCCCCGGCCTGCCGGTGCCCAGCGTCCCGCCCGTCACGGTCCCGGGCTTCGGCACGATCGACCTCAACCCCGCGCTGCAGGCGCTCGGCCAGGGCGACCTGATCAACGCACGCGCGCTGAGCGCGCGCGTGACGGGCCAGTGCCTGGGCGGCACCCCGAACCTGACCGGCGACTCGTCGGTCGGGAGCCTGACCGTGCTCGGCGTGCCGATCGCCACCGACCGCGCGACCAACCGCACGATCGCGATCGACTCGCAGTCGATCGACCCGTCGAGCCTCGACCCCGCCGCGCTCGCGCCGCCGGGCGTCGACCTGACCGCGTTCTCCGCCGCGATCCGGCCCGTGCTCGACGCGCTGCCCAACATCGAGATCCCGGCCGCGGTCGCGCGCGTGGCGATCACGCCGGCGGTGCAGGTGCGCCGCGGCGACACGCTCACGCAGCGCGCGCTCACCGTCGAGCTCTCGATCGCGGGCCAGGCCGTGCTCGACTTCGTCGCCGGCGAGGCGACCGTCGGCGGCGCGGGCGTCCCCTGCGGCCAGGCCACCGCCGTGCAGGCGCTGCGCTGCACCTCGCGCCGGCTCGTGCTGATCGACGTCGTCCGGCGCAAGGGCCGGGTGCGGATGCTCGGCGCCGCCGACCGGCGGCTGGCCGGCCGTCGGGTGGCGATCCACTACATGGACACCGGCAAGCGCGTCGCGCGGCCGCGCGTGGGCAGCGACGGGCTGTTCCGGGCGAGCGCTCCGCTGCCGCCGCGCGCGGTGCGCGACACGAACCGCGCCCGCTACCAGGCGCGCGTCGGCGGCCAGCGCTCGCTGGCCCTCAAGCTCACCCGCCGGCTGCGGATCACGTCGATCCGGCCGCGCGGGCGCAACGTCGTCATCGCGGGCCGCATCTCACGCCCGCTCGCCAGGCCGATCCAGCGCGTCACGGTGATCCGCCGCGTCTCGTGCGGGCGCGTCGAGGTCGCGAAGCGCTTCAAGCCACGGCGCAACGGCCGCTTCAGCGTGACGCTGCGCGGCGCGAAGACCCGCCAGGTCGCCACGTTCCGCTTCCGCACGCGCGTGCGCTACCGGGTCGGCAATCCGCGGTTGTTCCGCACCTTCACGCTGCCGCAGTACGTCGACATCGGCTGACGGAGCCACGTGCGCCGGACGAAGATCGTCGCGACCATCGGGCCGGCGTCCCGTGATCCCGAGGTGCTGGTGCGCATGGTCGCGGCGGGCATGGACGTCGCGCGGCTGAACTTCTCGCACGGCAGCGCGGAGGAGCACGCCGAGGTCGCCGAGCGCGTGCGCAACGCAGCCGGCCGGGCGGGCCGCGCGGTCGCGATCCTGCAGGACCTGCCGGGGCCGAAGCTGCGCATCGGCAAGCTGCGCGACGACGTCGTCGAGCTCGCCGCGGGGGACGGCCTGACGTTCGTCTGCGGCGACGGGGACGGCGGCGGCGACGGCGATCGCCACCGGATGTTCATCTCGTGGGACGGGCTCGCCGACGCCGTGGACGTCGACGAGGTGATGTACCTCGCCGACGGCTCCGTGCGCCTGCGGGTGACGGGCACCCGCCCCGGGGACGGCGAGATCGACACCGTCGTCGAGGTCGGCGGCGCGGTCGCCTCGCGCCAGGGGCTCAACATCCCCGGCGAGGCGGCGTCGCTGCCGGCCGTGCCGGAGGAGGACCTGGAGCACCTGCGCACGGGCGAGAAGATCGGCGTCGACCTCGTCGCGCTGTCGTTCGTGCGCCGCGCCGAGGACGTCGAGTTCGTCCGCGGGCACACGCGGCTGCCGCTGATCGCCAAGATCGAGAAGCCGCAGGCGGTGCAGCGCGCGGAGGAGATCGTCCGCGCCGCCGACTGCGTGATGGTCGCGCGCGGCGACCTCGGCATCGAGATGCGGATCGAGGAGGTGCCGATCGTGCAGAAGCAGGTGATCGCGCTGGCCGGCGCGCTCGCCCGCCCGTCGATCACCGCCACCCAGATGCTCGACTCGATGGTCGCCTCGTCGCGCCCGACGCGCGCGGAGGTCGCCGACGTCGCCAACGCGATCCTCGACGGGACCGACGCCGTGATGCTCTCCCAGGAGAGCGCCGTCGGCCAGTACCCGGTCGAGACGATCGACATGATGGCCAAGATCGCGGAGCGCACCGAGCCCTCGGCGCCCTACCGCGAGTGGCAGGAGCGGCGCGTGCGGCGCGACCGCCGCGACCCCGCGTACACGATCGCCTACACGGCCTGCCGCGCCGCCTACGAGCTCGGCCTCGCCGCGCTCGTGGCGCCGACGCTGTCCGGCCGCTCCGCCCGGCTGATCTCCGCGCACCGCCCGACGTGCCCGATCTACGCGCTCTCGCCCGGCCGCGAGACGGTGCGGCGCTGCGGGCTCATGTGGGGCGTGCAGGCGGCCTCGATGCGCCGCTACGAGGTGACCGAGGACCTCGTGCGCGCGGCCGCCGCGCGGGTCGTCGAGCTCGGCTGGGTCAAGCCCGGCGAGCGCATCGGGATCACCGCGGGGCTCCCGTCGGGCCGCCCCGGCACGACGAGCCTGCTCCAGATCACCGACGTCTGAAGCGCACCACGGTGTCGATGCGCGTCTTCGGCGCCTCGTCGCGGAACGCGTGCCGGCGCTCGCGCAGCTCGCTGCGCTCGAGCTCCCACTCCGCGTCCGGCAGCGCCAGCTCGGCGACCACCTCGTCCGGGCCGGGCAGGTCCTCGTGGTGGTGATGCTCGGGCGAGGGCGCGTGGCCGACGACGAGCAGCGTGCCGCCGGGCGCGACGGCGTCGGCCGCGGCGCGCAGGATCTGCGCCCGCGGCAGCTCGACCTCGGAGTGCAGGAAGCTCGACGTCACGAGGTCGAACGGTCCGGCCGGCAGCGACTCGGCGAGGTCGTGGCGCTCCCAGGCGACGGTCACCCCGGCGGCCTCCGCGGCCTTCGCGGCGACGTCGAGCGCCTTCTGCGAGATGTCGGCGCCGGTGACCGTCCAGCCCTGGGACGCGAGCCAGATCGCGTCGCCGCCCTGGCCGCAGCCGAGGTCGAGCGCCGTGCCCGGCGCGAGCTCCGCGACCTCCTCGACCAGCGACGCGTTCGCGTTGCCGCTCCAGCGGGCGCGATCGCCGCTGTAGAAGTCCTCCCAGTAGTCCTGGGCGCTCATGGGCGGGCCTTGGCGTAGAACCCGGCCTCCTCGCGGCCGAGCTCGGTGACGGGCTCGTCGTCGAACATCCACTCGCGCGCGATCCGGTGGAAGTTGCCGTGCGCGCGCAGCTGCGAGAGCACCGCCAGCGTCAGCATCTCGACGCGGCGGCCGAACAGGTGGTCGGCGGGCAGCGTCTCGTGGCGCATCTGCCCGAAGTGCGAGGAGCGCGGGTCGGACATCTCGATCATCACCTGGGTGGCGATCTCGGGCGTCAGCTCGATGTCCTCGTCGAGGACGTACCACCACGTCGCGTCGAGGAACTGGGCCAGCAGCTTGTCCTCGCGGAAGTTCTCCGGGTGCTGGAGGAAGCCGGTCTCGGCCCAGATCCGCTTCAGCTCGGCGCCGTCCTGCTCGTGGCCGGCGCGCTGGCAGGCCAGCTCGATCTCGAGCAGCTCCTTCGGCATCACCTTGAACAGCCCGAAGTCGAGGAACGCGACCTTCCCGTCGTCCATCAGCAGGAAGTTGCCGGGGTGCGGGTCGCCCGAGAACTGGTAGTGCCGGTACATGCAGCCGAAGTAGAAGCGGAACACGATCTCGCCGACGCGGTCGCGCGTGGCCTGGTCGAGCTGCTTGATCGCGTCGAAGCCGAGGCCGGAGACGAACTCGGAGACGATCACCTTCTCACGCGTCATCGCCGTCACGACGTCGGGCACGACGATGAACGGGTGGCCGCGGAAGATCCGGGCCATCGAGCGCTGGTTCTGCGCCTCGAGCTCGTAGTCGAGCTCGTCGCCGATGCGGCTGCGCACCTCCTCCGCCGTGGCCTTGACGTCGAGGCCGGGCGCGACCCGCTTCATCAGCCGCAGGATCATCCCGAGGTTCTGCATGTCGGCCCGCACCGCCTGCGCGACGCCGGGGTACTGCACCTTGACCGCCACGTCGCGCCCGTCGTGCAGCTTCGCGCGGTAGACCTGGCCGATCGACGCGGCCGCGATCGGGACCTCGTCGAACTCCGCGAACGCGTCGCCCAGCTTCTCGCCGAGCTCGGACTCGACGACCTTGCGCATGTCGTTGAAGCGCACCTTGGGGGCCGCGTCGCGCAGCTCGCCGAGCTTGCGCTGGAACTCCTCGCGGTACTCCTCCGGCACCAGGCCGACGTCGAGGAACGACATCACCTGGCCGAGCTTCATGGCCGCGCCCTTCATCGTCCCGAGCGCGGAGACGATCTGCTCGGCGGCCTCGACGTGGCGCTTCTCGAGCGCCTTCTCGCGACCCTCCTGCGAGCGCCCGAGGTTGGTCGTCGCGGTGCCGAGCTGGCGCGCGGCCTGACCCGCCGCGAGGCCCGTCACCCGTGCCGTGCGCGAGATGCGGGAGGTCGGGATCCGGTCCTTGGCCATGCCCCCCAGAGTACGGTTTCGCCTGCCAGGCGAGTCGCAAGCTCCTCGCCTTCGGCGACGTTACGGAGCGGGAGTCACTTCTGCGGGCGGTGCCGCGCTGTTCGGCGCGGGCGTGGCCGCCTCGCCGGGCGGGGGTGTCGGCGTCACGGTCGGCGTCGCCTCGGGAGTCTCGGTCGCCCCGGAGGTCGGCGTCGGCGTCTCCTCGCCGTCCTCCGTGGCGGCCGGCGTGGGGGTGGGCGTCGGCGTCGCGTTCCGCTTTCCGCCGAAGAACGTCGTGCGGCTCTGCTCGCGGGCCGCCGAGCCGCCGAGCGTCAGCTCGCCCGCGGTCACGACCACCGCGGCGATGCCGAACGCGATCGCGCCGGTGACCAGCGCGATCACGACCTTGCGCTTGGTGAAGAACCCGCTGCCCTCCGGCTCGCGCAGCCCGAACGGATCCTCGGCGGGGACCTCGACGCGCTCCTCGTCGGGGTCGAGCGGGTCGAAGTCGCGGCCCGCGGGCTGGCGCACCGCGGTGCCCTGGGGCGTGCGGCGCCAGACCCCGACCTCCTGGACCTTGGTGACCGGCTTCCTGAGACTCTCGGAGACGAGAGTGACGATGACTGGTGTGATGGCGGCGGCCACGACCCCTCCGCCATCCCAGAGCATCGGGACGACCACCGCGGCCGCTGCTGCAGACGCGCTGGCGATGAGAAGTGTGGTGACCGAGAGACCGCCGGACTTCTCGCGGCTCATCCCCCCTTACGCTAGCGAGACCTTCGAGCCGGGCACGATGTCGTCCCGGCCGTCGGGCCAGCGCACCCACGCCTTGTGCCCGCCGTCGTAGTCGTCGCCGAGCAGCACGAGCGTGGCCTTCTCGCCGAGCGCCTCGCACTCGCGCCCGTCCTCCTCGTCCTCGCCGCGCCAGATCCGCACGAAGCCGTTGCTCTCGAGCTCGTCGCCGACCGTCGTGGGCTCGGTGTGGCCGGGCCGGATCGTGGTCTCCGGCGGGAGCTTGAGCAGGACCTCCATGATCGAGTGCTTGAGGTCGTCGTAGCTCGTCGAGCCGGGCGCGCGGACGCCGCCGACCGAGCCCTTGAACAGCGTGTCGCCGGTGAAGACGTCGGTCCCGCCGACCAGCAGCGAGAGCATCCCGTTGGTGTGGCCGGGGGTGTGGAGCGCCTTGACGCTCAGCCCGCCGATCTCGAGCTCCTGGTCGGGCAGGAGGTCGCCGGTGGCGCCGGGCACGGCGTCGCGCTCGCCGGGGTGGATGAGGACCTCGGCGTCGGGCCAGCGCTCGCGCAGCGCCCCGAGGTCGGACACGTGGTCGCCGTGGTGGTGGGTGAGCAGGATGTGGGTGACGTTGAGGTCGTGCTCATCGGCCTTGGCGATCAGCGGCTCGACGGGCCCGCCCGCGTCGACGAAGAAGGCATCGGCGCCCGGCCCGGCCGCCACGAGGTACGTGTTCGACAGCCAGCCGTCGCTCATGGAACGTTCGAGGATCATGGATGGGACACTACGCGCCGATGCCGCGCGGACGCTGGGTGCTCACCTCGCTCATCCCGTTCGGCTGGGTCACGTGGGCGGGCTTCCTCTTCGCGGGCTTCCGCGCCCGCAAGGCCGCCTGGGTGGTCGCGGGCTTCGCCTACCTGGCGGTCACGGCCGCGACGCTGTTCATCACGTCGCTCGACAACAACGAGGAAGGGCTCGAGGACAACCTCGGCTACATCCTCATGTTCTCGGCCTGGGGCGTCGGGATCCTGCACTCGTTCCTGACCCGCAAGCCCTACCTGCGCCGGATCGACATGCTCGACGACCCGGCGCTGCAGAAGGCGCGGCTCGCCCGCGAGCGCCAGGCCTACGCCCGCGAGCTGGCGACCGCCGACCCCGAGCTCGCCCGCGAGGCGCTGATCGGGCGCAGCGGCGGCTTCGACGAGGGCGGGGTCGTCGACGTCAACCACGCGCCGGTCGAGGACATCGCCGACCTGCCGGGCATCGACGCCGACACGGCGCGCCGCATCGTGGCGGTGCGGGACGGCGTCGGCGGCTTCTCGTCGCTCGAGGACCTGGGCATGACGATGGACCTGCCGGGCAACGTCGTGGAGGGGCTGCGCGGCCGCGTCGTCTGCCTCTGAGTAGCCTGCCGGGCATGGAGCTCCTTCACACCTGCTACCGCATCGGCGAGATCGACCGCTCCGTCGCCTTCTATGAGGCGCTCGGCTTCGAGGAGCGGCGGCGGATGCCGATCCGCGAAGAGGCGATCAACGTCTTCATGGGCCTGCCCGGCGACGGCGACCGCCTCGAGCTGACCTACAACCACGGCGTCGACTCCTATGAGCTCGGCACCGGCTACAACCACATCGCGCTCAGCGTCGACGACCTCGACGGCACGCTCGAGCGGCTCGGCGGGCACGGGATCGAACCCGAGAAGCCGCCCTACCAGGTGCGGGAGGGCGGCTCGCGGATCTGCTTCGTCAGGGATCCGGACGGCTACCGCGTCGAGCTGATCGAGCGCTCCTAGAAGCGATCCGGGCGGCAACCCGACAGGGCCGGCTCGACGGTTCCGCCCACCAGCTCCCGCGCGACCAGGCGGCCCACGGCCGCGGCGAGCGTGACCGCCGAGTGCATCACCGCCAGGTAGAGGCCGGGGACCGCGGCGACCGGGCCGACGATCGGCTCACCGTCGGCCGGCATCGGGCGCGCTCCGAGCCGGGTGCCGAGCAGCTCGACGCTCCCGGCGCCATGGAAGGTGGACCGGACGGCGGCAAGCGTCCGTTCGGGCGAGTCCGCGGCGGCGATCAGCCGGTCCGCGGCGACCTGCCGGAGATCGAAGTCCTCGGTGTTGACCACGGTGCGGACCAGACCGGCCGGAGCGCTGAGCTCGAACAGCGGCGACGGGGACGGCTCGACCGGGACGCGCACGCCGAGCGGCGCGCCCAGCGCGGCCGTGGCGACGCCGGCCGCCAGCACCACCGTCGCACCGGAGAGGGGTCCCACCGCCGTCTCGACCCCGGCGATCCGACCCGCGGCATCCCTGCGGACCGCGGTGACCGGCGTGCCCAGATGGACCCGGGCGCCATGGGTGCGAGCGCCCGCGACCAGCCGCTCGGTCACGCCCACCGCGTCGACGGCGCCGTCACCCGGCGCCCACAGAGCCCACTCCGGCGGCTGCCGGAGGGCGGGCTCGAGCGTCGCCGCGGTGGCCGCGTCCACGATCGTCTGCCCGGGCCCGGCGTCCGGCGCACCGTCCTCCCCGGTCCAGCTCAGCGAGCCGCACCAGGTCACCGGAAGTCCGGGCAGCTCGGCCCCGAGCCGCCGGTACTCCGCCGTCGCGGTGGCCCGCAGCCCGGCGGCGGGACCATCACGCACGCCGGACGCTGCGATCCAGGCGAACGAGTCCGCCGTCACGGCGGCGCCTGGGCGCCCGGCGTCGACCAGCGTCACGGCGGCGCCCGCCCGGGCGGCGTGATAGGCCACGGATGCGCCGACGATGCCGGCGCCGACGACGACCAAGTCCCTCCTCACCGCTGGGCCCGACACGTTCGCGACTATGGCAAGGACTTGGCGGAAGGGCTGCGCCGCGTGATCAGCGATCATCGGAGGTATGAGCGAGCGCCGACTGGCGGTGATCGACCTCGGGTCCAACTCGTTCCGGCTCGTCGTCTTCACCTGGGGCGAGCACGGCGGCCACGGCTGGTGGCGCCGCACCGACGAGATCTACGAGGCGGTGCGCGTGGGCGCGGGCCTCGACGCGGCCGGTGAGCTGCAGGAGGAGCCGATGGAGCGGGCGCTCGAGACGATCGAGCTGTTCGCGCACTTCTGCCGCGCCACCGGCATCGACGACGTACGCCCGGTCGCGACCTCCGCGATCCGCGACGCCACGAACCGCGACCAGTTCCTGAAGGCCGCGCGCAAGCGCTCGGGCCTCGACGTCGACGTGCTCGCGCCCGAGGACGAGGCGCGCTACGGCTACCTCGCGGCGGTCAACTCGACGACGCTCGCCGACGGCGTCGCGCTCGACCTCGGCGGCGGCTCGATGCAGCTCACCCACGTGGGGGGCCGCCAGGCGCGCGACGCCCGCTCGTGGCCGCTCGGCGCCGTGCGCATGACCGAGCGCTTCCTGTCCGGCGACTCGGTCAAGCGCAAGCAGCTCAAGGCGCTGCGCGCGCACGTGGAGGAGGAGCTCCGCTCGGCGGGCTGGCTGCCGCAGGCGGGCCGCGACGGCGCGCGCCTCGCCGGCATCGGCGGCACGGTGCGCAACCTCGCCGCGGCCGCCGAGATCGCGGCCGAGAAGCCGTCGTTCGGCGTCCAGGGCTTCGTGCTCGAGCGCGACGCGCTCGACGACCTCGTCGACCGCTTCGCGGACATGACGCCGGAGGAGCGCGGCGAGGTGCCGGGCATCAAGCCCGAGCGCGGCGACCTGATCCTCGCCGGCTCGGTGGTGATCCAGTCGGTGATGGAGATCGGCGCCTTCGGCGCGCTCGAGGTGACCGAGGCCGGCCTGCGCGAGGGCGTCTTCTACTCGACGCTGCTCGAGGGCCGCGACCCGCCGCTGTTCGAGGACGTGCGGCGCGAGAGCGTGCTCAACCTCGCCGCCTCCTACGACTCCGACTTCGCCCACGTCGAGCACGTCGCGGGGCTCGCGCTCGGCATGTGGGACGCGCTCGGCGAGGCCGGCGTGCACCCCGGCGACCACCGCGAGCGCGACCTGCTGTGGGCGGCGGCGATGCTCCACGACATCGGCACGGCGGTCGACTACGACGACCACCACAAGCACTCGCGCTACCTGATCCTCAACGCCGGCCTGCCCGGCTACACGACGCGCGAGACCGCGCTGATCGGCCAGATGGCCCGCTACCACCGCAAGGGCAACCCGTCGCTGGGCATCGCCGCGGCGCTCGCGCGCAGCGGCGACGAGGAGGCGCTCGCGCGCTGCGCGGCGGTGCTGCGGGTCGGCGAGCAGCTCGAGCGCTCGCGCGATCAGGTGGTGCGCGAGGCGCACGTGGGCGTCGACGGCGGCCACGTCGTGCTGCGGCTCGAGGCCGACGAGGACGTCAGGGTCGCGTGCTGGGGGGCCGAGCGCCAGGGCGACCTGTTCGAGCGCGCGTTCGGACGCGAGCTGCGGGTCAGTACCTGAGCGCGACGTTGCACGTCGCGCGGCCCTGCTTCTCGAGGTAGCGCTGGTGGTAGTCCTCCGCGGGCCAGAACGTGGGCGCCGGGACGATCTCGGTGACGATCGTGCGGCGGTGGCCGAGTAGGCCGCGGCCACCGTCCTGCTCGAGCTTTGCCTGCTGTACGTCTCGCGACCGGGTGGCCTGCTCCAACTGCTCGGGTGAGGTGAAGAAGATCGCGGAGCGGTACTGGGAGCCGAAGTCGACGCCCTGGCGGTTGCGGGTGGTCGGGTCGTGCGCGGCCCAGAAGCGCTCGAGCAGCTCGTCGTAGGAGACCCGGTCGGGGTCGAACGTGACCTCGACCGCCTCGGCGTGGCCGGTGCGCCGGCCGCAGACCTGGCGATAGGTCGGGTGCTCGGTGCGGCCGCCGGTGTAGCCGACGCGCGTGGCGGTCACGCCGTCGGCGCGGCGGAACTCTGCCTCCACGCCCCAGAAGCAGCCGGCGGCGAAGATCGCGATTTCGGTCACGGGTTCAACGATACGACGGGGGGTACTCCCCGGCCATGGGCGACTGGCTCCTGCACCCGCGGCGGCGGCACCTCGCCGACGCGCTCGTGATCGCCTGGGTGATCGCGTGGGCGCTGCTCGGATGGACGGCGGGCCGGGCGCTCGACAAGGTCAGCGAGGTCACGCGCTCGGCCGAGGGCGCCGGCGCCGCGGTCGTGCGCACGGGCGAGTCGATCCGCGACGTCGACGTGCCGGTCGTCGGCACCGTCTTCGAGGAGGCCGGCGACGAGGTCATCGAGGCGGGCGAGGATGCGCAGGCGCAGGCGCGCGAGAGCGGCGCCGACGTGCGGACCGCCGCGATCCTGCTCGGCCTGGCGGTCTGGCTCGTGCCGACGCTGCCGCTGCTGTTCACGTACGCCCCGGCGCGCGCCCACCGCGGCCGTGAGACGCGCGCGCTGCGAGCGCTCCTGCGAGACCACGACGGCCCCGACCTCGACCGCCTGCTGGCCACGCGCGCGATCGCGCACCTGCCCTACAGCCGCCTGCGAGCCCTCGGCGCGCCGCGGGCGCCGGACCGCGCCCTCGCCGACGCGCTGCTGGCGCGCGAGGGCATCACGCGTTCGTAACGGGTTTCGCCCTCTGGGCGAACACCCGCAAGGGAACCTGGCCCCCTGGGCCAGCGTTTCCCCGGCTCGTTCGCCTTGAGCGCGAGCTCCGCGAGGAACGAGCCGACCGCGTCGATCGGCGGGAGCGTGAACGCCTCGCGCGCGGCGCGGGCGGCGCCCGCGCGGAACGCGGGCTCGGCGAGCACGCGCTCGACCGCGGCGCGGACGCCGGCGGGATCGGCGACCAGGCCGGCGCCGATCGCCTCGACGCGCTCTGCGTTGGAGGGCTGGTCGGCGAACAGCGGCACGACGACCTGCGGGACGCCGGCGAGCAGGGCCCCGAGCGTGGTGCCGAAGCCGCCGTGGCCGACCATCGCCGCCGCCTTGCCGAGGATCTCGGCCTGCGGGATCCAGCGCTCGACGCGCACGTTGGCCGGCAGCGCGCCGAGCGCGGCCGGGTCGGCGGCGTCGCCGACGGTCACGACGACGCGGGCGGGCAGCCCGCCCAGCGCGTCGATCACCGCGCGGTAGAGGCCGGGGAAGAAGCCCATGGTCGGCGCGACCGAGCCGAAGCTCACGTAGACGAGCGGCTGCGCTCCCGCGCCGGGCATCGCGTGCGGCCGCGGGGCGGCGTCGTGGAAGCGCAGGGTCCGCTCGGGCGCGGGCACGTCGGGCGACTCGAGCGACGGCGGAGTGACCGTGAGCCACGGCGCCGCCGCGAGCCGCTCGCCGTCCGGGTCGGGCTCGAGCCCGGCCCACGCGCGCAGCTCGTCGACCGCGGGCGCGGCGATGCGCAGCGCGGAGTCCTCGGTCATCACGAGCCCGATGCCGATGCGCGCGTGCGGGATGCCGCGTGCGTCGGCGGCGACCGCGCCCGCGTACTCGAACGACTCGCGCAGGACGACGTGCGGCCGCCAGGCATCCATGGCCAGCTCGATCCCGGGCAGCGCCACGCGGGCGCGCACGCCGGCGAACAGCTCGCCGATCACGATCTCGTTGGCCTCGTCGGGCGTGGCGCCGGCGACCTTCGCCCACACCGGGTCGAGCTCGCTCTTGGGCGGGTCGCCGAACGAGAGGTAGGCGAGGCCGGCGCGCTCGACGCGCGCCTGCGCGGAGACGGGGGCGGCGAGGAGGACGTCGTGGCCGGCGCGGCGGATCGCGCGGGCGAAGGGGACGAGCGGGCCGATGTGGCCGGCTCCGGGCGTGGAGGTGAGGAGGACGCGCATGCCCTCCCCCAGACGGCGGCCGCCCGCCGGGCTATTCCACGGTGCGGTGCTCGATCTCGGTGCCGCGCGCGATCAGGATGTCGGTGACGAGGTCGGGCCCGAACAGCCCATGGTCGATCACGCCGGGAGTGGCGGACAGGCGCGCCGCCGTCGCCGCGGGCGTGTCGACCGGCCCGAGGTAGTCGGCGATCGCGCCGCCGTCGGGCGAGAGCGGGACGTGGCGCAGCTCGGCCTCGCCCAGCGCGTGCAGCGTCGCCGGCAGCCCGAACGACAGCAGCTCGAGCGGAATCGGCGGCTGGATGCGCTCGACCACCTTGTCGCCCGACGCGATCACGACGAAGCGCGCGGCTGCCGCCGCGACGACCTTCTCGCGCGTGTGCGCGCCTCCGCCGCCCTTGACGAGCCAGCCCTCGGGGTCGATCTGGTCGGCGCCGTCGATCGCGATGTCGAGCGCGTCGAGCTGCTCGAACGGCTCGACGTCGATCCCGAGCGCCCGCGCCGCCACCTCGGTGGCGATCGAGGTCGCCACGCAGCGGATCGTCAGCCCGCGGGCCGCCAGCGCCGGCAGCAGCGGCGCGACCGTCGTGCCCGTGCCCAGCCCGACCCGGTCGCCGTCGCGCACCAGCGCCGCCGCCGCCTCGGCCGCGGCGCGCTTCTCCGCGACGCGGTCAGCCATCGACGGTGATGCGGAACGCCGCGGAGAACGGCTCGCCGGGCGGCGCGAGGCGCAGCCCGTCGTGCGAGATCAGCGCGTTGGCCGGCGCGGTCATCGGCTCGAAGCAGATCACGTCCTGCTCGGCGGGGGCGTAGACCTGCGCGTGCGTGTAGCCCTCCAGGAACTCGACCCCGAGCGTGCGGCCGGCCGCGGAGACGGTGAACGGCCGCGGGCGCTCGGGCAGCTCGTAGCCGTCGTCGAACGAGCGGTCCTCGAGCGTGCCGTGGCGGAACGCCGGCGTCTCCTCCTCGCCGGTCGGGATCTTGTTGTCGTCGACGAGCAGCCGGCACTCGACCGGCAGGTCGACCTCCCACTCCGCCCGCGGCGCTCCCGGCACGCGCAGGTACGGGTGGTAGCCGAAGGCGACCGGGACCGGTGTCGCGCTGGTCGGCGTCAGCGTCGTCTCGACCGTCATCCCCTCGTCGGCGAGCGCCACGTGGACCGCCAGCCGGTGCGGGAACGGGAAGCCCTCGAGCCGCCCGCCGTCGAACTCGGTGGTCGCGCGCAGGCCGTCGCCGCGCTCCTCGACCTCCCACTGCAACGAGCTCGGCCGCAGCCCGTGGCTCGGCAGCCCGTGCTCCTCGAGCCGCAGCAGCTCGGAGTCGCGGTCGAGCTCGACCTCGTGCCCGCCGACCGCGTAGGAGAAGCCCGCGAGCCGGTTCGCCCACGGGTGCAGGAACGGCAGGCCGAAGGTCGAGCCGCTGCGCGCGTACTCCTCGAGCCCCTTGCGCTGGCCGAGCAGCTCGTCGCCGCGGTGGGTGAGCGAGCAGCCCACGAGCCCGGCCTCGGGCGCGAACGCCGCTTCCAGCTCGCCCCCCGCGGAGCGGAGGCGGACGATCCTCATCGCTCGGTCGTGGCGGGGACGAGCTCGCGGTCGGAGACGGCGTCGACGATCTCGACCTCCTCCTCCTCGGAGCGCCCGCCGCCGTCGCCCTCGGCGTCGCAGGTGACGCGCATCATGCCCGTCGCGACCTGCGCGTCGCCGACCACCGTGAGGCCGCAGATGACGTCGCCTTCATCCCAGCCCATGCGCTCGATGTCGAAGTAGGCCATGTGGACCTCGGTGCCCGTCCCGCCCCACGGGCAGGTCTTGTCGTGGACCTCCTTGGCCTGGCACACGGCCTGCATGTTCTTGGCGCTGGCGCTGCTCATCCCGCGTCGAAGAGTACCCCGGGGTTCAGCAGGCCGCGCGGGTCGAGCGCGCCCTTGGCGGCCCGCAGCGCCGCGGCGAACGGCTCGGGCCGCTGGCGGTCGTACCAGGGCCGGTGGTCGCGGCCGACCGCGTGGTGGTGGGTGATCGTGCCGCCCGCGGCGAGGATCGCCTCGGCGGCGGCGGCCTTGATCGCGCCCCAGCGCTCGGCCTCCTCTCCGCGCGCGACGGGCGCGACGACCGTGAAGTAGGGCGCCGCGCCGTCGGGGTAGGCGTGGGTGATCCGGCAGGTGACGCTGCCCGCGGGCCCGAGCGCCTCGCGCGTCGCGCCCTTCACGTTCGCGACGAACGCCGGCAGCCGCTCCCACGTGATCGCGGTCTCGAACGTCTCGCTCAGCACGCCCATGGCCACGAGCGTGTCGCGCAGGTAGGGCGCGCGCAGGAACGCCGAGCGCCACTCGGACGACGCGCGCTCCTCCGGCTCCCCGTCGCGGCAGTGGGCGAGCGCGGCCGCGAGCTGCCGCAGCGGACCCTCGAAGCCGAGCATCAGCAGGTGGGCGGAGCCGTCGCCCGCCATCGTCAGCCGCGCCTCCTCCGCGTCGACGAGGCGGCAGTTGGCCGGGCGCATGCCGGTCTGGAGGATCGCCCGCAGCGCGTGCGCGCCGGCCTCGAAGGTGGCGAAGCGGACGGTTGCCGCCTCCCGCAGCTCCGGCCGGGCGAGCACGCGCACCCACGCCTCGGTGATCACCGCCAGCGTGCCCTCGGAGCCGAGCAGCAGCCGGTCGGGCGACGGCCCGGCGCCGGAGCCGGGCAGGCGCCGCGACTCCCACACGTCGCCGCCGACGGTCAGCGCTCGCACCGATTCCACGAGGTCGTCGATGTGGGTCGGCCCGCTCGCGAAGTGGCCGCCCGCGCGCGTGGCGATCCAGCCGCCGAGCGTCGAGAGCTCGAACGACTGCGGGTAGAAGCGCAGCGTCAGCCCGTGCGCGGCGAGCTGCTCCTCGAGCCGCGGGCCGGTCGCGCCCGCCTGGATGCGCGCCGCGCGCGAGACGGGGTCGATCTCCAGCACGCGGTCGAGCGCGCGCAGGTTGACCGCCACGACCCCCCCGTGGGATGAGAAGTCCCCACCCGCCCGGGCGTCGATGCCGCCGACCACGCTCGTCCCGCCGCCGACCGGCACGACCGCGACGTCGTGCGAGCCGCACCAGTCGAGCACGCCGCGCAGCTCGTCCTCCGACCGCGGGAACGCGACGCCGTCGGGCGGGTGCGGGAACTCGCCGCGCAGCCCGCGCACCACGTCGAGGTAGGAGCGGCCCTGCGCGTGCGCGGCGCGCGACCACGGGTCTGCGGCGTACGGGGTCTCCAGCCGCGGCGGCGGCAGCTCGACCTCGCCGAGCGGCACCGGCGGCGCCGGCTCGGGATCGCCGAAGCCCAGGTGCCCGGCGAGCATCGCGGCGGCGGCCCGCAGCTCGTCCGGAGGCGGCTGCTCGTCCTCGTAACCCCAGCCCCAATGCTTCCGCCGTCGCTCTACAGTCACAGGCACAGTGTCCTACCCACCCGGCATCCTCGCCCGCGGCCCCTGGGAGACCGATCAGGTGGCGTGCCGCTGGCGCGAGGATCCGTTCGAGCCTCCCTCCACGAGCTCGGAGGCCGCGGACGAGGCGATCGCGGCGCTCGCCGACCGCGGCTCGCCGGCGCACGACGGGCTCGCCGCCCGGCTCGCGGGCTACGAGGCCGCCGACGGGCGGCTGGCGCTGGAGCTGCAGCCGATGCGCTGGTCGCTGCGGCTCGTGCGCGACGACGCCTCGGGCTCGCTCGCCGCGCTGTGCGTGACGCGCGACGCGGACGGCCGCTGGCTCGCCGGCCGGCGCGCGCCCTGGGTCGCGACCTGGGCCGGGCGCTGGGCGCTCGGCGCCGGCGGCGCGGTCGAGGTCGGCGAGGACCCGGTCGAGACGCTCGGGCGCGAGCTCGAAGAGGAGTGGTCGGTGGTGCCGGACCGCCTGTCGGTCGAGGCGCTCGTGTCGCTCCCCAACCGGCTCGCGATGCTCGTCGGCCTGGCCTGGCTGCCGGCCGGCGCCGAGGTCACGCCCGACGAGGAGCACGACGAGCACGCCTGGTGGCCCCCCGATCCCGAGGCCTGGCCGGAGGAGGCCGACCCGGCGCTGCGCAGGATGGCGTCGATCCTCGCATGAGCGTCCTGCTGCGCCGCGACGTCCTGCGCTACACCTCGTACACGCTGTCCGTCGTCTACGCCGTGCTCCTGTGGGCCGCGATCACCGATCACGAGGGGATCGTGTCCGTGTTCGGCTGGGTCCACGGCATCGGCTGGATCGTGATGTCGCTGCTCTGCCTGGAGGCCGTCCGCCGCCGGATCATCCCGACCTGGCTCGGCGTGATGGTCGCCGTGGTCGGCGGCGTCGGACCGTTTGCGGGGAGCATCGGCTTCTACCTGGAGGAACGCAAGATTCGTGACCGAAGTAGGCCGCCCCGCCGCGCCGTCGAAAAGGTATCCTGAGGAACCTGAATGGCAGTTGAGACCACGGTAGAGGTCGTCATGCCGGCGATGGGGGACTCGGTTTCCGAGGGCACCATCCTGGAGTGGCACAAGAAGGAAGGCGATCAGGTCTCGGAAGACGAGACCCTCGTCGAGATATCGACCGACAAGGTCGACGCAGAAGTCCCTGCGCCGGCGTCGGGCACCGTGGTCAAGCTCCACGCCGCCGAGGGCGACACCGTGCACGTCGGCGCGGTGCTCGCTGAGATCTCCGCCGAGGCGTCAGCCGGTGGCGAGGCCGCAGGCCGAGACAGGGGCGGTGCGCCGGCCGCCGAAGAGGCGCCCGCCGAGGCCGAGCCCGAGCCCGAGCCCGAAGGCGAGGCCGTCGAGATCACGATGCCGGCCATGGGCGAGTCGGTCTCCGAGGGCGTGATCCTCGAGTGGGCCAAGCAGCCGGGTGACGCGGTCGAGGCCGACGAGACGATCGTCGAGATCTCCACCGACAAGGTCGACGCCGAGGTCCCCGCGCCCGCCTCGGGCGTGATGGAGGAGATCCTCGCCAACCCGGGCGACACGGTGACGGTCGGCCAGGTGATCGGCCGGATGAAGTCCGGCGGCAACGGCGCGAAGCCCGCCGCCGCGCCCGCCGCGGAGGCGCCGGTCAAGCCCGCCGAGCCGGAGGAGCAGCAGGAGGAGGTCCTGCCGGACGGCATCCGCGTCTCGCCCGTCGCGCGGCGGGTGGCGCAGGCCGAGGGCATCGACCTGTCCGACGTCCAGGGCAGCGGGCCCGGCGGGCGGATCATGAAGGCCGACGTCCTCGGCACCAACGGCAAGGCGGCGGCTCCCAGCCAGAACGCCACGCTCATCAAGGGCGCCTCGGCGATGCTCGCCCGCTACATGGACGAGTCGCGGTCGATCCCGACCGCCACCTCGTTCCGCACCATCACCGTCACGACGCTCGACGCCCGCCGCAAGGAGCTCAAGAACGCCGGCCACAAGGTCTCGTTCACCCACCTGATCGCCTACGCGATCGCCCGCGCCGCGACCGAGCAGATGCCGGTCATGGCCCACCACTTCGAAGAGGTCGACGGCAAGCCGCACCGCGTCGACGACGGCGCCGTCAACCTCGGCATCGCGGTCGACGTCGAGCGCAAGGACGGCGGCCGCACGCTGATGGTCCCGGTCATCCGCGACGCCGGGCGCCTGAGCTTCACCGAGTTCCTCGACGCGTTCGGCGACCTGATCGCGCGCGCCCGCGACAACAAGCTGACCGCCGACGACCTCGTCGGCGCCAACCTCACGCTCACGAACCCCGGCGGGATCGGAACGATCGCCTCCGTTCCGCGCCTCATGACCGGGCAGGGCACGATCGTCGCCACCGGCTCGATCGGCTACCCGCCCGGGCTCGGCTCGATCGGCCAGATGATCGGCGCCGAGAAGGTGATGACGATGACGTCGACGTACGACCATCGCGTCATCCAGGGCGCCGAGTCCGGCCAGTTCCTCCAGGTCGTCGAGGCCTACCTGCAGGGCGAGCACGGCTTCTACGAGACGCTGTTCAAGGAGCTCCAGGCCGAGCTCGGCGACGCGCCGAGCCCGCCCGCTCCCGCGGCGGCCGCGGCGGTCGAGCGCGACGGCAAGGGCGCCGCCGCCGAGCCGAGCGGCCCGCCCGACGAGGCGCTGCTGCAGGCGGTCCAGGCCGCGGTCTCGCTGATCAAGGCGCACCGCATGCACGGCCACCTGGCGGCCAAGCTCGACCCGCTCGCCTCCGAGCCCGAGGGCGACCCCGCGCTCGATCCCGAGCCGCTCGGCCTGACGCCCGAGGTGATGGCGCAGATCCCGGCCCGGATCCTGCGCATCGGCGTGCCGGGCGCCACGCTGGCCGACGCGCTCCCGCACCTGCGCGAGACCTACTGCGGCACGATCGCCTACGAGATCGAGCACATCTCCTCGCACCGCCAGCGCACCTGGCTGCGCGACAAGATCGAGTCGAGCGCGTTCCGCAAGCCGCTCACCAACGACGAGGCGACCGCGCTGCTGCGCCGCCTGACGATGGTCGACTCGCTCGAGCGCTTCATGCACAAGGCCTACCTGGGCCAGAAGCAGTTCTCGATCGAGGGCCTCGACATGACGGTCCCGATGCTCGACGAGATGATCCAGCTGTCGGCGGCCAACGGCGCCCGCGAGGTCGTGATCGGCATGGCCCACCGCGGCCGGCTCAACGTGCTCGCCCACAACCTCGGCCGCGCCTACGAGACGATCTGGCGCGAGTTCGAGGGCGCCTCCTCGATCGAGGCCGTGACGACGATCCCGCAGGGCGGGACCGGCGACGTCAAGTACCACCACGGCGCCCAGGGCACCTACCAGCTGCCCGACGAGTCGTCGGTGATCGTCCGCCTCGAGTCCAACCCGAGCCACCTCGAGTACGTCTCGCCCGTCGTCGAGGGCGCCACCCGCGCGGTGCAGACCACGCGCCAGGGCCCGCACGCCCACATCGACAACAACGCGGCGATCCCGATCATCCTCCACGGCGACGCGGCCTTCCCGGCCCAGGGCGTGGTCGCGGAGACGCTCAACCTGCAGGCGCTCGACGGCTACCAGGTCGGCGGGGCGCTGCACCTGATCCAGAACAACCAGGTCGGCTTCACCACCGACCCGGAGGAGGCGCGCTCGACCCGGTGGGCCTCCGACCTCGCGAAGGGCTTCGACGTCCCGATCATCCACGTCAACGCCGACGACGTCGCGGCCTGCATCGCCGCGGTCCGGCTCGGCTTCGCGTTCCGCCAGGAGTTCGGCCACGACGTCGTCATCGACCTCATCGGCTACCGCCGCTTCGGCCACAACGAGGCGGACGAGCCCGCGTACACGCAGCCCGAGATGGCCGCCACGATCAAGACGAAGACGCCGGTCCGCGAGATCTTCGCCGGCCAGCTGGTCGAGCGCGGCGTGATGTCCCAGGAGGAGTCCGACGCGATCGCGAAGGAGATCTGGGACGGCATGGCCGAGCGCCATCGCGAGCTCAAGGAGGAGCTCTCGCACGCGTCGGGCGAGCAGCCGACCGGCGGCTACCAGCTCGACCGCTCGCCCTCGCCGGAGGTCAAGACCGCGGTCTCCGCCGAGCGCCTGCAGGGGCTCAACGACGACCTGCTGCGCCTGCCCGAGGGCTTCAACGTGCACCCCAAGCTGCTCAAGCAGCTCGAGCGCCGGCGCGAGACGATCGGCCCCGACGGCGGCATCGACTGGGCGCACGCCGAGGCGCTCGCGTTCGCCTCGCTGCTGAGCGAGGGCACGCCGGTGCGCCTCACCGGCCAGGACTCCGAGCGCGGCACGTTCTCCCAGCGCCACCTCGTCCTGCACGACGTCAAGACCGGCCAGCGGGTGTCGCCGATCCAGCAGCTCCCGGGCGCGCTCGCCCCGATGGAGCTGCACAACTCGCCCTTGAGCGAGATCGCCTGCCTCGGCTTCGAGTACGGCTACTCGATGGAGGCGCCGGAGACGCTCGTGCTGTGGGAGGCCCAGTTCGGCGACTTCGTCAACTCGGCCCAGGTGATCGTCGACCAGTTCATCATCTCGGCGCTCGCCAAGTGGGGCCAGACCACGCGCCTGACGCTGCTGCTCCCGCACGGCTACGAGGGTTCGGGCCCCGAGCACTCGTCGGCGCGCCTCGAGCGCTTCCTGACGCTCGCCGCCGAGGGCAACATGCGCGTCGCGAACCTGACCACGCCGGCCCAGTACTTCCACCTGCTGCGCCGCCAGGCGCGGGTGGCGAAGCAGCGCCCGCTGATCATCATGACCCCGAAGTCGCTGCTGCGCCTGCCGCAGGCGACGTCGCGGATCGAGCACCTCGCGGAGTCGCGCTTCTTCCCGGTCCTCAGCGAGCCGCGGATCGACGAGGAGAAGGTCACCCGCCTCGTGCTCTGCTCGGGCAAGATCTTCTACGACCTCAAGGGCCACGCCACGCGCGAGAACAACGAGGGCGTCGCGCTCTCCCGCGTCGAGCTCCTCTACCCCTTCCCGCAGAGCCAGATCGAGGAGGAGATCGCGCGCTACCCGAACCTGCGCGAGGTCGTCTGGGCCCAGGAGGAGCCGCGCAACATGGGCGCGCGCGCCCACATGTCGCCGCGGCTGCTGCAGATGCTCCCGTCCTCGCTCGAGTTCGGCTACATCGGCCGGCCCGAGCGCGCCTCGCCCGGCGAGGGCTATCCGGCGGCCCACACGATGGAGCAGACGCGCATCATCCGCACGGCGCTCGACCTCTCGATCCCCGTGTCGGTCAACCCGGCGAAGATGCCGGGCGAGCGCTAGCCCCGGCTGCAAGCGCGCGTTCAAGCGCAACCCTCGCCGGTCCCGGGTGTCGCAATGGGGGACGTAAACCCCCCAAGGGAGGCACCAACCTATGTCCGCGAGGACACTTCGCTACACCCTGGTCGGCGCGCTCGTGCTGGCCATCGGGATCCCGTCCGTGGCAGTCGGCTTCGGCGAGGGCCGCTCGCTGCTCCTCGGCAAGCGCAATCCGAGCCCCAACGCGGCGCGGGCGCTGAACTCGGAGACCGAGATCATCGCCTCGAACGGCAGCTACGGCACGCGCCAGTCCAACAAGCGCGACGGCGACGGCGGCGGCGCCATCTACGGCTGCCGCTCGGACACCGGCCGCGAGCCGTGCATCCGCTCGAACAACCTCAAGGGCGGCCGCGCCTTCGAGTTCGTCACCAAGGGCAAGGAGGCCGGCCGGATCGAGGTCGGCGACGCGACCGGCGCGCCGTTCACGACGAACGCGACCGGCACCGCCACGGGGCTCAACGCCGACAAGGTCGACGGCCGGGAGGCGGCCGACTTCGCCGCCAACGCCGACCTCAAGACCGCGCGCGTGAACGCGGACGGCGCCCTCGCGGGCGGCCGTGGCGCGACCGCCGCGGCGATCGAGACCGCTCCCGACACCTACCGCGTCACGTTCGACCGCGACGTGTCCCAGTGCACGTTCACGGCGACGCCGCAGGGCGACACGAGCGGCCAGACGCTGGCCGTGCGGGGCGGCTCGAACCCGGCCAACGTGCGGGTCGACGCCGACGCGCCGACCGCGTTCCACCTGCAGGTGATCTGCTAATCGCCAAGCGCATCGCGGGTTTCGCCCTCTGGGCGAACACCCGATAGGGAACCTGGCCCTCAGGGCCAGCGTTCCCCGAGTTCTCGCCGGACTCGCTCCCCCGCGGGGGCGAAGTCCGGCGAGAGCCGCTCGAGCAGCGTCAGCCAGCCGGGGTGCAGCTCGATCGCGCGCCGGACCGCGGCCATCCCGGTCTGGACGTCGCCGGCGTGGACCTGCGCCAGGCCGGCCCAGAACAGCAGCTCGTCGGACTCCGGCGCCAGGCCGGCCGCCTCCAGGTAGAGCGGGCCGGCGTCCCCGGCGCGGTCGGAGGCCATCAGCTCGTCGGCCTCGCCAGCCAGCTCGTAGGCGCGCGCCAGCCGCAGCAGCCGCCCCAGCTCCTCGACCGGCTCGGCGTGGTCCTCGACGCGCAGCTCGAAGCGCGCCTGCCATGGCTCGCCCTCCGGCGGCACCACGACCAGCGCCGCGGACTGGCGGCCGCGGACGTCGCCGCCCTCGCCCTCGGCCGCGTGCAGCGCGGCCATCAGGCGCTCGGCGAGGTCGCCCGACGCGGCCTCGAAGCCCGCCACCATCGCGGCGGGCACGGTCTCGCGGGCCATCATGTTCGCCTGCGCGGAGACGTGCTCGCCGGTGGCGTCGCCCGCGCAGGGGATGCAGCTCTCGCCGGTGTGCACCGCGACCTCGCCGGCGGCGTCGACGATCCCGACCTGGCGCACTGCCGCCAGCTCGTCGGGCTCGAGCAGCGCGGCGAGCGCCGCCTCCGCGGAGTCGCCCGCGGCGAGGCGGTCGAGGCCGTGCGGGCCGTGGGCGGGCTCGACCACGGACTGCGTCGCGACCGCGCCGACGCCGGGGCGCGCCCAGATGCAGAGCGAGCCGACCGAGAACCAGTGCGAGTGCACGGCCGCGCCGTGCTCGCCGGTTTCTGGGTCGAAGGCGACGATCGAGTACGTCCCGTGGCGCACGAGCGCGCGACGATACCCGGATGACCGAGCGCGAGCAGGACGTCCTGCGCCGCATCCGCGACACCCCGCCGGGCTTCGTGCGCGCCTACGGCGACGTCTCCCCGGGCGCTCCCCGCTTCGCGGGCTCCGTGCTCGCCGCGTGCGACGACCCCGACGTCCCGTGGCACCGCATCGTCCGGGCTGACGGATCGCTTGCAAAGGGCGAGCGCCAGCGCCGCCTCCTGGACGCCGAAGGCGTGCCGTTCCGCGGTGACCGGGTGGACATGCGTATGGCGCGGCTGCCCTGAGTTCAAGCCCCTCTCAACCCCTCGCGAAGGGCTGCCGATGGGACTCCTATGGCCCGCGCGCGCGTAAAGAACCCGCTTACCGACCCGGTCCGGGTCGCGATGCTGCGCGGCACGGGCCTGCTCGGCGCGACCCAGGAGGAGGCGTTCGACCGCCTCGCCGGGCTCACCCGCAAGGTGCTCAAGACCCCGACCGCGATGATCACGCTGGTCGACGACACCCATCTGCACGCCAAGAGCTGCGCCGGGCAGCGCGACCTCGTCAAGAACGGGCGCACGCCGGTCAAGGAGACCTTCTGCCAGCACGTCGTGCGCAGCGGCGAGCCGCTCGTGGTCGAGGACGCCCGCGAGCACGAGCTGACGAAGGGCCTCGCCGCGGTCAAGTCCGGCAAGGCGCTCGCCTACGCCGGCGTCCCGCTGACGCTGCACGGCGGCTTCGTGGTCGGCACGCTGTGCGTCGTCGACGCCAAGCCGCGCGCCTGGAAGCGCGACGACGTCTCGATCCTCGAGGACCTCGCGCAGTCGGTGCTGACCGAGATCGAGATGCGCGCCGACATCGAGGCGCGCAAGCAGGCCGAGTCCGACCTCCAGCGCTCGACCGCGCGCCTGCGCGGGCTGATGGACAACAGCCCGACGGTGATCTTCGCCAAGGACCTCGAGGGCCGCTACCTGTTCCTCAACCACGCCGGCGAGCGCCTGCTCGGCATCACCGAGGCGGAGGCGATCGGCAAGACCGACGCCGAGCTGCACCCACCCGAGCTCGCCGCCGCGCTGCGCGAGCACGACGCCGCGGTGGTGGCGGCGGGCGAGCCGCTCGAGATCGAGGAGACGCTCGCGCTCGGCGGCCGCACCGCGGTCTACCGCTCGGTCAAGTTCCCGCTCACCGACCTGGCCGGCGAGCCGTACGGCATCTGCGACATCTCCACCGACATCACCGAGCGCAAGCGGACCGAGGCCGCGCTGCGCGAGGCCCAGCAGCGCTTCGTCAGCGCGTTCGAGAACGCCCCGACCGGGATGGCGATGGTCGGCACCGACGGGCGCTTCCGCCAGGTCAACGAGGCGCTCTGCGACCTGACCGGCCGCAGCGAGGGCGAGCTGCTGAAGCTCACGCTCGCCGACACGATCCATCCCGAGGAGTGGGCGGCGCGCAAGCGGCTGTTCGAGCGCATGTTGACCGGCGAGATCCGCACCCACCAGACGCAGGGGCGCTTCCTCACCCGCGGCGGGGAGGCGCGCTGGGTGCTCGTCAACGCCACCGCGCTCACCGACCCCGAGGGGTGGCCGAGCGAGTTCTTCGTCCAGTTCCAGGACATCACCGAGCAGACCCGCGGCCAGCAGCTGCTCGCCGCCCGCCACGACGTCACGCGCGTGCTCGCGCAGGCCGGCACCGTCGAGCAGGCGGCGCCGCTGCTGCTCGAGGCGCTCGGCGCCAACCTCGGCTGGCAGATCGGCGCGCTGTGGCTCGTCGACGACGACGGTCTCCTGCCCGCCGCCTCCTGGCGCCACCGCAGCTTCGACACCGAGGTCCGGCTCGTCGACGAGCCGCTCGGCGTCGACGACCTGCCCGTGCGCGTCTCGCACTCCGGCGAGCCGGTGTGGACCGAGGCGCTGATGGCGGGCGCCGCCTCGGCGCGCGCCACCGCGATCTCCGCTGCCGGCCTCTCGGGCGCGATCTGCCTCCCGATCGTCACGGGCGACGGCTGCCTCGGCGCGGTCGAGTTCTACTGCCGCGAGCTCGACGAGCCGGACGAGCAGCTGCGCGAGCTGCTCGGCACCATCGGCACCCCGATCGGGCTCTTCATCCAGCGCCGCCGGGCGATGATGGAGCTCGCGACCGCGCGCGACGAGGCGCTCGAGGCCGCGCGCATGAAGTCGCAGTTCCTGGCCAACATGAGCCACGAGATCCGCACGCCGATGAACGGCGTGATCGGGATGGCGGAGCTGCTGCTCGACACCGAGCTCAACGAGGAGCAGCGCGGCTACGCCTCGCTGGTGCGCTCGTCGGGAGACGCGCTGCTGACGATCATCAACGACATCCTCGACCTGTCGAAGATCGAGGCCGGCAAGCTCGAGCTCGAGCGCGCCGAGTTCGATCTCTCAGAGGCGGTCGACGCGGCCGTCGACATGCTCGCCGAGAACGCCCGCGCCAAGCACCTCGACCTGCGCGCGTTCATCGAGCGCCGCACGCCGCTGCGCGTCCACGGCGACCGCTTCCGCCTCCAGCAGATCCTCACCAACCTGATCTCCAACGCGGTCAAGTTCACAGCGCTCGGCGAGATCACCGTGCGCGTCACCCCTGGCGACGAGACCGAGACGGGGCGTCGCGTGCGCTTCGAGGTCGCGGACACCGGGATCGGCATCGACCCGAAGAAGGCCGAGCACCTCTTCGAGCCGTTCCGCCAGGCCGACGCCTCGACCACGCGGACCCACGGCGGGACCGGGCTCGGGCTCAGCATCTGCCGCGAGCTCGTGGAGATGATGGGCGGCGAGATCGGCGCCACGGGCGCGCCCGGCAAGGGCAGCACGTTCTGGTTCACGGTCGAGCTCGGCGTCGCGGCCGGGGCGCCGGTCGCGCCCGAGGCGCCGCCGCCCGCGGTACCCGAGGCACCCGCCGCGTCGGTCTCCGTGCTGGTGGTCGACGACAACGCGGTCAACCGCATGGTCGCGGCCGAGATGCTGCGCAAGCGCGGCTACAAGGTCGACGTCGCCCGTGACGGCGAGGAGGCGGTCGCGGCTGCCGCCAAGGGCGAGTTCGGGATCGTCCTCATGGACTGCCACATGCCGATCATGGACGGCTACGAGGCCACCCGCGCGATCCGCGCGAGCGAGAACGGCGGGGAGCGCACGGCGATCATCGCGATGACCTCCGACACCGTCGACAGCGTGCGCGACGCCTGCTTCGACGCCGGCATGGACGACTACCTCGCCAAGCCCGTGACGAGCGAGGACCTGCACGCCGCGGTCGAGCGCTGGACGCCCGACCCGGACCGCTCGCACATCGACATGGGCGTGCTGCAGCAGCTCACGGCGGAGACGAGCGGCGGCACCGACTCGCAGCTGATGCGCGACCTCGCCGGACTGTTCCGCGAGGACTCCAACCGCGGGCTCAAGCAGGTCGCCGACGCGCTGCGCGACCGCGACGCCCAGGGCGTGGCGCGCGCCGCGCACGCGCTCAAGGGCTCGAGCGGCCAGCTCGGCGCGACGCGCACCGAGGCGATCTCCGCCGAGCTGCAGGCCGTCGCCGAGTCCGGCGAGCTCGGCTCGGCCAAGGCGCTGCTGCGGCGCCTGGAGACGGCGGTCGACGCCGCGCAGGACGCGCTCTCGAGCGCGCTGCCCGACGACGAGTAGCCTGCCGGGCCATGTGGCTCCAGCGCGAGCTCTCGCTGCGCCCGCCGGGGCGCGGCTTCCACCTCGTCACGCGCGACGTGGTCGGCGAGCTGCCCGAGCTCGGCGAGCTGCGGGTCGGTCTGCTGCACCTGTTCATGCTCCACACCTCGGCGTCGCTGACGCTGAACGAGAACGCGTCGCCCGACGTGCGGCGGGACTTCGAGTCCTACTTCGACGAGGCGGTGCCCGAGGACGCGCCGTACTGGACCCACACCGACGAGGGCCCGGACGACATGCCCGCCCACATCAAGGCGTCCGTCCTCGGCCCGTCGCTGTCGCTGCCGGTCTCCGACGGCCGGCTCGCACTCGGCACGTGGCAGGGGATCTACCTGTGCGAGCACCGCGACCGCCCGTCGGCGCGACGCATCCTCGCGACGCTCTGGGGTGAATTGCGAAGCTGAGTCCTAGCGGCCCTTCCAGACCGGGTCGCGCTTCTCCGCGAACGCGGTCGCGCCCTCGCGGGCGTCCTCCGAGCCGAACACCGGGCCTGAGATCTCGGCCTGCTTCTGCCACAGCTCGTCCTCGGCCCAGCCGGGCGCCTCGACGAGGATGCGCTTCGTCGCGGCGAGCGCGAGCGGGCCGTTGGCGGCGATCTGGGCGGCGAGCTCGCGGGCGGCCGCGACCGCCTCGCCCGGCTCGGCGAGCCGGTTGACGAGCCCGTAATCGGCGGCGCGCTCGGCCGTGATCGGGTCGCCGGTGAGCGCCAGCTCCATCGCCAGGTGGTAGGGGATGCGGCGCGGCAGGCGCAGCAGCGCGCCGCCCGCGGCGACGAGTGAGCGCTTGACCTCGGGGATGCCGAGGCGGGCGCCCTTCGACGCGACGATCAGGTCGCAGGCGAGCGCGATCTCGAAGCCGCCCGCGACCGCGAAGCCCTCGATCGCCGCGATGATCGGCTTGATCGGCGGGCCCTGGACGATGCCGGCGAAGCCGCGGTGCTCGACGAACGAGCTCTCGCCGGTCACGAACGCCTTCAGATCCATCCCGGCGGAGAAGCCCTTGCCGGCGCCGGTGAGGATGCCGACCTGCAGATCGTTGTCGTCGTCGAGCCGGTCGAGCGCGGCCGCGATGCCGTTCGCCAGCGCGGCGTTGACCGCGTTGCGCTGATCGGGACGGTTGAGCGTGATGAGGAGGACGCCGTCCTCGGCGTCGGTGAGCACCGCTTCGGTCATGGACCGGAGGCTACTTCGAGGCTGTCGATCAGCCAGGGCACGTCGGCGCCGAGGCCGCGGAGGATCTTCGCCATCGCGCGCGTGAGCACCTCGAGCTCCTCGTCGGTGAGGTGCTGGTGGAAGTAGTCGTGGACCTTGCCGACATGGATCGGGAGCGCGCGGTCGAACGTCTCGCGCCCCTTGTCGGTGAGGTGCGCGAACGTCGCGCGGCGGTCGGTCGCCGGCACCTCGCGGCGCACGAGCCCGGCGTCCTCCATGCGCGCGATCAGGCGCGTCACGCCGCCGCGGGAGAGCAGCAGGCTGTCCGCCAGCTCGCCCATGCGGCTGCACGACTCGGGCGCCCACGAGAGCTGCGCGAGCACCTCGAACCACGACAGCGGCACGCCCGCCTCGGCCTCCAGCTCGGCGTTGATGCGCTCCAGCAGGCGGGTGTTGGCCTGCAGCATCGCGTACCAGGCCAGGAACGGCTTCTTCTGAGGGATCCCCATGACGTGAAGAATTGTATCCGCAACGGTTGACAGATCAACCGTACTCTGCGTACTCTTGTCGCGTCAAGAGTTTCCGACGCAACGCTTGAGAGGTAAACGTGCCCCGCTCCAGACTCGCCCGACTCGCCGACTTCGCCTTCCGCCGCCGCCGGCTCGTCCTGCTCGCGTGGATCGTCGCGCTCGTCGGCGCCTTCGCCGCCTCCGCCACGCTCGCGGGCGAGTTCTCCGCCGACTACGCGACGCCCGGCTCAGAGTCGCAGCGCGCGGGCGATCTGCTCACGCAGCGCTTCCCCGGCCGCTCGTCCGACACCGTCGACGTGGTGTGGGAGGCCCGCGGGGGCGTCGAGAGCGCGAAGGAGCGCACCGACACGCTGCTCGCCGCGGCATCGCGGCTCGAGGGCATCGGCGACGCCGCGCCCGCCGAGGTCTCGCGCGACGGGACGATCGCCGTGTCGCGGCTGTCGCTGACCGTCAAGCCCGACAGCGTCCCGGAGACCACCGGGCACTCGCTGATCTCGCTCGCCGGCGCGGCGAGCCGCGACGGTCTGCGCGTCGAGATGGGCGGCCCCGTCATCCAGGGCGCGCAGGAGAGCGAGCTGTCGTCGGAGGCCGTGGGCCTGATGATCGCCGCGCTCGTGCTGCTGGTGACGTTCGGGACGCTCGTCGCGGCCGGCCTGCCGATCGCCACCGCGCTGTTCGGGCTCGGCGTCTCCTCGGCGGGCGTCGGCCTCCTCGCCGCGGTGATGGACGTCCCCGACTGGTCGACCGCGGTCGCGAGCATGATCGGGCTCGGCGTCGGCATCGACTACGCGCTGCTGATCCTCACGCGCCACCGCTCCTCGCTGGCGGCGGGCAAGACGCCGCGAGAGGCCGTCGCCGAAGCGGTCTCGACCGCCGGGCACTCCGTGCTCGTGGCCGGCACGACGGTCGTGATCTCGCTGCTCGGCCTGTTCCTGATGGGGCTGAGCTACCTGCAGGGCGTCGCGCTGTCGGCGAGCTTCGCCGTGCTCGTGACGATGGCGGCGTCGGTGACGCTGCTGCCCGCGCTGCTCGGCTTCGCCGGGCGCAAGATCGACCGGCTGCGGATCCCGTTCGCCAACCGCCCGCCGAAGGACCCCGAGCACACGCCGGCCGCGCGCTGGAGCCGGGCCGTGCAGCGCCGGCCGTGGGCGGCCGCGCTCGCCGGCGCGGCGGTGCTGCTCGTGCTCGCGACCCCGTTCCTCGGCCTGCGCCTCGGCTTCCCCGACGCCGGCAACGACCGCGCGGCGACGATGACCCGCCAGTCCTACGACCTCGTCGAGAAGGGCTTCGGCGCCGGCGCCAACGGCCCGCTGCTGCTCGCGGCGGAGCTCAAGGGCGCCGGCGACCGCGCCGAGCTCGGCGCGCTCGCGACGCGGCTGGCGCGCGAGCCGGGCGTGGCGGCCGTCGCGCCTCCGGCGATCAACCCGGCCGGCGACACGGCGGTCCTGACGGTCGTGCCGGAGAGCTCGCCGCAGTCGCCCGCGACCGCGGACCTCATCCGCCAGCTGCGGGCCGACGTGCTCCCGGGCGCCGGGCTGCCGGTCAGCGTGGGCGGGACGACCGCGTCGTTCGTCGACCAGGGCGACGTCACCGCCGACCGCCTGCCGCTGTTCATCGGCGGCGTCGTGATCCTGTCGATCCTGCTGCTGACGGTGACGTTCCGCTCCGTGACGGTGGCGCTCAAGGCGGGGGCGATGAACCTGCTCTCGATCGGCGCGGCCTACGGCGTGGTGGCATACCTCGCCGAGGGCGGCTGGGCCGGGCAGCTCGTCGGCATCGACACGCCGACGCCGGTGCCGCCGTTCATACCGGTGATCATGTTCGCGATCCTGTTCGGGCTCTCGATGGACTACGAGGTGTTCCTGCTCAGCCGGGTGCGCGAGGAGTTCCTCTCCGGCCTGTCGACCTCGCAGGCGGTGACCGAGGGGCTCGCGCGCACGGCGCGGGTGATCACGGCGGCGGCGCTGATCATGGTCGCGGTGTTCGGCGCCTTCGCGCTCAGCCCGGAGGTGTTCCTGAAGCTGATCGGCATCGGCATGGCGGCGGCGATCCTGATCGACGCGACGATCGTGCGGATGGTGCTCGTGCCGGCGGTCATGCAGCTGCTCGGCGACCGCAACTGGTGGATGCCGCGCTGGCTGGAGCGGGTGCTGCCTGAGCCCGAGCCTACGCCCCAGGCGGCCTGAGCGCCATACGGCGGGAGCGCCGCGTCTGCAGGCGCTCCCGCAGGGCGCCGCGGCGCGGCGCGAGCTGCGGATGGGCGACCGGCGGGGTGACGGTGGGCGTCGGCGTCGCGGTCGGCGCGGGCGACGTGGTCGCCGGCGCGGGCGTGGGGACGGCGGCGGGGGCCTCGAGCGGGGCCGCGACCGGCGGGAGCACGGGCGCCGGGGCGAGCTCCGCGAGCACCCACCGCTTGAGCTTGCGCGCGCCGCCCACCGACGCCGAGGCGCGCGGCACCGTCGCCTCGAGTCGCTCGAGCCGCGACACGAGCCGCGCGGAGACGGCGCCCAGCCCGGCGAGCTGCGCCTCGCTCGCGCGCAGCTTCAGCGCGGAGCGCACGACCCGGAGGTAGGCGGCCTGGGCGCGCAGCGCGGGCCGGGCGGGCGCCACGCGCTGCTCGCGGGCGGCGGTCGTGGCGGCGAGCGCCGCGTCGGCGCGCTCGAGCGCGTCCTCCGGGTCCGACCCCGGGACGAGCGCCTCGAGCTCGCGCGACAGCCTCGCGTTGGTGCGCAGCGCGGGCGCCACGACCTGGCGCACGCGCTCCTCGAGCGACGGCCCGGCCGGCGCCGCGGCGCGCGGAGCGTCACCCGAGGAGGAGGTGAACATGAACGCCGCGACCGCGGCGAGCAGCGCGGCGGCGAGCGAGCCGAGCAGCGCGCGCCCGCGGCGGCGCGGCGCGGCGGGCGGCGCCGCCGCGGCGGTCGGCGGCGCGGGCGCGGGCACCGGCGGCAACAGCACCGAGTAGATACCCGAGAGCTCGCTCGGCGCCGCCGCCGACGGCAGCTCCGCGAGGACCGACGGGTGGACCCCGGTCACGCGCTCCGCACCGGGCTCGACCAGCGCCGCTCCGCGCCGCCACAGCGGCCCGAGCTCGTCGGACACCGCGCCCTCCAGCCGGTCCCACGCGTGCGCCGCGCCGGCCGGGCGCGCGGCGGGCTCCTTGGCGAGCATCGCGTGGACCCAGGCGACCACCCCCGGCGGGAGATCGGGCCGCAGCTCGGCGAGCGGCGGCGGCTCGTCGTTGACCTGGCGCAGCAGCAGCGCCATCGGCGCGTCGATGCCTTCGAACGGGTGCCGGCCCGCGAGCAGCTCGTAGGCGATCAGGCCGGTCGCGTAGAGGTCGGCCTGCGGCGTGATGTCGCCGCCCGTGACCTGCTCCGGCGCCATGTAGGCGGGCGTGCCGACGACCTGGCCGGTCGCGGTCCGGAACTCGGTCATGCACACCTGCCCGATCGCCTTCGCGATCCCGAAGTCGGCGATCTTGACGTGGCCGTCCGCCGTCACGAGCAGGTTCTCGGGCTTGAGGTCGCGGTGCACGATCCCCTGCTCGGCCGCCTCGGCCAGCCCGCCGAGCACGCTCTCGAGCAGGCCCGCCACCTGCGCCAGCGTCATCCGCCCCACGAACGGCCGCAGCGAGCCGCGCTCGAGGTACTCCATCGCGATGAACGGCACGCCGTCGTGCTCGAAGTACTCGATCACCGAGACCACGCTCGCGTGGTTGAGCGCGCCGCCCACCCGTGACTCGTGCAGGAACCGCTGCGCGAACGCGGCGTCCCCCGCGTGCGCGGGATGCAGCTCCTTGAGCGCGACCTCGCGGTCGAGCGCGGGCTGGCGGGCGAGATGGACCGAGGCCATCCCCCCGCGGCCCAGGAGGCGGACGATCTCGTAGCGGCCTGCGGTGCGGGGCGTCATGCCCCTGTGAACGCCGGGCTGCGCGCGTTATTCCGCTACGCGCCGAACAGCGTCAGCGCGGGCTCGCGCTCGCCGCGCAGCACGGCGAGGTCGACCTCGACCCACGCGATACCGCGCGCCTCCGCGAGCACTCGCGCCTGCGGCTTGACGATCTGCGCGGCGAGCACGCCGCGGCACTCGCCGAGCGCCGGGTCGAGCCGGATCCGCTCCAGGTACCGCGTCAGCTGCTCGACCGCGTCGATCGTGCCGATGCGCTTGATCTCGACGGCGATCCAGCCGTCGCCGTCATCGCGGCACATCAGGTCGACGGGCCCGATGTCGGTCGGCCACTCGCGGCGCACGAGCCGGAAGCCCTCGCCGCACCAGCCGGGCGCCGCCGCCAGCGCCTCCTGCAGGTGCGCCTCGACGCCGTCCTTCTCGAGCCCCGGGTCCTCGTCCATCGCATGCTCCGAGTCCGAGATCACCTCGGCGAGCCGGATCTCCAGCCGGTCGTCGCCCTTGAGCTTGCGCACGACGATCAGGCCGTCCTCCTCCTCGATCACCGTCGGCGGCGTCATCCAGTTGAGCGGCTTGTAGCCGCCGGCGTCGGCGTGCACGAGCACGGAGCCGTCGGCCTTGATCATCAGCAGCCGCAGCGCCTCCGGCAGCCGCGCCGTCAGGCGGCCGGAGTAGTTGACCTCGCAGCGGGCGACGATGAGGCGCATGGTCGGGCGACGTTAGGGGATCCGCCGGACGGGCGTAGCATCGCGCGAGTGAGCGTCTACAGCACGCCCTGGCTGCGCGTCGGCGTCTTCCACTGCCCGCCCGGCGACGCGCTGTGGCACGAGACGAACGACAACATCGGCGAACGGCCGCACGTCGTCTTCCCGGGCACCGCGGTCGGCCTCCTGCGACACGGGGAGCGACTGACCGCGACCCCCAACGACGTCGTCTTCTACCGCCCGTTCGAGACCTACGAGCGCACGCTGCGCGACGCACGCGGGGACGTCAGCCTGTTCATCGCGCCGCGCGACCTGGACGTCCCGTCCGCACCGCTCGGAAAGGCCGATGCGCGCAGCTTCCTGCTCGCCCGCCGGCTCGCGCGCCGGCTGGACGACCCGCAGTTCGTCGAGGAGACCGCCGCCGAGCTGATCGCGCGCGCGGTCCGCGGCCCGGTGCCGCCCTCCGGCCGCCGCGCCGCCACGCGCCGCGACCGCGCCGAGCTCGTCGAGGCGGCGAAGGACCTGCTGCTGGCCAGGCTCACCGAGCCGCTGTCGCTCGGCGACCTGGCGGACGCGCTGCACGTCTCCCCCTTCCACCTCACGCGCGTGTTCCGCGAGCGCACCGGCAGCACGCTGACCGCCTACCTGCACGATCTGCGCCTACGTGCGGCCGTCGACCTCATCGGCGAGGAGCCGCTGTCGCGGATCGCAGCCGACCTCGGCTACTGCAGCGCCTCGCACTTCACCGACCGCTTCCGCGCGCGGTTCGGCGTGCCGCCGTCGCAACTGCGCAATCTCATGGAAGCGGCGGCGCGCGTCAGCTCGTAGAACCGCCGCATGATCAAGCGCGCATCGGCCCTCGCGGCCACGCTGGCGCTCGCGGCCCCCGCCGCCGCGGACGCCGGCTTCAAGGAACCGGTGAAGGTCATCTGGCAGCACACGGGGGCCGAGGGCGGCTACTACGCCTGGGGCGTCGCCCCGCTGGAGGACCTCGACCGCGACGGCGCCGACGAGGTGCTCACCGGCGAGCCCTACCCCGACGCGGGCACCACGTGGGTGCAGTCGGGCCGCACCGGCCGGACGCTGCACCGCATCGACGGCAAGCCCGGCGACCAGGCCGGCTTCGCGGTCACCGACGCGGGCGACCTCGACCGCGACGGCAGACACGAGTTCCTCAGCGGCGCCCCGCGCCAGGCCGCCGACACCGAGGGCCACGCCTACCTCTACTCGGGCCGCACCGGCAAGCTGCTGCACACGTTCGCGGGCGGGGTCAGCGGCGACTCCTTCGGCGCCGCGGTGACGAGCGCGGACGTCAATCGCGACGGCCGCCGCGACGTCGTCGTCGGCGCGCCCACCCATCCCGGCGGCGGGCTCGCCTACGTGTTCTCCGGCCGCACGTTCCGGCTGCTCTACACGATCCCGCCGCCGGACCCGGACCACGCCTTCGGCTATGGCACCGGCACGACGGAGGACGTCAACCGCGACCGCATCCCCGATCTCATCGTCGGCGGCGGCGGCGCCGCGTACGTGTTCTCGGGGCGCGACGGGCGCAAGCTCTACGAGCTGCCGCCGCCGGCCGCCCCGCAGCAGTTCGGCACGTTCTTCCTCGCCGGCGTGGGCGATCTGGACCACGACCGCGTCCCCGACGTCTACGGCGCGGACTACAACGCGGGCGACAACGGCGCGGGCAGCGGCTACGCCGGGATCTACTCGGGCCGCGACGGCACGCTCATCCGCTCGTGGACCGGCGCGGCCGGCGACGGGCTCGGCCCGGGCCGCGGCGCCGGGGACGTCGACCTCGACCGCGTGAACGACATCTCCGTCGGCTCCTTCACCAACGACGACGGCGGCACGGACGCCGGCAAGATCCAGATCCTCTCCGGGCGCAGCGGCCGCAGGCTGCGGACGATCACCTCGACCACCCCGGGTGAGCAGCTCGGCTTCGACGCGGTCGGGATCGGCGACGTCAACCGCGACCGCAAGCCCGACCTGCTGGCCTCGGCGGCCGAGGGCGACACGCTCTACGTGATCGCGGGCACCGGCCGGCGATGAGGGGTCACGGCGCCGCGCTCATGCGCGGCGCCGGACGCGGCGCAGCTTCTCGGGATTGCGCACGACGTCGATCCGCGCGATCCGGCCCCGCTCGACCGTGAAGGAGAGCACCGCGAGGTGCCCGTCCGTGCCCTGGATCATCAGCCCGAGCCGGCCGTTGACGTCGACCGGCCAGGGCGTCGGCTCGATCGACGGCCGGCGACGCAACGCGACCCAGCCGCGCGCCACGCGATCGGCGCCGTGGATCGGGATGCGCGAGGCGACGGCGCGACCGCCGCCGTCGGCCGTCCACACGACGTCCGGGTCGAGCGCCGCCAGCAGCCCGTCGACGTCGCCCTCCGCGACCGCGTGCGCGAACGCCCGGACCGCGCGCTCGTGCTCGTCGCGGCTGGCGTCGAAGCGCGGGCGCTGCTCCTTCACGTGCCGCCGGGCGCGCGAGGCGAGCTGACGCACCGCGTCCGGCGCGCGGCCGACGACCTCGCCCACCTCCGGGAAGGGCATGTCGAAGACGTCGTGGAGGACGAACGCGGTCCGCTCCGCTGGCGAGAGCTGCTCCAGCAGCACCAGCAGCGCGTAGCTGACCGACTCGTCGAGCGTCACGCGATCGGCCGGGTCGGCCGCCGTGCCGGAGACCATGGGTTCCGGCAGCCACGGTCCGACGTAGGCCTCGCGTCGCACGCGGGCCGAGCGCAGCGTGTCGAGCGCGAGCCGGCCCACCACCGTCGTCAGCCACGCATCGAGGTCGTCGATCGAATCCTCGCCCGTGCGCTCGAGCCTGAGCCACGCCTCCTGGACCACGTCCTCCGCCTCGCCCATGTCGCCGAGCTGGCTGTAGGCGAGGCGGAGCAGCCGTGGCCGGGCCCGCGCGAAACGCTGCTCGGCGCTCATGCCGCGAGCGGCCATTCCGCGATCAGCCGCCATCCGTCGGTCCCGGCGCGCACGCGCGGCGTCCAGCCCGTCGCCTCGTGCAGCCGCCGGCTGGACACGCGCTGCGAGCGCGCCACCGGCTCGGCCAGCGGCGGGACGTCCTCGATCGGCGGCCGCAGCGCGTCGCGACCGACGGCGGCCGCGAGCGCCGCGTCGATCTCGCCACGCGTCGGCGGGTCCGCGTCGGCCACGTTGTAGACCCCGGGCGGGGCGCCGAGCGCGGCGCCGACCGCCGCGGCGGCGTCGTCGAGCCACAGCGTCGGCCGGTACGCCTCGCGCCGGCCGAGGCTCGGCGAGACACCCGAGCGCGCCGCCTCGACGTCCGAGCGGGTGAGGTCGCTGTCCGGCCCGATGAAGAGGCCGAAGCGCAGCACCACGGTGTCGCCGCCGAACAGCGCCGCGGCGTTGGCCTCAGCGTCGAGCGCGGACGACGTCGTCGTGCCGCCCACGACCGGAGCGTCCTCGGTCAGCCATGCGTCGCCGCCGTCCGCGTACACGAACGCGAGCGACTCCTGGACCAGGCGACTCACGCCGGCCGCGCCGGCCGCGCGCGCGATGGCCGCTGACGCTTCGCGGCGCAAGCGGTCGTTCTCGTCCCAGGCGCCCGGGATCGGCATCCGATCCGCGCTGGGGATGTGCGTGAGGAGGTTCACGACGGCGTCGGCGCCCTTGAAGGCGGTCGTCAGCGACGCCTGGTCGAAGACGTCCGCTTCCATCGGCGCGGCGCCGAGGCTGGAGAGGAGCCGCCGGCCGCGTGCGGATCGCACGACGCCGGTGACGCGGTGGCCCTGCGCCACGAGCGCGCGGACGGCGCGCCGGCCGACTGCGCCGGTGGCTCCGGTGATCACGATGTGGTTGGTCATGCCCGTGTGACGAGGCGGCTGCCGGAATCGTGACACGACGCCCGTGTCACATCTCCGCGTCCTGCGCCGTCCTCCTGGCATGAGAACTGCTCCCCCTCCCCATCACGAGCGACGCTGGGCGATCCTCGGCGTCATCGCCATCGCCCAGCTCATGGTCGTCCTCGACGCGACGATCGTGAACGTCGCGCTGCCGTCGGCGCAGCGCGACCTCGGCTTCTCCGACGACGCGCGGCAGTGGATCATCACCGCCTACGCGCTGGCCTTCGGCTCGCTGCTGCTGCTCGGCGGCCGCCTCGGCGACCTGCTCGGTCGCAAGCGCGCCTTCGTCGGCGGCCTCCTCGGCTTCGCCGCCGCCTCCGCGGTGGGCGGCGTCGCGGACTCCTTCACCGTCCTCGTCGCCGCGCGCGCCGGCCAGGGCGTGTTCGGCGCCCTGCTCGCTCCCGCCGCGCTCGCGCTCCTGTCGACGACGTTCACCGACCCGCACGAGCGCGGCAAGGCGTTCGGCGTGTACAGCGCCGTGGCCGGCGGCGGCGCGGCGATCGGGCTGCTGCTCGGTGGCATCCTCGCCGAGGTGCTCAGCTGGCGCTGGTGCCTCTACGTGAACCTGCTGTTCGCCGTCCCCGCGGCCGTGGCCGCGGGCAGGCTGCTGGTGCACGAGCGCACGCACCGGGCGCCGCTCGACCTGCCGGGCACCGTGACCGCCTCGCTGGGGCTGTTCGCGCTCGTCTACGGCTTCTCGAACTCCGAGCGGGAGTCGTGGGGCCATCCCGTGACGATCGCCATGCTGGTCGCCAGCGCGGTGCTGCTGGCGGCGTTTGTCGCGATCGAGTCGCGCGCCGCGCATCCGCTGCTGCCGATGCGCGTGGTGCGGGACCGCACCCGCGGCGGCGCGTACCTCTCGCTCGGGCTGGCGGCGAGCGCGCTGTTCGCCGTCTTCCTGTTCCTGACGTACTACCTGCAGCGCACGAAGGGCTACAGCCCGATCGAGGCCGGGCTCGCGTTCCTGCCGCTCACCGCCGCGGTCATCGCGGCCGCGACGGCGGTCAACCTGGTGCTGCTCCGCCGCATCGGCTCGCGCTGGCTGCTGACGGCCGGGATGTCGCTCGGCGCCGCGGGCATGGCCTGGTTCGCCCAGCTCGCGCCGGACTCGAGCTACGCCGGGCACGTGCTGCCGGCACTGCTCGTCACCGGCGTCGGCGCCGGCACGGTGTTCTCCGCGAGCTTCGCCACCGCCACATACGGCGTGGACGCGCAGGACACGGGCGTCGCCTCGGCCATGATCAACACGATGCAGCAGGTCGGCGGCTCGCTCGGGACCGCGGCGCTGAGCGCGGTCGGCGCACACGCGGCCGCCTCGTACGCGGCGGGCGAGCGAGCGACGCCGGAGCTGCTGGGCGAGGCGGCCGTGCACGGCTACGCCACGGCGTTCTGGGTCGCTGCGGGCATCTTCGCCCTCGGCGCCGTCCTCGTCGGCGGGCTGATCCGCCCCGTGCGGATCGGCGCCGGCGAGCTGCGACTGCAGCCCGCCTAGGCGGCCTTCTCGATGGCGCGCGGGGCCGCCGCGAGCACCTGCTCGCGGAGGTCCCGCACCTCGGGATCGTCGAGCAGCTTCAGCGCGCGGTCGCACGCGGCGAGGCAATCGCTCGTGCGGTCCGTGCGCGCGAGCGCGTGCGCGAGCCGCGACCACGCCGCGGCCGACTCCGGCGCGAGCTTCGCGGCGTGCTCGCAGGCGCTGACCTCGGCGCCGGTGTCGCCCATCAGGTTGCAGACGAGCGCGAGGTCGAGCAGGCCCTGCTCGCTCGGCTCGAGCGTGCGCGCGTGCTCGTAGGCGGCGCGCGCTCCCTCGCGGTCGAACGTGCGCAGGCGCAGGCGGCCGAGGCGCTCGAACGCGGAGCCGTCGGACGGCGCGCGCCGCGTCTCGCGCACGGCGGCGTCGACCGCCATCGAGAGCGCGCCCTGATCCTCGTAGATGCGCGCCGCGGTGCGGTACGGCGCCGGGCGATCGGGTTCGACGCGCGCCCAGTCGCGCACCGCGCGGCCGGCGGCGGCGAGGTTGCCCGCCTGCCAGAACGCGGTGGTCAGCAGCCGCAGCACGGCCGGGTTCTCCGGCTCGGCGTCGCGCGCGTAGACGAGCCGTTGCGCGGCGAGCGCGAAGTCGCCCTCGGCGAGCGCGTGCTTGGCGGCGGTCATGAAGCGCTCGACCCGCTCGGCGCCCGGGTCGGGCTTGGAGAAGTCGACGAACTGCAGCGAGCCCGCCGGCACCGTGCGCACGCCGACCTGGAAGGAGACGCGCGCCCACTGCTGGATGTCGTCGCCGTCGCCGGTGAAGTAGATGCCGTTGACGCTGCCGACGCCCCACTCGGGATAGGAGAGGCAGCGCGCGTAGCGGTGCACGACCGAGTGGTCGGGGACGCGCGACGCGAACGGGTCGTGCTTCTCGCGGTCGGCGGCGTGCTCGCGCGCGCGCTGCTCGGCCTCGTAGGCGCGCTGGCCTTCCTCGGCGCGCGCCTTGCGCGCGGCGGCGGCGGAGACCTTGACGGCGTTGCGGCTGACCTTGCCGCCGCGCGAGTCCTCGGCCAGGCGCTCGAGCTGGTCGGCCGCCTCGTTGATCGCCTTGAGGTGGCGCTCGTGCTCGTGCTGGCGCCCGGGCGGGGCGATGTCGGGGTGCCAGCGCTTCGCCATCCGGCGGCGCGCGAGCTGCACGGCGCGCTTGTCGAACGGCGGCTCCAGCTCGAGGAGCAGGACCGACTGTTCGATGTCCAGGAACTGCGGCACGAACCCTCTACGGTACCGGCGGGGTCGTCAGTCGACGAGCTTCTTCGTCATGTAGTGGATCGCCAGCCGCCACGTGGCGATGGCGAACACCACGAGCGCGCCCACGTGGTAGAGGTCGACCCAGCCCTCGAACCCGAACGCCGCGTGGCGCACGAGCTGCACGCAGTGGTAGAGCGGGTTGAACTGGGCCAGCACCTGCGCCCACTCGGGCAGCCCGGAGATCGGGAAGAACGTGCCGGCGGTCAGGAACATCGGCGTGACGACCGTGCTCGTGACGTAGGAGAAGTGGTCGATCGAGTTGAGGACGGCCGCGATGAAGATGCCGAAGCAGGCCCAGCCGTACCCGGTGAGGGCGCCGATGAGCGGGACGAGCAGCATGCCCCAGCTCGGGTCCAGGCCGAACACCATCGCCACGAACAGCGGCGCGCAGCCGAACACGCCGGCGCGCGCGGCGATCCAGATCGCCTCGGCCGTGACGAGCTCCTCGGTGTCGACCGGCGCCGCCAGGATCGCGTCGTAGGTGCGCTGGAACTGGTACTTCACGAACGACCCGAACATCGCCGAGAAGACCGACGAGAACAGGACCGCGGTGGCGACCACGCCGGTGCCGACGAACTCGACGTAGTCGTAGCCGGCGACGGTGGAGACGAGCGTGCCGAAGCCGAAGCCGAACGCGAGCAGGTAGATCGTCGGCTCGACGGTCGAGGAGAACGCGCTCGACTTCCAGAACGAGGAGAAGTTGATGACCTCGCGCACGAGCACGCCGCGGATCGCGGGGCGCTCGAGCCGGCCGAGCGAGGTGCGCGCGCCGGTCACTCTGCCTCCTCGCCCGTCAGCATCACGAACAGGTCCTCGAGGTTCGCGGGCCGGCGCTCGCCTTCGGGCATCTCGCCGTTCGCGCGCTCGATCCCGAGCACCGACACCGAGGTGCCGGTGCGGCGGGTGTTGTAGCCCGCGGCGCGCGCCTCCGCCTCCGCCTCGGCCAGCCGCGACGGCGGCCCGTAGACCTCGATCGCCTCGAGCCCGACGTGCTCGCGCACGAGCTCCGACGGACGGCCGCTCGCGACCGCCTTGCCCTCGGCCATGATCGTCACGGTGTCGGCGAGGCGCTGGGCCTCCTCGATGTAGTGCGTCGACATCAGGATCGAGACGCCCTCGGCGCGCAGCGCGTCGATCAGCGCCCACAGCTCCTGGCGCACCTGCGGGTCGAGGCCGACGGTCGGCTCGTCGAGCAGCACGAGCCGCGGCTGGTGGACGAGCGCGCGGGCGATCAGCAGCCGCCGCCGCATGCCGCCGGAGAGCTTGTCGGCGCGCGTGTCGCGGCGGTCGCCGAGGCGCGCCATCTCGACCGCGCGTTCGATCGCGGCGGAGCGCTCGGCGCGCGGGATCCGGTAGAGGTGCGTGAACACGCGCAGGTTCTGCTCGACCGTGAGCGTCGTGTCGAGGTTGTCGAGCTGCGGGACGACGCCCATCTCGGCGCGCGCCGCCTTCGAGTCGCCCGGGAGCGTGTGGCCGAGCACCTCGATCGCGCCCTCGTCGGCGATCGCCTGCGCGGTCAGCAGCCGCATCGTGGTCGATTTGCCCGCGCCGTTCGGCCCGAGCAGGCCGACGCACGTGCCCTCCGGGACCTCGAGGTCCAGGTGGTCGACCGCCGTGATCTCGCCGTAGCGCTTGACGGCTCCGCGGACGCTCAGCGCGGCCACTAAGCCGCCACCACCGCGTCGCCGACCGCGATCGAGCCGCCGGCCAGGATGTCGGCGCGCAGCCCGCCGCGATGCACCAGGCCGCGCAGCACGCCGCGCTCGGTGAGCTTCGCGAGCGTGTTGCACGGCTCGCACAGCTCGACGCCCTCGCACTCGACCTCGCCGACGCGGAAGCGGCGGCCGACGAGCGCGTTGAGGTCGATGCCGCGCGTGAGCACGTTGCGGCGCGACGCCTCGTGCGAGAGCTCGATGCCGGTGTCCTCGCGCAGCCCGGTCAGCGCCTCGGCGGCGATCAGCGTGATGCTCTGGCCGGAGTCCGGCGTGGGCGACCAGTGGTACTCGCCCTCGATGCCGCGACCGGCCTCGGCGCGCACGCGCGCGACCGGCGCGGGGAGCGCGGCGCGGTCGGGGGTGATGGCGATCTGCTCGACGACTCCGGTCACGCAGCCAGCGTACCGGTGAGCGCCCGGCCGCTCGCGGCGTCGACGAGCGCGCGGAACAGCGCCAGCTGCGCGTCGTCGTCGATCAGCGTCTCGGCGTGCCACTGCACCCCGAGCAGGAACGGATGGCTCCGGTCCTCGATCGCCTCGATCGTGCCGTCCGGCGCCCAGGCGGTGGCGACGAGGCCGTGGCCGAGCACGTCGCACGCCTGGTGGTGGAAGGAGTTGACCTGCGTGGCGCGTGTGCCCAGCACGCGCGCGGCGAGCGAGCCCCCGTGACCCGCACGGCGTGCACGGGCTGGGTGGCGAGCTCGGTCTGGCGGTGGTCCTCGATGTGCTGGTGCAGCGTGCCGCCGCGGGCGACGTTGAGCGCCTGGGCGCCGCGACAGATGCCGAGCAGCGGCATCCCGGCGGCGTCGGCGGCGCGCGCCAGCTCGAGCTCGAAGCGGTCGAGCGCGGGCTCCGTCGGGCCGAGCTGCTCGTGGGCGCGGGCGCCGTAGGCGGCCGGGTCGAGGTCGGGCCCGCCGGACAGGCAGACGCCGTCGAGACGGTCGAGCAGCGTGGCGAGCCCGTTGCCGAGCGGCGGCAGCACGACCGGCACGCCGCCGGCCAGCTCGACGGCCCGCATGTAGGTCAGCCCGAGCGCCATCTCATGCTGCGGCGGCTCGCCGTGACGGCGCAGCGTCGCGAGGTCACCGCGGCGGACCTCGGATGTCGTGACGCCGATGAGCGGAGCCATATGGGCAATGTCGGTCAACGAGCGCCTATCCTCAACCGCCGCATGTCCAGTCAATACGTATTCACGATGTACAAGCTGTCCCGGACGCATCCCCCGGACAAGCAGGTGTTGAAGGACATCTCGCTGTCGTTCATGCCGGGCGCGAAGATCGGCGTCCTGGGCCTCAACGGCTCAGGCAAGTCGACGCTGCTTCGGATCATGGCCGGAGTGGACACGGAGTTCCGCGGCGAGGCGGTGCTCGCGCCGGGCGCGACCGTCGGCCTGCTCGAGCAGGAGCCCCACCTCGACGAGAGCAAGGACGTGCGCGGGAACGTCGAGGACGGCGTCGCCGAGACCCGGGCTCTGCTCGACCGCTTCAACGAGCTCGCCGCCAACTACTCCGACGAGACCGCGGACGAGTTCGCGCGCATCCAGGAGCGCATCGACGCCGCCGACGCCTGGAACCTGGACACGCAGCTCGACACCGCCATGGATGCGCTCCGTTTGCCCCCTTCGGACGCGGACGTAACCAAGTTGTCGGGCGGCGAGCGCCGCCGCGTCGCGCTCTGCCGCCTGCTCCTGAGCGCGCCCGACCTGCTGCTCCTCGACGAGCCGACGAACCATCTCGACGCCGAGTCCGTCGGCTGGCTCGAGCGGCACCTCGAGGAGTACAAGGGCACCGTCGTGGCCGTCACCCACGATCGCTACTTCCTCGACAACGTCGCGGGCTGGATCCTCGAGCTCGACCGCGGGCACGGCATCCCGTTCCAGGGCAACTACTCGAGCTGGCTGGAGCAGAAGCAGGCGCGGCTCGCGCAGGAGGCGAAGACCGACAAGGCGCGCAAGCGCACGATCGAGTCCGAGCTCGAGTGGGTGCGCGAGAACCCCAAGGGCCGGCGCAAGAAGTCCAAGGCGCGCCTGAACAACTACGAGCGCCTGCTGGCCGAGGACCGCAACATCAAGCTCGACCAGGTCCAGATCCACATCCCGCCGGGGCCGCGCCTCGGCGGCAAGGTGATCGACGCCGAGAAGCTGCGCAAGGGCTTCGGCGACCGCCTGCTGATCGACGACCTGTCGTTCACGCTGCCGCCGGCGGGGATCGTCGGGATCATCGGCGCGAACGGCGCCGGCAAGACGACGCTGTTCCGGATGATCGTGGGCGACGAGGAGGTCGACGCGGGCACGCTGGCGCTGGGCGAGACCGTCGAGCTCGCCTACGTCGACCAGAGCCGCGACGCGCTCGATCCCGAGAAGACGGTCTGGGAGGAGATCTCAGACGGCTACGAGCACATCAAGGTCGGCGACCAGGAGGTCAACTCCCGCGCCTACGTGGCCGGCTTCAACTTCAAGGGCTCCGACCAGCAGCGCAAGGTCGGCGCGCTGTCGGGCGGCGAGCGCAACCGCGTGCACCTCGCGAAGCTGCTGCGCCGCGGCGGCAACACGCTGCTGCTCGACGAGCCGACCAACGACCTCGACGTCGACACGCTGCGTGCCCTGGAAGAGGCGCTGCTCGCGTTCCCCGGCTGCGCGGTGATCATCTCCCACGACCGCTGGTTCCTCGACCGCGTCGCGACGCACGTGCTCGCGTTCGAGGGCGACTCGCAGGTCACCTGGTTCGAGGGCAACTTCGAGGCCTACGAGGAGAACCGGCGCGCCCGGCTCGGCGCGGAGGCCGACCGGCCGCACCGGATCTCCTACAAGAAGCTCGTCCGCTCCTAGCATGCGCTAGCTTCGCCGGCATGGAGCGTGCGAACGGCGGGGCGCCGGTGCTGATCCGGCACTTCACGGATCCGGGCTGCCCCTTCGCCTTTTCCGCCGAGCGTCAGCGGCTGCGGCTGCTGTGGCTCTACGGCGACCAGATCGAGTGGGAGCTGCACATGGTCGTGCTCTCCGAGGAGCGCGCCGGCGACGTCTTCCCGCCCGAGCGGATCGCCGAGACCCGCCGCGAGATCCAGCTCCGCCACGGCATGCCGATCGACTGGCGCCCGGTCGAAGAGAGCGCCTCGCTGCCCGCCTGCCGGGCGGTCGTCGCCACGCGGATGCGCGCGCCCGACGCCGAGGAGGCGATCCTGCGCCGGCTTCGGGTGCTGTGCTTCTCGGGGCTCGAGATCGACGACCCGGCCGTGATCGCGCGCGCCGCGGGCGAGTCGCTGATCGAGCCCGGCGAGATGCGCGTCTGGCTCGAGCGGCCCGACGTCGAGGAGGCGCTGCGGGAGGACATGGCCGCGGCCCGCAGCCCCTCGCCCGCCTCGCGCGCGCAGGACTACAAGCTCGGCGGCCCTCCGGAGGAGCGCCGCTACACGTGCCCCTCCTACGAGCTGATCCGCGTCACCGAGCCCCCCGCGGACTGGCCGACCGCCGGCCGCGTCGACCTCCCGGGCTTCCGCCCCGTCGAGGCCTACGAGGCGGCGATCGCGAACCTCGCGCCCGAGCTCACGCGCCGCCACGATCCCGGCTCCGTCGACGAGGTCCTCGACTGGGCGGGGATGCCGATCGCGACCGCCGAGGTCGCGGCGGTCTGCGACCGCGAGATCGCCGACGTCCGGACCGAGCTCGCGCGCATCGCGACGTTCCTCCCGATCGGCGGCGACGGCTACTGGACCGCCGCGCCGCTCATGTAGCGACCGGCCTGATCCTTCAGGCTCGGCTGCTACCTTCGCCGCCGCATGCTCCCCGTGCTCCTCGCGCTGCTGCTCGGCGCCGTGCTCGTCGGCTCCGCGCTGCTCAAGCTCGCCGACGGCCCGCGCACGCGCGCCGCGCTGACGACGTACGGGATCCGCGACGAGGCTGCGCAGCGCGTGATCTGGGGCGGGCTGATCGCGATCGAGCTCGCGCTCGCCGTCGCGATCGTGGCCGGGATCGAGGCCGCCGCCTACGCGGGCGCCGCGCTGTTCGCCGGCTTCGCGCTGGCGCAGGCCGCCGCGCTCATGTCGGGGCGCGCCGGCGCGCCGTGCGCGTGCTTCGGCGCGCGCGGGCGGATCGGCCGTGCCTCGCTCGCCCGCGCGGGCGGCCTCGCCGCGGCGTTCGCCGTGCTGCCGCTGCTCGACCGCGACGAGCCGACGACCGAGGGCTGGCTCGCGATCGGGCTCGCCGCGGCGCTGCTCGGCGTCGTCGCGCTGGGCGTCGCGGTGCTCGCGCTCGCGCGCGAGCTCGGGCGCCTGCGCGCGGAGATCGACCCGCGCGGCGCGCTCGAGATCCCCGAGGAGGGCCCCGAGCTCGGCGGCCGCAGCGAGCTGATGGAGGTCGAGCCGGGGCGGCTCGGGCTCGCCGTCTTCACCTCCGAGGGCTGCGGCATGTGCCGCGCGCTCGAGCCGGCGATCGAGGCGCTCGGCCGCGATCCGCTCGTGCGCCTGCGGACGTTCGACGAGGTCCGCGACGCCCACGCGTGGGCGGCCGCGGGGATCCCCGGCTCGCCGTTCGCGGTCGCGCTCGACGAGCACGGCACCGTGCTCGCCAAGGGCACGTTCAACACCGCCGGCCAGCTCGAGTCCGTGCTGGCGACCGCGGAGCGCCGGCGCGCATGAACGAGTCGCGGCGCGGCTTCCTCGCGAAGGTCAGCGGCACCCTGATGGCGGTCACCGGCGCCAAGACCGCGACCTCGCTGATCAAGCCCGGCGAGGCCGAGGCCTACCACTTCTGCGGCCACATCTACACGACCGACTCGTGCCCGCACCCGACCGGCCTGCCGCGGATCGACTCGCGCGGCCGCCCGATCCGCGCGAAGGACGGCAAGCGCGTCGACGACCTCGGCCGCCTCATCGACGTCGAGGGCAACCCGATCGACGAGGACGGCACGCGCCTGGCCGACGCCGAGGGCAACCCGCTGCCCTCCGCGTCGCGCACGCCGGTGTGCAAGGCCGTGGCGCAGCAGTACGACATCACCACCAAGACCGACGGCGCGTGGTACCGCTGCTGCGGCGGGCACGTGCGCAAGCTCGTCGACTGCTGCTCGTACTCGAAGCGGCGCATCAACGGCGACGGCTCGCTGACCGGCTACTGCTACAAGGGCCGCCGCGTGTTCTGCGTCATGTACTACCAGACGAAGGTCCCGTGCTGACCTGGGTCCTGGCCGCCGCCGCGCTCGCCGCCGGGGTCACCGGCGCGTGGTCGCCGTGCGGCTTCTCGATGGTGGAGACGCTCGCGCCGGCGGGCTACGCCGGGCGCCTGCGGACGACGCTGGTCGCGTGCGTGACGTTCACCGCCGGCGCGCTCGCCGGCGGCGTGATCACGTTCGGCGGCCTCGCGCTGCTGGGCGAGTGGCTCGGCGCGGGCGGGGCGGGCGCCGCGGCCGTCGCCGCCGTGATCGCGGTGGCCGCCGCGATCGGCGAGGCGCGCGGGGCGCGGATCGTGCCGCAGGTGCGCCGCCAGGTGCCGGAGTCGTGGCGGCGCGTGCTGCCGGTGCCGCTGGCCGCCGGCCTCTATGGCGTCCTGCTCGGGCTCGGCTTCACCACGTTCATCCTCACGTTCGCGGTGTGGGCGCTGGCGGCGGTCAGCGTCGCGCTCGGCGACCCGGCGCTCGGCGCCGCGCTCGGCCTCGCCTTCGGCATCGGCCGCGCGCTGCCGGTGATCGCGCTCGCGCCCGTCGCGGAGAGCGACCGCGGCAACGCCGCCCACGCGGCGATGGCCGAGCGCCCGGGGATCCTGCGCGGGCTGCGGGCCGCCGACGCCGTCGCGCTCGCGGCGTGCGCGGTGGCGATGACCGCGGTCGCGCCCGCGAGCGCGGCCACGATTATCGCCGGCGGCGCCTCGGGACCGGCGGCCGACGGCGACCGCATCGCCTTCCAGCGCCCCGGCGGCACCGGCTACCTGAAGCGGCCGGACGCGACCCTCGGCCTGCCCGGGCGCGACCCGGCGCTGGGCGCCGGCCTCGTCGGCTGGCGCGACGGCGCGAGCACGATCGTGCTCGCGGACCCGGCCACGCTGGCGCCGGTGGCGAGCTACCCGGCGCCGAACGCGGGCGTCTTCGCGTTCAGCGACCAGTGGGTGGTGTGGAACATCGGCGGCACGCAGCTCGTCGCGCAGCCGCGCAACGCCTCGGCGCCGCCGCGCGTCGTCGTGCAGGCGGGCGGCTCCGAGCAGCTCGGCCGCCCCGCGCTCGCCGGGCAGCTGCTCGTCTACCACCGCGCCGGCCGCTCCGGCGCGCAGATCCGTCTGCTCGACCTCGGCACGGGCGCGGTCCGCGTGCTGCGCACCGAGCGTCGCGCGCTCCTCACGAACCCCTCCTACGACGGCCGGCGGCTGCTCTACGTGCGCTCGACGTCCACGCGCCAGGAGCTGCGGCTCGGCCCGCTCGCCCTCCGCCGCACCACGAGCGACCGCGTCCTCTACCGCACCACGCCGACCGCGCGCCGCGACGCCGGTCACGAGAGCGGCAAGCACCGCCACCGCGCCGGCTACCGGGGCGGCAAGCCGCCGCGGCAAGCCCCGCGCCCGAAGCCGGGCGTGACCGACACGCTCTGGAGCACCGCGCTCGGTCCGGCGACGGCCTACGTCACGCGGATCCGGCGGCGGGGCGGCGTGACCTCGGCGACGCTGCTCAGCGTTCCGCGGTAGCTCGGGCGCACGCCCGCCCTAAGCCCAGTCCTCGAGCACCGCCACCACGGCCGACGCCGAGTCCGCCACCGCATCAGCGTCCGCGAGCTCCGACACCGCAAACGGCCCCGTCGCGACCGCCACGACCCGCAGCCCGTCCGCCCGCGCGCACGCGATGTCGCGCGGGGTGTCGCCGATGACCACGGTCCGCTCGCGCGGCCAGTCGCCGGCGCGCGCGCGTGCGATCGGCGGCAGCAGCGCGCGGTCCTCGGCGTCGGAGCCGAACGCGCCCTGCCCTTCCGGGAACCAGTCGCCGATGCCCGCGCGCGCGAGCTTCAGCCGCGCGATCCGCTCGTAGTTGCCGGTCACGAGCGAGAACCGGAAGGCGTCGGGGCGGCGAGCGAGGCGGGCGAGGGCGTCGGGGACGCCGGGGGCGACGCGCGCGGAGAGGTCGACCGGGCACAGCTCGTCGTAGTGCGCGCAGCACGCTGCGATGACGTCGTCTGCCCGCGAATCGATCGCCTCCGAAGCGTGCCCGGCGGCGATCAGGAGATCACGGGCGATCGCCGCGTCGGTCCGGCCCGCGGCCTCCACGTGCAGGCCGTCGAGCTCCAGCGACCCGTGGACCTGCGCGAGCGCCGCCCGCATCGCCTGCGCGTGCTCGAGCGAGGCGCGCTGGAGCAGCGTCCCGTCGATGTCCCAGAGCAGCAGGAGCGGCGGCGTCACCGCAGGAACGACACGCCGGCCTCGAGCCGCCGCGCGAACGTCGCGAGCAGCCGCGCCGTGGTGGCGACGTCCTCGAGCTGGACCATCTCGACCGGCGAGTGCATGTAGCGCAGCGGGACCGAGACGACCGCGCTCGGCACGCCGCCGCGCGCGCTGTGGATCGCGTCGGCGTCGGTGCCCGTCGCACGCGAGGAGGCGGTGACCGTGAACGGGATGTCCTCGGCCTCGGCCGCCTCGTAGAGCAGCTCGAACAGGGCCGGGTCGAGCGTCGAGCCGCGCTGCAGCACGGGACCGGTGCCGAAGCGGTTGCGCCCCAGCTCCTTCTCCGACAGGCCGGGCTGGTCGGTCGAGAACGTCACGTCGATCGCGACCGCGAGGTCAGGCTCCAGCGAGAACGCCGTCGTCCGCGCGCCCGCGAACGTGATCTCCTCCTGCGTCACCGCCACCGCGCAGACGTCGGCCGCCGCGTCGCCGGCCTCCGCGACCAGCCGCGCCGCCTCGTAGGCGACGTAGCACCCGAGGCGGTTGTCGAGCGAGCGCGAGACCAGCCGCCCGTTCGGGTACTCGAGCGGCTCGCCGGCGATCACCGCGACGTCGCCCACGCGCACCATCGAGCGCGCGTCGTCGCCGTCCTTCGCGCCGATGTCGATGTGCAGGTGCTTGAGCTCCGGCGCCTTCTTGCGCTCCTCGCCGTCGAGCAGGTGGATGGGCTTCTTGCCCACCACGCCCGCGACCGGGCCCTCCCGCGTCGCGACCTCCAGCCGCTGCCCGACGAGCACGACCGGGTCCCAGCCGCCAACGGCGGTGAACCACAGGAAGCCGTCGTCGTCGATGTGGTGGACGATCAGCCCGATCTCGTCGATGTGGCCGACGAGCGCGAGCACCGGGCCGGCGCCCGAGCCGCGCACCCGCGCGACCGTCGAGCCGACCGTGTCGGTCGTGACGTCGTCGGCGAACGCTTCGCACGCCTCGCGGAACACCGCCGCCGGCGCCTGCTCATAGCCGGACGGGCCCGCCGCGGTGAGCAGGCTCCGCAACACCTCCGGGACGCTCACGCGTCGTCCGCCATCAGCTGGCGCAGCACGAACGGCAGGATCCCGCCGTGCTTGAAGTAGTCGACCTCCTTGGGGGTGTCGATGCGCACCCGCGCGGTGAACTCCTTGTCGTCGGCCTTGACGGTGACCTCCTTGGCCTCGCCGCCCTCGAGCCCGGTGATCGAGTACTCCTCCTCGCCGGACAGCCCGAGCGACTCCGCGTTCTCGCCCTCCGGGAACTGCAGCGGCAGCACGCCCATCCCGACCAGGTTGGAGCGGTGGATGCGCTCGAAGGACTCCGCGATCACCGCGCGCACGCCGAGCAGCGTCGTGCCCTTGGCCGCCCAGTCGCGCGACGAGCCCGAGCCGTACTCCTTGCCGGCCAGCACCACCAGCGGCGTGTCGTCCTCGGCGTACTTCATCGCCGCGTCGTAGATCGTCATCTCGTCGCCGTCCGGCTGGAACTTCGTCACGCCCCCCTCGGTGCCGGGCGCGAGCTGGTTGCGCAGGCGGATGTTCGCGAACGTCCCGCGCACCATCACCTCGTGGTTGCCGCGGCGCGCACCGTAGGAGTTGAAGTCCTTGCGCTCGACGCCGTGCTCCTTGAGGTACTCGCCGGCCGGCGAGCTCTCCTTGATGTTGCCCGCGGGCGAGATGTGGTCGGTCGTGACCGAGTCGCCGAGCTTGGCCAGCACGCGCGCGCCCTCGATGTCGGTGACGTCCTCGGGCTCGGCCGGGAAGTCCTCGAAGTACGGCGGCTGGCGCACGTAGGTCGAGTCCTCGTCCCACTCGAAGCGGTCGCCGGTCGGGACCTCGAGCGAGTTCCAGTGCTCGTCGCCGTCGAACACCTCGTCGTAGGACTTGCGGAACATGTCGCTCTGCACGGCGCTCTCGACGGTCTCGGCGATCTCCTGCTCGCTCGGCCAGATGTCCTTGAGGAAGACGTCGTTCCCGTCCTGGTCCTGGCCCAGCGGCTCGTCGAGCAGGTCGATGTCCATCGTCCCGGCGATCGCGTAGGCGACGCACAGCGGCGGGGACGCGAGGTAGTTCATCTTCACGTCGGGGTTGATGCGGCCCTCGAAGTTGCGGTTGCCCGAGAGCACCGAGACGACCGCGAGGTCCTCGGCCTGGACGACGTCGGAGATCTCCTCCGGCAGCGGCCCGGAGTTTCCGATGCAGGTCGTGCAGCCGTAGCCGACGAGGTGGAAGCCGAGCGCCTCCAGGTCGTCGGTCAGCCCCGCGCGGTCGAGGTACTCCGTCACCACCTTCGAGCCCGGCGCCAGCGAGGTCTTCACCCACGGCTTGGACTTCAGGCCCTTCTCCACCGCGTTGCGTGCGAGCAGCCCCGAGCCGAGCATGACCGAGGGGTTCGACGTGTTCGTGCACGAGGTGATCGCGGCGATCACGACGTGCCCGTGGTCGAGCTCGGTCTCCGTGCCGTCCTCGAGCGTGACCGGCACGGTGACCTCGGTCCGCTCGGCGACCTGCAGGCCGCCGGTGCCGCCGTCGGTCTGCTTCTGCGGGTCCGGCGCGCGATCGTCATGCCCGTTGTGGTCGCCCGTCGACGGCGGGTCCGAGGACGGGAACGAGTCGGCGCTCTCCTCGTCCTGGTCGACCTTGCCCTCCTTCGGATCCTCCACGTCGTCGGGCAGCAGGTCCTCGAGCGCGAGCCGGAAGGCGGCCTTGGACTCCGTCAGCGAGACGCGGTCCTGGGGGCGCTTCGGGCCGGCGAGCGAGGGCACGACCTGGGAGAGGTCGAGCTCGATCGTGTCGCTGTACGTCGGCTCCTCGGAGTCGGCGTCGTGCCACAGCCCCTGCTCCTTCGCGTACGCCTCGACGAGCTCGAGGCGCTCCTTGGGCCGGCCGGAGAACTCGAGGTAGCGCAGCGTCTCCTCGTCGATCGGGAAGATCGCGCAGGTCGACCCGAACTCGGGCGACATGTTGCCGATCGTCGCGCGATCGGCCAGCGGCAGCGCGCTCACGCCGGGGCCGAAGAACTCGACGAACATGCCCACCACGCCGCGCTCGCGCAGCATCTGGGTGACGGTGAGCACGAGGTCGGTGGCGGTCGCGCCCTCGGGCAGCTCGCCCGAGAGCTTGAAGCCGAGCACCTGCGGGATCAGCATCGACATCGGCTGGCCGAGCATCGCCGCCTCGGCCTCGATGCCGCCGACGCCCCAGCCGAGCACGCCGAGGCCGTTGATCATCGTCGTGTGCGAGTCGGTCCCGACGAGCGTGTCGGGATACGCCTGACGGGCGCCCTCGTGCGCGGTCTCGTCGGACGTGAAGACGACGCGCGCGAGGTACTCGAGGTTCACCTGGTGGACGATGCCGGTGTCGGGCGGCACGACCGCGAAGTTGTCGAAGCCGTCCTGCCCCCAGCGCAGGAACGCGTAGCGCTCCTCGTTGCGCTCGAACTCGAAGTCGGCGTTGATCTTGAAGGCCTCGTGGGTGCCGAACGCGTCGACCTGGACCGAGTGGTCGATGACGAGCTCGGCGGGCACGAGCGGGTTGATCTTCGACGGGTCGCCGCCGTTGTCGGCCATGGCGTCGCGCATCGCCGCGAGGTCGACCACCGCGGGCACGCCGGTGAAGTCCTGCATGACCACGCGCGCGGGCGTGAACGCGATCTCCTCGGACGGCTCCGCGCTCGCGTCCCAGCTCGCGAGCGCCTCGATGTCCTCCTTGCTCACCGACTCGCCGTCCTCGTTGCGCAGCAGGTTCTCGAGCAGGACTTTCAGAGAGAAGGGAAGCCGCGCGACATCGAACTTGGACTGCAGCGCGTCGAGCCGGAAGATCTCGTAGGTCTCGCCGCCGACCTCGAGGTCCGCGCGGGCATCGAAGGAGTTGTCAGCCATGCCTGCAGTGTCGCAGGGATGCCTCAGCGGGGCAGCGTGAGGCTGCCGCCGTCGAAGCGCGCCTCGACCGGCTCCGAGCCGCCCTCCGGCACGCGCCACGAGAGCGTCAGCGGCACGGACTGGCCCGGCTTGATCGTGGCGATGCGGCCGAGCCGGCGGCGTTCGAACTCCGACCCCTCGATCTTCATCGACGGCGGGTAGAGCCCGTGGTTGAACCCCTGCCGGAAGAGCGCGGTCGCCTTCAGCCGGCGACCCTCCGCGTCGAGGATGCGTATGCGCTTGGACTCGAGGTCGACGGCCCGCAGCGACGCGTTGCGGACCTGGCCGGTGAGGATGCGGTCGCGCGGCAGCTCGGGCACCTTGATCAGCAGCGGCTCGTCCTTCCACTGCAGGCGCGCGGTGTCGGTCGCGGCCTGCGTCGCCCCGCCGTCGCGGTCGCCGAGCAGCAGCAGCCCTCCCACCCCGGCGAGGAGCAGGACGGTGGCCGCCAGCGCCCACTTCATTGCGGCGGGCGGGCGGGGGTCGTGAACCAGGTGCAGCCGGGCGGGTCCGGCTGCTCGTCCGGATCCCACGTGGCGCAGGGCGCCTCGGCCGCGGTCTTGGCGGTGTTCGACGTCTGGAACACGGAGCCCATCGGGCACTGCGGGAGCTGCGCGGGATCGCTCGTGACGGCGCCGCCGGGCGCGACGTTGCCGAGCCAGCAGTTGTCGATGCCCTGCTCGTCCCAGAAGAAGTCGATCCCGTTCGGCATCCGCTTGTTGTTCGCGCCCAGCCCCATCTGGTTGCCGATGAAGCGGTTGCCGTTGGAGGTGTCGTACTGCTTGGCCGGGTCGTTCTCGCCGCGCACCGCGGCCGGGACCCAGAACAGCCGCACGCCCGAGCGCCAGTTGTCGTAGATCGCGTTGTCCTGGATGATGTTCGCGTTGACCCCGTAGAGGATGAAGCCGGAGCCGACCGGCACCTGGAACTGCGGGCAGACGATCTCCTTCTTGCGCTTCTCGAACGGCGTGTTCTTGCAGTACGCGTCGCGGTCGTTCGTGAAGTAGTTCTCGTTGTTCGAGTAGACCTCGTTGGCGTTCCACTTCGAGCAGTCCTGCGGCATGCCCGGGTGCCCGGAGGCGAACGAGTCGTCGGAGATGCCGGCGTTGTTGTGGTGGAACTTCGAGTTGCGCGTGTGCGTGCCGTTGCCCGCCGTGCCGGAGTAGCCGAGCACGTTGTGGTGCGAGTTGACGTTGCGGATCTCGATGCCGTAGCGCTGGCAGTGGCCCTCGGGGCCGGAGCCCGGGTAGATGCCGGAGTCGCCGTTGCCGAACGCCTCGATGTGCTCGTAGACGCCGTTGTCGGAGGCGAACGTGAGCACGCCGTAGTTCTGCCCGTAGGGCGTGACGAGCTGGCGCAGGCGGAAGCCGTTCGTCTCGACGAGGTCGACGTTGTTGAACGCGCCCTGCTCGACCCACACGTTGCGGAGGTAGAAGCCGTCGGCGCGGTCGCCGCGGATGACGTCCTTCTTGAGGCGGTCGCCCTCGATGAACACGTCCTTGGGCTTGCGGCCCATGCCCTCGATCAGCAGGTTGCACTTCTGGTCGCACTCGCGGTCGGGGTCGGCGAGCGAGTCGCCGATGATCGCGATCAGGTTGCGCGCGTTCGGGCACTTGACCTGGTGCTCGTAGGTCGGCACCGGGGCGTCGCCGTCGTCCGGCACCTCGAACATCGAGCGGCACTCGGCCTGGTCGACGGGGATCCTGCGGCTCGGCTCCTCGCGGTAGACGCCGGGCAGGATCTGGATCCGGTCGTTGGTCTTCGCCCGGTTGACCGCGGACTGGATGTGGCGGAAGCGGCACTTCTTGTACTGGCGCAGGCGGGTGCGGCGCTTGCGCGCCTGCTTCTTGCCCTTGTAGATCCTGCGGATCAGCTTGCGCGAGTTGGACTTGCAGACGATCAGCGGCTTCGCGTTGTGCCCGCTGTACTTCGGCACCGAGCCCTTCGTGTGATCCGGGAATTCGGTGCTTCGCTCGGGATGGGCGACGGCGACGCTCGCGAGGGCCCCGAAGGCCACGACCATCACCAGCAGCGTCCATACCCTCCTCATCCGAACGGCAACGTACACCATCTCGCAATCACTACAGTCCGCTAGGTGCTCCCCCGGCTCGTCGGCCTGATCCTGCTCGCGCTGCTGCTCCTGCCCGCCGGTGCGAGCGCCGCGCCGCGCGTGCAGCACCTGAAGTTCAAGTACGGCCCGGTGACGATCAAGCCGGGGCAGAACACGATCTCGCTCGACGGCGACCGCATTCCCAAGCCGAAGCAGTCGGGCTGGATCGTCGGCTTCCGCCCCAACCTCGAGCGGGTCAACGGCAAGATCCCCGGCGTCGACGTGCTGCACCTGCACCACGCGGTCTGGATCATCAACAACCAGCTGACGTTCGCGGCCGGCGAGGAGAAGACCAACGTCAAGCTGCCGCGCCCCTACGGCTGGCGCCACCGGCCGGACGACCAGTGGGTGCTCAACCACATGGTGCACAACCTGCTGCCGAACCGCGACCGCGTCTACCTCACCTACACGCTCGACTTCATCCCCGACTCGTCCCCCGCCGCGAAGGGCATCCGGCCGGTCGAGACGCGCTGGCTCGACGTCGAGGGCGGCAAGGCGTACCCGGTGTTCGACGTCCACCGCGGGAGCGGGCGCGCCGGGCGCTTCACCTACCCCGACCACGTGCCGGGCGCCTACGGCGCCGGGGCCCCGCGCAACCAGCTGACGATGGACCGCGACGGCGTGCTCGTGCAGACGGCGGGGCACCTCCATCCGGGCGGGCTGTGGACGGATCTCAAGCTCACGCGCGACGGGCGCACGGTCAACCTGTTCCGCTCGCGGGCGAAGTACTGGGAGCCGGCGGGCGCGGTGTCGTGGGACGTGGCGATGACCGCGACGCGCCGCAACTGGCGCGTCAAGGTCAGGCGCGGCGACGTGCTGAGCGTGTCGGCCACCTACGACTCCAAGCGCGCCTCCTGGTACGAGTCGATGGGGATCATGCCGGTGGCGTTCGCCCCCGGCGGTCGCGGCGGCCTCGACCCGTTCTCGGGCAAGCTCGAGCGGCGCGGGCGCCTCACGCACGGCCACCTGCCGGAGAACGACAACCACGGCGGCGAGCGCGGCGGGCTGCCCGACGCGCGGCGGCTGGCCGGCGTGACCGCCCCCGCCGACCCGCTGGCGATCACCGACTTCCTCTACGGCCAGGGCGACCTGCTGCGCGGCGGCGCGATGTCGCGCCCGCCGGAGGTGGCGCCGGGGCAGTCGCTGACGTTCGTCAACCGCGACGCGGCGCGCACGATCTACCACACGGTCACCGCCTGTAAGGCGCCGTGCAACCGCACGACGGGGATCGCCTACCCGCTCGCCGACGGGCCCGTCCAGTTCGACTCCGGCGAGCTCGGCTTCGGCCCCCCGGGCTTCACTGCCGCCGCCAACCGCGACAGCTGGTCGACGCCGTCGACGCTCGGCGCCGGCACCTACACCTACTTCTGCCGCGTGCACCCGTTCATGCGCGGCGCGTTCCGGGTGAAGGGGTGACCGCGCGCGGGTAGGTCGAATCTCATGGCCGTCTCCCCCCGCCGCCTCCGTGAGCTCGCAGAGCTGCGCCCCGCCCAGGGCCGGGTCCTGAGCGTCTACGTCGACTTCGACCCCGCCGAGTTCGCCACACCTCCCGCCCGCGCCAGCCTCGTCACGTCGGTCGTCACCGACGCCCGCCACCGGGTCGAGGAGCTCGACGACCTCGACCATGACGAGCTGAAGGCGCTGCGCGCCGACGTCGAGAGCGTGCGCGACGCCCTCTCCCAGCCCGGGCTGCTGGACGACGGCACGCGCGCCGTCGCGGTCTTCGCGTGCGGCCCGGCCGGGCTGCTCGAGACCGTGCGCGTCCCGCACGCGCTGCCCACGCGCGTCGCGATCGACGCCGCGCCGTTCGTCGACCCGCTCATGCTCAGCGGCGACGCCGAGCGCTGGCTCGTGCTGCTCGCCAACCGCCGCAGCGCGCGCCTGTTCCTCGGCACGCCCGACGCGCTCGAGGAGACCGACCGCGTCGACGACAACGTCCACTCCCAGCACGACCAGGGCGGCTGGTCGCAGCCGCGCTACCAGCGCGCGGTCGAGGAGGACGTGCGCGATCACCTCGAGCACGTCGCGCGCGTGGCGTTCGACCTGCACAAGACGCGCGGCTTCGACCGGCTCGTGATCGGCGCGCCCCAGGAGACGGTCGGCGACCTCGAGCGGCACCTGCACCCGTACCTGCGCGAGCGGCTCGCGGGCACCGTGCGGCTCGACGTCGAGCACGCGAGCACCGAGGAGGTGCGCCGCGCGGCGGTCGCGAGGCGCGACGAGCTCGCGGAGCAGCGCGAGGCGGAGGCGCTCGAGCGCGTGCGTGAGGGCATCGGCTCCGGCGGACGCGCCGCGGCGGGCCGCGACGAGGTCATGAGCGTGCTCGAGCAGGCGCGCGTGGAGACGCTGCTGATCGCCGGCGGCGTCGAGGCCGACGAGGCGGTCGAGAAGGCGATCGAGTCGAGCGCCGAGGTGCTCGTGCTGCGCCACCACGCCGACGACCTCGGGCCGCTCGGCGGCATCGCGGCGCTGCTCCGGTACTGAGGCTCCGTGGCCGAAGCGCTGATCATCGTCGACTACCAGAACGACTTCGCCCGGCCGGACGGCGCGCTGTCGGTCCCGGACGGCGAGACGATCGCGCCGCGCCTCAACGCGCTCGCTGCGTCGGGCGACTACGAGCTCGTCGTCGCCACCCGCGACTGGCACCCGCCCGACCACGGCTCGTTCACCGAGCAGGGCGGGATCTGGCCCGTGCACTGCGTGCAGGGCACCCCGGGCGCCGAGCTGCACCCGGCCCTCGACACCGGCCCGCTCGACGCGATCGTCGACAAGGGCCAGGCGCGCGACACCGAGGGCTATTCCGCGTTCGACGCCACCTCGCTGGCCGAGACGCTGCGGGCGCGCGGGGTCGACGCGGTGACGGTCGCCGGCCTGGCCACGGACTACTGCGTGAAGAACACGGTGCTCGATGCCCTGCGCGAGGGCTTCACCGTGCGCGTCGACCGCGCGGGCGTGCGCGGCGTCGACGTCCAGCCCGGCGATGCCGAGCGCGCCCTCGACGAGCTGGCGGCCGCGGGTGCGTCCGTGGCGTAGGCCGCCGAGCGCGGACGACCCTCGCGCGCGGCTGCTCGAGCGGCTGCGGCCCTACGTCGCCGACGAGCGCGTGCTGGCGGCGATCGAGGCGGTGCCGCGCGACCGCTTCGTGCCCGACTCGCTGCGCGAGGAGGCGTGGGACAACGTCGCGCTGCCGATCGGCTCGGGGCAGACGATCTCGCAGCCGCTCGTCGTCGCCCGCATGTGCGAGCTGCTCGCGCTGACGGGCGAGGAGCGCGTGCTCGACGTCGGCACCGGCTCGGGCTACCACGCCGCCGTGCTCGGGCGGCTGGCGGGCCACGTGTGGAGCATCGAGCGCCACGCGGCGCTGTCGAAGTCGGCCGCCGCCAACCTCGCGGCGGCGGGCGTCGGGAACGTCACGCTGCTCGTCGGCGACGGCGCGCGCGGGCACTTCTCCGCGGGTCCCTACGACGCGATCAACGTCGCCGCGGCGATGGACGACGTGCCCGTGGAGCTGTGCGAGCAGCTCGGCGAGGGCGGCCGGCTCGTCGGGCCGGTCGACGCGCACGACCAGCGGCTCGTGCTGCTGCGGCGCGCGGCGGCCGGGCTCGAGCGCGAAGCCCACGAGCGAGTCCGCTTCGTGCCGCTGATCAGGTCACTCGGCTGAGCCGCGGGTTCGGGCGGTGCTCGCGCCCGACCTTCGCGCGCGGGTGCCCGTCGACGAGCACGACGTCGGCGGTGAAGTCGTTGGAGCCGCGGATCAGCGCGGAGCCGACGCCGTAGGCGTCGACCGGGACCTCCGCGGCCTCGAACGCGCGGATGCGGTCGGCGTTGAAGCCGCCCGAGACCACGATCCGCACGCCCGGGAAGCCGGCCTCGTCGAGCGCGTCGCGGACGAGGTGCACGAGCTCGGCGTCGACGCCCCGGGGCGCGTCCTCGCCGTGGCGGCGCTGCAGCTCGAGGTCGGCGAGCGCATCGGAGGTGTCGAGCCGCACGCCCCACAGGTCGGGCCCGAGCGCCTCGGCGACCTCGAGCGCGGTCGGCACCGAGTCGTTGACGAAGTCGACGAGCACCGTGACCTGCATCTGGTGGCCGAAGTGGCGCGTGAACGCGCGCGCCGCGGCCACCGTGTCGCCGTCGAACGCCGCGATCAGCCCGTGCGGCACCGTGCCGACGCCGCGCCCGCCCCACCACGACGCCTGCGCGTCGGTCGAGACGCCGATCGCGCCCGCCACGTGCGCCGCCCAGCCGTCCCCGGTCTGGACCAGCCAGTGGTCGTGGCGGGCGGGGAAGTAGAGGATCGGCTTGCCCGACGCCGCGTCGACGACCTCGCGGACGTTGCGCATGACCAGCGTGCGGCGCGCCACGCAGCCGAGGTAGACGGTCTCGAGGTGCGCGAACAGCGAGTAGTCGCCCTCGATCGTCATCACCGTCTCCCACGGCGCGATCTCGTCGCCCTCGTGCAGCGCATGGACCTCGAGCTGCTCCCAGCCGTCCTCCCACGAGCCGTCGGGGCTCCGGCGGCCGGCGCACAGGCGCAGCACCGCGATCGCCTCGTCGATGCCGCCGAGGATCGACTCCTTGCGCTGGAAGACCTGCATCAGGACGCGCGGGTTGCGACCCTCGAGCTCGAGCGTCGCCTTCGCGTAGTTGAAGTAGACGTCGGAGTAGTAGCCCTCGCGGATCTTCTCGATCGGGAGCCGGAAGACCTCGGGGGCCAGGCGCTCGCGCGCGGTGACGGCCATCGCCGGAGTTAATCAGGGTTCGTGCTAGACAACCCGTTCGTGCCTGAGCGCTCCGTCATCGTGACCGGGGCGGCCGGAGGGATCGGCCGTGCCATCGCCCAGCGCCTGTCCGGCGACGGATGGGGCGTGCTCGCGGTCGACCTCGAGCCCGACCCCGACGGGCCGGGCGCGCCCCACGCCGCCGATCTGACCACCCGCGGGGGCAACCGCGGCGCCGTCGACGCCGCGCTCGAGCGCTTCGGCCGGATCGACGCGGTGATCCCCAACGCCGGCTTCCAGCACGTCGCGCCGGTGGCCGAGTTCCCCGAGGACCGCTGGGACGGGCTGATCGCGCTGCTGCTGACGAGCCCGTTCCTGCTCGCCCGCTACGCCTGGGAGCACCTCGCCGCGAGCGGCGACGGCCGCTACATCGCGATCTCCTCGATCCACGGGCTCGTCGCCTCGCCGTACAAGGCGGGCTACGTCTCGGCCAAGCACGGCGTGCTCGGGCTCGTCAAGACGCTGGCGCTCGAGGGCGCCGACCAGGGCATCGTCGCCAGCGCGGTCTGCCCGGGCTTCGTGCGCACGCCGCTCGTCGAGAACCAGGTCGCCGACCAGGCCAAGGCGCACGGCATGTCCGAGGACGAGGTGCTCGAGAAGGTCATCCTCGCCCCGCACGCGGTCAAGCGGCTGATCGAGCCGGACGAGGTGGCCGACGTCGTCGCGTTCCTGCTCGGCCCCGGGGGCAAGGCCTTCACCGGCGCGCCGGTGACGATGGACCTCGGCTGGTCCGCGAGGTGAGCGCCCTCGAGGCGATCGTCCTCGGGATCGTGCAAGGGCTCACCGAGTTCCTCCCGATCTCGAGCACGGCGCACCTGCGGATCGTGCCCGCCTTCGCGGGCTGGGAGGACCCCGGCGCCGCGTTCACGGCCGTCACCCAGCTCGGGACGATGGCCGCCGTCCTCCTCTACTTCCGGCACGACCTGTGGCGGATCGCGCGGTCCACGCTGCGCGCCGTGCGCGACCCCGCCGAGCGCTCGTCACTGGACGCGCGGCTGGGCTTCTACATCCTCGTCGGCACGATCCCGATCGGGGTCTTCGGGCTGCTGTTCTCCGAGCAGATCGAGAACGGCGCGCGCAGCCTGACGCTGATCGGGTGCACGCTGATCCTGCTCGGACTGCTCCTGCTGCTGGCCGAGAAGCTCGCCAGCCACGAGCGGGAGATCGACACCTTCACCGCCCGCGACGGCATCATCATGGGCTTCGCGCAGGCGGCGGCGCTGGTGCCGGGCGTCTCGCGCTCGGGCGCGACGCTGACCGCCGGCCTGTTCCTCGGCTTCGAGCGGCGGGCGGCGGCGCGCTACTCGTTCCTGCTCTCCGTGCCGGCCGTCGTGCTCTCCGGCGCGTTCGAGCTGCGCCATATCGGCGAGGGCGAGCACGCCTCGTTCGTGCCGACCGCGATCGCCACCCTGTGCGCGTTCGTCGTCGGCTACGCCTCGATCGCGTTCCTCCTGCGCTGGCTCGGCAACCACTCGACGGCCGTGTTCGTCGTCTACCGCGTCGCGCTCGGCGCGCTCGTCCTCGCCCTCGTCGCCGCCGGGACGATCAGCTAGCTCAGCGCACGTCGACGACCTGGTGCATGGTCATCGGGTGCAGGTAGCAGAACAGCTCGTAGCGGCCGGGCACGCGGAAGCGCGTGGTGTGCGTCTGGCCGCGACGCAGCGTCGGGCTGCCGACGAGCGCCGGCCCGTTGGCGAACAGCACGTTGTGCGGGGCGGCGCCCGTGAAGCGCCAGGTGAGCTTCGAGCCGGCGCGGAGGCGCACGCGCGGCGGTGAGAAGCCGTCGTCGCGGACCGCGACGCTCGCGCGCCGGCGCAGCCGCCGGGCGGGCCACGGCGGCTCGAGGATCTCGTAGCTGCGGCCGCGCTCGTCGAGGGCGTTGAGCGGCACGCGCACCAGCGGCGGCGCCGGCTGGAAGCGCTCGTACTTGCGCGCCTGGCGGCGATCGGCCGGCAGCGGCGCGCAGCCGCGCGGCGCCGGCCCGCGCGCGACGTAGACGTGCATGATCGACATCACCCGCGGGTGCGGCAGCTGGGCGTCGTAGGCGCCGGTGAGGCGCAATCGCTCCCCGCGGCGGACCGGGATGCCCGTGCGCGAGCTGAACGCGCTCGTGTCGAACGGGCCCGGCTCGTGCAGGATCGGGCGCGACGTGTAGTACGCGTGCTCCGGCGGCGCGTAGTACGGCCGCGTGTGCAGCAGGCGCCGGTTGCCGCAGCGCGGCTGCGAGAGCCACATGTCCTTGGCGCCGCCGTGCAGGTGCCCGCTCGCGGCGACGATCCGCCCGGCGTAGGGCATCCGCCACGTGTACCGACGCAGGTTGGTCGCGCCCGGCGGGCCGCCGCCCGGCACCGGGTAGCTGATGCTCGGCCCGCAGCCGTTCGCCCGCACCCAGAACGCCCGCACCGGGGTCAGCTTCCGCGACGTGTCGACCGTGACGCGGTACTGGATGTAGACCTTGCGCACCGGCAGCCCGTGGCTCATCAGCATCGCGGTGATGCGCCAGCGGTCGTCGCGCCGGGTGCGGTAGCCGTAGCCGGCCGGCAGGTCGAGGCGCTGGTTCTCCTCGCCGGTGCCGTAGAACGCCTCGCCCCGCTGGCTCCGGCACGCCAGCTTGGCGCCCGGCCGCCAGCGGCGCCGGAACACGGCGTGGTGCAGCATCACGTCGCGGATGCTCACGCGGCGCCCGCGCGCGTCGACGAGCCGCGCGTGCATGCGCACGATGTACCCGTCGGCCTTCGGCGTCGGCACCTCGGCGCGCGGGAACCTGACCTCGTAGCCGCCCACGGGATACGGCCCCGAGCGCAGCGTGAACGTCTTCAGCGCAGCGTCCGCCGGGGCGGCGCTGAGGGCCATGAGCGTGGCGACGGCCAGCACCGTACCGATCCGGCGATCCATCTCCGCGCAGCGAATCAGATCCCGAGCACCGTGTCGAGGCGGGCTCGTGCGCGACAGTCGCCGCGTGGGATGATCCGCGCGTGACGACGGCCCTCGAGGCTCTGGTCGCGTCGGGGCGGGCGGCGCTGCAGGCAGGCGACGCGGCCGGTGCCCGCCGGTCGTTCGAGGCCGCGCTCGAACGAGAGCAGAGCGGCATCGTGATGGAGGGGTTGGCCCGGGCGTTCTATCTCGAGCTCGATCACCCGGCCGCGATCGATCGCTGGGAGCGCGCCTATGCGCTGCATCGCGACGCCGGCGACCGCCTGGGCGCGGTGCGCGTCGCGCGCATGCTCGGGTACATGCACGGCACGGTTCTCGGCGAGCCGGCGGTCATGCGCGGGTGGCTGGCGCGCGCGCACCGGATGCTGGGGGACAAGCCCAGCGCGCTGGAGCGCGGTTGGGTATCGCTCGACGTCGCGCGCTTCTTCGAGCCCGACCCGGCCCGCCAGGAGGAGCTGTACGAGTCCGCCATCGCGGTCGGCCGGACGTTCGGCGACGTGGACCTCGAGTTCGTCGCGCTCGCCTACCTGGGGTCGAGCCTCGTGCGCGCCGATCGCACCGACGCGGGCATGAGGATGCTCGACGAGTCGCTGGCGGCCGTGGCCGGCGACGAGCTCGACGACTTCATCTCCGCGCAGGAGATCTTCTGCCAGCTGTTCATGGCGTGCGAGCACGCACACGACGTGTCCCGGGCGGATCAGTGGATCCGGATCGGGATCGGCATCGCGGAGCGCCGCCGCCTGCCCGGAGTCGCGGCGTTCTGCAACACGCACTACGGCGGGATCCTGACGGTGGCGGGGCGGTGGCCGGAGGCCGACGTCGCGCTCACCCAGGCGATCGGCCAGTGGGACCTCGGCCACCGCGCGTTGCGCGGGGGTGCCCTGGCCAGGCTCGCGGTGCTGCGTTTCCTGCAGGGCCGCTTCGAGGAGGCCGAGCAGCTGCTCGAGGGCCTTGACGGGCGGGCGGACGCGGCCGCCCCGCTGGCGGCCCTGCATCTCGCCGCCGGCCGGCCCGCCGTCGCGCGCGACGTCATCGAGCGAGCGCTGGAGCAGACGCGCCCCGCGAGCACCGACGCCGTCCCGTTGCTCGCGCTGCTGGTCGAAGCGCACCTCTCCGCCGGCGCCGTCGAGGCGGCCGCAGCAGCCCGGGATCGCCTCACGGCGTGCGCCGAGCGGCATCCGAGCGACTACCTCTCCGCGGCCGCCGCATTCGCCGCGGGTCAAATCTGCCTAGCCACCGGCACGGGCGGCGCACTCGCCGCGCTGCGTGAAGCCCTCGCGTGCTTCATGCGGGCCGAGATGCCCTTGGAGGTGGCGCGCGTGCGACTCGCGATCGCCGGCCTGCTCGCGACGGACAGCCCAGAGGTCGCAACCGCTGAAGCGCGTTCCGCGCTGGAGGCGTTCGAGCTGCTGCAAGCCCAGCGACAGACGGGTGAGGCGGCAGCCCTGCTGCGCTCCCTCGGCGTTCGCGTGATGCCCGGACGACGCACGCGCGACGGGGTGCTCACCAAGCGCGAATCCGAGGTGCTGGATCTGCTCGGCCTGGGACTCTCGAACCCCGCGATCTCAGACCGCCTCTTCATCAGCCGCAAGACCGTTGAGCATCATGTCGGCCACATCCTCGCCAAGCTCGACCTCAGCGGCCGGGCGGAGGCCGCCGCCTACGCCGTGCGCTCGAAACCAGCGCAGGAATAGGGGACCTCCCCGATGTGGTCAGGCAGCGACGCTGACAGCATCGCCGCATGACCTCCTCATACGACGCGATCGTCGTCGGCGCGCGCTGCGCGGGCGCACCGACCGCCATGCTGCTCGCCCGCCAGGGCCACCGCGTCCTGCTGCTCGACTCGGCCGGCTTCCCCAGCGACACGCTCTCGACGCACGTGATTCACGCGCCGGGCGTCGCCGCTCTGAAGCGCTGGGGCCTCCTGGATGCCGTCACGGCCAGCGGCTGCCCGGCCGTCGAGTCCTACTCGTTCGACTTCGGCCCCCTGACCATCAGCGGGACGACCCAGCCGTACGACGGCGGGTCGACGGCGTACGCGCCACGCCGGACCGTGCTCGACAAGGTCCTGGTGGACGGCGCTCGCGCAGCCGGCGCGGAGGTGCGCGAGCACTTCTCCGTCGATGAGCTCGTCACTGAGAACGGGGTCGTCGCCGGCATCCGCGGCCGCGCCGCAGGTGGACGAGCCGTGACCGAGCGGGCCCGCGTCGTCGTCGGCGCCGACGGGCGCAACTCGCGCGTTGCCAAGGCAGTCGGCGCCCACCGCTACCACGAGAAGCCCAAGCTGCAGTGGTCTTACTACGCGTACTGGCGAGACCTGCCGGTGGACGGGTTCGAGATCTTCATCCGGCCCGATCGCGGATGGGCGGCGGTGTCGACCAACGACGAATTGACGATGCTCGTCGTGGGTTGGCCGCAGGCTGAGGCCGCTGCCTACCGCGCCGACATCGAGGCCAACTACCTCAAGACGCTCGAGCTGGCTCCGGAGTTCGCGGCACGGGTACGCCGCGCGACGCGCGTAGAGCGCTTCAAGGGGGGCGCGAGCCCGAACTTCTTCCGCCGGCCGTCCGGCCCCGGCTGGGTGCTGGTCGGCGACGCCGGCTACACGAAGGACCCGATCACCGCCCAGGGGATCACCGATGCGTTCCGCGACGCCGAAGCGTGCAGCGCCGCCCTCGACGCGACGTTCGCCGGCCTGCGCGGCTTCGAGGACGCGATGACGGCCTACCAGGACGAGCGCGACGCCGCCGCGCTCGGGATCTATGAGTTCACGACCCAGCTCGCGACGCTGGAACCGCCCCCACCGGCGATGCAGGAGCTGCTCGGCGGCATCCACGGCGACCAGGCGGCGATGGATGCCTTCGTCAGCGTCAACGCCGGCACGCTGGAGCCGGCCGAGTTCTTCGCGAGCGCCGCTACCGGAGCCGGTGCCTTCGCATAGGGGAGCGGGAGCGACGGGACTCGAACCCGCGACCTCCGGCGTGACAGGCCGGCGCTCTAACCGACTGAGCTACGCCCCCTCTACGGCTCGCTAGTAAAGCAGAGAAGAGCCCCACCACCTGCCGAAACCGAAACCGCTTCGAACGGCGCAACTGCGCTGCCGAGGCGGTGTTTCCGGAGGCGTCAACCGATCAGTCAGGAGGTGGGGCCATGCCCCATTCTGCCAAGTCGCTCGCGGCGGTTCTAGCGAGTGCAGTGCTGGGCCTCGCGATCTGCAGTGCGACGGCGTTCGCGCTCACGATCGTCGGGACGCCCGGCAACGACCGCATCCGAGGGTCGAACGACGCGGACAGGATCAATGCCCGCGCAGGCAACGACCGCGTGTTCGCGCGCGGAGGCAACGACCGCGTGCTGGGCAAGCGCGGGAACGACACCGTCCACGCGGGCGAGGGCGACGACCGCGTGCATGGCGGGCGCGGCGACGACGCCGTGAATGCCGGTAGCGGCGACGACGTCGTCATCGGCAACCGCGGGGCCGACGTCGTCGTCGCCGAGCAGGGAGCAGATCGCCTGTTCGGGAACCTCGGCAACGACCGGCTCGAGGGCCGCGCAGGGCCGGACCGCCTGCACGGCAACCGCGGCGACGACACGCTCATCGGCGACGTGCCGGTCGTGGGCGACACCGTCAGCCCCGACCGCCTGTTCGGCGGCCGCGGCAACGACACGCTGCGCGGCGGCGACGGGTTCGACCGCATCCACGGCGGCCCGGGTCAGGACACGTCAGAGGGCAACGGCGGCAACGACGTGATGTCCGGCGGCATCGGTCCCGACACGCAGTCCGGCGGCCCCGGCGACGACCGGATCCTCGCCAACCGCGGTCAGGACACGACGAGCGGCGGCCCCGGCAACGACATCCTGTTCGCGCTCGCGCGGCGGGACGTCCGCGGCCCGAACGACCTGCTGGGCGACACGCTCCGCGGCGAGGACGGCGACGACAACCTGCGCGTGCGGGACGGCGAGCAGGACACCGTCAACTGCGGCAACGGAGTCGACACCGCCTACCTCGACTTCAAGGACGTGATCGAGGACGCCACCCCGGCGAACCCGAACGGGTCCTGCGAGGTCGTGCAGCGCGGCGCTCCGAACCCCGCGGACACCCGCGAGGAGGACGCGGAGGAGAACCCGGCGGAGGACAACCGGGAGGACTAGGTACGCGTGAATACGTTCCCGCCCGCCCCGGTGCGTTCAAACGCGCCGGGGACGGGTAGGAGCGGGCCATGTACATCGGACTGGGAACACTGCTCATCATCATCATCCTCCTGATCATCCTGCTCTAGGAAACGCAGGCAGGGTGACCCCCGACGCGCGGCGGAAGGGCCGCGCGCCGGGGTGAGGACAACCGAACCGATGGACGGCGGTTCGCCGCCTGGAAGGGTCTCCGGACCACTGCCAGGGTGAATCGCATGCAGAAGAACAACCTCGCCGCCCGCGCCGGGCGCTGGAGCGCGCAGCACCGGAAGCGCGCCATTCTCGGATGGATCCTCTTCGTCGTGCTGGCCACCGTGGTCGGCGGCTCCGTCGGCCAACGCATGCTGGCGGACGAGGACATGGGCAACGGGGAGTCGAAGCGCGCCGACCAGGCGGTCGCCGCCGCCGGCTTCCCGAAGGAGTCGGGCGAGCAGGTGCTCGTCCAGGCCAAGGGCGGCGAGATCGCGAACGACGACCAGCGCTTCACCGCCGCCGTCGACGACGTCGTCAAGCGGCTCGAGGCGACCCCGCACGTCACCGAGGTCGAGTCCCCCTACGCGAAGGGCAACGAGGGCCAGCTCTCGCGCGACGACAGCGCCGCGCTCGTCACCTTCAAGCTCAAGGGCGAGGACGACACCGCCGAGGACCGCGTCGGCGCCACGCTCGCCGCCACCGCGGCCGCCCAGAAGGCGCAGCCCGACCTGCGCATCGAGCAGTTCGGCGACGCGAGCGCCGGCAAGGCCCTGTCGGCCGCCTTCAAGAAGGACTTCGAGCGGGCCGAGTTCCTCTCGCTGCCGATCACGCTCGTGATCCTCATCGTCGCCTTCGGCTCGCTCGTCGCCGCCGGGCTCCCGCTCGTGCTCGCGCTGACCGCGGTCATGGGCACGATCGGCCTGCTCGGTCCGGTCTCCCAGCTCGTCGCGCTCGACGAGGCGATCTCGTCGGTGGTGCTGCTCGTCGGCCTCGCGGTCGGCGTCGACTACTGCATGTTCTACGTGCGGCGCGAGATGGAGGAACGCGATTCCGGCAAGGGCCCGGAGGCGGCGCTCGAAGCCGCCGCGGCCACCTCCGGCCGCGCCGTGCTCATCTCCGGCATCACGGTCATCGTGGCGATGGCGGGCATGTTCCTCGCCGGCTCCCCGGTCTTCCTCTCCTTCGGCATCGGCACCATCCTGGTCGTCGCGGTCGCCGTCATCGGCTCGCTCACGGTGCTGCCCGCGATGCTCTCCTGGCTCGGCGAGAAGGGCTGGACCGAGAAGGGCCGCGTGCCCTACATCGGCAAGCTGCGCCACCGCAACCACGGCGAGTCGCGCGTGTGGGGAGCGATCCTGGACCGCGTGCTGAAGCGGCCGCTGCTCTCAGCGGTGCTGTCCGGCGGCCTGATGGTCGCGCTCGCCATCCCCGCCCTCGGCATGCACACGATCAACCCGGGCGTCGCGGGCCTGCCGCGCAGCCTGCCGATCATGCAGACCTACGATCGCATCCAGGCCGCGTTCCCCGGCGGCCCGCTCCCCGCGGTCGTGGTCGTCGAGGCCGACGACGTGCAGGCGCCCGCCGTGCAGGCCGGGATCGCGAAGCTGCAGGACGTCGCCGCCGACACGAAGGGCATGGGCCAGCCGATCACGGTCACGACCAACCCGGACAACACGCTCGCGATGGTCAGCATCCCGCTGGCGGGCGACGGCACCGACACGACCTCCGAGGCCGCGCTCGCGCGACTGCGCGGGGACGTGGTCCCGCAGACGCTCGGGGCGATACCGGGCGCCGAGGTCAACGTGACCGGCATGACCGCCGGCTCGAAGGACTTCAACGACACGATCAAGTCACGGCTGCCGCTCGTGTTCGCGTTCGTCCTCGGCCTCGCGTTCATCCTGCTGCTGGTGACGTTCCGGTCGATCGTCGTGCCGATCAAGGCGATCATCCTCAACCTGCTGTCGGTCGGCGCGTCCTACGGGATCCTCACGCTCGTGTTCCAGGACGGGCACGGCGAGAGCCTGCTCGACTTCACGTCGCTGGGCGGGATCACCTCGTGGCTGCCGCTGTTCCTGTTCGTGATCCTGTTCGGGCTCTCGATGGACTACCACGTGTTCATCCTCAGCCGGATCCGCGAGGCGGTCGACGGCGGGATGAGTACCGACCGCGCCGTCGCCCACGGCATCAAGCAGACCGCCGGCGTGGTCACGAGCGCGGCGATCGTGATGGTCGCGGTGTTCGCGATCTTCGCGACGCTGAGCTCGCTCGAGTTCAAGCAGATGGGCGTCGGCCTGGCGGCCGCGATCCTGATCGACGCGACCGTCGTGCGCGCGGTGCTGCTGCCCGCGACGATGAAGCTGCTGGGCGACTGGAACTGGTACCTGCCCAAGCGGCTCAGCTGGCTGCCGGAGCTCCAGCACGAGCGGACCCCGGAGCCGGCGAAGGCGTAGCGTGTCGCCGCATGCGTGCGCGTGCGGCGATCGCCCTTCTCCTCCTGACGCCCGTCGCCGGCTGCGGCGGCGGGCTGTCGGAGGGTGAGCTGGTCGCCGAGGGCGACAAGATCTGCAAGCGCGTCAACGAGCAGATCGCGAAGGAGCCCGAGCCGGTCAACGCCCAGGACCTCGCGGCGCTCGCGAAGAAGACCGTCGAGATCTCCGACCCGGCGATCGAGGACATGGAGGCGCTCGAGCCGCCGGGCGACCTCGAGGCCGACTTCGAGAAGTTCGTCGCGAGCCTGAAGAAGCAGCGCGACCTGACCGAGAAGATCGGCGAGGCGGCCGACAACGGCGACACCGCCGCGATCGAGAAGCTCGGCGCGGACGCGCAGAAGGCCCAGGCCGAGTACCGGCGGCTGTCGGACAAGATCGGCTTCAAGGAGTGCGGCGGAAGCGGCTGAGCGAAAGTCCCCGTACGCTCCCCGGCGTGTTCGAGCAATGGGGAAAGGGGAGCTGACGTGGCGCGCTTCGGGGTGCTGACCGGCGGGGGCGACTGCCCGGGGCTCAACGCGGTGATCCGGGCGATCGTCCGCCGCGGCAACCAGCACGGGCACGAGCTGTTCGGCTATCGCTACGGCTGGGCCGGCGCGCTCAGCGGCGACGGCGACGAGCTGACCGCCGACGTCACGCGCGGGATCCTGCACCGCGGCGGGACGATCCTCGGCACGTCGCGGACGAACCCGTACAAGGAGGACGACGGGCTCGAGCGCGTGAAGGCCTCGATGGAGCAGCACAACCTCGACGGGCTTATCCCGATCGGCGGCGAGGACACGCTCGGCGTCGCCGGCCGCCTGTCGGAGGACGGCGTCGACGTCGTCGGCGTGCCGAAGACGATCGACAACGACCTCGCCGGCACCGACTTCACGTTCGGCTTCCAGACCGCGGTGCAGATCGCCACCGACGCGATCGACCGCCTGCACACGACCGCCGAGTCGCACAACCGCGTGATCGTCGTCGAGGTCATGGGCCGCCACGCGGGCTGGATCGCGTGCTACGCCGGGATGGCCGGCGGCGCCGACGTGATCCTCGTCCCCGAGCGCCCGTTCGACATCGAGGAGGTGTGCGAGCGCGTGCGCAACCGCGCGCGCGGCGGGCGCACGTTCTCGATCGTCGTCGTCGCCGAGGGCGCGACGCCGAAGGACGGCGACGTCGTCTCCGAGCACGCGGGCGCGACCGACGCGTTCGGCCACGAGCGCCTGGGCGGCATCGCGGTCCACCTCGAGCGCGAGATCGAGGCGCGCACGGGTTTCGAGTCGCGCATGACCATCCTCGGGCACGTGCAGCGCGGCGGCTCGCCGCTCGCCTACGACCGCGTGCTCGGCACGCGCTTCGGGGTCGCGGCGATGGACGCGGCGAACGAGGGGAACTTCGGCAAGATGGTCGCGCTGCGCGGGACCGAGATCGAGGCCGTCCCGCTCGCCGACGCGCTCGCCGAGCCCAAGCTCCTGGACCCGCGGCTGTTCGAGACGGCCGAAGTGTTCTTCGGGTAGTAGCGTCCCGCGCGTGTTCAAGCAGGGGCCGGTCCCGGCGTTCGTCCACGGGATCATCGAGTACCTGGCCGCGATCCTCTTCATCGCTGCGCCGTTCATCTTCACGTTCGACGAGGACTCGGCCGTGGCGGTCTCGATCATCGTCGGCGTGCTGATCCTGATCATCGCGGCGTGCACGCACTGGAAGACCGGGCTGATCCACTCGATCCCCGTGCAGGCGCACGTGATGCTCGACTACATCCTCGCGATCTTCCTGATCGCCTCGCCGTTCATCCTCGGCTTCTCCGACGACGGGACGGCGGCCGCGTTCTTCATCGTGATCGGTGTCGTGCACCTGCTGCTGACCATCGCGACCCGCTTCGTCGCGGACGAGAGTGTTCGAAGCCGTCCACGCGCGGGGTGAGGCGGCCGCCGCCGTCTCCGGCGGCGCGTGGCTGCAGGCGATGCTCGACGCCGAGGCGGCGCTCGCGCGTGCGCTCGCGAGCGCGGGCGTGATCGCCGCGGCGGAGGCCGAGGCGATCGCCGCCGCCTGCGTCGCGGAGCGCTTCGACGCCGCCGTGATCGCCGCCGCCGCGGCGGGCTCCGGCAACCCGGTCGTGCCGCTGAAGGCGGCGCTGACCGAGGCGGTCGAGGGCCCCGCCGCCGCGCACGTGCACCGCGGAGCGACGAGCCAGGACATCCTGGACACCGCCGCCATGCTCGTGGCGGCGCGCGCGCTCGAGCCGCTGCTCGACGACCTGCTGGCCGCGCGCGGCGCCGCGGGCGAGCTCGCGCGCGAGCACCGCGACACGCCGATGGCGGGCCGCACGCTGCTCCAGCAGGCGGTGCCGACCACGTTCGGGCTCAAGGCCGCGGGCTGGATGGCGGGGCTCGAGGACGCGCGGCGGTGGCTCAACGAGCTGCGCGTCGAGCGGCTCGCCGCCCAGCTCGGCGGCGCGGCGGGCACGCTCGCCTCGCTCGGCGAGGCCGGGCCGGCCGTGGCGTCGGCGTACGCGGAGGAGCTCGGGCTGCCCGAGCCGGTGCTGCCCTGGCACACGCTGCGCGGGCGCGTCGGCGAGCTGGCGAGCGCGCTGGCGGTGACGTCGGGCGCGGTCGCGAAGGTCGCACGCGACGTCGTGCTGCTCTCCCAGACCGAGGTCGCCGAGGTGCGCGAGGCCGTGGGCGGCGGCTCGTCGGCGATGCCGCACAAGCGCAACCCGGTGGCGGCGATCTGCGCGCTCGCCTGCGCGCAGCAGGCGCCGGGGCTGGCGGCGACGCTGCTCGCCGCGATGGCGCACGAGCACGAGCGCGCGGCCGGGTCGTGGCACGCCGAGTGGCGGCCGCTGTCGGAGCTGCTGAGCTCGACCGGCTCCGCGGTCGCGTGGCTGCGCGAGTCGCTCGAGGGGCTCGAGGCCGATCCGCAGCGGATGCGCGCCAACCTCGGCGCGACCGGCGGGCGGATGCTGGCCGAGCGCGTGAAGGGCGAGGTCGACGCGGCGGCGCTCGACACCGCGCTGCAGGCCGGCGACTTCCCGGCCGCGCTCGCGGAGCTGGTCGGCGAGCAGCGCGCGGCCGAGCTGCTCGACCCCGCCGGCTACCTCGGCTCGGCGGGCGCGCTCGTCGACCGGGCGCTCGACTTCTACGACCGGGAGGGCTGATGGACGAGGGCGAGCGCACGCGCCGCGAGGTGCTGGGCGACGAGCACGTGGACCGCGCGCTGGACGCCGCGTCGGAGTACGCGCGGCCGTTCCAGGACTACCTGACGAACATCGCGTGGGGCGAGGTGTGGGCGCGCCCGGGGCTCGACCGGCGCACGCGCTCGTGCCTCACGATCGCGCTGCTGACCGCGCTGGGGGCGGAGAACGAGCTGCCGATGCACCTGCAGGCGGGCCTGCGCAACGGGCTCACGCCGGACGAGATCCGCGAGATCATCATCCACGCGGGGCTCTACGCCGGGATCCCCAAGGCGAACGGCGCGATGAAGCTCGCCGACGAGGCGTTCGGCTAGCGAGGCCGCTAGAGCGGGTCGCGCAGCACCGGGCAGGACATGCAGCGAGGGCCGCCGCGGCCCGTGCCGAGCTCGGAGCCGGCGATCAGCACGACCTCGATCCCCTCCTCGGCGAGCCGCGCGTTGGTCTCCGTGTTGCGCTCGTAGGCGACGACGAGGCCGGGCGCCAGGGCGAGCGTGTTGTTGCCGTCGTCCCACTGCTCGCGCTCGGCGGTGACGGGGTCGAGGCCCGTGTCGATCACCCGCACCTCGCCGATGTCGAGCGCGCGGGCCGCGGCGGCGAGGAACGGCTCGCGCTCGCCGACGCCGCCCGGCTTGACCACGTAGGTCTCGAGCGTGTCCGCGAGCGGCGGGTACATGACGACGGCGTCGCGGTCGACCATCGTGCAGACGGTGTCGAGGTGCATGGTCGCGCGGTCCTGGGAGATCGGGACCGCGAGCACGGCGTGCGCCGAGCCGGCCAGGAACAGCCGCTGGGCGAACGCCTCGACCCCGGCCGGGCTCGTGCGCTGGCCGACGCCGATCGCGAGCACGCCGGGCGCGAGCACGAGCACGTCGCCGCCCTCGAGCCACGCCTGGTCGGCCGGGCTGCCGCCGTAGAGGAGCTCGGTGCCGGCGAAGCGCGGGTGGTGGCGGTAGATCGCGCCGGTGATGGCGCTCTCGCGCCGGCGCGCCGCCATCGCGAGCTGGGTCACGGCGACGCCGTGCTCGAGCCAGACCGCCGAGTCGCGGGTGAACATCAGGTTCGGCAGCGGCCGGATCACGAACGACTGCGGCTCGACCATGTGCTCGACGAGCCCGCCGGGGTGGACGGGCAGCTCCTCGCGCGCCATCCCCGCCATCAGCACCCACGCGAGGTCGGCCGAGGGGAGCGCGCCCAGGTGCTGGCGCAGCGCCGGCACGAGCGCCGGCCCGATCATGTCGGGCCGCAGCGCGCTCTCGAGCAGCTGGTCGCGCGCCTCGGGGATGTCGAGCACCTCGATGAGCAGCTCGTGCAGGTAGAGCACCTCGACGTCGTGCGCGCGCAGCGTCTCGGCGAACTGGTCGTGCTCCTCCTGCGCGCGCTCGAGCCACGGCACGCCGTCGAACAGCAGGTCGTCGTTGTTGCGCGGCGTCAGCCGCGCCAGCTCGGGCCCGGGGCGGTGCAGGACGACCGTCCGCAGCCGCCCGACCTCGCTCCCGACCCCGTGTTGATGATCGCCGATGCGACGACGCTATCGGTGTGGGGGCGCACGTGGCAGGCCGATGTCTACCTGCTGCTCGGCGGTCTCGCGCTCGGCGTCGCGACGGGCCTCGCCGCCGCGATGTTCTGCGCGACCCGCCCGGGCTCGCTCGCCACGCGCGCGCTCGAGACGCTCGCGCTGATCCTCTACTCGACGCCCGTGTACCTGGAGCTACGTCCCGGTGGCCTCGCTGGTCGGCGGGTGGGCTCCCACGTTCGCGATCAATGGTGCTGGTCGAGTTCGTGTTCTTCATCCCCGGCTTCCTCGGCCTGTCGAGGCGCGCCTTCGGCCAGGCGCTCGCGCTGTGGACGGCGCTGCTGATCGTGCTCGTCAGCGCGCTGGCAGACGTGGCGCTCGCCATGCTCGACCCGCGGGTGCGCTCGACCGGACGACCTGTCGGCTAGGCGCGGGGACAATGGGCGCTCTGCTCGGCTTCCTCGCCCGCCGCCTGTTCTTCGCCGCCGCCGTCCTGCTCGCGGTGACGGCCATCACCTACGGCATGTTCGGCGATCCGCTGGCGCCCGTCCTCTTCCACCTCGACTTCGGAGACGCGTGCTCGCACTACGGCTGCCCGCCGGTGCGGGAGATCTGGGCCCGCAGCTGGCAGGCCGACGTGTACCTGCTCATCGGCGGGCTGGCGATCGGCGTCGCCGCCGGCCTCGCCGGCGCGGTGTTCTGCGCAACGCGCCCGCGCTCGCTCGCGACGCGGTCCGTGGAGACGCTCGGGCTGGTCTTCTACTCGATGCCCGTCTACCTGTTCGGCCTCGGGCTGCTGCTCCTGTTCGAGCCGAGCTTCGGGCTGCTTCCGCTGCCCTACTTCTTCCACCCGCTCGACTACGAGGCGCCGCTCGAGGACCCGTGGATGTTCGCGCGCGCGATGGTCGTGCCCTGGATCGTGGTGGCGGCGCCGTTCGCCGCGGTCGTGATGCGGCTCACGCAGGCCGCGACGCTCGACGAGCTCGACACCGACTACGTGCGCACGGCGGAGGCCAAGGGGCTCAGCCGCCGGCGAGTGATCCGGCGCCACGCGGTGCGCCCCGCCTACGTCTCGGTGGCCTCGCTCGCGGGCGTGTGGGTGCCGACCTTCGTGACCAACATGGTGCTCGTCGAGTACGTGTTCTTCATCCCCGGCTTCTTCGGGCAGACCAAGCGCGCGCTCGGTCAGATCCCGGAGCTGCCGCCGGGCTTCGACATCCCGATGCTGCAGGGGCTCGCGCTGTGGGCGGCGGTGCTGATCGTGGCGACCGGTGCGCTCGCCGACCTCGTGCTCGTCACGCTCGACCCGCGGGTGCGCTCGACCGGACGACCTGTCGGCTAGGCGCCGGGACCGCGATCCGCGTCGGGCGCTCGCGGCCGCGCAGCGTGACCTCGCCGTCGAGCGCCCACCGCTCGGCCTCCTGGCCGCCGGCGGCGTCGACGATGTCACTGCTGGCCAGCAGCCGCTCGCCGTGCTGCTTGGCGAGCTCGCTCAGCCGCGCGGCCTCGTTGACGGGGTCGCCGACGACGGTGTACTCGAAGCGCGCCTCGGCGCCGATGTGCCCGGCCACGACCGTGCCGCACGCGACGCCGATCGCGGCGTCGAGCCCGCCGGCGAGCGCGTCGACGCGGCTCGCGCAGCTTGCGCGCGCAGGAGAGCGCGCGCTCCGCGTGGTCATCCTGCGGGACGGGCGCGCCGAACACGCACAGCGCGGCGTCGCCCTCGAACTTGTTCACGAGGCCGCCGCACTCGTGGACGGAGGTGACGACGGCGTCGAAGAACTCGTTCAGCAGCGCGACGACGCGCTCCGGGCTCTCGCGGTGGGCGAGCTCCGTCGAGCCGACGACGTCGATGTAGAGCGCGGACACGTCGCGCGTCTCGCCGCCGAGCGCGATCCCGTGCTCGAGCGCCTCGGCCGCCACGTCGGTGCCGACCTGGCGGCCGTAGAGGTCGCGCAGCTGCTCGCGCTCGCGCAGGCCGGCGACCATCCCGTTGAAGCCCGCCTGCAGCCGGCCGATCTCGGAGCCGTCGTTGACCGGCACCGACGCGTCGAGGTCGCCCTGACTCACCGTGTCGACCGCGCGCCGCAGCTCGCGCACCCGGCTCGAGACGGACTGGGTCGCGAGCTTCGTGGCGATGAAGCCCGCCCCCAGGGCGGCGCCGGCCGCGAACCAGATCGGCGCGATCAGGTCCTGCGGGTCGGTCACGTCACGCCCGATCGGGATCAGGGCGATCATGAGGATCGGGACGCCGGAGCACAGCAGCCAGGTCAGCAGCAGCCGCGGGCCGATGCCGAGCGAGCGCGCCTCCGGCGGCGCGGAGGGATCCAGGGCGAGCGCGAACGCGGGGCGCAGCAGGCGCTCGGTGATCAGGTAGACGGCAGCGGTGGTCGACAATCCGGCGAGCACGGTCGTGACCGCGACCTCGAGCATGAACTCCCACGACACGTCGAGGTTCGGCACCGCGAACAGCGGCACCGCGATCGCCCAGCGCACGAGCGTCATGCGCGCGAAGAACACCGGCAGGCGCATCACGGCCTTGCGCTCCTTCGGCGTCGGCGGGCGACCGGCGGCGAGCCAATCGCGCATGCGCTCGAAGCGCGGCCGGGCGCGGCGCCACGACGTGAGGCCGCACAGCAGCGTGTAGATCCCCACCGCCGTGAGCGCGAACTCGCGCGTGATGAGCTCCGAGTCCGTCTCCGGCGGGAACACGACCGTCATGTAGACGGCGAGCATCGCCGCCGAGATCGCGTTGACCAGGAAGCCCGCGAGCGTCGCGCGCCGCTGGAGCCTCAGCGCCAGCGGGAGCCTGGAGTGGCACTCCACCATGAAATGGATGATGCCCGCGCGGGGGCCGCGCGGCACCAGAACTGCGTGCGATGCGTCACACCTGCTGCATGTAGCGCTCGACCCAGCGGGCGGAGCGATCGTCCCCCTGCCGGCGCGCGGCGGCGCCGGGAAGCGGTCGGCGAGCGGCGCCGCGTCCGGGCGCCCTCCTCCAGGGCTTGCGGGATCGGATCGCTGCGGTCGGGCGTGCCCGGGTCGGTCGGCGCGAGGAGGCCGAGCAGGTCGGGGTCCGCCACGCCGTCGAAGTACTCTCGGGGCTGGCGCGGGAGCCCGGAATGCGCGAGGCGCTCGAAGAACTCCCGCGGCCGGCCTGCGACCCCGGTGCCCTCCACCGTGAAGCCCAACATCGTGTACGTCCACTCCCACGACACCGGCCGCTACGTGCAGCCGTACGGGCATCCGGTGCCGACCCCGAACATCCAGCGGCTCGCCGACCAGGGCCTGCTCTTCCGCCACGCGTTCTGCGCCGCGCCGACGTGCTCGGGCAGCCGCGCATGCCTGCTCACCGGCCAGTGGGCGCACTCGAACGGCATGATCGGGCTCGCCCACCGCGGCTTCGCGCTGGACGACTACAGCCAGCACATCGTCCACACGCTGCGGAAGGCCGGCTACTGGACGGGGCTCGTCGGCGAGCAGCACCTCTCGCGCGAGCCGGGCATGCTCGGCTACGACCACGTCGTCGACATCGACAACCACCACGTCGAGGCCGTCGCGCCGGCCGCGCTGCAGCTGATCGCGGAGCGCCCGTCGGACCCGTTCTTCCTCTCGATCGGGTTCTTCGAGACGCACCGCGAGTACTTCGAGCCGACGTCGGTGCGCGACTCGCTGTACTCGCTCCCGCCCGCGAACCTGCCGGACACGGCCGAGACGCGCCGCGACATGGCGTCCTACAAGGCGAGCGCGCGCTCGCTCGACCACGGCGTCGGCGCCGTCCTGAACGCGCTCGACGAGCACGACCTCGCCGACGACACGATCGTGATCCTCACCACCGACCACGGGCTCGCGTTCCCGGGCGCGAAGGCGACGCTGACCGACCGCGGGCTCGGCGTGATGCTGATCGTGCGCGGCCCCGGCGGCTTCCACGGCGGCAAGGTGTCCGAGGCGCTCGTGTCGCAGATCGACCTCTTCCCGACACTGTGCGAGCTCGCGGACATCCCGGCGCCCGGCTGGCTCCAGGGCCGCTCGCTGCTGCCGCTCGTCCGCCGCGAGGCCGACGAGGTCAACGACGCCATCTTCGCCGAGCTCACGTTCCACGCCGCCTACGAGCCCCAGCGCGCCATCCGCACGCAGCGCTTCAAGTACATCCGCCGCTTCGGCCAGCGCGAGCTGCCGGTGCTGCCGAACGTCGACGACGGGCCGACCAAGGACCTGCTGATCGCGCACGGCTGGGCGGAGCGGCCGCTCCCGCGCGAGGAGCTCCACGACCTGCTCTTCGACCCCGCCGAGGCCGCCAACGTGGCCGGCGAGCCCACCTACGCGGAGGTGCGCGACGAGCTGTCGGCGCGGCTCGACGCGTGGATGCGCGAGACCGACGACCCGCTGCTCGCGGGCGACGTCGAGCCGCCGCCGGGCGCCGAGGTCACCGACCCGGACCAGATCTCCCCCGCGGACCAGCCGATCGCGCACCGGTAGTTGCAGGCCGCAACCCTGCGGCCTGCTAGCTGTTGTGAACGCCGATGTCCCGTGCCGTACGCCTGATCCTGCTCGTTCTCGCGAGCGCGCTGATCCTCCCCGTTCCCGCCGCCCAGGCCAAGAGCGGCCCCTGCATGCCCGACTATCCGTACGGCGCGAAGTGCACGGTCTGGGAGGGCAAGGTGCGCTACGTCGACGACGGCGACACGCTCGACGCCGACGTCCCGCGCGACGGGCTCGGCGGCCTGCTGCGTGTGCGCATGATCGGCGCCCAGGCGATGGAGCAGACCTCCTACGGCGCCGCCTCGCGCGCCGGCGACTGCCACGCCGTCGACGCCACCAACCGGCTCGAGCAGCTCGTGCGGAAGTCCAAGAACCGCATCCGGGTCGCCTCGCTGTACCCCGAGAGCCGCTCGCGCGGGCGCCGGCTGCGCCACATCGCGGTCCGCCGCGGCGGGCGCTGGCGCGACGTCGGCCGCATCCTCGTCTCCGAGGGCCACGCGCTGTGGTGGCCGGGCCAGTCCGAGGACGCCGCCAACGTCCGCTACAGCATCCTCAGCCAGCGCGCCGCCGCCGCCGGACGCGGCCTGTTCCGCTCCAACTACTGCGGCGTCGGGCCCAACGAGGGCCACCCGATGCGGCTCTGGGTCAACTGGGACGCCGACGGCGCGGACGACGAGAACGTCAACGGCGAGTGGGTCAAGATCCGCAACTACGACGGCGCCAACCCGCTCCCGCTCGGCGGCTGGTACCTGCGCGACTCGGCGCTGCGGCGCTACACGTTCCCGGCCCACGCGGTGATCCCGCCCGGCGGCTCGGTCACCGTCTACGCCGGCCAGGGGGGCGACTTCGGCAACGAGTACTTCTGGAACCTCACGAAGCCGGTGTTCGAGAACACCTCGCGGGACGACCGCGGGATCGGCGACGGCGCCTACCTGTTCGACCCGCAGGGCGACGTCCGCGCCTGGCAGATGTACCCCTGCCGCGTCAACTGCGCCGATCCCGCCCAGGGCTCGATCCACCTCGCCACCGAGCCGCGCGGCCGCGGCGAGTGGATCTCGGTCCGCAACACCGGCCCGGCCCCGCTCGATCTGGAGAACTACACGCTCAAGACGAGCCCCTACAGCTTCGCGTTCCCGACCGGCGCGATCCTCAACCCGGGCGAGACGATGCGGATCTACACCCAGGGCGACCCCGCCGACGACACGGCGTACGAGAAGCACTGGGGCATGACGAGGCAGATCCTCAACAACTCCGGCGACGTCGTCACCTTCTCGACGTACACGGACACGCAGATCGCGTGCACCGCGTACGGCTCGCGCTCCTGCTGACAGTAGGGTCTCGCGCGTGGCGGAGCGCCGGCGCGTATTGCTCGTAGGTCGCGGCGACCTCGCCGAGGAGGTCAACGCGGCGCTCGACGCCGCCGACGCCGAGGTGAACTGGCTCGAGGACGCCGACGACGAGTCGCTGCGAGAGGCGGTCGGGGCGGGACCCGACATCGTGTGCGTGACCACGCGCAACGACGCGTTCCCGCTGCGGATGGCGCTGGCGGTGCGCCATCTCGACGAGGACGTGCCGCTGCTGGTGACGATCTTCGACCCGGGGATCGCGCGCCAGATCCGCGAGACGATCCCGCATTGCCGCGTCGCGGCCCTGGCCGACATCGTCGCGCCGTCGCTCGCGGGTCCGTGCATCGCCGAGGACACGCTCGCCGTGCTGCGCGACGGCGAGCGCACCGTGGGGCTCGACGCGGAGCTGCGCGAGGTCGAGCTGCCCGAGAGCCCGACGCACCGGGTGAGGAGCCTCGCCACCGCCGTCTTCCGGCCCTACGACCGCAGCGCCGCGCTGCTGTTCTACGGCTTCATGGGGCTTGTGGCGATGCTGGCCTTCGAGCTGTTCGGGGCGATGATCGTGCTCGATCAGGGCTTCGCGGACGCGGCCTACGGCGCCACCAAGTCACTGGCCACGGTGGGGCCGAACATCGCGGTCGACGACGGCCCGAAGTGGTTCAAGGTCGCGATCGCCGGATCGGTGCTGATCACGCTGCTGTCGGCCGCGAGCTTCACCGGCGGGCTCATCAACCGGTTCGTCGACACGCGCCTGACCGGCCTGATCGGCAAGCGCGCGGTGCCGCGGCGCGACCACGTGATCGTGATCGGGCTCGGCCAGGTCGGGCTGCGGCTGTGCATGCTGCTGCGCGAGTGCGGCGTGCTCGTCGTGGCGGTCGACGCCGACGAGGACTCGGAGACCGTCGGGCTCGCGCGCCGGCTGAAGATCCCGGTCGTGATCGGGCGCGGCGCCAACCCCCAGGTGCTGCGGCGGCTCTCGCTCGACTCCGCCCGCGCGCTCGCCGCGGTCACGAACGACGACCTCGTGAACATCGAGGCGGCGATGACCGCGCGCTCGGTCAACGAGGACCTGCGGGTGGTGCTGCGCGCGGGCGACGGCGACGTGCTGGAGGAGACGCGCTCGCTCGAGCGGCTCGGCCACGTGGTCGACGTGCACCGGCTCGGCGCCGCCTTCATCGCGGGGGTCGCGCTCGGGTCGGACGCCGACACGGTCGCGCTCAAGGCCGGCCGCGCCGAGCTGCTGCTGCCCGGCGGCGAGCGCGAGACGTCGCCGCTCGACGTCGCCCGCTGAGATTCAATCTTTGTACGGATCGAACGTGTCGGCGCCCGCCATCGCGACCCCGATCGGGCGCAGCGTGTGCAGGACGCGAACGGTGCCCTCGTGGTGGGCCAGCACCTCGTCGAGCCGCTTGTAGGCGCCGGGCGCCTCGTCGGCCGCGCCGCCGCGCAGCTCGATCCCCTTGGCCCTCAGCTCGGCCTGCACGGCCGGGAAGTCGATCTCGCCCTCGGAGATCCTGACCCAGCGCTTCGCGACCGGGCTGCCGCAGGCCGGGCACTCCGCGGGCTTCGGCGTCTTCGGCGGTTGCACCCAGTCGCACGCGCGGCAGGTCCAGCGCGGGCGCTGGCGGCCCGCCGCGCGGGAGCGCGACATCGCCCGGCCGGCGCCGTGGACGGTCGAGTAGAGCGCGTCACGGGCCGTGTCGGACTCGACGCCTTCGAGGATCACCGCGGGCTCGCCCATCGTCGCGCCGACGAAGCCGCGCTGCCCGGGGAACGCAGGCGTCGCGCCCTTGCGCACGACCCACACGCTCTCGCCGCCGTGCTCCTCGCGCCAGGCGTAGTTGTGGTGGTTGTGGACCTCCTCGACCGCCTCGGCGCCGAGGATGCGGCAGACCTCCGCGCAGACGACGTCGCGGCCGGCGTAGGCGTAGCGGCCGGCCAGCTTCATCGCCTCGGCGTAGCCGGCCCCGAGCTCCGATCCGGCGTGGAGCAGCACCGGCGGCGAGTCCATCTCGCCCTCGGAGGCGCGGGCTGCGAACGGCAGGCCCTGCGCGAGCGCGAGGAAGCCGGATGCGGTCTTGTGTCCGAACCCGCGCGACCCGAAGTGCACGCCGATCCAGACACGGTCCTGCTCGTCGGCGAACAGGTCGACGTAGTGGTTGCCGGCGCCGACCGTGCCGAGCTGCTTGGCCGCGAGGTCGCGCAGCCGGCGCTGCGGCGCGAACGCCGCGTCGCGGATCTCGTCGATGACGGGGTGGTCGCCGGCGCGGCCGTCGTTGCGGCCGACGCCGAAGCTGATGCGCTCGACGATCTCGTCCATGATCCGCGGGAGGTCGGGCTGGACGTCGCCGAGCTTGACGTCGGTCAGCACCGCCTTGTTGCCGCACCCGATGTCGTAGCCGACGCCGGACGGGCTCAGGTGCTCGCGGTAGGCGACAACGCCGCCGATCGGTTGCGAGTACCCCACGTGGCCGTCCGCGCACAGCACGCCGGTGCTGCCCTCCGCGGCGCCGACGCAGCGCTCGAGCTGCTCGATGGTCCGGGCCTCGTGGTCGCCGAAGATCCTCATCGTCCTCCGACCACGGTGGCGGCCACGAGCGGCACGCCGGGCCGGTAGACGAGATGGGAGTAGGAGGGCGCGGCGAGGATCGCGAGGTCGGCGCGGGCGCCGGGCGCGAGGTGGCCGACGTCGTCGCGGCGCAGCGCGCGAGCCCCGCCGCGCGTCGCCGCCAGCAGCGCCTCCTCCGTCGTCATGCGCATGTCGCGCACGGCGAGCGCGAGGCAGAACGCCATCGACGTCGTGTAGCTGGAGCCGGGGTTGCAGTTCGTGGCGATCGCGACCGTGGCGCCGGCGTCGATCACGCGCCGGGCGTCGGGATAGGGCTGGCGCGTCGAGAAGTCGGTGGCGGGCAGGAACGTCGCGACGGTCTCGCCACCCGCGAGCGCCTCGATGTCGGCGTCGGTCAGGTACGTGCAGTGGTCGACGGAGGCGGCGCCGAGCTCGACCGCCAGCTGCACCCCGGGGCCGGGGCCGAGCTGGTTGCCGTGGACGCGCAGGCCGAGCCCGGCGGCGCGGCCGGCCTCGAGCACGGCGCGCGACTGGTCGGCGTCGAACGCGCCGTCCTCGCAGAACACGTCGATCCAGCGGGCGAGCGGCGCGCAGGCGGCGAGCATCTCGCCGGTGACGAGCGCGACGTACTCGTCGGCGTCGGCGCCCGCCGGCACGACGTGCGCGCCGAGGAAGGTGACGTCGTCGGTGAGCCGGCCCGCCACCTCGCAGCTGCGGCGCTCGGTCTCGACGTCGAGGCCGTAGCCGGACTTGATCTCGAGGTGGGTGATGCCGGCGCGGCGGGCCTCCTCCCGCCGCTCCGTCGCCAGCCGCAGGAGCTCTTGCGTCGAGGCCGCGCGCGTCGCGTCGGTGGTCACGCGGATGCCGCCCGCGGCGTACGGCGCGCCGGCCATCCGCGCCGCGAACTCGTCGCCGCGGTCGCCCGCGAACACGAGGTGCGTGTGCGAGTCGACGAAGCCCGGGATCACGCAGCGGCCGCCCGCGTCGATGCGCTCGTCGCCGGCCGCGCCCGCGCGCTCGATCGCGGCGACGCGGCCGTCCTCGATCACGAGCGCCGCGTCGCGCACGAGCCCGAGCGGGCCTTCGCCGAGCGACTCGTCGTTCGTGACGAGCAGGCCGATGTCGTCGACGACGAGCGCGCTCACGCGAGCGCACCGGCGAGCGCCTGGGCCACGTCGAGCTTGAGGTGCGCGCCGTCGCGGACGACCCAGCTTCCGCCGGTCATGACGTGGCGGACGTCGGCGGCGGCCGCGCCGAACACGACGGCGGCCGCCATCTGCTCGGGCGGCGCGCCGGCGAGGCGGACCGTGTCGAGCGAGAGCGTGACGAGGTCGGCCAGCGCGCCCGGCTCGAGCCGCCCGCCGTCGGGCCAGCCGAGCGCCGCGTAGCCGCCCGCGGTCGCGGCGTGCAGGAGGTCGGGGGCGTGGTGGACGCCGCGGACGCCGGTGGCGAGCCGCTCGTCGAGCTCGATCGCGCGCGCCTCCTCGAACGGGTCGATCACCGCGTGCGAGTCGGAGCCGGTCGCGAGCCGCGCGCCCGCCTCGGCGAGCCGCCGCGCCGGGCCGATGCCGTCCGCGAGGTCGCGCTCCGTCGTCGGGCACAGGCAGGCGGTGACGCCGGCGCCTCCGAGCAATGCGACGTCGTCGCCGGTCAGGTGCGTCGCGTGCACGGCGGTGAAGTCCGCGGACAGCGCGCCCGCGTCGGCGAGCAGCCCGGCCGGCGTGCGCCCGTGGGCGGCGAGGCACTCCTCGTTCTCCTTCGGCTGCTCGGAGACGTGGGCGTGCAGCGGCCGGTCCCCGGCCCACTCGGCCACGACCCGAGCGCCGTCCGGGTCGACCGCGCGCACGCTGTGGATCGCGGCGCCGACCTTCGACGCGCCGCGCTCGGCGATGGCGTCGACACGCTCCGCCCACGCCGCGGCGTCGCGGTCGCGGAAGCGCGCGAGCCCGCCGGTCAGGTAGCACGCGTCGAGCAGCGTGATCCGCAGCCCGGCGACGCCCGCGGCGGCGAGCACGGCGCGGCCCATCGCGTTGGGGTCGTCATAGGGCGTGCCGTCGGGCGCGTGGTGGAGGTAGTGGAACTCGCCGACGCAGGTGATGCCGGCCAGCGCCATCTCGCCGAACGCCGCGCGCGAGAGCGCGAAGCACGAGTCGGGATCGAGCTTCCCGGCGAGCTCGTACATCTGCTCGCGCCAGGTCCAGAACGAGCCCGTGCCCGCGTGCGTGCGGCCGCGCAGCGCGCGCTGGAACGCGTGCGAGTGCGCGTTGGCGAGCCCCGGCAATGTGAGCCCGCGCAGCCGATAGGCGTCCTCCGGCGCGGCGGTGCCCGGCGTCACCGCCGCGAGGCGGTCGCCCGACAGCTCGATCAGCACGCCTTCCTCGGCCGCCTCGCCGCCGAGCCAGGCGAGCTCGCACCAGAGCCGCGTCACTCGCCGAGCCGCTCCACGATCTCGCGCGCCCGTGCGTCGAACACGCCCTGCGCGTGCTCCCACGTCGAGAACGTGGTGGGGTCGCGCACGCGGTCGAGGAAGAGCACCCCGTCGAGGTGGTCGACCTCGTGCTGGAACGTCCCGGCGGTCAGCCCGCGGCGCAGCTCGTCGTGCTCGACGCCCTCGCGGTCGAGGTAGCGGACCCGCACCGCCTCGTAGCGCGGCACCGCGCCGCGCAGGTCCGGCACCGACAGGCAGCCCTCGACGATCTCCACCGTCGCCTCCCCGAGCGGCTCGAGCACGGGGTTGACGATCACGGTGAGCGGCACCGGCGGCTTGTACGGATAGCGCGGGTTGCCGGGCTCGACCTCGACGACCGCCACCCGCAGCGTCTCGCCGACCTGGTTGGCGGCGAGGCCGGCGCCGTTCGCGGCGCGCTTCGTCTCGATCATGTCGTCGATCAGGCGCTGCACCTCGTCCGACCGCAGCTCCTCGGCGGTGACCTCGCGGGCGCGCTCGCGCAGGACGGGCTCGCCGACCGTGACGATGTCACGGATCATTCGCGCATCGGGATCCGCACGCCGCGCTCCCCCGCCACCTCGACCGCGCGGTCGTAGCCCGCGTCGACGTGACGGATGACGCCCATGCCGGGATCCGAGGTGAGCACGCGGTCGAGCTTCTCCGCGGCGAGGTCGCTGCCGTCGGCGACGCACACCATGCCCGCGTGGATCGAGCGCCCGATCCCGACGCCGCCGCCGTGGTGGATCGACACCCACGACGCGCCCGACGAGGTGTTCACGAGCGCGTTCAGCAGCGGCCAGTCGGCGATCGCGTCGGACTCGTCGGCCATCCCCTCGGTCTCGCGGTAGGGCGAGGCGACCGAGCCGGAGTCGAGGTGGTCGCGCCCGATCACGACCGGCGCGCTCAGCTCGCCGCTCGCCACCATCGCGTTGAAGCGCAGCCCGAGCCGGCGCCGCTCGCCGTAGCCGAGCCAGCAGATGCGCGCGGGCAGGCCCTGGAACGCGATCCGCTCGCCCGCCTGCTCGATCCAGCGCGCGAGCCGCTCGTCGTCGGGGAACTCCTCGAGCGTGGCGCGGTCGGTGGCCGCGATGTCGGCCGGGTCTCCCGACAGCGCCACCCAGCGGAACGGTCCCTTCCCCTCGCAGAACAGCGGCCGCACGTAGGCGGGCACGAAGCCGGGGTAGTCGAACGCGCGCTCGAAGCCGCCGAGCTTGGCCTCCGCGCGCAGCGAGTTGCCGTAGTCGAAGACCTCGGCGCCGCGGTCCTTGAAGCCCACCATCGCCGCGCAGTGCGCGGCCATCGCGGCGCGCGAGCGGCGGATGTACTCGTCGGGGTCGTCGCGCCGCATGTCCTCGGCCGCCTCCAGCGACATGCGATCGGGCACGTAGCCGCCGAGCGGGTCGTGCGCGCTCGTCTGGTCGGTGACGATGTCGGCCTCGAAGCCCGCCTCGAGCAGCCGCGGCACGAGATCGGCCGCGTTGCCGAGCAGGCCGACGCTCAGCGCGCGGCCGTCGGCCTTCGCGGCGAGGCAGCGCGCGACCGCGTCTTCGACGCCGTCGGCCTGCTCGTCGAGGTAGCGCGTCTCGAGCCGGCGCCGGATGCGGTGCTCGTCGATCTCGATGCACAGCACGACGCCGTCGTTCATCGTCACCGCCAGCGGCTGCGCGCCGCCCATGCCGCCGAGCCCCGCGGTCAGCGTGATCGTCCCGGCCAGCGAGCCGCCGTGGTTGCGGCGGGCGATCTCCGCGAAGCACTCGTAGGTGCCCTGCACGATGCCCTGGGTCCCGATGTAGATCCACGACCCGGCGGTCATCTGCCCGTACATCGTCAGCCCGAGGTCCTCGAGCCGGCGGAACTCCTCCCACGTCGCCCACTCCGGCACGAGGTTGGAGTTGGCGATCAGCACCCGCGGCGCCCATTCGTGCGTGCGCATGACGCCGACCGGCTTGCCCGACTGCACGAGCAGCGTCTCGTCGGCCTCGAGCACGCGCAGCGAGCGCACGATCGCGTCGAACGCCTCCCACGAGCGCGCGGCGCGGCCGGTGCCGCCGTAGACGACGAGCTCGTCGGGGTTCTCGGCGACGTCGGGATCGAGGTTGTTCATCAGCATCCGCAGGACCGCCTCCTGCGGCCAGCCCTTGCAGGAGAGCTCGAGCCCGCGCGGCGCCCGCACCTCGCGCGCGCTCACGCCAGCGCCCCCACGGCGGCCTCGACCGCGTCCTGCAGCGCGCCGCCCGCCACGAGCTCATCCGCGGCGGCGAGGTCCGGCGCGAGCTGCCGGTCCGGCCCCGGCCCGGCGATCCGCTCCCGCACCGCGGCGAGCGCGGCGGCCGCGCCCGGCCCGGGCTGCAGCGGCGCGCGCAGGTCGAGCCCGTGCGTCGCGCAGGCGAGCTCCACGGCGAGGATGCGCCCCAGGTTGCGCAGCGCGATCCTCAGCTTGCGAGCGGCCGACCAGCCCATCGACACGTGATCCTCCTGCATCGCGCTCGTCGGGAGCGTCCCGACGCTCGCCGGCGCCGCGAGCCGGCGGTTCTCGGCGACGAGCGCGGCCTGCGTGTACTGGGCGATCATCAGCCCCGAGTTGACCCCCGCCTCCGTGGTCAGGAACGGCGGCAGGCCCGTGCGAGCGGGCGGCGTCGAGCAGGCGGTCGGTGCGGCGCTCGGCGATGCCGCCCACCTCGGCCGCCGCGATCGCGAGGAAGTCGAGCGCGAACCCGAGCGGCGCGCCGTGGAAGTTGCCGCACGACTCGACGCGGCCGTCGGGCAGCACCATCGGGTTGTCGATCGCGCTCGCCAGCTCGGCGAGCGCCACCCGCTCGGCGTGCGCGAGCGTGTCGCGCGCGGCGCCGTTGACCTGCGGCGCGCAGCGCAGCGAGTAGGCGTCCTGCACGCGGTCGTCGCCCCAGCGGTGGCTCGCCACGATCGGCGAGTCCGCGAGCACCTTGCGCAGGTTCGCGGCGCTCGCGGCCTGCCCGTCGTGCGGGCGCAGCGCCACGAGGTCCTCGGCGAACGCGCGGTCGGTGCCGAGCAGCGCCTCGACCGACAGCGCCGCCGTGATGTCGGCGACGCGCAGCAGCCGCGCGAAGTCGTGGAGGGCGAGGATCAGCATCCCGAGCATCCCGTCGGTGCCGTTGATGAGCGCGAGCCCCTCCTTCGGCCCGAGCGTGACCGGCGCGAACCCGGCCAGCGCGTCGGGGCCCTCGAGCACCTCGCCCTCGCCGATCAGCACCAGCGCGCAGTGCGCGAGCGGGGCGAGGTCGCCGCTCGCGCCGAGCGAGCCGTGCTCCGGGACCACGGGCGTGAGGCCGGCGTTGAGCAGCGCGAGCATCGCCTCGGCGACCTCGGGGCGCGCGCCCGAGCAGCCCATCGCGAGCGTGCGCGCCCGCAGCAGCATCATCGCGCGCACGACCTCGCGCTCGACGGGCGGGCCCATCCCGGCCGCGTGCGAGCGCACGAGCGCGCGCTGGAGCTCCTCCCGGCGCTCGACCGGGATCGCGACGTTGGCGAGCGAGCCGAAGCCGGTCGAGACGCCGTAGGTGGGCTCCGTGCGATCGGCGAGGCCGGCGACGACCGCCGCGCTCGCGTCCATCGCGCGCCGGGCCTCGGGCCCCAGCGCGACCTGCGCGTCGTCGCGCGCCACGGCCACGACGTCGGCCGGCGCGAGGCCGGTGCCGCTGAGCTCGATCACGCGAGCGCACACTAGATGGTTGATTCCGTGGCCGGAATCAACCATCCACTTGGCATGCTGCTCCGATGACCGTAATCGCTCTCGACGGCCGCACGCTCACCCCCGCGAGCGTCGTGGCGATCGCGCGGCGGCGCGCGGTGGCGCAGCTCGAGCCGGCCGCGCGCGAGCGCAACGCCGCCGCCGCGCGGCTCGTGGGCGAGCTGATCGAGCGCGGCGAGCTGCTCTACGGCGTGACGACCGGGGTCGGCGCGCTGCGCTCGGCGCCCTCCGCGCGCGAGGATCCGGGCGATCACCAGTGGCGGCTGCTGCGCTCGCACGCGGGCGGCGGCGGCGCGCCGCTCACGACCGAGGTCGTGCGCGCGGCGATGGCGGTGCGCGCGAACCAGATCGGCGCCGGCGGCGCGGGCATCGGCGAGGGGCTGGTCGACGCCCTGCTGGGCGCGCTGCGCGCCGACGTGACGCCGTTCGCGCGCGAGCTCGGCTCGCTCGGCACCGGCGATCTCACCGTGCTCGCCGAGATCGGCGCCGCGCTCGGCGGCGAGGGCGACTGCTGGGTCGGCGACGACGTCGTGCCGGCGGGCCGAGGCGCTCGCGGCCGCGGGGCTCACGCCCGTCACCTACGGGCCGCGCGACGGCCTCGCGTTCATGAGCTCCAACGCGGTCAGCACCGGGCAGGCGGCGCTCGTGTTCCACGACGCGCGGCGCCTGCTCGACTCGGCGCTCGGCGTCGCCGCGCTGTCCTACGACGCGACCGACGCCGACCTCGCCGTGCTCGACCCGCGCGTGCACGCGGCGCGGCCGCACCACGGCCAGGTGGAGGTCGCGCGGCGGCTGCGCGGGCTGCTGGGCGAGCGCGCGCGCAGGCCGGGCCGCGCGGTCCACGACGCGTTCGTGTTCCGCTGCGTGCCGCAGGTCGAGGGCACGCTGTTCGACGCGCTCGAGCGGCTCGCGGGCGTGCTCGAGGTCGAGCTCAACGTCGCGGGCGAGAACGCGCTGCTGCTGCCGGGCGACGGCGTGGCGCTCCCGAACGGGAACTTCCACGCCGGCGTGCTCACGCTCGCGCTCGACTCGCTGCGCGGCGCGATGGCGCAGTCGGCCTCGCTGATCGCCGCGCGCGTGAGCGCGCTGCTCGACCCCGAGGTGACGGGGCTCACACCCCAGCTCGCCCAGAACCCAGGGCCGGACTCGGGCGCGATGATCCTCGAGTACACCGCCCACGCAGCGGCGGCGGAGGTGCGGTCGCTGGCCGCGACGGCGGCGTCGCAGACCACGACCGTGCAGTCGGGGATCGAATCGCACGCGAACTTCGCCGGCCACTCCGCCCGGCGCACCTCGGACGCGCTCGCGCGCATGTCGGTCGCGATCTCGGCCGAGCTCGTGCTCGCGGTGCGCGCGCTGCGGCTGCGCGGGCGGCCGCCGGCGGGGCCGGGCGTGCGCGGGCTCTACGAGGCGGCGGCGGCGCGGCTCGACGCCGACATGGCCGACCGGCCGCTCTCCGGCGACCTCGAGGCGGCGCGGCAGCTGCTGTTCGAGGACGCGCTGTGGCTGGAGGCGGAGTGACTAGCCGCCGATGCCGAGCGCGCTGACCATGATCGGGACGCCGATCACGATCAGGATCGCGCCGATGACGTCGAACGCGAAGCCGTTGCGCACCATCTGGGTGATCGGCACCAGGCCCGAGCCGTAGACGATCGCGTTCTGCGGCGTCGACACCGGCAGCATGAAGCCGAACGAGGCGGCGAAGGTGGCGGCGAGGGCGGGGACGAACGGGTCGACGCCCGCGGCGACGGCCACCGGGATCACGATCGGCACGACGACCGCGGCGCTCGCCGTGTTGCTGGTCGTCTCCGAGATGAGGATCGCCAGGATCACGGCGAAGATCGTGATGGTCAGCTCGGAGTCGACGCCGAACGTGTCGGCGCCCGACTTGCCGATCGTCTCGGCCAGCCCGCTGTCCTGGAGCATGGAGCCGAAGACGATGCCCGAGCCGAACAGCAGGATCGTGCCCCAGTCGATGTTCTTCGCCTCGTTCCAGGTGAGCGTGAACTCGCGCTTCTCCCAGTTGTTCGGCAGCACGAACAGCAGCGATGCGGCGAGCACCGCCACGATGCCCTCGTCGAGGCGGTTGGTGACGTCCTCGTACGTCTTGGACTCGTCGCCGGCGATGAGCGCGACGAAGCCCGGGACGATCCACAGCGTCACCGCCGTCCCGAAGGCGATCAGCGTGTTCTTCTCCTTGCGCGAGAGCGGGCCCATCTTGTTCCGCTCCTCGGCCACGTACTCCTTGACGCCCTCCAGCCGCTTGACCTCGGGCTTGTTGAGGAGCAGCAGGATCACGCACAGCGCGACGAACATCCCGGCGCAGATCGGGAGCGCGGCGCCGATCCATTCCGCGAACGAGATGCGCTCGTCGGTGGCCTCCTCGATCAGCCCGCGGCCGATCAGGTTGGGCGGGCTGCCGACCGGCGTGAGCAGGCCGCCGACGCTCGCGCCGTAGGCGAGCATCAGCATCAGGGCGACGCCGACGCGCAGCTTGAGCGGGTCGAAGCCCTCGCTCCCCTCCTTGTCCTCGATGATGTTCGCGACGGTGCCGAGCATCGCGATCGCGGTCGGCAGCAGCATCGCCACCGTCGCGGTGTTCGAGACGAAGGCCGACAGCAGGCAGGTGATGGCGCCGAACGCGATGACGACGCGCGTGGTGCTCTTGTCGACGCCGGGAAGCGCGAGGACGCGGAACGCGAACCGGCGCGCCAGCCCGTTCTCGAGCATCGCCTGCGCGATGATGAACGCGCCGATGAAGACCAGGATCGTGGTCGAGCCCAACGGCGCGATCACGTCGTCGGCCGGAGCGACGCCGATCAGCACGATCAGCGCGATCCCGAGCAGGCCGCCGATCGGGATCGGGATCGCCTCGGAGATCCAGAGCACGATCACGAACAGCAGTGCGGCGGCGAGCTTCTGCTGGTCCGCCTGCATGTCGAGCGGCAGCAGCAGGAAGATGATGAAGAGCGCCGGCGCCAGGAACAGCCCGACCGTCCGGCGTCCCTTCTCGAAGCGCTCCTCGGCGGGGCTCAGCTTCTGCTCACCGAGCGTCCGGTACGTACCCGCGCCGGCGATGCGCTCGAGCGCGTCCCCGTGAGATTCCCCCCGCTCGCTCATCTCAGGCGAACCAGTGCCCTCGTCAGCGGCTCGCAAAACTCCCGCTGAGCGCGGCGGTCACGTCGGCGGTGGTCGCGGTGCCCCCGAGATCGCGCGTGCGCGGGCCGTCGCTCGCGAGCATCTCCTCGATCGCGTCCAGCACCGCCGCGGCCGCCTCCTCCTCGCCGAGGTGCTCGAGCATCTGCGCGCCCGACCAGATCGCGCCGATCGGGTTCGCGACTCCCTGGCCGGCGATGTCGGGCGCCGAGCCGTGCACCGGCTCGAACATCGACGGGAACTCCCGCTCCGGGTTCAGGTTCCCGGAGGGCGCGATGCCGATCGAGCCCGCCACCGCGGCGGCGAGGTCGCTGAGGATGTCGCCGAACAGGTTCGAGGCGACGATGACGTCGAAGCGGCCCGGCTGGAGGACCACCATCGCCGCGAGCGCGTCGATCAGCACCTGCTCGGTCTCGAGCTGCGGGTGCTTGGCGGTGACGGCGGCGAAGCGGTCGTCCCAGAACGGCATCGTGTGGATGATCCCGTTGGACTTCGTGGCCGAGCAGATGCGGCCGGAGCGCTGCTCCGCCAACCCGCATGCGAACTCCATGACGCGATCGGTGCCGCGCCGGGTGAAGACCGACTCCTGGACGGCGAGCTCGTCCTCGGTCCCCTGATGCAGGCGCCCGCCGATCTCCGAGTACTCGCCCTCGTTGTTCTCCCGCACGATCACCATGTCGACGTCCTCGGGCGCGACGTCGCGCAGCGGGGACGGGATGCCCGGCCACAGCCGGATCGGCCGCAGGTTCACGTACTGCCGGAACGCGCGGCGGATCGGGATCAGCAGGCCCCACAGCGAGATGTGATCGGGCACGTCCGGCCGGCCGACCGCGCCGAGGAAGATCGCGTCGCTGCCACGCAGGGTGTCGAGCGCGTCGGCCGGCATCATGCGGCCGGTCTCGACGTGGTGGTCGCAGCCCCACGGGTACTCGGTCAGCTGCAGCTCGAACCCGTGCGCGCGACCGGCCGCCTCGAGCACCTCGAGCGCGGCGGGCGTGACCTCGAGGCCGATCCCGTCACCCGGGATCACGGCGATGGCGTGGCGTCTCATGCCCCGGGTCGTATCCGGTTGCGGCCCGGGGAAACCTCGGGAGGGATGGGCGGTACTGGGCTCGAACCAGTGACCTCCTGCTTGTAAGGCAGGCGCTCTGACCAGCTGAGCTAACCGCCCGGCCGTGCACAGGCTAGTGCCATCGCCCTAGGGCGCCCGGAGGCCTGGGCCGTTGTCCTGGAAGCCGTCGCTGCCGTAGCGGTCGTCGTCCACCGGGTGCGCGTTCTCCATCCGATCGACGAGCGCGCGTGCGCCCTCCTGCGCCAGCACGCCGTCGAGGTAGGCGAGCATGCCCTCGGCGAGCGTGATGACGTACGGCGGCACGACGTTCGTCGTCACGTCGAGCTGGCGGGTGCTCATCTGGGCGTTCCCCGAGGCCCGCAGCGCCCCCATGTACTCGCGCGTCACGCAGCCGTTGAACAGCCATAGCCGGTAGTGGTCGTCGCTGACGGCGGGCGAGAGCCGCTGCGGCTGGCCCGCGGTGGCCAGGCCGATCAGGTGGTTGCCGAGCGTGCCGGCGTGCGTCACGGGCGCGGGGTTGATGCCGAGGTTGCCCTCGGGGTGCGGGATGAACGTCAGCTGGCCCGCCTCGCGCATGCGGTCGAAGGTCGTGATGCCGCGCCGGTTGTCGCCCACGTTGAACGCGCGCATGAACTCGTCGGAGCTCATGTCCTGGTCGCCGGTGTTGCTCCCGCGCTGCGCCGCCGGCACCTGGTCCCAGTGCACGCGGATCGTGTAGTTGCGGTCGAAGTCGGGCCCGGTGCCGTAGCGGGCGTGGCCGCCGTACTCGAAGACCTCGCTCTCGTCGAGCGCGAGGGCCGCCGCGGTGGCGGCTGCCGTGCCGTCCTCGCCGGGAGCGGCGGGGCCGATCAGGCGCAGCACGCAGTGCACGGGGCTGCCCTGCGAGGTCGCGACGTTCTCCTTCACGAACAGCTCGCCGCCCTCGGCCGGCGGCGGGCGGCCCGCCTCCTCGTGCAGCTCGGCCGCGCGGTCCGGGTTCAGTGTGAAGCCCCGCACCTCGGTCAGCCCGCGCACGAGCTCGTGGTGCTCGCCCGGGGTGAGCCCGTGCTCGTCGAAGCCGACCGCGAGCGTGATCTGCATCAACCCGTCCGCCGTGATGCGGTCGTACTCCGGGCGCGGGCCGGTGGCGTCGCGGCCCCGGGGCGCGACGACCTGCGGGTCCGCCTGGAGCGCCGCCCAGGTCGCAGCGTCCACGACCGCGTTCGCGGGGCGGATGTTGTGGAAGCGCTTGAACGCGATCACCGCGCGCGCCGTCGCCCCGCCGAAGTCGCCGTCGACGATCAGGCCGCGCCGCCGCATCGCGCTGAGGTGCCAGTTGAGCCTGAGCTGGAGCAGCTCGACGTCGCCCCCGCCGGTGGGGTCGGTGAGGCGCGTCGGCTCCTCCGGGTGGCCGCGGTGTGGCGTGTAGCCGTAGTTGGCGTCCTTCGCGCCCTGGCGCAGCTCCGGGTGGGCGGCAGCCGCCGCGTCGGGCGGCGCCTCCGGGGCGACGACCTGCCGCGCGAGCATCTGCGCGACGGCGCGGTTGCCGATCGTCTGCTGGAGGGAGAGCATGCGCGCGATCGCCGGGGCGGCCAGGGGCTGCTGCGGCGTCTCGGTCGGTGCAGTGGTCGCCTCGGCACGGTCGCTGACTGGCGACGCGGTCGCGTGCACGGCCGATCCATACCAGGCCGCGGCGAACCGGGCAATGCGCGGGAGGGCGGGCTTTAGCGCAGGATTGCGAAGCTGTCGCCGTAGACGGCCCAGCGGAGGGGCAGCGCGAGGTCGAGGTTGCCCTCGCGCAGGAAGCGGCGCTGCGCGGTCTCGATCCGCGAGACGTCCTCGTGCGCGGCCTCCTTGCGCATCTCGACGACCCGCTCGTCGAGGAAGGCCTCGAGGTACGCGCGCTCGTCGCCGCCGGCAGCGGGCGCGGCCGCGCGGCCGAGCGCGCGCTCGCGCACACCCTCCATCCCCTCGAAGCCGTGGACGACGGCCGCGTCGTAGTAGGCGAACTGGCCGAGCGCGTCGAGGCCGTCGGCCTTCGCGAGCGACACGGAGGGGTCGAAGTAGACGCGGTCGCGCTCGGCGTCCTGCGCGCGGCGGAACGCGCGGCGCTTGGCGGCGCGCCGCCAGGCGGCGATGAACTTCCGGCCGAGGCCCTTGTGCGAGGCGCTGCCGTTGACGCGGCGCAGCGCCGGCAGGAAGCGCGCGAGCGGGTTGCGCCGCTGGGCGCGCGTGTAGCGGCGGACGAGCTCCAGCATGTCGCCCGTGCCGGAGCAGAAGCCGATGATGCCGGCCGTGTAGCCGCGCCCGTCGCGGATGTCCTCGATGTAGCGGTACTGCGCGCGCCACTTCAGCGACGAGTTCTCGGCGCTGGACACGAGCCGCATCGCGATCTCCTTCTTCTGGGGCGAGGCGAGGTCGGCGGCGGCGGCCGGCGTGGCGGCGACGCCGGCGAGCACCAGCGCGATCAGCAGCGTGCGAGCCATCCCTGCGAGTAGACCAGATGCGAACATGTGCGGTGTGAACGGCTCCGTGGTGTGGCGGGCGGCTCTCGTGCAGGGGCTCGCGGTGGCGGTGACCGCCGTGGCGCTCGGCGCGGCGCTGCCGCGCTCGTTCTTCGAGGACTTCGGCTGGGCGGCCGGACCCGGCGTGTGGGGGCTGTGCGCGCTGCTCACCGCCGCGGTGCTCAAGCTGCCGGCGCTGCCCGTGCTCGCGGGCGCGGCGCTCGCGGGCATCCCCTCGCTCGTGACGGTGCTGCTCGGCGCGCACTGGGCGGGCGTCCCGCTCGCGGTCGGGATCTTCGCCGCGTGGTGCGGGTGGCTGGCGGGCTCGCGCAGATCGATGGCGGTCGCCTGATGGACCTCGGGCTCGAAGGGCGCGTCGCGCTCGTCACCGGCGGGTCGAAGGGCATCGGCCTCGGGATCGCGACCGCGCTCGCGGCCGAGGGCGCCCGCGTCGCGGTGGCCTCGCGCACGCAGGAGGCGGTCGAGGCCGCGGCGGAGCAGATCGGCGGGCAGGGCTTCGTGTTCGACTCCGGCGACCTCGACGCGATCCCCGGGCTGCTCGACGGCGTCGAGTCCGCGCTCGGCCCGATCGACATCTACATCGCCAACACCGGCGGCCCGCCGCCGAACCAGGACCCGCTCGGCTTCACGCGCGAGCAGTGGGAGGCCGCGCACCGCACGCTCGTCCTCTCGCCGATGACGATCCTGCAGCGGCTGCTGCCGCAGATGGCGGAGCGCGGCTGGGGCCGCGTCGTCGCCGTCCAGTCGAGCGCGGTGCTCGAGCCGGTGCCGAACCTCCAGCTCTCCAACGCCCACCGCCCGGGCGTCGTGGCCGGCTTCAAGGTCCTCGCGAAGCAGTACGCGGCGAGCGGGGTCACGATCAACACCGTCCACCCGGGCCGGATCGCGACCGACCGCATGATCGACACCGCGGGCTCGCGCGAGGCCGCCGAGGAGATGGCCCGCGAGACCATTCCCGCCGGGCGGCTCGGCGAGGCGGCCGACATGGGCGCCGCCGCGGCCTTCCTGTGCTCCGAGCAGGCCGGCTACATCACCGGCATCACGCTGCTGGTCGACGGCGGCATGACCGCCGGCGTCTACTGAAGTACCCCCAGCGGGACTCGAACCCGCGATCTCCGCCTTGAAAGGGCGGCGTCCTAACCGCTAGACCATGGGGGCTCGCGGTCACGCCAGTGTATGGGCCGCCTGGGACTCGAACCCAGAACCACGGGATTAACCTGCCGCACCGGCTTTCACCGGCCTCCGGCGCACGAGGCGCCGGCGTTGCGGTCTGGACCATCTCTTCACCCTCGGCCGGACCGGTCGGGTGGGCGGCGTATGGCCTCTGAGGGCTCTCCCGCCGCAGCGGGGTTGCCTGCTGATCGCCCAATCCCCGGAGATTTTCACCACGATGGGTACTCCGGGGCTCTCAGGGGGTCCCAGCAAATAGCCGCCGACGAACTAGCGATCTCTCGACTAGCGCTCCTTTTTCTTGAAGTCCCTTGCTCTGCCAGTTGAGCTAACGGCCCTGCCCGCAGTCTAGGCGAGCCCCGGTGGAGAGACGCTGCGCTTGACACACCTCTAAGCTCCCTTACCAATGGGCGCTGGGAGGAGCTCAGACGCCGGGGCCCGCCGCAGACGGCGGAGTCCCGAAGTTGCTGAACGGGAGATCATCGACGCCGCCGAGGAACTGCTGCGCGAGCGCCCGTTCCGCGACCTGACCGTCGACGAGGTGATGCGGCGCACGGACCTGTCGCGCCCGTCCTTCTACGTCTACTTCCGCGACCGCCATCACCTCGTGCTGAAGGTCGTCGAGCGACTGACGGCGGAGAGCTCCGAGAATGCCGACGTCTGGTACACGGCCCAGGGCTCCGGGCGCGAGGTCATCCGCGAGGCGACCGCGGGCGTCGTGGACGTCTTCGCCCGCCACGGCGCCGTGCTGCAGGCGCTCGCCGACGCCGCCGCCGACGATCTCGACGTCGAGGCCGCGTACCGCGGCTCGCTCGAGTACTTCATCGAGGCGACCGCCCGGCACATCGAGCGCGAGATGGAGGCCGGCAACATGCTCCCCTGCAACGCGCAAGAGACCGCGCGGGCGCTGTCGATCATGAACCAGCGCTACCTGATCACGGTGCTCGGCCGCAACCCGCTCGTCGAGCCCGAAGTGGTCGTCGACACGATCACGACGATCTGGATCCGCACGCTCTACGGTGAATGAATGCCGTTCACCGACGCCAACGGGCTGACCCTCTACTACGAGGAGTACGGCGAGGGCGAGCCGCTCCTGTGCATCATGGGCCTCGCGGCCGACCACCTCGCGTGGGCGCTGCAGATCGAGGCGTTCGCCGCCCGCCACCGCACGATCGTCTTCGACAACCGCGACATCGGGCAGAGCGGCTACGCCGACGGCCCCTATGAGGTCGCCGACATGGCCGCCGATGCGCTCGCGCTCGCCGACGCGCTCGGCCTCGACTCGTTCCACGTGCTCGGCGCGTCCCTCGGGGGCGCGATCGCGCAGCACCTCGCGCTCGCCGCCCCGGAGCGCGTCCGCACGCTCACGCTCGCGGTGAGCTGGGCCGGCAGCGGCGCCTACGCGCGGGAGAAGACGCGCCTGTGGGCGCAGGAGCGGCACCTGCGCGACCGCGAGAGCTGGCTCGACTCGCTGCTGCTCGCCACCGTCTCGGAGGACTTCTACGAGAACCCGGAGATGGTCGCGTTCGTCAAGCAGGTGATGCTCTCCAATGAGCACCCCCAGGCGCCCGAGGGCTTCGAGCGCCAGGCCGACGCGTCGAGCCGCCACGACCTGCGCGGTCGCCTCGCCGGCCTGACCATGCCCGTGCACGTGATCGCGGGCGAGCACGACGTGCTGATCCCGCGCTGGAAGTGCGAGGAGCTCGCCGCCGAGATCCCCGGCGCGACGCTGACGGTGATCGAGCGCGGCTCGCACGCGCTGCAGCTCGAGACGCCGGAGGCGTTCAACGCCGCCGTGCTCGACTGGATCGCCGACGCGGCCGTCAGTGCTTGAAGTGCCGGCGGTGCGTGAAGACCATCGAGATGCCCGCCGCGTCGGCGGCCTCGACGACCTCGGGATCGCGCTTGGAGCCGCCCGGCTGGATGATGCACGTCGCGCCCGCGTCGACCGCGAGCTGCGGGCCGTCTGAGAACGGGAAGAACGCGTCGCTCGCCAGCGCTGAGCCGGTGAGCTCGGTGCCCGCCTCGCGGGCCTTGTCGATGGCGAGGCGCACGGAGTCGACGCGGCTCATCTGCCCCGCGCCGATGCCGACGGTCGCGAGCTCCTTGGACAGCACGATCGCGTTGGAGCGCACGTGCTTGCAGACCTTCCAGGCGAACAGCATCTCGCCCCACTCGCGCTCGGTCGGCTTGCGCTCGGTGACGATCTCCATCGCCGAGCGGTCCTCGAGGTCGAGGTCGCGGTCCTGCACCAGCAGCCCGCCCATGACGCGCTTGAGGTCGCGCTCGGCGACGTTGAGGTGGCGGCGCTCGTTGTCCTCGAGGATGCGCATGTTCGGCTTCGTGCCGAGGATCTCGAGCGCCCCCTCGGTGAAGCGCGGGGCGAAGATGACCTCGCAGAACTGCTTCACGAGCGCCTCGGCGAACTCCTCGTCGACCGTGCGGTTGACGGTGATGACGCCGCCGAAGGCCGATAGCGGGTCGCACGCGAACGCGCGCTCGTAGGCCTCGAGCACCGAGCCGGCGGCCGCGCAGCCGCACGGGTTGTTGTGCTTGATGATCGCGCAGGCGGGAAGCTCGAACTCCTGCACGACCAGGCGCGCCGAGTTGAGGTCGAGCACGTTGTTGAACGACAGCTCGCGGCCGCCGAGCTGGCGCACCATCGAGAGCACGTGCATGCGCGAGCCGACCTGCTGGTAGTAGGCCGCGCGCTGGTGCGGGTTCTCGCCGTAGGCGAGGTCGGTCACCTTCTCGTAGGCGCCCATGAGCACGGGCGGGAAGTCGTCGAGCCGCTCGGCGAACCAGCGCGCGATCGCGGAGTCGTAGCGGGCGGTCGCGGCGAACGCCTCGACGGCGAGGCTCTCGCGCGTGGCGAGCGAGAGGTGGCAGTCGCTCTCCGAGAGCTCCTGCAGGATCGCGTCGTAGGACTCCGGCTCCACGACGACCGCGGAGAACAGGAAGTTCTTCGCCGCCGCCCGGATCATCGTCGGGCCGCCGATGTCGATGTTCTCGATCACCTCGGCCTCGTCGACCCCGCGGCGCGCCGCGGTCTCCTCGAACGGGTAGAGGTTCACGCACACGAGGTCGACGAACTCGATGTCGTTCTCCTCGGCGGCGACCATGTGGGCGGGGTCGTCGCGGCGCGCGAGCAGGCCGGCGTAGAGCTTCGGGTGGAGCGTCTTGACGCGCCCGCTCATGATCTCGGGGAAGCCGGTGAAATCGTCGATCGCGCGGACGGTGAGCCCGGCCGCCTCGAGCGCCTTGGCGGTGCCCCCGGTGGAGACGAGCTCGACGCCGAGGCCGGCGAGGCCCTTCGCGAACTCGACGATCCCCGTCTTGTCCGACACGGAGAGCACCGCGCGACGGATCCGAACCTCGCCTGGCTGCGTCATCGGCGCCGGACGATAGTCAGGACGCGATCAACACGCGGCGTGGGTTCGCCGGGTCGATCCGCACCGCGTCGCGGGCGATCAGGCGCACCGCCTCGCACAGCAGCTCGTGCTCGATCGGGCGCAGCGCGGAGCGCACCTCGGCGGCGTCGACGGCCGCCGGGAGATCGACCGCGCGCTGCAGGACGATCGGGCCGGTGTCGACGCCCTCGTCGACGAAGTGCACCGTCACGCCGAACACCTTGACCCCGTAGGCGAGCGCCTGCTCGATGGCGCCGATGCCGGTGAACGCGGGCAGCAGCGCGGGGTGGACGTTGACGACGCGCTGGGGGAAGCGGCCGAGGAACGCGGGGGAGAGCAGCTGCATGTAGCCGGCGAGCACCACGAGCTCGACGCCGCGCTCGGCGAGCCAGGCGGCCATGGCGGCGTCGCGGTCGGCGCGCTGCGCGTACTCCGCGCGCGGGAAGGCCGCCGTCTCGACGCCGGCCCGCCGCGCGCGCTCGAGCGCCCGCGCGTCGGGCTTGTCGGAGCCGACCGCCACGACCTCGACGCCCTCGTGCCCGTGCACGGTGTCGAGGATGGCCTGGAGGTTCGTGCCCGCCCCCGAGGCGAGGACGCCGACCCTCACGCGACTTCGAGCTTCGGGAAGCGCCCGCCGGTGGAGCGCAGCGTGCCCGCCTGCAGCAGCGCGTCGACGCGCTCGAGCACCGCGTCGGCGCGCAGGTGCCCGTAGGTGCCGTAGCCCGGCAGCCCGTCGTAGGCGTACTTGGCGATCACCTTCGAGCGGCCGCCGCGCAGCACCTCGACCGCGCGCGTGCGCCCGACGCCGGGCTGCGCGGCCGCGACGACGTCGAGGATCGCGTCGTCGAGCTCCTCGAGGTCGCCCGCCGCCGGGCGCTGCGCGAGCTGCGCCGGCCGGTGGCCGCGCGCCCGCGACGGCGCCGTCGGCGGCGCGGGGGCGATCGACGGGTCGCAGACGTCGCAGCACGGGCCCTCGGCCTGCGGCTCCGAGACGTCGCCGAAGTGGCGCAGGATGCCGAGCCGCCGGCACGTGGAGCCCTCGACCCACGCCCACACGGAGCGGTACTGGCGCCAGCGCGCCTTCGTGCCCTCGCGCGCCGAGGTGCGGCAGACCGCGAGCGCGCGCCCGTCCCACTCGCCGGTGACGCGGCCGGTCACGAGGTCGGGCGGCGACGGCGCAGGCTGGATGACGCCGGCGCGTGCGAGGTGCCCGACGATCGCGCGCACCGCGTCGTCCTCCGCCCCGCCGGTGACCGCGCGCAGCTCCTGCAGGCCGACCGCGAAGCGCCCGTTCTCCGCCCGCCCGAGCAGCCGCTTGGCGACCGTGGCGATCGCGCCCTCGTCGACCGTCGAGCGCTCGATGAAGAACACGTGCAGGCCCTTGTCGCGCGAGGACGCGAACAGCAGGCAGCGCGCGGGCTTGCCGTCGCGGCCCGCACGGCCGGCCTCCTGGTAGTAGGCCTCGATCGAGCCCGGGACGCTCTCGTGGCAGACCGTCCGCACGTCGGCCTTGTCGACGCCCATCCCGAACGCGTTCGTCGCCACCACCACCGGCGACTCGCCGGCCATGAAGCGCCGCTGCGTCTCGGCGCGCAGCTCGCGGTTGAGCCCCGCGTGGTAGGCCTCGACGCGCACCCCGAGCTCGCGCCCCAGGCGCGTGGCGAGCTTGTCGCACTCGTTGCGCGTGCCGGCGTAGACGATCGCCGGCTGCGCGCCCGGCTCCGCGAGCGACGCGGCGATGCCGCGGTGGCCCGCCTCCTTCGTCGCGCACGGGACGACCGCGAACGAGAGGTTCGGGCGGTCGAACCCGGTGGCCACCCGCACGGGGTCGCGCAGGCCGAGCCGGGTGACGATGTCGGCCGCCACCTGCGGCGTCGCGGTCGCCGTCGAGGCCACGATCGCCTTCGCCCCCAGCCAGCGCGCGGCGTCGGCGAGCCGGAAGTAGTCGGGCCGGAAGTCGTGCCCCCACTGCGAGACGCAGTGCGCCTCGTCGACGACGAACAGCCCGATGTCCGCGCCGCGCAGGCGCTCGAGGAAGCCCGGCGAGGAGAAGCGCTCGGGCGCGACGTAGAGCAGCCGCACGTGGCCGGCGGCGGCGTGCTCGATCACGCGCCGGTTCGCGGCCGCGTCGCGCTGCGCGTTGACGAGCCCGACGCGGCCGGGCGCGACGCGCTCGAGCGCCTCGACCTGGTCCTGCATCAGCGAGACGAGCGGCGACACGACCAGCGTCAGGTCCGTGCGCATGAGCGCGGGCAGCTGGTAGCAGAGCGACTTGCCCGAGCCGGTGGGCATCACCACGAGCACGTCGCGGTCCGCCAGCGCCGCCCCGACCGCGTCGGCCTGCCCGGGCCGGAAGGCGGGGAAGCCGAACAGCTCGTGCAGCGCACCGTGGGGATCGCGGGCGCGCGCGACGGGCTCCGGCGGGGGCGGGCCGAGGCCGGGCAGCGCGAGGGTCGAGGCGGCTTCCATGGGCCGCCGGACATTACCCCCGGCCCCGGCGGGTTCCCGGCCGCCGGAGCCGCCCGGCACAGGCCCGTGACAAAGACCCTGCAGATGGCGCACAGAGCCGGTGCCGGGCGTGCGAGAGTCCACCGATGGAGGTCGTCGACGAGTACCTCGCCGAACTCGCGCGGCGGATGCGCGACGTGCTCGGCGATGACCTGCTCGGCGTCTACGCCGGCGGCTCGCTCGCGCTCGGCGCCTACGAGCCGGGGCGCAGCGACGTCGACGTCAGCGCCGTCGTCGCGGCGCCGCTCGCGCCGGAGGCCAAGCAGGCGCTCGTCGCCGCGCTGCGCCACGAGGCGCTGCCCTGCCCGGCACGCGGGCTCGAGCTCGTCGTCTACCCGCTCGCCACCGTGCAGGCGGCCACCAGCGCGCCCGGCTTCGACCTCAACCTCAACACCGGCGAGCGCATGGACTTCCGCGTCGACGAGGCGCCGGGCGACATCGAGGGCTTCTGGTTCGCCATCGACCGCGCGATCCTGCGCGACCACGGGATCGCGGTGCACGGCCCGCCGGTGGCCGAGCTGTTCGCCCCGATCCCGCGCGAGGCCGTGCTGCCGCTACTCGCCGAGTCGGTCCGCTGGCACCGCGACTCCGATGTGCCGCTGGGCAGCGACGTCGTGCTCAACACCGCCCGCGCGCTGCACTTCGCCGACACCGGGGTCTGGGTCTCGAAGCGCGAGGCCGGTTCTCGCTACCTCGAAGCTGCGGTCATCCGGCTTGACCGCGGATGAGCGTCCGGTAGCGTGCGGACGATGTCCAAGCGAACCGCAAAGCCGAAGAGCAAGCGCAAGCCGCCGATCCCACCGGCGCTGGCCGAGAAGCTCGCGAACACACCGCGGCGCGCGGCGGCCGCCGACGCGCAGGCGAATGCGCCGGTCCAGCGCGCCGAGGAGCACAGCCGCCCGGCGCCGATGCGCCACCAGGGTCGCTAGGCGCGCGCGAGCGGGAGCGGGATCGCGTGCTCGAACGCGTCCTTCTGCTGCCCGGAGCCCGTGTTGTCGAGCGGGTACTCGCCTGAGAAGCAGGCGTCGCAGTGCGTCGAGCGGTCGCTCTCGATCGCCGCGTACACGCCGGCGAGCGACAGGTAGGCGAGCGAGTCGGCCCCGAGCTCGGTGGCGATCTCCGCCTCCGTCCGCTCGTGGGCGATCATCTCCTCGCGCGTGGACATGTCGATCCCGTAGTGACAGGGGTTGCGGATCGGCGGCGCGGTGATGCGCATGTGCACCTCGGCCGCGCCGGCGTCGCGCAGCATCTGCACGATCTGGCGCGTCGTGTTGCCGCGCACGATCGAGTCGTCCACGACGACGAGGCGCTGCCCCGCCACGACCTCCGGCAGCGGGTTGAACTTCAGCCGCAGGCCGTGCTTGCGCAGCTCCTGCCCGGGCTGGATGAACGTGCGCCCGACGTAGCGGTTCTTGATCAGCCCGTCGTCCTGCGGCAGGCCGCTGGCGCGCGCGTAGCCGCGGGCGGCCGCGTTGCCGGAGTCGGGCACCGGGATCACGAGGTCGGCCTCGACCGGCGCCTCGGCGGCGAGCAGCTCGCCCATGCGCCCGCGCGAGGTCTGCACGATGCGGCCCTCGAGGCGCGAGTCGGGGCGCGCGAAGTAGATGTGCTCGAAGACGCAGAACGCCCGCCGCTCGCCCTCGACGACCTGGCGCGTCTCGAGCCCGCGCTCGGTCAGCGAGACCATCTCGCCCGGCTGGACCTCGCGCAGGTAGCGGGCGCCGATGATGTCGAACGCGCACGACTCCGAGGCCACGGTGTAGCGGTCGCCGAGCAGGCCGAGCGCGAGCGGCCGCAGCCCCGCCGGGTCGCGGAAGGCGACGATGCGGTCGGCGGTCATGACGACCGTCGAGAACGCGCCCTCGAGCCGCGGCAGGACGTCCGCGACCGCGTCCTCGATCGTCGGCCCCTCGTGCGTCGAGAGCAGCGCCGCGATGATCTCGGAGTCCGACGTCGAGCGGAACGAGACGCCGCGCTCGCGCAGCTCGGTGTGCAGCTCGACCGCGTTGACGAGGTTGCCGTTGTGGCCGAGCGCGACCTCGCGCTTGTCGGCGCGCCACACGGGCTGCGAGTTCTCCCACGAGTTGGCGCCGGTGGTCGAGTAGCGGACGTGGCCGAGCGCCATGTCGCCCTGCAGCGCGCGCAGCTTCTGCTCGTCGAACACCTGGTTGACGAGGCCCTGATCGCGCATCGCCATGATGTGGCCGCCCTGCGACGTCGCGATGCCCGCGGACTCCTGCCCGCGGTGCTGGAGGGCGTACAACGCGAAGTACGAGAGGCGGGCTACATCGTGGCCGGGGGCGTATACGCCGAACACGCCGCACTCGTCGCGCGGCCCGTCGCGTTCGTCGATGTCAGGAGGCGTCGATGCCGTCACAGGAGGGCCCGCTCGAGGCAGCCAGCGTAGCAACGGCCCCGGCGCGATCCGAGCCGCTCGGATAGCCTCAGAGCCGCAAAGAACGAGGAGAACCGCATGGCCGTATCACCCCCTGTCCAACTGGACCGTCAGAGAATCAAGGAGCTCACCGAGCGCGAGGAGGCGGTCCTCAATGACCGCACCGCGGGCTCGGGCCGCATGTACGAGCGCGCGCAGGGCTCGCTCTCGGGCGGCGTCGCGTCGTCCTACCAGCTCCGCGATCCGTGGCCGATCTACCTCGAGCGCGGCAGCGGCCCGCTGGTGTGGGACGTCGACGGCAACGAGTACTACGACTTCCACAACGGCTTCGGCTCGATGCTCCAGGGCCACGCCCACCCCGCGATCGGCGCCGCGATCCAGGAGCGCTACGCGCTGGGCACCCACTTCGCCGCGCCGACCGAGGACGCGATCGTCGTCGGCGAGGAGCTGTCGCGCCGCTGGGGCCTCCCGCGCTGGCGCTACACGAACTCCGGCTCGGAGTCGACGATGGACGCGATCCGGATCGCCCGCGCGTACACGAAGCGCGACACGATCATGAAGATCTTCGGCTCCTACCACGGCCACCACGACGGCGTGATGGTCTCCATCGGGGTCGAGTACGACAAGATCGGCGACCGCCTCAACCTCGAGTCGCTGCCCTACGGCGCCGGCATCCCGCAGGCCGTCGTCGACCTCACCATCGCCGTGCCGTTCAACGACGCGGAGGCGATGGAGCACCGGATCGAGAAGCTCACCTCCGAGGGCCGCAAGCCGGCCTGCGTGATCATGGAGGCGGCGATGATGAACCTCGGGATCGTGCTTCCCGAGCCGGGCTACCTCGAGGCGGTGCGCGAGATCACGCAGCGCCACGGGATCGTCCTCATCTTCGACGAGGTCAAGACCGGGCTGTGCATCGCGCCGGGCGGCGCGACGGAGCGCTGGGGCGTGCTGCCGGACATGGTCACGCTCGCCAAGGCACTCGGCGGCGGCCTGCCCTCGGGCGCGATCGGCGGCTCGGAGGAGGTCATGTCGGTCGTGGAGGACGGCAGCGTCTTCCAGGTCGGCACCTACAACGGCAACCCGCTCGGGATGGCCGCGGCGCGGGCGAACCTGCTCGACGTCCTCACCCCCGACGCCTACGCGCACCTCGACGCGCTGAACGACCGCATCCTCACCGGCTGCCAGGCCGTCGTCGACAAGCACGGGCTCCCGGGCTACGCCGTCGGCGTCGCCTCGAAGGGCTGCGTGACGTTCTCGCCCGAGAAGATCGTCGACTACGAGACGTTCAAGGCCAACCAGGACGCCGACGTCGCCGAGCTCGCGTGGCTGTTCAACATGAACCGCGGCATCTTCATGACGCCCGGCCGCGAGGAGGAGTGGACGCTCTCGGTGACGCACACCGAGGAGTCGATCGACAAGTACGTCGCCGTCTTCGAGGCGATGGCCGCGGAGCTGACCGGCTAGCTCGGCGAACGTCAACGGTGGCTGGGTAGGGGTCAGGGATCTGGCCGGATTTCTCCCCACTCGGCCCCGACGTTCGGGTCGCTTCGCTCAGTCGAGCAGCGACGCCAGGCCGGTCGCGTGCGCGGCCGAGAGCTCGGCGACCGGGACGGACAGGGCGCCGTCGATCACCAGGTCAGACCCGCCCACGACCCCGATCCGCGTCGCCGCGCCGCCGAACGCGCGCAGCGACTGCTCCGGGCCGGAGACGACGAACGCCCCCGGGCCCTCGCCGAACAGCAGCGGCTCGCCGGCCGGGCGCAGTGCGGAGAGCTCGACGGTCGCGCCGAGCCCGCCCGCGAGGCACGCCTCGGCGAGCGCGGTCGCGAGGCCGCCCTCGGCGACGTCGTGGGCCGAGCGCAGCGCGCCCGCCCGGACCGCCTGGCGGATCGCTGCGTGCAGCGCGCGCAGCTCGCCGAGGTCCGCGTGCGGCAGCTCGCCGAACGGGGTCTCGCCGCGCAGCTTCGCCAGCTCCGAGCCCATGGCGGCCGGCGCCCACGAGCCGGCGGAGATGACCGCGACGACGTCGCCCTCCTGCGCGAACCCGAGGCGGCCGGACCGCGCCGGCTTCGGCAGCTCGCCCACCAGCCCGACGACCGGCGTCGGGTAGATCGGGCCGGCGCCCGCCTCGTTGTAGAGCGAGACGTTGCCGCCGACGACGGGGATGCTCAGGGCGCGGCAGGCGTCGGCGAGGCCGGCCACCGCGCGCGAGAGCTGCCACGCGACATGCGGCTTCTCGGGGTTGCCGAAGTTGAGGCAGTTCGTGAGCCCGAGCGGCTCCGCGCCGACGCAGGCGAGGTTGGCCGAGCACTCGAGCACGGCCTCGACCGCGCCGCGGTACGGGTCACATGCGACGCGGCGGCCGTTGCCGTCGATCGACACCGCGATGGCGCCGCCGGACTCCAGCTGCAGGACGGCGGCGTCGGCCTGCTCGGGCCGGCGCACGGTGCGCGAGCCGACGAGGCAGTCGTACTGCTCGAACGCCCAGCGCCGCGAGGCGAGGTTGGCGCTCCCCAGCAGCGCGAGCAGGATCCCGCCCGGATCGCCCGGGAGGTCGGGGACGGGTGGCGGCGCCGGGTACATCGACACGCTCGGCGCGACCGGCGCCAGGTCGTAGACCGGGCACTCGTCGACGAGCGCGGTGACGGGCATGTCGCCGACCAGCGCGCCGTCGTCGAACACCCGCAGGCGCCTCGCGTCGGTGACCTCGCCGATCGCGGTCGCGTTGACGAGCCACTTCTCGCACACCGCGACGACCTCGTCGACGCGATCCGGCTCGACCACGCACAGCATCCGCTCCTGGGACTCCGAGATCATGATCTCGAACGCCTCCATGTCGGCCTCGCGCAGCGGCACCTTGCGGACGTCGATGTCGATCCCGACCTCGCCCTTCGACGCCATCTCCGCCGACGACGACGTGAGCCCCGCCGCGCCGAGGTCCTGCAGCGCGACGAGCAGCCCGCGGTCGAGCAGCTCCAGCGAGCACTCGAGCAGCTTCTTCTCCTCGAACGGGTCGCCGATCTGGACCGTCGGGCGCTTGGCGGCGTCGAGCTCGTCGAGCTCCGCGCTCGCCAGCACCGACGCGCCCCCGATCCCGTCGCGGCCGGTGCGCGCGCCGAACAGCAGCACGACGTTGCCCACGCCCGCCGCCGCCGAGCGGATCAGGTCGTCCTCCTGGATCAGCCCGAGGCACATCGCGTTGACGAGGCAGTTCTGCTCGTAGGCGTCCTCGAAGTAGATCTCGCCCCCCACGGTGGCCACGCCGATCGAGTTGCCGTAGTGGCCGATGCCGGCGACCGCCTGCTCGAGCAGGTAGCGCGAGCGCGGGCTCCGCGCCACCTCGCCGAAGCGCAGCGAGTCGAGGATCGCGATCGGCCGCGCGCCGACCGCGAACACGTCGCGCAGGATCCCGCCGACGCCGGTGGCCGCGCCCTGGAACGGCTCGACCGCGCTCGGGTGGTTGTGCGACTCGACCTTGAACGCGCACGCGAGCCCGCCGCCGAGCGACACCGCCCCCGCGTTCTCGCCCGGGCCCATGACCACGCGCGCGCCCTCGGTCGGCAGCGTGCGCAGCAGCTGCTTGGAGTGCTTGTAGGCGCAGTGCTCCGACCACATGAGCGAGAAGACCGCGAGCTCGACCTCGTTCGGCTCGCGCTCCATGTGCTCGACGATGAGCTCGTACTCGCGGTCGGTGAGACCGAGCTCGCGGTGGCGCGGGGAGGCCACGGTCATGCGAGCGCCGGCACGACCGACTCGAACAGCCTCAGCCCGTCCTCCGACCCGGTCAGCGGATCGACCGCGTGCTCCGGGTGCGGCATCAGCCCGACGACGTTGCCGGCGGCGTTGGACACGCCCGCGATGTCGCGCAGCGACCCGTTGGGATTCTGCCCCGGCGCGTAGCGGAAGACGACCTGCCCGTTGACCTCCATCTCGTCGAGCACGGGATCGGGCGCGTAGTAGCGGCCGGTCGTGTGCTTGACGGGGATCGACAGCGCATCGCCCGGCGAGCACGCGCGCGTCCACGCCGTCTCCGCGTTCACGACCGCCAGCCCGACCTGCTTGCAGAGGAAGCGCAGCGACGTGTTGGGCAGCAGCGCGCCCGGCAGCAGCCCCGCCTCGCACAGCACCTGGAAGCCGTTGCAGATGCCGAGCACCGGGCCGCCGGAGCGGGCGAAGCGCTCGACCTCCTCCATCACCGGCGCGAAGCGGGCGATCGCGCCGACGCGCAGGTAGTCGCCGTAGGAGAAGCCGCCGGGGACGATGACCGCGTCGACCCCGCGCAGGTCGTGGTCGGCGTACCAGAGCAGCTCGGCCTCGCCGACCCGCTCGGCGGCCTGCAGCGCGTCCACCTCGTCACAGGAGCCGGGGAAGCGGACGACGCCGAACTTCATATCGCGGACGGCTCCGGGTCCGGGAGCTGGATCTCGTAGTCCTCGATCAACGGGTTCGTCAGCAGCTGCTCGCACATCGAGTCGAGCTGGGAGAGATCGTCGATGTCGAGCTCGACCAAGCGGCCCACGTGCACGTGACGCACTCCCTCGAACCCCAGCGCCGGCAGCGCGCGCTCGACCGTCTGGCCCTGCGGGTCGAGGATCCCCGCCTTCGGCCGGATCAGGACGCGCGCCCGCATCAGGCAGCGCCCGCCCGCTCCAGCCAGGCCGAGAACGGCTCGCCCGCCAGGCGCTCGTAGGCGGTCACGTAGCGCTCGCGCGTGGCGGCCACGACGTCGTCGGGGATCGGCGGGGCGGGCGGCGCCTTGTCCCACCCCGTGCCTGCGGCCCAGTCGCGCACGTACTGCTTGTCGAACGACGGCTGCCCGCGACCCGGCTCGTACTCGTCGGCGGGCCAGAAGCGCGAGGAGTCCGGCGTGCACACCTCGTCGCCCAGCACCAGCGTGCCGTCCTCGTCGAGCCCGAACTCGAACTTCGTGTCGGCGAGGATCACCCCGCGCTCGCGCGCGTGGTCGGCGATCGCGCCGTAGACGGCCAGCGACACGTCGCGCACCCGCTCGGCCAGCGCGCGATCGCCGATCAGCTCGACGGTCTGCTCGAAGTCGATCGCCTCGTCGTGGCCCTCCTCGGCCTTCGTCGACGGCGTGTACAGCGGCTCCGGCAGCTTGTCCGACTCCCGCAGCCCCTCGGGCAGCTCGAGACCCGACACCGTGCCGGTGCGCTGGTAGTCCTTCCAGCCCGAGCCGCTCAGGTATCCGCGCACCACGCACTCGACCGGCAGCATGCGCAGCCGGCGCACGCGCAGCGCGCGCCCGCGCAGGTCCTCGGGCACGCCGTCGGTGGCGGAGACGAAGTGGTTGGGGACGATGTCCCCCGTCAGGTCGAACCAGGTCACGGACAGGCCGGTGAGCACGCGGCCCTTGTCCGGGATCGGCGTCGGGTGGACGACGTCGTAGGTGGAAATGCGGTCGGAGGCGACCATCAGCAGGTCGTCCCCGAGGTCGTAGATCTCCCGGACCTTGCCCTTGGCGAGCAGCGGGAGATCGGGCGCGGAGGGGGTCACGCCGCCGAGGCTAGCAACGGCCCCGGCGGCGTCAGCCCTGGTTTTTCCCGCTAGTTGCGGGTCGCTCCGTCGATCAGGCCGTGGGGGTTGAGAACGAACTTCTTCGCCACCCCGCTGTCGAAGTCCTGATAGCCCTGCGGCGCCTCGTCGAGCGTGATCACGGTGGCGTTGACCGCCTTCGCGATCTGCACGCGGTCGTTGAGGATCGCCTGCATCAGGCCGCGGTGGTACTTCATCACCGGGCACTGGCCGGTCGTGAACGAGTGCGACTTCGCCCAGCCGAGGCCGATGCGGATCGACAGCGAGCCCTCCTTGGCGGCGTCGTCGGCCGCGCCCGGGTCACCGGTGACGTAGAGCCCGGGGATGCCGAGCTTGCCGCCCGCGCGGGTGACGTCCATGACCGAGTTGAGCACCGTCGCCGGGGCCTCCTCGGCCGAGCCCTCGCCGTGGCCACGGGCCTCGAAGCCGACGGCGTCGACGGCGGAGTCGACCTCCGGCACGCCGAGGATCTGCTCGATCTGGTCCTTGGGATCGCCCTTGGAGACGTCGACGGTCTCGCACCCGAACGAGCGCGCCTGCTCGAGGCGCTCCGGGATCAGGTCGCCGACGATCACGACGGCCGCGCCCAGGAACTGCGCGGAGTGCGCGGCGGCGAGGCCGACCGGCCCGGCGCCGGCGATGTAGACGGTCGAGCCCGGCCCGACCCCGGCGGTGTATGCGCCGTGGAACCCGGTCGGGAAGATGTCCGACAGCATCGTCAGGTCGAGGATCTTCTCCATCGCCTGGTCCTTGTCGGGGAACTTCAGGAGATTCCAGTCGGCGTACGGGACCATCACGTACTCCGCCTGGCCGCCGACCCAGCCGCCCATGTCGACGTAGCCGTACGCCGAGCCCGGCCGGTCGGGGTTGACCGTCAGGCAGACGCCGGTGTCGCCCTCCTTGCAGGTGCGGCAGCGCCCGCAGGCGATGTTGAAGGGCACCGAGCAGAGGTCACCCTCCTTGATGAACTCGACGTCCCGTCCGACCTCGATCACCTCGCCGGTGATCTCGTGCCCGAGGATCAGCCCCTCCGGCGCGGTCGTGCGGCCGCGGACCATGTGCTGGTCGGAGCCGCAGATGTTGGTCGAGACGACCTTCAGGATCACGCCGTGGTCGCACTTGCGACCGACGTTGTCCGGATGGACGCCGGGACCGTCCTGGAGCTCGAGGCCCGGGTAGTCGATGGACTGCACCTCGACCTTGCCAGGCTCGATGTAGGCGACGGCCTTGTTGCCGGCCATGAGCACTCCTCCCGCTCGATTTCCTCTCACTACTTGCCGTACCCGCCGCTCCGGCCGATACACGTCAGGTATGACCGATGACCAGGCACGCGCCCGCCTCCGCGAGCTGCTCGGCTCGTTCGAGTACGCCTACGCCATGGGGCACGGGTGCTCGCTGGGCTGGCACCCGTCGTCCGACGCCATCCGCAAGGAGGTCGCGGACCTGCGCGCCCGGCTCTACGGCGACAGCTCGTAGGGGAACTTCGTGAGGACCTCGGCGCCGTCCTCGGTCACGAGCACGAGATCCTCGAGCCGGCAGCCGCCGAAGCCGGGCCGGTAGCAGCCCGGCTCGACGGTCACGACGTCGCCCGCGAGCAGCGTCTCGTCCGAGCGGCCCAGGTTCGGGCGCTCGTGGACCTCGAGCCCGACCCCGTGGCCGAGGCCGTGGTAGTAGCCCTCCTCGAGGATGCTGTCCGGCGGCTTCGTGCGCACGGTCGGCTTGCCGGCGGCCTCGAACGGCTCGCACGACGCGCCGAACAGCTCGCGGCAGACCGCGCCCGGCTTGAGCAGCGGCATCACGGCGGCGAGCGACGCGCGGGTCAGCTCCCAGTACTCCGTCAGCTCCGCCGGCGCCGCCGCGCCGCCCGCGACGAACGTGCGCGTCATGTCGGCGTAGCAGCGCGACGCCTTGTCGCGCGGCCAGATGTCGATCAGCACGATGCCGCCGCGCTCGATCGGCCCGTGCCCCTCCTCGTGACCTGAGGCCGACTGCGCGCCGTGGGCGACGATCGCGGTCTCGGGCAGCTCCGCGCCGAGCTCGGCGCAGACCTCGATCATCCGCTCGCGCACCTGCTCGCAGGTCAGCCCCGCGGGCAGCTCGCGCAGGAGGTCGGCCGCGGCGGCCATGGCGGCGTCGGCCGCCGCCTGGGCGCGGCGGATGCCCGCGATCTGCGCCGCCGACTTGCGGCGGCGGCGGAGGTCGAAGGCGTCGGCGTCGACGGTCAGCTCGATCCCGGCGCCGCGCAGCTTGTCGGCCCAGGCGAGCGGGAAGTCGGGCGGCACGGTCGCGCGCTCGAGCCCGAGCTCGCGGCACGCGCGCAGGTCGCACTCGATCTCGGCCGACAGGAAGTCGACGCCCGACTCGAGCAGCGAGTCGAGCCCCAGCGAGAACGGGTCGACGATCTCGATCCCGAGGCCGAGCGCGTCGATGCGGTCGCGCTCGAGCACGCCGATGACCGCGACCTTGCGGCCGTCGTGCTCGGCGTAGAGGAACGGGTCGAGGATGTCGATCGGGAGCGCGTGGAAGAGGTCCGCCGACGCCGTCGAGGCGCGCATGAGCAGCGTCATAGCGGCGCGAGCACGGCGTCCAGACGCCCGATCAGCTCGGGGACGTGGCGGGTGAAGCGCGAGTAGTCGAAGATCGCGTCGAGGTCGAGGCCGAGGTCCTCCGCCGCCAGCAGCTCGCGCAGCGGCGTCTGCGTGTCCCACGCCTCCTGCGCCTTGGCCTGCACGATCCGGTACGCCTCGTCGCGCGTCATCCCGCGCTCGACCAGCGCCAGCAGCACGGTCTGGGAGAACAGCGCGCCGCACGTGATGTCCAGGTTGCGCGCCATGCGGTCGGCGTGGACGGTCATGCCGGACGCGACCCGCAGCGCCAGGTGCTGCATGTAGTCGAGCAGGATCGTCGCGTCGGGCAGGATCACGCGCTCGGCGCCGGAGTGCGAGATGTCGCGCTCGTGCCACAGCGCCACGTTCTCAAGCCCCGCCTGCGAGTAGCCGCGCAGCACCCGCGCGAGCCCGGTGATCCGCTCGGTCGTGATCGGGTTGCGCTTGTGGGGCATCGCGCTCGAGCCCTTCTGGCCGGCGCGGAACGGCTCCTCGACCTCGCGCACCTCCGTGCGCTGGAGGTGGCGGATCTCGGTCGCGAAGCGCTCGAGGCCCGCGCCGGCGAGCGCGATGGCCTGCAGCAGCTCGGCGTGGCGGTCGCGCGGGACGACCTGGGTCGAGATGTCCTCGGGCCGCAGGTCGAGCCGCTCCAGCACGCGCGCCTCGTAGCCGGGGTCGTGGGCGGCGTGGGTGCCGACGGCGCCCGAGATCGCGCCGACGGCGGCCTGGTCGAACGCGCGCTCCAGCCGCTCGGCGTTGCGGTGGGCCTCGAACGCGAAGCCCGCGAGCTTGAGGCCGAACGTCGTCGGCTCGGCGTGCACGCCGTGGGTGCGCCCGACGCACAGCGTGTCGGCGAACTCGCGCGCGCGCTCGGCGAGCGTCGTCGCGAGCTCGCGCGCGCCCACGGAAATCGGCCCACCCGCCCGCCGCAGCTGCAGCGCGAGCGCGGTGTCGAGCACGTCGGAGGACGTCAGCCCGTAGTGGATCCAGCGCCCGCCCGGCCCGGCGGAGGCCGACAGCACGTCGACGAACGCCGCCACGTCGTGGTCGGTGACGGCCTCGCGCTCCTTGACCGCCTCGACCGTGAACGTCGCGGCGCGGATCGCCTCGAGATCGACCTCGGTCGGCCCGTCCTCGAGCGCCTCGGCGGCCGCGACCTCGACATCGCGCCACGCGGTCATGCGCGCTTCGTCGGTCCAGACCGCTCCGAGCTCCGGGCGGGTGTAGCGGGCGATCACGCCCGCAATGCTAGATCCCGCGCTTGCGGCGGGGTTTGTCGGCGGCCGCGAGCACCGTGATGATCGCGCCGATGGAGGAAGGGGGCATGCTCGGGGAGACGCCGGCCCCGCCGCAGAAATTCCCGCCTAGTCTTCGCGGCGTGCTCGAGGACCTCGTGAAAGACGCCGGCGAGCGCCAGGAGCGCATCGCGCAGGTCCTCGTCGCCGCCTTCGAGGAGCTGATCGAGGCCGATCCGCGCGCGTTCCGGCGCAAGTTCCGCAAGATGGCCGCCGACCCGTTCGCGTTCTACCGCGGCTCGGCGGTGCTGTTCTACGACGACGTCGCCCGGCTCGAGGACCCGTGGGTCGACGAGCGCACGCGCCGCGTCTGGATCCAGGGCGACCTGCACGCCGAGAACTACGGCACCTACATGGACTCCGCCGGGATCTTCGTGTTCGACGTCAACGACTTCGACGAGGCCTACCTCGGCCACTACACGTGGGACCTGCAGCGGATGGCCGCGAGCCTCGCCCTGCTCGGCTTCGGCTTCGCGCTCTCCGACGAGACGATCGAGGAGATGATCGTCACCTACGGCCGCGCGTACGTCGACCAGGTGCGCGCCTTCGCGACCGGCGATCGCGACGAGGAGTTCCGCCTCACGCTCGACACCACCGACGGCCTGCTGCGCGAGTTCCTGCAGGACGCGCGCGGGCACACCCGGCTCGACCTGCTCGAGTCGACGACCACGCTCGAGGGCCACACGCGGCGCTTCGCCGACGGCGCCGGCGTCCGCCGGCTCGAGGACGACGAGCGCGAGGCGGTGCTCGAGGCCTACGGCGAGTACCTCGAGACGATCCCGGAGACGAAGCGCCAGCAGAGCGTCTCCTACGACGTCAAGGACGTCGTCGGTCGCAAGGGCTTCGGCATCGGCAGCGCCGGCCTGCCCGCGTACAACCTGCTCGTCGAGGGCCGCACGCAGGCGCTCGACAACGACGTCGTGCTGTCGATGAAGCAGGGCAACGTGCCGGCGCCGAGCCGCGTCGTCGACGACGGCGAGCTGCACGAGTACTTCAAGCACCAGGGCCACCGCACCGCGGTCTCCCAGCGCGCGCTGCAGGCGCACTCCGACCCGTGGCTCGGCTGGTGCGAGCTCAACGGCGAGGGCCAGGTCGTGCAGGAGCTCTCGCCGTACGAGAACGACCTCGACTGGGACACGGTCTCCGAGCCCGACGAGATCCTCGAGCTGCTGCGCTTCCTCGGCCAGGCGACGGCGAAGGTCCACTGCGTCTCGGACGCCGCGAGCGACCAGCCGCTCGTCGACTTCGAGATCGAGGAGGCGCTGATGGAGGCGATCGGGGACGAGGACGAGCGCTTCGCCGCCGACCTGGCGGAGTTCGGCGCCGCCTACGGCGAGCTCGCGCGCGACGACCACCGGCGCTTCGTCGACGCCTTCCGCAACGGCGCGATCCCGGGGGTCGACTAGGCGGAGAGGATGCGCGCCGCGAGCACCGCGGCGTTCTTGGCGTTGTCGACGCCCACGCACGCCACCGGCACGCCCGGCGGCATCTGGGCGATCGAGAGGAGGGCGTCGAGCCCGCCCGCGACCGACATCGAGGAGGTGAGCGGGACGCCGATGACCGGCAGATCGGTGTGGGCCGCGACCACGCCGGGCAGCGCCGCCGCCAGGCCGGCGCCCGCGATGATCACCTTCAGCCCGCGCATCTTCGCGTTCTTCGCGTAGTCCGCGACCGTGTCGGGGTCGCGGTGCGCCGACATCACCCGCACCTCGTTGCGGATGCCGCGCTCGTCGAGCTCCTTCGCCGCCTTCTCCATCACCGGCATGTCGCTCTTGGAGCCCATGACGATGCCGACCCGCGGGGCGTCGACCTCCATGCCCTCGAACTCGGCCTCGACCTGCGTCTGGGTGGCGAGCTCGGGCTCGCTCATGCGTTCAGCGCGATGTCGCGCCGGAGCTGGCGCCCGTCGAATTCGATCATGTCGGCGGCAGCATACGCGGCGTCCCGGGCGCCACCGGCGTCGGCGCCGAGGGCGGTGACGTTGAGCACCCGGCCGCCGGCCGTGACGACCTCGCCGCCCGCCTCGGCGGTGCCCGCGTGCAGCACCTCGACGTCGTCGGGGACGCGGTCGAGGCCGGCGATGACGTCGCCCGAGGACGAGGACTCGGGGTAGCCCTTCGAGGCGAGCACCACGGTCACCGCGGCGCGGTCGTCCCACTCGAGCTCGGCGCCCGCGAGCCCGCCCGGCTCGGTCGCCTTCCACAGCAGGTCGAGCAGGTCGGAGCGCAGCCGCGGCAGCACGACCTGCGTCTCGGGATCGCCGAAGCGGACGTTGAACTCCAGCACGCGCGGCCCGGCGTCCGTGAGCATCAGCCCGGCGTAGAGGACGCCGTGGAACGGCGTGCCGCGGTCGCGCAGCTCGTCGAGCACGGGCTGGTGGACCGTGCGCACGATGTCGTCGAGCAGCAGCTCGTTGATCTCCCGCACCGGCGAGAAGGCGCCCATGCCGCCCGTGTTGGGGCCGGTGTCGCCGTCGCCGATGCGCTTGAAGTCGCGCGCGGGGGCGAGCGGGAGCGCGCGCTCGCCGTCGCACAGCGCCAGCACCGACAGCTCGTCGCCCTGCAGGAACTCCTCGACGAGCACCGGGTGGTCGCCGAAGCGCCGCTCCTCGATCATCTCCACGAGCGCCATGTGCGCCTCCGCCTCGTCGGCCGCGATCACGACGCCCTTGCCGGCGGCCAGGCCGTCGGCCTTGATCACCGCGGGGTACGCGTTGATCGCCGCCATCCCCTCCTCGACCGTGCGCACGATCCAGTGCCCGCCCGTCGGCACCCCGGCCGCCTCCATGATCTCCTTGGCGTACGCCTTCGAGCCCTCGAGCCGCGCGGCCTCGCGCTTCGGGCCGAAGACCGGCACGCCCTTGGCCTCGAGCTCGTCGACGAGCCCGGCCACGAGCGGCGCCTCGGGACCGACGACGACGAGGTCGACCTCCGCCGCGACCGCGGCGGCCGTCAGCGCCACCGGGTCGCCGACGTCGGCGTCGACCACCTCCGTCTCGGCGCGGATGCCCGCGTTGCCGGGCGCGCACAGCAGCTCCGGCCGCTGGGGCGAGCGCGCGAGCGCGCGGACGATCGCGTGCTCGCGCCCTCCGGCGCCGACGACGAGGACCTTCATCGGATCGCCTCGCTTTGAGCCCCGGATCGTCGTGGCTGGCAAGGACGCAGCAGGTGGGACAGTGCGTCAGCACGGACCACCCGCGAGGACGCAGCCAGGCGCGGCGAGGCGGTGCTCAAAGCGACGCGATGAAGTCGTCGATCGGGATCGCGGCGAGCGACTCGTAGTGGGCGGTGCCGCGCGAGCCGAGCTCGAGCGAGACGCGCGCCATCGTCTTCTCGTCCGGCGCCTCGACGACGTTGACGAAGTCGAAGTGGCCGAGCGTCGCCCACTGGGCCTTCACCGACGCGCCGAGCTGCTCGATCTCCTTGTTCACCTCGCGGATGCGCGCGGGGTTGTTGCGGACGGTCTGCACGCCCTCAGGCGTGAGCGTCGAGAGCATGATCCAGGTCGGCACGGCTCCTCCTTCGTGGTTGCGCGGCCGGTTCTACCCGATCCTTCCGCCCCGGCGCGGTGTTGTCGGACACGAATGGATACTTCACGCATGCCCATCCGCACGCTCGGCGCCGCGCTCGCCGCGCTCGTCCTCCTCCCGGCGACGGCGCACGCGGCCGCGCTCGGGCCCCTCAAGCCCTGCTACGTCTCGGTCACGCAGCGCGCCCCCGGAGCGCCGCCGCAGGTCACCCGCGAGGTGATCGACCTCACCGGCAGCGCCTTCACGCCAGGTGCGCTCGTCGACCTCAGCCTCGACGGGAAGCTGGAGCGCACGATCCAGGCCGACGGCGCCGGCAACCTCCCGCCGCAGCGGCTCGCCTCGCCCTACCGGGCGCGCGGGCAGGGCCCGTTCTCACTGACCGCGGCCGAGCGCGGCAACCCCGCCAACCTCGTCACCGCGGCCTCGCGCACGACGGAGCTCAGGCTCGACCTGCGGCCGAAGCGCTCGCGCCCGTCGCGCCGCATCCGCTTCAGCGGCAGCGGCTTCACCGAGCAGCGCGCGGTCTGGGCTCACTACCTCTACAAGGGCAAGGTGCGCAAGACGGTGCGGCTCGTGCGGCGGATCGACAACCCGTGCGGGACGTTCTCCGTCCGCCGCCGCCAGATCCCGATCAAGCGCCCGCGGCTCGGCCGCTGGCGCCTGCAGGTCGACCAGCAGCGGCGCTACAGCCGCGCGCCCGCCGGGGTCAACGTGCGCGCGGACATCGACGTGCAGACGACTAGAGCGCGCTGACGGGCTCGGCCACCGCGAAGGTCAGCTCGCCCTCGGCGCCGGCGTCCACGCGCACCTGGTCGCCGGCTGAGAACTGGCCCTGCAGCAGCCCGCGCGCCAGCGGGTCGACCAGGTGGCGCTGGATCACCCGCTTGAGCGGGCGCGCCCCGTACACCGGGTCGTAGCCGAGCTTGCCGAGCTGGTCGCGCGCGGCGTCGGAGAGCTCCACGCTCACGCCGCGCTCCGCGACCCGCGCGATCAGCAGGCCGACCTGGATGTCGACGATGTGGCGCAGCTGCTCCTCGGTGAGCGAGTCGAACTCGATGATGTCGTCGAGCCGGTTGATGAACTCCGGCTTGAACGTCGCCTCGGCGCCGTCCCGCGCTGACCCGCCCCGCCCACCCAAGTTCGAGGTCATGATCAGCACGGCGTTGCGGAAGTCGACCGTACGACCCTGGCCGTCGGTGAGGCGGCCGTCGTCCATCACCTGGAGCAGGATGTTGAAGACGTCGGAGTGGGCCTTCTCGATCTCGTCGAGCAGGATCACGCTGTACGGGCGCCGCCGCACCGCCTCGGTGAGCTGGCCGCCCTCCTCGTAGCCGACGTAGCCGGGGGGCGCGCCGACGAGCCGGGCCACGGAGTGCTTCTCCATGTACTCGGACATGTCGATGCGGACCATCGCGTCCTGCGAGTCGAACATGTACTCGGCGAGCGCGCGGGCGAGCTCGGTCTTGCCGACGCCGGTCGGGCCGAGGAACAGGAACGTGCCGATCGGCCGGTCGGGGTCGGAGAGGCCCGCGCGTGAGCGGCGCAGCGCGTTCGAGACCGCCTCGACCGCCTCGTGCTGGCCGACGACCCGCTGGTGCAGGCGGTCCTCCATCTTCAGCAGCTTGGCCATCTCGGTCTCCATCAGGCGCGAGACCGGGATGCCCGTCCACTTGCCCACGACCTCGGCGACGTCGTCGGCGTCGACGTGCTCGCGCAGGTAGACGGCGGGCTCCGCCTCGGCGTCGCCCTCGCGCGACTCGGCCTCCTCGAGCTTGCGCTCGAGCTCCGGGATCTCGCCGTGGCGCAGCTCGGCCGCGCGCTGGTAGTCGAGCTCGCGCTCGGCGCGCTCGAGCTCCGAGCGCGCCTCGGCCAGGCGCTCGTGCACCTTGCCCATGCCCTCGGCCTGCTCCTTCTCGCGCTCCCACTGGGCGCGCATCCCGGCCGCCTGCTCGCGCAGCTCGGCGAGCTCGCGCTCGATCTCGGTGCGGCGCTCGGCGGCCGTGTCGTCCTTGGCGACCGCGACCTGCTCGATCTCGAGCTGCTTGATGCGGCGCTCGACCTCGTCGATCTCGGTCGGGACGGAGGAGAGCTCGATGCTGATGCGCGACGAGGCCTCGTCGATCAGGTCGATCGCCTTGTCGGGCAGGAAGCGGTCGGCGATGTAGCGGTGGCTGAGCATCGCGGCGGCGATCAGCGCGGCGTCGGTGATGCGGACGCCGTGGTGGGCCTCGTAGCGCTCCTTGAGCCCGCGCAGGATCGCGATCGTGTCCTCGACCGACGGCTCGCCGACGTAGATCGGCTGGAAGCGCCGCTCGAGCGCCGGGTCCTTCTCGACGTGCTTCTTGTACTCGTCGAGCGTGGTGGCGCCGACCGCGCGCAGCTCGCCGCGGGCGAGCATCGGCTTGAGGAGGTTGGCGGCGTCGACCGCGCCCTCGGCGGCGCCGGCGCCGACGATCGTGTGCAGCTCGTCCATGAACAGGATGATCTGGCCGTCGGCCTCCTGGATCTCCTTGAGGACGGCCTTCAGGCGCTCCTCGAACTCGCCGCGGTACTTCGAGCCCGCGACGAGCGCGCCGATGTCGAGCGCGACGACGCGGCGGTCCCTGAGCTGCTCGGGCACGTCGCCGGAGACGATGCGCTGGGCGAGGCCCTCGGCGATCGCGGTCTTGCCGACCCCGGGCTCGCCGATCAGGACCGGGTTGTTCTTCGTGCGGCGGGCGAGGACCTGGATGACGCGGCGGATCTCGTCGTCGCGGCCGATGACGGGGTCGAGCTTGCCGTCCTGCGCGGCCTGCGTGAGGTCGCGGCCGAACTTCTCGAGCGACTGGTACTTGTCCTCGGGGTTCTCGTCGGTGACCCGGTGCGGGCCGCGGACCGCCTGGATGGCCGTGACGACGTCCTCCTTGCGCGCGCCGTTGCTCCGCAGCGCCTCGCCCGCGGGCGAGCCGTGGGCGGCGAGCGAGAGCAGCAGGTGCTCGGTGGACACGTACTCGTCCTGGAACTGGCCGAGCTCGCGCTCGGCGGCGCGCAGGACGGCGACGAGCTCGCGGCTGATCGTCGGCTCGGTCGCGGCGCCCTGGATCGTCGGGAGCTTGTCGAGCGCGGCGTTGACGTCGCCGCGGATCGCCTCGGGGCGGGCGCCGAGCTTGTTGAGGACCGGGACGACGATGCCGTCCTCCTGCTCGAGCAGGACGGCGAGGAGGTGCTCAGGGGTCGTCTCGGTGTGGTTGCGCGCGGCGGCGAGCGAGGTGGCTGCTTCGAGCGCGCCGCGGGACTTGGTGGTGAATCTGTCCAGGTTCAAAGTTGCCTCGGAAAATCTCAGTCGGGTTGACTGAGATTGTAGCCGAGCGCATGTCAGTCGTCCAGGTCGTCCCCGCCTCTGCCGCGGCCCCGGCCGCGCCCGCGGCCCGAGGAGTCGTCGTCGCTGCCGCTGCCGCTGTTGTCGTCGTCGACGGTGGGGACGGCGGTCGGGACGGCGGTGGGCGTCGCGGTCGCGGTCGGCGTGCGCCGCGGCCTGCGCTTCTTCTTGCGCGGCGTGGCGGTGGCCGTGGGGCTCGGGGTCGCCTCCGGCGCCGGCGTGCTGCGCGGCGCGAGCTCGCGGCCCGCGCTGACGGGCTCAGAGGAGATCCCGATCCGCTGGGTGGAGAGCGAGCTCGCCGCGTAGGTCACGCCCGCGGCGAGCAGGACGCCGGCGAGGCCTCCCAGGAACCACAGCAGCTTCTGCATGCCGGTCACGGTAGGGAGCTCGTGGTTAAGCCCCGTCGAAGGAGATCGTCGCGACGGCGCCGCCGCCGTCGCGGTTGGCGAGCGTGACGTCCGCGCCCCAGCGGCGCATGAGCTCGCGGGCGATCGGCAGCCCGAGGCCGGTGCCGTGCGGGCCGGCGCGGCCGGCGCGGCCGCGGTGGAAGCGCTCGAACACCGCCTCGAGCTCGGTGGGCTCGAGGCCCGGGCCGTCGTCGAGGACGTCGATCGCGCCGGGGCGGGCGATGACCGTGACCTCCTCGCCGCCGTAGTGGAGCGCGTTCTCGATCAGGGCGTCGAGCGTGCGCTCGAGGTCGGCGGGGGCGCAGCGCACCGACGATGCGGGCGCGCCGTCGAGCGCGGCGACGTCGAAGCGCGCGGCCGCGTCGCGCGCCGCGGCGGCGAGGTCGACCTCCTCGGCGGGGGCGTCGACCTCGCCCGCCTGCGAGAGCAGCAGCAGCTCGGAGACCATGGCGGACAGGCGGTCGACCTCGGCGAGCGCGGCGTCGATGTCCTCGCGGTCGCCGGTCGCGCGGGCCTCCTCGAGGCGGAGCCGCATGCCGCTCAGCGGCGTCCGGAGCTGGTGCGACGCGTCGGCGACGAACTCCCGCTGGCCCGCGACGAGGCGCTCCAGCCGCGCGGCCATCTCGTTGAACGTGCGCGCCAGGCCCTGCTGCTCGGCCGAGCCCTCGACCGGCACGCGCGTGGAGAGGTCGCCGGCGCCGAGGCGGGCGGCGGCGGCGTCGAGCCGGCCGAGCGGGCGGGCGATCTGGCGCGCGATCAGCGCGCCGGCGCCGAGCCCGAGCAGCAGCACGAGCCCGCCGACCGCCACGAGCCCGAGGATCGAGGTTCGGGTGGCGCGGCGGACGGCGTCGACGCTCTGGGTGATGCGCACGGCGCCCTCCGGCCGGCCGGCGCTGAGGACCGGCACCGCGGTGGCGAGGATGTCGGCGTCGAGCGTGTCGGAGCGGCGCTCGTCCTGGACCGGGTCGCCGCGCAGCGCGGAGGCGACCTCGGGGCGGCTCGCGTACGACGCGCCGAGCTGGTCGGCGCCGTCGGAGTCGGCGAGGAGGATGCCGTCGGCGTCGGTGATGATCACCCGCCCGCGCGCGGCCTGCGCGACGGTGCCGACGATCCGGCGCAGCTCGTCCTCGCTGCCGAGCTGGCCCGACGCGGTGGCGGCGGCGACCTCGGCCTGGTTGAGCGACTGCGAGCGGACCTCGCCCTCGACGCGGTCGCGCAGGTTGAGCGCGAGCGGCACCTCGAGCGCGACGATCGCCAGCAGCAGCACGTAGGCCAGCGCCAGCAGCAGTCGGGTGCGGAGGCTTACCGCTGCTCCTCGGGCGCGCGGAAGCGGAAGCCGACGCCGCGCACGGTCTGCAGGTAGGTCGCGGTCTCGGCGGTCTCGCCGAGCTTCCCGCGCAGCCAGCGGACGTGGACGTCGAGCGTCTTCGTGCTGCCGAACCAGTTCTCGTCCCAGACGCGGTCCATCAGCGCCTCGCGGGTGACGACGCGGCCGGCGTTGCGGACGAGCTCGGCGAGCAGGTCGAACTCCTTGCGCGAGAGCTGGAGCTCCTCGCCGGCGAGGGTCGCGCGGCGGGCGGCGAGGTCGACGTGGAGGTCGCCGATCGTGACCGGCTCCTCGGGCGCGGTGTCAGCCGGCGCCGCGGGCTGCGCGCGGCGCAGGACGGCGCGCATGCGGGCGATCACCTCGGCGCCGCTGAACGGCTTGACGACGTAGTCGTCGGCGCCGAGCTCGAGGCCGACGATGCGGTCGATCTCCGTGCCGCGGGCGGTGAGGATGATGATCGGGACGCCGGAGCGCGCCCGGATCGTTCGGCAGACCTCGCGGCCGTCGCCGTCGGGCAGGTGGAGGTCGAGCAGGATCAGGTCGGGCTCGAGGGATTGCTCGAGGTCGAGCGCGCGGGCGGCGGTGCGCGGCGACGTGCGGATCGAAGCCCTCGCGGGCGAGCGCCTTGGAGAACGGCTGCGAGATCGACGGCTCGTCCTCGACGAACAGGATCACGGGGCGGTCGCGCATGCGGCCAATGTAGATGACGTCTCGCGGGCTTTGACCAGGCTTAACCCGGCGTTGGCGGGTGCTTGGCGGGCCGGTCGCGATGGTGGCGGCCATGAAGCCATCACGCCATCAGATCGCCGCCGGGGTGACCGTGCTCGCCCTCGGCCTGCTCGCCACCGTCGCCCTCGCGTCGGGCGGCTCGCCCGAGACGCCGCAGCCCGCGAGCCAGCCGGCCGCGGCCACGCCCGAGGTCCGCACCGAGGTCGTGCGCGAGACCGTGCGGCGGCGCGCGAAGGCGCGCGCGGTGTCCAGCGGCAGCGGCGTGCGAGCGAGCTCGTCTCCGAGCGCAAGCTCCTCGCCCAGTGCCTCGTCGTCTCCGAGCGCCTCGTCGTCACCGAGCGCGCCCGCTCCGGCGGCGGTCGCGCCGGTGACCACGCCGGACGACCACGGCGGCCGCGGCCGCGACCACGCGGAGGACGACGGCGACTTCGACGACCACGACGACTCCGGCCACCACGGCGGGGACGACGATGACGACAGCGGCCACGGGCGTGGCCGCGGGCGGGGCCGTGGTGGCGACGACGACGACTGAGCAGCCGCGCCGCAAGCCCTCCTCGTTCGGCGTCTTCGCCGGGTCGCTGGCCGCCTTCTTCGCCCTGCTCGCGTTCCTCGCGGTGCAGGTGCGGGCGGGCGGCGACCCCGCGCTCGGGCCGGCGAAGCCGGCGGCGACCGCGGACGCGCGCCGCGTGATCGTGCACCGCGTGATCGTGCGGCGCGTGATCGTGACGGAGCGCGCGCCGAAGCCGGCCGCGGGCGGAGCGGCTCCGGCCGCGCCCGCGCCGGCCGCCGGCGGGTCCGCTCCGGCCCCGTCCGCTCCCGCGCCCTCCGCGCCGGCGCCCGCCGCCCCCGCCCCGGCGCCCGCTCCGGCTCCGGCCGCCCCCGTCGCCACGGGGTCGTCGTGAACGAGCTGCGCTTCCCCTGCATGGGCACGACGGTGCGGCTGATCGCGGACGCGCCGCTCGAGCCCGTGCGCGCCGGCATCGAGGCGATCGCCGCGCGGCTGACGCGCTTCGACCCCGCGAGCGAGCTGTGCGCGCTCAACGCCGACCCGCGGACCGAGGTCCCCGCCTCGCCGCTGCTGCGCCGCGCGGTCCAGGCCGCGCTGCTCGGCGCGCGCCGGACCGGCGGGCTCGCCGACCCCACGCTGCTCGACGCCGTCGCGGCCGCCGGCTACGAGCGCTCGCGGATCGGCGTCGCGCCCGCCTCGCTCGACGCCGCCCTGCGCGCGGCGCCGCCCCGCCGCCCCGCCGCGCCCGGCACGCGCTGGCGCGCGGTCGAGGTGCGCGAGGCGTCGATCGTGCGCCCGCCGGGCCTGAAGCTCGACCTCGGCGGCAGCGCGAAGGGGCTGGCGGCGGACTGGGCCGCGTCGAAGCTGCGCGGGCGCCACGTGGTCGACTGCGGCGGCGACGTCCGCGTCGGCGGCACGCACGACGTCGCGCTGCGCGGCACCGCGCACACCCTGCGCGTCACCGACGGCGCCGTCGCGACGTCGGGCCTCGACCGCCGCGTCTGGCGGCGCCCCGACGGCACGCACGCCCACCACCTGCTCGACCCCGGCAGCGGCGAGCCGGCCTGGACCGGCCTGGTGTCCGCCACCGCCCTCGCGCCCACCGCGATCGAGGCCGAGGCGCTCGCGAAGGCCGCGCTGCTGGCCGGCCCGCGCGGAGCACGGCGCTTCCTGGCCGCAGGCATCGTCGTGCACGACGACGGGCGGAGCGAGGTCGTCGAGACGCTGAGGCTCGCCGCATGACCCGCGACCCGATGGAGTACGGCTGGTGGCTGGCCTCGCGCGCGTCGGGGCTCGTCGCGCTCGCCCTCATCACGCTCAGCGTCGGCGTCGGGCTCGCGATGGCCGGGCGGGCGTTCCAGAAGCCGGGCCTGGCGCGCAAGCTCTCCTCCACGCATGAGCACGGCGCGCTGGCGGGCCTGATCGCGATCGCCGTGCACGGGATCACGCTCTTGGGCGACACGTGGCTGAACCCCGGGCCGGTCGGCATCTCGGTCCCGTTCGTCATGGACTACGAGCCGGTGTTCACCGGCCTCGGGATCGTCGGCGGCTACCTCGCCGCCGCGCTCGGCCTGAGCTTCTACGCGCGCCGCCGCATCGGCCAGAAGCTGTGGCGCAAGCTGCACCGGGCGACGATCCTCGTCTACGTCCTGTCGGTGATCCACACGCTCGGGGCGGGCAGCGACGCGGGCGAGCCGTGGCTGCAGGTGGCGATGCTGGTCACCGGCGCGCCGATCCTCTACCTGCTCGTCGTGCGGATGCTGCCGGCGCCGAAGCCTCAGCGCCGGCGCGAGGAGCGCCGGACCGGCACGAGCGCCATCCCGGGCGCCTCGTAGCGCACGATCTCCGCGCGGAACGAGCGCCGGACCTCCTCGAGCTCGCTCTCCATCTCGGCGCGCAGCGCCTCGCCGCGCTCCTCGAGCGCGCGCAGCCGCGCGGCCATCCGCTCGATCTGGGCCTCGAGCTCGAACACCCGCTCGACCCCGGCCAGGTTCATGCCCAGCTCGCAGGTCAGCTCCTGGATCCGGCGCAGCCGCTCGACGTCGTCCTCCGAGTAGAGCCGCGTGCCCTTGGGCGAGCGCTTCGGCGAGATCAGCCCGCGCTGCTCGTACATGCGCAGCGTCTGCGGGTGCATCTCGGCCAGCTCCGCGGCGACGGAGATCATGAAGACGCCCTGCTGCCGCGTGACCCGGCGCATCACTTGGCCGCGGCTCCCTTCGCGTCGCGCAGCAGCGAAGCGCGCGGGTCGCCGTTCATCACCTTCGAGAGCCCGTCGAGCGCCTGCTCCTGCTCGGGCGACAGGTCCTTGGGCACGTCGATCACGAAGCGGTAGTGGATGTCGCCGCGCGCGCGGCCGCCGAGCGCCTGCGGGCCCTCGCCGCGCAGCCGCTGGACGGTGCCGTGCTTCGTCCCGGGCGGCACCCGCAGCTTCTTCGTCGCGTGCAGCGTCGGCACCTCGACGTCGGCGCCGCGGATCGCCTCGGTGACCGTGATCGGCACCTCGACCTCGAAGTTGTCGCCCTTGCGGCGGAAGACCGGCGACTCCTCGACGCGCGTGACGACGTAGAGGTCGCCCGGCTGGCCGCCGCGCAGCCCGGCCTCGCCCTTGCCGGGCAGGCGGATCCGTGAGCCGTCCTTCACGCCGGCCGGGATGTTGACCTTGTACTTCTTGAGCTCGCGCGTGCGGCCCTGGCCCTGGCAGGTGTGGCAGGGGTGCTCGATGACCGTGCCCGAGCCGCCGCAGCGCGTGCACGGGCGGGTGATCGAGAACAGGCCCTGGCCCTCGGACTCGACGCCGCGGCCGTTGCAGAGCGGGCACACGATCGGGTTCGTGCCGGGCTCGGCGCCCGTGCCGCGGCACGTCTTGCACGCCGCGTGGGTGGCGACGGAGACCGGCACCTGCGCCCCCTCGATCGCCTGCTCGAAGGACAGCGAGACGGTCGTCTCGAGGTCGCGGCCCTTCTCGGCCGCCGGCCGCGTGCGCGCGCCGCCGCGCCCGCCGGTCGTGTTGAAGATGCCCGAGAGGATGTCCGAGAACGAGCCGAAGTCGGCCGACGTCGCGCCCCCGCCGGCACCGCCCCCGAACGGGTTGGAGCCGCCGAGGATCGAGCCGCCGCGGTCGTACTTCTTGCGCTTGTCCGCGTCGCCCAGGGTGTCGTAGGCCTCGGAGATCTGCTTGAAGCGGTCCTCCGACCCGGGCTCCTTGTTGGTGTCCGGGTGGTACTTGCGGGCGAGCTTGCGGTACGCCTTCTTGATGTCCTCCTGCGACGCCTTGCGATCGACGCCCAGGACCTTGTAGTAGTCCGTGCCGTTGGCCATCCGGACCTCCTAGGCGGCGACTACGACCCGCGCGGGCCGCAGCACCGTGCCGTTGATCCGGTAGCCCTGCTGGTAGACCTCGGCCACCGTCCCGGCCTCCGCGCCCTCGACCGGCTGCGAGGCCATCGCCTCGTGCTCGGACGGGTCGAACGGCTCGCCCTTCGGCGAGTAGGGCTGGATTCCGACGCGCCCGAGGGCGGCCACCATCTCGTCCTGGATCTGGCGGATGCCCTTCGCGAACTCGCCGCCGCCGTGCTCCTCGGCCGACCGCAGGGCGAGCTCGAGATGGTCGAGCGCGGGCAGCAGCTCCTTGGCGAGCTTGGCCATCCCGCGGTCGGCCGCCGCGGCGGCCTCGCGCGCGGCCCGCTTGCGGAAGTTCTCGAAGTCCGCCTGCGTGCGCTGCGCGAGCGCGAGGTAGCGGGCCGCCTCGTCGCCCTCCGGCGGAGCCTCCGCCTGCTCGGAGGACGGCTCCTCGGGCAGAGGCTGCTCGGCGGCCGCGGCCTGTGCGTCGGCGGAGGGCTCCTCCGACCCGGGCATGGCGCCCGGGCCGGAGTCCTCCACCTGCTCGTTGCGCGTCTCGTCCGTCATCGGGGCTGGTCGTCCACGACCTCGGCGTCGACAACCTCCTCGTCGGCCTCCGCGGCGGGCTCGCCGCCGTCGGCGGTGTCGCCGTTGGGCGACGCGGCCTGCTGCTGCGCCTGGGCGCGCTCGTACATGGCCTCGGAGACCTTGTGGAACGCGGTCTGGAGGCGCTCGGTACGGGCCTGGATGTCGGCCGTGTCCTCGGAGGTCAGCGACTCGCGGACGTCCTTGATCGCGGTCTCGATCTCCGTCTTGGAGGCGTCGTCGATCTGCTCGGCCAGCTCCTTGAGCTGGCGCTCGGCCTGGTAGGCGGCGTTCTCGCCGGCGTTGCGCGCCTCGGCGAGCTCGCGCAGGCGCTTGTCCTCGTCGGCGTGCGCCTCGGCGTCGCCCACCATGCGCTTGATCTCCTCGTCGGAGAGCCCGGAGCCGGACTTGATCTCGATCTTCTGCTCCTTGCCCGTCCCGAGGTCCTTGGCCGTCACGTTGACGATGCCGTTGGCGTCGATGTCGAAGCCGACCTCGATCTGCGGGATGCCGCGCGGCGCGGGCGGGATGCCCGTGAGCTGGAACTTGCCCAGCGACTTGTTGTAGGTCGCCATCTCGCGCTCGCCCTGCAGCACGTGGATCTCCACGCTGGGCTGGTTGTCCTCGGCGGTCGAGAAGACCTCGGACTTGCGCGTCGGGATCGTCGTGTTGCGCTCGATCAGCTTCGTCATCACGCCGCCCTTGGTCTCGATGCCGAGGGTGAGCGGGGTGACGTCGAGCAGGAGGACGTCCTTGACGTCGCCCGCCAGCACGCCGGCCTGGATGGCGGCGCCGACGGCCACGACCTCGTCGGGGTTGACGCCGCGGTGCGGCTCCTTGCCCGTGAGCTCCTTGACCTTCTCCTGGATCGCGGGCATGCGGGTCATGCCGCCCACGAGCACGATGTGGTCGATCGAGGCGACGCCCTTGTCCTTGGCGTCGTCCATGGCCTGCTTGACCGGGCCGACCACGCGCTCGATCAGCGCGGAGCTGAGCTCGTTGAGCTTGGCGCGCGTGAGGCGCAGGTCGAGGTGCTTCGGCCCGGAGGCGTCGGCGGTGATGAACGGCAGGTTGATCTGCGTCTCCTGGGCGGAGGACAGCTCGATCTTCGCCTTCTCGGCCGCCTCGTAGAGGCGCTGGAGGGCCATCTTGTCGGCGGTCAGGTCGATCGCCTGGTCGCGCTTGAACTCGGCCGCGAGGTAGTCGACGATCGCCTTGTCGAAGTTGTCGCCGCCGAGGTGGTTGTCACCCGCGGTCGACTTGACCTCGAACACGCCGTCGCCGATCTCCAGCACCGACACGTCGAACGTGCCGCCGCCGAGGTCGAAGACGAGGATCGTCTGGTCGGTCTCCTTGTCGAGGCCGTAGGCGAGCGCGGCCGCGGTCGGCTCGTTGATGATGCGCTTGACGTCGAGGCCGGCGACGCGGCCGGCGTCCTTGGTCGCCTGGCGCTGGTCGTCGTTGAAGTACGCGGGGACGGTGATCACCGCGGCGTCGACGGTCTCGCCGAGGTAGGCCTCGGCGTCGGCCTTCAGCTTCTGGAGGATCATCGCGGAGATCTCCGGCGGGGAGTGCTGCTTGCCGCCGGCCTCCACGCGCGCGTCGCCGCCGGGGCCCGCGACGACCTTGTACGGGACGATCGCCTCCTCCTCGCGCACCTCGGCCTCCTTGCGGCCCATGAAGCGCTTGATCGAGAAGACGGTGTTGGTGGGGTTGGTGACCGCCTGGCGCTTGGCCACCGTGCCGACGAGGCGCTCACCGGACTGCGTGAACGCGACGACGGACGGCGTGGTGCGGCCACCCTCGGCGTTCTCGATGACGGTCGGCTCGCCGCCCTCGAGGACGGCCATGCACGAGTTCGTCGTGCCGAGATCGATTCCGATGGTCTTGGCCATATTGCAGGTGCTCCTCAGCTTCGGGTACTGAACAAAATCTCAGTCAAGTTCGCTGAGATTCTAGCGCAGCTGAGAACGCCCGTAGGGGCACATTCTCAGGAGCGCGCAGTCCCCGCACGCGGGGCGCTGGGCGTGGCAGGTGCGGCGGCCGTGGCGCAGCAGGTTGATGTGCAGCTCGACCTCGCCGCCGGCGGGCGTGAGGCGCAGGAGCTCGTCGTGGAGCTCCTCGAACGGCGCCCCGGGGCGGAACAGCCCGAGCCGCGTCCCGACGCGCGAGACGTGGGTGTCGACCGGCACGTCGGGCAGGCCGAACGCGAACAGCAGCACGCACGCGGCGGTCTTGCGGCCCACGCCGGGCAGCGCGGTCAGGTACGCGCGCGCCTCCGCGACCGGCAGCTCGCCCAGGAAGGCGAGGTCCGGCGGGTCCGGCAACGCGCGCAGGATCTCCTGGATCCGCACGGACTTCTGGCGGTGCAGGCCGCCGGGCTGGATCGCCGCCTCGACCTCCTCGAGCGGCACGTCGCGCACCTGCTCCCAGGCGGGCAGCCGCGCGCGCAGGCGCACGTAGGCGACGTCGCGGTTGCGGTCGTTCGTCGACTGGGAGAGCACGGTGAGGATCAGCTCTTCGAGGCCGCGGCCGTGCGGCGGCGCGACGGGCCGGCCGTAGACGAGGCGCAGGCGGTCGCGCAGCGCCCGCACCCGGCGCGGCGCGGGCGCCTCCCAGGCCGCGCGCGGGACGGTGGCGAGCTTCACAGGAGTCAGCCTACGCACGGCGAAAGGCGGGAGAGGACGGCCCGCCGCAGGAGTCGCTAGTCTCTCGCGCCGCGAGAGATCGCATGAAGGCGGCGTGACCTGGCTCGGACGCTGTTGGGGCAGCACCGGGGCGCGCCGACAGGGGCAATATCGGAGGTATCCGAATGCGTACAGCGCTGCTCGTTTGCAGTGCCGTGATCTGCTGCTGCGCCGTGCTCGCGTGGAATCCCGCGGGCGCAGCCGGCAAGACCGCATCGCTCGACAAGGGCGAGCGCAAGGTCATCAAGCTCGTCAACCGCATCCGCTCGCACCACGGGCTGCGGAGGCTGCGGGCCTGCGCGCCGCTGGCGCGGGCCGCCAACGACCACACCGGCGACATGCTGCGCGCCGACTTCCTCAGCCACTCCTCGAGCGACGGCACGCCGATGCCGAGCCGCGTGCGGCGCTACACCGGCGCCGACTGGGTGGGCGAGAACGTCGCCGCGGTCGCGCGGCGACGGGGCAGCGCCGCGCGCCGCGTCGTGCGCATGTGGATGGACTCGCCGGGCCACCGCGCGGTCCTGCTCTCGCCGAGCGGGCGCCGCATCGGCGTCGGCCGCCGCGCGGGCAAGCTGGGCAGCGCGAAGCGGGCGGTCTTCACCGCCGACCTCGCGTCGCGCCGCTAGGCCCCGTGCCGCGGCGGCGACTAGCCTTGCCGTCGTGAGCACGACCCGCGACTACCAGGCGCTGATGCGCTCGCGCCTGATCGAGTCCAGGCTGACCCCGAACGCGATCTCGCTGACGGGGTTCGGCCTGTGCGTGGTCGCGGCCGTGCTGGTGTGGCAGGACTACTTCCTGCTGGGCGGCATCGCGTTCATCGTCGGCTCGATCTGCGACACGCTCGACGGCCGCTACTCGCGGATGTCGGGCAAGGGCACGCCGTTCGGCGCCTTCCTCGACTCCACGCTCGACCGCATCGAGGAGGGCGTCGTGCTCACCGCAGTCGCCTTCCAGTTCTCGGAGGCGGGCGACAACTTCGCGGTGGCCGCCGTCGTCGTCGCCGTGCTCGCCTCGCTGATGGTCTCCTACACCCGCGCACGCGCCGAGGCGCTCGGCGTGGAGTGCAAGGTCGGCATCGCCGACCGCGCCGTGCGGGTCGTGATCCTGTCGGCCGGGCTCGTGCTCGCCAAGGGCGCGGGGGTCATCGACGTGGAACTTCTGGAGCCTGCGGTGTACGTGCTTGCGGGCCTTTCGGTCATCACCGTGGTGCAGCGGATCTGGCACGTGCGGGGAGAGCTGACCCGGGCTCCCACACCGGATTCCGACTTTGAGGTGACTACGTGAGCAAGAACGGCAGCAACGGGCACGGCCCGGCCGCCAGTGGTCCAGGCCGCTACCAGGAGGGCAAGGTCCGCGTCGCGATCATCGGCGTCGGCAACTGCGCGTCCTCCTTCGTCCAGGGCGTCCACTACTACCGCGACGCCGACCCGGAGCAGGACGTCCCCGGGCTCATGCACGTCGACCTCGGCGGCTACCACGTCCGCGACATCGAGTTCTCCGCGGCGTTCGACATCGACGCCGAGAAGGTCGGCAAGGACCTCTCCGAGGCGATCTTCGCCGGGCAGAACAACACGCTGAAGTTCGGCGACGGCAAGCTGCCCAAGCTCGGCGTCCCGGTCCAGCGCGGGATGACCCACGACGGGCTCGGCAAGTACCTCAAGGAGAAGATCACCAAGGCCGAGGGGTCGACCGTCGACATCGCCCAGATCCTCAAGGACACGAAGACCGACGTCGTCGTCTCCTACCTGCCGGTCGGCTCCGAGCAGGCGACGAAGTGGTACGTCGAGCAGATCCTCGAGGCGGGCTGCGCGTTCGTGAACTGCATCCCCGTGTTCATCGCGCGCGAGGACTACTGGAACAACCGCTTCAAGAAGGCCGGCCTGCCGATCATCGGCGACGACATCAAGTCGCAGGTGGGCGCGACGATCATGCACCGCACGCTCGCGCGGCTGTTCGCCGACCGCGGGGTGAAGATCCTGCGCACCTCGCAGCTCAACGTCGGCGGCAACATGGACTTCTACAACATGCTCGAGCGCGAGCGGCTGGAGTCCAAGAAGATCTCCAAGACCAACGCCGTGACGTCGATCATGGACCACGAGCTGCCGGCCGGCGACGTCCACGTCGGCCCGTCGGACTACGTGCCGTGGCTCGAGGACCGCAAGTGGGCCCACATCCGCGTCGAGGGCCAGGCGTTCGGCGACGTGCCGCTGAGCGTCGAGCTCAAGATGGAGGTCTGGGACTCGCCGAACTCGGCCGGCATCGTCATCGACGCCGTCCGCTGCTGCAAGCTCGGCCTCAACCACGGGGTCGCGGGCCAGCTCGACGGCCCGAGCTCCTACCTCATGAAGTCGCCGCACAACCAGCGGCCCGACCATCTGGCGCGCGAGGCGACCGAGACGTTCATCGCCGAGCACGCGCGCTCGCAGAAGGCGGCCAAGGCCGCCCGCAAGGCGGCGGAGAAGGTCGCCTCCGGCAAGTCGGCCGCGGTCACGGAGTAGAGAAGGCACGGCGCCCCCGAGCCGATCCGCGGCTCGGGGGCGTGAGGATCCGCGCTATCGGATCGAGTAGCGGCGCTCGCAGCCGCGGACGCGGCGGCGCTCGTTGGTGTTGAAGCGGGCGACGTCCTTGCCCTTGCCGCAGCGCACGCGCGCGGCAGGTCCGGCGGTGGCGACGTTGATCGCGTCGGCGCCCTTGCCGCCGAAGACCCTGTCGCGGCCGAACGCGGCGTTGAGCGTGTCGTTGCCGCCGCCGCCCCACATGCGGTCGGAGCGCGAGCCGCCGTTGAGGTTGTCGCGGCCGCTGCCGCCGAGGATGCGGTCCTTGCCCTGCGCGCCCGTGAGCCGGTCTCCGCCGGCGCCGCCCTCGATGCAGTCGTTCCCGCGACCGCCGCTGACGCGGTCGCTGCCGCCGAACGTGAAGATGCGGTCGCTCTTGTTCGTGCCGGTGATGCGATCCGCGCGCTTGGTGCCGAGGATCAGGAACTTGAGCCCGCCGCCCTTGAGGCAGCGGCTGCGGCGGACGCTCTTCGGCGCCTCGTTGACCGGCGCCACGCGGCCGCCCATCGGACCCTCGAACGGGCGCCCGACGACGACCACGGTCTCACGGCCGTTGGCGAGGTTGCCGTCGGTCTCGCGGGTGATGATGCAGAGGTTGCGATCGGCGTCGTACTCGGCGCCCAGCGGGCACGGAGCGACGCTGCCGTCGCCGCCGTTCTCCTGCGCGGCGCGGTTGCAGACCTCGCGCCCGCCGCCGACCTTGGCCTCGGCGACCGCGGTCTCCCGGATCAGCTGACCCGCCTGGTTGAAGAACTCGACGTGCACGGCGCGCTGCGTGAGCGTGGAGCCGGTGCGGGTCTGCTCGTTGAAGCGGACGATCACGACCTCGCCCGTGGGCAGGTTGTAGACCGTCTCCTCAGCCTGGCTGGGATCGACGGTCTGGCCGTTGACGAGCACCTGCTCGACGCGGCTGGCGCTGGTCAGCGCCGGCGTGCCGCCGGTGCACGACCCGGCTGCCTCGGCGCTCGCGCCGCGGGCGACGAGCACGAAGCCGCCGCTCGTCGACGTGGCGTCGTTGACGACGCTCCGCGCGGAGACGCGCTGGTCGACGGCGAGCCCGGAGTCGGGATCGATCGCGGTGCTCGCGGTCGGGCCCTGGAGGTCGAGGCCCTGGCCGGCAGCCACGGGCTGGGCGGCGTCGTCGGCGCAGCGCGGGCGATCAGGGCTCTCGACGCTGGTGCGCGAGGACCCGTTGGCCACGACCGGCTCGTTGCGGTCCTGGCCGGGCGTGGCGGTGTAGCTCGCGCTGGCACGGCAGTTCCAGACCTGATCGGCGGCGGCCGCGGACGCAGGGCCCGCGGACAGCAGGCCGGCGCCGAGCGCGCAGAGGAGACCGGCCGCCGAGCGGCGGCAGGCCGAGGAGCGGGACATAGAGATGAACCCCTTGGTTGGATCGCCCGGCCGAGGGAGATGGAGTGCCGGGAGGTACTCAACACTCAGGGTTTCCGCAGTATGCGAACGGCACGCGTTAGCGGGTCCCTGATTTCTCGTCCATCCGTCCATCCGGGGCCCCTGGGCTACCCTTGCGCCGGCCGTGCCCGCGTCCTTCTCCATCGCGCAGGTGTCCCCGTACCCGTGGGAGGACGAGCACGAGGTCAACGCGTTCGTGCGCGCGCTGGCGGCCGAGCAGGCCGCGGCCGGGCACCGCGTCGTGGTGCTCGCGCCGTCCCACGATCCCGCGCTCGTGCGCGAATCGCGGCGGCATATCCGCGCGGGCGAGCTGTTCAGCCCCGACGGCGACGTGCGCGTGCTCGGCGTCGGCGAGCTGCTGCTGGCCGGCGCGCGGCGCGGTGCGATGCCGGCGCCGCCGGTCGACATCTCGCGCACGATCGAGGAGGCGCTCTCGGGCGCCCCGCCGGACTTCGTGCACGTGCACGAGCCGTTCGCGCCCAGCGCGTCGTCGGTCGCGCTGCGCCACTCGCGCTCGCTGAACGTGGGCACGTTCCACGCGCCCGCCGAGCGCGTGCTCTCGACCCAGGTCGCGCGGCGGTTCGTCGAGCTGTTCTTCGGGCGGCTCGACGCGCGCAGCGCCTCGTTCGACTCGACGCGCGACCTGATGCAGCGGATCTTCCCCGCGGAGTACGTCGTCCTGCGGCCGGGCGCCACGCCGCTGCAGCGGCCCCCGCACGACGGTCCGGTGCGGATCGTGTTCTGCGACCAGGAGGAGCGCGCCGCGCTGCGGCTGTTCCTGCGCGCGCTGCGGCGGCTGCCCACCGAGCTCGACTGGGAGGCGACGGTGTTCGTGCCCTCGGGCGCCGCGCCGACCGTGCGCTCGCAGCTGCTCGACCGGGTCCGCGTGCTGTCCGAGGCGGAGACGACGGAGGACGCCGTGCTCGCCTCCGCCGACGTCCTCGTCGCGGCCTCGCACGGCGTCGCGCCCTCCCCCGGCGTGCTGGTGCGCGCGCTCGGCGCGGGCGTGGTGCCGGTCGCCTCGCATCTCAGCTTCTACGAGGAGGTCATCTGCCGCGACGACGACCTCGGCCTGCTGTTCGAGGCCGGCGACGTCGACACGCTCGCGGCCCAGCTCGAGCGCCTCGTGCGCGACGACGGCCTGCTGTCCGGGCTGCGCGCGAGCGCCCAGCGCAACCGCGACGACTACGACTGGGGCCGCGTCGCCCAGGGCTTCGACCGGATCTACGGCGAGGTCGCCGCGCGCCGGCACGACCCCGACCCCGAGCCGGCCCTGCGCGCCCGCCTGGCCGAGCGGAAGCTGATCGACGTCGACCTGCACATGCACACCGACCACTCGAGCGACTGCGCCACGCCGGTCGACGTGCTGCTCGCGAGCGCGCGCGACGCCGGCCTCGGCGCGATCGCGGTCACCGACCACAACGAGATCTCCGGCGCGCACGACGCGCGCGCGAAGGCCGCCGAGTTCGGCGTCAAGGTGATCGTCGCCGAGGAGGTCAAGACCGCCGACCAGGGCGAGGTCATCGGCCTCTTCATCGAGGAGAAGATCCCGCGCGGGATGACGCTGGACGAGACGATCGCCGCCATCAAGGCGCAGGGCGGCCTCGTCTACGTGCCGCATCCGTTCGACCGCATGCACTCCGTCCCCGACTACGAGCACCTGCTCGGGGTGGTCGAGGACATCGACGCGCTCGAGGTCTTCAACGCGCGCGTGGCGATCGCGGCGTTCAACGAGGAGGCGGTCCGCTTCGCGGCGAAGTACCGGATCGTGGGAGGCGCCGGCTCCGACGCGCACGTGCCGCAGGGGCTCGGATCCGTCCGCATCCGCATGCGCGACTTCGACGGGCCCGAGGAGTTCCTCGAGTCGCTGCGCGACGCCGACATCGTGCGCAAGCCGCAGTCGCTGCTCTACGTCCAGGCGCTGAAGTTCCTGCAGACGAAGGCCACCCCGCCGGCCGCGCGGCGGGCCGCGCGGCAGCGGCGCGTGCGCAGGGTCGCGCGCAACCAATGATGCAGGGGCAAGGAGAAGGCGGCGCGGCGGCTAATCCGCTCGGCGGGATGCCGGCCACCGACGACGAGATCCGCGAGAAGTACCTGGAGCGAGCGATCCGCGAGCTCAACGAGTTCACCCGCGACCTGCAGGGCTGCGCGAGCTGCCCGCGCGGCAACCTCATGCCGGTGCTCGGCTCGGGGCACCCGCAGGCCGACGTCTTCCTGCTCAAGTACGCGCCCGCGCCGTCGGAGATCGAGGAGGGCGTGGCCTTCTACGGCCGCTCCGGAACCGCGCTCATGAAGTCGCTGCGGCGGCTCGACATCGACCCGCTCGCCGTCTACGGCACGCTGTGCGTCAAGTGCCCGGTGGCGGACACGTCGCTCGCCTCGCCCGAGTGCCTCGCGCGGCTCGTCGAGGAGATCGCGATCGTGCAGCCGAAGATCGTGGTGGTGATGGGCCCGGAGGCCCTCGCCACGCTCAACGACCTCGCGCTCCCGCTGGCGCGGACGGTCGAGGACCGCGCCGGGCAGGTGCAGACGCTCACCCCGTCGATCGACGCGCTCGTCGTGCCGGACATCGACGACGCGCTCGACGAGGAGGACGCCAAGCGCGCGTTCTGGACCGCCTTCCGCTCGCTCGGTGACTGGTGGGGGGACTTCCCGCCGTACTGAGGTAGCCTCCCGCTCGGGAGAGGGGGAGCGATGCTGTCCGTCAGGGATGTGGTCGTGCGCTTCGGGGGCGTGGTCGCCCTCGACGGGCCCACGTTCGAAGTCGAAGCCGGTGAGATCTGCGGGCTGATCGGCCCCAACGGCGCCGGCAAGACGACGCTGTTCAACTGCATCAGCCGGCTCGCCGACCCTGACGAGGGATCGATCGAGTTCGAGGGCGACGACCTGCTGGCGCGGGCGCCGCACGAGATCGCGCCGCTCGGGATCGCGCGCACGTTCCAGAACCTCGGGCTCGCGCACTCGCTGACCGTGCGCGAGAACGTGATGCTGGGCGCGCATCACACGTGCGGCCACTCGTTCCTGGCCGACGGCCTCGGGCTCCCCTCCGTGCGCCGCGCCGAGCGCGAGCTGCGCACGCGCGCCGACCAGGTGATGGAGCGGCTCGAGCTCACCGAGGTCGCCGAGCGCCCCGCGTTCGGGCTGCCCTACGGGACGCTCAAGCGCGTCGAGCTCGCCCGCGCGCTGTGCACGAGCCCCAAGCTGCTGCTGCTCGACGAGCCGGCCGGCGGCCTCAGCCACGGCGAGGTCGAGACGCTGGCCGACCTGCTGCTCGCGCTGCGCGAGGAGCACGAGCTCACGATCCTGCTCGTCGAGCATGCGATGGGGATGGTCATGCGCATCTCCGACCATGTCGTCGTGCTCGACTTCGGCCGCGAGATCGCGGACGGGAAGCCGGCCGAGGTCCAGGAGGACCCGAAGGTGATCGAGGCGTACCTGGGGGCGCCTGCGTGAGCCTGCTCGAGGTCGAGGGCCTCGAGGCGGGCTACGGCCCGGTCACGGTGGTGCGCGACCTCTCCTTCACGGTCGAGGAGGGCAAGGTCGTCGCGATCCTGGGTGCCAACGGCGCCGGCAAGACGACGACGCTGCGCGCGATCTCGGGCGTCGCCCGCGCGGCCGGACGGGCCACGTTCGACGGCAAGGAGCTGATCGGACGCTCGCCGGAGTCGATCGTGCGGCGCGGGCTCGCGCACGTCCCCGAGGGCCGTGGCAACTTCGCCACGCTGACCGTCGAGGAGAACCTGCGCCTCGGCGCCTACGTGCGCAAGGACAACGCGAAGGTGCGCGAGGACATGCAGCGCTGCTTCGAGTTCTTCCCGCGGCTCGAGGAGCGGCGCACGCAGCACGCGGGCTCGCTCAGCGGCGGCGAGCAGCAGATGCTCGCGGTCGCGCGCGGGCTGATGCTGCGCCCGAAGCTGATGCTGCTCGACGAGCCCTCGCACGGGCTCTCGCCGCTGATCACGCGCGAGGTCTTCAGGATCCTCCGCGAGGTCGCGGAGGAGGGCACCACGCTGCTGATCGTCGAGCAGAACGCGAACCTCGTGCTCGACTTCGCCGACCACGCCTACGTGCTCGAGACCGGCCGGCTCGTGCTCGACGGCACGGCCGAGGAGATCGGCGCCGACGAGGGCGTCCGCCGCTCCTACCTGGGGATGGTCTGAGTGGAGCGGTTCATCCAGCTCGTCATCGACGGCATCGCGATCGGCTCCATCTACGGCGCGCTCGCGCTGGCGCTCGTGCTCATCTTCCGCTCCACCGGGCTCGTGAACTTCGCCCAGGGCGAGATGGCGATGTTCTCGACGTTCATCGCCTGGGGGCTCGTCGAGACCGGGCTGCCGCTGGGGGTCGCGCTGCTGTCGGCGCTGGTCCTCTCCTTCATCGGCGGCATGGTCATCGAGCGCGTGCTGATCCGCCCGGTCGAGGGGGAGGACCCGCTGACGATCCTGATCGTCACGCTCGGGCTGTTCATCCTCATCAACTCCGCCGCGGGCTGGATCTGGGGCTTCGAGAACCGCGGCTTCCCGAGCGCGCTGCCGGAGGGCTCCGCGGAGATCGGCAACATCAACATCTCCTACGAGTCGCTCGGCATCGTCGCGATCCTGCTCGGGGTCAGCGGCCTGCTGGTGCTGCTCTTCCAGCGCACGAAGCTTGGGCTGGCGATGCGCGCGGCCGCCGCCAACCCGGCCTCGAGCCGGCTCGTCGGCATCAACGTCGGGCGCACGCTGATGATCGGCTGGGGGCTCGCGGCGCTGCTCGGCGCGCTCGCCGGCGTGCTCGTGGCGCCGCAGCTGTTCCTCGACGTCAACTTCATGGGCGGCGTGCTCGTCTACTCGTTCGCGGCCGCCACGCTCGGCGGCTTCGACTCGCCGAAGGGGGCGATCATCGGCGGCTGGATCATCGGCGTGGCCGAGACGCTGGCCGGCGACTACATCGGCTTCATCGGCTCCGACCTGACGATCCTCGTCCCGCTCACGATCATCTTCGTCGTCCTGCTGGTGCGGCCGAACGGGTTGTTCGGCTCGCCCGAGGTGGTGCGCGCGTGAGCCTGATCACCGTCGAGCGCGACTCGCCGCAGCACAAGCGCCTCAAGTACGCCGGGCTGGCCGCGCTCGTCCTGCTCGCGGCCATCGTCCCGTTCTTCTTCGGCCCGTTCCGCGTCTCGCAGTTCACGCTCGCGCTCGTCTACGCCGTCGCGGTGCTGGGGCTGAACCTGCTCGTCGGCTACTCGGGCCAGATCTCGCTCGGCCATGGCGCGTTCTTCGCGCTCGGCGCCTACACGTGCGCGATCCTGCTCGACCGCACCGGCGTGCACTACCTGCTGACGATCCCCGCCGCGGCGCTCGTGTGCTTCGCCGCCGGGCTCGCGCTCGGCCTGCCGGCGCTGCGGCTGCGCGGGCTCTACCTCGCGCTCGTCACGCTCGCGATCGCGATCGCCACGCCGGTGCTGCTGCGCCGCTTCGACGGGCTCACGGGCGGCAGCCAGGGCCTGTCGGTCCCGCAGCCGACCGCGCCGGCCTGGTCGGGCCTCGAGGACGACCAGTTCCTGTACTTCCTCGCGCTCGTGGTGGCCGTCCCGACCTTCTGGTTCGCCGCGAACCTCGTACGGCGCCCGGTCGGCCGCGCGCTGATCGCGATCCGCGACGACGAGACGTCGGCCAAGACGATGGGCGTCAACCTGGCGTCGTTCAAGACGCGCACGTTCGGGCTCAGCGCCGCCTACGCGGGCGTCGCGGGATCGCTGTTCGTGTTCAACAACGGCTTCGTGGCGCCGGAGTCGTTCTCGCTCGTGGTGTCGTTCTCGTTCCTGGCCGCGATCGTGGTCGGCGGACTGGCGACGGTCGCGGGCGCGCTGTTCGGAGCGCTGTTCATCGTGTTCGTGCCGGTGTGGTCGTCGGACGTCAACGACGCGCTGTCGGGCGTCATCTACGGGGCGGCGCTGATCACGTGCATGTACGTGTTCCGCGGCGGGATCATGGGCCTGTTGCGCAGCGCGTTCGCACGTGTGGTGGAGGTCGAAGGGTCAACGAAGGGGAGGAGCGACGATGGGGTCGAAGAAGTGGCTGATGCTGGTGCTGATCGCCGTGCTGGCGCTGGTGCCGGCAGCGTGCGGTCGTGACGATGAGGGCGGCGGTGGTGGTGGCGGCGGCGGCGCGGCGGCCGACCCGGGCATCACGGACACCGAGGTAAAGCTCGGCGGCTCGTACCCGTTCAGCGGGCCCGCCTCGGCCTACGGCACGATCGCCGAGGGTGCCAAGGCCTACTTCGAGTTCATCAACGCGAAGGGCGGCGTCGGCGGCCGCAAGATCGACTTCAAGACGATCGACGACGGCTACGAGCCCCCGCGGGCGCTCCAGAACGCCAAGCGGCTGATCCAGCAGGACAAGGTCTTCGCGCTGTTCAACACCCTGGGCACGCCGAACAACCTCGCGATCTGGGACTACGTCAACCAGCAGAAGGTCCCGCACCTCTACGTCGCCACCGGCGCGTCCGACTGGGGCAAGGACCTCGAGGCCCATCCGTACACGATCGGCTGGCAGCCGAACTACGTGACGGAGGCGCGCGTCTACGCCGAGTACCTCAAGCAGGAGAAGCCGAACGCGAAGGTCGCGGTGCTCTACCAGAACGACGGCTTCGGCAAGGACCTGCTCGGCGGCTTCGAGGAGGCGATCAAGGACTCCGACGTGAAGGTCGTCGACAAGGAGGCCTACAACGTCACCGACCCGACCGTCGCCACGCCGGTCGGCCGGCTCGCGCGCTCGGGCGCGGACACGTTCCTGAACATCACGACGCCGAAGTTCTCGGCGCAGGCGATCGCGACGATCGCCAAGAGCGACTGGAAGCCGCTGCACATCCTCAACAACGTCGGCGCCTCGAAGACGCTGGTGCTCACGCCGGTCGGGCTCGAGAACGGCAAGGGGATCGTCTCCACGGGCTACTTCAAGGACCCCGAGGACGAGCAGTGGGCCGACGACGCGGCGGTCAAGGAGTACCACGCCTCGATCAAGAAGTACGCGCCGCGCACGAACTCGAACGACGCGTTCGCGATGTACGGCTGGACGGTCGCCCAGACGATGGCCAAGGCGCTCGAGCAGATGAAGGAGCCGACGCGCGAGTCGCTCATGGAGGCGGTGCGCAACATGGACGCCGAGATCGGCACGATGCTGCCGAACAACAAGATCCAGACGACGCCGGATGACGGCTACCCGATCGAGGCGATGCAGATCATCGAGTTCGACGGGAAGAACTGGAAGCTCCAGGGCGACCTGATCGAGGCCGCGGCCGACTAGGAGAGACCATGCTCGAAGGGTTGATGCAGCACGACCACCCGCTGACGCTCCAGCTGGTGCTCGAGCGGATGCGCGGCATGAACGGCGACGCCGAGGTCGTCACCTTCACCGGTGACGGCACGACGCGCGCCACCTATGCCGAGGTCGGCGATCGGGTCGACCGGCTGTGCCGCGGGCTGCAGGAGCTCGGGGTGGGCGAGGGGGACCGCGTGGCGACGTTCGCGTGGAACTCCCAGCATCACCTCGAGGCCTACCTCGCGGCGCCCTGCATGGGGGCCGTGCTGCACACCCTGAACATCCGGCTGTTCCCCGAGCAGCTCGTCTACGTGGTCAACCACGCGCAGGACAAGGTGATCCTCGTGGACGGCTCGCTCGTGGAGCTGCTGGCCAAGCACGTCGACCAGTTCGAGACGGTCGAGCACTACATCGTGATGGGCGACGCGGATCTCTCGCTGCTCCCGAACGCGATCGCCTACGAGGAGCTGCTCGAGCGCCAGGAGCCCGGCTTCGACTACCCGGAGATCGACGACCGGGCGGCGGCCGGGCTCTGCTACACGAGCGGCACGACGGGCAATCCGAAGGGCGTCCTCTACTCGCACCGCTCGAACATCCTGCACGCGATGGGGCAGTGCCTCGCCGACACGATCGGCGTCTCGCGCAGCGACCGCATTCTCCCGGTCGTCCCGATGTTCCACGCCAACGCGTGGGGTCTGCCCTACGGCGCGGGGATGGCGGGCGCGAGCCTGATCATGCCCAACCGCTTCCTGCAGGCCGAGCCGATCGCGAAGCTGATCGAGGGCGAGAAGGTGACGCTGGCGGGCGCGGTGCCGACGATCTGGCTCGACCTGCTGCGCTGGTCCGACGAGCACAAGCCGGACCTCTCCAGCCTGCGGATGGTGATCTGCGGCGGCTCGGCGGTGCCGCTCGCGCTGATGAAGGCGTTCGAGGAGCGCCACGGCGTCCGCATCACGCAGGCGTGGGGGATGACCGAGACGAGCCCGGTCGGCTCGGTCGCGCACCCGCCCGCCGAGGCCGAGGGCGACGAGCACTGGGCCTACCGCGCGACGGCGGGCCGGCTCGCGCCGCTCGTGCAGGCGCGGCTCGTCAATGACGACGGTGAAGAGGTCGCGTGGGACGGCGAGTCGACCGGCGAGCTGCAGGTGCGCGGGCCGTGGATCGCCAGCACCTACTACGAGGACCCGGACGCCGGCGAGAAGTTCGACGACGGCTGGCTGCGGACGGGCGACGTCGCCTCGATCGACGCGCGCGGCTTCATCCGCATCTCCGACCGCTCCAAGGACGTCATCAAGTCCGGCGGCGAGTGGATCTCCTCGGTCGACCTCGAGAACGAGCTGATGGGCCACGACGCCGTCGCCGAGGCGGCGGTGATCGCCAAGCCCGACGAGCGCTGGGCCGAGCGCCCGCTCGCCTGCGTGGTGTTCGAGGAGGGGCAGGAGGCGTCGGCCTCCGAGCTCCAGGAGCACCTCGCGTCGCGCGTGGCGAAGTGGTGGATCCCCGACGAGTTCGCCTTCATCGACGAGGTGCCGAAGACGAGCGTCGGCAAGTTCGACAAGAAGGTGCTGCGCAGGCGCCTCGAGGAGGGCGACCTCGAGACCGTCAGCGAATCCGTACCGGCGTCCCGATCGGCATGAGGCGGGCGAGCTGAAGGATCTTCCCGTTCGGCACGCGGACGCAGCCGTGTGACGGGCGGCCCGGGATCAGCCCCGGCGCGTTCGTCCCGTGGATGCCGATCACGCCGCCGCCGGGCCAGCCCGTGAGCTGGTTGGAGTAGGCGCTCGTCCCGAACGCCCACGGCCCGTAGGAGCCGCCGAAGCCGCGCAGCTTCTCGCGGATCCAGAAGCGGCCGGCCGGCGTCGGGGTCCCCGCCGCGCCGACGCCGACGTACGACGACCAGATCACGCGGTTCTTGCGCGTCAGCGTCGCCCGCAGCGTGCCGCGGTCGATCGTCAGGGCGGTGTGGATCTTGTGCAGCCGGCCCAGCGCCTCCTGCGGCACCCAGCCCGTGCGCCCGTTGGGACGCCCTGGGACGCGGATGCGCAGCCAGGTGTGCTTGCCGACGCGCCGCTTGCTGAGGACGATGTAGACCTCGGGCGGCCCGTCCTCCGTCGTCCAGCGCAGGCGCGTGAACGAGCGCGAGCGCTTGCTCGGCTTGACCCGCACCTTGGCCGGCAGGTTCGTGTGCGCCCAGCGGGTCACGGACCGCTCCGTGGACAGCCGGACGTCCGCGTTCGCCGTCGCGGGTGCGACGGCGAACGCGGTGGCGACCAGCGCGATGGCCGGAAGCCAGACCCTCATCAGCCGGTGAATCGCGGTGACGGGGCCAGCCGCACGCAGCGCTGGAAGCTCAGCACGAGCGTGCGTGACCGGGTCCTCGAGGCGTTGCGGAACTGCACCCGGGCGGTCACCCGGTGGACGCCGGAGCGGAGGCTGCCGGGCCGGATCCGGGCGGTGAAGCGGCGCTGGCCGCTGCGACCGTTCCGGACGACGACGCGGCGCCCGTCCAGGAAGAACGTCACCCGGCGGATCTGACGGCCGCGGACGACCGCCGTGAAGGGCCGGTAGACGCAGCCGCTGGGGCCGGTGAGCCGCGCGTTGCCGCGGGGCGCCTGCTGCTGGGTGGCAGCGAGCACCTGCTGCTGTGCGGGCGGCGTGACGACCGGCGGCTTCGGCTCCTCCTTGGGCGGATCCTTCTGCAGGATGTCCACCGTGTCGGAGTCCTCGTCCTCGACCTTGCCGCCGTCGTCGTCCTCGCCGGTGGCGCGGGCCGTGTTGGGCAGCGGGTCGGGGTCGGAGGCGGTCACGACGTGCGTGCACGTGTAGCGCCACTGCTCGTCGGGATCGAGGAGCGCGTCACCGTCGCCGGCGATCTCCTGCGGGCCCTTGATCGTGCCCGCGTCGCAGCGCGGGTCCGTCAGCGTGACCTTCAGGCCGACGTCGCCGGGGTTGGTGACGTCGAACGTGTAGCCGATCGTGTCGCCCACGTAGGCCGTCTCGCGGTCGGCCCGCTTGGTCAGGTCGATCGCCGGGTGCAGGATGTCCGTGCAGTGCTCGTCCATGTCCGTCACGGTCGTGCCCTGCTCGTCCTTGCCCGTGACCGTGGCCACGTTGCACAGCGGGTCGGCCTCGCCGGCGCCGTGCGACGGCACCGGCTTGGTGCAGCCGTAGGTCCAGGTCTCGCCGGGCGAGAGCTCGGCGTCCGTCGTGACCGGCTCGACGGGCGAGCAGCGGTTGTCACTGACCTTCACGTCCATGAGCGACGTGTTGCCCGTGTTGGTCACCGCGAACGTGAACTCCATCGTGTCGCCGTGGTGCACCCGCGCGGGGCCGGACTTCACGATCTCGATGCCGGGCACGAGCTTCTTGTTGGTGAACGTGCAGCGCACGGTCTCGCCGGGCGAGACCTTGATGCTCGCGGTGCGCGTGCTGAGCGACGTCGTGCTGTCGCCGTCCGTGCAGACGATCGCCTTCAGGCGGTAGCCGGTGGCGGCCGCCTCCGTGACCGTGTACGGCTCGGAGCGCGGGAGCACGCCGGTGACGGTCTTGAGGCCGCCGTGCGCGAGGTTGAAGGCACCGGCGAAGCCACTGAACGCGAACGAGCGGCCGCCGGTCTCGGCGGGCTCGGTGACCTTCGCGATCTCGACCTTGCCCTTGCGGGTGTTGGTGATCGTGCAGACGACCTCGTCGCCCGAGCCGACGGTCACCGTGGTGCCGCCGCCGCCCGTGCGCGTCGTGGTCTTCTTGCACTCGGTCGAGGCGGTGTAGTCGCCGAGGTTCGTGCCGGACGCGGCCGACTCGCTGATCGAGTAGCTGCCGGGCTTGACGTAGGTCGTGCCCGTGCCGCCGTCGCCGGCCGCGGCCTTGACCGTCGTGCCGTCGACCTTGAGGTCGAAGCGGCCGGCGTCGGAGGCCGGGACGAGCTTCTTGATCACGGTGATCTTCGGCTTCTTGTAGTTGCCGAAGTCCTTGCCGGTCTTGTGCGGGTACTTGGTGGCGTCGATCGGGCCCCAGCCGCAGCCGAAGTCGCCGCCCTTGCCGGATGCGAAGCCGCCGGAGGTGGAGGCGTTCGGGTAGGTGCAGGCCCAGCCGTCGGTGCCGCCGCCGGGGCGCTGCTCGCGCAGGCGGTAGTAGCGCTTGGAGTACGTGGTCGAGCCGCCCGTGCGGGTGCCCGACTTCGGCGGCTTGATGCCCGTGATCGTGTAGCGGCCGGACGAGTCGGTGTCGTCGTAGGGCTCGCCGGAGTCGCGGACGCCGTCGTCGTCGTAGTCGGCCCAGATGCGCCAGCCGGCGAGCCCGGGCTCGCCGGAGTCGCGCTTGCCGTCGGCGTCGAGGTCGTGGAACTTCGTGCCTTCGGCCTTGCAGCCGGAGCCACCGCCTGTGCGGGCGTACCCGCCACAGTCGCTGCCGTAGGTCGCGTGTGCGGGAGCCGCGAGGACCGCTGTGAACAGCGCGACCAGCATCGCCGCCATCAGGCGTGCGGAGAGTTTCATGAAGCCCAGCCTCCTGCCGGTTCAGAGAAAGCTCAGGTTCCCTCCTGAGCGCCGCGCCAGTATGTCGGCAGATGTCCTAATCGTTCAATCGGACATCCGCCTAGGTGGGGTCCGGGCCCTAAACTCCCGGCCATGGACCTCGAGGAGCACACGCTCGAGTCGGTGTCCGGGCGCTGCGAGGAGTGCGGCGCCGCCCTCACCCAGAGCGAGATCGAGCTCGCGCTGGAGGCCGGCGGGCCCAACCTCTGCAGCATCCACCGGGCCGAGTCACTCGAGCTCGACGAGCCGGGCGACGAGACGGCCGGCTAGGGCAGCAGGACGATCTTCCCGAGCTTGCCGCCGGCGGCGAAGCGCTCGTAGGCGTCCGCGACCGCGTCGAGCGGATAGGTCGCGGCCACCGGCACGACGAGGTCGCCGGAGACGAAGCCCGGCAGCACCGAGCGCTCGACGCAGCGCGCCGTCAGCGCCTTCTCCTCGAGCGGGCGCGCGCGGAGTGTGGAGGCGAGGATGCGGGCGCGCTTCATCATCAGCGCCTGGAGGTTGACCTCGGCCTTCGCCCCGGCGCCGACGCCGATCACCGCGATCCGCCCGCCGGTCGCGAGCGCCGCGATGTTGCCGGAGAGGTTGGGCGCGCCGACGAGCTCGAGGATGACGTCGAACGGGCCGTGCTCCTCGAAGCCGTCGGGCTCGATGGCGTGGACGTCGAGGGCGTCGATGCGTGCGCGCGACTCGGGGTTGCGCACGGTGGCCGTCACGCGCGCGCCCGCCATCTGGCCGAGCTGGACGGCGGCCATGCCGACGCCGCCCGCGGCGCCGTGGACGAGCAGGCGCTCGCCGGCGCGCAGGCCGGCCTGGGTGAACAGCGCGTCGTGCGCGGTGGTGAAGACCTCGGGCACGCCGCCCGCCGCCTCCCAGCCGAGCTCCTCGGGCACCGGCATGGCGGTGCGCTCGTGGACGACGGCGAGCTCGGCCTGGCCGCCGCCGGCGACGATCGACATCACGCGGTCGCCGGGCTCGAAGCGCTGCACGCCGGGCCCGCACTCGACGACCTCGCCCGCCAGCTCGAGCCCCGGGATGTCCTGCGGGGCGCCGGGCGGGGCCGGGTAGCGGCCCTTGAGCTGGAGCATGTCGGCGCCGTTGAGGCCGGCGCCGCGGACCCGCACGAGCAGGTCGGAGTCGCCCGGGACCGGGTCGGGGTGCTCCTCGACCGCGATCGAGCCGTCGCGGATGGTGGCGGCGCGCATCGGCGGCGATGCTACCTCCGGGGCGGCCGACGCCGTCCGAACGTCCAGGGGATCTCCAGCACCTCAGGAGTTCGTGCCGATAGTCTCAAGGGTAATAACGGCTCGTCAGCATGTCCTTCATGCCTGCAATCCCCCGCATTCCGCCCCTGTGGCGAGAGACGCGCATCGGCCTCGAGGCCGCTGCGCTGCGGCGCAGCCCGGTCTACGACGGGCTCGGGGTGCCGGCCGGCGAGCACCGCCCGGTCCTGCTGATCCCCGGGTTCATGGCCGGCGACCTCTCGCTCGGGACGATGGCGAGCTGGCTGCGGCGGGCGGGATATTGCACCCACCGCACGGGCATCCGCGCCAACTTCGACTGCTCGGAGGAGGCCTGCCGGCGCCTCGAGGCGCGGCTCGAGCACATGGCCGACCGTCACGGCGAGCGCGTGGTGATCGTGGGGCAGAGCCGCGGCGGCGTGTTCGCCAAGGCGCTGGGCGCGAGCCGGCCCGACCTCGTGCAGGGCATCGTCACGCTCGGGTCGCCCGTCGTCTCCCAGCTCGCGGTCCATCCGCTCGTGCTCGCCCAGGTCGGGCTCGTGAGCGCGCTGGGCACCGCGCGGCTGCCCGGCATGTTCTCCGTGAGCTGCCTGCGCGGGAAGTGCTGCGAGCGCTTCCGCGCGGCGATCACCGGCCCGTTCCCCGACGACGTGGGCTACGTCTCCGTCTACTCGCGCAGCGACGGCGTCGTGCAGTGGCGCTCCTGCCTCGACCCGGCGGCCGACGAGCTCGTCGAGGTGTCGGCCTCGCACTGCGGGATGGGCGTCAACGCCCAGGCCTTCCTGGCCGTCGCCGACGCGCTCGGGCGCTTCCGCGAGGGCGTCGTCGACCCGCTGCTCGCGGACGACCTGCGGCGCGCAGCCTAGGAGCTAGAGGCCGCGGGCGATCGCCGCGTCCATCGCGGCGCCGGGGTCCTCGACCGTGCGGCCGTGGCCGACCGCGAGGCGGGCGGGGTCGAGCGCGCGCAGGGCGCGGGCGGTCTCGAGCGCGGTCGGGCGGTGCCAGGTGGCGAGCGCGGGCATCGGGAAGCGGGGGTTGACCTTGGCGGTCGTCGCGACGCCGCCGAGGCTCGAGTACGCGTCGCCGGCGTAGAGCGTGCGGTCGCGGGTGTCGAGGAACGCGACCTGGCCCGGCGTGTGGCCCGGGGCGGCGACGACCTCGAGCGAGCCGACGCGGTCGCCGGGCGCGAGCAGCCGCGTGGGCTGCGTCTTCGCGCCCGAGAAGCCGCCGCGCAGCTTCGCGTCCTCCGGCTCGCCGGGCTCCGGCGACTTGTCCTTGGCCAGCAGCTTCGCGTCGCGGGCCGAGATGAGGACCTCGACGCCCGGCAGCTCGGCGGCGAGCCCGTCGAGCCCGCCGATGTGGTCCTCGTGCGCGTGCGTGAGCGCGATGCGGACGATCGGGCGGCCCGTCTTGCCGGCCGCGGCGAGGATCGCCTTCGGCCCGCCGAGGCGCACGGTCGTGTCGATCAGGGTCAGGCCGTCGTCCTCCTCGACGAGGAAGGCGTTGACGATCCCGAGCAGGCGCGGGATGCGGATCATGAGCGCTCCAGCAGCGCCACGCACTCGATGTGCGGCGTCTGGGGGAACATGTCGACCGGGCGCACGCGCTTGAGCGTCCAGCCCGCCTCGACGAGCTGCGCGGCGTTCGGCGCGAGCGTCGTCGGGTTGCAGGAGACGTAGACGATCCGCTCCGGGCCCGCCTCGATGATCCGCCGCACGACCTTCTGCGACAGGCCGGCGCGCGGCGGGTCGATGACCGCGACGTCGGGCTTGCCCGCGCGCTCGACGAGCTCGCGCATCGCGAGCCGGATGTCGCCCGCGAAGAACGAGGCGTTGGTGATCTCGTTGCGGCGCGCGTTCTGGATCGCGTCGGCCACCGCGGCCTCGACGATCTCGACGCCGACGACCTCGCGCGCCCGCGTGGCGAGCGACAGGCCGATCGTGCCGATGCCGCAGTAGAGGTCGAAGACGCGCTCGTGCCCGCGCAGCGCGGCGGCCTCGGCGGCGTGGCCGTAGAGCACCTCGGCCATCTCCGTGTTGGTCTGGAAGAACGCGTCGGGCGAGATCAGGAAGCGCAGGTCACCGAGCTGCTCGGCCAGCTGCGGCCCGCCGGAGAGGAGCGTCGTCTCGCCGCCCTGGGTGCTCTCGCCGAGCCCGGCGGTCTGGGTCCAGAACAGGTGGTCGGCGTCGATCGCCGCGATCAGCGCGTCGGAGTCGAGCTTGCCGGGCGAGGTGACGAGGCGGACCTGCAGCTCGCCGGTGCGGCGGCCCTCGCGGACGACGAGGTTGCGCAGGAAGCCCTCCTGCGTGCGCCGGTCCCAGGCGCCGAGACCCTGGCGGCGCAGCTCGGCCAGCGCCTGCTCGCGGACGGCGTTGTTGCGCTCGGAGGCGAGCAGGCAGTCCGTCATCGGCTCGATCCGGTCCCAGCGGCCGGGCGCGTGGAAGCCGCACACGAGCTCGCCGTCGTCGCCGGTGCCGAACGAGTACTCGAGCTTGTTGCGGTAGCGCCACTCCTCCAGCGCGGGCACGATCGGCTCGAGCTCGTAGCCCTCGAGCCGCCCGATGCGGGTCAGCGCGTCCTCGACCTGCTCCTGCTTGACCTCGAGCTGGCGCGCGTAGGGCAGGATCTGCCACGGCGCCCCGGGGTGGTCGGCGGCGGCGGGGATGCGGTCCGGCGACGGCTCGAGCAGCTCGACCGTGCGCGCCTCGGCGTAGGCCTTCTTGGACTTGCCGACCTCGGCGCGGACGCGGTCGCCGGGCACCGCGCCGGCGACGAAGACGACGTAGCCGTCCTCACGGCGCGCGACGCCGTTGCCGCCGTAGGCGAGGCGGTCGACGGTGAGCTCGAGCTCGTCCCCGCGGCGGGGGCGTGGAGTGGCGGTCGTGGGAGCTGACATCGCTCCCAGCATGGCAGGCGCTTTTCAGCCGAGCTTGCGCTCGATGCTCTGCAGCACGGACTTGCGGTTCGCGTTGCGCCGCTCGTAGTCGCGCACCTTGCGCAGCTCCGGGGCGGAGAGGTCGCTGAGGCGCTCTCCCACCTCCGCCGCGGTGAGGTCGTCGTAGCCGGAGATCGGGAAGTTGGAGCCGATGCCGGTCACGCGCCGCGCCCGGTCGACCTCGCGCACGATGCGCGTCGGCGTGCCGGTCACGATCGCCTCGAGCTGCGTGATCATCTCGTCGGTCTGCGTGCGGCTGCGCTCGAACAGCGAGGCGACGAGCTCGCTCGCGTCGCTGCGGGTCATGCGCCCGCGCTCGACCGCGTCGTCGAGCGCCTCCTGCACGCGGTCACGCGTCAGGACCACGACCTCGCGCGGATCGAGGTAGCGCGTGAGCTGCTCGCGCAGCCCGGGATCCTTCGTGGTGCTCGTCCCGCGGGAGCGCGGTGCCGGCGCCTTCTTGCGGCCCGACTGGCGTGCTTGTGGCATGGTCGGCGGACCCTATCCAACGAGCAGCTCGAGCAACGCCTTCTGCGCGTGGCGGCGGTTCTCGGCCTGGTCCCAGATGCGCTGGCGCTCTCCGTAGAGGACCTCCTCGGTGATCTCCTCGCCCGGGTGCGCCGGCAGGCAGTGCAGGGCGATCGCGCCGGGGGCGGCGCGGTCGAGCAGCGCGTCGTCGAGCCGGTAGGGCGCGAGCGCCTCGCGGCGCGCCGCCGCCTGGCCCTCGTCGTCGCCCATCGAGACCCAGACGTCGGTGTAGAGCGCGTCGGCGCCGGCCGCCGCCTCGGCCGGGTCCTGCATCAGAGTCGCCGCGTGCGCCTCGGGCAGCTGCAGCCCGTCGGGCGCGGCCACGCGCACCTCGACGCCGGCCGCGGTCCCGAGGATCGCCAGCGAGCGCGCGACGTTGTTGCCGTCGCCGACGTAGGCGAGCACGCGGCCCTCGAGGTCGCCGAACGCCTCGCGCAGCGTCATCAGGTCGGCGAGCGCCTGGCAGGGGTGATGACCGGGAGAGAGCATGTTCACGACCGGCACCTGCGCGTGGGCGGCGAGCTCGCGCAGCCGCTCCTCGCTGTTCGTGCGCAGCCCGATCGCCGCGGCGTGGCGGGAGAACACGAGCGCGGTGTCGCGCACCGACTCCCCGCGCGTGAGCTGGAGCTCGTTGGCGCGCAGCACCATCGGGTGGCCGCCGAGCTCGGTGATGCCGGCCTCCATCGACGTGCGGGTGCGCGTGGAGGGATGCTCGAACAGCAGCGCGACGGTGCGGTCCTGCAGGACGCGCGACGCGGTCGGCTCCGCCTTCAGGGCGAGCGCGCGGTCGAGCAGGGCGTGGAGCTCGGCGGGGCTGAGCTCCTCGCCGGTGAGGAAGTGGTCTGGCAAGTCGTCAGCTTCGCAGGCCGAAGCCGCGCAGCAGCAGCAGGGCCTTCTCGCCCATCGTCCCCGGCTTCGGCAGCACGCCGAGCTGGACCGCGGCGCCGTAGAGGTCGAAGAACGCGCGGATCCGCAGCAGCCGCTCGTCGCGGAGCTCGCAGTAGAGGACGGCGTGGACGATCAGGAACCGGTTCGTGGCGGCGAGGCCCGCGACCTCGCGGCGGTGGGTCGCCAGCAGCTTCACCGGCGCGGCGACGTAGGGCCCGTTGGCGAGCCGGTCGCCCGTGGGCTGCAGGCGCGCGTCGGGGAACGCGGCCCACAGGCGCTCGGCGTGGGCGGCGATCGCGGCGGCGCCCTCGAGCGGCTCGGGCGTCAGCGGGTCCTCGTAGTGGATGTCGGGATGGCACAGCGGATCGAACGCGCCCGGGTCCCGCCCCGACCACGCCCGCTCCCAGCCGTCGAAGAGCTCGTCCACCGTCATCGGCCCGACATCATGGACGAGATGCGCAGGATCCTCCGCCACCGCGAGTTCCGGCTGCTGTGGATGGCCACGAGCGCGAGCACGCTCGGCGACCACATCGTGTTCGTGGCGCTCGCGCTGTACGTGAGCGAGATCGGCTCGCCGACCGACGTCGGGATCGTGCTCGCCGCGCACGCCCTGCCGCTCGTCCTGTTCGTGCTGCTCGGCGGCGTCTGGGCCGACCGGCTCGAGCGCCACCGGCTGATGATCGGCACCGACGTCATCCGCGCGGCGCTGCACGGGACGCTGGCGGTGCTGATCTTCATGGGCGACGTGCCGATCTGGGCGATCGTCGTGATCGAGGCGGGGTTCGGCACGGCGGAGGCGTTCTTCAACCCCGCGGCCACGGGGCTGATCCCCCAGACCGTGCCGGACGACGAGGTCCAGCCCGCCAACGCCGCGATCTCCGTCGTCGGCAACGCGAGCGAGCTGGTGGGGCCGGCGATCGCGACCGCGCTCGTGCTCGGGCTCGGCGCGGGCTGGGCGTTCGCGTTCGACGCGCTGACGTTCGTCGTCTCGGCGCTGCTGCTGGCGCGCATGCGCCCGCGGGCGCGCGGAGAGCGGCCCCCGCGGCAGCGCCTGCGGGTGGAGCTCGGCATCGGCTGGCAGGAGCTGCGGTCGCGGCAGTGGGCATGGGTCGTGATCGCCGCGACGTCGCTCGCGCTGCTGCTGGCGCTCGCGCCGTTCTTCACGCTCGGCCCGACCGTCGCGGAGGACGAGTACGGCGGCGCCGGCGTCTACGGCGCGCTGATGGTCGCGCTCGGCGCCGGGACCGTCGTCGGCTCGCTGAGCGGCCTGCGCTGGCGGCCGCGCTACCCGATCCGCTTCGCGATGGCGTGGGGGACGATCTGGCCGCCCGCGATCGCGGTGTTCGCGCTCGCGCCGCCGCTGTGGGTGGCGGTGCCGCTGTTCGTGCTCGTCGGCTTCGGCTTCTCGATGTTCGACATCTCGTGGGACACCGCGCTGCAGGAGCGCATCCCGCCCCACCTGCTGTCGCGGGTCAGCTCGTTCGACTGGATGGGCTCGCTCGCGCTGCTGCCGCTCGGCTACCTGCTCGCCGGCCCGCTGGCGGAGGCGTTCGGCGCGATCGAGGTGCTGATCGTGGGCGGCGCGCTCGCGTTCGTGGTGCAGCTCGTCGCGCTGGCGACGCCGGGCGTGTGGAAGCTCGAGCGGCTTCAGCCGAACTCGCCGACGCCCTCTTCGGGCGTCGAGGCCTCGGCGTAGAGGCGGCGCGGGATGCGGCCGGCGCGGTGGGCGAGCCGGCCGGCCTCGGTGGCGAGGCGGATCGCGCGCGCCATGCCGACCGGGTCCTCGGCGCGCGAGATCGCGCTCGCGCACAGGACGGCGTCGCAGCCGAGCTCCATCGCCAGCGCGGCGTCGGAGGCGGTGCCGACGCCGGCGTCGAGGATCACCGGCACCTGCGCGCGCTCGCGGATGAGGCGCAGGTTGTAGGGGTTGAGGAGGCCCTGGCCGGAGCCGATCGGCGAGCCGAGCGGCATCACCGCGGCGCAGCCGACGTCCTCGAGCCGGCGGGCGAGGATCGGGTCGTCGTTCGTGTAGGGGAGGACGGTGAAGCCCTCGTCGACGAGCTCCTCGGCGGCCTCGAGCAGCGCGGGCGCGTCGGGCAGCAGCGTGTGCTCGTCGCCGATCACCTCGAGCTTGACCCAATCGGTCTCGAACGCCTCGCGGGCGAGCCTGGCGGTCAGGACGGCGTCGCGGGCGGTGAAGCAGCCGGCGGTGTTGGGGAGCAGCTGCACGCCGGCGTGGTCGAGGACGTCGACGAGCGAGCCGCGCGCGGACGGGTCGACGCGCCGCAGCGCGACGGTGACGAGCTCGGCGCCGCTCGCCTCGATCGCGGCGGTCATCGTCTCGAGCGAGCGGAAGCCGCCGGTCCCGAGCAGCAGGCGGCTCGTGAGCTCGCGGCCGGCGATCGTGAACGTGTCCTGATCTGTCAGGGCCATCGCGCTCAGCCTCCCTGGATCGCGCGCAGGACCTCGACCCGCGCGCCCTCTGACAACTCGCGGGCGGGCCACTCGCCGCGGGGGATCACCTCGGCGTCGACGGCGACCGCGACACCGCGGTCGGGGACGTCGAGCGTGGTCAGGACGGACTGCACCGTGGCGCCCGTCTCGAGCTCGGTCGGCTCGCCGTTGACGAGGACCTTCATGCGGTCCTGGCCTCGGCTAGCGCCTCGTCACCGGCTTCGCCTCGCGAGAACCGGGCGGGATCGCAGGCCGCCGCCCAGTCGGGGAGCTCGTTTGCCGTGAGGAGCTCGGCGACCGCGTGCGCGGTCACGTCCGCGAGCAGGATGCCGTTGCGGTAGTGGCCGGTGGCCCAGATCACGCCGCCGTGCTCGCCGATGACGGGCAGGTTGTCGGGCGTTCCGGGGCGCAGGCCGGCGCCGAGCTCCTCGATCTCGAGCTCGAGCACGCCGGGCACGACCTCGGCGAGGTCGCGGATCAGCTCGTGCGTGGCCCCGGCGGTCGGCGCCGTGTCCCAGCCGCGCTCCTCGACGGTGGCGCCGAGCACGTAGCGGCCCTCGCCGCGCGGGACGAGGTAGCCCTCGCGCGTGCGGATCGTGCGCGTGACGAGGTCGTGGCCGTGCGGGTCGCGCAGGCGCATGATCTGGCCTTTGACGGGGCGGACGGGGAGGTCGCCGAGCCGGCCGGACCAGGCGCCGGCGGCGACGACGACCTGCCGGGCGGGAAGCGTCGAGAGGTCGGTCACGCGCTCGCGCCGGATCTCGCCGCCCGCGGCCTCGACGGCGTCGGACAGCGCAGACACGAGCTTGCGCGGGTCCACGGCGCCGTCGCCGGGCACGTCGAGCGCCAGGCGCACGGTGGGCGCCAGCGCGGGCTCGGCGCGGCGGGCCGCGGACGGGCGCAGCCGCTCGACCGCGAGGCCCAGCCGCCGGCGGTACTCGTGGAGCTGCTCGAGCTCCTCGGCCTCGTCGCGGTCGCGGGCGACGACGAGCGCGCCGGTGAGGTGGAGGTCCACCCCGAGCTCGGCGCAGAACGCCGGGAAGCCGTCGAGCGCGCGCAGCCCGAGGTCGAGCAGCGCCTGCTCGCCGAACTCCAGCTCGGTGACCGGCGCGAGCATGCCCGCGGCGTAGCGCCACGCGCCGTCCTCCCCAGCGTCGAGCACGAGCGTGCGCAGGCCGCGCTGCGCCGCGCGCCATGCCACGGCGAGCCCGATGACGCCGCCGCCGACGACGGCTACGTCGTGCTGCTCAGACTGCGAAGCCACTGCGTACCACCCTCCCTACGCCGGCATCACCCGGATCAGGTTCGACGGTCGGCGGCCTGTGTGCCGCCCTCTCAGCCCGATCGGCGGGCTCCCGTGATGCCTGCATCGTAGCGCTGCCAGACTGCGGGCATGACCCCGCGCGAGCGACTCACGGACGCCCGCCTCTACCTCGTCTGCGACGCCCGCCCGCGGGCGTTCCTCGACGCTGCATTGCGCGGCGGCGCGGACCTGATCCAGCTCCGCGACAAGACGCTCGGCGACGAGCAGCTCGTCGAGGCGGCGGCGACGTTCCGCGCGGCCGCCGACGCCCACGGCGCGCTGTTCATCCTCAACGACCGGCCCGACCTCGTCGAGGCCTGCGCGGCCGACGGCGTCCACGTCGGCCAGGAGGACGAGACGCCCGCGGCGGCGCGCGCCGCGGTCGGCCCGGACCGCATCGTCGGCCGCTCCACGCACGCGCCGCTCCAGGCCGACGCCGCGGACGCGGATGACGACGTCGACTACATGGCGGTCGGCCCGGTGCACGCGACGCCGACCAAGCCGGGGCGGCCGGCCGCGGGGCTCGAGTACGTGGCGTACGCCGCTCGGACGGTCGGGAAGCCGTGGTTCGCCATCGGCGGGCTCGACGCGACGACGCTTCCCGCAGTGGTGCAGGCCGGCGCTCGGCGCGCGGTCGTGGTGCGGGCGATCACGGAGGCCGCCGACCCCGAGGCAGCGGCCAGAGAACTGCGGGCATTGATGGAGGAGCCCGTTGGGGCAGCGAAGCCGTAAGCGCCGGAAGGTGACGGCGGGCGAGCCGCGCAACGGCGCGGCCACCATGGAGCGCGGCTACGCCCGCTCACGCGCGAAGGCGGACGAGGTCCGGGCCAACCTCGTGCCGCTCGAACCGGGCGAGCGCCCCACCGCCGTGACCGTCGCGGCGGTCGTGGCCGCCCTCATCGCCGTCGGCAACGTCGTCCTCATCTTCGTCGGCAGCGACGTCGACGAGGAGCAGCGGAACGGCGCGCTCCTGTTCGCGACGGTGATGCTCGTCGCCGCCTACTTCATGTGGCGCTGCAAGTACTGGGCGGTGCTCGGCTTCCAGGCCCTGCTCGCGATCACGGTCGTCATCGCGAGCCTCGCGCTGCTGTTCGCCTCCAACCTCGAGGCCGTCATCCGGTCGGTCGTGGTGATCGTCCCGGCGGGCGTGCTGTTCTGGTTCCTGATCCGCGCCATGGCGCGGCTGCAGATGCCGACACGCACGCGCTAGGTTCTTCGGCCATGCCTGAATCCTCCTACGACTGCATCGTCATCGGCTCGGGCCCCGGTGGCTACGTCGCCGCCATCCGCGCCGCGCAGCTCGGCATGAAGACCGCGGTCGTCGAGCGCGACGTCGTCGGAGGCCGCTGCCTGAACTACGCCTGCATCCCCGCCAAGGCCGTCCTGCGCGTCGCCGACGTGCTGGCCGAGATCGACGAGGCCGACGACTTCGGCATCTCGGTCCCCGAGCGCAGCGTCGACTTCGCCAAGGTCATGGCGCGCCGCGAGAAGGTCATCAAGACGCTCACCGGCGGCGTCTCCGGCCTCTTCAAGAAGAACGAGATCGACTACATCGAGGGCCACGGCTCCGTCACCGACGACGGCAACGTCAAGGTCGGCGGCAACTTCGACGGCACCGAGATCGAGGCGAAGACCGTCATCCTCGCCACCGGCTCGATCCCCAAGCCGCTGCCCGGCACCGAGTTCGGCGGTCGCGTCATCGGCACCGAGGAGGCGTGGGCGCTCGAGGACCTGCCCGAGACGATCGCCGTCGCCGGCGCCGGCGCGTCGGGCGTGGAGATCGCCTCCGCCTACGGCCGGCTCGGCACGAAGGTGCTGCTGTTCGAGGCGCTCGACCGCGTCGTCCCCGCCGAGGACCCCGACATCTCGAAGCTCGTCGCCCGCGGGCTCGGCAAGCAGAACATGACGATCCACACCGGCACGAAGGTGGAGAACGTCGAGACCGGCGACGACAAGGTGTCGTTCAAGTACGGCGACGAGACCGCGGAGGTCGACTGGTTCGTGATCGCCGCCGGCCGCGGCCCGGACGTCGAAGGGCTCGGGCTCGAGGAGGCCGGCGTCAAGCTCGACGACAACGGGCTGATCGACGTCGACGGCGCGCTGCGCACGTCGGCCAAGGGCGTCTACGCGATCGGCGACCTCGTGCGCGGCCCGGCGCTCGCCCACAAGGCCTCCGACGAGGGCATCATCGCCGTCGAGGACGCCGCCGGGATGGAGACGCACCCGATCGAGTACATCGACATCCCGCGCGCCACGTTCTGCACGCCCAACGTCGGCTCGTTCGGGCTGACCGAGGAGCAGGCCAGGGAGCAGGGCTTCGACGTCACCGTCGGCAAGGTCCAGTACGGCGCGGTCGGCGCCGGCACGGTCTACGGCGACCGCGGCGGCATGATCAAGATCATCGGCGACAAGAAGTACGGCGAGCTGATCGGCGGCCACATCGTCGGCGCCCGCGCGACAGAGCTGATCCAGGAGCTCGTGAACGCCCGCGCGCTCGAGGGCGGCTACCACGAGGTCGGCCGCATCATCCACGGTCACCCCACGCTGTCCGAAGCCGTCATGGAGGCCGCGCGCGCGGCCGACGGCTGGCTGATCCACGGCTGAGTGATGGCCGGGGCGGACCCCGAGCAGCCGATCTTCTACTACGACCTGTGCTCGCCCGAGGCGTACCTCGCGGCGGAGCGGTCCGCGAGCGTGCTCGGCACCGTGCCCGAGTGGCAGCCGGTGCGGCTGTCGGGGCTGCGGGCGGGCGAGGTCGGCCCGTTCCGCTGCAACGCCGAGGTCGACGCCTACCGCGAGGACATCGAGCGCCGCGTCGTGCGGTACGCGCTCCAGCCGCTGCGCTGGCCCGACCCGTTCCCGCCCGACGCCGAGTGGGCGATGCTCGTCGCCACCTACGCGAAGCAGATCGGCCGCGCGGTGGCGTTCTCGCTCGCCGCGTTCCGCCAGGCCTACGCGGCGGGGCGCGACCTCGGCCATCCCGACACCGTGCTGCTCGCCGCCGCCGCCTGCGAGATGCATCCCGCCGCGATCGAGAAGGGCGCCGACCGCGACTCGATCCGCCGCCGGCTCGACGAGGCCACGGCCGCCGCCGACGCGGCCGGCGTGCTCGAGGTCCCCGCGGTGCGCATCGGCGACCGCGTCTTCCACGGCGACCGCGAGCTCGAGGCCGCGGCGGCGGTGCTGGCGGCATGAGGGCCAACCGCGAGTACGAGCTGCGCGTGCGCAAGAGCGGCCGCGGGCCGGCGATGCTGCGCGGGCCGGCCGCCGCCGATCACGTCGAGGTGGTCGAGATCGCCACCGGCGAGGTCGTGCTGTTCTGGGACACGCAGCCGGCGCAGACCGGGCGGCTCGCGCGCGGGCTGCGCGCGGACCTCTCCGCGCTCGACGCCGAGGCCTTCATCGCCAAGTGGCGGCGCTGGCAGGTCGCGTGAGCTACTCGGCGATGTAGAGCTGGAGGGCGGCGAAGCGCGCCTGGTCGGCGGGCTCGCGGGCGACGAGCCCGGCGCGGGTGCCGGTCAGCGACCCCTGGTCGCGCACGTAGGTGAGCTGGCGCGCGCCGACCGTGAAGCCGAGCACGACCTCGCCCTCGCGCTCGCCGGGCCCGCACGTGAGCACGACGGGCACCGGCGCGCCGGGCGGCTCGGCGGCGCCGAACTGCGCGCGCAGGCCGGAGACGAGGCGACCGTCGCTGACGCGCTGCACGCGGGCGCGGCCGTCGCGGTCGACGGTGAGCTGATAGCCGCGGCAGAAGACGCCGGCGCGGCCCTGGAGCCGCTCGGGCCGGCGGATCGTGCCGACCACGGACGCGGTGGCGGGCGCCGGCTCGGGCGCCACGGCCCGGCCGCCGCGGAAGGCCGGCAGATCGTCGCCCTCGACGTCGACCTGCGGTCGCTCGGGGAGCTGCGGCTCGGCCTGCGCCGGTGCGGCGGTCGGCGTCGGGGTCGCGGCGGTGCGCCGCGCGCCCTCGTCGTCCTCGCCGCCGCAGCCGGCCGCGAGCAGCGCCAGCAGGATCAGTCCACGCTTCAGCACACGATCTCCTGTCCGAGGCCGCCCACCGGGCCGACCACCCACGGCGGGATGTCGCAGGCGGTGTCGATGACCTCGCCGCCGCCCTCGATCACGTCGCGCACCGGTCCGGGCAGCGCGCCCGGCAGCACCGGCTCGTCGTCGGTCTCGTCGATGATCCCGTTCTCCTCGCCCGGACGGTACTGCCCCGTGACGATGCGCGGGTAGGGGTCGCGCTCGTCCTCGACCTTCTCGTAGCCGCCTTCGCCGTCGGCCTCGAAGCGCACGGTCCCGTCGACGGACAGCCCGCCCGGGGTGATCGAGTTGAGCGCGTCGTACTCGATCTCGACGTAGCCGTCACCGGCGTCGACGCGGAACTCGTTCGGCGCCTGGCCGGGGAACGGATTGGCCTGCGGCTCGGTCTGCGGGTCGCGCAGCTCGATCGGGCGCGCGCTCTCGCAGTAGTCGGGCAGCGCGCTCGCCGTGCAGGTGGGCGACTGGGTGATCACGCCGCGCCCGGTCTCGCGGTCGATGACGATGACGATCCGCGAGTCCTCGAGATCGGCGTCGCCGAGCAGCGGGTCGACGGTGTCGCGGTCGTCGCCGTCGAGGAAGCCGCCGGAGCTGGCGCTGGGGATGAAGAAGTCCTGGACGAGCAGGCCCTCGCCGGGCGACGGCTCGACCTGGAAGTAGCGGCTGTTGCGCCCGCCGTCCTGGTCGATCGTGCCCTGGGCGACGAGGTCCTCGAAGGCCTCGCTCGAAGGTCCGTTGAGCGCGTCGAGGATGTCGCCGCGGTCGCTGTCCCGCAGCCCCGCGTAGAACTCGAGCAGGTCGAGCAGCCGCTCCGCTTCTTCGAGGTCGCCGTTCTCGCGCGCCTCGCGCGCCCGGGCGAGGATCTCGGCGTAGCCCTCGCCGGCCTCGGCCAGCGGCGCGAGCGCCTGCTCGCGTTCCTCGAGCTCGCGCAGCTGCTCGGCGATGCCGGCCGGCGTGCCCGCCACGGTGCTCTCGCACTCGCCTCCCGCGATCTGGCAGACCGCGTTGCGCGCCTCGCTCGCGATCGAGCTGCCGATGCCGGTGGCGATGAACGCGCCGATGACGACGGCGACCAGCAGCAGCACCCCGAGGTACTCCGCCGACCCCTGTCCTCGCTGACCACGCAGATCCATACCGGCATCGTGCCCGCGCGGCGGCGCTCCCACATGAGGCCGCGGGCCCCTCTTTCAGTCCCGCGGTGGTCCCGGATCGGGGTGGGACCCGGTCCCGGGCGGCAGGCGCACGATCGCGCCGTAGGTGAAGAACGCGACCCACGCGGCGCCCACGCCGGGCGCGGTGAACGTGAAGACCGCGTAGGGGAAGAGCGCGAACAGCAGCGGCACGAGCCCGACCGCCCAGCGGCGCGGGTGGCGCCCGCGGCGGGTCGCGAACGCGAGCGCCGCCATGTACAGCGGCCACGTGACGGGCAGGAACAGGCACATCCAGACGTAGCCGTTCCACCACGGGTCGTCCTCGTCCTGGCCCAGCAGCGCGCCGAGCAGCGCGAGCGCGAGGCCGACCGCGATCAGCACGCAGGCGAGCAGCCACAGGTTGAAGCCGAGCCACCGGAGCCAGCCGGGGCGCTCGGGCGCCGCGGCCGGCGGCGCCGGGAACGGCGGTGATTCGCCGGCAAGCGGCATGATGCGGGTCATGGTAGGTGAGCTGCGCCGGAGGATGGCCGCGGGCGACGAGCTGCTCGGCACGTTCCTCGACCTCGGGTCCGCGCTGGCGGCCGAGATCACGGCGGGCGCGGGCTTCGACTGGCTCGTGGTCGACCTCGAGCACGGCGCCGGCGGGCGCGAGGCGACGCTCGCGCAGCTGCAGGCGGCGCGCGCGCCGGTCGTCGTGCGGGTGCCGTCGGCGGACAGCGAGGAGACCGGCTGGGTGCTCGACCACGGCGCGGCGGGCGTGATCGTCCCGCGCGTGCAGGGCATCCGCGAAGCCGCCCGCGCGGCCGCCGCGACGCGCTACGCGGGGAGCCGCGGGCTCGACCCGGGCTCGCGCGCGAGCGGCTTCGGCCGCGACGCCGCGCATGCCGGGCGCGCGGACGAGGAGCGCGTGCTCATGGTGCAGATCGAGACGCGCGGCGCGCTCGACGACGTCGAGGAGATCGCCGCGCTGCCCGGCGTCGATGCGCTGTTCGTCGGGCCCTACGACCTCGGCGTCGCGCTCGGCGTCACCCCGGGCGCCGCCACCCCGGAGGTGCAGGAGGCCGCAGGCCGCGTGGCCGCCGCGGCGCGCGCGCACGGCAAGGCAGCCGCCGTCTTCCTCGGCGACCCCGCGCTCGCGCCCGCGTACCGCGAGCTCGGCTTCACGCTGATCAGCGCCGGCTTCACCGGCCCGCTGCTGGCCGGCGCCACCGACGCCCTCCTGCGGGCGCTGCGGCCGTGATCCTGCGCCTCGTCCGGATCGGCCTGCCCGCGGCGATCGCCGCGGCCGGGATCGTGTTCCTCATCGCCGGCGAGGGCGAGAACGACCAGGGGATCGGCATCGCGCTGATCGGCGTCGCGCTCACGGTGATGCTGCTCAACGTCGCGCTCCGGCTCGGCGTCTCCTCCGAGCGCGACCGCGAGCGCGAGGAGGAGGCGCGCGAGCACTTCGACCGCACCGGGCGCTGGCCCGACGAGGACTAGCCGGCCTCGGCGCGCCGCGCGAGCCGCCGCAGCGTGGCGGCGATGACCGGTCCGTAGACGCGCGCCAGCGCGCGCTCGAGCGGCGGCGGGGCGATCAGGTCGACCGCCACCTCGCACCCATCGGCCCGCGGGTCGACGCGGTGGACCATCTCCACCAGGCCGACCCGCCACGTCCACGACCGCCCCGGGCGCTTGGCGACGATCCGCGCCGGGATCGGTACCGCGCCGAGCAGCCGCGCGGCGCCGACGGCGCCCTCACGCACCTCCGGCTCGCCCAGCCCCCAGGCGCCCCGCACGTGCGGCGCCCACGTCGCCCAGTCGTCCGGGCGCGCGAGCAGCCGCCAGGCCGCCTCGGCGGGCGCGGAGCACGTGACCGCGAAGGTGCGCATTGCGGACTGGCCTACCCGCACGCGGGGTAAGCGTCCCCCGAGTAGGGGGTGCAAGCGCGCCGAGTCCGAGGCGCGGCAGATCACCCGCTAACGTCGCAAGCCATGGCCGAAGTCACGCAAGAGGAGAGGGAGCGGGCCGCGCAGCGCGAGCTGCCCGAACGCGACGCCGCCCGCGAGTGGCTCGAGTCGATGATGCTCATCCGCCGCTTCGAGGAGCGCGCGGGCGAGATGTACGCGAAGGCGAAAGTCGGCGGCTTCCTCCACCTCGCCATCGGCGAGGAGGCGACGATCGTCGGCGCCGTCCGCGCGATGCGCGACGAGGACTACCTGATCTCGACCTACCGCTCGCACGGCCACGCGCTGTCGCGCGGCACCGACCCGAACAAGGTCATGGCCGAGCTGTTCGGCCGCGAGTCCGGCGTCTCCCACGGGCGCGGCGGCTCGATGCACATGTTCGACCTCGAGAACCGCTTCATGGGCGGCTACGGGATCGTCGGCGGCAACCTCCCGCTCGCCGCGGGCATGGCGCTGTCCTCCGACTACCGCGGCACCGAGGAGGTCACGCTGTGCGTGTTCGGCGACGGCGCCTCCAACCAGGGCACGTTCGGCGAGACGCTCAACCTCGCCGCGCTGTGGGACCTGCCGGTCGTCTTCATGGTCACGAACAACCAGTTCGGGATGGGCACCGCGCTCGAGCGCCACTCCGCGGTCACCGACCTGCACCGCCGCGGCGAGGGCTTCGGCGTGCCCGGCATGCGCTGCGACGGCATGGACGTGCTCGACACCTACGCCGTCATCGGCGAGGCGCTCAAGCAGGCGCGCGAGGAGCGCCAGCCCGTGCTCGTCGAGGCCATCACCTACCGCTTCCGCGGCCACTCCATGGCCGACCCCGAGGAGTACCGCACCAAGGAGCAGGTCGCCGAGTGGCGCAAGAAGGACCCGATCCAGGTCTTCGCGCGCAAGCTCGAGGAGGAGGGGATGCTCGAGGAGGGCGAGGCCGAGAAGCTGGACGAGGCGGTCGTCAAGGTCGTCGATGACGCCGTGCGCTTCGCCGACAAGGCGAAGTTCCCGCCGCCCGAGTCGCTCTACGACGACATCTACGTGCTCGGCGACCAGCTCAAGGGCTGGTACTCCGTCGACGAGCGCTCCGCCGGCGTGCACCGGGGCGAGAAGGAGCGCGAGCTGGCCGAGAAGGAGCTCGGGCCGACCGGCGCCTACGGCGACGCGGTCGAGCAGGCGCAGAAGGAGGACCTCGGCCTCGACAAGGCGTCCGACAAGGCGCAGGCCGACGACGACGAGGCCGAAGAGGCCGAGCGAGGCGGAGCCGGTGGCGAGGCCTCCGGCCGAGACAGGGCTCAGGAGTAATGGCCGTCATCCGCTACCGCGAGGCGCTCAACCAGGCGCTGCGCGAGGAGATGCAGCGCGACGAGAACGTCTTCCTGATGGGCGAGGACATCGGGGTCTTCAACGGCGCCTTCAAGGTCACCAACGGCCTGCTCGACGAGTTCGGCGAGAAGCGCGTCCGCGACACGCCGATCTCCGAGAACACGATCGTCGGCATGGGCGTCGGCTCCGCGATGACCGGGCTGCGCCCCGTCGTCGAGCTGATGACGATCAACTTCTCGCTGCTCGCCATGGATCAGATGATCAACCACATGGCGACGATCCACTACATGTTCGGCGGCCAGGTGCGCGTGCCGATGGTGGTGCGGATGCCGCAGGGCGCCGGCCACCAGCTCGGCCCGACGCACTCGCACTCATGGGAGGCGCTGTTCCTGCACGTCCCGGGCATGCTCGTCGCGACGCCGTCGACCGCGGCCGACGCCAAGGGGCTGCTGAAGTCGGCGATCCGCGACGACAACCCCGTCGTCTTCATCGAGCACGAGTACCTCTACGGCCAGCGCGGCGAGGTCCCCGAGGACGAGGACCACACGGTCGACTTCGGCCAGGCCGCGATCCGCCGCGAGGGCGACGACGTGACGATCATCGGCATCTCCCGCATGGCGGTCACGGCGGAGAAGGCCGCGAAGGTCCTCTCCGACGAGCACGAGATCGAGGCCGAGGTGATCGACCCGCGCACGCTGCGCCCGCTCGACCTCGACACGATCCTCGAGTCCGTGCGCAAGACCAACCGCGCGGTGATCGTCGAGGAGGGGTGGCCGCACGGCGGCGTCGGCGCGAACCTGGCGGCGCTGATCCAGGAGCAGGCCTTCGATCACCTCGACGCGCCGATCGGGCGCGTGACCGGCGCCGACCTGCCGATGCCGTACTCGAAGCCGCTCGAGCAGATCGCCTACCCGCACGAGCCGCAGATCGTCGAAGCGGTCATCGCGACGTTCCGCGACATCTAGCAAGACTCAGCATTCAAGGTCTCCGGGGCGCCGTGCCGATGCAGCCTCGGTGCGTCTCCCACGAATCCACGCGCGCGCGCTCCGCCTGCGCGAGAGCGTCATCGCCCGGCTGCTGCTCACGCTGGTGCTGGCGCTCGGGGCCGTCGGGGCGATCCAGTACGTCATCGTCGGCGACCGCGTCAAGCGCGACCTGATCCGCGAGCACGCCGCGGTGCATGCCGCCGACGCGCGCTCGCTCGAGGAGCGCGCCGCCGAGGTCGAGGGCAACCAGTACGTGTCGCCGCTCGGCGAGGTGACCGAGCTGCTCGCCGCGATCGCCGCCCGCCCGGCGACGCTCGACGTGATGATCGTCGAGGCCGACGGCAGCGTGCTCGCCTCCCCGGTCGCCGGTCAGGTCGGCACGGAGAGGGCGGATCCGCTGCTGCTCAGGGTCGCGCGCACCGGGCGCCCGATCTCCGGCACCGCCGCGGGCGACGGGCGCAACGCCTACATCACGCCGGTGCGGCTGCTCGGTCGCGACGTCGTGTTCGCCGAGTACCGCTCGAGCAAGGCGCTGGAGGCCGGCGTCGCGTCGTTCCGCGACGGCCTCGGGCTGTTCGTGCTGCTCAGCCTGCTGATCGCGCTGCCGCTCTTCTACGTGCTCGGCGGCCGCAGCGTCGACGTGCTCTACCGCGCCGCGCTGCAGCGCGCGCGCCGCGACGGGCTGACCGACCTCGACAACCACCGCGCCTTCCAGGACGAGCTCGCGCGGGCCGTCGGCGAGGCCTCGCGCTACGGCGCGACGATCACGCTCGCGCTGCTCGACATCGACGACTTCAAGTTCGAGAACGACCGCCACGGCCACCAGCACGGTGATCGCCTGCTGTGCGAGCTCGCCGACCTGCTGCGCAATTCGCGCGCCGGCGACCGCGCGTTCCGCCTCGGCGGCGACGAGTTCGCGCTGTTGCTCGCCCACACCAACGAGTGCGACGCCGACATCCCGCTCGAGCGCATCCGCGCCGCGGTCGAGACGCGCCTGTCGGGCGTCACCACGAGCATCGGCTTCAGCGCCGCGCGCGCCGACGACCGCGAGCCGAGCTCGCTGTGGGGCCGCGCCGACGCCGCCCTGCTCGAGGCCAAGCGCCGCGGCGGCAACGCCGTCGTCGCCTCGACCGAGGTGTCCGACAGCGTGCCGGTCGTGACGATCGAGAAGGTCCGCGTCGTGCGCTCGCTGATCGACGTCGGCGCGGTCGACGTCGCCTTCCAGCCGATCTGGGACCTCGGCGGCACCCGCGTGCTCGGCTACGAGGCGCTCGCCCGCCCTCACGCCTCAGAGCTCGCCGGGCCCGGCGAGGCGTTCGAGATCGCCGACTCGATCGGCCGCGGCCACGAGCTCGACGCCGTCTGCCGGCGCGCGACGCTGCGCGCCGCCGCCGATCTGCCGAAGGGCGCCCTGCTGTTCCTCAACGTGTCGCCGCAGACGCTCGAGCACGACGCGCTCGCCGGCGACAGCCTCGTGCTCGCCGTGCGCGGCGCGGGCTACGAGCCCGAGCAGGTCGTGCTCGAGATCACCGAGCGCACCGACGCCCGCATGGAGGTGCTCGTGCCCGAGGCGGCGCGGCTGCGGTCGCTCGGCTTCCAGCTCGCGCTCGACGACGTCGGCGCCGGCAACGCCGGCCTCGAGATGCTCAGCGCGCTGCCGGTCGACTTCATCAAGATCGACCGCGCGGTCGTCGCCAACGCGGTCGAGGACCGCAGCGCGCGCGCCGTCATGCTCGGGATCATGGCGTTCGCCCGCGAGAGCGGCGCGTTCGTGATCGCCGAGGGCATCGAGACCGAGGAGATGCTCGAGCTGGCGCGCGACCCCGAGCCGGAGGGCGCGGCGCGGCCCGCCGGCGCCCAGGGCGCGCAGGGCTACCTGCTCGGGCGCCCGGCGCCGGTACCGGCCGAGGCGCCGAGCTACGACGCGACGCTCGCCACGCTGACCGAGCTGACCGCCGACCGCGAGCGGCGCCGGATCGCCGCCGCCCTCCAGCGCGGCGACGAGCTCTACAAGGTGCTGCTGCGCACGGTGCCCGACCTGCTGGTCGTGCTGTTCGACCGCGACCTGCGCTGCCACGCCGTCGACGGCGGCATGGAGGCGACCGAGATGTGGCGCGCGATGGTGGTGGGTCGCACGCTGCCCGAGGCGCTGCCCGAGGAGGGCGACGGCGAGGCGATGGACGCGCTGCTGCGCCCGGTGCTCGACGGCGAGCCGAGCGACTTCGAGTGGATCGGCCGCCGCACGGGCGCGCACCTCGCCGTGCAAGCGGTCCCGCTGCGCGACGACCGCGCCGGCGTGATCGGCGTGATGGCGGTCGCCCGCGACGTCACGCCGAGCCGCGAGGTCGACGCTGCGCTGCGCTCGTCGCGCGGCACTCCGGCCGGCGCTCCGGCTCGCGCGCGCTAGAAGCTGGTCAGAGCCGGTTTGCGGGTACGCTGCCGGGCATGGCCGACGTCGCGATGCCCCGCCTTTCCGACTCGATGGAGGAAGGCACGATCCTCAAGTGGCTGAAGTCCGACGGGGACGAGGTCAAGCGCGGCGAGGAGCTCGTCGAGATCGAGACGGACAAGGCCAACATGACGTACGAGGCCGACTCCGACGGCACGCTCACGATCGTGGCGAAGGAGGGCGACACGCTCCCGGTCGGCGAGACGATCGCGCGGCTGGGCGACGGGTCCGAGGGCGGCGGCGAGGACGAAGAGCCGAAGGCCGACGAGTCCGAGGACGAGGAGCCCACGGCCGAGGAGTCCGAGGAGCCGAGGACGAGCGAGGACGAGGAGCCCGCCGAGGAGGAGGAGCCCTCCGGCGAGGAGGACGCTGACGAGGACGCCGGCGACGACGACGACACCTCCGGCAACGGCAAGCGCGAGGAGGCGCCCGAGCCGGCGCCCGCGAAGGCCGAGGAGGCGCCCTCCGGCAACGGCGGCGGCGACCGCGTCAAGGCCTCGCCCGTCGCGAAGCGGATGGCGCGCGAGATGGGCGTCGAGCTCGGCGAGCTCGAGGGCTCCGGCCCCGGCGGCCGGATCGTCAAGGCCGACGTCGAGGCCGCCGCCCAGGGCGGCGCCGCGACCGCCGAGGCCGAGGCACCTGCCAAGGAGGAGAAGGAGCCCGAGGCCGAGGCGCCCGAGAAGAAGGACGTGCCCGCGCCCGTCGCGTCCGGCGGCGACAAACAGGCCGGCCGCGGCGAGACCACCGAGCAAGAGCTCACCCGCCTCCAGAAGACCGTCGCGCGGCGGATGGCCGAGTCGAAGGCGACCGCACCCGACTTCGTGCTCACCGTCGAGGTCGACATGGAGGAGGCGGTCGAGCTCCGCAAGCAGCTCAAGGCCGCCGCCGGCGACCAGCCCGCGCCGTCGTTCAACGACTTCGTCATCAAGGCGAGCGCGCTCGCGCTGCGCGACTTCCCGCGCGCCAACGGCGCCTACCGTGACGGCAAGTTCGAGCTCTACGGCCGCGTCAACGTCGGCGTCGCCGTGGCGGGCCAGGACGCGCTCGTCGTCCCGACCGTGTTCGACGCGGACAGCAAGTCGCTCGGGCACATCGCGCGCGAGTCGCGCGCGCTGGCCGAGCGCGTCCGCGCCGGCGCGATCACCCCGCCGGAGCTGTCGAGCGGCACGTTCACGGTCTCCAACCTCGGCATGTACGGCATCAAGCGCTTCGTCGCGGTGATCAACCCGCCGCAGGCGGCGATCCTCGCCGTCGGCGCGCTCGAGCCGCGCCCCGTGGTGCGCGACCGCAAGGTCGTCGTGCGCTCGATGATGGAGCTCACGATCTCCTGCGACCACCGCATCCTCTACGGCGCCGACGCCGCCGAGTTCCTCGCGAAGATCCGCGAGTACCTCGAGAACCCGCTGCGGCTCGCGCTCTAGCCCTCCTCGAGCGCGCCGCCGAAGCCGATCTCGTTGCCGTCGGGGTCGAGGTAGATCGCCTTGCGCGCCCCGCCGGAGTAGGTCTCGCGCTTGTCGGGCTCGATCCCGCGCGAGGCGATCTCCGCCACGCGCTCGTCGAGGTCGCCGGCGAAGATCGTGTGGATCGCCCCGCCGGCGGGCTCGGACTCGACGATGAACAGCCAGCGGTGCTCCGCGAGCTCCCACACCGCCTCGGTCGCGTGCGGCATGAAGCTCGGCTCCGAGCCGAGCAGGCGCTCGTACCAGGCCTTCGCCGTCTCGAAGTCGCTGACGCGGTTGCCCGCGAAGAGCTCGACGGTCATGACGGCGGGTCGAGGAAGGGCACGATCATCGAGAGCAGCCATTCTGCGCGGTCGAGCACCCCGGTGCCGGGCGGCATGAGGTGCGTGGTGCCGGGGAGGATCGCGAGCTGGGAGTCGGGCAGGCCGGAGAGGTCGCCCATCCCGCCGCCGCCACGCAGCTTGAACAGCTCGACCGCGTGCTCGGTCCGGACGAGGTCGGAGTCGCCGACGATGATCAGCGTGGGCGCGGGGATCCCGCGGACGTCGTCCTCGGGCCATGCGTAGTCGGTGGTGTGGAGCGTCCTGAGCTTCTCGACCAGCACCGGGAAGTCGCCCGGGTTGGGAGCGAGCCGCATGTACTCCGTCTCCCTCGGCGACCCGGCGAACATCTCAGGCGTGATCGACGGGAGCATCGCGATCGCCTCTTCCGCCATCGCGTCGTGGCGGTAGCCCGACGCCGCGGGCACGAGCCGCCGCACGCGCTCCGCGGTGTCGTGTCGTCCGCCAGCCCCGGCAGCAGCGGCGCGAACGCCTCGGCCGTCAGGTACGCGCCGTGCAAGAGCCCAGCGGCGGCCCGTCGCCGTGGACCTCGTAGTACATCCGCAGGTCGCCGACGGGCGCGTAGGGCATCTACTCGCCCGGGTCGAGGAACGGCGGGATCATGAGCCGCAGCCACGCCACGCGGTCGAGCATCGCCGATCCCGGCGGGATGAAGTGCGTCGTGCCGGGCAGGATCGCGAGCTGCGAGTCGGGCAGGCCGGAGAGGTCGCCCATCCCGCCGCCGCCGCGCAGCTTGAACAGGCTCACGGCGTGCTCGGCCGTGACGCCGTCGGCGTCGCCGGCGACGATCAGCGCCGGCGTCGTCATCTGCCGCACCTCGTCGTCCCAGGCGAAGTCGGTGGTGTCGAGCGTCTTGAGCTTCTCCACCAGCGTGGGGAACGCCTCCGGATGCGGCGAGAGCCGCTGGTACTCGGTCTCCATCGGCGAGCCCGCGAACATCGCGGGCGTGATCGACGGGAACATCGCGATCGCCTCGGCGGGCATGCCGTCATAGCGGTAGCCGGCGGAGATCACCACGAGCCGCCGGACGCGCTCCGGGTGCTGGATCGCCAGGCGGAGCGCGGCACCGCCGCCCATCGAGTAGCCGGCGACGTCGGGCTGCCCCAGCTCGAGGTGCTCGATCAGGCCGGCGACGTCGTCGCCCATGCGCTCGTAGGTGAGCGGGCGGTCGGCGTCGGCGGTGCGGCCGTGGCCCTGCAGCTCGGGGACGATCACCTGCCGGAGCTCGGACAGGACGGCCGTGAGCGGCTCCATCATCTCGACCGTCATGTACGCGCCGTGGAGGAGGACGAGCGGCGGGCCCTCGCCGTGGACCTCGTAGTACATCTGGAGATCGTCGACGGGCGCGTAGGGCATCTACTGGAAGCCTCCGTGGCGGCGGTACGTCGAGTTCGGCGCGCGGTCCTTGTCGAGCGTCACGCCGGCCGGCCGCTGCTCCGTGTTGACGAACAGGCACAGCCAGCGCTTCGGGTCGGGGCCGGGGACGCACGTGCGGTAGAGGTCCTCCTCCAGCCGCATCGGGTCGGCGAGCGCGATCGACGCACGGTACTCGGGCGCCTGCGCGACCACGTAGTCGTGGACGGCGGCGGACTGCGCGCGCAGGTCGTCCTCGGCCGCGACCACGCTCGGCCGGTGCGCGAGCCCGAGCGCGAGCACGCCGACGGCGAACGCGCACAGCAGCGCCGTGCCCGCGTAGTTGTCGGCCACCGGGCGCGGCAGGTCGGGCCGGCGGCGGCGCAGCCGGGCGCCGAGCAGCGGCGCGAGCACGGCGACGCCGATCAGGTTCGCGAAGCCCGCCAGCAGCACGCCCGGGACGATCCCGCCGGGCCCGTCGCCCGCGATCGGGAGGACCTCGAGCGCGACCCCCTCGGCGAGCGTCAGCGCCACGAACGCGGGCCACAGCCAGGCACCCCGCATCCGCCACCGCATGCGCGCGCGCCAGAGGGACTGCTCCTGCCGCTCCACCCTTACAAGGTACCCTTGCTCCGCCCGCCGGTGATCCCGCGCGGGCGCCAAGTGAGGAGCGCTGCCCGGAGGATCCCGGAGGCGCCCAAGAGGAAAGGGAACACGCCACATGGCGACTGAAGCGGCTCAGTCCGGGACGTCCCAGGACGTCCCACCGGACGTATCGGAGCACCTGACCACAGAGGACCGGGTCGGGCTGCTGCGCGCGATGCTGATGATGCGCGGCATCGAGGAGCGCGCGATGACGCTCTACCGGCAGGGCAAGGTCCCCGGCTCGTTCTACGACGGCTTCGGCCAGGAGGCCGTGTCGGCCGGCCCCGCGTGGGCGATGGCGGCGCAGGACCGCCTCTGCATCCTCCACCGCGACCTCGCCGCCCACGTCATCCGCGGCGTCGAGCCCGCCCGCATCTTCGCCCAGTACATGGGCCGCGAGGACGGCATCACCGGCGGGCGCGACGGCAACGTGCACTTCGGCGACCGCACGAAGGGCTGCGTCGGGATGGTCTCGATGCTCCCCGACATGATGCTGGTCGCGACCGGGCTCGCGATGGCGTTCAAGATGCGCGGCGAGCAGCGCGTGGCGCTGACCTGGTTCGGCGACGGATCGACCTCGCGCGGCGACTTCCACGAGGCGATGAACTGGGCCGGCGTCCAGCGCCTGCCGGTCATCTTCATCCTCGAGAACAACCAGTACGCGTACTCGACGCCGCTCGACCAGCAGTTCGCGGTCGACCCCGTCGAGCGCGCGGCCGCCTACGGCTTCCCGGGCGTGAAGGTCGACGGCAACGACTGCGAGGCGACGTTCGAGGTCGTGCGCGTCGCCCGCGAGCGCGCGCTCGCCGGCGAGGGCCCGACGATGATCGAGGCCGTGACGATGCGCATGCACGGCCACGCCGCGCACGACGACATGAAGTACGTGCCGCGCGAGCAGGTCGAGGAGTGGCAGGCCAAGGACCCGATCGACCGCCAGACGCGCCGCCTCGAGGCGCTCGGGGTCGACGTCGCCGCCCTGCGCGAGAGCGTGAAGGCCGAGATCGAGGCCGCGGTCGAGACCGCGCTCGAGAGCCCGATGCCCGACGGCGAGACGGCCACCGACCGCGTGTTCGCGGACGAGCCGGCGCTGCTCGAGGACGGCAACGCGCCGTGGAGCGGCTTCCAGAAGGCGGGTTCCTGATGCCCACGATGACCTACCTGCAGGCGATCTCCGACGCGATGCGCGAGGAGATGCGCTCCGACGAGCGCGTCTTCGTGATGGGCGAGGACATCGGCACGTTCGGCGGCGCGTTCAAGGTGACCGACGGCTTCATCGACGAGTTCGGCCCGCAGCGCGTGATGGACACGCCGCTGGCCGAGTCGGCGATCGTCGGCTGCGCGATCGGCGCCGCCGTCGAGGGCCTGCGGCCGATCGCCGAGATGCAGTTCTCCGACTTCATCTCCTGCGGCTTCGACCAGCTCGTCAACGTCGCGGGGAAGATGTACTACCGGCAGGGGCTGAGCGTGAACATCACCGTCCGGCTCCCGAGTGGCGGCGGCTTCAGCGGCGGCCCGTTCCACTCCCAGAACCCCGAGGGCTGGTTCATGCACTCGCCGGGCCTGAAGGTCGTCGCGCCGTCGACGGCCGAGGACGCCAAGGGGCTGCTGATCCACGCCGTGCACGACCCCAACCCGGTCGTGTTCATGGAGCACAAGCACCTCTACCGCCGCGTCAAGGGCGAGGTGCCCGAGGGCACCTACGAGACGCCGTTCAGCGCGCGGATCGCGCGCGAGGGCACGGACCTGACCGTGATCGCCTACGGCGCGATGGTGCACACCGCGCTCGAGGCGACCGAGGACATCGACGGCGCCTCGGTCGAGGTGCTCGACCTGCGCTCGCTGGTGCCGCTCGACGAGGAGGCGATCCTCGCGTCGGTGCGCAAGACGTCGAAGGTCGTGATCGTCGACGAGGCGAACCAGACGTGCGCGGCGGGCGCGCAGGTCGCGGCGCTGATCGCGGAGCGCGGCTGGGAGGACCTCGACGGGCCGGTCGTGCGGGTCGCGACGCCCGACGTGCCGATCCCGTTCTCGCCCACGCTCGAGCAGGCTGTGCTGCCGCAGGTCGACGACCTCAAGGAGGCGTGCCGTGAGCTCCTCGCCTACTGAGACGCTGGTCGACGTGACGATGCCCCAGATGGGGGTGTCGGTCGCCGAGGGCACCGTCGTAGAGTGGAAGAAGCAGCCCGGCGACTGGGTCGAGCGCGACGAGATCATCGCCTCGATCTCGACCGACAAGATCGACACCGACGTCGAGGCGCCCGCGAGCGGGCGCGTGCAGGAGATCCTCGTCGAGGTCGGGACGACGGTCGACGTCGGCGTCGTGATGGCGCGCATCGCCACCGACGCGAAGCCGGGCGAGGCGCACGCGTCGGAGAGCGCACCGACGGCACGTCGGAGGCCGAGGTCGCCATGGAGGCGCCGGGCGAGGCGGGGGAGCTGTCCGGCGACACGACGGACACCCACGCCGGGACGGCCCAGCGGGGGACGCCCGAGGTGCGCCGGTCCGGCCCGCGGCGCTACTCGCCGGTCGTCATGCGGATCGCCGCCGAGCACGGCATCGACCTCGACAAGGTCGAGGGCACGGGCCGCGGCGGGCGGGTGCGCAAGCCCGACGTGCTGGCGTACCTCGAGGGCAACGGCGCCACGCAGGAAGAGCCGCCGATGCACATCGAGAGCCCGTACAAGCCGGAGCCGGTCGTGCCGCGCAAGAAGGCCGCGGCGCCCGCGGCGACCGGCGCGGGCGAGCCGCTCTCGCGCATGCGCCAGTCGATCGGCAGGGCGATGATCGAGTCGCTGCAGACCGCGGCGACGTGCACGACGATCATCGAGGCGGACCTGACCAAGATCGCGAAGGACCGCGAGCGGACCGGGCTGACCTGGCTCCCCTACATCGCCCGCGCGACGATCGAGACGCTGCGCGACTTCCCGTTGCTCAACGCGACGCTCGAGGGCGACACGTTCACCCAGTACGCCGAGGTCAACCTCGGCATCGCGGTCTCGCTCGGGGAGGGCGGGCTGATCGTCCCCGTGATCCGCGACGCCCAGGACCTCAGTGTCGAGGGGCTCGGCAAGGAGATCAAGGCGCTCGCCCGCAAGGCGCGCGACAACCAGCTCACGCCCGACGACGTCCGCGGCGGCACGTTCACGATCACGAACCCCGGCGGCTACGGCTCGATCATGGCCACGCCGGTGATCAACCAGCCGCAGGTGGCGATCCTCGACACCGAGGCGGTGGTCAAGCGGCCGGTCGTGATCACCGACGAGCACGGCGACGACTCGATCGCGATCCGCCACATGACCTACCTCTGCATGTCGTGGGACCACCGCGCGCTCGACGGGGCGCTCGCGGCGCAGTTCCTCGCGGCGCTGCGCGGGCGGCTCGAGGCCTGATCCACACCGTCGGACACTCCACGCGGGAGCGCGACGAGCTCGTCGCGCTCCTGCGCGCCCACGGCGTGGACGCGCTCGCCGACGTCCGCCGCTTCCCCGGCTCCAAGCGGCTGCCGCACTTCAACGCCGAGGCGCTGCGCGCAGTGCTCGGCACCGGCTACCAGCACTTCCCCGAGCTCGGCGGCCGCCGCTCGCGCGTCCCGGACTCGCCGAACGGGGGCTGGGAGGTCGCGGCGTTCCAGGGCTACGCCGACCACATGGCGTCGGAGGAGTTCGCGCGCGGGCTCGCGCGGCTGGAGGCGTGGGCGGCGGAGCGGCACGTGGCCGTGATGTGCGCGGAGGCGCCGTGGTGGCGCTGCCATCGCCGGCTGCTCGCCGACGCGCTCGTCGTCCGCGGCCACGAGGTCTGCCACATCATGGGCCCGGAGCGCGCCACCGCACACGAGCTGACGGAGTTCGCGGAAGTCGACGGCGGCCGGCTCACCTACCCGCCCCGGCAGCTCTCGCTCGAGGCGTGAGCGGCTGCTCCTCGGGGAGCAGGCCGTGCCGGAGCGCGAACAGGCTCGCGGTCGCCCGCGACGACGCGCCGATCTTCGCGTAGATGTGCTCGACGTGGTTGCCGACCGTCTTCGGGGAGATGACGAGCTGCTCGGCGATCGCCTTGTTCGAGAGCCCGCGCGCGAGCAGCGCGAGCACTTCGATCTCGCGTGCGGTCAGCCCGTCGGGGCCCTCGCGGCGTCGCGGGACGCGGTGGCCGGCCGCGCCGAGCACCGCCTCAACCGCCTGGGCGTCGAGGCGGCCGGCCCGCACCTCCGCGCGCAGCTCGGCCGCGGCGCCGGCCGGCGCGTGCGCCGGCCGGTAGGGGCGCGGCTCGCACATCGCCTGATACGCGTCGGCGGCAGCGAGGATGCGCGCCGGGCGCGAGATCGCGGCGCCGGACAGGCCGCGCGGATAGCCGGAGCCGTCGAGGCGCTCGCGATGCTGTGCCGCGAGCGCGCCCAGCGGCGCCAGCGACGCCGACTGGCTCAGCATGCGCTCGGTCAGGTACGGGTGCATGCGCACGCGCTCCCACTCGCCGGCGCCGAGCGGCCCCGGCTTGTCCCAGATCGCGTTCGAGATCCCCAGCCGCCCGAGGTCGTGGACGAGGCCCGCGCGGCGCAGCGTGCGCACGTCCTCCTCGGGCAGCCCGCCGGCGGCCGCCGCGGCGAGCTCGGCGACCGCGGACGCGTGGCCGAGCATGAACGGGGTCTTGAGGTCGATGAAGTTCGCGACCGCGCGCAGCGCCGCGTCGACGTCATCGCCCGCCACCACGACCGCGAGCGCCGGCTCGGCGTCGAGCACCGCGTCCCAGGTCGCGACGTCCTCGAGCCCCGCGAGCAGCGTGTCCGCCTCCGCGACCAGCAGCGCGCACAGCACGGGGTCGAACTGGCGCCCCGCGCGCCGCCGGGCCAGCTCCCGCACGGCCGGGACGCCACCGCCCCGCAGCGCCACCTCCACGAACTCCGCGAGCTGGGCGAGCCGCGCCGCGACCGGCACCCGCTCGCCCGCGAGCCGGCCCGGCCAGCCCTTGCCGTCCCACTGCTCATAGGCGGCGCCGAGCGCGTCGAGGACGTGCGCGGGGAGCCCGAGATCGGCGGCCAGCGCGCGCGCCATCGCGGCGTGATGGGTGATCATCTGGTCCACCTGGCGGTGGCCGGAGACGGCGAACTCGAGCCCGATCCGCACCCGCTGGAGCGGCGGGTGGCCGGCGCCCATGAGCCGCATCGTCGCAATCGCGCTGCGCACGCCGCGCAGCTCGCCGTCGTACTTGCCGGCCTTCAGGGCGATGTCGTCGCCGAACCACTTGGCCTGCTCGTGCGCGTCGGTGTGGCAGCCGACGTTGATCAGCAGCGCCGTGTAGTAGACGGCGACCCGCTCGGGCTCCGGCAGGTCCTGGCGGTCGGCGAGCCGCAGCGCGATCAGGCACTGGCGCAGCACATGCTCCATCGGCTGGCCGAAGCCGAGGTCGATGCCGAGCGACAACGCGGCGACGAGCTCTGCGAGCCGCACATGGGTGCGATCCGCCATCGGCCGAGCCTAACCCGAAGATGAGGCGAACGCCCCATGCGGCGGCGCCGCGCCGCTGCGAGCGTCGCGGCATGACCGTCACCGAGCTGGACCGGATGAAGCAGGGCGCCCGCGCGACATGGGCCGCAGGCGACTACCCGGCGATCGCGCAGCGCCAGCTGTGGCCGCTGGGCGAGCGGATCGTGAAGCGGATCGGCGTCGCGCCCGGCGAGGACGTGCTCGACGTCGCCTGCGGCACCGGCAACGCGGCGCTGCGCGCGGCGCAGGCCGGCGCCCGCGTGACCGGTGTCGACCTCACGCCCGAGCTGCTCGAGGAGGGCCGCCGGCTGGCCGCCGAGACGGGCGTGGAGATCGAGTACCTCGAGGGCGACGCCGAGGCACTGCCCGTCCCCGACGAATCCTTCGACGTCGTCGTCTCCGTGATGGGCTGCATGTTCGCGCCCCGCCACCGGGTGACCGCCGCCGAGCTCGCGCGCGTGCTGCGCCCCGGCGGGCGCCTGTGCGTGACCGGCTGGGCGCCGGAGGGCGCGATGGGGACGATGTTCAAGACGCTCGGCAGCCACCTGCCCGCGCCGCCGCCGTTCGCCGAGTCCCCGCTCGGCTGGGGCTCCGAGGAGCACGTCCGCGAGCTGTTCGCCGCCACCGGCCTCGAGGTCGAGTTCGCGCGCGAGCAGTCGGCATTCGCGGCGTTCGATTCGATCGACGACGAGATCGACTTCGTGACCGCCAAGTTCGGGCCGCTGATCATGGCGCGGCGCATGCTCGAGCCGGAGGGCCGCTGGCAGTCGCTGCTCGACGACCTCCGCGCATTCGCGGAGACCCGGCCCCCGACAGCGGCGTACCTCGTCACCACGGGGCGTAAGCTGGGAGGCGATGGCTGAACTGCACGTCTGCCACCTCGGGGAGCTCGAGTACCGCGAGGGCGTCGCGCTGCAGGAGCGCATCCGGGCGCGCGTCCAGGCCGGCGAGCTGCCCGGCGTGCTGCTGCTGCTCGAGCACCCGCCCGTCTACACGCGCGGCCGGCGCTCCGAGCCGGGCGAGATCCCGATGGGCGAGGACTGGTACCGGTCCCAGGGCATCGACGTGGTGCAGACCGACCGCGGCGGCAAGCTCACCTACCACGGCCCGGGCCAGCTCGTGGGCTACCCGATCATGCCGATCACCGACGTCGTCGCCTACCTGCGCACGATGGAGGAGGCGATCGTCGCGGCGCTCGCCGAGGAGGGGATCGAGGCGGGCCCGCGCGAGGGGCTGACCGGCGTCTGGGTGGAGGACCGCAAGATCGGCTCGATCGGCGTCCACGTCTCGCGCGGCGTGACCACGCACGGCTTCGCGATCAACGTGGACAACGACCTCCAGCCGTTCGAGTGGGTCGTGCCGTGCGGCCTCGACGGCGTGCGCATGACCTCGATCACGAAGGAGACCGGGCAGGGCGACCACCTCGACTGCTTCCGCCGCCGCATGGCGCTGCAGTTCTGCACCGCGTTCGGCCTCCGGCAGCGGTTGGTGACCCCCGAGCGGCTCCAGGGCCGAGCGGTACCCTCAGCGGTGTGAGCGAGCGGATCCACGTCACCCGATCCCGCGCGAACCCGGGCGGGATGGACGTGCGGCGCGTCCTCGGCGAGGAGGTGCAGCCGTTCCGCGGCCGCAAGCCGCCGTGGTTCAAGGTCCCGCCGCCCGGCGGCCCCAAGTACCGCGAGCTGACCGAGATGATCAAGTCGGAGGGGCTCCACACGGTCTGCCAGGAGGCGGCCTGCCCCAACGTCGGCGAGTGCTGGGAGCGCGGCACGGCCACGTTCATGATCCTCGGCGACACCTGCACGCGCCGCTGCGGCTTCTGCAACGTCAAGACCGGCAAGCCGACGTGGAACGACCCGCTCGAGCCCGCGCGCGTGGCGCGCAGCGTCGCCAAGATGGGCCTGCGCCACGCGGTCATCACGAGCGTCGACCGCGACGACCTGCCCGACTACGGCGCCTCCGCCTTCGTCGGCGTCATCCGCTCGATCCGCATGCAGGCGCCCGAGTGCAAGGTCGAGGTCCTCACGCCGGACTTCCGCGGCGAGGAGATGCCGCTCGCCAAGGTCATCACCGAGCGCCCCGACGTGTTCAACCACAACGTCGAGGTCGTCCCGCGGCTCTACCCGGTCGCGCGCCGCGGCTCGCGCTGGGAGCGCTCGCTGCGGGTGCTCGCCAACGCCAAGGAGATGGGCGGCGACGAGGTCGTCACGAAGTCCGGCCTGATGGTCGGGCTCGGCGAGACGCACGAGGAGATGGTCGAGGCGTTCGGCGCGCTGCGCGAGCACAACGTGCAGGTCCTCACCGTCGGGCAGTACCTGCGGCCGACCGAGCGCCACCTCCCGGTCGTGCGCTTCTGGCACCCGGACGAGTTCAAGGCGCTCGAGACGGCCGCCTACGAGCTCGGCTTCGATCACATCGCGGCGGGCCCGCTCGTGCGGTCCAGCTACCACGCGGACCAGCACGTGCCGCAGTCGCAGCCCGGCACCGGCCCGCTGGCCGCGACCGGCTAGTTGTTCCCGCTCAAGGACAACATCCCGACCGAGCGCTTCCCGGTCGTCACGGTCGCGCTGATCGTCGCGAACGTCCTGATGTACCTGTTCTTCCAGAAGGCGATCGGCTCGCCGTGGTTCAACACGCCCGACGAGCAGAACGTCATCGACTACGGCGCGTTCCCCTACGAGTTCACCCATCCCGGCGACCACTGCGAGCTGGTGCAGGGCGGCGGGATCGCGTGCGAGGGGCAGCCGGGCGTGACCGGCACGGCCGACCCGCAGCCCGCGACGTGGGTGACCGCCTTCACGTCGATGTTCATGCACGGCAGCCTGATCCACCTCGGCGGCAACATGCTGTTCCTGTGGATCTTCGGCAACAACGTCGAGGACTCGATGGGCGTCGTGAAGTACATCGTCTTCTACCTGCTGGCCGGCTTCGCGGCGACGGCGGGGCAGATCGTCGTCGGGCCGGACGTGGCGGTGCCCGGCATCGGCGCCTCCGGCGCGGTGGCGGGCGTGCTCGGGGGTTACATCCTGCTGTTCCCGCGGGCACGTGTGGTGACGTTGATCTTCATCGTGTTCTTCTTCACGATCGTCGAGCTGCCGGCGCTGCTGATCCTCGGCTTCTGGTTCATCCAGCAGGCGCTGTTCGGCTACTTCGACCTCACGAGCGGCGGCAACGCGGAGGGTGGCGTGGCGTACTTCGCCCACATCGGCGGCTTCGTCTTCGGGCTGCTCGCGATCAAGCTGTTCGCGGACGAGCGCAAGCGGCGGCGGCAGCAGGAGGCTGCCCGCTTCTAGCCATGCGCACCGCCGTGACCTTCGCCGCGCTGGCGTTCACCACGATCTTCGGGTTCATGACGCTGTTCGTGATCTTCGAGACCGGGCTCGACGTGCTGTCCGCGATCTCGCTGATCGTGCTCGCGATCTTCTTCTTCGGCATCTTCGGAGCGCTCGGGCAGAAGCGCTGAAGCGGTGCCCTACCACGTCTTCCAGGGAGGGAGGAGGCGCAGGCGGCGGCGCTGGCCGGCGCTGCTCGCGGTGCTGGCGCTGCTCGGCGCGGGCGTCGCGGCGGGCCTCACGCTCGCCCCCGGCGAGGAGCCGCGACCCGAGCCCGCGCCGCCCCCGGTCGACCAGCCGCTGGCCGACGGGCCCGCCCCGCTGGCCGGCGGCGGCACCGCGCCGTCGCCGCTGTCGGTGCGGCTCGACGACCCGCGCGACCTCGTGCACATCCGCTTCAAGCGCCGGCCGAGGTCGGGGCTGCTGTTCGACATGGACACCGGGCGGGTGCTGTGGCGTCGCGACCCGACGCGCGTGCTGCCGATCGCGTCGCTGACGAAGATGATGACGGCGCTGGTGGCGGTGCGGCGGCTGCCGCCGGGGTCGAAGGTGCGGATCACGAAGGCGGCGCTCTCCTACCAGGGCTCGGGCGTCGGGCTGTTCCGCCGCGGCCGCCGCATCGGCGTCGAGACGATGCTCAACGGGCTGCTGCTGCCGTCGGGCAACGACGCCGCGATCGCGCTCGCGCAGCAGGCGGCCGGCGGGTCGGTCAAGCGCTTCGTGCGAGCCATGAACCGGCGCGCCCGGGCCATGGGCCTGACCTGCACGCGCTTCTCGTCGCCCGACGGGCTCGAGGACCGCGGCAACCACTCGTGCACGCCCGACCTCGCGGCGCTGGCGCGGGCGGTGCTGCGCGAGCCGCGGCTGGCGCGGATCGTGCGCCGCCGTCAGGTCGTCTTGCCGTTCCCGATCAAGGGCGGGCGGATCTACCTCTACAACCACAACCCGCTGCTGCGCCAGGGCTACCGTGGCGTGACGGGCGTCAAGACCGGCTACACGTCGCAGGCGGGCCGCTGCTTCGTGGCGACCGCGCGGCGTGGGCGCCTGCGGCTCGGCGTCGTCCTGCTGCACTCGCCCAACCCCGGCGACCAGGCGCGCAAGCTGCTCGACCGCGGCTTCCGGTTGGCCCGTTAGCCGCACGGGTACTCGCTAGCGGTGGCGACCGCTCCCCCCAGCCCCGCCGTGTTCCGCCGCCGCCGCCTCGTCGCGGCCGCGGTGCTGCTGCTCGTGATCGGCGCGGCGGCGGCGCTGCTGCTGCGCGGCGGGGACGAGGAGCCGGCCCCGCGCAGCGCCGCGCCGGAGAAGGCCGACAAGCCCGTCGAGCTGCCGCGCGGCGGGCGCCGGCTGCTGCCCGACAATCGGATCGTCGCGTTCTACGGCGCGCCGCAGGCCGACGAGCTCGGCGAGCTCGGCATCGGCTCGCCGGCGAGCGCGGCGCGGCGGCTCGAGCGCCAGGCGAAGCCCTACGCGCGGCCCGGGCGGCCGGTGCTGCCGGCCATGGAGCTGATCGCGGTCGTGCCGCCGCCCACCCGGGGGAGGGCGGGCGCTACAACACGCGCCAGGACGACGCGTGATCCGGCGCTACCTGCGGGCGGCGCGGAGGGCGAAGGCGCTGCTCGTGCTCGACATCCAGCCGGGCGGTCGGACTTCTTCACCGAGGCGACGCGGCTCGAGAAGTGGCTGCGCGAGCCCGACGTGGGGCTCGCGCTCGATCCCGAGTGGCGGATGGGGCCGGACGAGGTGCCGGGGAACGTGATCGGCTCGGTCGACGCGCGCGAGGTCAACGCGGTGTCGGCGTGGCTGTCCCAGCTCGTGGTGCGCAACGAGCTGCCGCAGAAGCTCTTCCTCATCCACCAGTTCACCGACGACATGGTCGACGACACGCAGCTGCGGGAGCGCGAGGGGCTCGCGATGGTGCTGAACGCCGACGGCTTCGGCACGCAGGAGCTCAAGCGCGCCAAGTACCACGCGTTCACGTCGTCGCCGCGGCGCTTCTTCCACACGGGCTTCAAGCTCTTCTACCGTGAGGACACGGACCTGATGAGGCCGCGCCAGGTGCTGCGGCTGCGCCCGCCGCCCGACGTCGTGGTCTACGAGTGACCCTGCGCCTGCCGGACCCCTGCCTCGTCGTGCTCGTCGGGGCGACCGGGGCGGGCAAGTCGACGTGGGCGCGCGAGTGGTTCCACCCCGACGCGATCGTGTCCTCGGACCGGCTGCGGGCCGTCGTCGGCGCCGGCGAGCACGACCAGCGCGCGAGCCGCGACGCGTTCGAGCTGCTCGACCTGATCGTGGAAGCGGCTGGCGCGCGGGCTGGTCACGGTGGTCGACACGACGGGGCTCGAGCCGAAGCGCCGCGCCGCGTGGCGCGCGCTGCCGCAGGACGCGGGCGTGCCGGCCTACGCGGTCGTCGTTCGACGTGCCGGAGAAGCTCGTGCGCGAGCGCAACCGCGCGCGCGGCGCGCCGGTGCCGGCGAAGGTCGTGGCCGCGCAGCTGCGCGAGGCGGCGGCGGTCGTCCGGCGCTGCCGGCGAGGGGTTCGCCGGCGTCGCGCGCGGCCGGCGCCGGTCGAGCTCGTGCCGCCCGCGTTCCTCGCCGCGCCGGCCGCGGCGGCGCGCCAGGAGGAGGAGCCGCTGCCGCTCGAGTTCGGGCTGCAGATCTCGCGCTTCGGCTGGCCGGGCGCACCGGCGACGACCGGGCGACGCTCGCCGACGTCGCGCGCGCCGCGGAGGAGGCCGGCTTCGCGTCGCTGTGGGTGATGGACCACTTCGTGCAGATCCCGCAGGTCGGGCGCGAGTGGGAGGACATGCTCGAGAGCTACACGACGCTCGGCTACCTCGCCGGGCGTGACCTAGCGCGATCCGGCTCGGGACGCTCGTCACCGGCGTCACCTACCGCAACCTCGCCCACCTGGCGAAGATCGTCGCGACGCTCGACGTGCTCTCCGGCGGGCGGGCGCTGTGCGGGCTCGGCGCGGCGCTGGTTCGAGCGCGAGCACCAGCTCTACGGCTGGGAGTTCCCGCCGCTGCGCGAGCGCTACGCGCTGCTCGAGGACGCGCTGGAGCTGCTGCCGCTGATGTGGGGCCCGGGCTCGCCGCGCTTCGAGGGCCGCACGACCACGGTGCCGGAGGCGATCTGCTACCCGCGGCCGCTGCAGGAGCGGATCCCGATCCTCGTCGGCGGCTCGGGCGAGCGGCGGACGCTGCGGCTGGTCGCGCGGCACGCCGACGCCTGCAACCTGTTCGGCGACGCGGCGACGGTGCGCCACAAGGTGGGGGTGCTGCACGAGCACTGCGCGGCGGAGGGCCGCGACCCCGCGGCGGTGCGGGTCACGCACCTCGGCGCCGGCGCGCGTCGTCGCCGCCGGCGAGCCGCGCGAGGGCCAGGGCGCGGCGACCGTCGAGGAGCACGTCGGCCGCTACCGCGAGCTGGCCGAGGCGGGCGTGCAGACGGCGATCGTCGGGCTCTCGGACGCCGGCGGCCCGGAGTCGGTCGACGCGCTTCGCCGACGTGGTCGCGGCGTTCCGCTAGCCGCGCCGCCCGGCGGCGAGCAGGTGCGCGCTCGCCCCGAGCAGGCTCGGAGCGGCCTCGACGCGCGCCACGGCGCGCAGCAGCCGCTCGCGCCGGACCGGATCGTCGAGCTGCTCGCCGAGGTCCGCGAGCGTCCAGGCAGGGCCCTCGATCGCCAGCACGGCCTCGGGCGTCAGCCCGGCCTCCGCGAGCTCGCCCGGGAGCTCGCCGGGCAGGTGGAAGTAGGCGGTGGTGAACCAGCCCGGCCGGCTGTCCGGGTTGTCGTGGCGACCGTCGCGGAGGTCCTGCTCCACGACGGCCTCGAAGCCCTCCTGCTCGAGGAGGCCCCGCGCGAGCCCGTCGAGCGTCGAGGCGAAGCGCGAGATCGCGGCCGCCGCGACGAGCCCGCCCGGGCGCACCACGCGGCGCGCCTCCGCGAGCGCCGCCACCCGCTCGGCGCGCTCCTGCAGGTGGTAGAGCGGCCCGAGCAGCAATGCGGCGTCGCAGCTCGCGTCCTCGAACGGCAGCGCGCGGGCGTCGCCGACCTCCGCGTGCGCGACGCCGGCCGCGCGCGCCCGCTCGACGTGGAGCGGCACCGGATCGACCAGGTGCACCTCGTAGCCGCGCTCGGGCCAGCGGGACGGCGTGGATGCCGGCACCGCCGCCGACGTCGGCGAGCACGGCCGGCGCCGGCGGCAGCAGCCGGTCGAGGAGGACGTGGGTACGCAGGAACTCGAGCCGCCCGGCGGGTGCGCGCGTGAGCCGCTCCTGCTCGGCGCCGCGCTCGTAGTACTCGCTGATGGCGCGGGGAAGCATCGCGCACGTTGTACCGTGCCTCGTCTGAACTCCCGCGTTCGCACGACCGGAGGCTCCCCATGGACCTGAACGACACCCCCGAGCTGGCCGAATACCGCGCCCAGGTGCGCGCCTGGCTCGACGAGCACAAGGCGGAGGCGCCCGACCGCGACGACGTCACGGCGCGCCGCGAGTGGCAGCACAAGCTCACCGAGGGCGGGCTGGCCGCCGTCACGTGGCCGGCCGAGTACGGCGGCCAGGGCCTCGGCCCGCTCCACCAGGTCGTCGTGAACCAGGAGATCGGCCGCGCGGGCGTCCCCGGGATCTTCGACGTCATCGGCGTCGGCATGCTCGGCCCGACGCTGATCGCGCACGGCAACGAGGAGCAGAAGCAGCGCCACCTCGGCACGATGCTGAACGCCGACGAGGTCTGGTGCCAGATGTTCTCCGAGCCCGCCGCGGGCTCCGACCTCGCCGGCATCCAGACGCGCGCCCGGCAGGAGGAGGACGGCTCCTGGCGCCTCTCCGGCCAGAAGGTGTGGACGACGAACGCGCAGTACGCGGCGTTCGGGCTCCTGCTCGCGCGCACCGACGCCGAGCAGCCCAAGCACAAGGGCCTGACCATGTTCATCGTCCCGATGGACGCCGAGGGCGTGACGATCCGGCCGCTGCGCCAGATCTCCGGCGAGGCGCACTTCAACGAGGTCTTCTTCGACGACGTCGCGCTCGACCCGGGCTCCGAGGTCGGTCCGGTCAACGGCGGCTGGGGCGTCGCGATGACGACGCTGATGTTCGAGCGCGTCGCGATCGGGCTCGGCGGCGAGGGCTTCGGCTGGCGCGCCGACCGCTTCGCCGAGGCGCTGCTCGCCGACCCGGCCGCCGCTGAGGACAAGGAGGTCCGCCACCGCTACGGCGAGATCGCCGCGGACTTCCTCGCGCTGCGCTTCACCGGCTACCGGATGCTGACCACGCTGCAGCGCGGCGGCATCCCCGGCCCCGAGGGCGCGCTGGCCAAGGTGACGACGATCAAGGCCGCGATCGCGGCGGGCGAGCTGCTCGTCGACGTGCTCGGCCCCGACGGGCTGTCCGACGACAACTGGGGCGAGCTCGTCTCCGACCTGCCGGGCCTCAAGTCCGCGGGCGGGACCGAGGAGATCCTGCGCAACATGGTCGGCGAGCGCGTGCTCGGGCTGCCGCCGGAGCCGCGACTGGACAAGGGCGTCCCGTTCTCCGAGCTGCGCGCCAAGGAGCGCGAGGCGGTCGGATGAACTTCGCGCTGAGCGACGAGCAGGAGTTCCTCAAGGAGGCCGCGCGCGGCGCGCTCTCGCGCTTCAAGACCGTCGAGGCGGCCCGCGAGGCGCTCGACGGCGGCGAGCTGCCCGACCTGTGGCCGACCGCGGTCGAGGCCGGCTGGCCGGGCCTGCTGGTCTCCGAGGAGCACGGCGGCGCCGGCCTCGGCGTGATGGAGGGCATGCTCGTGTTCTCCGAGCTCGGGCGCGTGCTGGCGGGCGTCGGCCTGCTCGGCCACCTGCCCGCGACGTTCCTGCTCGACCGCGCGGGCCTCGCGGACGAGGCGCTGGCCGAGGGGCAGACCCGCGCGGCCTACGTGCCGGCCAAGCCGCCGGGCGACGTCGACGCCGGCTGGAGCGTCGACGCGCGCTTCGGCTCGACGCGCGGCGAGGCGCCGGAGGTCGGCGACACCGTCACGGGCGCCGTCCCGTGGGTGCCCGACGCGCCGGAGGCCGACGTGTTCGTGGTCGTCGGGCAGGACGGGCGCGCCGCGCTCGTGCAGGCGTCCGACGCGACCGTCGAGCCGGCCGCCGGCTACGACCCGACCCGCTCGCTCGGCCACGTGACGTTCGACGGGGCGGCCGCCACGCCGCTCGAGCTCGCCGCCGGCACCGCCGAGGCCGCCTGGTACGTCGCGCAGGCGCTGCTGGCCGCCGAGTCGCTCGGGGCGGTCGAGCGCGCGCTCGAGGTGTCGGTCCAGTACGCGAAGGAGCGCTTCACGTTCGGGCGCGCGATCGGCTCGTACCAGGCGGTCAAGCACGACCTCGTGGAGATCCTGCGGCGGCTCGAGAACGGCCGCTCGCTCATGTACTACACGGGCTGGGCCGGCCAGGACAAGCCCGAGGAGTTCCCGCTCGCCGCCTCCGCGTTCCGGCTCGTGGCGGGTCAGGGGCTCGACCACGCGTCGCGCGCGCAGATCTCGGTCCACGGCGGCATCGGGGCGACGTGGGAGCACGACGCGCCGCTGTACTTCCGGCGCGCGCAGCTGTCGCGGCGGCTGCTGGGCGGCACCGCCGAGGCCGCCGACCGCGTGGCCGGCGAGCTGCTGACGACCGCGCGAGCGGCCTAGTTGTTCTTCGAGACCGTCTTGACGAGCGGCAGCAGCACCGTGCGCGGCACGTAGCGCCCGCTCGTCGAGACCGCCTTGTTGAGCATGCCCGGCACGACCGTGCGCTTGCCCGCGATCATGCCCTCGACGGCCTGGCGCGCGACGTCGTCGGACTCCATCCAGGTGAAGCCCGGGAGCTTGGCGGCGGCGTCCTCCGCCCCCGCGCGCTCCTCGAACTCGGTCTTGGTGAAGCCCGGGCACAGCGAGGTCACCGACACGCCGGTGCCGGAGAGCTCGGAGTGCAGCGCCTCCGAGAAGGAGTGCACGAACGCCTTGCTGGCCGCGTAGGTGGCGAAGCCGGGCAGCGGCTGGAAGGCGGCGGTGGAGGCGACGTTGAGCACCGCGCCCGCGCCCTGCTCGACCATGCGCGGGAGGAAGGCGCCGGTCAGCTCGTGCAGGGCGTCGACGTTGACCTTGATGACGTTGGTCTCTTCCTCGAGGTCGTGGTCGAGGAAGTTGCCGAGGTTGCCGAAGCCGGCGTTGTTGCAGAGGCCGACGACCTCGCGCTCGCCCTCCTGGAGCTTCTTGGCCAGCCGGCCGCGCGCGGCGGGGCTGCCGAGGTCGCACGTCTCGACGTCGGCGACGATGTCGTGCGCCTCCCGCAGCTCGCCGGCGAGCTCCTCGAGACGCTCGCGGCGGCGGGCGGTGAGCGTGACGTTGTAGCCGCGCTCCGCCAGCTGGCGGGCGAGGTCGGCGCCGATGCCGGAGGAGGCGCCGGTGATGAGGATGGTCGAGCCGAACGAGGGAGCGGGAAGAGCCATGCGAGCATCCATACCCCCGTGGAGCTCTGGACTCACGACCGCTGGCGCTTCCCGCTCCCCGCGCGGCATCGCTTCCCGATCGACAAGTACCCGCTGCTGCGGGCCCGCGTGATCGCCGACGGCATCGCGCGCGCCGACGAGATCCACGAGACCGACCCCGTGACGTGGGCGGTGCTCGAGCGCGTGCACGAGCGCGCGCTGCTGGAGCGGATCCGCGACGGCGGGCTGAGCGTGCGCGAGCAGCGCGGCCTCGGGCTGCCGTGGTCGCCGGCGCTCGTCGAGCGCGGCCGCCGCGCGGTCGCGGGGACGCTGGCGGCGGCCCGGCACGCGGTCGGGCACGGCGTGGCGATGAACCTCGGCGGCGGCACGCACCACGCCGGCCACGCGTTCGCGCGCGGCTTCTGCCTGTTCAACGACGTCGTCGCGGCGCTCGGGGAGCTGCGCGCGGACGGCCTTGCGGAGCGCGCCCTCGTGGTCGACTGCGACGTCCACCAGGGCGACGGCACCGCCGACCTCCTGGGCGGGGATCCGCACGCGTTCACGGTCTCGCTGCACGGCGCGCGCAACTACCCGTTCCAGCGCATCCCGTCCGACCTCGACGTCGACCTGCCCAGCGGCACCGGCGACGAGGACTACCTGGAGGCGCTCGGCGGAGCGCTCGACGTCGCCCTGCGCCGCTGCGCGCCCGACATCGCGTTCTACCTCGCCGGCGCCGACCCGTGGGAGGGCGACCGCCTCGGCCGGCTCGCGCTCACCAAGGCCGGCCTGCGGGCGCGCGACGAGCTCGCGCTCGACCGCCTGCTCGGCGCCGGCGTCCCCGTCTGCGTCGTGCTCGCGGGCGGCTACGCGGAGGACGTCCGCGACACCGTCGACATCAACGCCGCGACCGCCGCGGTCGTCGCCGGGCGGATCCATGGAGGCGAGGGGAATCGAACCCCTACCTCAGCCTTGCAAAGGCCGCGTGCTCCCGTTATCACTACGCCCCCGATGGAGGCCTGAGGATGACACGGAAGTCCAAGAAGGCCGACCGTCCCGAGGTCTCCAACCGCGAGATCGTCGACCACTGGTTCGACGTCGCCGCCGAGCGGATGGGGCTGCGCGACGACATCCGTGCGGTCATGCGCACCTCGTACCGCGAGGTGAAGGTGCAGATCCCGGTGACGCTGTCCGACGGGAAGATCCACGTCTTCAGCGGCTTCCGCGTCCAGCACAACGGCGCGCGCGGCCCGTACAAGGGCGGGATCCGCTACCACCCGGAGGTCGACCTCGACGAGGTGCGCGCGCTGGCCACGCTGATGACGTGGAAGACCGCGGTGGCGGGGATCCCGTTCGGCGGCGCGAAGGGCGGCATCGACTGCGACGTGCACGCGCTCGACGAGGCCGAGCTGCAGCAGATCACGCGCTCGTTCATCGACAAGATCGAGAAGGTGCTCGGGCCGCAGCGCGACATCCCGGCGCCCGACGTCGGCACGAACGCCCAGACGATGGCCTGGATGATGGACGAGTACGGCAAGCTGCACGGCCATACGCCGGCGATCGTGACCGGCAAGCCGATCTCGCTCGAGGGCTCCTACGGCCGCGAGGCCGCCACCGGGCGCGGCATCGTCCACATGTTCCGCGAGGCGGCTCCCGGACTCCGCCTGCAGCCCTCCGACTGCCGCGTCGTGCTCCAGGGCTTCGGCAACGTCGGCTCGTGGGCGGCGCAGATCATCGCCCAGCTCGGTTGCACCGTGATCGGCGTCTCCGACGCCCACGGCGCGCTCCACGCCGAGGACGGCCTCGACCCCGAGGCGCTCCAGCGCCACGTGGCAGAGGGCGGCAAGGTCGCGGAGTTCGACGGCGACGGGGCCGAGCCGATCAGCCCGGACGAGCTGCTCGCGCTCGAGTGCGAGGTCTTCATCCCCGCCGCGCTCGGCGGCATGATCCACGCCGGCAACGCCGACCGGATCAACACGCGCGTGATCGTCGAGGGCGCCAACTCACCGACGACGCCGCAGGCCGACGAGATCCTCGCCGGCAAGGGCGTGCACGTCATCCCCGACGTGATGGCCAACGCGGGCGGCGTCATCGTCTCCTACTTCGAGTGGGTGCAGAACCTCCAGCACTTCCGCTGGGACGAGCGCGAGGTCAACGAGAAGCTCGGCGCGATCATGCGCCGCGCCTACCGCGAGGTCGCCGCGCGCGCGGGCGAGGACGAGGTGCCGATGCGCGTCGCCGCCTACCAGACGGGCATCGAGCGCGTGGTCGAGGCCGCGCGGACGCGCGGCTACATCCGCTAGGAGAACCGAGCCCGCGGGCCGCGGGACCCGAAGGTCACGCGGCCCGGAGCCCGAAGCCGGCCGCTGCGAAGGATCGCCCCGGGGCAGGAGGGATACCAATCGCGTTGTCGTCCGGCGGGTTGCCTCGTCCGGGAGTGTCGAGGCGGCCGCCGGGTCCGTTCCCGTCCAGAGGTGGCCCGGGCAGCCTGAGCAACTGATCGGCAGGAACCGCGGAGCGCAACACCCTCGCGGCCCTGAAATCGGTCAGGTGTCCATATCGAGGTGGACGACGCCCTCGGCGAGGATCACCGCGTCGCCGCCGACGCGCACCGTGTCGCCGTCGACCTCGGCCACCAGCCGGCTGGGGCGCCCCATCTCGATGCCCTGCTCGATGACCAGGCGCCGGGCGCCCGTGCGCGCCGCGACGTGCGCGCACAGCGGCCCGACCGACGAGCCGGTCGCCGGGTCCTCGCCCATCTCCGCCGAGCGCATGAACGAGCGGGCGCGCGCGGTGCCCGCCTCCGGGTCGACCGCGGCCAGGTAGAGGGTGATCGCGTCGTGCTCGGTGAGCAGGCGCCCGATGCGGTCGTAGGCGGGGAGCACGCGGCGCAGCGCGGCGACGTCGCTGACGCAGGCGATCACCTGCGGGACGCCGGTCGAGACGACCTGGCACGGCAGCGCCGGGTCGGCCTCGGAGCCGTCGAGGCCCACGAGGCCCAGCACGTCGTCGGGATCGAGCTCCGGCCCGAACTGCGGCGGCTCCTGGAGCATCGAGACGCTCGCGCGCAGCCCGTCGAGCTCGACGTCGATCGCCTGGTCGCCCGGCTGCGTCCGCTGGACGAGGCGCACGCTGGTCTCGCCGCGCGCCCGCGCGACCGCCACCGCCGTGCCGAGCGACGGATGCCCCGCGAACGGGATCTCACCGCCCATCGTGAAGATCCGGTGGCGGTAGTCGGCGGCGCCGTCCGCGCGCTGGACGAACGAGGTCTCCGACAGCCGCGTCTCGCGCGCGAACGCGAGCATGGCGTCGTCGGAGAGGTCGTCGGCGTCGTGGACCACCGCCAGGCCGTTGCCGGCCAGCGGCCGGTCGGTGAAGACGTCGAGCAGGGTGTACGGGCGCGCGGCTATCGGTCGAGGTCGAAGTCGCGCGGCGGCTTCTGCTCGAACCACAGCCGGTCGTGCTCCGGCGTCTCCTGGAGGAAGTCGGGCGTCTCCTCCAGCACGTCCTCGCCCTCGGCGGGCGGCTGGGGCGTCAGCGGCGCGTCCGGGTCGATCGGCGGGCCGGCGTCGTACTCGACCGTCGGCTGGTTGAGCTCGATCGGCTCCTCCGGCGGCGGCGCGGGCTCCGGGACGTCCTCGAACCAGCCCTCGTCGCGCGGCGCCTCGGCCGGCGGCTCCTCCTCCACGACCGGCGGCGGCTCGTCCGCCGGCGGCGCCTCGGCGGGCGGTTCCGCGGACTCCGCGGCCGGATCCTCGGCGAACTCCGCGCGCTGCGGGGGGCCGAGTGCCTCGTTCTCCTGGCGCGTCACCTCTTCCGCATCGGCGCCGCGGCGGCGCTTGAGCTCGAGGTGCTCTCGAATGGCGTCGTCGAGCAGTCCCATCAGGCCGTTGAAAGCCTACTCGGCTCTGACGGTGCGGTTCTTCCCGGAGCGCTTGGCGCGGTACAGCGCGGCGTCCGCCGAGGCGACGAGCGCGTCCTTGTCGGCGGCGCCGTTGCCCTGCTCGAGCGCCGCGGCGCCGAAGGAGGCCGTCACCCGCAGCGTGCCGCCGCCCTCGATCAGCGGGAGCTCGAGCGACTCGATCGCGTGGCGGACGCGCTCGGCGAAGTTGAAGGCGCCGTCGAGGTCGGTCCCCGGCAGCGCGACGGCCATCTCCTCGCCGCCGTAGCGGGCCGGCTCGTCGATCTCGCGCGACGACTCCCGGAGCACGCGCGCGACCTCGCGGAGGACGAGATCGCCCTGCATGTGGCCGTAGGTGTCGTTGACGCGCTTGAAGTTGTCGATGTCGAGCATGATCAGGCCCACGTCGCCCTCGAAGCGCTTGGCGCGCTCGACCTCCTGGAAGATGACCTCCTGGAAGCGGCGGTGGTTGAACAGGCCGGTCAGCTCGTCCGTGACCGCCTGGCGCTGCACGGTCTCGTGGAGGTCGACGTTCTCGATCGAGACGCCGGCCTGGTGGGAGAGGTAGGCGAACAGCTCGCGCTCGCCGTCGGAGAAGCCCTGGCTCGCGCGGGCGACGGTCAGCATGCCGAGGATCCGGCCGCCCTCCTGGGCGCGCAGCGGGTGCGAGAGCGCGTAGAGCTCGCCGAGGTCGGTCTCCACCACGTCCTCGGCGTTGAGCGACGCCGCCTCGGCGGCCGAGATCGCGTCGCGGAAGCGCTCGACGTCGCCCTCGCCGGCCACCTGCTCGAAGCGCCCGGCCGGGCCGGTGCGCAGCGCGGCGCGGCCACAGTCGGCGCCGACGCCGTCGACCGCGGTCTGGACCACGATCTCGAGCACGGCGTCGCGATCCAGCCCCTTGGCGAACGACTGGCCGACGCGGCGGATCGCCTCGCGCAGCCGCTTGCGCTCGAGCTGCAGCTCCTCCAGGCGTTTTTCGAGCTCGCGCGCCATCGTGTTGAACTCCGTGCCGAGCGCGGCGAACTCGTCGTTGCCCTCGGTCGGCACCTCGATCCCGAAGTCGCCGCCGGCCAGCCGCCGCGCCGCGTCCAGCAGGCGCTGGATCTGCGACTGCAGCGAGCGCGAGACGGTGAGCGCGAACGCGAAGGCGGCGATCAGCGCCGCGGCGAGGATCGCGGCGACCTCGAGCGAGGAGCCGGCGAGCCCCTCGGTCTCGCGCTCCGCGAGCAGGCGCACCTGCACCCGCCCGCCCTCGAAGCCGGGGCCGTCGAACCCGGTCAGGCGCAGGGCCTGCCCGCCGATCTCGACCTCTCCGCGCGCGGGCAGGCGCTCCGCTCCCGCGTCGGGGAGCGTCGAGACGACCAAGTCGTTGCCGGCGCCGATGACGACCTCGGAGCCGGTCACGCGCTCGACGAGCTCCGCGTAGTCCTGCGCGCTGATGGCCGAGGCGGTCAGCAGCCCGGCGGCGCCACCGCCGGTGTCGAGCAGCCGCGTGCGCGCCGGCGCGACGGCTTCGCCGCGCCCGGTCTCGAAGCGCCCGACCCCGTCGAGGTTCATCACGCCGCGCGCCAGCCCGGTCTCCTGCGCGAGCGTGTCGAAGCGGCTCTGGATCGGCCCGCGCTCCCCGCCCTGGATCGCCGCGGCGAGCTCCTCGTCGCGCGCGATCGTGCGCGCGGCGGCCTCGGCGCGGTCCTGGGACTCGCGGAACAGGCCGGACGCGGAGCGCTGCGCCTCCGACAGCCGGGCGTCGGTCTTGCCCTGCTCGGAGTCGGCCGCCAGCACGAATCCCACCGCGGCGACCACGACCATCGGGAGGATGACCAGGACGATGAAGAAGACGGTGAGTCGGTTGCGGAAGCTCATATGGGCACCGGGCGACCGGCCAGCGTAGCCGCGCCACGGCTACAATCGGCCCCACACCGGCCGGCCGTTAGGAACGGTCGTCCAATCCCGGGGCTATAGCTCAGTTGGGAGAGCGCCTGGATCGCACCCAGGAGGTCGGGGGTTCGAGTCCCCCTAGCTCCATTACTCGGGAGGATTGTCACACGTGGGGTTCGCCGTCACGGCGGCGGCTCCCTCCGGTTGAGTCGCGCCGTGGGCCGCGCCGATCGGCGCGACAGCCGGATCGCCCGGCGGTAGGGTCGCTTGCCATGCTCGCTCGCACGACGTCCCTCGCAGTCCTCCTCGGCCTTGCCTTGCTCGCGGCCGGCGCTCCCGCCGCCGGCGCCGCCCGCATCTCGGTCGCCGTCCTCGGCGGGGAGACCGACACCGGGCCGTCCCGCGTGATGGTGGTCGCCGAGCGGCGCCCGGGCGGGCGGCTGCGCGTGACCGCACTGCGCGCCGACCGCGAGCCTGGCGGGGCCCGGCAGGCGCTGCATCTGATGCGCGGCGGCTGCGAGGGCAGGCGGGCCGGCAAGCTCGAGATCCCCAACGGTCGCGTCGTGAGCCGTGTCTTCGAGCGCATCGGCGGCCCCTGGCCCTGGCTGCACGTTCTCTCCCTCAACAACAAGGACGTCTACGGCGGCGTCGGCGGCTACTTTCGCTCCTGCGCACGGCTCGGGCGGCCTGCTTCCGCGGGCTGGTACACGGCGCTGACGAAGAACGAAGCCCTCAAGGAGCTCGTGGCCGTTCAGCGCCGTGGCGAGCGCTGGCGCGTGACGTCGCTGCTCGCGGCCCGGCAGCACGACGACGGCGTGCACGTCCCGTACGTCCTCGGCGCGAGCACGCGGCGCTGCAGCGAGCCGATGAGCGCGGCGTCGGACCTGCTGTGGCGGACCCCGATCGCCGCCGGCCGGCCGTCGATCAAGGTGCTCGAGGACTGGGATGTGCCGAGTACGCGATCGCTCGCCGTGCTCCCCCGGGGCGGCACGGCCGCCGCGCTGCCCGCGGCGTGCGCGGGCCTGAAGCGGGACGATCTGGAGCAAGCCGCCGACTGAAGCCCACCGGTTAGAGTCGCGCCGTGAGCCAGGCCGCCCGTCCTGACGCACCGGTCCTCCTCGTCACCAAGCTCCATCCCCCGTTCGTCCCGGCGCAGACCGTCGAGCGCGAGCGGCTGTTCGAGCGGCTGCGGGGAGGGCGCGGGCTGCGACTCTCGCTCGTCGCCTGCCCGGCGGGCTTCGGCAAGTCGATCCTGCTCGCGGCCTGGCGCGAGCAGGAGGCGCAGCGGCGGCCGGTGGCGTGGGTCTCGCTCGACGAGGGCGACGACGACGCGGTCGTGCTGTGGTCGCACATCGTCGAGGCGCTGTGCCGCGCCTGCCCGGGCCTTCCGCACGAGGCGCTGGCCGCGACCGCCGCCACGGCGCCGATCGTCGAGGTGCTGCTGCCGCGGCTCGTCAACGAGCTCGCCGAGCAGCCCGAGCTGGCGCTGGTGCTCGACGACTTCCACCGGCTGTCCGGCCCGGCGGCGCGGGAGAGCATCGCGTGGCTCGTCGACCACATGCCGCCGACGCTCCAGCTCGTGCTCTCGACCCGGACGGACCCGGCGCTGCCGCTCGGCGCGCTGCGGGCGCACGGCCAGCTGCTCGAGCTGCGGGCGGACGCGCTGCGCTTCACCGCCGAGGAGGCCCGCGCGTTCCTCAACGGCAGCCTCGAGCTCGGCCTCGACGACGCCGACGTCGACCTGCTCGTCGCGCGCACCGAGGGCTGGCCGGCCGGGATCTACCTGGCCGCGCTGTCGCTGGCCGGCAAGGCCGACAAGCACGCGCTGGTGGCGGCGTTCGACGGGACCAGCGCGCACATCGTCGACTTCCTGTCCGGCGAGGTGCTCGCGGCCTATCCGCCCGAGCTGCAGCGCTTCATGCTCCACACGTCGGTGCTCGAGCGGCTGTGCGCGCCGCTCTGCGACGCGCTTCTCGAAGGCGGCTCGGCCGGCGCGCTGGAGTCGCTGGCGCGCTCCAACCTGTTCCTGATCCCGCTCGACGACCGGCGCGAGTGGTTCCGCTTCCACCACCTGTTCGCGCAGATCCTGCGCCTGGAGCTCGAGCGGCGCGAGCCGGGCGTCGCGCCGGCGCTGCACCGGCGGGCCTACGCGTGGCACACCGCGTCGGGCACGGCCGACGAGGCGATCCACCACGCGCTGGCGGCGCGCGCCCATCCCGAGGCGGCGGACCTGATCGCCGAGACGTGGGTGCACTACGCGAACGCGGGCCGCACGCAGTCCGTGCTCGAGTGGCTCGGCCGCTACCCCGACGAGCTGCTGCGCGACGACGCGCGGCTGCTCGTCGTACAGGCGTGGGTGCTCGCCCTGCGCGGGCGCGAGGCCGAGATGCGCGCGGCGGTCGCCCGCGCGCGCGAGCTCGGGGGCCTCGACGCCGGCCCGCTCCCCGACGGGTTCTCGACGCTCGAGTCGAGCCTCGCGCTGCTCGGCGCGACGTTCGCGTGGGGCGACGTGTCGGCGGTGCGCGAGCACGGCGCGCGCTGGTCGGAGCTCGAGCCGGAGGAGTCGCCGTGGCGGCCCGTGCTCACCTGGGCGCTCGGCTGGGCGCACTACTGCGACGGCGACCTCGACGGCGCCGAGCGCTGGCTGCGCGAGACGACGGAGATCGCCCCGCCCGCCGACCAGTGGATCGTCGGGATCGCGGCGATCGCCGACCTGTCGCTGATCGCCGGGATGCGCGGGCGGCGCGACGACCAGCGGCGGCTGGCCGCCGAGGCCGACGTGGTCGCGCGCGAGCGCGGGCTGCTCGACGCGATCGAGGACGGCGAGGTCCACACCGCGCACGGCATGTGGCACGCCGCCGAGGGCCGCCACGAGGACGCGCTGCCGGAGCTCGAGCAGGGCGTCTTCCTCCGCCGCCTGTGGGGCCAGCCGCTCGACCTCATCGACGGGCTCGTCTCGCTCGCGCCGACGGTCGCCGCGCTCGGCGACGGGGCGCGTGCGGACGCGCTGCTCGCGGAGGCCGAGGCGCTCGTGGCGGGATGCCGCGATCCCGGCTCGCTGGCCGCGCGCGTGGCCGCCGCGCGGCGCGCGCTCGGCAACGGCGGCAACGGCACGTCGGAGCTGTCGGAGCGCGAGCTGACGATCCTGCGCTTCCTCACCAGCGGGCTGTCCGAGCGCGAGATCGGCCGTGAGCTGTACCTCTCGTTCAACACCGTGCACAGCCACGTCAAGTCCATCTACCGCAAGCTCGGCGTGTCCTCGCGCGCCGAGGCGGTCGAGCGGGCCCGCCGGCCGCTCACCTAGGTGAATCTTCACGCCCCTCCCCTGGGCGCGCGGGAGGGTTGCCGGGCCATGACCGACTACCAGCTCGAGCTCCGGGGCGAGATCGGCGATCGCTTTGCGGCCGTCTTCGAGGGGATGCGCATCGAGCAGCGCGACGGCAACACGCTCCTGACCGGCCCCCTGGCCGACCAGGCGCAGCTGCACGGCGTGCTGGAGCGCATCCAGGACCTCGGCATCGAGCTGGTCTCGATCAAACCGCTCGACCGAAAGGACCGTCATGAGCGCTCCCGACACCATCGTCCTGATCCACGGCTTCTGGGTGACGCCCCGCAGCTGGGAGGACTGGAAGGCCCACTACGAGGCGAAGGGCTACAAGGTCATCGCCCCCGCCTATCCCGGCTTCGAGGTCGAGGTCGAGGCGCTCAACGCCGACCCGGCGCCGATCGAGCAGGTGACGGTGCCGCAGATCATCGAGAAGCTCGAGGGGGTCGTGGGCGGGCTCGACGCGCCGCCGATCCTCATGGGCCACTCGGCGGGCGGCGTGTTCACGCAGATCCTGCTCGACCACGGCTTCGGCGCGGTCGGCGTGGCGATCAACTCGGCGCCCACGGAGGGCGTCAAGCGCGTGCCGCTGTCGCAGGTCAAGGCGACGTTCCCGGTGCTCAAGAACCCCGCCAACCGGCACCGCGCGGTCGGCTTCACGCACGAGCAGTGGCACTACGCGTTCACCAACGGGTTCAGCGAGGAGGAGTCGCGCCGGCTCTACGAGCGCTACCACGTCCCCGCCTCCGGCTCGATCTTCTGGGGCAGCGCGCTCGCGAACATCCACCCCGGCAAGGACGACAACTACGTCGACTACAAGAACGACGACCGCGCGCCGCTGCTGTTCATCTCCGGCAGCGACGACCACCTGATGCCGCCGAGCATCCAGCAGTCCAACGCCAAGCACTACAAGTCCGACAACACCGTCACCGAGGTCAAGGAGTTCGAGGGCCCGCACCTGCTGCCCTCGTGGCCGGGCTGGGAGCAGGTCGCGGACTACGCGCTCGACTGGGCCGTCGAGCACGCGCGGCAGCCGAGCGCCGCGTGAGCACCGTCCGCCTCACCCATGTCGGCGGGCCCACGGCGCTGATCGAGGTGGGTGGCTGGCGGATCCTGACCGACCCGACGTTCGACGCCCCCGGCCGGAGGTACTCCTTCGGCTGGGGCTCGGGCTCGCGCAAGCTCACGGGCCCCGCGATCCCGGCCGGCGAGATCGGCGAGCTCGACGCGGTGCTGCTCAGCCACGACCACCACGACGACAACCTCGACCCCGCCGGGCGCGCGCTGCTGCCCTCGGCGGGCGTCGTGGTCACCACGGCGTCGGGCGCGCGGCGGCTCGGCGGGTCGGCCCGCGGGCTCGAGCCGTGGCACGCGACGGTGCTCGAGGCGCCAGGCCGGCCCGCGCTCGAGATCACCTCCACGCCCTGCCGGCACGGGCCGCCGGGCTTCCATCCGATCGTCGGCGACGTCATCGGCTTCGCGCTGAAGTGGGAGGGCCAGCAGCACGGCGCGCTGTGGATCACCGGCGACACCGTGCTCTACGAGGGCGTGCGCGAGGTGGCCGGCCGCGTGCGGGTGGGCACCGCGCTGCTGCACCTCGGCGGCGTCGGCTTCCCCGTCACGGGCCCGCTGCGCTACACGCTGACCGCGCGCGATGCGGTGGAGCTGTGCGGCCTGATCCGGCCGCGCACGGCGATCCCGATCCACTACGAGGGCTGGAAGCACTTCCGGGAGGGCCGCGAGGCGATCGAGCGCGAGTTCGCCGCCGCCCCCGCGGACTTCCGCGAGCGCGTGCGCTGGCTGCCGATGGGCGAGCCGGTGGAGCTGACCGTCTAGCGGCGCCGCGCGCGCTGCACCGGGATCCGGAAGTCGACGAAGCGGACGATCGGCCGCGGCTTCGCCTTGAAGCTGACGACCAGCCGCACGGCGACGGCGCGGCTCTTGCGCGACGCGCGCCCGCGCAGGGCGCGGACGGTCTTGCGCGGCAGGCGGATGCGGACGATCGTGCCGTCCGTCGGTGCGCGCCAGGACGTCCTGGAGCCTCGACCGACGGCGGGGGTTCGGTTACCCGTACGCCAAGCGGAGGCGACCCGTACTCCGGGAAGCCTGGAGACCGCCTGTAGCGGGTTCGGCCGGCCTGGGACCATGCGGTTCCTCCCCCTCCCCCGCACCACCACTCTCCCCCGCATGCCCCGACGCCTCGATCACGAAGCGGCGATCGGACACCTCGACCGGCTCTACGCCGCCGCCCGCGCTCTCTGCGGTGACCCTCACCTCGCTGAGGATCTGGTCCAGGACACCTACGCCGCCGTCCTCTCCCGCCCCCGCTGGCTCAGCGGCAGCGACGAGCTGGGCTACCTGCTCCGCGCCCTTCGCAACCGCTGGCGCGACGAGCTGCGCACGCGCGCCCGCCGCCCGCAGCCGTCGCCGCTCGACGCGAGCACGGAGCGGCTGCACGCGACCGTCCCCGCCCCCGACGCCGTCCTCGACGGCGCCGCGGTCCTCGGCGTCGTCCACGAGCTCCCGAGCCCCTATCGCGAGACCGTGGTGGCGATCGACGTGCTCGGCCTCTCCTACGCCGAGGCCGGCCAGGCGCTCGACGTCCCGACCGGCACGGTGATGAGCCGCCTGCACCGCGGGCGCGCGAAGGTCGCCGAGCGGCTGCGCGCGCTGGAGCTCGCACCCACGTCCTGACAGGATCGGGGCCGTGCGCGACCCGATCCCCGCCTACGTCCACCTGCTGCGCGCGAAGGACCTGATGGACCGCGCCTACGGCGAGCCGCTCGACGTGCCCGCGCTCGCGCGCACGGCGTTCGCCTCCGAGTCGCACTTCATCCGCTCCTTCCGCTCCGCGTTCGGCGAGACGCCCCACCGCTACCTGCTGCGGCGCCGGGTCGAGCGCGCGCAGGAACTGCTGCGCGAGACCGGCGCGTCGGTCACCGAGGTCTCGCTCGAGGTCGGCTTCCGCAGCCTGGGCTCGTTCAGCTCGGCGTTCAGAGCGCTGACGGGCGAGTCGCCGAGCGGCTACCGGCAGCGGAGCGCCCCGGCAGCGGTCCCCCATTGCCACGCGATGATGTGGAACCGAGCAGTTTCGGAGAAGCCGCCGCAGCCGGGCGGGGATAGCGTGGCCGCATGATCACCAGGCTCACCCACAGCCCCGTCTGGGTGCTCGACCAGGACGAGGCGCTCGACTTCTACACACGCGTGCTCGGCTTCGAAGTCCGCAACGACGTGTCGATGGACAGCTTCCGCTGGCTCACGGTCGGCCCGCCGGGTCAGCCGGACTTCGAGCTCATCCTCGCCGACCCCGGCCCGCCGATGCTCGACCCCGAGTCGGCGGCGCAGATCCGCGCGATGGTCGCGAAGGGCGCGCTCGGCGCCGGCGTGTTCTCGACCGACGACGTCCAGCGCTCCTACGAGGAGCTCAAGGAGCGGGGCGTGACGTTCCTGGCCGAGCCGACGGAGCGGTCCTACGGCATCGAGGCGACCTTCCGCGACAACTCGGGGAACTGGTTCAGCCTCACGCAGCGCATGGCCTAGGCTTTCTTTCCGCCGTCAACTATTTCATCATGAATGAGTGCCCGCCCAGCGGCTCCCCACTCCGCGGGACCTGGAGCGCCTTGCGGCGTGGGCCGAGCTGCACCGCGCCGACACGCTGCTGCGGGGCGAGCTGAGCCGGAGGCTGGAGGAGGGCGCGCAGACGACGCTGCTCGAGCACGAGGCGATCCACCGGCTCGTGATCGCGCCGGGCCGGCGGCTGACGATGTACGAGCTCGCCGACGCGCTGCTCGTCAGCCGCAGCGGCGCGACGCGCCTGGTCGACCGGCTGGAGGCGCGCGGCTGGGTCGACCGGCGGGTCGCCCCCCACGACCGCCGGATCGTGCGCGCCGAGCTGACGCGCGAGGGGGCGGCGGCGTTCGCGCACATGGGCGCGGTGTTCGCCGCCGCCTTCGAGGAGCGCTTCGGCGGCGTGCTCGGCGACGAGGACGTCGCAGCGCTGCGCGGGGTGCTCGCCAGGCTGCTGGCGGCCGGCACGCTCCCCGAGCCACCGGCGTAGGGTTCGGGCCATGGACGTCGGCGCCCACCGGCGCGCGTATCTCGAGGCGCTGCAGGCGCGCGACGTGGCAGGCGCGCGCAGGTCCGTCGAAGTCGCGCTCGCGGCCGGGGTGAGCGTGGCCGACGTCTACCTGGAGGTCCTCCAGCCCGCGCTGTACGAGATCGGGCGCGGCTGGGCCGTCGGCGACCACGACGTCGCGCACGAGCACACCGCCACCGCCGTCACGCAGGCGCTGCTCGGGACGCTGGGGCCGCGCATGCGCGCGGCGCCGACGGGCGGGCGGCTCGCGATCGTCACCGGCAGCCCCGAGGAGCTCCACGCGCTCGGCGTCCAGATGGTCGCCGACTTCCTCGAGGGCGACGGCTGGGAGGTGCTCAACCTCGGCGCATCGACGCCGGCGCCCGACCTCGCCCGCCTCGCCGACGCCGAGCGCGCCGACGTCGTCGCGCTCTCGACCTCCACGCCCGCCGGCCTCCCCGGCGCCGCGGCGGCGGTGGCGGAGCTGCGCGCGCTCGACCCGCGCCCGCTGGTGGTGCTCGGCGGCCAGCTGTGGAGCGGCGCGGCGAGGGACGACGCCGGGACGCTCGGCGCCGACCTCGTGCTCGACGGGCCGCGGGAGCTCGTCGCGACGCTGCGCGAGCGCTTCCCGCCGCCGCGCCCCGAGGACGAGGAGCGCTCCGGCTAGTTTCATATCGGTGCGTTTCCCGCGCCGTCTCATCGTCCTGGTCGCGAGCGTCGTGCTCGTGCTCGTCGCCGTCGCGGGCTTCCTGGCCCGCGAGGACGAGGGGCTTCCCGGCGACCTCCCGGCCGTCCCGACCCCGCCGGAGGCGCGCAGCGACCGCGAGCGCACGCCGCTGCCGGACCCGTTCGCCTACGACCCGGAGCGCGCGGAGGAGTTCGAGCGCCGCGCCGCCGCCGGCACGAGCCACGTGCTCTACGCCCGCTCGCCCGGCGGGGCTGGCGCGAGCGCACAGCGGGTCGCGCGCTGGCGCCCGCAGGTGGAGGCGGCCGCGAAGGCGGCCGACGTCGACCCCGACCGACTGGAGGCGCTCGTGTTCCTCGAGAGCGCGGGCCGCGAGGACGCGATGGCGGGCGACACGGAGGGCGCCGTCGGCCTCACCCAGATCCTCGCCGAGACCGGCCAGAACCTGCTCGGGATGCGCGTCGACGTCGCCCAGAGCCGCCGCTACACGCGCCGCATCCGGCGCGCGCTGCTGCGCGGGCGGCTGCTCGAGGTGCAGCGGCTGCGGCGCGCGCGGGCGCGGGTCGACCAGCGCTTCGACCCCGCGCGGGCGCTGCAGGCGACCGCGCGCTACCTGACGCTGGCCCAGGAGCGCTTCGGGCGCGAGGACCTCGCGTTCGTCTCGTACCACATGGGCATGGGCAACCTGGAGAGCGTCCTCGCCGCCTACGGCGACGACGACGTCGGCTACACGCAGCTCTACTTCGACTCCACGCCGGCCCGGCACGCGGCCGCCTACGCGAAGCTCGCGTCGTTCGGCGACGACTCCTCGAACTACTGGTGGAAGCTCGGCGCGGCCGAGGAGATCATGCGCCTGAGCCGCGACGACGCGGGCGAGCTCGCCCGGCGGCAGGCCGCGCAGACCGCCAAGGCGTCGGCCGAGGAGGTGCTGCACCCGCCCGGCTCGACGCCGCGCTTCACGAGCCCCGAGGTCCTGAAGGCGGCGTGGGACGACGAGCAGATCGTCGCTTTTCCGACCGACGAGCGCGTGAGCGGGCTGCGGCGCGACCCGCGCATGGGCGAGCTCGCGCCGCGGCTCGGGCAGCCGCGCTCGCTCTACGAGGGCCTGCGCCCCGAGGCCCTCGCCACCGCGCTCTACATCGGCGCCCAGGTGCGCGCGCTGTCCGGGCAACAGCCGCTGGTCGTGACCTCGACCGTGCGCGACGACGCCTACCAGCGGCGGCTCGTGGCGCGCAACGGCGAGGCGACGCGCGACTACTCGCTCCACACGACCGGCTGGGCGTTCGACATCGCGCGCCGCTACCGCTCGAAGCGCCACGCGCTGGCGTTCCAGTTCGTGCTCGACCGGCTGCAGGTGCTCGACGCGATCGCCTGGGTGCGCGAGCCGGGCGCCATCCACGTGACCGCCGCGCCCGAGGGGGAGGCCCTGCTGCCACTGCTCGACCGAGTAGAACCCCCTGGGTGACCGACGCCGTCCGCACACCCGACCAGCTGCTCGAGGGCCTGCCGGACTTCCCCTACGAGCCCCACTACCGCACCGTCGACGGCCTGCGCATGGCGCACGTCGACGAGGGCGACGGACGGCCGGTGGTGATGTGGCACGGCGAGCCGACGTGGGGCTACCTGTGGCGCCACGTGCTGCCGCCGGTGCGCGACGCCGGCCACCGCGTGATCCTGCCCGACCTGCCGGGCTTCGGGCGCTCGGACAAGCCGATGGAGCGCGACTGGTACTCCTACGACCGCCACGTCGAGTTCGCGGCGACGCTGCTCGAGGACCTCGACGTGCGCGACGCGACGTTCGTGGTCCACGACTGGGGCGGCCCGATCGGGCTGCGGCTCGCGGTCGAGCACCCGGACCGCGTCAGCCGGCTCGTGATCATGGACACCGGCCTGTTCACCGGCGAGCAGCGCATGAGCGACGCCTGGCAGGCGTTCCACGCGTTCGTCGAGCGCACCGAGGACCTGCCGTGCGGAATGCTCGTGCGCCGCGGCTGCCACCGCGATCCCGGCGACGAGGTCGCCGCCGCCTACGACGCGCCGTTCCCCAGCGTCGCCTCGAAGGCGGGCGCCCGCGCCTTCCCGGGCCTGATCCCGCAGACGCCGGACGCCCCGGGCGCGGCCGAGGGCCGGCGCGTGCTCGAGGCGCTGCGCGGCGACGAGCGCCCCGTGCTGATGCTGTGGGCCGAGCAGGACCCGGTGCTGCCGCCGCAGGTCGGCGAGGCGTTCGCGAGCGCGCTCGGGCAGCCCTCACCCCGCCTCATCGGCGAGGCGGGGCACTTCCTGCAGGAGGACCAGGGCCGGCTCGTCGGCGACGCGATCGCGGACTGGCTGAGCGACGCCTAAGCGGCCGCGGGCGTCTTCGGCTCTTCGTCGGCCGCGGCCTCGACGACCGCGTCGGCGGCCGGCGCGCTCTTCGCGGCGCGCTCCTCGTAGGCCGCGCGGGCGCCCTTGTCGGCGCTCAGCAGCGCGCTGCCGTTCATCTTGCGGCCGAGCCACTCGCCGAACGCCCGCGGCGTGAGCGCCGACGAGCGGACGAGGCCCGACAGCGACTTCGGCACGTAGACCTCGAAGCGCCCGAGCTTGAGCGCATCGACGATGGCCTCGGCGACGTCCTCGGGCGAGGAGCGCTTGACGCCCTTGAGCTCGGTCGTGCCGGCGGCCAGCTCGGTGTTGACGAAGGCGGGCATCACGACGTGGACCTCGAGGCCGGTGCCGTGGAGCTCGCCGCGCAGCGCCTCCGAGAGCCCGACGACGCCGAACTTGCAGGCGGAGTAGGTCGCGCCGCCGGGGGCGCCGAACTTGCCGGCGATCGAGGCGACGTTGACGATGTGGCCGGTCCCGCGCGGCTTCATACGCCGGATCCCCTCCTTGGAGCCGTGCAGGACGGCGTGGAGGTTGAGCTCGAGCTGGCGGGTCGCGGTCGCGTCCGTCTCCTCCTCGAACGGGCCGATCGGCATGATCCCGGCGTTGTTGACGATCACGTCGATGGGGCCGAGGCGCTGCTCGATGTCGTCGAGCGCGGCGGTGAAGGCGGGGCGGTCGGTGACGTCGAGGGCGAGGCCGATCGCGCCGGCTCCCACCTCAGCGGCCGCCTGCTCGGCGGTGGCGCCGTCGAGGTCGGCGATCGCCACGCGCACGCCCTCGCGGGCGAGCGAGCGCGAGAGGGCCTTGCCGATACCGCGGCCACCGCCTGTCACGACGGCCACCTTTCCGGCGAGGGAGCGGGGCTGTTTGGCCATTGAAGTCGGATCCTCCTCAGGAAGCTTCGGTACTGAAACCGTAGCGTCTCAGAGGTAGGCCCCGCTCGGGAGGTAGGGCCGGAACGGCCCCACGTCGCCGCGCAGGAAGACGCCGCCGCCGAGCTGGAGCTTGAGCCCGGCCTCGAGCGCGGGCTCGATCGCCCACTGCTGCGCCGAGGTGATCCACTCGACGTTGGTCGCCTGGCCCTCGGGGCCCGCCGCGAGCGTCCCCAGCAGCAGGTCGCGGGCCGCCTCCTCGTCCAGCGCGGCGAGCAGCTTGATGCCGCTGGAGGTGGTGATCGAGTAGCCGCGCTCCGGCAGTACGAACATGCGCGCGCCGGCGCGCAGCATCGCCTCGACGTCGCTGCCGTGGGAGGCGCCGCGCACCGCTCGGCTGACGGTCTCGGTCAGCGGCAGGTCGTCGGGGCCGCCCTCGCGCACGCCCTCCGGCGGATCGGTCACCGTGGGGACCCCCGACGCGTCGAAGCAGGGGTGCGCGCTGAAGCCCGCCCTTGCGTAGGCGCGCAGGGCCCGGTGGTCGGGCGAGGCCAGGATGATCGCGCCGCGCTCGCCGCCGCCCGCGTACTCGAGCGTGCGCTCGAGCAGCGCCCGGCCGACGCCCTGCGACTGCAGCGCCGGCGAGACGATCAGCAGCGACAGGCCCCACACGCCCTCGCGCTCCAGCGCCAGCGCGGCGCCGACGACCTCGCCGCCCTCCTCCGCGACCCACGCGCCCCCGGGGTCGGTCCCGATCAGCTGCCGGATCCGGATCCGCGCCACCTCGAGCGAGGCGGGCGGGGACGGCGGGGCGTGGAAGCGCCGCTCGAGGTCGGCGAACGTGACGTTCTGGAGCTCGTGGACGGCGACGTCGTCCTCGAGGCGCATGGGGCGGATCTCCGGCACGTCGGGCATGATGCCCGCCATGAGCGAGCAAGGACGCGCGGGCAGCTTCCGCCATGAGGGACGCCGCCTGGCTTACACGGAGTACGGGGACGGCTCGCGGGTCGTCGTGCTGCTGCACGGCCTGCTGCTGAGCCAGCGGATGCACGAGCCGCTGGCGCGCGCGCTGGCCGAGCGCGGCAACCGCGTGATCACGCTCGACCTGCTCGGGCACGGCCGCTCGGAGCGCCCGCTCGAGCCCGCGTGCTACTCGATGAGCTTCTTCGGGCAGCAGACGATCGCGCTGCTCGACCACCTCGAGATCGAGGAGGCGGTCGTGCTCGGCACCTCGCTCGGCGCCAACACGGCGCTCGAGGCCGCCGCCTTCGCGCCGGAGCGGCTGCGCGGCATGGTCATCGAGATGCCCGTGCTCGACTCCGCGCTGCTCGCCTGCGCGCTCGCGTTCACGCCGCTGATGGTGGCGCTGAGCGTCGGCGAGCCGCTGATGCGGCTCGTGCAGTTCGGGGCGCGCAAGGTGCCGCGGCTGCCGTGGGAGCTCGACATCCTCGTCGACACCGTGCGCCAGGACCCGGGGCCCGGCGCCGCGGTGCTGCAGGGGCTGTTCTTCGGCCGCATCGCCCCGCACCGCGCGGAGCGGCGCACGCTGCGCACGACGACGCTGGTGATCGGCCACAAGCGCGACCCCGTCCATCCGTTCACCGACGCGGGCATGCTCGTCGAGGAGCTGCCGAACGGCCGGCTGCTCGAGGCGAGCTCGATCATCGAGCTGCGCGTGGCCCCCGAGCGCCTCACCAGCGAGATCGGCGAGTTCATCGACGAGTGCTGGAAGCCGCGGCCCGCCAGGGTTCGCAGGGCGGGTTAGTACCCTTCCGCGACCGTGTCGTCTCGGCAGGAGGAAAAGGAGCGCCGCCGCAAGGAGCGGCTGGAGCGCGAGCAGGCGGAGGCGAAGCGCGCCTCGCGCCGCAAGCGCATGCAGCTCGCGTTCGGCGGGCTGCTCGCCCTTGCCGCGATCGCCGGCATCGCCGTGGCCGTGATCGTCTCCACCGGCAGCGACGGGGGCGACGGCGGGCCCACGCGCGCCTCGGAGACCGAGTCGACGGCGGAGCTGCCCGAGCAGGCGACCTCCGACATCAAGGAGGCCGCGAAGGCGGCCGGCTGCACGCTCAACAACCCGGAGTACGAGGGCGCCAACCACGAGGAGAAGGACTTCAAGGCGTCCGACTACAAGACGAACCCGCCGACCTCGGGCAACCACACGCCGGACTGGTACGAGGACGGCATCTACGCGTCCGGCGACACGCCCGAGCTCGGCAAGCTCGTCCACCCGCTCGAGCACGGCCGCATCATGGTCCAGTACAAGAAGGGCACGCCGGCCGAGACCGTCGACCAGCTCGAGGCCCTGCTGGCCGAGCAGGAAGAGGGCTACCACATGTTCCTGTACGAGAACACGACCGGCATGGACGCGGCCGTCGCCGCCACGGCGTGGACGCACTCGGTGACCTGCCCCGAGATGAACGACAAGGTGTTCGACGCGATCCGGACGTTCCGGGCGCGCTACATCGACAAGGGCCCGGAGCGCGTCCCCTAGTTGGTCGATCCCGCGGCCGCCGTGCCGGGATGTGCGTGGCCCGTGGATGCAGGGCGGTGCCCGCCGAAGGGGGACAGTGGTGGTGTCACGGCCGGCTTCGGCGGGTGCCGATCCTGCGCCGCGGGACGCGTGCAGACTGGTGCGGGGGTCGTGGGATCGACCAACTAGCTGGGGGGCGGCTCGCGCCAGCCGCCCGTCTCGCCGCGGTACAGGCCGTGGCCGGTGAGCACCATCTTCAGCGTCCGCCACATGATGCGGACGTCGAGCGCGAGCGAGACGTGCTCGACGTACCAGAGGTCGAGCTCGATGCGCTCGTGCCAGGGCAGTGACGCGCGGCCGTTGATCTGCGCCCAGCCGGTGATCCCGGGCCGGACCGACAGGCGCCCGCGCTGGCGCTCGGTGTAGCGCTCGACCTGGACCTGCACGGTCGGCCGCGGGCCGACGAGCGACATCTCGCCGCGCAGCACGTTCATGAGGTTGGGCAGCTCGTCGACCGAGTAGCGGCGCAGCCAGGCGCCGGTGCGGGTGATGCGGTCGTCGCCCTGGACGACGACCAGGCCGAGCCCCATCGTCTCGGCGCCGGAGACCATCGTGCGCAGCTTGTAGAGCTCGAACGGCTCGCCGTCGCGGCCGACCCGGCGCTGGCGGTAGATCGGGTGGCCGTGGGTCTCGAGCCGGATCAGCAGCGCCAGGATCGCCAGCGGCAGGCCGACGATCAGCAGCGCGACCGAGGCGAGCACGACGTCGACCGCGCGCTTGAGGAAGTAGCCCGGGTGGCCGCTCATCGCGTGCCCTCCGGCGCGTCCCAGCCCGCAGGCGTGCCGTGGCGGAGGTGGTCGTAGAGCCCGGCCGCGAGCGATGCCGTGGTCAGCACGTAGTAGCGCGCGAGCAGCAGCGGCCGCGAACGCGAGCCGCCGCCGGCCAGCGCGGCGGCGAGCAGCGCGGCGTGGGCGGCGAGCGCGGCGCGCTGCAGCCGGCCGGGACGCGCCAGCGCGGCGAGCACGATCGCGACGTGCAGCGCGGGCGACGCGTAGCGCAGCAGCCGGTGCGAGGCGATCATGAGCGCGTAGAGCGGGTCGTAGCCGCGCGGGTCCAGCAGCCCGCCGCGCAGGACGATCGGCCACGCGTGGCTCATCATGCGGCGCTTGCGGCGCCACTCGCCCTCGATCGTCGGGACCATCTTCTCGGTCGCGAGCGCGTCCGGCGCGTAGACGGCGCGCCAGCCGCGCTTGACCATCAGCGACGGGAACGAGAGGTCGTGCCCCATCACCGGGTCGACCTCGGCGTAGGCCTCGCGGCGCACCGCGTAGATCGCGCCGTTGCCCGCGGTCACCGACGCGAGCGCCGACTCCTGCGCGCGCAGCCACAGCTCGTAGCGCCAGTAGGCGCCCTCCTGGTTCGTCCCGCCCGCCTCCGAGACGAAGCGCACGCGGCCGCAGGCGTAGCCGACGCGCGGGTCGGCGAAGCGCGCGGCGAGGCGCTCGAGCGCGTCGGGCTCCCAGATCGCGTTGGCGTCCCCGAACGCCAGCAGCTCGCCGCTTGCGGCGCGCACGCCGGCGTCCTGCGCGCGCACCTTGCCGCCGCGCGGGAGCTCGAGCACCTGGTCGGCCCCGGCGGCGCGCGCGAGCTCGGCGGTGCGGTCGGCGCCGGGCTCGGCGCCGCCGTCGACCGCAACGATCAGCTCGAGGCGGTCGCGCGGCCAGTCGAGCGCGAGCGCGTTGGCGACCTTCGCCGCGATCACCGCCTCCTCGTCGTAGGCGGCGACGATCAGCGAGACGCGCGGGGAATCCGTTCCCACCCACCCGGGCGGCGGCGGCCCCTCCTCGGCGCCGCGCAGCCGCCGCAGGAGCGCCAGGAACGGGCCGTAGAGCGCCTGCGCCCAGGCGAGCAGGAAGGCCGACAGCCAGAACACGAGGCGGGACACGGCGGGCCATGCTGGCAGGCGGCACACTGGGAGGCGTGCTGCGCCACCCGGACCCGCCGCTCGCCGACGAGGTCATCACGCTGCGGGCGAAGACGCGGCGCGACGTCGACACGCTCGTGGCGATCTGCCAGGACCCGGCGATCCCGCGCTGGACGCGCGTGCCGAGCCCGTACACCCGCGAGGACGCGCTGGCCTGGATCGCGATCTGCGAGCTCGAGCTCCAGACGGGCCGGGCGATCGACTGGCTCGCGGTCGACGCGACGGGCGAGGTCGTCGCGAACGTCGCGATCCAGGGCATCGCGGACGATCGCGCCGAGATCGGCTACTGGGTCGCGGCGCCCGCGCGCGGCCGCGGCCTCGCCGCCCGCGCGGTCCGTCTCGTCAGCGCATGGGCGCTCGGGGAGCTCGGCCTGCGGCAGCTCGAGATCATCGCCCACGAGGACAACGCCGCCTCGCTGGCGGTCGCCCGCGCCGCGGGCTACACCGAGACCGGCGAGACCGACGTGCCGCCGCTGGAAGGGCTGCCGGAAGGGCGCTACGTCGTGTTCACGTTGCGCTAGAAGCGCTTGTCGAGCCAGTCGACGAGCCCGGGGATGATGCGGGGGTCGACCATGTGCGGGACCTCGGTCTCGCGGTAGACGACGTCGGCGCCCGCGGCCTTCGCGCGATCGCGCGCGTCCCGGCCGAGGTCGATCGAGATCACGGGGTCGAGGGTGCCGTGCGTGATCGCGACCGGCAGGCCGCTGAGCCCGTCGAGCTGGAGCTCGAAGTCCGGCACCGCGGGGATGAAGCCGCTCATCGCCAGCAGCCCGGCGGGCCGCGGGCGGCCCGGGCCGAGCGCGAGCGCCCACGCCATCACGGCGCCCTGCGAGAAGCCGCCGAGGACCGTCCGCTCGACCGGGACGCCGGTGCGCTCGGCGAGCCCCTCGAGCCAGGAGCCGAGGCGCTGGAACGTGGCCAGGAACGTCTCCGGGTCCGGGTAGCCGACCTCCTCGACCAGGTACCAGTGGTAGCCGATCGGCGGCAGCTGGAGCGGGCCGCGGGGGAACGCGCCGACGAGCCGCTCGCGCGGGTCGAAGACGTCCAGGAGCGGGACCATGTCCTGCTCGGAGGTGCCGCGTCCGTGCAGCAGCACGATCGCGCCGGCGGGCTCGCCCTCGGGCGCCCGCAGCTCGTGTACGAGATCGTCGACGTCAGCCACGAGGGCGGACGCTATAGCGTCAGGCGCCGTGGACCAACCACTGCTCGTCCTGCTGCTGCCCCGGCCGCTCGAGCGCTTCGACCTCGAGCAGCCAGTGCGCGCCCTGCTGCGCGCCGACGGCGTCGTCGCCGTCGACCCGCCGCGCTTCCCGCTCGCCCGCATGCCGGCGAACATCGCGGCGGGGCTCGCCGTCGGGCAGGCCAGGCGCATGCGGCTGCCGGGCACGCCGGCGGCGGTCGCGATCCTCCATCCCGCGCAGCTGTTCCTCGCGGGGGCGCTGCTCGCGCGCCATCCCTATTCGGTGCTCTGGTACGGCCGCCCCGAGGACGACCCGGGCGACGCGGAGCTCGACGAGGCGGCGAGGACCCGGGCGGCGATCACGATGCCGGCCGCGGAGCTGCTCGCGACCGCGCCGGCGCGGATGTCGGAGCTGCGGCTCAGCGCGCCGCCGAGCGGACCCGCGGCCTGACGCGCCGCAGGATGTCGGCGATGTTGCGGGTGATCTGGCCGACCTCGCGGTCGGTGCTCGCGCGCTTCGCCCACTCGGTCAGGCCGACGCGGATCGCGATGCCCTTGCCGAGTCGCGTGGCGGTCAGCGCCGGGAGCGCGGTGCGCGGGAGCTCGCCGTCGGCCTCGGCCTTCAGGCGCTCGCTGTCCGAGACGTCCTGCCCGACCGCGGTCAGCACCTTGGCCCGGCGCGTCTCCGCGCGCTCCGCCGACTCCTCCAGGCGCCCGAACGCGTCGAGCACGCCGTCGGAGCCGGTCAGCAGGCCGAGCGCCGGGTCCTCGGCGAGCGCGGTCAGCGGCAGCGGCGTCTGCCCGTCGTCGGCCGTGCGGGGCGCGGCGACGGGCTCGAGCCGCGCGCCGAACGGGTCAGTCGGGATCGGCTGCGTCGGGCGGGTCAGGCGCGCGCCGCCGAGCCGCACGCCGCGCCGCAGGCTCTCGGTGCCGAAGCTCGCCAGCCGCCCGCCGGCGTCGACGTAGGCGCGCAGGCGGCGCGCCAGCGGGCGCGGCACCCAGCGCAGCGAGCCGGCCAGCAGCACGCCCTCGCGGTCGGTGGCGCGCGGGTCCCGGGAGCGCGCGAGCGCGATGTCCGAGGTGAGGTCGTAGCGCACCCGCGCGCGGTCGAGGAACACCAGCAGCGGGGCGGTCTCGCGCGCGAACGCGGGCGGCATGCCCTGGGCGCCCGCGATCACGCGCGGCCACTCGACGGGCCCGCCGGTCTCCAGCGTGTTCGGCAGCCCGTCGCGATCGTCGTCGACCTTGTCGACCCCGAGCCACGAGATCGCCGGGACGACGACGAGCAGCTGCGCGCGCTCCTGGGACTGGACGAGGAACGGCACGCGGGCGCTGTAGCGGCCGGAGCGCAGCTGCAGCAGGTAGGCGCCCGAGATGCCGTTCGGCGCCCGCAGCCGCAGCGTCCGGCCCGGCGTTCCGCGGCCGCGCTTGATCGGCCGCGACGCGCCGACGCGGCGGACCTCCCAGCGGTAGGCGCGGCGGCGCGAGTCGACGAAGAACTCGAGCCGCGAGCCGGCGCGCACGGGCACGACCGGCGGCTGGGCGGTGATCTGGCGCACGGTGATGCCCGGCTTGCCGCGGACCTGGCCCGGGACGGGCGGGAGCACGGCGGGCGCCGTGCCGACGTTGCCGGAGCGGTCGCGCACCGCGACGACGACCATGTACGTGCCGGGCGGGGCGGGCGCGCCGTCGACCTGGCCGTCCCAGACCCCGCGGCGGCTGCCCGTGCGGCCCTTGAAGCGCGCGACCTCGCGCGGCGGGTCGACGTCCGTGCGCAGGACGCGGAAGCGCGGCGGCCGGCGGCGGCCCACGCCGCGGGCGCGGATCTCGAAGCCGCCCGGCGCCGGGCCCGCGATCGGCGGCTCGACCGACAGCACGACCGGCGTCGGCGCCGTCGTGTCGACGTTGAACGAGCCCGCGACGACGACCGTCCGGCCCGTGCGGCGCAGGCCGAGCTGCATGCGGTAGAGCCCGTCGGCGGCCTGCGCGCCCTCGTCGGTCTTGCCGTCCCAGACCACGGTCACCGGCCGCGCGGGAGTGGCGTCGAGGCCGTCTGAGAGGCGGCGGATGCGCCCGCCGTCGCGGTCGAGGATCGTGACCGTCAGCTCGTCGGCCTCCTTGACGGTGAACGTGATGCGCGTGACGTCGCGGCGGCCGTCGCCGTTGGGCGAGAAGTAGCGCCGGACCTTCGTGATCTCCGCGACGGACTCCGCGCTCTTGAGCCGCTGGGCGACGAAGAACGCTCCGAACGTCGCCGCCACGAGCAGCGCGAAGACGACGCGGGCGAGCTGGCTCACCGAAGTGGGCTCAGGGCGCCTTGTCGCTGCCGACGACGACGGCCACGTCCGCGCCCTCGCCGGCGAGCGCCTGGGTCTCGGCGTCCATCGCGCGCAGCTCCGTGATCCGCAGCTCGCGGCCGATCTCGCGGGCCTGGCGGCGTGCGTCGCGGGCGTAGAAGACCGTCGAGGCCGCGCGCTGCTGGTCCGTGTAGTCGCCGGTCGTGCCGCGCTTGTAGCCGCTCGACTGGAGCTTGTCCGCCGTGCTGGCGGCGAGCCCGTTGACGGTCGTGCCGTTGAAGACCGCGACGGTGGTGTCGGCGCGGCTGGTGGGCGTCGTGCCGCCGCCGCCCTCCTCGTCGCCGCCGTCTTCGTCGGCCGGCGCGGCGGCCGTCGGCTGCGCGGTCTCGTTCGGCGGCGGGGCCGGGTCCTCCTCGCCGAGGAACTGCGTCGCGGCGAACACGCCGAGCGCCGCGACGACGGCGAGCACGCCGCCGGCGATCGCGAACGAGCGGCGCCGGTGGCCGCCCGAGGGCGCGGCGGCCGGCGGCGGCGGGCCCGGCCGGCGCGGCGGCATCGTGACGGGGCGGCGGGGAGAGGCGGAGGGCGCGCTGCGGCTCAGCGGGACGGCGGCCGGGCGCGGCGCCTCGGGCGCCGGGACGGGCGCGGCGGGCACGAGCGGGCCGGCGCCCTCCTCCGGCTCTGGCGGGGCGGCGGGAGCGCTGGGCGGCGGGTTCGCCGCCGCCGTCGCGGCGGCGGTGCTCGGCCGCGGGATGGCGGGCGGCTCGGCGCCGGCCGGCGGGGCGCCGTTCGTCCGCGCGGCCTCGGGCTCGGGCTCGGGCTCGCCGTCGGTCTCGTCCTCGTCGGCGGCGTCGCGCGGATCCTCGTCGTCGGCCTCGGGCTCCTCGACCGCCGGCTCCTCCTCTTCCTTCTCGGGCGGTGCGATCGCCAGGACCGGCGCCTTGCCGTCCTCGGTCGGCGGGCCGTAGACCGGCAGCTCCTCCTCGGGCTCCTCGGGGCGCTCGGCGACGGCGGTCGCGGCGCCCGCGACCGGCACGGCCGGGCTCACGGTGCCGGAGCCGCCCGCGGCGGTGGCGGCGGCCGCGGTGGCCGGCGCCGGGGTGGCGACGCGCGGCGGCGGCTGGCGGCGCGCGGCCTCGGCCTGCGCGATCGCGCGCTCCTCGACCTCGCGGGCGCGCTCGGGCGCGCGGCCCGCCCATTCGCGGAGTCGCTTGACCTCCCGCGCCTGGGCGATGTACAGCAATGACAACACGGCCAGACCGAAGAAGGCGGCGATCCCGACGTACGTGCCGTACTTCTCGACCTGGTCCTGGAGCGAGAACGCGAGCAGGAGGACCATGGAACCGGAGGCCAGTCTAGGCCGTGGCCCCGTCGGCAGGCTCGGGCGCGCTCGAGGAGCTCACCGTCAGCGGCTCCTCGGGCTCGAGCCGCAGGCTCGCGAGCTGCGCCACGACCGCCGCCAGGCCGGCCGGATCGCCCTCGAGCGTGAGCAGCCCGATGCGGTCGAACGTCTCCTCCACCCACTCGGGATCGATGCGCGGCCGGTCGGCGCGCAGGATCCGCTGGGCGGGGGTCGGCTGCGGGTGCTCGTAGGGGTTGAAGAGCTCCTCGTGCAGCTTCTCGCCCGGCCGCGCCCCGACGATCTCGATCGCGATGTCGCGCCCCGGCCGCAGCCCCGACAGCCGGATCATGTCCTTCGCGAGGTCGAGGATCGCCACCGGCTCGCCCATCTCGAGCACGAACACCTCGCCGCCGTCGCTCAGCGACCCGGAGCGGATCACGAGCTGCACCGCCTCCGGGATCGTCATGAAGTAGCGCGTCATGGCGGGATCGGTGACCGTCACCGGCCCGCCGGCGGCGATCTGGCGGCGGAAGATCGGCACCACCGAGCCCGACGAGCCGAGCACGTTGCCGAAGCGCACGCTCGCGAAGCGCGTGTCCGGATAACGAGCGTCGGCCGCCTCGACCGCCCACTCCGCGAGCGCCTTCGACGCGCCCATGACCGTCGCGGGCGAGACGGCCTTGTCGGTCGAGACGAGCACGAACGTCCGCACCCCGGCCTCGCCGGCCACGCGCGTCATCACCCGCGTCGCGAGCGAGTTGTTGCGCACCGCCTCGATCGGGTTGCTCTCCATCAGCCCGACGTGCTTGTAGGCGGCGGCGTGGAAGACGACGGTCGGGCGGTGCTCGGCGAACACCTCGCGCATCCGCTCCTCTTCCTTGCAGTCGGCCAGCACGGAGACGGTGTTCAGCGCGTGCCGGTCCTCGACGAGCTCGCGCTCGATCTCGAACAGGTTGTCCTCCGCGTGGTCGAGCAGCACGAGCCGCGCCGGCCCGACGCGCGCGATCTGGCGGCACAGCTCGGAGCCGATCGAGCCGCCCGCGCCGGTGACGAGCACGACGCGGCCGGTCAGGTACTCGCCGACGCGCTCGACCTCCATCCGCACCGGCTCGCGGCCGAGCACGTCCTCGACCTTGACCTCGCGCACCTGGCGCATGAGGCGCCCGCCGGTCTGCAGCAGCTCGAACACCGTCGGCATCGTCCGCACCGGCACGCCGCGCTCGCGGCACGCGGCGACCACCTTGGCGCGCATCGTGCCCGGCGCCGAGGGGATCGCGATCAGGACCTCCTGCGGCTCGACGTCGTCGAGCACGCGCCCGAGCTCGTCGGTGCTGCCGAGCACCTCGACCCCGCGGTCGATGCGCGCGTGCTGCTTGCGCGGGTCGTCGTCGATGAAGCCGACCGGCCGGTAGCCGAGCTCCGGATTGCGCATGATCTCGCGCAGCAGCAGCCGCCCGCCGTCGCCCGCGCCGACGATCAGCACCCTGCGCGCGTCCTTGCGCATGCGCGAGCCGCGCAGCGGCCGCTCGTAGATCGCGTGCACGATGAAGCGGACGCCGCCGAGGAAGACGAGCATCAGCAGCCCGTAGAGCGCGAGCACGCCGGTCGGCGCGTTGACCGAGACGAAGCCGCGCGGCGGCGCGAACAGCAGCTTCGGCTGCACGACCGCGATGTAGGCGACGAGCGCGAGCACCGCGGCGAGGCACGCCTGCGCGATCCGCAGGTACTCGGCCTGCGACGCGTAGCGCATCCAGTGCCGGTAGAGCCCGAACAGGGTGAAGATCGCGATGTTGCCGATCACCACGAACCCGAGCGTCCGCACGAACAGGTCGTGGTAGAGCTCGGGCACGCCGCCGGCCCCGTCGAAGCGGAGGCGATAAGCGAGGAAATAGGCCAGCGCGACCAGCCCCGCGTCCAGCGCGACCTGCGAGAGAGAATGACGATGGACGGGAAAGGCCGCGGAGCTGATCCGGCGGCGCATCAGGCCATTCTATTGGCGTCGACGGCGCGCGCGGCCGTCACGACCTCGCCGGCCTGCTCCCGGTCCAGCACCGGGCTCATCGGGATCGCGAGATGCGTGCGCGCCAGCTCCTCGGTCGCGGGGAGCTCGAGGGCGCCGGCGAACTCGCGCATCGCGGGCTGCCGGTGCGCGGGCACGCGGTAGTAGGCCTTGTGGCCGACCTCCGCCTCCTTGAGCGCGGCGGCGAGCGCGTCGGGCTCCGGGTGGCGGACGACGTAGAGGTGCCACGCGGGGCTCGAGCCCGGGGCGGCGCGCGGCAGCTCGACGATCTCGCCGAGGCCGGCCGCCTCGTAGGCGGCAGCGGCGGCGCGGCGGCCGTCGCACCAGCCGTCGAGGTGCGGCAGCGTGATCCGCAGCAGGGCGGCCTGCAGCTCGTCGAGGCGCGAGTTGTAGCCGACGAGCTCGAACGTCTCCTTGTCCCGGGAGCCGTGGAAGCGCAGCATCCGCACGCGGTCGGCGAGCGCGTCGTCGCTCGTGACGACGGCGCCGCCGTCCCCGAACCCGCCGAGGTTCTTGGAGGGGAAGAACGAGAACGTCGCGATCGTCCCGAGCGCGCCCGCGCGGCGGCCGTCGGCGGCGACCGAGCCGGCGGCCTGGGCCGCGTCCTCGAGCACGGGCAGGCCGAGCGCCTCGATCTCCTCGACCGGCGCGAGGTTCCCGAACAGGTGGACGGCCATGACGGCCTTGGTGCGCGGGGTCAGCGCCGCCCGCACCGTCTCCGCGTTCACGCACGCCGTCTCGGGGTCGACGTCGCAGAACACGGGCCGCGCGCCGGTCGGCGGGATCGCCTCGGCGGAGGCGTAGAACGTGAACGACGGCACGACGACCTCGTCTCCGGGCCCGACGCCGAGCGCGCGCAGCGCGATCGTCAGCGCCTCGGTGCCGTTGGCGACGCCGACGGCGTGGCGCGCGCCGAGGTGGCCGGCGAACTCGCGCTCGAACGCCGCGACCTCGGGGCCGAGGATGTGGCGGCCGCCGTCGATCACCTCGATCGCCTTCGCGTGGAGGCGATCGCGCAGGGGGTCGAGCGGCGTCGACGTGTCGAAAAGGGGGACCGACATTGCAGGAGAACGGCCGACTGGCCGATACTGTGCCTCTTGAAGCTGGCATCGAGAGGGTATTGAGTCGACCATGTTCACCTCGCAGTCGCTGCGCTCGGTGGTCCGCCCCGGTGACCTCGCGGTCAGGGAGCAGCGGCTCGACGACGTCGTCCACCAGATGGACTTCAAGGGCTCGCTCGACGACGGCAACGCGCCCGAGCTCGTGCGCCGCGTCGACGCCGCGCTGGCCGGCGGCGTCCGCTGGCTGATCGTCGACCTCGCCGAGGCGGCCCCCGTCGGCGACGCCGCGCTGGGCGCGCTGTCGACTGCGGTTCGCGAGCTGCGCTCCCGCCGCGGCGAGCTGATCCTGGCCGGCGCCGCGCCCGACGTCGGGCCGCGCATCAACGAGTACGAGGTCGCCCACCGGCCCGCCCTGGCCGCGAACGTCGACCAGGCGATCATGATCCTCAAGATGCTGCGCCCGAAGACCGCCGTGCCGCGGCCCAAGCAGCGCATCTCCTCGCTCACGCTCCCGCGGATCGAGCCGCGCGGCAGCGGCTGAGCCGAATTACGGGCCGCTAGCCTGGGGGCCGCGTGCCCTTCGTCATCGCATCCCTGACCGACCCGATCGTGCAGTTCGCGGTCGACGTGATCGAGAAGCTCGGGCTGCCCGGCATCTTCGTGCTGATGGTGGCCGAGAGCGCCTGCATCCCGATCCCGTCCGAGACCACGTTCCTGTTCGCGGGCTTCAACGTCTCCGAGGGCGAGTACTCGATGGCTGCCGTCGTGGCGGTCGGGACCGCCGCGAACGTCGTCGGCTCCTGGATCGCCTACGCGGTCGGCTACTACGGGCGCGTCGACATCCTCGAGAAGCACGGCAAGAAGCTCCACATCAAGCCGTCGCATCTCGCGTGGGCCGACCGCTGGTTCGAGAAGTACGGCTCGTGGACCGTCTTCCTCACGCGCATGCTGCCGATCATCCGCACGTTCATCTCGCTGCCCGCGGGCGTCGCGCGGATGCCGTTCTGGCGCTTCACGATCCTCACCACGCTCGGCTGCGTGCCGTGGATCTTCATGCTCACGTTCATCGGCCGCGAGGTCGGCGACCGCTGGGAGCAGTGGAAGGACTCGCTGCACTACGTCGACTACGCCGTCGCCGCGATGATCGTGGCCGGCGTGATCTACCTGGTCGTGCGCAACCGCCGCGGCAAGCGCCCCGAGAAGACCGAGGCGACCGGCGAGCCGGCCGCCGATGCGTCGCGCTGAGGTCGTCGCGCTGGGGCTCGTCCAGGGCCCGGCCGAGCTGCTCCCCGTCTCCTCCTCCGGCCACGTCGCCGCGCTGCCGCTGCTGCTCGGCTGGGAGCACGCGGGGCTCGAGGGCGCGCGGCGCAAGGAGGTCGAGGTCGCGCTGCACGCGGGCGGCGCGGTCGCGCTGCTGGTGGGCCTGCGGCGCGAGCTGATGGCGCTGCCGCTCGACGTCGCGGTGCTGTCGATGATCCCGACGGTCGGGCTGGCGTTCGCGGCCGAGGGCTGGATCGAGACCCGGCTGGGCGGGCCGCGCTCGCTGGCGTTCGGGCTGATGGCCGGCTCGGCGGCGATGGTGCTCGCCGACCGGCGGCCGGGCGAGCGGCTCGAGGAGGAGGCGGGGCCGCGCGACGGCGTGCTGCTCGGGCTGGCGCAGGCGTGCGCTCTGATGCCCGGCGTCTCGCGGTCGGGCGCGACGCTGGCGGCAGCGCGCGCGCTGGGGTTCGCGCGGCCGGATGCGGTGCGGCTCTCGCGCGGGATCGGCGTGCCGGTGCTGGCGGGCGCGGCGGTGCTCAAGGGGCTGCGGCTGGTGCAGCGGCGGCCGGCGCGGGCGGAGTGGCTGACCTTGGCGGCGGGCGCGCTGACCGCGGCGGGCGCGACGCTCGCCGCGCTGCCGCTCGCGCGGGTGCTGGAGCGCGGCGCGCCGCTGGCGCCGTGGGCCGGCTACCGCTGCGCGCTCGCGGGCGTCCTGCTCGTGCGCGAGAATCGCGGGCGATGAGCGGCGCCTACGCGCACTCCGGGGTGGACACCAGCGCGGCCGACCGCGGCGTCGCGGCGCTCGTGGGCGTGCTGCGGACGATCGAGACCGGCCGCGCGTCGCGCTCGGTGCTGGAGTCGGGCCACTACGCGGCGGTGCTCGAGGTGGCGCCGAACCTCGGCATCGCGGTGGGCACCGACGGCGTCGGGTCGAAGCTGATCGTGGCCGAGCAGACCGGGCGCTACGACACGGTCGGGATCGACTGCGTGGCGATGAACGTCAACGACGTCATCTGCGTCGGCGCGGAGCCGATCGCGCTGCTCGACTACCTGGCGGTCCAGCAGGCCGACCCCGAGGTCATGCAGGCGATCGCCGTCGGGCTCAAGGCGGGCGCCGAGGCGGCCGGGGTGGAGATCCCCGGCGGCGAGGTCGCGGTGCTGCCGGAGCTGATCCAGGGCCACCCGTCGCCGGGCGGGTTCGACCTGACCGCGGCGTGCTTCGGGACGGTGGCGCTCGACCGCATGGTGACCGGCGCGCGCTGCGAGCCGGGCGACGCGCTGATCGGGCTGCCGTCGGCGGGCCTGCACTCCAACGGCTACTCGCTCGCGCGGCGGGCGCTGGGGGAGCTCGACCTCGACGACCGGCCGGGCGCGCTGGGGGGCGCGTCGGTGGCCGACGCGCTGCTCGAGCCGACGGTGATCTACGTGCGGGCGGTGCTGGAGCTGCTGCGGAGCGGGCTCGACGTCCGCGGGCTCGCCCACATCACCGGCGGCGGGCTGCTCAACCTGCTGCGGCTGCACGCCGACGTCGGCTTCGAGATCGACGCCCCGCTGCCGGTCCCGCCGGTGTTCGGGCTCGTGCAGGAGCACGGCGCGGTCGGCGACGCCGAGATGTGGGAGGTCTTCAACATGGGCTGCGGCTTCTGCGCGGTCGTGCCGGCCGCTCAGGCCGACGCGGCGGTCGCGCTGCTGGCCGCGCACCATCCGGGCACGCGGCGGGTGGGCTGGGTCACCGGCGACGCGGACCGCGTCGCCGTGCCGTCACTCGGCCTCGTCTTCTGACTCGCCGTCCTTGAGGACGTCGTCCTCGTCGGACGGCGGGGCGCCTGGGACGGCGGCGTCCGACTGCTTCGAGGCCCAGTCCTCCTTCGCGCCCTCGACGTCGTCGGCCAGCGCGTCCGAGCGCTCTTCCATCTCGGCGAGCTCGAACTCGAGCTCCTGGCCGCGCTCCTCGTGCCCCTCCATCTACCCCTCCTTGGCCGCGGCGTCCTCCGCCTCGGCCCGCTCTCGCAGCTTCTCCCGCAGATAGCCCGCGCGCTCGGCGCGCCGCTCGTGCTGCTCCGTCTCCGGCTCGTCCTCCGACCGCTCGGCCTGCGCGTGCTCCTGGCGCTCCTTCTCGATCTGCTCGAGCCGCAGCTCCTCCGTCTTCGGATCCGGCACGCTCGCGAGCGTACCGCCCCGGCGCCGCTCCAGGCGGAGCTCGTTCACCACCGCGCCGCCGAGGATGATGATCGACAGCGCGTAGAACCAGACGAGCACGATCAGGACGAAGACGAGCGTCGTCCGCAGGCCGGCGAACGCCGAGACGTTGGAGAGGTAGAACGGGAAGCCGTAGTCGACGATGCCGATCGCGAGGGTGGCGCCGAGCGCGCCCGGCCAGACGCCGTGCCAGGGGACGGCGGTGTTCGGCACGGTGCGGTAGATCGTCGCGAGGGCGGCGAAGTTGATGACCAGGCCGGCGGCGAGCGTGATCCTGTAGAGCGCTCTCGCGGTCGCTGAGGCCGAACGGGAGGTCGTCGCGGTGGGCGAAGAGCAGCGACTGCAGCGCGGGCACCGCGACCGTGGCGGCGAAGAAGATCAGGACCAGGCCGAGCATCGCGAGCCCGAACAGCTTCTGGCGCACCCACGTGCGGCAGGGCAGCTCGTAGATGCGGCAGAACGCGGTGTCGAGCGCGCCCCAGAACGCGGTGCCGACCCACAGGCTGGCGACCATGGCGATGATGCCGACGGTGGTCGAGGAGTCCCGGACCTCGCGCAGCGCCTCGCTCAGGGTCGTCTCGGTGGCGCTCGGGAAGAGGTCCTGGAGGTCGACCAGGACGGAGCGCTCGAGGTCGGGCGAGGAGAGGATCTGCCCGGCGATGAAGAGGGCGATCAGCGCGACCGGGAAGATCGACAGCAGGAGGTTGTACGCGACCATCCCGGCGAGGCCGGTGAGGTTGTCCGAATAGGCCTTCACCCAGAACTCCTTGAGGCCTCCGCCGATCCTCCGCATGGCTACAGCATGCCCGGCGAGGCAGGTGTTGTCGCGCCGGGCGAGGTGGGTACCGTTCCGGGGGCACGCCCGCCCGTCCGAGAAGGAGCAACCGAGAACCATGGCCCGACTCACCTTCAAGCGCCTCCTCCTCGTCGGCGTCGCCGTCGCCGCGGGCGCCGCGTATGCCAAGCGCGACACCGTGCGCCAGCTGCTCCCGGGCGGGTCGTCGCCGGAGCCTGAGCCGTACAGCCCGCCCGCGCCTCCGCAGCCGTCGAACTACGACGCGCCGGGGCCGCCCGCCAACACCGCGACGCCCGTGCCGGCGCCCGATCCGGTGGTGACACCCGAGCCGGGCCGCTCCGAGCCGGTCGAGGAGGCGCCGATCCAGGTCGACGACACGTTGGCGGTCGAGGACGCGATCGCGGACGCCGCCGCTGCGGCCGAGGAGTCCGGTGGCCACACCACGCCCGCGGCCGCGCCGACGGGCGGCGTCGACACGCCGGCCGAGGGCGATCCGCCGTCTCAGCTGGGCTTCGAGGCGGGCGGACCCGACACCGCGAGCGCGGCGCCCGCGGCCGGCGAGCCGACCGCCGAGGCCGACACGCAGGTCATGCCCGAGCCCATCGACGAGGCCGCGGAGGAAGCCGCCGCGGCCGCCGAGGCCGCCGCGATCGGCGGCTCCGCGGGCAACGAGTACGAGGGCAGCGAGCCCGGCGAGCCGATCACCGAGGCCGAGCGGCCCGTCGCCGAGGCCGGCGGGGGCGTCTCCGAGGGCCAGGAGCAGGCCGAGGCCGAGCTTCAGGAGAACGCCGAGAGCGGTGAGGGCGTGAGCGACGCGGAGCGTCAGATCGAGGACGCGATCGAGGCGGCCGGCAACCCCGCCATCGGCGAGACCCCGGAGCCGGCCTCCCCGACGGAGGAACCCGCGAAGGAGCAGGACGACGACGACATCTCCGGCGGCGACTGGCAGACGTGGTCGGGGGGCGCCGTCAAGCCGCAATGAGCGGCCGACGGCTCCAACTGTCGCCGACGAGATAGCGAAAACCTCACACGGGACTCAAGGGCCGCCCCCGGCGGTCCGATGCTGTGGGTACCGGTCGAACCCGACCGCGCGTCCATCTCCCACCTCCGCACGCCACCGCCGAAGGAGCCTCACAGCATGTCCCGCCTCGTCCGATTCATCCTCCTGCTGGTAGGCGCCGGTGCACTCATCGCGGTCGCCCGCCACATGTCGCGCCGCCGCGACGACCAGACCCAGCCCTTCTTCGCGGACGCCTACGTCCCGCCCGCCCCGGCCCCCACGCCGGTCGTGGAGCCGATCGCGGCCGTCGAGCCCGTCGTCGAGCCCACGCCCGAGCCCGTTGCCGACGCCGTCGTGGTCGAGGAGCCCGCCCCGGAGGCCGCTCCCGAGCCGATCGTCGCCGAGGAGCCCGTCACCGCCGAGGAGCCCTACGTGGCCGAGGAGCCCGCCCCGGAGGCCGCTCCCGAGCCGATCGTGGCCGAGGAGCCCGTCACCGCCGAGGAGCCCTACGTGGCCGAGGAGCCCGCCCCCGAGCCCATCGTCGCCGAGGAGCCCGTCGCAGAGCCGGTCATGGCTGTGGAGCCCGCCATCGCGCCTGAGGCCGCTTACGAGCTGCCCGTGGTCGAGGTCGAGCCCGTCGCCGCGGTCGAGGAAACGGCCCCCGTGGTCGGCGAGGAGCTCGTCATGGAGCTTCCCGTCGCCGAGGAGCCGGTCGCGGAGCAGTCTTGGGAGGTCCCGCTGATGGAGGAGCCGGCCGTCGAGCCGACCCCCGTGCCGTACGTGGAGCCGATCGCCGAGGAGGCCCGGGTCCTGGCCGAGGAGCCCGTCGAGGCGGAGGGTCCCGTCAGGGAGCCCATGGCCTTCGAGGAGCCCGAGGCGGACCAGGCCGTCATGGAACCCGTCGCGGCCGAGGAGCACGGCGTGGAGCCCATCGTCTTCGAGGAGCCCGTCACGGCGCCCGTCGAGGCCGAGGAGCCCGTCATGGAGCCTGTGGCCGCCGAGGAGCCCTACGTCGCGGAGGAGCCCGTTACGGAGCCCGCTGGCGCCGAGGAGCCCGTCATGGAGCCCGTCGCCGCAGAGGAGCCCTACGTCGTCGAAGAGCCCGTCATGGAGCCTGTGGCCGCCGAGGAGCCCTACGTCGCGGAGGAGCCCGTTACGGAGCCCGCTGCTGCCGAGGAGCCCGTCATGGAGCCCGTCGCCGCAGAGGAGCCCTACGTGGCCGAGGAGCCCGTCATGGAGCCCGTGGCCGCAGAGGAGCCCTACGTGGCCGAGGAGCCCGTCATGGAGCCCGTCGCCGCAGAGGAGCCCTACGTCGTCGAAGAGCCCGTCATGGAGCCGGTCGTCGCAGAGGAGCCCTACGTGGTCGAAGAGCCCGTGGTTGCCGAGGAGGACTCGTTCAACCAGGTCGAGCCCTCCCCGTTCGTCGCCGAGCCGACCTCGGAGGAGGAGCCCGTCGTGGCGCCCGCCGAGGAGGAGCCGTGGTTCGTCGCGGACGTGCAGGAGCCGGCGCCCGCGCCGGAGCGGCCGTCGGTGACCGACACGTGGTCGGGCCGGTCGCTCGGCTCGTAGCCGCCCGAGACACACCTATTTCGCCGAGCGCCGGGGCGTCCGCAGCAGTGCGGGTGTCGCCGGCGCTCGGTCGTTAATGGCTCCGCGCCGCGATCCTTGCGCGTGCGACCTTTGCAGACGCAAAGATCTGGCGACATGCCGTCAGCATGAACGCGCGGATGCAGCAGCAGGACGCCCAGCGGTAGTCCACAATAGGAACCAGGACAACGGATGAGCACCCTCGTCGGCATGCAGCTCAACGGGCGGTACCGGCTCGACGCCCAGATCGGCGCCGGCGGGATGTCGACCGTCTACCGGGCCTTCGATGCCGTGCTCGAGCGCCGCGTCGCGGTCAAGCTCATGCACCGCGAGATCGCGGCCGACACCGACCAGCTCGAGCGCTTCAGACGAGAAGCCCGCGCCGTCGCCCAGCTCAGCCACCCCCACATCGTCGGCGTCATCGACGCGGGCGAGGAGGACGGCCGCCCCTACATCGTCTTCGAATACGTCGAGGGCGAGACGCTGAAGGACCGCATCCGGCGCATGGGCCGGCTCCCCATCGACGAGTCGATCGCCTACGCGATCGAGATCGCCCGCGCCCTGTCCGCCGCCCACGCCCGCCACATCGTCCACCGCGACGTCAAGCCGCAGAACGTCCTGATCGACGAGGAGGGCTCCGCCAAGGTCACCGACTTCGGCATCGCCCGCAGCCTCGACGAGGACGGCCTCACCGCCGAGGGCCGCGTCCTCGGCACGACCGACTACGTCTCGCCCGAGCAGGCCCTCGGCCACGACGTCAACGGCCAGTCCGACATCTACTCGCTCGGCGTCGTCCTGTTCGAGATGCTCACCGGCGACGTGCCGTTCCACGCCGAGAACCAGGTCGCCGTGGCCATGAAGCACGTCCGCGAGGACCTGCCCGACGTCCAGATGCGCCGCCCCGAGGTGTCCGCGGGCCTCGCCGCGATCCTCGACCGCATGACCGACAAGCACCTCGAGCACCGCTACCCCGACGCGCACACGCTCGAGGTCGACCTCGAGGACGCGCTCGCCGTCGAGGCCGCCCGCTCCGGCCGCGCCACCGGCGAGGCGACCGCGGTCATCGCCACCCTCCCCGACAGCGCCCGCCGCCGCGTCCCCTTCCGGCTCCGCCGCCGGATCCCGGTGATCGCCGTCGTCGGCGCGCTGCTGCTGGCCGGCGGCGTCCTCGCGGTCGTCCTCCTCCAGGGCCTCGAGCGCACCCAGCGCGGCACCGGCGAGGGCAAGGTCCAGGCGCCGCCCGGCACCCGCGTCGTCTCCGTCAAGCGCACGAGCGCCCAGGACTTCGACCCGCTCGGCGACGACGACGAGCACGCCGACGAGGCCTCGCTCGCCGTCGACAAGGACCCCGGCACCGCCTGGACGACCGAGAGCTACAGCGGCGGAACGATCGCCGGCAAGGACGGCGTCGGCCTCTACATCGACGCCGCGCCCGAGGTGACCGCCACCAAGATCGAGCTCGACACGCCGAAGCCCGGGTGGCAGGCCGAGATCCACGTCGCCGAGGACGGCCCGGCGCCCGACGCCGCTCCCGGCGTCGGCAACGAGTGGCAGCGCGTCGGCGGCGGCACCGTCAAGCGCAAGCGCCAGCGCTTCACGCTCCGGACCGAGGGCAAGCCCTACCGCTACTACCTCGTCTGGATCACGAAGCTCCCCGAGGGCGAGGAGCGCGTCGAGCTCTCCGACGTCTCGCTGTTCCGCAAGACCGCGAGCTGAGCGCCGCTAGAGCGGACGACCCTGACGGGTGCGGGCGCTCAGAACGCGTGGCCCGCGCGCTCCGCGCGGTAGCGCTCCAGCGCGAGCGCCAGCAGCCGGTCGCAGACCTCCGGGAACGTCCGCCCGCTGGCCTCCCACATCTTCGGGAAGCCGCTCGTGGCCGTCATGCCCGGCAGCGTGTTGAGCTCGTTGACGAGCACGCGCCCGTCCTCGACGAAGAAGTCGACCCGCGCCAGCCCCGAGCAGCCCACGCGCAGGAACGTCTCGCGCGCCAGCGACATCACCTCGGCGATCACGTCCTCGGCCACCCGCGCCGGGATCTCGAGCTCGACCCCGCCCGGCGCGTACTTCGCCTCGTAGTCGTACCAGTCGGCATCGCCCTGGAGCACGACCTCCGCCGGCAGCGACGCCTCGGGCTCGCCGAGCCCCGTGACCGCGCACTCGACCTCGATGCCGGGCGAGAACGCCTCCGCGATCGCGAGCCCGTCGTGCTGGAACGCCGTCTCCAGCGCCCCGTCGAGCTCCTCCGCAGAGGTCACCTTCGAGATCCCCACCGACGAGCCGAGCCGCGCCGGCTTGACGAACAGCGGCCAGCCGAGCGCGGCCAGCTCCCCCCGCACGGCGTCCGGCGTCGCCTGCCAGCGCGCCTCGCGCACCGCCAGATACGCCACCTGCGGCACGCCGGCGGCGGCCAGCACCTCCTTGAACACGACCTTGTCCATGCACAGCGACGAGGCGAGCACGCCCGCCCCCACGTAGGGCAGGTCGAGCAGCTCGAGCAGCCCCTGGATCGTGCCGTCCTCCCCGAACGGCCCGTGCAGGACGGGGAACACGACCTCCGCCCCCAGCAGCCCGCCGCCCGGCACCAGCGACAGCTCCGCCCCGTCCGGCCCCTTCCAGGCGCCGCTGCGGGCCAGCCGCACCGAGATCACCTCGTGCCCGGCCTCCTCGAGCGCGGCGGACACCGTCGCCCCCGAGTCCAGCGACACGTCGTGCTCGGAGGAGCGCCCCCCGGCGAGGACCGCGACCCTCACGGCGTCGCCGTGGGCGCCGGCGTGGCGCCCGGGTCCGGATCGAGGTTCTCGGGCTCGAAGCGCCCGACGACGATCGTGACGCGGGAGCCCTTGTCGCGCTGCTCGCCGGCCGGCGGGGTCGTCTCGAGCACGGTGCCGTCGCCGTCGGGCCCGTCGATCGCCTGCTCGCGCCGGCGCACGCGGAAGCCCTCCTCCTCGAGGGCACGCGCCGCGTCGTCAGCCTCCTCCCCGAGCACGTCGGGGATCTCGACCTGCGGCGGCTCCTTGGCGATCGTCAGCGTCACCGTGGCGCCCCGCTCGGCCTCGCTGCCGGCCGCCGGGCTCATCACGAGCACGGTGCCGGGCTCCTTCTCCTCGTCCTCGCGCTCGGTGAAGGAGACCTGGAGCCCGCGCGCCTCGAGCAGCCGCTCGGCGTCGTCGCGGTCGCGGCCGACGACGTCGGGCAGCTCGACCATGCGCGGGCCGCGCGAGACGACGAGCGTCACCGTGCGACCGCGCTCGAGCCGCGAGCGCTCGGACGGCGACGTCTCGATCACCCGGTTCTCGCGCACCTCGTCGCTGAACTCGCGCCGCACGTCGACGCGGAAGCCCGCGGCCTTGAGCCGCCGCTCCGCCTGCGCTCGCGGCGTCCCGCGGACGAACGGGATCGTGGCGTCGCCGGGGCCGCTCGAGACGATGATCGTCACCGTCGCGCCCTCCTCGGCCTCCTGGCCCGGCTGCGGGCGCTGGGTGGTGACGCGGTCCTCCGGCACGCTGTCGGAGCGCACGTTCTCGATCTTGGGCTCGAAGCCGCGGTTCTGGAGGATCTGCGCGGCGGTGGCCGAGCGGCGCCCGACGACGTCGGGCACCGAGACCTTCTCGGGCACGAGCAGCAGGTAGGCGCCGATCCCGATCCCGACGAGCGCCAGCACCGCCAGCAGCCACCACAGCCAGCGCAGGTTGCGGCGGTCGGCCCGCTCGAGCTCGGCGACCGGCGCCGGCAGGCCCGGATACGTCCCGGTGGTCTGCGCGATGCGCGTGTACTCGCCCGTGCCCGCCGGGATCCCGCGAGCGGCCTCGAGCGCGGTGATGAACTCCTCGGCGTCGGCGAAGCGGTAGGCCGGATCCTTCTGCAGCGCCCGCATGACGACGTCCTCGAGCTGGTCGGAGACCGCCGGGTTGAACTCCGACGGCGGCACAGGCTCCTCGGAGACCTGCTTCAGCGCGATCGTGACCGCCGACTCGGCGTCGAACGGGACGCGCCCCGTCAGCAGCTCGTAGAGCACGACGCCGACCGAGTAGAGGTCCGCCCGCGCGTCGACGGGATGCCCCTGCGCCTGCTCGGGCGAGAGGTACTGCGCCGTGCCCATGATCGAGCCGGTCTCGGTCATGTCCGAGGCGCCCGCCCGCGCGATCCCGAAGTCGGTGACCTTGGCGCGCCCCTCGTCGTCGACGATGACGTTGTGCGGCTTGATGTCGCGGTGCACGATCCCGCGCCGGTGCGCGAAGCGCGCGGCCTTGAGGATCTGGATCACGAGGTCGATCGCGCGATCGGACTCGAGCGCGCCCTCCTGGCGGACGATCTGCTTCAGCGACCGCCCCTCCAGGAACTCCATCGCGATGTAGTAGGTGCCGTCGAACTCGCCGCGGTCGAACACCGCCACGACGTTCGGGTGCTGCAGCCCGGCCGCGCTCGACGCCTCGCGGCGGAAGCGCTCGACGAACTCCTCGTCCTCGGCGAAGCGGCGGTACAGCAGCTTCAGCGCCACGCGCCGCCCGAGCTGCAGGTCCTCGGCGCAGTAGACGTCGGCCATCCCGCCCGAGCCGATGCGGTTGAGCACGCGGTAGCGCTCGTCGACGACCGTGTCCTTCGCGATCCCGTGAACGCTCATCCGCCGTCCACCGCCTCGATCACCGACTTGGCGATCGGCGCGGCGTCGACACCGCCGGTGCCAGAAATCCGCTCGATCACGACCGCGACCGCGACCTCGCCCGTGAAGCCGATGAACCAGGCGTCGTTGATGTCGCGGTCGACGTCGATCTCCGCCGTGCCGGTCTTGCCCGCGAGCCTGACGCCCTCGAGCGCCGCGGCGGTCCCTGTGCCCTCGTCGACGACCCGGAGCATCATCGCCGTGAGGTCGCGCGCGGTGTCCTCGTTCATGACCCGCTCGGCGCGCTCGCCCTCGATCTCGTCCTGCGTGCGCCCGTCGGGGTCGACGATCTTCTGCGTGATGTGCGGCTCCATCCGCACCCCGCCGTTGGCCACCGTGGCGGCGACCGTCGCCATCTGCAGCGGCGTCACGAGCAGCTTGTCCTGGCCGATCGCCATGCGGCCGACGTCGATCTGGCGCGAGGTGGGCGAGAGCAGCCGGCCGCGCTCGCCGCGCTCGCCGCTGGCGAGCAGCTGGTCGGCCGGGAGGTCGATCGGCGGCTGCTTGTAGAAGCCGAACTTCGTCATGTACTCGGCCATCGTGCTCTTGCCGAGCTTCTCACCGACCTCGGCCCACACGGTGTTGACCGACTTCGTGAGCGCCTCGGTGAGCGTGATGTCGCCGAAGTCCTCGTTGCCGAAGTTGTTGAGCGGGACGCCCGAGATCTTCTTGCCGTTCTCGCCGCTGACCGTCGAGTTGGGCGTGTACTTCCCGGTGTCGATCGCCGCCACCGCGGTCACGACCTTCATCGTCGAGCCGGGCGGGAAGCCCGACTGCGTCGCGCGGTTGACGAGCGGCGAGTTCTGCTCGTCCGTCGAGAGCTCCGAGAACGTGTTGCCCTCGTCGAGCCCGTTCGGGTCGTAGGAGGGCGTGCTCACCATCGCGAGCACCTTCCCGGTCTTGGGCTCGAGCGCCACCACGGCGCCCTTGCGGCCCTTCAGCCCGTCGATCGCGGCCTGCTGGGCCTTCGAGTCGAGCGTCGTGCGGATCGAGTCGCCGACGCCGCGCTCGCCGAGGATCGAGTCGACCGCGCCGATCAGCTCCGTGCGGCGGCCGGTCAGCGGGTCGTTGCGGTACTCCTCGAGCCCCGAGCGGCCGAGCTTCGTGAACGAGTAGCCGATCGCGTGGGCGAACGTCTCGTCGGTCGGGTAGCGCCGCGCGTAGCGCTCCGCGTCGATCTTCACCGACCGGGCGAGCACCTTGCCGTCGGCGGAGCGGATCGTGCCGCGCTTGATGCGCTCCTCGGCCAGCAGCGGCCGCCGGTTCGCCGCGTTGTCGCGCATCTCGCCGGCCTTGAACACGCTCCACCACGAGGTCGCGAACACGAGCACGCCGAACAGCAGGGCGAAGAACGCGTAGAGGCGGACGATCGGCGTGTTCATCGCAGGTGCGCCGGCCTTCGCGCGCGGTCGGAGACGAGCATCAGCAGCGCCAGCAGGACGAAGTTGGCGACGATCGAGGAGCCGCCGTAGGAGACGAACGGCAGCGTCACGCCGGTCAGCGGGATCACCTTCGTCACGCCGCCGACGATCACGAACACCTGCAGCGCGAAGACCGCCGTCAGGCCCGTGGCCAGCAGCTTGGAGAACGAGTCGGGGGCGAGCATCGCGGTCTTCATCCCGCGCTCGGTGAACAGCAGGTAGACGAGCAGCAGCCCGACCGCGCCCGCGAGCCCGAGCTCGTTGACGATCACGGAGTAGATGAGGTCGGTGTCGGCGGCCGGCAGCAGCGGCGTGCCGCCCACCGACAGCAGCGCCTGGCCGAAGCCGGTGCCGAACAGCCCGCCGTCGGCCTGCGCGAACAGCGACTGCGCGATCTGGTAGCCCTCCTTCTCGACCAGGCTGGCCTTGAACGGGTCCTGCCAGATCGCCACGCGGTCCTGGATGTGGCCGGTGACCTGGTACATCACCCACGAGCCGGCGGCGAACAGCACGAGCCCGATCGCCACGAACGAGAAGCGGTTGGTCGCGACGTAGAGCAGCGCCAGGAAGCCGCCGAAGTACATGACCGACGAGCCGATGTCGCGGATGAAGAAGAGCAGGAACATCGCGGCGCCCCAGACCACGAGCAGCGGCCCGAAGTGCTTCAGCGGCGGCAGCGTGATCCCGGCGATCCGGCGCGCGCCCTGCACCAGCAGCTGCCGGTTGTCGCGCAGGTAGGCCGCGAGGAAGATGACGATCGCGAGCTTGCCGAACTCCGCGGGCTGGAAGGAGACCGAGCCGATCCCGACCCCCAGGTAGGCGCCGTTGACCTGCTGGCCGATGCCCGGGATGCGCGGGAGCAGCAGCAGCGCGAGCCCGGCGCCGGCGATCGTGTAGCGGTAGCGCTCGAGCACGCGGAAGTCCTTGAGGAACACGATCGTGAGCGTGAAGAGCAGGAGGCCGAACGCGAACCAGCCGGCCTGGCGGATCGCCTTCTCCGCGTCGAGCCGGTAGATCACGACGAGCCCGAAGCAGGCGAGCACGGCGGCGAGCGGCAGCATGTACGGGTCGGCGTACGGCAGCCGGAACCGCACGACGAGGTGGGTGGCGACGCAGACGCCGAGGAAGATCGCGCCGTAGGTCAGCGAGACGTCGGAGAGCCGCTGGGACTCCTGGATGAAGATCGCGGCGAACCCGGCCGCGACGAGCAGCGAGGCGGGGACCAGCGCGAGCAGCTCGCGGTTGCGGGCGCTCATGTGGCCTGCCTCACTCGATCTGGCCGCGCTCGAGCGCGATCACGAGGTTCTCGGCGTCGTCCTTCGAGCGCAGCTTGTGGTCGGTGAAGGTCGAGCGCCGCGCCGGCGGGACGTCGTCGATCGTCACGCCCGAGCCCGCGTAGCGCTCGTAGAGCTCGATCCCCAGCGGCAGGTCGTAGGGCAGGCCGCGGAAGATCGCGATCGTGCGCTCGTCGCGCGGGTCGGTCCCGACGAAGTAGACGGCGCGCGTGGCCATCCAGCCGCCGGCCAGGAGCAGGCCGACGAGGGCGAGGACGATGATGAGGCCGACGGGGACGCGCCTGCGGCGCTTGCGGGGAGGCTCGGGCTGCGTCTCGCCGGGGAGGGGAGCGGTGCGCTGCGGCGGCTCCTGGGGCGGCGGCTCCTCGGGGGCCGCGGCGGGCTCGCCGCCGGGCTGGATGGCCGACAGCGCGACGGTGCCGCTGCGGCGGTAGTCGTCCTCGACCGAGTCGGAGACCTCGGTCGGCTGCGCGTTCTCGGCCTGCGGGCGCGTCACGCCCTGGCGCGGCGCGGGCACGGCGTCGCCCTCGAACGTCTCGTACTCGGAGGTGTCGTCCTCGCCCGACGAGGCCGTGGCGGCGGCCCCCGCGCCCTCGGCGCCCTCCACCTCCTCGAGCCGGAACAGGATCACGGTGATGTTGTCGCGCCCGCCCGCCGCGTTGGCGGCGTCGATCAGGCGCTTGCCGAGCACCTCGAGCGACTCGGCGTCCTCGAACAGCGGTGGCAGCTTCGGCTCGTGGACCATCGACGTGAGGCCGTCCGAGCACAGCAGGAACAGGTCGCCGGCCTTGGCCGGGAAGATGTCGACGTCGACCTGCACGTTGGCCTCGGGCCCCAGCGCGCGGGTGATCACGGAGCGCTGCGGGTGCTGCTCGGCCTGCTCCTCGGTGAGCTTGCCGCGCGCCACGAGCTCGCCGACGAGCGAGTGGTCCTTGGTCAGCCGGATCAGGTCGCCGTTGCGGTGCAGGTAGGCGCGCGAGTCGCCGACGTGGGCGATCACGACCTCGTCGTCGGAGACGTACGCCGCCGTCGTGGTGGTGCCCATCCCGTGCAGCGACTCGTCGGCGCGGGCGCGCTCGTGGATCTGCCGGTTGGCGGCCTCGATGACGCCGGCGAGCGCCTCCGGCAGCGATCCGTGCGGCAGCGCCTCGTCGAACGAGCGCACCGCGATCTCGGACGCGACCTCGCCCGCCTGGGCGCCGCCCATGCCGTCCGCGACCACGAACAGGGGCGCGCGCACGAAGAAGTTGTCCTCGTTCCCCTGCCGCTGGCGCCCGAGGTCGGACGCGTACCAGTGCTCTGCGATGCGCAACATGAAAGTGTCGGTCGCCCTAGCGCTCGAAGGTGAACTCGGAGTCGCCGATGCGGATGCGATCGCCCACGTGGAGCGGTTGCGGACCGCGCAGCGGCTCACCGTTGAGGTAGGTGCCGTTGGTCGAGCCTAGATCCTCCAGCACGACGACGTCTCCCTGCGGCACGAGCCGCGCGTGCGCGGTCGAGGCGAAGGAGTCCTCGAGCTGGATGTCGACCTCGTCCCCGCGCCCCAGCACGGCGCCGTCGGAGAGGTCGTACGCCACCCCGTCTCGCAGGCCCGCCGCGGTCTCCACCCGCAGCCGCGGGGTGCCGAGGTCGCCGTCGCCGCCGAAGCCGGACGAGGCGACATGCATGCCCGTGGCGTCCTCGTAGGAGCCCTGCCCGCCGCGGCCGTCGGGGCCGACGTCGGCGGACGTGCGGCGCAGGTCCCTGAGCGCCGAGCGCATCATCCAGAGCAGGAACAGATAGAGCACGGCGATGAAGCCGAACTTGAGGGCGACGGCTACGGGATCGAGGGTCACTGGCGCTCCAGCTGGAAGACGATGTCGGAGGTGCCGATCGTGATCGTGTCCCCGTCTCGGAGCGACTGCGCACCTTGGATGCGCCGGCCGTTGACCTTGACGCCGTTGGTGGAGCCGAGGTCGCGCACCGTCCAGGAGGCGCCCGAGGGCCGCAGCTCGGCGTGCTTGCGGGAGACGTTGGGGTCGTCGACCTGCACGTCGGCCTCGCGCGAGCGGCCCAGCACAGCGCCGCCGGAGCCGACCACGCTCGTGCGGCCGTCGACGCGCAGGCGCGCGCCGCGGCGGCGCGGGTCGGGCTCGGCGAGCTGCTCGGAGATCCGGCTCGACGTCGAGTAGACCATCGTGTGGCCGTGGTCGCCCTGGCTGGGCGCGTCGGACTCCTCGTCCTCGGCGCTGCGCACGAGCCGCGCCTGGATGCCGAACTCGCCGAGCCGCAGCTCGTCGTCGGTCTCGAACGTGATCGTCGGCCGCGTCAGCAGCGCGATCCGCTCGCGCCGCGCGTGCTCGAGCAGGTAGCCCGACAGCTCGCGCCGCAGCTCGCCCTCGTAGCCCTCGAACTGCTCGCGATCCTGCGCGGAGAGCCAGACGACGTACTCGTTGGGCGCGTAGGTGCGCGAGAGCGAGGCGACCTTGTGCTGCTCCATCTCCCGCGCCAGCTTGCGCGCGATCTCGACCGGGCGCACCTCGGACTTGAAGGCACGGGAGAACGTGCCCTCGACGAGGCCCGCCAGCTTGGATTCGAGATTGCGCAGCACGCTCATGCGTGCCTAGGAGTATGAGAGGTCAAGTTCCTCGGTCGTGCCGTACACCCATCGCCAGCCAACGGCGAGGATGCCCGCTGCGAGCGCTCCCGCAACCAGACCATGTGGCGTGGCGCCGCTCACCGCCGCCCCCACGGAGGCGGTCGCGCCCGCCAGTCCGGCGGCCCACGCGGTGGCGCCGACGATGTCCGCGGGCAGTGAGCGGCCGCGGACGATCCAGGGCATGACGACCGCCGCGCCCGCCCACACGAGCGCCTGGACGAGGGCCCCGGAGGTGACGAGCGGTCGCACGACGTCGCTCGCGGCGATGCTGGCGGCGCCGTCGAAGCTGTCGCGCTCCGGCAGGCCGGCGATCCCGAACAGCAGGTTGTGGCCGAGCAGCGGCTCGGCGAGCAGCAGCCAGCACAGGCCGACCGCTCCCAGCGCGCCGCGCGTCCAGGCGCCGCGCGCGGTGCCGGCGAGGGCGGGGAAGGCCCCGGCGAGCCCGACGAGGCCGAGGAGGGGCGCCGCGGCGGGCACGGACCACAGCAGCGGCGCGCCGCGCAGCGCCAGCGGCGGCAGCATCACGGCGAGGAAGACGAGCAGCGCGGCGCCGACGCGGGGGTCGGCGCCGAACGTCATCGCGGCGAGCATCGCCGACACGGCCAGCACCCAGCCGGCGCCGGGCACGAGCCCCACGAGCAGGGCCGCGCCGAGCCCGGCCGCGGCGGCGGGCAGCGAGGAGTCGGGCAGCAGCCCGGCCAGCGCGAGCGCGACGAGCAGCCCGGCGGCCGCCGCGGCGCCGGCGCGGGCGCCCCAGGACGGCAGCTCGTACGTGTCCTCGAGCGGGTGCGGGGCGACGGTGCCGCCCTCGTCGGAGACCGCAGGCAGCGCCTCGGCCAGCGCGTCCGCGAGGTCGATCAGCTCGCCGCGCTCGTGCGCCGGCGGGCGCAGCGTGCGGTCGATCGCGGCGCACAGCTCCGGCGGCAGGTCCGCGCGCTTGGTGCGCAGCGGGGGCAGCTCCGTGCCGACCCGCCGCAGCGTGGCGGCCGGGCTGCCGGCGCGCACCGGGTTCACGCCCGCCAGCGCCTCGTAGAGCACGAGCCCGAGCGCGTAGAGGTCGCAGCTCGCGTCGACGCGCTCTCCGGCGGCCTGCTCGGGGGCCATGTAGGCGAGCGTGCCGACGACGTCGCCCGTGCGCGTGAGCGGCTCGTCGCCGGCCAGGTGGGCGACGCCGAAGTCGGTCAGCTTCGCGGCGCCGTAGGGCGAGCGCGGGCGCTCGGGGACCATGACGTTCTGCGGCTTGACGTCGCGGTGGATGACCCCGCGCTCGTGGGCGTGGGCGAGCGCGTCGGCCAGCGAGAGCCCGATCCGCAGCACGTCGCGGTCCGACACCGCGCCGGCCGCCTCGAGCTGGGCGAGCGTCGCGCCGCGCACCAGCTCGCAGACCAGGAAGCGCGAGCCGTCCTCCTCGCCCGCGTCGTACACCGAGACGATGCCCGGGTGGTCGAGGCAGGCGACCGCGTGCGCCTCGCGGCGGGCGCGCTCGTCTGCGCGGCCGTCGGAGGGGATCGCCTTGACCGCGACGCTGCGCCCGAGCCGCTCGTCGTATGCCTCGTAGACCGTTCCGAAGCCGCCGGCGCCGATCCGGGGACCGAGGCGGTAGCGCCCGAGCGCGAGCGAGGGATCGGCCTGCGCGACGAGCTCTTCGGTGACCTGCATGGCGAGCCGTCCTTTCGCCGCGCCGGCGGGCGCCCCTGCTCGCCGCAACCGCCCGTGCGCCGCAAAGCCGCCGTCCGGGACGGCATACTTCACACCTTGTCCTTCTTCGACGAGGACGACGAGCCCCGGGGGAGCAGCCCACGACCGCGCCGCGGCGCGGCGGCGGGCGGCGCCTCAACCGACCAGAACACCCTTCTGGTCCGCCGGGCCGTCGCCATCGGCGGCCTCGTGCTGCTGCTGATCCTGCTCTTCGTGGCGGTGCGCTCGTGTGCGAGCTCACGCCAGGAGAACGCGCTGAAGGACTACAACCGCGAGGTCTCCTCGATCATCCGCGAGTCCGACACCCAGGTCGGCCAGCCGTTCTTCCAGCTCCTCGGCCAGGCCGGCAGCGAGTCGCCGCAGGACCTGCAGACGAACATCTCGGGCTACCGGGTGCAGGCCGAGGCGCAGCTCAAGCAGGCGCGCAGCCTCGACGTGCCGGACGAGATGAAGGGCGCCCAGCAGTCGCTGCTGATCGCGCTCGAGTTCCGCCGTGACGGTCTCGGCTTCATCGCCGAGAAGATCCGGACGGCGCTCGGCGACGAGGGTGAGGCCGCCAACGACGCGATCACGCAGATCGCCGGCCAGATGCAGGCCTTCCTCTCCTCCGACGTGCTCTACCAGGCGCGCGTCGCGCCGCTGATCAAGAGCGCGCTCGACGACGCCGAGATCGGCGGCCAGCGGATCGCGGCCTCGCGCTTCCTGCCCGGGATCGAGTGGCTGAGCGAGGAGACGGTCGCCGCCCAGCTCGAGCAGGAGCTCACGACCGATGGCGGCGAGGACGGCGAGCCGGCGCCCGGCCTGCACGGCACGGGCCTCGAGTCGGTGACGGTGGGGGAGACCCAGCTGCAGCCCGACGCGCCGAACCGGATCGCCGCCAACGAGGACACCGCGTTCGTCGTCGCCTTCACCAACCAGGGCGAGAACGACGAGTTCGACGTCAAGGTCAACCTGACAATCGAAGGCGGCGACAAGCCGATCAAGGCCTCGCGCACGGTCGACACGGTCGCGAAGGGGGCGACCGCCGAGGCGTCGATCCCGCTCGGTGCCGCGCCTCCCACCGGCGAGGCGGTGACCGTCAAGGTCACGGTCGCCAAGGTCCCCGGCGAGGAGAAGACGGACAACAACACGCAGGAGTACGACGTGTTGTTCACAGAAGGTTGATCTCCCCGTAGTTCGTATCCTCTGGCGCCGTGGACGAGCTGACCGATCCGGCGGGCATCGCCGCCCTGTCGGCGGGCGCCCTCGCGCTCATCTCGCTGCTGCTCGGGCTCGTGCTCGCGTTCCGCGTGCGGCGCCTGCGGGCGGCCCAGCGCGCCGTCCTGGGCGAGCACGGGCAGGACGACCTCGTCGCCCATGCCGCGGGGCTGCACCAGGCGTTCGCGGCGCTGCACGAGCGCGTCGAGGAGGTCGCCACGACCGTCGACCAGCGGCTCGGCGTCGCCGAGGAGCGGCTCGACGGGGCGATCGCCTACCGCTCGCTGGTGCGCTACGACGCCTACGGCGAGCTGACCGGCAACCAGTCGACGACGATCGCGCTGCTCGACGCCCGGCGCAACGGCGTCGTGCTCTCCTCGATCGTGCGCCGCGACACCGCCCGCATCTACTGCAAGCTCGTCCACGACGGGCAGGGGGAGCTCGAGCTCTCGCCCGAGGAGATCGAGGCGGTGCGGCGGGCCCTGGCGGGCGAGAGCGCCGCCACGCTGCAGGGATGAGGGTCGGTTTCCTCGGCCCGGCCGGGACCTACAGCCAGGAGGCGGTGTTCGCCGGCCCGGGCACCGAGAACTACGAGCCGGTCCCGCTGCCGACGGTGCACGACGCCGTCATGGCGGTCCACGAGGGCCGCGTGGAGCGCGCGCTCGTGCCGATCGAGAACTCGCTCGAGGGGGCCGTCAACGCCACGCTCGACGCGCTCGCGTTCGAGACCGACGACGTGCTCATCACCGGCGAGCTCGTGCACCCGATACACCACTGCCTGATCGCCCGCGAGCCGGTGGCGCTCGAGCGCATCGCCACCGTCGCGTCGCACCCCCAGGCGAGCGGCCAGTGCGCCACCTTCCTCCGCACCCGCCTGCCCGCCGCCACGGTCGTGCTGACCGCCTCGACGGCCGACGCGGTGCGGCTCGTGGCCGAGCGCGAGGACGGCGAGCCGTGGGCGGCGCTGGGCAGCCGCGCCGCCGCCGCGCTGTACGGCTGCGCAGTGCTCGAGGAGCAGGTGGAGGACCCGCCCGGCTCGGAGACGCGGTTCGTGTGGATCGCCCGCGAGCCGGCCGACGCCGCGGCCGGCGGGCGCTGGAAGACCGCGCTGATGTTCCGCGAGGCCACCGACGACCGGCCGGGCTGGCTCGTGCGCTGCCTCGCCGAGTTCGCGGACCGCGACGTCAACCTCACCCGGATCGAGTCGCGGCCGCGCCGGCGCGGGCTCGGGACCTACATGTTCTTCGTCGACCTCGACGGGCGGGAGGACGACGAGCACGTCGCCGCGGCGATCGCCGGATTGCGCTCCCACGCCGAGGGCGTGCGGGTACTCGGGTCGTTTCCGGCGGCTCCATAGCTAGACTCCGCGCAGTCATGGCGACAGCAGTACCACCAGGCCCATCAGGGTCTGTGCCGCTCGGAGGCCACCCGCGGCACGGACCTGGTTCCGACGGCCGTGGCCGTTGGTCTGGTGGTCGAGTGCTGGTGCTGAACGCGACGTACGAGCCGATCAACGTCTGCACGGTGCGCCGCGCGACGGTGCTGCTCCTCAAGGAGAAGGCCGAGGTGATCGAGATCGGCAGCCAGACGCTGCACTGGGCCAACGGCTCGCTCGCCAAGCCCGTCGTGATCCGCCTGATCACCTACGTGCGGGTGCCGCGCGACACGCACAAGCGCAAGATCACGCGCCGCGCCGTGTTCGCCCGCGACGGCTGGGAGTGCCAGTACTGCGGGGCGCGCACGAGCCTCACGGTCGACCACGTGATCCCGCGCTCCAAGGGCGGCACGTCGGGCTGGGACAACATCGTCGCCTCGTGCGCGCCGTGCAACCGCCGCAAGGGCGACCGGCTCCCGCACCAGGTCGACATGCACCCGCGCGTCAAGCCGCGCATCCCGAGCCCTCACATCTTCATCCAGCTCGCCTCGCCGACGATCCCGGCGACCTGGAAGCAGTACCTCCCGCTCCACGAAGCGGCCTAGAACCGCGAAGGGCCCCGTTCGACACGGGGCCCTTCGGGTGCTGACTTGCTGGACTTCAGGTCGCGGTCCGCTGACTCATGCGGCCGGGGGGACGAGCTCCGGCACGGACGGCGACGGCGCCTCGGTGTGGATTCCGCTCCCAGCGGGTCCAGCACCGGCTGGTACTAGCGGCCGGGCACCTCCAGGGTCCCGTAATGACTGTCACTCAACTTCGGACCACCCCCTTTCTCTGGTCTCGCCAGAGTACAGAACGGCCGGGACGGGGCAAGCCCCGCGGGCCGTTCAGGGGGGTTACGGCTCGACGTCGTCCGCGTCGACCTCGGGTGGCGTGATCGTCGCCGGGTCGGTCGGGTCGGCCGGGCCGGCCTGCTCGAGCAGGTCCGCGTCCTCGGCCGGCGCGAGCGCCGGGTCGTCGGCCGGGCCCGCGACCGTCTCGGGGTCGAGCGTCTCGGCGCTGGCGGCGGTCGAGGCCTCGTCCTCCATCACCAGCGCGATCGCCGACACCTGGTCGTCGTCGCGGATGTTCATGAGCCGGAAGCCCTGGGCGTTGCGGCCGAGCGGGCGGAAGTCGCGCACCGCGATCCGCTGCACCATGCCGTTCTGGGAGATGAACACGAGCTGGTGGTGCTCGCGCACGACGAGCGCGCCGGCCAGGCGGCCCTTGGCCTCGGTCTGCTGGATCGTCTTGACGCCCTTGGCGCCGCGGTTCGTCTTGCGGTAGTCGCCGACGATCGTGCGCTTGCCGAAGCCGTTGTCGGTGACCACGAGCAGGTACTGGTCGTCGCGCGCGATGTCCATCGCGAGGACCTCGACGTCGCCCGAGACGTCCATGCCGCGGACGCCGCTGGTGTCGCGGCCCATCGCGCGAGCGTCGCTCTCGGCGAAGCGCACCGCGAGGCCGGCGCTCGAGACCATCAGCACCTCGTCGCCCTCGTCCACGCGCCGCACGGCGACGAGCTCGTCCTCGTCGCGGATCTTGATGGCGATGATGCCGTCGGCCTTGATCGGCGTGTTGTAGGCCTGGAACTCGGTCTTCTTCACGGTGCCGCACCGCGTCGCGAAGACGAGGTAGTCGGACTCCGAGAAGTCGCGCGTGGCGAGCACGGACTGCACCCGCTCGCCCTCGCGCAGCGGCAGCACGTTGCCGAGGTAGCGGCCCTTGGAGGTCCGGCCGGCCTCGGGCAGCTCGTAGACCTTCGAGCGGTAGACCTTGCCGCGGTTCGTGAAGAACAGGAGGAAGTCGTGCGTCGAGCACACGAAGAGGTGCTCGATGTAGTCGTCGTCCTTCATGTCCATGCCGGTCACGCCCACCCCGCCGCGGCGCTGCATGCGGTAGGTGGCGAGCGGCAGGGACTTGATGTAGCCCGAGTGGGTGATCGCGATGACCATCTGCTGGTCGGCGATCAGGTCCTCGATGTCGACGTCGTCCTCGGCGTGGGTGATCTGGGTCCGGCGGTCGTCGCCGTAGCGCTCGGAGATCTCGAGCAGCTCCTCCTTGATGACGCCGAGGACCTTGTCCTCGTCGCCGAGCAGCTCGCGCAGCTCGCGGATCCGCTCGACCTTGTCGGCGTGCTCGCGCTTGATCGAGTCGGCCTCGAGCGCGGTCAGCTGCTGGAGGCGCAGCTCGAGGATCGCCTGGGCCTGGATGTGCGTGAGGCCGAAGCGCTCGATCAGGCCCTCGCGGGCCTCGTCGCGGTCACGCGAGCCGCGGATCAGCTCGATCACGGCGTCGAGGTTGTCCAGCGCGATCAGCAGGCCCTCGAGGCGGTGGACCTGGGCCTCGAGCGTGCGCAGCTCGTGCTTGGCGCGCCGGACGATGACCTCGCGCTGGTGCTGGACGTAGAAGTGGATGACGCCGCGCAGCGGCAGGGTGCGCGGGACGTTGTCGACGAGAGCGACCGTGTTGACGCCGAACGTCGTCTGCATCGGCGTGTGCTTGTAGAGCTTGTTCAGCACCACCTTCGGGATCGCGTCGCGCTTGAGCTCGATCACGATCCGCATGCCGTTGCGGTCCGACTCGTCGCGCAGGTCGGAGATCTCGGTGATCTTCTTGTCCTGCACGAGCTCGGCGATCTTGCGGATGACGCCGCCGTCGCCGCCCTTCTTCACCGCGTAGGGCAGCTCGGTGACGATGATCGCCTCCTTGCCGTGCGCGAGCGGCTCGGAGTGGGCGCGGGCGCGCACGCGGATGCGGCCGCGGCCGGTCTCGTAGGCGTCGCGGATGCCCGAGAGGCCGAGGATCACGCCGCCGGTCGGGAAGTCCGGGCCCTTGACGTGCTGCATCAGGCCGGCGGTGTCGATGTCCGGGTTGTCGATGAACGCGACGGTGGCCGCGATCACCTCGCGCAGGTTGTGCGGCGGGATGTTCGTCGCCATGCCGACGGCGATGCCGGACGAGCCGTTGACGAGCAGGTTCGGGAAGCGCGCCGGGAGGACGGTCGGCTCCTGGTCCTCGCCGTCGTAGTTGGGCTGGAAGTCGACCGTGTCGTGGTCGAGGTCGCGCAGCATCTCGCGCGCGATGCCGTCGAGCCGCGCCTCCGTGTACCGCATGGCGGCCGCGGGGTCGTCGTCGACCGAGCCGAAGTTGCCCTGGCCGTCGACCAGCGGGTGGCGCAGCGAGAACTCCTGCGCCATGCGCACGAGCGTGTCGTAGATCGCCGAGTCGCCGTGCGGGTGGTACTTGCCCATCACGGCGCCGACGATGCGCGCGCACTTGACGTAGCGCCGGTTGGGCTGCAGGCCCATCTCGTCCATCGCGTACAGGACGCGGCGGTGGACGGGCTTCAGGCCGTCGCGGACGTCGGGCAGCGCGCGCCCGACGATGACCGACATGGCGTAGTCGAGATACGCGGAGCGCATCTCCTCCTCGAGCCCGCGGGGCTCGATGTTGCCGCCGGAGAGGATGTCTGAGGTGGCCATCGCTTACACGTCCAGGGTGGCGGCGCGGGCGTTCTCCTCGATGAACTCGCGGCGCGGCTCGACCTTCTCGCCCATCAGCATCGTGAAGAGGCGGTCGGCGCCGGCGGCGTCGTCCATCGTGACCTGCGCGAGCGTGCGCGTCTCGGGGTCCATCGTCGTCTCGCGCAGCTGGTCGGCGTTCATCTCGCCGAGGCCCTTGAAGCGCTGGAGGTTCATGCCCTTGGAGGCGACCTTCAGCACGGCGCGCGGCAGGTCCTCGAAGGACAGCGCCTCCTCGTCCTGCTCGCCGAGCCGGACGGTGAAGGGCGGCACGCCGGCCATGCTCGTGAGCTCGGAGTGCACGCGGGCGAGCTGGCGGTACTCGTTGGCGTCGAACAGCGAACGGCGCAGGCGCAGGGTGCGCGCCATGTTGGACTTGCGCTCGGTCGCCTTGATGCGGATGAGGCCGTCGTCGGAGCCCACGAGCTCGGTCAGGTACGGCTCCTCCTCGGGGTCGGGCCGCTTGACGAGGTCGATCAGGGCCTCGGCCGTCGTGACCTGCTCGTCGAGGATCTGAGACTCCTCCAGGAACGTCACGGTGTCGCTGCCGAAGTCGGCGCGCAGCGCGGACGCCCAGCCCTCGTACTGCTTCAGCAGCCGGCGGTAGCGCTGCCAGCGGTTGTCGGTGAGCTTGAACGCGGTGCCGCCGGCGTCGGCGACCTCGATCCGGTCGAGCTTGTCGCCGAGCAGGATCTCCTCGAGCTCGGACTCCTTCTCGATGTAGCGCTCCTGGCGGCCCTGGGTGAGCTTGTAGAGCGGCGGCTTGGCGATGTAGATGTAGCCCGCCTCGATCAGCTCCTGCATCTCGCGGAACAGCAGCGTGAGGATCAGCGTGCGGATGTGGGCGCCGTCGACGTCGGCGTCGGTCATCAGCACGATCTTGTGGTAGCGCGAGCGCTCGATGTCGAAGTCGTCGCGGACACCCGAGCCGAGCGCGGTGATGAGCGCCTGGATCTCCGTGTTCTGGAGCACCTTGTCGATGCGCGCCTTCTCGACGTTGAGGATCTTGCCGCGCAGCGGGAGCACCGCCTGGGTGGCGCGGTCACGGCCCTGCTTGGCCGAGCCGCCGGCGGAGTCGCCCTCGACGATGAACAGCTCGGTCAGCGAGGGGTCGCGGACGGAGCAGTCGGCGAGCTTGCCCGGCAGCGCGGAGTTCTCGAGCGCGGACTTGCGGCGCGTGAGGTCGCGCGCCTTGCGGGCGGCGGCGCGGGCCTGGGCGGCCGAGACGGCCTTCTTGACGACCTGGCCGGCCTCCTGCGGGTTCTCCTCGAGGAACTCGGCCAACCCGCGGTTGACGATGTTCTGGACGAAGCCGGCCATGCCCGGGTTGCCGAGCTTGGTCTTCGTCTGGCCCTCGAACTGCGGGTCCTGGAGCTTCACGGAGATGACGGCGGTCAGGCCCTCGCGCACGTCGTCGCCGGTCAGCGCGTCGTCCTTCTCGCGCAGGTGGCCCTTCTCCCGCGCGTAGCGGTTGAGCGTGCCCGTCAGCGCGGAGCGGAAGCCCGACAGGTGCGAGCCGCCCTCGTGCGTGTTGATGTTGTTGGCGAACGAGTGGATCGACTCCTGGTAGGAGGAGTTCCACTGCATCGCCACCTCGACCGCGCCCTCCTCGCTCTCGGCGTCGAAGAAGATGACCTTCTTCTGCACCGACTCCTTGTTCTCGTTGAGGTAGCGGACGAAGTCCTCGATGCCGCCCTCGTACTGGAACTCGACCTTGGAGCCCTCGGCGCGCTCGTCGGTCAGCGAGATGCGCAGGCCGCGGGTCAGGAACGCCGTCTCGCGGAGGCGCTGCTCGAGCGTGGAGAACTCGAAGTCGAGCGTCTCGAAGATCTCCGCGTCGGAGAGGAACGTGATCTTCGTGCCGGTCTCCTCGGAGGGCTCGCCCTGCTCGAGCGGCCCCGTCGGCGCGCCGCGCACGTAGGACTGGCGCCAGACGTGGCCGTCGCGGCCGATCTCGATGTCGAGCTTCTCCGACAGCGCGTTGACGACCGAGACGCCGACGCCGTGGAGGCCGCCGGAGACCTTGTAGCCGCCGCCGTCGCCGAACTTGCCGCCGGCGTGGAGGACGGTCAGCACGACCTCGACGGCCGGCTTCTGCTCCTTCTCCATCATCGCGACGGGGATGCCGCGGCCGTCGTCGACGACCGTGACGGAGTTGTCGGGGTGGATCGTGACGTCGACGCGCGAGCAGTTGCCGGCCAGCGCCTCGTCGACGGAGTTGTCGACCACCTCGTAGACGAGATGGTGCAGGCCGCGGACGCCGGTCGAGCCGATGTACATGCCCGGCCGCTTGCGGACCGCCTCGAGCCCCTCCAGGACGGTGATGTCCTGGGCGTCGTACGAGCTCTTCTGCTGTCCGTTGTCCGGCTTGCCTTCAGCCACGTGTTCCTCCGTCATACATGCGTGACGCCCCGGCCGCGGAGCGGGTCGGCTCCACGAGCGAGGCGTCCCTCGAACGTGTCATAAGAATAGCAGGCCGGGGTCCCGGATCCGCCACGTCAGCCGTGCCGAAAGTGCTGCAAAAGCGCACAAAATGCACGCTCAGCGACCTCCTCCGCCCGTGCGCACGCGCAGGCGCTTGACCTCGCCACGGCCGAGCAGCCCGTTGAGGCGCTCCAGCACGCGCTCCGACATCAGGTCGAGCTCCTGCGCCCAGACGGCCGACGTGCACGCCA